>NZ_JBFAYK010000001.1:2694697-3032044 GCF_040681225.1 Nocardia sp. NPDC051833
GCGCCGCCCCCCCGCGCCCCCCCCTCCCGGCACCGTGGCTTGCTCCTTCGTCGCGTACGCCACGGCGCCTGATCGGCGGGACGGCCGCGACGGCCGACTGCGTCGGCCTGCCCCTCCTCGAGGTCGGGGCGTGCGGGGTTGGGAAGGCGGACAGTCGCTGTTCGGGCCGACTCAGTGCAACTCGGTCGACTGGGCGGTCACAGTCGTCGGGTCCGGGGTGTGCGCCGAAAGCTTGGGGACGGCCAGTTGCGTGGGGGTCAGTCGGCCGCGGAGGGTGACGGTGTCGCCCAGGTTCCAGTGGGCGGTTTCGGAGTCGGCGGCGCGGGCGAGGGTGGTGGCCGAGCTGAGGAGGCGTTCGTCGTAGTTCTTGGACAGCTCGCACAGGCGGGCCGCCTCGTTGACGGCGTCGCCGATGACGGTGAATTCGTAGCGGTTGTGGGTGCCGACATTGCCCGCGACGACCCGGCCCGCGGCGACGCCGATGCCCGCGTCGAGGTCGGAGGCGTCGCGCAGCCTGCGCTGGATGGCGCGGCCGCAGGACAGGGCCGAGCCGGCCAGGTCCGGCAGGGGAGCGGGGGTGCCGAAGACGGCGAGGGCGGCGTCGCCCTCGAACTTGTTGAGCAGGCCGCCGTGCCGCTCCACCTCGTCGACGACGATGTCGAAGAAGCGGTTGAGGATGCCGACGATCTCGGGGGCGGGCCGGGTGGCGGCCATGGTGGTCGAGCCGATGATGTCGATGAACAGGGCGGCGGCCTCGGTCTCGGTACCGCCGAGCACCGGCTGGGAGGCGATCGCGGCCATCGCGACATCGTGGCCGACGTGCTTGCCGAACAGGTCTTCGATCAGCGCGCGCTCACGCAGGCCGTGCACCATCCGGTTGAAACCGCTCTGCAGGTCACCGAGTTCGGTGCCGTCGTAGAGGGTGACCTCGGTGTCGAGATCGCCGTCCTCCACCCGGCGCAGCGCCTGACGCACCCCCTTGATCGGGGCGACCGTCGCCGCGACGACCTGGGCCATCAGCAGCATCCCGAACAGCAGCGCCGAACCGCCGAGACTGAGCACGCAGACCGCCAGCCTGGCCTTGCTCACCGCGGGATCGGCCAGCGCCCACACCGCGACGATCATCGACAGCGCCACCGGGATACCGACGCCGACCAGCCACGACAGCATGGTCCGGCCGAACACGCCGATGCCGCGGCGGCGGTGCGGGTCGGCCTGGAGCACCCGCGCGGTCACCGGCCGCAGCGCGAATTCCACGATCAGATAGCTGTTGGCGCACACCACAATGCCCGCCGCGCCGATGGACAGCACCACCTTGGGGATCAGCGCCGGATCGACCACGCCATAGACGATCGTCAGCGTGACCAGTGCCAGCGTCCACAGCACCGCCTGCTGCAACACCATCCAGCGCGGCGCCGAGACCGCGACGCGCTGCTCGGGTGGGGTCGGTACGTGGTCGGGGTCGGTGGCCCAGCGCATGGTGCGCAGGCCGGCGAGGGTGCCCCACACGGTGCCCACCGCCAGCGCGACGACGGCGCACAGCGGCGTGAAGACGGCGTTGATCAGCAGCAGTTGCCTGGTGAAGACGGTCGGGCCGGGCAGCACGAAGCCGGCGAGCACCACGATCATCGTGATGCCGATCAGGTTGGCCACGAGCAACGGCACGGTCAGCAGCAGTTGCACGCGGACCCGCCGGATGGACGACTTCTCCTCGACCGGACCGAGCAGCGGTGAGCCCCACGGCGCCGCGCGCTTCGGTCCGTTGCTGTGGATCACTCACGCACTGTAAACCGAGTATCGGGCACCGCGACAATGTGTAGCCCAGGTCACTGGCTGATGGTCTTGGCTATATGACCAGTCAGTGGTCTGTTTTCCGCCGCGATACGGCATCGTGTGCGTTCCGCGCCCGCCGATTTCGTTTCGGAGTACATATGTCCACTGAAAATGTGTACTCAGCGCTCGAGTAGCCGGTCGACGACGGCGCGGTAGCGGGCGGGGTCGAGCTGCGGCAGGCCGAGCAGGGCGCGCAGGTAGACCCCGTCGCCGACCAGGCGGATGGTGTCGGCGCGGACGGGGTCGTCCACCTCCTCGTCGAGGCCGTCCGACCAGGCCGTCATCACGCCGTCGAGGGCGGTCTGCACCTCGTCGGGCTCGCTGCCCGCCGAGGCGTCGATGGTGCGCATGGTCGCCAGCAGTGAGCGGTACAGCGCGAGTTCGACGGCGTCGGCCTCGGCGGTGGGGTCGGGTGTCTGCAGGTACCACTCGGCGGCCGGGGTGCCGCCCGCCCGCACCTCCGCGAGCTGGGTGTGGGCGCGTTCACCGAGTCGTTCGACCAAGCCGACGAGCAGGGCGTCCTTGCTCCGGAAGTGATACAGCAGCCCGCCCTTGGACACGCCCGCCGCGGCGGCGACGTTGTCGAGGGTCATCTGGGCCGCGCCGCGCTCGAGCAGCAGGGTCTCCAGGGCGTCGAGGATGCGATCGCGGGTGCCGGGGCTCACGGCAATCACTGTACCGTCTGGACGGTTTCTCTGTTACTATACCGTCTGGACGGTTTACCAACTCAGAAAGTCGAGAAACCGATGAACACCCCCGTCACCACCGCCACGGCCCCGCCGCGCGCCACCGCGCGCGAGTGGGCCGGCCTCGGTGTGCTGGCTCTCGCCCTGCTGCTGCTCGCCGTGGACGCCACCGTGCTCGACCTGGCCGTGCCCGCGATCAGCGCCGACCTGGCACCGAGCACACCGCAGCTGCTCTGGATCATCGACGTCTACTCCTTCGTGCTCGCCGGCCTGCTGGTCGTGATGGGCAACCTCGGCGACCGGATCGGCAGGCGCAGGCTGCTGCTGATCGGCGCCGTCGGCTTCGGCATCGCCTCGGCGTTGGCCGCCTGGGCGGTCTCGCCCGAGATGCTCATCGCGGCCCGCGTGCTGCAGGGTGTCGCCGGTGCCACGCTGATGCCCGCCACGCTCGGCCTGATCCGCTCGATGTTCCAGGACGCGCGGCAGCGCACCCTGGCGATCGGCGTGTGGAGCGCGATGGCCGGCGGTGGCGCCGCGGCCGGTCCGCTGGTCGGCGGCTGGCTGCTCGAGCACTTCTGGTGGGGCTCGGTGTTCCTGGTGAACCTGCCGGTCATGCTGGTGCTGCTGGCGCTCGCGCCACTGCTCATCCCCGAATCGCGGGACCCGAATCCGGGCCGGTTCGACGGGCTCAGCGCGGTGCTGTCGATGCTGGCGCTGGTCCCGGTGGTCTACGCGGTGAAGGAAACCGCCGCGCACGGCCCGACGGTGGGCGCGCTGCTGGTCGGCCTGGCCGGTGTGCTCGCGGGCGTGCTGTTCGTGCGCAGGCAGCGTCGCCTGGCCGATCCGATGCTGGACCTGCGGCTGTTCGCGCTGCCCCGGTTCCGGGTCGCGGTGTTCACCAACCTGCTCGCGGTGTTCGCGCTGGCCGGTGTGCTGTTCTTCGGCTCGCAGTACCTGCAGCTGGTGCTCGGTCGCTCGCCGCTGGAGGCGGGTCTGCTGATGCTGCCCGGCCTCGCGGCCAGCGTGTTCGGCTCGCTCGCGGCGGCCTGGCTGGTGCGGCGCTGGCGCGCCGCGGTCGTGCTGGCCGGTGCGCTGGTGACGACCGCGCTCGGCACGGCGGCCTTCCTGCTGGTCGACGTGGTCAGCGGCGCCGAGGCGTTCGTGCTCGGTTTCGTCGGCATCGGCCTCGGCGCCGGTGTGGCCATGACGGTGGCCGCCGACCTGGTCGTCGGCTCGGCCCCGGCGGAGCGTGCCGGTGCGGCGGCGGCGATCTCGGAGACCGCCTACGAGACCGGTCTCGCGCTCGGCGTCGCCCTGCTGGGCAGCACCGTGATGGCGATCTTCCGCCGTGGCCTCGACCTGTCACTGCTGCCGGACGACGCGGTGGCGACGGCGTCCGGTTCGCTCAGCGGCGCGGTCGAGGTCGCCCGTGAGCTCCCGGCGACGGTGGCGCAGGAGTTCCTGTCCTCCGCGCACCAGGCGTTCGTCAGCGGTATCCACCTGACGGTGCTCGGCATCGTCGCGGTGCTGCTGTTCGCCGCCTACAGCGCGGTGCGCACGAAGAACACCCGCGCGTGAGTACGCCGTGGGGCCGGTGCCGATCCGGCCCCACGGCGGCTTGCCTTCGCCGGATCGCCTCGGCCGCGTCGTCGATGGCGGCGGGGTCGGTCGGACGGCCGCGACTGCCCAGCCGAGCGAACCGGCGCCGACTTCGGCGATGCCCTCGTCGCTGACCCGTGGATCAGCGGGCGGGCGGCAGCTGACGCTGACCGCCGCCGGGGAGCTCGTTGGCGTTGCCGCCGGGGAGCTCGCCGTAGCCGTCGGCGGTCGGCAGCGTGTTGCCCTGACCGGCGGGCAGCGCGGTGTAGGTCGGCGCGGCCTGGTACTGGCGCGGGTCCGGGTGGTACCGGGTCGACGGCGCGTCGACAACGGTCGAGGCGATCTGCTGGGCGTACGGGTTGTACTGCGGCGCAGCCTGTTGCGGGTAGCCCGCGGGCAGGTACCCCTGCGCGGGCTGACCCGGCAGCTGGTAGCCGGGCGGCACCATCATCTGCTGCTGCTGCGCCTGCGAGTCCTGGGTGTCGACGGTGACCTTGCGGCTGCGGCGCAGCGTGAAGGTGACCTCCTCGACCTCCTCGAACGCCTGCCGCGCGGTGCGCAGCGGGTGCGTGGCCGAGTCGATCGCGTTGGCGACGAACGAGGGCACCAGCGGACGGATCCAGCGGGCGGCGGTGTCGGTGAACGGCACGGTGCCGATGATCGGCAGCTCGAGTCCGCCGCCCCCGGTCGGCGCCTGCGCGGGCGCGGCGGCGGCGACCACCGGCTGGGCGGGGACCAGCGCACCGGCCTGCGGCGCGCCCGCGGGCAGCGCGTTGGGCAGGTACCCGGCGGGCAGCTGCTGCTGGGAGACGTTCGGCTCCAGAGCCACGGAGTCGTCCTTTCGATGCGGCTCGGTGATCCCGAGCTCGAAACCGCCGATGGCGGCGATGATCCTGGTGCGCTGACGTTCCCGATCGATGACGGTGTCGGCCTCGATCGCCAGGCGCGCCGAGGTGAGTTCGTGGTCGGCGCGCAGGGCGGCCGCCTCGGTGCGCACCTCGGCCCGCTTCACCGCGATCGCGGCGTCGGCCTCGCGCTGGGCCCGGTCGGCGACCTCTTCGGCATCGACCCGGCGGTCCAGCGAGGTCTCCCCCCGCCACCAGCGCAGCAGCAGGGGAAGCAGGGCGAGCAGGACACCGGCCAGCAGGATGAGCACGCGCAGCGCGCCGGCCCCGGCGTGGTCGGTGGTGTAGCCGTTCATGGCCAGCCAGCGGGCGCCGAGCCCACGGTCGGCCTCGGCGAACGCGGTGGCGCGGGCGGCGGCCAGCTCGGCGGTCTCGGTGCTGACCCGCTGGTCGAGCTGGTCGGTGCGGGCTTGCGCGGCGGCGAGCTGTTTCCGGGAGTCGTCGAGCATGTCGTTGGCGGTCTGGGCCTCGGGACCGCGGCCGGGGACGCCGGTGATCCTGGTCTGCGGGCACTCCGGCGTCGGGTTGTACTCGCACCGGGCGATGACCAGCGCGCGGTCGATATCGGCCTGTGCTTTGGCGATGCTCACGTCCAGCGCGGCGCGATCGGCGCTCGCCTGGTCGAATTCGGTCCGCGCGGCGACGACGACCGGCGCGTTCTCGGCGCTCGCCTGCGCCCGCACGTCCAGCTCCCGGTCCACGGTGCCGCCCAGCAGCACGGTCGAGGCCAGCTCGGCGACGAGCACGCCGGCCAGCACGCCGACGCCGATCCGCGCGGCGGTGCCGACCCGGTCGGCGGCGCCGGGCCGGGTGGTGGCCAGCGCGCGCCCGAGCGCGGCGGCGGCCACGGTGACGACCAGCGCGAGCGCGACGACGGCGAACGCGCCGATCCCGTCGGCGGCGGCGAGGGCGGCGGCGGTGACGATGCCCGCGACCGCGGCGAACAACAGCACGGCGGCACCGGTGACGACGTAGCCGCCCTGTTCATGGTTGTAGGCCAGGTCGGAGCCCGTTTCGGAATCCCGGCGCCGGGGCGAGGCGAGGCCTCCGCCGAGCCAGGTGAGTGTGCCGGTCATTGGGTTCTCCCGGGTCGTGCGCTCCACTGGGCATGGCGAAACTGTCATGGATTCGTTGTGTCAGCGTGACAGGCAGCGACCCGACACACCGAGTGTCGAGGACCCCCTTGTGGTCAGCCTCACAGTAGTAGGGCCCCGGCATCGTCGCGAGCCGGCGGTGTAGGTCACATGCCCAGGCCACCTCGGCGTGTCGACCCCGGCGATCCGTACCTACCGGTTGGTAGAGGCCCCTTTGTGGCGAACGCCACTGTTCCAGAATTAGCCAGCAGTGTGCTGTGTCGCACAATCGTGATACAGACCGTACGGTCGGATGGCTGCGAGGCCACGTCGGAGCCGCTGTCGGAAATATCTCACCGGTTCTGTCCCGGTTAGCGGAGCGCGCAGGTTTGACCTGCGCATTGTCTGGGAATTCTGCTGCGGTGCAGGTGAGTTCAGCTTTCGGCCCGGTGCCAACAAGTGTTTCGGACCTGCTCCGCCACGGTGTTCGCGCAGGTCGGCGCGGGTTGTTCGGGATCGATCCGGCCCCCGCTCTGCTTTACACTGGACGACGCGCGCGACGAAGCATGCCGCCGTTACAAACCCCAGCTAGACAGGTTTCTTAGCACGACCTTAGTTGGTTGGGTCTGCGGTCTGACTTATCGTTTGCTCTTACGCCGAACGCACCCCTGTTCGGCACAACCACCTGTTTCGGGGTCCGGTGAAACCGGGCCAAGACTAGCGGGTGAACCCCGCACGGAGGTAAGGGATGTGTAAGCGTTCCGTTACCTCTGAGCACCCACTACGTCAACGAAGCGGGTGGACAACTGGAGACGTGACTGCACGCCGCAAACCATCATCGCCGCTGGTTTCGGATCGTACGGACGCAGTCTTGACGGAGGCGAAACGACGAAGGGCCCAACTCAACGGGCGGCCGATTCATCGACAGCCGACTTTCTTGAAGGCAGAGGCATGACGCAACTTCCTGGCCACAGGTCACCCGGTGTCACCGGGCTCTACGATCCGGCATTCGAGCACGACGCCTGCGGCGTCGCGTTCGTCGCCGACATGCACGGACGACGCAGTCGAGACATCGTCGACAAGGCCATCACGGCCCTGCTGAACCTGGAGCACCGCGGTGCCGCCGGTGCCGAGCCGAACTCCGGCGACGGCGCGGGCATCCTGATCCAGCTTCCGGACAAGTTCTTCCGCGCGGTCGTCGACTTCGAGTTGCCTCCGGTCGGCTCCTACGCCTCCGGTATCGCCTTCCTGCCGCAGTCCCGCCGCGAGGCATCGCGTGCCGCCTACGGTGTCGAGAAGATCGTCGTCGAAGAGGGCCTCGCGGTGCTCGGCTGGCGCGAGGTGCCGATCGAGGAGTCCTCGCTCGGCGCGCTGGCCCGCGACGCGATGCCGACCTTCCGGCAGCTGTTCATCGGCTCGCCCAAGAACTCGGCCGAGCAGCTCTCCGGCCTGGATCTGGAGCGTCGCGCCTACGTGATCCGCAAGCGGATCGAGCACGAGCTCGGCAAGTCCGGCTCCGGCGAGGGCTCCGTCGGCAAGGAATCGGTGTACTTCCCGAGCCTGTCCGGCGAGACCTTCATCTACAAGGGCATGTTCACCACGCCGCAGCTGCGCGCGTTCTACCTGGACCTGCAGGACGAGCGCGTCGAGTCGGCCATCGGCATCGTGCACTCGCGCTTCTCCACCAACACCTTCCCCTCGTGGCCGCTGGCGCACCCGTTCCGCCGGGTCGCCCACAACGGTGAGATCAACACCGTCACCGGTAACGAGAACTGGATGCGCGCGCGTGAGGCGCTGCTGCGTTCGGACGTGTTCGGCAAGGACGAGGCGGGCAAGAACCGCCTGCAGAAGATCTTCCCCGTCTGTACGCCGGGTGCGAGTGACACCGCGCGCTTCGACGAGGTGCTGGAACTGCTGCACCTCGGTGGCCGTGACTTGCACCACGCGATTCTGATGATGATTCCCGAGGCCTGGGAACGCAACGAGAACATGGACCCGCAGCGGCGGGCGTTCTACGAGTACCACTCCATGCTGATGGAGCCCTGGGACGGCCCCGCCGCCGTCTGCTTCTCCGACGGCAAGAAGATCGGCGCCGTGCTCGACCGCAACGGCCTGCGCCCCGGTCGCATCTGGGTGACCGAGGACGGCCTGGTCGTGCTCGCCTCCGAGGTCGGCGTCCTCGACATCGACCCCTCCACCGTGGTCCAGAAGATCCGCCTGCAGCCGGGCAAGATGTTCCTGGTCGACACCGAGGCGGGCCGCATCGTCACCGACGACGAGCTCAAGTCCGAGCTGGCCGCCGCGCAGCCGTACCAGGAGTGGCTCGACGCCGGCGTGAGCCGCCTGGCCGACCTGCCCGACCGCCCGCACGTGCACATGTCGCACGACCGCGTGCTGATCCGTCAGCAGATCTTCGGCTACACCACCGAGGACCTGAACCTGCTGATCACGCCGATGGCCAAGACCGGCGGCGAGGCACTGGGCTCGATGGGTACCGACACCCCGATCGCGGTGCTGTCGAACCGGTCGCGCCTGCTGTTCGACTACTTCTCCCAGCTGTTCGCGCAGGTCACCAACCCGCCGCTGGACGCCATCCGGGAGAAGGTCGTCACCAGCCTCAAGCGCAACATCGGCCCCGAGGCCGACCTGCTGCACCCCGGCCCGGAATCGTGCAAGCAGATCGCGCTCGAGCAGCCGATCCTCGACAACGACGAGCTGTCCAAGCTGGTCCACATCAACGACGACGGCAGCCACGCCGAGCTGCGCTCGGTGGTCGTGCGCGGCCTGTACCCGGTCGCCGAGGGCGGCGAGGGCATGCGACTAGCGCTGGCCGCGATCAACACCCAGGTGTCGGCGGCCATCGACGGCGGCGCGCGGATCATCGTGCTGTCCGACCGCGAGTCCAACGAGAAGCTGGCGCCGATCCCGTCGCTGCTGCTCACCTCCTCGGTGCACCACCACCTGGTGCGCGAGCGCACCCGCACCATGGTCGGCCTGGTCGTCGAGGCCGGTGACGCCCGCGAGGTGCACCACATGGCGATGCTGGTCGGCTTCGGCGCGGCCGCGATCAACCCGTACATGGCCTTCGAGACCATCGAGGACATGCTCGAGCGTGGCTCGCTGCAGATCCCCGGCTCGACCGGTGACCTGGCCGCCGACTACCGCAAGGCCGTCGCGAACTACTGCACCGCGGCCAGCAACGGCGTGCTCAAGGTGATGTCCAAGATGGGCATCTCCACCCTCGCCTCCTACAACGGCGCCCAGCTGTACCAGGTCATCGGCCTGGCGCAGGACCTGGTCGACGAGTACTTCACCGGCCTGCGCTCCCCGCTGGGCGGCATCGGCCTGGACGAGATCGCCGAAGAGGTGGCCATCCGCCACCGCACCGCGTTCCTGGAGAACCGCAACGAGCGCGCGCACCGCGAGCTCGAGGTCGGCGGCGAGTACCAGTGGCGTCGTGAGGGCGAGTACCACCTGTTCAACCCGGACACGGTGTTCAAGCTGCAGCACGCGACCCGCAGCGGTCAGTACTCGATCTTCAAGGAGTACACCAAGCTGGTCGACGATCAGTCCGAGCGGCTGGCCGCGCTGCGTGGCCTGTTCAAGTTCAAGACCGGTCAGCGCGAGTCCATCTCGATCGACGAGGTCGAGTCGGCCGCCGAGATCGTCAAGCGGTTCTCGACCGGCGCGATGAGCTACGGCTCCATCTCGGCCGAGTCGCACGAGACCCTGGCGATCGCGATGAACCGCCTTGGCGCCCGCTCGAACTCCGGTGAGGGCGGCGAGAGCCCGGCCCGCTTCGAGGTCGAGGAGAACGGCGACTGGCGTCGTTCGGCGATCAAGCAGGTCGCGTCCGGTCGCTTCGGCGTCACCGCGCACTACCTGACCAACGCCACCGACATCCAGATCAAGATGGCCCAGGGCGCCAAGCCGGGCGAGGGCGGCCAGCTGCCCGCGCACAAGGTGTACCCGTGGGTCGCCGAGGTGCGGCACTCCACGCCGGGCGTCGGCCTGATCTCCCCGCCGCCGCACCACGACATCTACTCGATCGAGGACCTGGCGCAGCTGATCCACGACCTGAAGAACGCGAACCCGCAGGCGCGGATTCACGTGAAACTCGTCGCGGAGCCGGGTGTCGGCACCGTCGCCACCGGCGTGTCCAAGGCGCACGCCGACGTCGTGCTCATCTCGGGCCACGACGGCGGCACCGGCGCCTCGCCGCTGACCTCGCTCAAGCACGCGGGTGGCCCCTGGGAGCTCGGCCTGGCCGAGACCCAGCAGACCCTGCTGCTCAACGGCCTGCGCGACCGCATCGTGGTCCAGGTCGACGGTCAGATGAAGACCGGCCGCGACGTGATGATCGCCGCCCTGCTCGGCGCCGAGGAGTTCGGTTTCGCGACCGCTCCGCTGGTCGTCTCGGGCTGCATCATGATGCGCGTGTGCCACCTCGACACCTGCCCGGTCGGCATCGCGACCCAGAACCCGGTGCTGCGCGAGCGCTTCTCCGGCAAGCCGGAGTTCGTCGAGAACTTCATGCTGTTCATCGCCGAGGAGGTGCGTGAGCTGCTCGCCGAGCTGGGCTTCCGCACGCTCGACGAGGCCATCGGCCGGGTCGACCTGCTCGACACCAGCAAGGCCAAGGCGCACTTCAAGGCCGCCAAGCTGGACCTGTCGCCGATTCTGGACATGCCGGAGACGGCGTTCATGAACCAGAACACCCGCTGCACCGGCACCCAGGACCACGGTCTGGACAAGGCGCTGGACAACGAGCTGATCGCGCAGAGCGCCGACGCGCTCGAGCGTGGCCAGGCGGTCCAGATCGAAACCAAGATCACCAACGTGAACCGCACGGTCGGCACCATGCTCGGCCACGAGGTGACCAAGCTCTACGGTGGCGCGGGCCTGCCCGACAACACCATCGACATCACCTTCAACGGTTCGGCGGGCAACAGCTTCGGCGCGTTCGTCCCGGCCGGCATCACGCTGCGCGTGCAGGGTGACGCCAACGACTACGTCGGCAAGGGTCTGTCCGGTGGTCACATCGTGGTCCGCCCGTCGCTCACCGCACCGGAGGGCTTCGTCGCCGAGAACAACATCATCGCGGGCAACGTGATCATGTTCGGCGCGACCAGCGGCCGGATCCTGATCAACGGTGTGGCGGGCGAGCGGTTCGCCGTCCGTAACTCCGGCGCCACCGCGGTCGTCGAGGGTGTGGGCGACCACGCGCTCGAGTACATGACCGGTGGCCGCGTGGTGATCCTCGGTGGCACCGGCCGCAACCTCGGCGCCGGTATGTCCGGTGGTGTCGCGTTCGTCTACGACCCGGAGGGCACGCTGCCCGCGCGCGTGAGCCCGGATCAGGCGGAGGCGATCGAGCAGCTCTCCGGTGACGACTTCACCTGGCTGCGCGACATCATCACCACCCACCGCGACGAAACGGGTTCGGCTGTGGCCGAACGCATCCTGAGCGATTGGTCCCAGCAGGTGAACCACTTCGTGAAGGTCATGCCCCGCGAATACAAGAAGGTTTTGCTCGCCATCTCCGAAGCTGAGAAGAGCGGCAAGGACGTGGACGAGGCGATTATGGAGGCCGCTCGTGGCTGATCCTCAGGGATTTTTGAAGCACACCTCTCGGGAACTTCCCACCCGGCGCCCGGTCGAGCTGCGACTGCTCGACTGGAAAGAGGTCTACGAGGACAAGTTCTCGCACGACTCCCTGCAGAAGCAGGCCAGCCGCTGCATGGACTGTGGTATCCCGTTCTGTCACAACGGCTGTCCGCTGGGGAACCTGATCCCCGAGTGGAACGACCTGGTGTACAAGGGTGCCTGGCGCGAGGGCATCGACCGCCTGCACGCCACCAACAACTTCCCGGAGTTCACCGGCCGCCTGTGCCCGGCTCCGTGTGAGGCGTCCTGCGTGCTCGGCATCAACCAGCAGCCGGTCACCATCAAGCAGGTCGAGGTCGAGCTCATCGAGAACGCCTTCGACGAGGGCTGGGTCACCCCGGTGTACCCGACCCGCCTGACCGGCAAGAAGATCGCCGTCGTCGGTTCGGGCCCGGCCGGCCTGGCCGCCGCCCAGCAGCTCACCCGGGCCGGTCACACCGTGACCGTGTTCGAGCGCGACGACCGCATCGGCGGCCTGATGCGCTACGGCATCCCGGAATTCAAGATGGAGAAGTCGGTCATCGACCGTCGCCTCGCCCAGATGGAGGCCGAAGGCACCATCTTCAAGGCGGGCGTGAACGTCGGCGTGGACATCACCGCCGAGCAGCTGCGTGAGCGTTTCGACGCGATCGTGCTGGCCGGTGGCGCGACCATCGCCCGCGACCTGCCGATCCCGGGCCGTGAGCTCGACGGCATCCATCAGGCGATGGAGTTCCTGCCGCTGGCCAACCGCGTCCAGCTCGGCGACGACATCACCGACGAGAACGGCCTGCCGCCCATCCACGCGAAGGGCAAGAAGGTCGTCATCATCGGTGGTGGCGACACCGGCGCCGACTGCCTCGGCACCTCGCACCGGCACGGCGCCGAGAGCGTCCACCAGTTCGAGATCATGCCGCGTCCGCCGGAGGAGCGCGCCGGTTCCACCCCGTGGCCGACCTACCCGCTCATGTACCGGGTGTCCTCGGCGCACGAGGAGGGCGGCGAGCGCGTGTTCTCCGTGAACACCGAGCGTTTCGTCGGCAAGGACGGCAAGGTCACCGGGCTCGAGGCGCACGAGGTCAAGATGGCCAACGGCCGGTTCGAGAAGGTCGAAGGCACCGACTTCACCCTCGAGGCCGACCTGGTGCTGCTGGCCATGGGATTCGTCGGCCCGCAGAAGCCGGGCCTGCTGACCGACCTGGGCGTCGGTTACGACGGCCGTGGCAACGTGCAGCGGGACAAGAACTGGGCCACCAACATCCCCGGCGTCTTCGTCGCCGGTGATATGGGCCGTGGTCAGTCGCTCATCGTGTGGGCGATCGCCGAGGGCCGCGCCGCGGCCTCGGCGGTGGACAAGTTCCTGGAAGGCGAGACCGCGCTGCCCGCGCCGATCCCGCCGACGGCTGTCGCCCAGCGCTGATCAGCTACTTCGAAGCGCCCGTGGACCTCGGTCCACGGGCGCTTTGTCGTTGTGTCGCAGGCTATTTCGCTATCCGGGCAGCTCTGGTAGCGTCTTCCGGTTCTGCACCGGCCGGGGCGGGGCCGTCGAAAGGCGTGCGTAGGGGTCTGAACACGGCACGCGCACAATGTTTTCGGTGCCGAAGCAAACGACGTGGCTGATCTCCGGTGCAGCACATAGACTTTCCGTTATCGATGTGTAACCGGTGATGACCCGAGGGGGAGAAGTGCCGTTACCGCCGGGAACGATGGCGAGTCTGCATCGCGCCGCCGAGCGCGGAGACGGTACCGCCATGCACAACCTCGCCAACATCTACTACGACCACAGCGATTTCGACGCCGCCGAGCACTGGTTCCGCCGGGCGGCCGCCGCCGGGCACACCAGGGCGATGAACAATCTGGCCGTCCTGCTGGACAAGCTCGGGGAGTTCGACGAGGCCGAGTCGTGGTACCGCAGGGCCGCCGCCGCCGGCAACGTCAACGCCATGTACAACCTGGCCACCCTGCTCTACCAGTGCGGTGACCGCCGGGGTGCCGAAACCTGGTACCACCATGCCGCTTTCGCGGGCAATGTGGACGCGATGTACAACCTCGCCCGCCTGTGCGAGGACCAGGACCGCCTCGACGACGCCGAGGCCTGGTATCGCGACGCCGCCGACAACGGTGACATCGACGCCGTCAACAATCTCGGCATCCTGCTGCGGCACCGCGGTGCCCTCACCGAGGCCCGCCGCTGCTTCCGCCGCGCCGCCGATCTCGGTCACCCGCGCGCCATGGCCAACCTCGCCGCGCTCCTGGAATCCCAGGGCGCGCACCGCGAGGCCGAGTCCTGGTATCGGCGCGCCGCGGGCTGAGTAGCTCCCTTCCGGCGGACCACCTCCGCGGTCCGTGGCTTCGTCGCGTTCTTTTCGTGATGTTCGCGAGAGGATCGCCGGTGCGTAAACAGCGGTTGAGCACCGGGTTTATCGGCTCGGCAGCGAATCGAAATCAAGTTACCCAAAAGTATTGATACCGAGCGGTTTTCCAGCAAACCTCAGCAAACATTATGGGCCACAGCAATTTTCCGGCGTTCGGCGTGCGGGAATTTGCGGGGAGGTATAACGTCACGTTCCGATAACCTCTCGATGACAGGCCGGGGCGTGTGAATTCTCTCGACGGCTGCCTGAAGCGCATCATGGATATTCCCGGTGCGTGCAGCGTGACACTGGTGGATGGGGCCAGCGGGTTGGCGATTGCCGCCGCTGGAGTGCACGACATCGTCGACGAACACGAGGATGCGGCGGGCACCACGGATGTGGTGCGGGCCGCGCTCGGCTGTTCGGCGCTGGCGACCGGGCGCCCGGACGACGACATCACCGAGATCGTCGTCTGCCGCACCGACGGCTTCCACCTGTTGCACCTGATCGAGGGTGATTTCGACGGCAGGCTTTTCGTGCACGTCGTCTTCGGCGGTGACGCCGGCAATCTCGGTATGGCCCGGTATCAGCTGCGCGGCGCGCTCGAGGAATTGACGGGCGGCGATCGATGAGCTTGGCCCTCGCCGAGGAATTGCACCGGCACGAGGAACAGGGTTCGACCGGGGTATTGCGGGCCGGGGACGGGGAATTCCATCTGGCGCGCGGCGCGATCGCCTCGGCCGGGTGCAGGCGCACGATCGGCCTGGACCGGCTGGTGGTCGAGGCGGGCGTGGCGACCGCCGAGGACTGGCGCCGGGCGGGCGCGGGCGATCCCGGCCCGTTACTGCATCGGCCCCGGCTGGAAACCCTGGCGCTGCTGTCGGTCTTCGACGCCGCCTTCTTCCTGCTCGCCTCGGCGGCCGAGCCGGAATTCCGGCCGACGCCCGAACATTGGCTCGCCCCCGTCTGCCGGGTGGCGCCGCACACGCTGCTGCACGAATGCGCCCGGCGCAGTGCTTCGGAGTGGGGCCCGTGGCCCGCCGACCTGGTCGCCGCGGTTCCGGTGATCCCCGCGCGCCGGGTCCGCCGGCATCGGGTGGTGCTCACCGGCGGCCAGGCCGAGGTGCTGGCCGCCGCCGACGAGCGGCGCAGCATCGCCGAGATCGCCCGCGACCTCGGCCGCACCACCTACGGCTGCCTGGTCGCGGTGCGCGACCTCACCACCGCGGGGCTGATCCAGGAACCCGACCGCGCGGCGGCGGAGCAGGCCATGGCGCCCGAGCCCGTCGCCGCGCCGCCTGCCGGACGGCACCTCGCGCTCGCGCCCGCACCCGTCGAAGACACCGGGCGCCACCGGCATTCGGCACCCGAGGTGCCGAGCACAGGCGTGCCCGCGCTACCGAAGCGGGTCCCGCCCGCGCTCGGCGGCGGCGTGGGAACGGCTCGCCCGCCCCGGCCGGTGCACGCGGGGACGGGCGAGCGAACCGGTCGGCACGCGGTCGACGAGGAAGCGACCGCGCCCGCCCGGTACCGCGGAAACCGAACCGGCGCGGCACCGTACGAACCCGAGCGCTGGCGACAGGTCGACCGCGAAGTACTCATCCGGCTCAGGGCGGCGTTGGAGGAGCTTGCGTGACCGTGCGGAAGAAACTGCTCGGTGAATGGAGGGGAAGGACGAAGGTGGCGATGCCGGTGCCCGAACGGAACACGGCCGTACTGGCCGAACTGAAGTCGTTGCGGGAGCGCGTCCCCCGCCTGACCGGTTCGGTGGTGGCTTCCAGCGACGGGCTGCTGATCGAACACGACCTACCCCCGCACATCGAACCCACCGGCATGGCCGCGATGGCGGCCGCGCAGCTGTCGCTGTCGTATCGCCTGGCGACCACGGCGCACGGCGGTGGGTTCAACGAGGTCGTCGTGCTCGGCACCGAGGGGCAGGTGGTGATCTACGCCGCCGGCTACACCTCGCTGACCGTGCTCGCGGGCCCGGAAGTGAACGTCGGCCGGCTCCACCTGGAGTCGCGGCCGGTGGCGCGCGCCATCGCCGAACATCTGGCGGCGGCGCAATCCAAGGAAGAAACCGATTGAAAGGCACGACATGTCGAATATGGACCTGGCACTGAAGGACATGATGGTGATCGACGGTGCGATAGGCGCCGCGGTCGTCGACTACAGCAGCGGGATGGCGCTCGGAATGCTCAGCAGCAGCAAGGCGCTGGATCTGCAGATCGCCGCGGCGGGCAACACCGAGGTGGTCCGCGCGAAGATGCGCACCATCGAGCAGCTCGGCATCAACGAGGACATCGAGGACGTGCTCATCACCCTCGGCAGCCAGTACCACGTCATCCGCCCGATGACCGGCCGCAAGTCCAAGGGCCTGTTCCTCTACCTCGCGCTCGATCGCGGCCGGTCCAACCTGGCGCTGGCCCGCCACCGCCTCAAGGGCATCGAGGAAGACCTGGAGGTGTGAGTCACCCCAACGGCGGATGAACATGTCGGCGACTCGAAGTGGCCGCCGACATCCCGCGCACCCTGCGGCGATGTCGACTGTCGGAAATCGGACATGCGCGAGTCGTCGTGTGGCATCAGCGGGCTCGTCCGCCTATTGTGATTCGCGGCGAGGTCTGGGTGAGGCGCAGCGTGGCCATCGGCCGATTCCAGGATCTCGACAGCGACTTATCGGGGTTTGCTCTGCATCGAGCAAAGGTGAACTGGAGCGGTATGCAGTTGAAGAAAGTTGTCGCGGCGCTGGGTGCTGCCGCGGCGATGACCACCGGCATCATGGTCGGCAGTACGAGTGCCGCGGCGGCGCCCGGCTGCCCGAGTCTCTATGTCGTCGCGATCCCGGGCACCTGGGAAACGGGGCACGACAAGGCTCCTGGCCCCGGCATGCTCGCCGGCGTCACCAACGGGCTACCCCGGAACACCGACGTCGACTACGTCACCTACGCCGCCACCGCTTTC
The DNA here is from genome assembly GCF_040681225.1 of Nocardia sp. NPDC051833. Lineage (NCBI taxonomy): Bacteria > Bacillati > Actinomycetota > Actinomycetes > Mycobacteriales > Nocardiaceae > Nocardia > Nocardia sp. NPDC051833. The sequence goes on from NZ_JBFAYK010000001.1 coordinate 2,711,758, forward strand.
CCGTGGGAGGGCGATGTCTACGGTCAGTCCAAGAAGCAGGCGGTCGACGCCGCGCGCGGACTGATCACCGCCAAGCTCGCCGCGTGCGGTGACACCGATATCGCGCTGGTCGGCTACAGCCAGGGCGCCGACGCCGCGGGCGACCTCGCCGCCGAGATCGGCACCGCCGTCAGCCCGATCGCGCCCGGCAAGGTCAAGGCCGTCGGCCTGATCTCCGATCCGCGCCGCTCGCCGACCGACGTGCAGATCGGCCCGATCGCCGCCGGCGCGGGCGCCGGTGGCGCGCGGCCCGGTGGCTTCGGCTGGATCAGCGACCGCGTGCGCACCATCTGCGCCGTCGACGATCTGTACTGCGCCACCGCCACCGACGACTTCGTCACCCGCTTCGCCGGCTTCCTCGCGCAGAGCTCCGACGCCAACCCGGCCAACCTGTGGCGCTACCAGATCGAGGCGGGCGCCATCGTCAACGACCTGATGGCCCACGGCGGCGTCCCGACCCTGCAGGCGCAGCTCTCCGACGCGGCCAACCAGCAGCGCGCCAAGGACCTGGAGCGCTTCTACCGCTCGCAGGCCCACACCCTCTACGGCAGCTACCCGGTGGGCGGCGGCCAGACCGCCATCACCTGGATGCACAACTGGATCGCCCAGCAGGCCTGAGCGAACGCCCCCGAGGGCCCGGTGTCGGATGACCGACACCGGGCCCTCGGCCGTTCACGGGGAGGCGGGACTCGCGAGGTTGCGCGGCAGCAGGTCCCAGACGTGGCCGTTCTCGTTGATCGTCGCGGCGGTGCGGGAGCCGGTGCGCGAGTACAGGATCCGGGTCACCGAGCAGTAGTCGATCGGGAAGGTCAGCGGGCGGTCCAGGCCGAGGATGTCGGCCAGCAGGACATTGACGACGCCGCCGTGCGCGAAGGCGACGACGGTGTCGGTCGGGGCCGCGGCGGCGACCAGGCCGTCGATCGCGGTGAGGACGCGGGCGATGAAGGCCGGACCGTCGATCTGCTCTGGTAGCAGACCCGCCTTGATCCGGGCGTAGGCCTCGGCGAAGTCGGTCTTGGCGTCTTCGATGGGGATGTAGGCGGGCAGGTCCCGGTCGTACTCGGCGAGGTCGTCGATGATGTCGACGGGCAGTTCGCGCGCGGCCGCGGTGGGGGCGGCGGTGTCGCTGGCCCGCCGCTGCGGACTGCTGACGATCCGGGCGATCTCGTGCGCGGCGAGCGCGGCGGGAACGCGGTCGGCCTGCTGCCCGCCGATGTCGGTCAGGCCGGGATCGGCGGCGGTGGTGGCCCCGACGACGCGTTCGGGCTGGGCGTGACGCACGAGAATGAGCTGCACGCTCACACACTCTGCCGTATCGCCGGGCCGGACGGTCTCACGGCTCCGGGTCGATCTCCGTACGACCGGTCACATCGGCGGTGTCGATGATGACGATCTCCCTGCCGTCCTGGCGCAACACCTTCAGGAAGCCGGGCGGATTCTCCATCACATAGCCGTCGACGAGGCCGGTCTTCGTCTCGATGTGCTCGCGGGAGACCCACGGCACCTGGACGGTCGCGGCCAGGATCAGGGCGGCGCCGGTGACGATCAGCGTGGAACTGCCGACGAACCAGTGCGCGAACTTCGCGCCCTGGGGATTCCGCTTGCCCGCCCGCAACAGCCCGAACAGCACCAGTGCGAGGACACCGGCGACGATCAGCACCCACCACACCCGGTAGGTCCACACCAGCGCGCCGGTGAACAGGGCGATCACGACCAGCCAGGTCAGATTGCCCGCGTTGGTCCAGCTCGGCCTGCCGAGCCGGATCTGATGGATCACCGCCTCCGGCAGCAGCACCGACAGCGCGATTCCGCCGAGCAGCGGGCTGGCCATCAGCGTGCCGACCACCATCGCGGCGACATCACCGATCCCCAGCGTGCCGAGCAGCGAGAACGCGGCGTTCCAGTCGTAATCGGTGACGGCGAACAGCCGCAGCAGCAGGAACAGGCCGGCGACACCGGTCGCGGACAGCCCGTGGGCGAGCAGGCGTTCGTTCGAGGACTCGCGGGGATGCCTCGTCATCGGGCGAGGATATCGCCGCGAGTCCCTCGATCAGGTCAGGGCTGACCGTACGGCGGCTGACCACCCTGGGGACCGCCGTAGGGCGGCTGGGCGGGCGGCTGGCCGTTGTCCTTCTTCTTGTTCTTGAGCAGGAAGATGCCACCGATGATGAGCACGACGATCAGCAGGCAGCAGATACCGCCGATGATCAGGCCGGAGCTGCTCTTCTTTTTCTTCTTGGCCGCCAGCTCCAGCGCGGTGTTGACCGTGTCCGAACTCGCCAGGGTGTCGAAGCTGCTCGTGAGCATGTGCGGGTCGACGAGGGCGGCCGTGGTCAGCAGATCCAGATACATGTGTTCCCATCCCGATAGGTCGTTGGCCCGGCATCCTCCCGGTGCCGGAACTCCGAGACTAGCGCCGTTGGTGCGGCTTTCGATGCGAAAGCCTCGCGGCGTCCCGGAGTAGTTGTTCATCGCGGCGCGGCCACGATTCGTTTACACGAGTAACGGTGTACCCCGAATCACCGCGGTTTCACCAACGGGAACGGCAGCGTCTCGCGGATACTGCGGCCGGTGATCAACATGACCACCCGGTCCACGCCCATGCCGAGGCCGCCGGTGGGCGGCATCGCGTGTTCGAGCGCCTGCAGGAAGTCCTCGTCGAGCTCCATCGCCTCCGGATCGCCGCCCGCCGCCAGCATCGACTGTTCGGTGAGCCTGCGCCGCTGTTCGACCGGATCGGTGAGTTCGCTGTAGGCGGTGCCCAATTCGACGCCCCAGGCGACCAGGTCCCAGCGCTCGGTGACGCCGTCGATGCTGCGGTGCGAGCGGGTCAGCGGCGAGACCGAGGTGGGGAAGTCGCAGTAGAAGGTGGGGTCGGTGGTCTGCGATTCCACCAGGTGCTCGTACATCTCCAGCACCACCTGGCCCGCGTCCCAGCCGTGCTGGTAGGCGATGCCCGCCTCGTCGCACAGCTCGCGCAGCCGGGCCAGCTCGGTGCGGGTGGTGATCTCGGTGCCGATCGCCTCCGAGACCGCGCCGTGCACCGTCTTCACCCGCCACTCGCCGGAGATGTCGACGGCGTCGAACCCGCCCTCGTCGTTCGGGCGCAGCGCCACCTCGGCACCGTTGGCCGCCATCGCCGCGTCCTGGATCAGCCGTCGGCACAGCTGCATCATCCGCAGGTAATCGCTGTGCGCCTCATAGGCTTCCAGGATCGTGAACTCGGGATTGTGGCTGAAGTCGACGCCCTCGTTGCGGAAGGTGCGGCCGAGTTCGAAGACCTTCTCCATGCCGCCGACGCACAGCCGCTTGAGGTAGAGCTCGGGGGCGATGCGCAGGTAGAGGTCGAGGTCGTAGGCGTTGATGTGGGTGCGGAACGGGGTCGCGTTGGCGCCGCCGTGCACCTGCTGCAGGATCGGCGTCTCGACCTCGAGGAAGCCCCAGTTGAACAGCGAGTCGCGCAGCGAGTGCAGCACCGCGCTGCGCTTGCCCATCACCTCGCGGGTCTCCGGGTTGATCGCCATGTCGACGTAGCGCTGCCGGACCTTGGCCTCGGAATCGGCCAGGCCACGCCACTTGTCGGGCAGCGGGTGCAGGCATTTGCCGTTCATCCGCCAGTCCTGGGCGAGCAGCGAGAGCTCGCCGCTGCGGCTGGTGCCGAGCTGGCCGCTGACCTCGATCAGATCACCCAGGTCGAAGAACTCGGTGAACTCGGCGCTGCGGTCGGCGCCGACCCGCTCCCGGTCGATGACGAGCTGGATCTCGCCGGTCCAGTCGCGGACCACCGCGAAGATCACCCCGCCGTAGTCGCGGATGCGCAGCAGCCTGCCCGCCACCCGCACCGTGGTGCCCTTCGGGCAGGCGCGGGCGTCGGCGATGGTGTGCGTCGGCGGGTAGGCCACCGGGTAGGCGTCGACGCCTGCGGCGGTGAGCCGGTCCAGCTTGTCCATCCGCACGCGGACCTGCTCGGGCCTGCGCGGACCCTGCTCGGCGTCCTCGCCCTCCGGCGCGTCCGGCGCGCTGCCGTCGGCGTGCAGGCCGGTGACGCTCGCCGGGACCGCGGAGTGCGTTCCGGTGTGCACGGCCGCGTCGGGCTCCTTGCCGATGCGCGGCAGGAAGCCCTCGGCCAGACCGCTGGCCGTCGCCACCCGGGGCAGCTGCCTGCGCTCCTCGTAGAGGAAGAAGCGCGGCACCCAGCGCGGGTGGTACTTCACGTTCGACCGGTACAGCGCCTCGAGCTGCCACCAGCGCGAGAAGAACAGCAGCACTCCGCGCCACGCGCGCAGGATCGGGCCCGCGCCGATCCGGCCGCCCTCCTCGAACACCGACCGGAACACCGCGAAGTTCAGCGAGATCTTGGTGATGCCGTACTGGTCGGAGTTCAGCGCGAGCTGGGAGATCATCAGCTCCATCACGCCGTTGGGGCTCTGCGGGTCGCGGCGCATGAGTTCCAGCGAGACGCCGCTGCGGCCCCACGGGACGAACGAGAGCATGGCGTGCACCCGCTCGTCGTGGTCGACGGCCTCGACGAGCAGGCAGTCGCCGTCGAGCGGGTCGCCGAGGCGGCCGAGCGCCATCGAGAAGCCGCGTTCGGTCTCGGTGTCGCGCCAGGCGTCGGCCCTGGCGACGATCTCGGCGAACTCGTCGGCGGGAATGTCGTGGTGCCTGCGCACCCGCACGCCGATCCCGTGCTTGCGCAGCCGGTTCGCGGCCTGGCGCACCTGCTTCATCTCCGGCCCGGCCAGGGAGAAGGTGCGGGTGTCGAGGATCGCCTCGTCGCCGAGCCGCAGGGCCGCGAGCCCGGCGTTGCGGTAGGCGGTGGCGCCGAGCTCGCTCGCGCCCATCACCGCGGGCGCCCAGCCGAATCGGTCGGCCTCCTCCAGCCAGGCCCGGATGGCCTGCGGCCAGGCCTGTTTGGGCCCGATCGGATCGCCGCTGGCCAGGCTCACACCCAGCTCGACGCGATAGGTGATGGCCGCCTTGCCGTTCGGCGCGAAAACCACCGCCTTGTCGCGGCGGGTGGCGAAGTAGCCGAGCGAGTCCTCGACATCGCTCGCCGCGAGCAGCCCGCGCAAAGCCGACTCGTCCAGCGCGGTCATCGCGTTGTCGGCCCGGCGCGAGCGCAGCAGCACCACCACCGCGGCTAGCAGGGCGATCGCGCCGAACAGGCCGAGCAGGAAGTTGACCCACGGCCGCGGGTGCCCGTCGAAGTGCTCGTTGTTCACCAGCACCGCCGCTGTCACCCGGTAGACCGCCCAGAGCGGCCGCTGCGGGCCGGGCGGCAGCGTGCCCGGCGCGAGTTCGACCAGACCCCAGCCGATCAGGCAGCCCAGCGCCAGCCCGGCCACCAGCACGCCGAGCGCCTTCCACAGCGCGCCCGGTCGGACCCGGGTGTAGAACTCGTTGCGCGCCGCGATCAGGATCCCGATGACGACGAGGTGCACGACGAAGGCCACCAGCGCGTCGATGTCGTCCTCGGCGACGAAGTCCAGGATGTTGGAGATCGCGTAGAGCAGCAGGTACACCACCAGCAGCCACCACGCGACGCGTTTTCGGCTGGCGATCGCCCCGGCCAGCAGGCCGACGACCACCGCCCACACGAGGCTGGTGTCGGGGGCGTCGAAGTAGTAGACGTCCACATAGTGCCGCGGCACCTGCGTCAGATAGCGCAGCGCGGGCGAGAGGCTCCACAGGAACAGCAGCACCGCGAAGACACCGAGAACGAGCCCGGTGATGTGCGGTACCTCGGCCAGCCTGCCGTGCCCACGATGCGGAACGGCGGCGGCGCGGCCCGGCGATGCCTCGACGATGGGGTGTTGCTCGGCCTGCGTGGTGGTCACCGATCCAGTGTGCGTGCATCCGGGCCCGATCGGTGTGGCGGACACTGCGGCGTGTTCGTCACGCGGCCCGGTGGTGGGGCCGGTTGCGACCGGTTTTTCGCAGGGGGGTAAGTATTAGCCCATGTCGGAACCAGTCGATGTGCCGATCGATGACGAGGTCATCAAGCTCGGGCAATTCCTGAAACTGGCCAACCTGATCGATTCGGGCTCCGAGGCCAAGACGGTGATCGCCCAGGGTCTGGTCCGGGTCAACGACGAGGTGGAGCTGCGCCGCGGTAGGCAACTACAGGTGGGCGACGTCGTCGTGCTCGCGGGCCACAAGGTGCGGGTGTCCGGGAACTAGCCCGAACACCCGCTTCCCCGGACGTTCAGTCCTCGGCGCGGACCACGACGCCGTCGTGGTCGCTGTAGAGCATCTCGCCGGGGACGAAGGTGATGCCGCCGAACTCGACGGTGACGTCCTTCTCGCCGCTGCCGGTCTGGGTGCTCTTGCGCGGGTTGGTGCCCAGCGCCTTCACCCCGATGTCGAGGGTGCGCAGGATCGCCGAGTCGCGCACCGCGCCGTTGACGATCACGCCGGCCCAGCCGTTGTCGACGCCACGGCCCGCGATGATGTCGCCGACGAGGGCGGTGTGCACGCTCGCGCCGCCGTCGACCACGAGGACCTTGCCCTCGCCGGGCTCGCCCAGGGTCTGCTTCACCAGCAGGTTGTCCTGGAAGCACCGGATCGTGGTGATCCGCCCGGCGAACGCGGCCCGGCCACCGAACTGGATGAACTGGGTGTCACAACTGCGGATCTCGGGGCCGATCTCGTCGGCCAGATCGGCGGTGGCCACAACATTCGCTGATTCGGTCATGGCCAGCATTCTGTCAGGCGCCCTCGAGATGCGCCTTGGCGATCTCCTTGACCAGGCTGTCTGTGGTGTGCTTCACCGCGATCTTGACGAACGGCTCGATCGTCTTGCCGAGCATCTTGCCCGCGATCCCGCCGGGCACGAAGTACTCGATGGTCGCGTCGACGGTGCACAGCGCATCGCCCTTGGGATAGAAGTGGAACGTCGAGATGATCTCGAATCCCTTGATCGACTTGATGCCGATCACGCGGCCCTTCTCCCACTTCACGACCTCGACCCGGGACTTGAGCGACGCGGGGCCCAGCTTCATGTGGCCGTCGAAGGTCGCGCCCAGCCCGTCGGTCTGGTCGGTGACCGGGACGAAGGATTCGATGCCGTACAGGAAATGCGGCAGATTACGGTAGTCGTTGACGTATTCGAACGCCGTCTCGGCGGACGCGGCGCAGTCTTCGACAATCCTCACTTCGGTCATATCGGCCACTTTAATGGTCGGCCGCGACCGATCCGGCTACGCGGTGACCGCCAGGGTCGCCGCCAGGCCGAACGCCAGGCCCATCACGGTGACCTCGATCGCGGCGTTGCGCAGGGAGATCTCGGCGGTCACCCGGTGCTCGGCCGCCCGGCGCACCCAGCTGCGCCGCCACCACCAGCCGAGGCCGGTCAGCGCGCACAGGACGGCGAACTTCGCCAGCAGGATGCGCCCGTAGCCGGTCGACCACAGCGGCTCCAGCCCGCCGAGGCGCACCAGCCCGTCGATCGTCCCGGTCGCGGCCACCGCCAGGATCAACGGCGCGGCCAGCGCCGAATAGCGCGGCAGGGTCCGCGCCCAGCCGCCACGGGTGCGCAGCACCACCGCCATCGCCACCAGCAGCCCGAGCCAGCACGCCGCGGCCAGCGCGTGGATCGCGGCCAGCACCGACCCGAACATCTGCTGGGACATGTGCCCGGTGATCGGGCGCAGGGCCAGCGCGACCGCGGCGAACACCAGCACCAGATCGGCCGACGCGGTGTCGGGCCTGCGGTAGGCCAGCGCCGCGTAGCAGGCCACCGCGCCGGTGCAGAACAGGATCGCGATGCCGATCTGCCCGCTGCTCAGGTTCACCAGGAAGGTGCCGAACTCGCCGGCGCCGAGCCGGGCCACCGGCACGCCGACCACGTCGGCGGCCTCGGCCACCAGCACCGCGAACTCGGCCGCGAACCAGACCCCGGCCAGCGCGGCCAGTGGTCGCCAGGCGACCCGCAGCCGGTCGTCGAGCCGGGGCAGGGCCGCCAGCCCGAGCACCACGGCGCCCGCGCCGTCGGCGAGCACCCGCGCGCACGCCGCCAAGGGGAACCCGCCGTCGCGGCGCAGCAGCCACGCCAGCGCCACCCCGGCCAGGGCGGCCACCACGACCGGCACCAGGACCCGCCACTGCCGCGGCGTCGTCGCGGGTGCCCGGCGACCGGTCGTCATGGGGTGACTACTTCTTGCGGCCGGACAGCAGCGCGACCGCGAGGCCGGCGCCGAACAGCACGACACCACCGGCGATGAACACCCACACCGGCACGCCGCCGCCGGAATCGCCGCCCCCGTCGGCCTTGTCCTCACCCGGCTTGGCGCCCGGCGTACCGGTGCCCGCCTTGCTCAGCGTGAAATGCCGGGTCCCGCTCACCGGATGCCCGTCGGCGGAAGTGACCCGGAACGCGAGGGTGTACTCGCCGACCGGCCCGAGTTCGCCCAGTTCCACGCTGACGGTGCGGCCTTCGACGAGCGCCTTGCCCTTCGACCACAGGCGACCGTCCGGGCCGACCACGGTCAGCGACGGAAAGTTCTGCTGCAGTTCCTCGTTGAAGGTGATGCTCGCGCGCGCCGGCCCGACCTCGACGGTCGAGCCGTCCTCGGGCACGCTGCTCACGGCGCCGGAATGCGCGCTCGCGGTGCCCGCCGCCGCGAACATCGCGGCGAACAGGCCGGCGATCAGCACGGCGAATACCCGGCGCCCGATGCGTCGGCGCGCGGACCGGTTGATGTCGGCGACGAGATGATCGGCCCGCATCACGACCGCCGCGACCGGAAGACGAGGCCGAGGCCGAGCGCGGCCGCGAACAGGCCAAGGGCCAGGCCGATGCCGCCGAGCCAGCGCGCGACCGTATCGGTCTCCTTCGCGCTGGTCTCGCCGGAGGCGACCTGGTGGTCGCCGCCCGCGCTACCGCCGTTGGCGGTCAACGTGATCGACGGTGCCGGGTGCTCCGGCTCGGCGCCGCCGGTGCTCGGCTGATCCCAGGCGACGACCTTGCCGTCGCTGTAGGTCTGGGTGGCGGGGAAGTTCACCGTGTCCTGCGCGGGCAGCGGGCCGAGCGAGAGCACGAAGCGCTGGAACTGGCCGGGGCCGACACCCGGGTTGCCCGGGTCGGCGGTCCAGGCGACGGCGACGGCCTCGCCCTTGTCGTTGCGCTCGACCTTGGACGTCCAGCCCGGCATGGGCTCGGTGCGAACGCTTTTCAGGTTCGGCACCGTGACACGCAGCGCGGTGGTGGCCGCGGTCTCGGATTCGGTCGGCACCTTGAAGGTGGCGACGGTGTACTTGCCCTGGGCGGCGCCCGGCGCGTCGACGGTCACGTGCGCGCCCGCCGAGCCGCAGGCGGCGAGCACCAGACCGGCCGCGATGGCGGCGGTCCCGGTGCCGCGGGTGATGAAGTTGTGCATGGAATGCCTTCTGTCCGAAGAGATGCTGATGTCGTCGTGAATCAGGCGGACAGCGGCGGCGCGCGCGGACATCGCGCGCCCCTCGGATGGTCGGTCGGCCCGGCGAGCACCAGATCGGCCCAGCGCCGCACGCGGACGGCGACGGCGGTCGGCGGCGGGCCGAGCACGGCCGCGAGCGCACTCGACGCGGCGAGATACAGCCGCTCGGCGACGAGAATCAGTGCGGCGCAGGCGAACGCGGCGACGGTGTGCGCGGCCACCATCGGCGCGCTCGGCAGATGGAACAGCTCGTCGTGATGATCCAGCGACGCCGACAGGGCGAAGTGCCCGGCCCACTGCCCACCGAGCAGCGCCGAGCCGAGCCGCACCATCGGCGCGGCCGAGCGCCTACGCGGCCCACTCGCGATGACTCCCGCGCCGAGCGAAACCAGCAGCAGCAGCGCGAGATCCGACGAGCGCGGCACGCCGCCACCCGCGCTCCCGTGCGCGGCGACGGCCAGCGCGCCGACGAGTACGCCGCAGCCACCCCCGCGCAGGCGGGCGGTGAGCTGCGGCGTGGTCACGACGGGATCAGCGCACGCCGAGCCGGGCGAGCGCGTCGGTCTCCAGCACACCCAGCTCGGACGAGATGGACGCGTGCACGGCCTTGCGGCGCGCGGCGGGCATCTGCTCGGCGGTGTTCACCGCGACGGTCAGGTCGGTCAGCCGGGACCGGGCGGCCTCGACGAACTTCTTGGTGTCGGCGTCACCGGGGGCGTCGGCGGCGACCTTGTCGAGCGCGCTCTCGGTGTTGGTGATGCGGGCCTGCAGGCGCGCGCCGTGGCCGCTGAACTCGCCCAGCTGGTCGAGCCCGATGCCGAGCTGCTGCGCCTTGCGGGCGTCGAGCTGGCCCCGGACGTAGGTGGCGCCCCGGTAGGCCAGCGGCGTGAGCACCGGGACCAGCACCCGGGCGACGCCGATGTACTTGCGGATCTGGCTCGCGCTGAACAGTTCGCGGTCGGCCTTCGCCGCCACCTTCTGGGCGGCCTTCTCCTCGGCCTGCAGGGTCGCGATCTGCGCCTTGGCCACCTTGGCCTCGGTCCTGGCCTGTGCCTTGGCCGCGCGGCGGGTGGTGCGTTCGCCCGCCTTGGCGGCCTTGCGCTCGTTCTTGGCGCCGAGTTTGGCCTCAACGGCCGCTTTGTGCTTGAGCGCCTTCGCCTCAGCGCGTCGGCTCGGCCGCCGCTTGCGCTTGCTGAACAACCCCATGAGATCAGGCCCTCCGTCATGCTCGCCAAGTCATGAGGCAGTGCCGGGGTAGCGGCCTGCCGTACTTCGTAGCGTAGTGGGATGAGGGTAGCGATTGGGCATTGTGTCGGGGGGAGGGACCATACTGCTTGCGTGCGTGCAGCCGAGGACGACTTCGACGGCGGGCCGGTGCATCGCCCGGCCCCCGCTTCCGCTGCGCTCGATCGAGGTACCGACACCGGGGTCGCCGAGTCCCGGATCGCCTTCCTGGACGCGCGCTCGCTGATCGGGTGCAGGCATCGCCTGCGCCTGGACGCCGAGCATCCGGGCACCATCGCCGAGGTCAGGGAGGATCCGGGCGTCCAGCAGCGCCGGGAGGCCGCCGCCGCGCACCGGCTCAAGGTTCGCGACGAGCTGGTCGCCGCCGCACCCGCCGAGTGGGTGGTGATCGACCCGCGGCTGCGCGCGGGGGAGAAGGCCGCGGCGACCATGGCCGCCATGGAGGCCGGCGCCGCCCGCATCTGGGGTGGGCTGCTGCCGCAGGAACCCGATACCGGCCGTCGCGGCGGCGCCGAGTTCCTGCTCCGCGACGACGATCGCGGCGGCTATATCCCGATCATCGTGGTCAACCACAAGGTCACCGACCCGCGCAGGCCCGACCCGGCCGATTTCCACCCGCTGACCTCCGAGCTGTTCCGCTGGCAGCCCCGCCGCGACAAGCACGTGAAACTGCGTCCGCAGCCACGCGACCAGCAGCGCCTCGCGCATCTGTACCGGATGCTGCAGCGCCACGGCATGGCCAGCCCGGCCCTGCTCGGCGGCGCGATCGGCCTGGCCTTCGACCGCATCCTCGTGCACGACCTGACCAATGTCCTGGCCGACTACGACCAGCGCTACGGCGACCGGATCGCGGTGGTCCGCGGCGAGCTGCCGACCCAGCCGTCGAAGGTGCCCGAGTGCAGGCAGTGCCCGTGGTGGGTGCGCGGCGCCGACGGTGCGCCCAGTTGCGAGGGGCAGCTGGCGCTGATGCGCGATGTCAGCCTGGTCGCGCCCGGCTCCCGGGCCGACGTGCTGCGGGTACACGGCGTGCAGACCGTCGACGAGCTGGCCGCCTGGACCGGGGACGACCCGGAGGACTGGCAGCACGGGCCGTTCTCCGAGACCGTGGTCACCGCCCGCGCCTGGATCGAGGGCGCGCCGCTGGTGCGCCGCTTCGACACGGTGAGCGTGCGCCGCGCCGACGTGGAGGTCGACGTCGACCTGGAGAGCTACCAGGAGGACGGCGCCTACCTGTGGGGCACCCTGCTCGACGACGTCTACCGGCCGTTCGTCACCTGGGACCCGCTGCCCACCGAGGACGAGGGCCGCTCCTTCGGCGAGTTCTGGACCTGGCTCATGGGCGTGCGGGCCGAGGCCCACGCCGCGGGCAAGACCTTCGCCGCCTACTGCTACTCCCGCACCGCCGAGGACAAGTGGCTCTACGAGTCGGCCCGCCGGTTCGCGGGCAGGCCGGGTGTGCCGACGCACGAGCAGGTGCGCGCCTTCGTCGATTCGCCCGAGTGGGTCGACATGTTCCAGGCCGTCACCGACCAGTTCATCTGCCCCAACGGCAAGGGCCTCAAGAAGATCGCCCCGGTCGCCGGCTTCGCCTGGCGCGACCCGGAGGCGGGCGGCGAGGCCTCGATGGGCTGGTACCGCCGCGCCGTCGGCTACGACGCCGAATCCGACCTGTCCCAGCGCACCCGCCTGTTCGAATACAACGAGGACGACGTGCGCGCCACCCAGGTCCTGCGCAACTGGATGACCGAGCGAGCCGCCGACGAGGTTCCCTCCCTGGCGGATTTCGGGCGGTAATACGATCGGGGGCGTGACAGAGCATGTCGAAACCCTCGAGTTCCAGGCCGAGACCCACCAGCTGCTGGAGCTGATGATCCACTCGGTCTACTCCAACAAAGACACGTTCCTGCGGGAGCTGATCTCGAACGCCTCCGACGCGCTGGACAAGCTGAAGCTGGCCACGTTCCAGGACAAGGACCTCGTCGCCGACACCTCCGACCTGCACATCGAGCTCGAGGTCGACGCCGACAAGCGCATCCTGACCGTCCGTGACAACGGCATCGGCATGTCCCGCGCCGAGGTGATCGATCTGATCGGCACCCTCGCCAAGTCCGGCACCGCCGAGCTGCGCCGCAAGCTCACCGAGGCCAAGTCCGACGCCGCCGCCGAGGAGCTGATCGGCCAGTTCGGCATCGGCTTCTACTCCACCTTCATGGTCGCCGACAAGGTCACGCTCACCACCCGCAAGGCGGGCGAGGCCGAGGGCACCCGCTGGAACGCCGCCGCGGGCAGCTCCACCTACGAGATCGACACCGTCGCCGACGCGCCGCAGGGCACCTCGGTCACCCTCGAGCTCAAGCCGGCCGACGAGGACGATCACCTCTTCGACTACACGCAGGAATGGAAGCTGCGCGAGATCGTCCGCAAGTACTCCGATTTCATCGCCTGGCCGATCCGCATGCAGGTCGAGCGCACGGTGATGGAGGGCGAGGGCGAGGACAAGGTCGAGAAGACCATCGTCGAGGACCAGACCCTCAACTCGCAGAAGGCGCTGTGGACCCGGCCGCGCAGCGAGGTGACCGACGAGGAGTACAAGGAGTTCTACCACCACGTCAGCCACGCCTGGGACGAGCCGCTCGAGATCATCCCGATGAAGGCCGAGGGCACCTTCGAGTACCAGGCCCTGCTGTTCGTCCCGTCGACCGCGCCGTTCGACCTGTTCACCCGTGAGCACAAGCGCGGCGTGCAGCTCTATGTGCGCCGGGTGTTCATCATGGACAACTGCGAAGAGCTGATGCCGGAGTACCTGCGCTTCGTCAAGGGTGTGGTGGACGCGCAGGACCTCTCGCTCAATGTCTCCCGCGAGATCCTGCAGCAGGACCGCCAGATCCAGATGATCCGCAAGCGCCTGGTCAAGAAGGTGCTGTCGACGGTCAAGGATCTGCAGGGCGCCGAGGACCAGACGAAGTACCAGACCTTCTGGACCCAGTTCGGCCGGGTGCTCAAGGAGGGCTTGCTCTCCGACACCGACAACCGCGAAACCCTGCTCACCGTCTCGTCTTTCGCCTCGACCGCCTCGGACTCCGAGCTCACGACGTTGAAGCAGTACGTCGAGCGGATGCCGGAGGGCCAGGACGCGATCTACTACATGACCGGCGAAAGCCGTGCGCAGGTGGAGAACTCGCCGCACCTGGAGGCGTTCAAGGCCAAGGGCCGCGAGGTGCTGGTGCTGACCGACCCGGTCGACGAGATGTGGGTCGGCTCGGTGCCGGAGTTCGACGGCAAGAAGTTCCAGTCGATCGCCAAGGGCGAGGTCGACCTGGAGACCGAGGACGAGAAGAAGGAGACCGAGGCCCTGCGCGAGCAGCAGGACAAGGACTTCGCCGATCTGCTCACCTGGCTCGGTTCGACCCTCGACGAGGTCGCCAAGGAGGTGCGCCTGACCAACCGGCTCACCACCTCCCCGGCCTGCCTGGTCGGTGACGTCTTCGACTTCACCCCGATGCTCGAGCGCATGTATCGCGCCTCGGGCCAGGCGCTGCCGGAATCCAAGCGCATCCTCGAGCTCAACCCGACCCACCCGCTGGTCACCGGCCTGCGCGACGCCTACGACGCGCGCAAGTCCGATGCCGACGAGGGCAAGGTGCCCGAGCTCGCCGAGACCGCCGAACTGCTCTACGGCACCGCGGTTCTCGCCGAGGGCGGCGAACTCAAGGACCCGGCTCGTTTCGCCCAGCTGTTGACGGAGCGCCTGACTCGCACCGTCTGAGGAAGCTCGAACACGCACCCACGATGGCCGCTCGTCCGGAGCGGCCATCGTGGTTCGCGGACAAGGGCTGCACTCGCTGTGCGGAATACGGGTGCCGACCGGCCCCGCAAGCCGCACTATGGAGGGATGGCGGCGGGGCATGTGATCCGCCGGGCGCGGCCCGGTGACTACGACGGCCTGATCGGGGTGGTCGATCACTGGTGGGGCAGAACCGTGGTCCCGAGCCTGCCGAGGTTGTTCCTCGACCACTTCCATCGCACCAGCCTGGTGGCGACCGACGACGACGGAATCTCCGGTTTTCTCATCGGTTTCGGTTCGCCGTCCGATCCCGACGCGGCCTATATCCATTTCGTCGGTGTGCGTCCCGACGCCCGCAAAGTCGGGCTCGGCCGCACCCTCTACGACGAATTCTTCGAGCTGGCCAGGGCCGACGGCCGAAAGGTGGTCACCGCCATCACCGCTCCGGCCAATTTCACCTCGATCGATTTCCATCGCAGCCTCGGCTTCACCGTCACCGGCCCGGTCCCCGACTACAACGGCCCCGGCCGCGCGCTGATCACCTTCGAACGCACCCTCTGACGCCGTACGAGCGAAAAACGTAGTCTGGTCGCGGCATCGATCGCGGAGCGAGAGGAACGGTCGGACATGTCGGAGGGGACGTCGGTCACGGCACAGCCGTGGGATCTGGTGGCCGAAGGGTACGCCGCGGCGGCGGCGACCGTGCTCGGTCCGTTCGCGGAGCGCGCGCTCGAATTGGTGACGCCGGGAACGTATTCCGTGATCGTCGACGTCGCCGCCGGAACGGGGCTGCTCAGTCTCGCGGCCGCGGCCAAGGGCGCGCGGGTCGACGCGATCGATGTCTCGGCCCCGATGATCGAACAGCTCACGGCGGCGGCCGAACTCGCCGGGCACACCACGATCACCGCGCAGGTCGGCGACGGCCAGGACCTGCCGTATCCGGACAGCCGCTTCGACGCCGGATTCTCCCTGTTCGGCCTCATGTTCTTCGCCGACCGGCCGAAGGGCTTCACCGAGCTCCGCCGGGTCCTGCGCCCCGGCGCCACCGCGGTCGTCACCGCCTGGGCACCCGCCGACGACTCCTCGCTGATGCGCGCGCTCTACGGCGCGCTGACCGCGGGCGACCCGAACGCCGCACTGCCGCAGCCGAACGCGCGCGGCCTGGAGAACCCGGCCGTCTTCGAGGCCGAGCTGCGCGCGGCCGGATTCGAGGCGGTGACGATCCGCCCGCACACGGTCGAGGTCCGCTTCCCGGACGCGGCGGCGCTGTGGGACACCATGACCCGCAGCAGCGCTCCGCTGACCGCGCTGAGACACGAAGTGGGCGAAGCGGAATGGGAACGCCGCACGGAAGCGGCCATCGAGCACCTCACGGTCACCTACCGCGCGAACACACCGCTGTTCACCACGGCCCTCTTCGGCGTCGGCACGGTCCCCGCGGCCTGAACGACAACTGCCCGCCGCCGAAACCGGCGACGGGCAGTCATCGATGTCACCCACTCCACGACCGACGCGGTCGGCCAACCGACGAGGTGGTCCCGATCGGCGAAAGTCGCGGGGGAGTGTTCTAGCGCGGGGCCATGCGCAGGGCGCCGTCCATGCGGATGGTCTCGCCGTTGAGGTAGTCGTGGCTCGCGATGTACTCGACGAGCTGGGCGTACTCGTCGGGGCGGCCGAGGCGCGACGGGAACGGGACGCCCGCCTCGAGGCCCTTGCGGTACTCCTCGGTGACGCCGGCCAGCATCGGGGTGTCGATGATGCCGGGGGCGATGGTGTTCACGCGGATGCCGAACTGGGCGAGGTCGCGCGCGGCGGGGACGGTCATGCCGTGCACGCCACCCTTGGAGGCGGAGTAGGCGATCTGGCCGATCTGGCCCTCGAACGCCGCGACCGACGCGGTGTTGATGACCACGCCGCGCTGGCCGTACTCGTCGACCGGCTCGGTCTTGGCGATGGCGTCGGCGGCCAGGCGCATCACGTTGAACGTGCCGAGCAGGTTCACGGTGATGACGGTGCGGAACAGCTCCAGGTCGTGCGGGCCGTTCTTGGACAGGATGCGACCGGCCCAGCCGACACCGGCGCAGTTGACCACGATGCGCAGCGGGGCGGGGCCCTCGGTGATCTGGGCGATCGCGGCGGCGACCTCGTCGCCGCTGGTCACATCGGCCGCGATCAGGGTGACACCCGCGGGGACGTTGTCGCCGGCGCGCTCGATCGACGCCGGGACGTCGAGACCGAAGACGGTGGCGCCCGCGTCGGCCAGACGCTTGGCGGTCGCGGCACCGAGGCCGGATGCGCCTCCGGTGACGATGGCGGCGGAACCCGAAATCTCCACGATGGTCCTCTCGTTCATGACTGCTAGTTGGCACTTCGTCAATTGGCACCCTAGCGGGTTTCCGGTGAGGTGCCCATCACGCCTACCGACGCTGCCGGATCAGCTGCGAAAATACCAGCGAACAGGGCTGTTTTCCGGTGGTAACGTGCGTTCATGAGATCGTTCGCCGCTCCGACGGTGGCCGGACGCAAGGTCCTGATCACCGGGGCAGCTCGCGGTATCGGGGCCGCACTCGCCCGCAAGCTCACCGCGCAGGGCGCCCACGTCGCGCTGCTCGGACTGGAACCGGAACTGCTGGCGGAGGTGGCCGCCGAATGCGGCGACGCCCCGTGGCGCTACTGCGACGTCGCCGACCGCGCCCAGGTCGACCGGGTGGTCGAGGCGCTGGTCGCCGAACTCGGCGGACTCGACGTGCTCGTCGCCAACGCGGGCATCGCCAAGCAGATGCCGATGATCGGTGGCGACCCGAGCGTGCTGGAGGAGACCCTCGCGGTCAACGTGCTCGGCGTCGCGTACGCCGTGCAGGCCGCCGGTCCGCATCTGGCCCGTCCCGGCGGCTACGTGCTGATGATGTCGTCGATCTCCACGGCGGTGCAGCTGCCGCTGGCCGGCGCCTACAGCGCCTCGGCGGCCGCGGTCGAATCGCTGGCGGGCACCCTGCGCTGCGAGCTGCGCCCGACCGGCGCGCGCGTGGGCGTCAGCTACTTCGCCGAGATCGACACCGAGATGACCCGGCGCGGCTTCGGCACCGCGGCGGCACACACCGGCCTGCGTGAGATCAGCCTGACCGGCACCTCGCCGATCGGGCCTGCCGTGGACGCATTGGTCCGGGCGATCGCGCGCAGGCGCAAGAGCGTCGTCTCACCCTGGTGGGTGTCGCTCGTGCTGCCGGTGCGACCCTTGGCGCAGCAGCTGGTGCAGCGGTTGCTCGGCAACCGGGTCGCTCGCGCGATCGAGATCGCGCGCACCGAGGACGCCCCCTTCACCACCACCCAGCCTGCCCGACCACGCAGAATGGAACGGCAAGCCTGACCTCGAGCACGGAGTTCGACGATGAGCGATTCGGCATCCACCCTGCGCCAGCTCCCGCGCGGACGGCACCACCTCTCGCGTGAGGAAGTGGTCGCCTCCCAGCGGGAACGCATCCTCGTCGCGATGGGCGAGGCGATGACCGAAGGCGGCTACGTCGGCACGCCGGTGGCGGCGGTGCTCAAACGGGCCGGGGTCTCCCGCGAGACGTTCTACGAGCTGTTCCGCTCCAAGGAGGACTGCTTCGCCGCGGCCTTCGACCGGGTCTCCGGCCTGCTGGCCGGGCGGCTGCAGGGCGTCATCGCCGACACCGCCGACGCCGACGCGTTCACCAGAATGGACGCGATCCTCACCGCCTACTTCGACCACATGATCGACGATCCGGCCTCGGCCAGGCTGTTCCTGATGGAGGTGTACGCGGTCGGGCCGTCGGCGGTCCAGGCCAGGATGGAACTGCAGAGCCGCTTCGTCGCGGTCGTCGCCGCCATGCTCGGCGCCCAGACCGACGAGCAGCAGTTCGCCTGCGCCACCCTGGCCGCCGCCATCGGCGCCATGGTCACCGGCAAGATCGCCGCCGACGACCTGGAGGGCCTGCGCGCCCTGAAGGAACCCCTGATCGACCTGGCCCGCCGGTCGGGCGCCGTCTACGGCAACGCGTTCGCCGGCTGATCCGCGTTCGCCGCGACGGTCCTGCCGGGCCGGGTGAACCGCCAGGCGGCGACGCCGAGGCCGACCACGGCCGGGACGGCCAGCGCCAGGCCGGTCGAACCCCAGCCGCCCAGGCCGGGGACGAACGCGTCGAGGATCGTCTTGGCGGCGAAGAACAGGAACAGCAGGCCGGAGGCGAGGGCGATGCCGTGTTCGGGCAGGTGCTTGCCCGCGAGCTTGCCGACCAGGATCGCCAGGGCACCCGCCGCGACCATGCCCAGGGTCGAGCCGATCCACACCGCCAGCCAGCCGTTCTTGGAGGCCAGGGCGGCGGCGGCGAACATGGTGCGGTCGCCGAGTTCGGCGAGCATGAAGGCCGAGATGACGACCAGGAAGGCGTTGCGCGTGCTGGGCGGGGGCGCGTCGTCGCTGTCCGCGCCGGTGCCGATGGCGTCGCGCAGCGTCCACAGACCGACGACCAGCAGCGTGAGCGCGGTGACGACGGCGATGGCGTTCGCGGGCAGCGCGGTGCCGAGGAAATGCCCGACACCGGCGGCGATCAGATTGACGGCGACACTGGCGACGGTGATGCCGGACAGCACCACCCACCAGCGATAGCGCAGCGAGAAGGTGAGCGCCATCAGCTGCGATTTGTCGCCCAGCTCGGCGAGGAAGAGCACGCCGAAGCTCAGCAGGATCGTGGCGATCATGAATTCAGCTCCCAGGGTGGTACTCCGGCCTGCGGCTGAAGAAACGGGTGCGCCTCCAGCCACACCGGTCGACGGATCGGTTCGTGGCCGAAGGTCTCGCCCACCGGTGGTGACCGGTTCACGCAGCCGGACCGCGCCGAATGTGGCGCCGATCAGTATGTCGACTGCGCGATTGCGGGCTACTCCCCTTCGCTGCTGTCCACCCTAGCCCGATAGCTGTCGGGATGCCAACTCCTTATGAGCGAAATCGCAATGGCCGCAGTAAGTTTGGCTGTGCGGCCCGAATAGTTCGGTATCCCTGAATTCCGGGTCGCGGACGCCCGTTGCCGAGCGTTCGCCAGACCTCGGTCGCGAAAGCCTCAGGCCGCCAGCAACATCGCCAGCACGGCGGTGTCCGGATCGCTGATCAGATCCATCCCGACCCGGCTCACCAGCGAGGTGACCGTGCCGTCGAGCTCGGCCTCGGCCCAGGCCGCGCGGTGCTCGAGACCCAGATGCGGCACGCCGGGCAGCAGCACGCAGCCCGAGGCGGCGCCGGTGCACTCGGGCAGCGACGGCCGGGTCTCCGACGGCGGATGCAGCATCAGCAGCGCGGGCGGCACGTGCGCGGCGAACCGGCCGGGCTGGATCGCTTCCTCGCCCAGCACCGGCCCCTCGGCCAGCACCAGTCCGACCGTGCCCGGTTCCGGATCGTCGGGCAGCTCCTCGCGCACCCCGAACACCGTCGAGGTCGTCAGCAGGCCGGGCATCGAGGCCACCCGGACGGCGAGCACCAGGACCTGCGCCCATTCCTTGGTGGTATCCGGCCAGCGGCCCGAAACCACGAATCCCTGGAGGTGACCGCGCGCCTGGAAGGGCGTGATCCCGATCGGACCGTGTGTCGTCATGATGGCCTCCCGACTATCCGGGGGCTGCGCTGCCCGGTACCTCAGGAATAGCCCGAAACCCATCTGGCACACAAGTACCACTGACTGCCAGATTGGGCAAAAACGACAACGGGCCCGGACGCGGCGAAACCGCGTCCGGGCCCGTCGAGGGCTTTTCTCAACCGAAGATCAGGCCCTTGCCCTGCGACACGGCGCGGGCGAAGCGGTCCTGCACGTCGGCCCAGTTGACGACGTTCCAGAACGCGGTCACGTAGTCGGCCTTGACGTTCTTGTACTGCAGGTAGAAGGCGTGCTCCCACATGTCGACCTGCAGCAGCGGGATGATGCCGGTCGGCACGTTGGCCTGCTGGTCGTACAGCTGGAAGGTCAGCAGCTTCTGGCCCAGGGTGTCGTAACCCAGGACGGCCCAGCCGGAGCCCTGCAGGCCGTTCGCGGCAGCGGTGAACTGCGCGCGGAACTTGTCGAACGAACCGAACTGGTCGGCGATCGCGGCGGCGAGGTCACCGTCGGGCTGGTCGCCACCGTTGGGGGAGAGGTTCTTCCACCAGACGGAGTGGTTGTAGTGACCACCCAGGTGGAACGCCAGGTTCTTCTCCAGCAGGAGGATGTTCGCCAGATCGCCGCTCTCGCGGGCCTCTTCGAGCTGCTCCAGCGCCTTGTTGGCGCCGGCGACGTAGGCGGCGTGGTGCTTGGTGTAGTGGATCTCGTTGATCTGACCGGAGATGTGCGGCTCCAGTGCGCCGAAGTCGTAGTCCAGTTCCGGCAGCGTGTAGACGGCCACGATGTCCCTTTCCGTATGTCGGGCTGTGTGCGCCCAGTCGGACGAGCACACCAACCATCATTCGTACACCCGCTCGATGCAACCCCAGACGGTCGGCCCTGCATTCCCTTCGAATCACACCGGAGGAAACCCAGGTGTCCGCGGGCGGATACCTACAGCGGCGGTGCGACGTCGGCCTTGGAGGCCCGCAGGTCGCCGGAATCGTGGGCGGCCCACCAGCGCTTGCCACCCGCGATGAACTCGGCCATCGGGATCTCCCGGCCCGCCGGGTCGGTCACGGTGATCCGGTCGAACCAGACGCGGACGTCGAGCTCGCGCGGGTCGATGCCCTCTTCCTGGGAGAACTCGATGACGTGCGCCGCGATCCGGTTGTCGAGCACGGTGTCGAAGCTGAGCAGCTCGCTCCACAGGGTCCAGCCGCTGTCGTCGAGGTCGATGAATTCCCAGCCGTGCAGCCCGCCGCCACCGAAACTCTCGATGGCCTCGTCGAGCTGCTCGAGGGTGAGGGGGAGGACGCGGGCGTCGATGTCGTCCCAGCGCTGGATGCGCAGCGACGCCGCCACCCGGGTGACTCCGGTGAAGGTGAGCAGGACTTTGGTGTCGATCGGCGTCTCGCCGTCGGCGGGTAGCGTCAGCACCTCGAGAGCGAGCTGCAGCCGCCCCGCGGCGGCGTCCACCTCTACTCCGAGACAGGTTGATTCGGACAAAGCGGTATTCAGGCCGTTGATGTCGAAACTGTCGAGTAGCCCCCTGCTCACGTTCATGCGCTCAGGCTACCGATCGGCCCGCCCAGATCCCAGGATTTAGGATTTTCTCTAGTGATGTCGTTTTTATGGAACCGAAACGGTCCGGCTCGCGTCCAAGTAGATGTCGGGACCGATGGGAGGTCGGAATCCCGACGTCAGCGGCGAACGGCCGCTCCGGGATGACATGGAGGGGAGTCCCGGATCGGCCGTTCCGCCGCTGACTTCGCGCGACGCACCTCGGCTGATAGCCCCCGCCTCATGATTGTGTGCTGACCGATAGCTGGGACCTGTGGATCAAGTTGTGGATTCTGTGGATAACCGGCATCCATCCACAGACCGCGCATTGCCCCGCCCGGCCTCGCTTCCGGCATGGCAGGATCGAGGCGTGACGAGCTCCGATGTGCCCACGGTGCCGGTGGGTGCGGTACCCGCCGCGTTCGACCACGCCGAACCGGCCGCCGGCGCCCAGCTGCTCGACGTGCGCGAACCCGACGAGTGGGAGCTCGGGCACGCGCCCGGCGCGATCCACATCCCGATGGTCGACGTGCCCGCCCGGCTCGACGAGATCGACATCGACGCCGAGGTGTACGTGGTGTGCAGGCAGGGCGGGCGCTCGATCGAGGTCGTCAAGTATCTGGCCCATATCGGGTACGAGGCGGTGAACGTGGCGGGCGGCATGGTGGCCTGGCAGCAGACCGGCCGTCCGGTGGTCGCCGACGGCGAGCACGAAGCCAAGATCTACTAGTCCGGAACGGGGTGCGCGGGTGAGTTCGGTGGTGCAACCATGTGCACGCTGTGGCGCGCGGTGGGCCGTACAGGGCGCGCCGATGCACTGGTGCCCACGGTGCCGTGGCGTGCTGCTGTCGCCGGGCCGGGTCGACGCGCCCGCCGCCCAGCGCAACTACCGCTGGATCGCCCGCAGGCCCGACCATCGCGCCCGCAAGGCCGCGACCTCGACCGTGCGGGCGCCGCTCGGCCCCACCCCGCACTACACCGAGATCCCGCGCTGGGGCCTGCTCGATCCGCCGCCCGCTCCGGCCCGCACCCCCGAGCGGCCGCTGTGGGGCCTGGCCGCCTCGCGTGATGTCCTGCTGGTGGTGACGGCGCTGGCCTTCCTGGTCGCCGCCTGC
The DNA here is from genome assembly GCF_040681225.1 of Nocardia sp. NPDC051833. Taxonomy (NCBI): domain Bacteria; kingdom Bacillati; phylum Actinomycetota; class Actinomycetes; order Mycobacteriales; family Nocardiaceae; genus Nocardia; species Nocardia sp. NPDC051833. The sequence continues at coordinate 2,734,511 of NZ_JBFAYK010000001.1, forward strand.
GCCGAGTACGGCCGGTACCTCATCCTGCTGCGCAACCGCACCAAGCTCATCCCCAGCTGGCTGCTGTGGATCTCCGACATGTCGGTGTGGGTGTTCGGCGTCATCGCGCCGCTGTGCGCGCTCGCCACCGCGCTCGCGCTGACCGGCTGGCTGATCGAGGCGCGCAAGGCGAGGTTCGCGGCCGAGGGCAGACGCGATCCGCGCCGCCGCTGGACGCTGATCCTCGGCTGCCTGGTGCCGGGCGTGAACCTGATCTGGCCCGGCGTCTTCCTCACCGAACTGCTCGGGCCGGCACCTGATCCCCGTGCCCAGCGGGCCGTGCGGATCTGGTGGGCGGCCTGGGCGGTCAGCGGTCTGATCCTCGTCGCGGCCACCCTCTGGCGCGACGCGTCGACCCTGCAGGCCGAGGCCGACGGCGTCTCGTTCACCGCGTTCAGCGATCTGTGCGCGGCCGGGTTCGTCGTGCTCACACTGTGGACCGTGCGCCTGCTCGAAGGGCGTGACCTGCGCGGCGAGCCGCGGTCGGCGCACCGCTGGGTGATGGCCGCCGATCCCGCCGAGGTCGTCATCGCCCCGGTGCAGCCCGGTGCGCCCGCGAGCGGGCAGGATGACAGTGAACGCGCGGATTCCGCCGGAACAGGCGAGAATACGCAGGAGGAGGTTGTGGCCAAGTGAGCCAGGGCAATCGGGCGCCATTCGTCGTCGCGCACCGCGGTGCGTCCGCGGCGCGCCCCGAGCACACTCTCGCCGCCTACGAGCTCGCCCTCGAAGAGGGCGCCGACGGCGTCGAATGCGACGTCCGGCTGACCCGCGACGGTCATCTGGTCTGCGTGCACGACCGCACCGTCGACCGCACCTCCGACGCCACCGGCCTGGTCAGCGAACTGACCCTGGCCGAACTGCGCGACATGAACTTCGGCACCGAGGACGCGCCGTCGGGCGTGCTCGCCCTCAGCGATCTGATCGGCCTGGTGCTCGACTGGCGTAGCAGGCCGACCAAGCTGTTCATCGAGACCAAGCACCCGGTGCGCTACGGCGCGCTGGTGGAGAACAAGGTGCTGGCCGAACTGCAGCGCTTCGGCATCGCGACGCCCGCCTCGGCCGATCACTCCCGCGCCGTGGTGATGTCGTTCGCCGCGACCGCGGTCTGGCGGATCCGCCGCGCCGCGCCGCTGCTGCCGACCGTGCTGCTCGGTGAGTCCTCGCGCTTCCTCGGCGGCGGCGCGGCGACCACCGTCGGCGCCACCGCCGTCGGCCCGTCGGTGAAGACCCTGCGCGAGCACCCCGAACTCGTCGACAAGGCCGCCGCGGCGGGCCGGGCCACCTACTGCTGGACCGTCGACGATCCCGACGACGTGAAATTGTGCGCCGACCTGGGCGTCAGCTGGGTCGCCACCAACCACCCGGGCCGCACGAAGGCGCTGTTGGCCGGCGTCTGAGTTTCCGCAGGGTCGCGTGCGGCGACAGCGCCGCCCGGCCATAAACTCCGTGCGTGGGTAAAAGCAAGCGGAACAGTCCGAAGCCCGACAGTAATCGGGCTCAGCGTCTCGCCGAGCGGCGTGCGGCGCAGGAGCAGGCATCTGCGGCCGTGACGCGGCCGTTCGAGGGGCTTGCTGCCGAATGTGATCTGGTGGCGCTGCGGGAGTTCGTGCCGTCGGCGACCGCGACCTTGAAGCTGGCGCCCGGTGTCGCGGCGCAGCGCGAGGTGACGCTGGCGACGGTGCTGCCCGGTGCGGTGGCCGCGCTGGTGCGTGCCGGTGACGAGCCGGTCGGCTTCGTCGGCACGCAGATGCAGTTCCAGGGCACCGACCCGAACGCCGACATCGCCGCGGCGATCCTGTGGACCCAGTCCGCCGAGCCGGGCGAGTCGCTGAACTCGGCCGATTCGGTCGAGGGCGGTCCCCGTCTGGCCGACGTCATCGACCCGGGCGCCGACCTCGAGCTCACCGTGCACCAGGACTTCGACTGGTGGGTGCCCGAGGGTGTGACCCCCGATCCGCAGGTGGCGGCGACGATCGAGCAGGCCAAGCAGGCGATCATGCCCTCGGCCCGGCTGGATCTGGGTGCCGACGGCATCGGCGCGGCCTGGTGGGTCGACGCGGGCGAGAAGGCGCACGTGCGCTGGGTCCGTCCCGAGGACGAGGACAAGCTGATGCTGGCGCTGGCGCGCGTGCACGCCGGCGGTGGCCTGCACATGGGCGAGGGCTCGCGCTTCGCCGGCTCGTTCCGTACGCACGGTCTGCTGGTGCCGGTGTTCGATCTCGATCCCGAGCGGCACCCGACCGAATGGGAAACGCCCGCACGGGAATTCGGTGCGCGGCTGGCCGAGGCGCTGGCCTCGGATGCCCCGATGTCGGGCGAGGAGCGTCGCTCGCGCGACGGACTGCGTTCGCGTCAGGTCACCCTGCGCTGAACTCTTCCATGCTGAACTAAATGAAATAATCCCATTTCACTTGCCGGGTCGGCTAGGTTCACGCCTACGCCGACCAATCGGCGAAGTGGAAAGGGACAACAATGGAGTTTCTCGGTTCTGTCGCCGGCCTCGCGCAGATGGTCATCGGCACCATTCTGGCCAATACCGGCTCGGGCGGTTCCGGCTCCGGCTGGTGAAGCGCACATCGGATTCGGCTCGCGTGCGCGAGCCGAATCCGGGTGGCTGTATCAGACGCTGCCGCCGGCGACGGACGGTGCGCCCGACGCGTCCTTCGGGGTGCTGAGCTCACGCCACATGAACGCCTCCAGGTCGAACAGGTTCGACCCGGCGCGATCGGCGATATTGAGCAGCGTGGTCATGTGCGCGACTTCTTCGACCTGTTCCTTCAGGAACCACTGCATGAACTGCTCGCCGAGGTAGTCGCCCTCTTCACGGGCGGTGCTGGCCAGGCGGATGATCTGGTCGGTGACCGTCTTCTCCTGGGCCAGGGCCAGTTCGATCGGCTCACGGGCGGTCTCGAAGCTCGACTTCGCGGCATCGATGCCCGCGATCTCCACGCTGATGTCGCGATCGACGAAGTACTGCACGATCATCATCGCGTGGTTGCGTTCTTCGACGGACTGGGCGTAGAACCGCTTGGCCAGCTGCGGGAGGTCGTTGTTGTCGAACCACACCGCAATGGCGATGTACTGATGCTCGGCGTTGAACTCATGCCGGATCTGGTCTTGGAGCAGGCTGTGGAATTTGCTGCGCGGGGGTTCCGGATGAATCGACATGGCCGCAACATTAGACCTGGTAAAAGGGGGTTGTCATCCAAGTGCAACCTTATTGAGGGAAGTATTTCCTAACCAAGTATTCCCTTACTGAAGCTGCCCTGTGCCCGCCATTTTCGGCGCCGTGTTGTCCACTGGCACAGCGCCTGCCAGCTCACGCCGGATGAATTCCTCCACGTCGAACAGATTGTCCTGGCGGTCCAGCACGGTGAGCAGCGTGCTCATCTCCGCGACATCGGCGACCTGTTCCTTCAGGAACCACTGCACGAATTGTTCGCCGAGGAAATCCTCGGCCTCGCGCGCCGCCCCGGCCAAAGCGCTGATCTGCGCGGTGGCGGTCCGCTCCCGATCGAGCAGGAAGGCGATCGCGGCGCGCGGCGAATCGAACTCCGAGCGCAGCTCGTCGAGACCGCCGATGGTCACCGCGACATCGCGATCGAGCAGATACTGGACCATTCGCATCGCGTGGCCCCGGTGCTCGGCCGAGCGGGCGTAGGTCTGCGCGGCCAGCTCCGGTAGTCGCTCGGCGTCGAAGTACACGGCGGCGGCCAGATACTGCTGTGCTGCGGTCAGCCCGTGCCGGATCTGGTCCCGCAGCAGCTCGATGAACGAACGGTCCTCGGCCATACAACGACGTTACCGCGTCAGCAGGTCCTCGGGAATCTGTTGATCCTTGGCCAGGGCGTCGAAGAAGGCGCTCGCCTTCGTCTTGTCCCACAGCAGCACGTTGCCGACGTCGGTGTCGTCGAATCCGCCGATCGGCACGCTGGTGGTGACGGTGTCGCCGCGCATCGCCCAGCCGAGCGCGGCCAGGTTCCAGATGTGGTCGCCGTCATCGACTTTCAGCGATCCGGCCACGCCGGTGGCCATCGGCCACAGGGCGAACGGATTGGCCAGGGTGCCCAGGCTGGTCGCCTTCTTCAACAGCGCCGACATGAACATCCGCTGGTGCTTCATCCGGTCGACGTCCGCGCGCGGGGTCGCCCTGGTGCGCACGAAGCCCAGTGCCTCGGGGCCGGTCAGCTCCTGACAGCCTGCGGGCAGGTCGAGCCCGGCCAGCGGGTCGACGATCGGCTCGTCCAGGCACATCTCGATGCCGCCGAGCGCGTCGACGACGCCGGCGAAGCCGCCGAAGCCGATCTGGGCGTAGTGGTCGATCCGCACGCCGGTGGCTTCCTCCACCGTCTGCACCAGCAGCGACGGGCCGCCGAACGCGAACGAGGCGTTCAGCTTGTCCTTGCCGTGGCCGGGAATGCTGACGTAGGAGTCGCGCGGCAGGCTGACCATCGTGGTCGGCCCGGACGACGGGATGTGCACCAGCATGATCGTGTCGGTGCGTTCCGGGCCGGTGTCGCCGCCGGTCGCCAGCTCCTGCTCCTGCTCGGTCGACAGGTCGCCGCGGCCGTCGGAACCGACCAGCAGCCAGTTCGTGCCGGGCGTATTGCCGATCCGGTCGCTGTAGGAGGCGAGCGCGGGGATGCGGGTCAGCGAGTTGTCCAGGTGCACCACCGCGGCGACCAGGCCGACGATCAGCAGCACGACGACCACCAGGAACCACCGGAACGGGTGCCGCCTGCGCCGTCGTCGCGGCGGCTGGACCCGCCCGCCCGCGTCGGCGGGCGGTGGGGTGCGCCGCCGGGGCGGGACGGCGTCGTGATGGGGGACCGGGCGCTGGGTGGGCGCGTGCCTGACCGGCTCGCGATGCGGCACCGGGCGCTGCGTCGGCGCGTGTCCGCGCGGTGTCACCTGCTCGTGCGGCATCTGCGAATAGGCGAGCGGCTGATCGCCACGGCCGTCGCGATGCAGGACCTGGGTCGGCTCGATATGCGAGGCGGGACGCTCGCGCCGCGGCGCCGGGTTGTAGCGCACGGTCGGACCCTCGTCGGGCGCTGGCATGCGCCCGGCCTGCGGGTTTCCGCGTCGCATGGCCGGATCGCCGCCCGGGGGCAGCGGTCGGCGCGGCGGAGCGCCGCGGCCCGCCGGTGGCGGCACGGCAGGACCGCCGGGGCGGCCTGGCGGCGGCACCCGGCGCCTGCGCGGGTCATCGCGCGGATCGTCGCCGTTCATCACTGTGGAACTCTACTGATCGTCGGGGGCGCGGGTCGGTGTGCGCGCTCGGTTACTACTGGATACCCCGCTCGCGTGCCCGTGTTAGCGCGAAACGCGGTGATGTGGTGAGACTCGCCGTGACACGCCGCCTCACGGCAGCCAGCCGACGCGCCCGCGCAGCACGGTATAGCCCAGGTAGGCGACCGCATCGATGGTCGCGTGCGCCAGGATCAGCGGCCACAGCCGATTGGTGCGCTGCCAGTACCGGCCGAAGATCACCCCCATCACGATGTTGCCGAGCCCGCCACCGAGCCCCTGGTACAGGTGATAGCTGCCACGCAGTAGCGCCGAGGCCGCCAGTGACCGGTTCTCCGACCAGCCGAGCTTGCGCAGCCGGGTGATCAGATAGGCCACCACGAGCACTTCCTCGGCGACCGCGTTCGCGCAGGCCGACAGGATCAGCACCGGCAGCCGCCACCAGTGCTCGGTCAGCGAGCTGGGCACGATGGTGACGCTCACCCCGAGCGCGTGCGCGATGAGATACAGCGCCAGTCCGGGCAGGCCGATCACCGCGGCCAGGATCAGGCCGTGCAGCACGTCGGTCCGGCGGATCCTGGCCAGCCCGATCAGCCGCGGTCCGATCCCGCTGCGCCACAACAGGTACAGGCCCAGCGCCGCCCACGCGAGCAAACGGGTGACGCCGACGAGCTGGAACAGCAGGTCGAGGATCGAGTTTTCCGAGCGCGAGGCGTTCAGCGCCACCGTGCGCCCGCCGACTCCGCCTGGGGCCAGCGCCGAGTCGAGCAGGGCCAGGCCCGCGCTGATCCCGCTCAGCCCGAAGGTGACGAGCAGGACGATGGCGATCTCGACTCGGAGACCGAACCGTTCCCGCTCGCTGAGCGTGGTGTCAGGAGGATCGACGCGCATGTCGCGCAGTGTAGGCAGCCCGGGTGGCCGGGGCGCGTCGCGCCGTGACGGATTCAGATGCGGCGCAGGCCGTTCAGAAAGGGGCAGCCCGCCAGGATGCGCACGGCCTTGCTCAGTGAGGCGACGTCGTCGGCGGGCGTGGCGAAGGGCAGGCGCACGTCGTGGTCGCCCTCGTTGCTCTCCACCCGCAGGGTCAGGCCGTAGCGGTCGATGGCCAGCGGGTGCACCAGGCCGCCGCGCAGCCGGGTCGGCAGGTGGCGGGCGAGCATGGCGACGATGTCGGCGTGGTCCTCGACCATGTGCTGCAGCCAGGCGCTCTCCATCTCGCAGAACGGATCGGCGGTGGCCGCGCGCAGGTCGGCGTGGTCGACCGATTCCGCGCCCGAGGTGTCGGCCAGCACCGCCGAATTCACCACGACGCGCAGCAGGGTGACCCCGTGGCCGACGTCCAGCAGCCCCGGATGCGGGTATTCCTTGGCGATCTCGACCGCGAGCGCGCGCTGGGCCTGCATCGGCACCTGCCGCACCCAGCCGCGCAGCCACACCAGCGCGCGGACCGGTTCGCGCAGCGGCAGCGGCGCGTGGTCGGTGAGCTCGAGCACCGCCGAGGTCTCGTTCGCGGTCGCCGCCAGCGCCGCCGCGATCGAGGTGGCGGGCACCGCGATCACCGCGTCGCCGCAGCGGCGCAGGTGATGCAGCGTGGTCGGCACCGGATCGATGCCGGGGAGCGCGAGCATCGCCGTCTCCGCGTGGGCGCACGCACTACGCACGCGCTCGGCGGTCGTCGGCGCGAGAATCGTGGTGGGGCTCGACATGACATCCTCCGCGAACTGATGATTAGGTAAACCTAAGCTAAGTTACAGCGACGGTTCGCGCAAGAGGACACCCGAGCGAATCGGCGAACGAATCGGCTCTACGGTGGTCTGATGACGCACGACGACCACGGCGACGACCACCCGACCCCCGCCGAACCCGTGCTGGTCACGCTCTCGACCCCCGCCCGCCGCAGCCTGGTGGCCGGCCTGGTCCGCCCGCCGGGCAGCGCACCGGCCACCGCCGAGGTCGTCGACATCGACGTTCCCGACGCCGAACTGGCCGCCTTTCTGGTCCGGATCGCGCACGCCGACCACGGTTTCGTCGCCCGCACCGCCAGCGCGCCCCGCGCCGTCGCCATCGTCGCGGGCACGGTCGCCGCCCTGTGCGGCGAGAACATCCCGACCGCCCTCACCACTCCCGACCTCGAATTCCTGACCGCGCTCAAGCCCCCGGCCATCGAAGCCACCCGCACCGTCCTGCTGGCCATCGAAACCGACGATGAGCAGGCGATCCGCGACGCTCTCCGAGTGCTGGATTCCTGAGCCGGGCCGACTTCGGACAACGCTCCAGCTAATCTTTCTGTGTGCCGCGTATTGCGTATTTCGGACCGTCCGGGACGTTCACCGAGATGGCTCTGGCGAAGTTCGAGAACTCGGGAGCCTTCGACGGCCCCGTCGAGCGAGTCGCCGCGCCGAGTCAGGGCGCGGCGCTCGATCTGATCCGGTCCGACGACGTCGACGGCGCCGTCGTGCCGATCGAGAGTTCGGTCGAAGGATCGATCCCCGCGACGCTGGATTCGCTCGCCCTCGGACCTCGGCTGCAGATCGTCGCCGAGACCGAGCTCGAGGTGAGCTTCACGATCCTCGCGCGACCCGGCACCACCCTCACCGAGGTGCGCACGCTGGCGGCCTATCCGGTCGCGGCCGCGCAGGTCAGGCAGTGGGTCGCGCGGAACATGCCGGGGGCGCAACCGTTCACCTCGGCCTCCAACGCGGCGGCCGCCGAGGACGTCGCGGCCGGCATCGCCGACGCGGCGGTGTCGACGGCGCTGGCGGGGGAGCGCCTCGGCCTGGCCACGCTGGCCGCCGGGGTGGCCGACCACGAGCAGGCGATCACCCGCTTCGTCCTGGTGACGAAACCCGGGGTCGCCCCGCACGCCACCGGCGCCGATCGCACGTCGATCGTGCTCGAACTCCCGAACGAACCCGGGTCGCTGATGCGCGCGTTCGCCGAATTCGCCACCCGCGGTGTCGATCTCACCAGGATCGAGTCGCGGCCGACCCGGACCGCGATGGGCACCTACCGCTTCTACCTGGACTGCGTCGGCCATATCGACGATCCGGCGGTCGCGGAGACATTGAAGGCTTTGCATCGCACGGCGCGGGTCCGCTACCTCGGCTCGTGGCCCGCGTACGCGGCAGTCGGAACACCGCCCCCGTCGGACGAACCTGCCGCAGAATGGTTGACGCAATTGCGAAAGGGGGTCGCTGACCTATGAGTACACCCGCGAAGCTGGTGCTGGTGCGGCACGGCGAGACCGAGGGCAACGTCGCGAAGATCCTGGACACCCAGGTGCCCGGTCTCCCGCTCACCGAACGCGGTGTGGCACAGGCGAAAGCCTTCGGCGCCGGCCTGGTGCGGGCGCCGCAGGTGCTGGTGTCGTCGGAGGCGCTGCGCGCCCGGCAGACGGCGAGCTACATCGAGGCGGCCACCGGTTCGCCCGCGCACGTCCTCGACGGGCTGTACGAGGTGCAGGTCGGCGAGCTGCACGGTCGCTCGGACCAGGCCGCGCACCAGGTCTTCCAGGAGATCTACCGGGGCTGGCACCGCGGCGAGCTCGACACCAGGGCGCCCGGAGGCGAATCCGGCCGCGAGGTGATCGACCGGATCGTGCCGATCCTCGCCGGACTGCGTGAGGAATTCCTGACCGAGGACGCCGAGGGCGACGTGATCGTGGTGAACCACGGCGCCGCCATGCGCCTGGTCGCGATGACGCTGGCCGGGGTGGCGCCGCCGTTCACGACGAACAACCACCTCGACAACACCGAGACCATCGAGCTGCTACCCACCGCCGACGGCGGCTGGGAGTGCCTGCGCTGGGGCAGGTTCACCCCGCCGTTCGCGCTCGAGGCCGCGCCGTCGGCCGACGACCCGATGGGCTGATCAGACCGGGTTGTCGGCCTTCGCGGTCGGGAACTCGGCGCGGATCGGCAGCGACTCGATGAGGTCGGCCACCGCGGTGCGCAGGCGCGCGGTGGTGCCGGTCGCGATGGACGACCACTTCACGCCGTCGTCGGCCATGCTGGCGGTGATGATGAATCGGCCGGCGCGCGTGTTGAACACGGCGATGTGGTTGTCCTGGATGTCGCGGGTGCCGTCACCGTAGGCGACGCCGACGATCTCGGCGTAGGAGTGGATCTCCACCAGTGCCGAGGCCAGGGCCTGGGCGTCGGTGGCCGGCTTGCCGATCTTGCTCAGCCGCTCCGTGGTGGCCGCGACGTCACCGGTGTCGCCGAAGATCGGCGCGAGTTCCTCGGTGGGCGCGTTCATCCCGTACAGCTCGAGCGCTTCGGAGTGCCCGAGCGCCTGCAGCACCGCGCCCGGCAGGTCGAGGCCCGCGTCGTCGATGACGAAGGACTCCGGCCCGCGCAGGGCGACGACCGCGCGGTCGTCGCCCTGCGCCAGGCAGAATCGGTTGACGTGGCCCTGCACCACCCAGCGCAGGGCGATGATCCACTGCGGCCGGTAGAGCACCCGCAGGCGCTCCGCCAGCTCGGTCTGGACCACGTCACCGAACAGCAGTTCACGCTCGGTGAGAGCGGCTTCGGCCGCCTTCATGGCGGCGTCGTGCGTCGAGATGTTGTCGTAGCGACCCATGGCGTCGAGCACCACGGGCATCTCGTCGAACTGCAGCTTCTCCAGGAGAAACTGCATCTCGTCGAGCGAAAGCACGACGGCCTCCAGCAACGAACCCCCGCTACTCCCCCCGAGCACCGTCACTTGGCCGATCCGGCGAGATCGCCGCCGATCACACCTTCGGCCGTGTACCGGCCGTCGGTGAACGCCTCGTCCGAACGGCCGTAGTCGACGGCGTCGTGCTCGTCGTCGTCCTCGCCGTTGGCGCGGTTGCCCATCAGCGGGTTGCCGCTGGTGTTCGCGTTGCGCACGGGCGCACCGTCCGCGCGGGCGACGACCGACTCGGTGACCGCAGGCGCCGCGGCGGGCGCGTTGGCCGCCGGAGCGCCCCAGCCCTCGGGCAGCTTCAGCTGACCGTTGCTGAGCGAGACGTTGCCGAGGCCCGCCGACGTGGTGGCCACTCCGGCCGCCGCGCCGACCGCGCCGAGGCTCGCCATGGCGGGCGCCGCGCCGGTGGCCGCTGGCACGGTCGCCGAGGTGGCGGCCGAGATCGCCGAGGCGCCGATGTTGCCGACCGTGCTGACGCCGCTGGTGACGACGCCACCGGCGACATTGGCCGCCTGGGTGGCGGCGCTGACGACACCGGGGTTGGTGACGAAGGCCTGCGCCGCGGCGACCGCGGTGCTCAGCGGGTCGCCGCCGAAGTCGCCCTCGGCCGCGGTGCCGGCACCGTTGGCGATCGTCGGCGGCATCGAGAACTCACCGGGCGTGGTGACGGTGGCGGTGGTGGCGGCCTCGTAGGTCTCCATCACCAGCGCGGCGCGGATGTCCATGGCGTTGCGGGCGACCTCGGCCGCCTCGAACGCGCCGGACACGACACCGGGCGGGTTGGCCGACGCGGCCACCGCGGTGTTGGTCGCGGCGATCTCGGGCAGGCTCGGCATCGCGAGCGAGGCCACGGTGTAGGCGGTGGCGTTGGCGGTGGCCTTGACCCCCATGGCCGCGGCCATGATGCCCTGCTGACCCGCCCAGGCGCCGAAGGGCGCGAGCTTGGCGAGCACGGCGAGGCCGTTGACACCCTGCAGGCCGACGCCGACCTCGGCGATGACGCGGGTGACGGTGAAGGCGGCGTCACCCCACGCCGCGGCCAGCGTGCCCCACGAGGTGGCGGCGGCGGAGATCGGAACGGCGTGTGCGCCCGCGTTGAGCGTGGTCGAGTTGACTTCTGCCATGCGCGGCAGCCAGAAGACCCCGGTGATCCCTGCGGTCATGCTTGTTTCTCCCCTGAATGAATGATCGACGACGGATCGGGTACGACTAGACCTGGATCGCGGTGATCGCCGCGCCCTGGGCGATGTCCTCGCCGATGTTGGTGACGAGCTGCGAGCGCAGGGTCGCGGCCGCGTGGTGCAGCTCGAGGATGCCCTGGGCGACGGAACTGTCGTGCGTGGCGGCGGCGCGGTTGAAGTGCGAGGCCGCGAGCAGCGACACCTCTTCGGCACCGGACGGGAGCACATGGGTGGTTGGCCCGGCGAGGCCGGCGGCCACGGCGAGGCGCTCGGCGAGCAGATCCAGCTCGGCGGCAGCGGCGAGGACGATTTCAGGTGTGACGAGAACGTGTCCGACCATGACCCGACTCCTTCTGGTGGCGACTATCGGGAACCACGAGAATTCCCCCTACGAGTGATAGGACGCGAGAGCGGGTCGTTCGGTTCCATCGATTCCCCACCCAGTTTCGCTAGCCCCATCCCAGCTCATGCAACCGGTCGTCGTCAATCCCGAAATAGTGTGCTATTTCATGGATCACGGTGATCGCTACTTCCTCGACCACCTCGTCGTCGGTATCGCAGATGTCGAGAATAGCCTCTCGATAGATGGTCACGGTATCCGGCAGTGACCCCGCGTAGTAGCTGTCGCGCTCGGTGAGCGCGATGCCGTGATACAGCCCGAGCAGCGAGGGTTCCTCGTCGTTTCTGGCCTCGACCAGCACCACGACGTTGTCGATCGCCTCGGCCAGCTCGGGCGGGATCAGGTCGAGCGCGTCGCCGACCAGCTCCTCGAAGCGCTCCGGCGACATCCGTTCCGACACGGTCACCGCGGCTGCGGCTGCGGGGGCAGCGGCGCTGCGCCGGGCAGCGGGGCGGGCGTGGAGCGGCCGGTGTTCGGCGGTGGCACCGGGGCTTGACCATCGATCAGGATCTCGCCGCGGGCCGATCCGACGATCGCGGCGAATCCCTCACGGTCGGCGCCTTTTCCGAGCCAGCAATCCAGTTTGTGGCTGCCGGCGAGCCAACTGGTCGGTTCCAGATAATCGAAGAACAGCGTCAGCGTCTTGTTCCGGATGGCGTCGGGGCTGCCCAGATAGTCGGTCGAGAGCCGGTTGCATTCCGACTCGACGTACTTGTCCTGGTCGGCCTCCGAGGGCGGCCCGCCGGTGAAGTTGCTCGCCAGGTCGACGGTGCCGACGATCTCGACCGAGTGCGGCTGGGCGCAGTCGACCGGATCGGTCGGCAGGTTCTGGTTGATGCCGAGGCAGGTGCCGGTGGCGTGCACCTTCGACTGGTCCTGGCTCGCGACGGCGCCGGTCGCGGCCGGGCTGGTCGCGGTCGCGGCGACCTGGAGGCCGCAGCGCAGGGTGCGGTCGCCGTGCTGCCAGCCCGCCGGGCTCGGCGACATCACGTTCACCATGTACCGGCCGCGCGGATCGAAGCGCCCGCCCAGGTACTGCTGCACCGCCGGGACGCAGTGCTCGTCGCGCAGCTCGGTCATCCGCAGCGAATCGGGGTGCCTGGTGCCGCCGGCGAACTCCCGGCCCGGGTAGGCGGCGAGATCGATGACGCCGGCCACCTCGAACAGGTGCTTGTCGTCGCAGTTCACCTTCACGAGGTCGCTGCGGTCGGCCTTGGTCCAGCTCAGGCAGTCTCCCACGTTCGCGCTGGAGAACTCCTTGTCCCTGACCACGGGCTCGGAGCCGGGCTGGTGCGCCTCCAGGCCCTTGTCGTTCTCGAAGCCGGTGACCAGCATGGTGACCATCGCCGCGAGCACCGCACCGAGGGCGCCGATCAGCAGCCCCCACCGCAGTTTCGTCGCCGACAGATGCAGCGAACTGGGGACGCGGCCACGCGACGCGGATCCCTCGGCTGGTTCCCTCTGCTCATCAGACATCGCGGTCCATCATGGCAGCGCGGTCGCCGCCGTGCCACGACCTTCGGCCCGGAACCCGTCGGCGCTGGTCCCGGGCCGACGTCGTCAGCCGCGCAGGGCCGAGGCGAAGATGCCGGGCAGGCGGGTCTTCTTGCCGTCGCCGTAGAAATCGGTGAGCTTGCGACCGGTGCCGGTGCCGGTCTTGTTGCTGACGAACCACGGCGGCTTCGGGCTCAGGGTGAATTCGCCGTGCAGCAGTGCGCGGGGCGCGGGCCGGAACGGGCCGCGGACCACGGTGCGCTCCACGTCGTCGAGCAGGAAGGCGTTGTGCACGACGCCGATGCCGCTCTGGATGTCGTCGAGGGTGTGGCCGGGGAAGGCGCCCCAGCTCGCGCGCGGGGTCAGGAAGGCCAGGCCGGTCCACGCGTTGAGCGCGACGGTGCCGTAGCGGAGGTCCTCGATCGCGGTGTCGAGCGCGCCGCCGAGCTCCTTGATCGTCGCCGGGTGCGCGATGATGTTGGCGCCGAGCGTGCCCATCAGCTCGTCGTTGGCGAAATCGACCGCGTTGCGGAGGAACTCGCCGCCGGTGCCGGTCAGCTCGACCACGCCGAGCACGGGGGAGAAGTACTCGGTGCGCAGCAGCGGGGTGTCCGCGGTGGGCAGGTTCTCGACGAGCACGCGGCCGTTGGCCCGCTCCGAACCCGGGTACGCCGACAGCGCGCCCTCCACCCGGCCGTCGCTGCCCGGGTAGTAGGCGGGCCGCGCGGGCGCGCTGTCGATCGCCGCGCGCAGTTCGGTGAGGAACGCGTCCTTGAGCGGCCAGTCCGCGCTGAGCACCACGGTCTGGGCGGCGACGCAGTTGTAGCCGCCGTTGTGCAGACGCTGGGTCGCCACGTGCTCGGCCTGGAACTTCAGGTCGGCGGCGGACCAGTCGCCCGGCACCACGATGCACGGGGCGACGCCGCCGAGTTCGCTGGTGATCGGCTTGTCCAGCGCGGGCTCGCCGGTCTTCTTGCGCTCGGCGCCCGCCTCGCCGGGACCCCACACGATCGCGTCGTGGGTGGGCGCGCCGCCGGTCATGTGCACGTGCGCGACCTGCGGATGGGTCACCAGGTAGCCGCCCTCCGGCGCGCCGCCGGTGAGGATGCGGACGACCCCGAGCTCGATGAACGGCGCGAAGATGGCCTGGAACACCGGCAGCAGCGGATCGGTGATCGGGTTGAGCTTGAGCGCGACGACCCGGTTGTTGGCGTAGAGCTCGTAGAGGGTGTCCAGCGGCGCGATCGACATGATGTTGCCCGCGCCGAGCACCGCGCCGACACCGCCGGTCGCGGCCGGTTCGAGCTGGGCCAGCCCGGCCTTGCGCCGCGCGGTGGCCGCGTCGACGCCGGGACGCAGCCAGACATCGGCGCTGAAGCCGCTGAGCAGCAGCTTGTCGTAGACGCCATGCGGCAGCGCGGGCACCGAGACCCGGCCACCGGGGGCGGTGCCCAGGTCGACACCGTCGAGCGGGCTCGCGCCGCGCTCGAGCGCGCCGATCGATTCGGCCAGCGCCTGCGCGCCTGCCAGCATCGTCATCGGCCCCGACATCCACTCCTCACCGACCAGCGGGCTGTCGGCGGACAGCTGCTTGATGGTGCGGGCCGCCGCCACCCACGCCTCGGCGTTGGCGGCGGTGTTCGTATGGAGTTCCTCGAGCAGTTCGCGGCGACGGCGCAGGTCGGTCGCGGCCCAGGTCTTTTCCCCCTGTGTGAGATCAGCGAGCGCGGTGTCGATGACGGCGGTGTCGAAAGTAGTACTCACACCGCAACTATGCTCCTGTTCGGCCCGGAAGGCATAGGCCGCGGGATAAAGAGTTGAGTAAACTACTAGGCTGTTTTCTCATGATCGACCTCCGATTCCTGCGCGAGAACCCGGAAGCCGTCCGAGCCTCGCAGCGGGCCCGCGGTGAGGACCCCGCACTCGTCGACGCCCTGCTCGAAGCCGACGCCGCGCGCCGGGCCGCCGTGGCCACCGCCGACACGCTGCGGGCCGAGCACAAGGCGATGGGCAAGGTCATCGGCAAGGCGAGCAAGGACGAGCGTCCGGCGCTGCTGGCCGCCGCGACCGACATGTCCGCCAAGGTCAAGGAAGCCGAGGTCGCCCAGAACGCGGCCGACGCCGACCTCGACGCCGCGCACCGCGCCATCTCCAACGTGGTGCAGGACGGCGCGCCCGCGGGCGGCGAGGACGACTACATCGTGCTCGAAACGGTCGGCACCCCACCGGAGTTCGACTTCGAGCCGAAGGATCACCTCGAGCTCGGCGAGTCGCTCGGCCTGATCGATATGGAGCGCGGCGCCAAGGTGTCGGGCTCGCGGTTCTACTTCCTGACCGGCGCCGGCGCGCTGCTGCAGCTGGGCCTTCTCCAGCTGGCCGCGCAGAAGGCCGTCGCCAACGGCTTCACCATGATGATCCCGCCGGTGCTGGTGCGCCCGGAGATCATGGCCGGGACCGGCTTCCTCGGTCAGCACTCGGCGGAGGTCTACCACCTGGCCGACGACGACCTGTACCTCGTCGGCACCTCGGAGGTGCCGCTGGCCGGCTACCACGCCGAGGAGATCCTCGACCTGAGCGAGGGCCCGAAGCGCTACGCGGGCTGGTCGTCGTGTTTCCGCCGCGAGGCGGGCAGCTACGGCAAGGACACCCGCGGCATCATCCGCGTGCACCAGTTCGACAAGGTGGAGATGTTCGTCTACACCACCCCCGAGCAGGCCGATGCCGAGCATCAGCGGCTGCTCGCGTGGGAGCGCGAGATGCTGGCCGCGATCGACGTGCCCTACCGGGTCATCGACGTGGCCGCGGGCGACCTGGGCAGCTCGGCGGCGCGCAAGTTCGACTGCGAGGCCTGGGTGCCCACCCAGCAGACCTACCGCGAACTCACCTCGACCTCGAACTGCACCACCTTCCAGGCCCGCAGGCTCGCCGTGCGCTACCGCGACGAGAACGGGAAAGCGCAGGTCGCGGCCACGCTGAACGGCACGCTGGCGACCACGCGCTGGATCGTGGCGATCCTGGAGAACCACCAGCAGGCCGACGGTTCGGTGCGGGTGCCCGCGGCCCTGGTGCCCTTCGTCGGCACCGAAGTACTCAAACCGTAGAGTCCTTCACTGTTTGCTGGACTCCCATTTGGTGGATGTGGCAAACGCCCTGACCGAACAACATCTAGGCTGGTGCTCGTGCGAGGAATCGGGGCGCGCGGCGATACCCGAACCCGGGTGCGGGCGGCATCGGCGTTGGCGACGGCGAAGGTCATGGCCAGGACAACGGGGGCGTTCTACGTCCTCGGCGGTGTCCTCGGCCTGACGATCACTGCCATCGCACCGGGTGACGACGGTAATCGGCTGCTGGTCGGTACGGCGGCGGCGGTCGCGCTGGTGCTCGGCCTGACGTTGCTGGCGTGGGGTCCGCGGATGCCGCACTCCCTGCACCACCTCTACCTGGCGACCGCGACCGTCCTGGTGACGATCGCGGTGCACTCCTTCCCGAACCTGGTCGGCGGCATCACGCTGGCCTCGTTCTACGTCTTCGTCGCCTGTGACGCCGCGCTGTTCTTCGCGTGGCCCCAGGCCGCGGCGCACATCGGCTTCGCCATGGCGCTGTGCCTGTGGGTGCTGCCCGACCGCGGGCTGCCGTGGTGGTCGGGCATGATCCCGGCCGGTGTCACCTTCGGCGCCGGTGTCGTCGTCGGCATCCTGACCAGGATGGCCTCGGACGCCGATATCGATGTGCTCACCGGGCTGCTGAACCGGCGTGGCTTCGAGAAGCAGCTCAACCCCGCGATCGACGCGGCGGGTCGCGGTGGTCAGGGCCTGGCCCTGGTCCTGGTCGACCTGGACCGCTTCCAGAAGATCAACGATCACCTCGGCCACCGGGCCGGGGACGCGGTGCTGCAGCGGGTCGCCGACACCTGGCTCGACCTGCTCGCCCCCGATCAGGTGCTGGCCCGCTTCGGCGGCGACGTCTTCGCGCTGCTGCTGCCCGGCACCACCGAGCAGGCCGCGATCCTGCTCACCGAGAAGCTGCGCGCCGCGGTGACCATGGGCTGTTCGGCCGGTGTCACCTCCTGGCAGCCGGGTGAGTCCGGGTCGCTGCTGATCAGCCGCGCCGATGTCGGCCTGTACCGGGCCAAGCAGGCGGGCCGCAACCGCACGGTGCTCGAGTCGTCGCGGCAGCTGCCGCTGGCGGTGGAGCTGCGCGAGGCGATCGACCGCGGCGCGCTCGACGTGCACTACCAGCCGATCGTCAGCCTGTCCGAGGACGGCGGCCAGGCCGTCGGGGTCGAGGCGCTGCTGCGCTGGTCGTCCAACGCCCAGCCGGAGGTCACCACCGAGGGCCTGATCCGGGTCGCCGAGGAATACGACCTCATCTCCGACCTGGACGAGCTGGTGCTGCGCCGCGCGTGCGCCGACGCCGCCCGCCTGCAGGAGAGCTTCGCCTCGCTGGACCTGACCCTGAACGTCAACGTCTCGGGCCTGGAGCTGGCCGAACCCGATTACGCCGAGCGGGTCGCGACCATCCTCAACGACACCGGCTGGCCCGCCGATCAGCTGGTCCTCGAGGTCACCGAGAGCGAGCTGGCCGCCGAATCGCAGACCGCGATCACCAACCTGCACACCCTGCGCGACCGTGGCGTCCGCATCGCCATCGACGACTTCGGCACCGGCTACTCCTCGCTGAGCCGCCTGGCCACCATCCCCAGCGACATCCTCAAGGTCGACCAGTCCTTCGTCGCCGCGATCCGCTCCGACTCACCGGCGCCGCCGCTGCTCGGGGTGATCGCCGCGCTCAGCAAGTCGCTGGATCTGCAGGTCATCGCCGAGGGCGTGGAGACCGAATACCAGGCGGCGGTGCTCACCGAGCTCGGCTTCGCGCTGGCCCAGGGCTACCACTACAGCGACTCGCATCCGGTCTCGGAACTGATCAACGACCTCAACGACGGTCAGCCGCGCACCGGCAGCACCGACGACGATTCGCTCTCGGCGAGCGGCTGGATTCCGCTCGGTTAATCGCTTGACGCCTCGCCCGCTCGCGGCGAACCATGGACGCATGCGAATGCTCATCTACCGCTGTTGATCTTCGGAGCTCTACCGGCGCGCTGCGGCGGTGGTGGCGCGCTTGACCAGTGATCCGGTCGACGTGCGCGGTGTCGCGGTTCGGGCGGTCCTGTTCAGGGGCACGCGCGACCTGCTGCCGATCTATGCGCTCTACGGTGTGCTCTTCGCCGATCACGGCCTGAGCACCGCGCAGATCTCGCTGCTGCTCGCCCTCTGGTCGATCACCGCCTTCCTGCTGGAGGTGCCGTCGGGCGCCTGGGCCGACACCGTCTCGCGCCGGGCGTTGCTGGTGCTGAGCTGCCTGCTGCAGGCGGCCTGCTTCGCGCTGTGGATGCTGGCCCCGTCGTTCCTCGGTTTCGCGCTGGGCTTCGTGATCTGGGGTGTCGCGTCGTCGCTGGAATCGGGCACCTTCGAGGCGCTGATCTACGACGACCTGGTCGCCCGTGGGGAACCGTCGGCCTACGCCAGGATCATGGGCTGGGCGCGTGGCGCCCAGGAGACCACCGTGCTGGCGGCGATCCTGGTGGCCGCCCCGCTCTTCGCGCTCGGCGGCTATCCGCTGGTCGGCTGGGTCAGCGTCGGTATCGCCCTGCTGCACACCCTGACCGCGGTGGCGTTGCCGAGCCCGCCGGTCGCCATCTCCGCCACCGCCGTGGACGACCTCGACGACGAGCCACCGGCCGCGGGCCCGCACCGGGTCCCGGGCGCGGCTCCGGGGCATCCACGCCCGGTAGGCGGCGCCGAAACGGCCCGCATCGACGACAAGGCGCCTGGCGCGGGCGATCCTGCCGACAACCGGGTCGCGCCCGCCGAGGCCACCGCGATTCGGACCGAGACGCCGACTGGCCCGGCGCGCTACCTGGCCATGCTGCGCACCGGCACCGCCGAGGCGTTCCGGGTGCGCCGGGTGCGCCGTGGCGTGCTGCTTGGCGCCCTGCTGTACGGCGTCACCGCCTTCGACGAGTACTTCGGTCTGCTCGCGGTGTCCGGTGGCTCGTCGACCAGCATGTCCGCGCTGCTGGTCGGCGTGACGGTGGTCGGTTCGCTCGCCGGTTCGCTGCTGGCGGGCCGGACCGAGGTCGTCCCGGCGCGCTGGCTGGCCGTGGCGTTGTTCGCGGCCGGTCTGCTGTTCATCGCGGGCGCGCTGGCGGTGGGCGCCGCGCCGACCGTCGGCCCGATCCTGCTGTGGGCCGGTTTCGTCGGTATCGGCATCGCCTACGGGGTCGACTTCGCGATCGAGGTGGTGGCCGGGGCCCGGCTGCAGGCCGCCATCGCGGGCCCGGCCAGGGCGACGGTGCTGTCGTTCTCCGGACTGCTCTCGGAGATCGTCGCGCTGGCGGTTTTCGGTTTCGTCGCCGCGGCCACCCAGTGGCTGACGATGTCGGCCACGATCGCCCTGCTCGGCACGGTCCTGCTCGCGGCCGCGCTGCTCACCCCGAGCTGGCTGCCGCCGCGGGTCTCGGACGACTAGTCACCACCGCAGCATCGGCAGTGGTCGCGTGGGATGCCGCACCGCCTGCCGCAGCGCGCTGCGCACCAGGAAGCCGTGGAATCCCCGATACGGAAACCGCGTGACGACCTGCGCGGCGAACCCCGCGTCGATTCCGCTCCGGAGCACACCGTGGCTGACATCGACGCGATCGGCGACCCGGAACGTCTCGACGAGCGGATCGGTCCTGGCCCGCAGACCGTGATGATCGAGCACCATCATCCGCACGAGTTCCGGATCGGTGATCCCGAACCCGGCCGCGAGCTCGTCGCCGAGCTCGGCCGACGGCGCTAGGTAGTCGAAGGTGCCCGCCGTCCAGATCCCCAGATCGTGCACGGCCCAGGCCAGGGCGGCCGCGTCCGGCAGCTCCCCGCCGAGCAGCGCCCGCTGGTAGTTCGCGCAGCGATAGACGTGGTTGCGGTAGGTCTGTTCGTCCGGCCCGAGCGCCGCGCGATGACGTGCCAGTACCTCGTCGATCACCGGGTGTGCCTGCATCGGAACATCGTTCGCCGACATCGTTCTCGCCCCCTGACGCGTGTCCGGACACCACCGGTGAGTCTACTGTCGGAAGGCACAGCGGCACGGTGACGAAAGGACGCGGTGGTCGGGCGCGGCGGTCTCGGACTGATCTTCGGCTTCTGCATCGGCGCCGGCGTCGCCGTGCAGGGGCGGATCAACGGCGCGCTCGGCGCGGAACTGGGTGACGGTGTCGCGGCCGCCACCATCAGCTTCGGCACCGGCCTGCTGGTCCTGCTGATCGCCTTCGCGGCCAGCCCGGCCCTGCGCGCCGGACTGGGCAGGGTGCGCACCGGCGTCGCGGACGGCACGCTGCGGCCCTGGCAGCTGCTCGGTGGCCTGTGCGGCGCGTTCTTCGTCGCGAGCCAGGGACTGACGATCGCCGCGATCGGCGTCACGGCCTTCACCGTCGCCGCGGTGGCGGGTCAGCTGCTCAGCAGTCTCATCGTGGATCGGCTCGGCATCGCGCCCGCCGGTCGCACGCCGGTCACCGGGTGGCGGGTGGTCGCCGCCGTGCTCGGCATCGCGGGCGTCTTCCTCTCGGCGGGCGGGCACTCCGTCCCCGCCGGCGCGGTCACCGGGGTGCCCGACCTCCCGCTCCTGCTCATCGCCCTCCCCGCGCTCGCCGGCGTCGGCCTGGCCTGGCAGCAAGCCGTGAACGGCCGGGTGGGCGCGGTCGGCGGCCCCTTCTCCGCCACCCTGGTCAACTTCGTCGTCGGCCTGGTCGCCCTCTGCGCGTTCGACCTGGTCACCCTGCTCCGCACCGGTCTGCCGACCGCCTTCCCCACGGCCCCCTGGCTCTACCTCGGCGGCCTGATCGGCGTCGCCTTCATCGCCCTGGCCGCCGTCACCGTCGGCCTGATCGGCGTCCTCCTCCTCGGCCTGACCTCCGTGGCGGGCCAGCTCGTCACCGCCCTCCTGCTCGACACCATCGACGGAAAACTCTCCACCACAGCCGTTCTCAGCTGCGCGATCGTCCTCGCCGCGGTCGCGGTGGCCGCTCGCGCGTCGGCCGCTACCACGTAAGAATCAGGTGGTCAGAACGTACTCGAGGCTCGCAGTTTGGTCGGAGTAGGTCCGAACGGAGACAACTGCAACGAATTCCTCGTCGGAAGCAGCGTTTGGCAGAGTGGTCCAGTAGTTGGCGAGGTACCAGCCCGCGCCGGTCGTCCCCCTAGGTCCGAGGCCGGCACAAAAGAACCAGAACCGATCCGGGTGCACATGCGGAGCCGGCCGGACGCGCGCGATCAGGCCGACGTTTCGGCTGTCGTCGGAAGTGAATTGGTGACCGTCGGCGAGGATGATGTCCTCACGAAACGGTCGGCGTGAATCTCTGCTGTCGCGAATCGTGAACAGGGGCGACTCGCACGTCTCGAGATACATGTGCGTGCAGTCGTTACTGGTGAGCCCGAAACTGATGAAGGGCCGATCACAGGCAGCGACCACCTCCTTGTCGCTTTGTATGTCGACGGCAATATCTGTGTGCCGCTGCAGCATCCCCATCACATAGAGCATTCCACGAACATCACTCTCAGCCAGCGCGACCGGGACATCGATGCGTCGTTGCCCACTGAACGCGCTCGTCTGCTTGCTGAAAATATGCTGCGGGAGGATCCCTGCCCTAGCCAGCGCATCCACTGACTCATCGGAAAGCTCGAAGGTAGGCACCACCAGCGTGACGCCGGTACGAGCCATCTCCGCGCCGAGCAGTGCCGCGAGACTCCTGTCCTGCGGACTGTCTCGCGGGACTGTGGGCGTGAGCGAACTTTGCGGGAGATCACCTGTTCCGAAAAGCGCCTCCATAGACCATCCTGGGAACATCTTGGCCAGGACGCGACGGTGATGATTTAGCGGAAGCCCTTTCAGCGATCCCGCCAGCCAGTTGTAGTACTGCGCTTTCGACGGGCCGTTGCCTGGCGGCAGCGGCGGATCGAGCTGCGCGCCGACGCGGTCGTAGGCGGCGCAGAATTCTGAGTGGCTCGACAGATGTCGTTCAGTGAGCAGCAGCTTGAGTACCGTCCCCACAGTTTCTCCCCAATCGCCGAGCGCCGCCGAGCCTACCTGTCCATCGCCTTCCATCGGACGAGACAAGTCAAGGCAAGACCAGATCGGTCATCCACGGCGACGCGACTGTACCGCCTGCGGGAGAACACTTTTCGGTACCGGGCTAGCTCATCCCCAGCGCGGACCGGCAAGCATTCTCACAGACGGGATTACCCATGCGTACCAGCATCATCCGAGTTGTCGGCGTCCTCAGTACCGCATCTACGATCGGTGTAGGCCTGATCGTCGGCGCGGGCCCTGCCACCGCTTACCCCTGGCCATTCAAGACTTGCAACGCGAGGAATTACGAGACCGACGACGGTGGGGTCACCAAGTTCCGGTTCGACTCGACCGACAACTACGGACGTCGCCACTACGAGGTCCGGGTGAGGGGGGCACTGCCCGAGCCCACCAACTACTACTCGCAGGCCAATTGGGCCAGCTGCCAGGCCTGATTCTTCGGGAGGCGATCCAGCTGGAGGACCGGAGACACCGCGTCGGACGAGCGGTGCCTCCGGTCCTCCCGGCGGAAACAGTACGAACGCGATGACTGCCATGGGCGGACGCCAGAGTGCCCGGGACCGTCGGTGCTGGTGTTAGGTTGCTCGCGAACGTACCGAGCCGGGCTGAACGGACCGACTCGCCCGCCGCGGCGGGAGTGAAGTGGGGGAGTGCCGAAGTGATCGAGCCGATGGCGGCGGGCGAACTGACGATGATCGGCCGGTACCGGATTCGCGGTGTGCTCGGCGCGGGCGGGATGGGGCGGGTCCTGCTGGCCACGGGGCCGGACGGGCGCTTCGTCGCGATCAAGCAGATCCACGCCCACCTGCTCGACGACCGCGAGTTCCGGGCGCGCTTCGAGCGTGAGGTCGCCATCTCCGCCCGGGTGTCCGGCGCGTTCACGGCGGCGGTCGTCGACTTCGACACCAGCGGCGAAACACCCTGGCTGGCCTCGGTGTTCATCGCCGGTGTCCCGCTGGATCGCGCGGTTCGCGAACTCGGCCCGCTGCCGGTCCCGGCGTTGCGCACCCTCGCCTCCGGTCTCGCCTCGGCCCTGCACTCCATCCATGCCACCGGCCTGGTGCACCGTGATCTCAAGCCCGCCAACGTGATCCTCGCCGCCGACGGACCCCGGGTCATCGATTTCGGCATCGCGCAGGCGGTGGGTTCCGGAGCGCTCACCGAGGTCGGCGCCGTCGTCGGCTCGCCCGCGTACATGTCACCGGAGCAGGCCATGAGCGAGCCGGTGACCTCGGCCAGCGATGTCTTCTCCCTCGGTTCGCTGCTGTGCATGGCGGCCACCGGACAGAGCCCGTTCGCCGCCACCTCCGCGCCGTACACCCTGTTCAACATCGTCCACAGCGAACCCCAGCTCGACCAGGTCCCCGCGCCGCTGCGCGAGCTGATCGCGGGATGCCTGCGCAAGGACCCCCAGGCCAGGCCAACTCCCGCGCAGATCCTGGACTACCTCGGCGTCCTCCCGGTCCAGCCGCACCCTTGGCCCGCGCCGATCCACACCGAAATCGCCGATCAGACCCGGAATCTGGTGGCGCTCACCTCGGATCCCGAGGCGACGCAGATCATTCCGGCCGACCTCGCGATTCCCCAGGCACCCACCGCGCCACCACCCACCGCGCCTCGGAAGCGGCGCACGGCACTGCGGGTGGGGCTCGCCGTGGCGGTGGCGGCGGTGCTCGCCGCCGGGCTCACCGCGGTCGTGCTGCGTGGCGGCGAAGCGACGCCCCCGACCGCGACGCCGACGGCCACCCTCCCGAGCATCGACCAGCTGCGCGGCGTCGACACGTGCGCCTGGCTGCCGAAGGCGCTCGGCACCACCCTGCCGAGTGCCGCCGCGGCCAAGGCGTCCACCGATGTGTCGTCCTGGCGCTGGCAGGCGACGTCGAGCTGGGGCTGCGACGGTACCTCGGGAGCCGCGCGCATCGCGGTCGAAATCGGCGCCGCGATCGACGGATTCGAGCCGAACGAGCGGGTGGTCAACGGCTACGCGGTGGCTCGCCGAGGTGCCGACTGCGCCTTCGCGATCGAGGGCGGCGCAGCCGGCGCGCGCTGGGGCATCACGGCCGACACCTTCACCCGCGACGACTGCGCCCTCGCCGATCAGGTCGTCGACCGGCTGACCGCGTCGCTGGGTGGGCTGTCGGCCGATCCCGCCGCGCAGCGCTCGCTGGCCTCGGTCGATCCCTGTGCCCTGGTGGACAACGCGGCCTTCGCGCGACTCGGCGCCGGTGCCGCGGTGTCGGCGCACACCTGCCACTGGCCGGGGACGACCAGCGTGCGGGTCACGCTGGCACAGCCACGACAGCGGCAGACCTCGATGGCGGAGGAGACGATCGATATCGGCGACGGCATCCTGGTCGAGAAGTCCGGCGAGATCACCGCCCCGGCGTCCGAATGCCGCCGGACCTACCGCTACCGCAAGGTCGGCCAGACCTTCACCGAGGTCGTCGAGATCCTGGTGAGCGATCCGACCCTGCGCACGGCCCAGCTGTGCGAAATCGCCGACCCGCTGGTGAAGCAAGCCGTCGGCAGGTTGCCCGCGCAGTAGCGGCGCCGATAGCCGGGTGATAGTTTCACGGCAGAGTTCGGGAGGGGGCCGGCGTGCAGACCGCCGGTCGGAGGGGATTATTCGTGCGTTACCGGTCGCGTTGTCTCGCGGCGTTGCTGTCGCTCGCGCTGCTCACCTCGGCGTGCGGTGACGATGCCGCGGAGGCCGACCACGGCGGCTACGCCCTGGAGCCCATCCCTGGCGACTTCGACGACGCGCCGAGCCGTGTGCGTGGCTCGCTGGTGGAATCGGTGCGCATCGGGGAGCGGCTGCTGTTCGCCGACCGGGTCGACCCGGATCTGGTCGAGGGTGACGGCGGCGGCGTGGTCGTCGGGGCGCGCGGCGTCGACGAACTGCTCTCGGGCGTGCAGCAATCGGCCCTGCAACCCTTCGACGTGCTGGCCGGGTTCGGCGCGATCGGCAGCAACGGCCGCCCCGACAACGAGCAGCAGCACAAGTTGCTGTCGATCACGATCCTGTCCCTGCCCGACGCGGAGCAGGCCGGTGCCGCCGCGCAGGCGATGGCCGCCGCGGATTTCGGCGCCAACACCGAGAACGCGCCGCTGCCGCTGCCCGACTACCCCGCCGCGCTGAGCCATTGGCGGCCCGGTGTGCCGACGGTCGGCAGCTGGCTGGTGTGGAAGAACCTGGTGATCCGGGTGTACGCGAAGGTCGTCGACCCGCGACCCGAGGTGCTGACCGAGCTGCTCACCCGCACCTACCGCGCCCAGCTGACCGAGCTCGACGGCTTCGTCCCCACCGCGGCCGCCGACCTGCCGACCCTGAAACTCGACAGCGCGCACCTGCTCACCCGGGTGGTCAAGACCGGCGAATACTGGCCGGACCGCTGGGATTTCATGATCTACGGGCCGCGAACCTACGCCCTGCTCCTCGACAAGCCCGCGGCTCGGCTGCGCGATTTCGAAGCGAGCTCGATCGACGCGGTCGCGGTCTCGTACAACAAGTTCCTGCATCGGGCGCGGGACGCGAGTGCCGCCCGGACCCACGCCGCAACCGAGGAGAAGACGCTGCTGGCCGCCGATTACACGGCGATCGGCGAGGTGGCCGGGCTCAGCGGGGTGACGTGCTATCGCGCGGCGCGACCCAATACCGAGGTGAGCGCCGCCCGCCGGTTCGCCTGCCTGGTCCGCCGCGACGAATTCGTCGCCCGCGTCTACAGCAATCAGGAAACCGATGTCCGGCAACTCGCGGTCGCGCAGTACGCGTTGCTGAGCGGATCCCGGTGAGACGGGGAGACGAGCGATGAAACCACTGGGTCCACGGGATCCCGATCGGCTCGGCCGCAACCGCCTGCTGGCCGTGGTCGGCCGGGGCGGCATGGGGCAGGTGCTGCTGGGTCAAGGCCCCGACGGCCGGTTGATCGCCGTCAAGCAGATCCACCATCAGTTCACCGGGAACCCCGAGTTCCGGGCCAGGTTCCGGCGCGAGGTGCTCGCCTCCCAGCAGGTCACCGGCGCCTACACGGCAGGCGTCGTCGACCACGACGCCGACTCCGAAACACCCTGGCTGGCCTCGGAATACATCGCGGGCCCCTCGTTGCAGGAGATGGTGGGCGAGTTCGGCAGGCTGACCGTGAGCGGGCTGAAGCTGCTGGCCACCGGGCTGGCGATGGCGCTGCTCGAGATCCACCGGACCGGCCTGGTGCACCGTGACCTCAAGCCGAGCAATGTCCTGCTGACCAACGACGGCCCGCGGGTCATCGACTTCGGCATCGCCAAGGCGCTCGAGGACGACGTCGCCCTCACCGCCACCGGTGCGGTGCTCGGCTCGCCCGCGTACATGTCGCCCGAGCAGGCCGAATGCCAGCCGCTCACCCCGGCTTCCGATGTGTTCGCGGTCGGCGCGGTGCTGGCGATGGCGGCCACCGGGGTCAGCCCGTTCGAGGCAGCGTCGACGCCGCAGGTGCTCTACAACGTCCTCTACACCGCGCCGGACACCACGGCCATCCCGCCGCCGATCCGCGCGCTGGTCGAGGCGTGCCTGGCGAAGGACCCGTCGGCTCGCCCGACCCCGGAGCAGTTGCTCGACGCGGCGAGCCGGATCGAGGCCGAGCCGGTGTGGCCGGTCCGGATCCGCAGGCGGATCGCGGAATGCCAGGCCGAGGCGGCACGCTGGGCCGACGGCACCGCGACCGTCGCCCCCGAGCCGGTCGACCAGCCGAAGCGGCCGATGTCGCGCTTCGTCGTCGCGGCCGCGGTGGTGTCGGCCCTGGTGCTCGGCGTCATCACGATCGTCGGCATCGGCGTGGAGGGCAACGCGGTGGCGATGGACGATCCAGCGCTCGCGCTGACCGTCGACGAGAGCCGCAGGCTCGATCTCTGCGAGCTGCTGAAGCCGGCGGTGCTCGGTGAACTCGGCACGGCGACCGGCGAACTCGTGCCGAACGGCGTGCACTCGTGCAGCCTCACCTACCGCGAACCATCCGGTCGCAAGATGCAACTCACCCTCGAGAACGGCTCGCCGGTCGAGCAGATCAAGGGCAGGACCCCGATGGGCAGCACCATCAACTGGATGCCGGTGCTCGGCCGGAACAAGGAAGCCCGCAACTGCGACCGCTCGGTCGTGGCGCAGAGCGGGCTGCCGATGGCGCTGACCTTGAGCTCGTCGACCTTCGAGGGCGGCGACACCTGTCCGGCGATCGAACGTGGACTCGTCGCGGTGGTACGCCGCCTCGCGGTCAACCCGCCGCTGCGCGACCTTCCCGCGAACTCGGTGCTGCGGCTCGATCCCTGCGTGCTGCTGGATTCCGCGGACATCGGTTCGGTGACCGGTGACCCGGCCCGCAGCCGCACGGTGCACGGCTGCGTGGCGGACGGGCGGGAAGGGTACGTCGCGCTGGACCTCGACGATCGCCTGCGGCCCGACCACGTGGTCGGCGGCAAGGTCCGGCCCACCAGGACGATCGCGGGGCGCACGGTGAACATCCAGACGGAGAACGTCAACTACTGCGAGCTGGCCTATCTGACCAGGCCAAGCCGGGACGACCAGGCGGAGCAAGTGCGCATCATGTACTCGGCGTACAAGCCGGGGCCGTTGAGCCCGTGCGATGCCGCGGCCACCCTGTTCGCGCCCGTTCTCACGAAGTTGCCGACCTCATGACGATTCATCCCCGCGGTCCCGGCGAACCGGACACCATCGGCCGCTATCGCGTCATCGGCGCCCTCGACTCGACCGCGGGTTTCCGCTCGCTGCTCGCGGCGGGCCCCGACGATTCCCTCGTCGTCGTGCGGCAGGCCGAGGCCGAACTGGTCGACGAGCCCGAGTTCCGGATCAGGCTGCGGCACAGCGCGGTCGCCGCGATGCGGGTCTCGGGCGCCACCAACACGACGGTGATCGATGTCGACGCCGATGCCGACAAACCCTGGCTCGCCTCGGTATTCGTGCCGGGTGTGCGGCTCGACCGCGCGGTCGCCGAGCACGGCCCGTTGCCGGTGCCCGCTGTCCGCGCGCTCGCCGCGGCCCTGGCCTCGGCATTGCGGACCGTGCACGCCGCAGGCCTCGTCCATCAGCGGCTCAGGGCCGACTCGGTGTTGTTGGCACGCGAGGGCGGACGGCTCAACGAGATCGGCATCACGCCGGTCGCCGGACCGCCGACGACCGGCAGCGTGACCGCCCTCGGCACCCCGGACTTCCTCGCGCCCGAACAGGCGCTCGGGCTGGCGATCACCCCGGCCGCCGACATGTTCGCGCTCGGCTCGGTGCTCGCCTTCGCGGCCTCGGGCAGCGCGCCGTTCACCGCGCCGTCGGTGCCGTACATCCTGTTCAACATCGCGCAGCGCGAGCCCGATCTGAGCCGGGTGCCCGAACCGCTGTACGAGCTGATCGCCGCGTGCCTGCGCAAGGACCCGGCGGCCCGGCCGACGCCGGGTCAGATGCTGGAGTACCTCGGCGGTCCGCCCGCCGCAGCCCCGCCCTGGCCCGCGCCGGTACTCGACGACATCGGCCGTCAGCAGGACCAGGTGTCCGCCCTGCTCGCCGGGTTGCCGCCGGTCGTCGCGCCGGTGGCGCCACCGGCCAGGCCGTTGCCTGAGGTGCTCGCCGGTTTCGGGCAGAATGCGCTCGATACCGGCAGGCGGGCGATGCGATCCGGCCTGCGCCGCTGGCACTCGGCAACCCCGAAAATCCGGAGCGCGCTGGCAGGCGGGCTGGCGGCGCTGCTGCTCGTGGTCGGCGGCCTCGCCTACTTGGCCACCAGACCGGCGAGCGAACCGGCGCCGGTGACCGGCTTGACCCTCGCCCAGCTGCGCCAGACCGACGCGTGCGCCTGGCTCGGCAAGGCCATCGGCGCCGCCGTCCCGGTTGCGCCGACACCGCTCGCCGCCGACACCTGGAAGCTGGACACGTCCACGACCTGGGGCTGCTACGCCACCTCCAACCGGACCTCGCTGAGTCTGGAGCTGGGCACCGAGGACATGTACCTGACGCCGAACCAGACCATCGTCGACGGCGTGCCGATCATCGACGGCAGTGCGGCCGGCTGCACCAGGGCCATCGCCAGTCCGGGCGCGGAGGGTCCGTCGGGCATCGTCATCACCCTCCACCAACCGAGTGGCGTCAAGGGGTGCGAGGGTATCGACTACGTCGCGGCCAACATCGCTCGGTCGCTGTCGTCCGCGCCGCGCGCCGCGCACCAGGAGTCGTCCCTGGCGCTGGTCGAGCCGTGCACCCTGCTCGATCGTGACCTGGTCGCCGCCAGGATCGGCAAGCTGGCGCCCGCGCCGACGGTCGCGGACGCGCACACCTGTCAGTTGAACGGCAGCGTGCAGCTCAGCCTGAAACTCGTCAGCAGCAGCAGGTACACCTCGGGCAGCGAGCAGGTGACGGTATCCGTCGACGGGTACCGGCTCTATGTCGACCAAGCCACCAGCACGAAGGCCATGTGTACCAGGGCCTACCTCGCCCCCCGGTCCGAGAAGGAGACGGTCGAGGTCACGGTGCACGGTGCCGAGGGCATGCGCGAGGACTACTGCGCGATCGCCGCCGAGGTCCTGCGCTCCGCCGCGGAGAAGCTGCCGAACCGCTGAGATCCCCGTCCCCCGTCGGTCCCGGGGGCATACTCGACCCCGGGACCCACCACGAAAGGGACAGCGATGGACCAGCTCGGGGTAGCGGTAGTCGGGTACGGCTTGGCCGGTTCGGTGTTCCACGCGCCGTTGATCGCGGCCGATCCACGGTTGCGGGTGGCGGTGGTGGTCACCTCGTCCGAGGAGCGGGCGGAGCGGGCGCGGGCCGAGCATCCGGGTGTGCGGGTGGTGCGCAACGCCGACGAACTGTTCGCCGATCCGTCTGGCATCGACCTGGCGGTGATCGCCACGCCGAATCGCAGTCACGCGCCGCTGGCGTCGCGCGCGCTGGCCGCCGGGCTCCCGGTGGTGGTCGACAAACCGTTCGCGGTGACCTCCGCCGACGCCGACGCGGTGGTGACGGCCGCCGAGGAGGCCGGACTGGCGCTGAGCGTGTTCCAGAATCGCCGCTGGGACAACGACTTCCTGACCGTCCGCGCGCTGCTGGCGGAGGGCGAACTCGGCGAGGTGCGCCGGTTCGAGTCGCGATTCGAACGCTGGCGCCCGGTCACCAAGGGTGGCTGGCGCGAGGTGGGTGACGCAGCGGAGGGCGCGGGCATCCTGTTCGACCTGGGCAGTCACCTGGTCGACCAGGCGCTGACCCTGTTCGGCCCGGTCACCGAGCTCTACGCCGAACTCGACCGCCGCCGTCCCGGCGTCAATGCCGACGACGACGCCTTCCTCGCCCTCACCCACGCCTCCGGAACGCGCTCGCAGCTGTGGATGAGCGCCGTCACCCCGCAACTGGGCCCCCGCCTGCGCGTCCTCGGCTCGGCGAACGGCTACACGGTGCACGGCCTCGACCCGCAGGAAGACGACCTGCGCGCGGGCCGCCGCCCCGGCGACGGAAAGCCCTGGGGCACAGTCCCACCCGAGCGGTGGGGCACCTTCGGCGCGGGCGATGACCTGCGCCCCCTGCCCACCCGCCCCGGCGACTACCCCGCCTTCTACGCGGGCATGGCCGCCACCCTCCTCGACGGCACCCCGGTCCCCGTCGACCCCCGCGACGCCGTGGAAACCCTGCGCATCCTCGAATACGCCCGGCAGGTGGCAGGCTCCGCCGAACTCTGAGTCACCGCATCGCGATCGGCAGCGCGTCGAGCTCCAGATACCGCCCGGCGGCACCGTCCAACGCGTCCATACACAGGCACACCACGTCCATCGGAGCGATCAATCCAGCCAGAGCACGCGGAGTAGATGCACCTCTTGTCGGTCTTCCACCACGAGATAGACGAGCTGACCAGCGCCGTGCGCGCCGAACAGCAGGCGCCGGACAGCACCGTCAGGGTTCGCCCGATTCTGCGGCTCGCCCGCCCACGGCTTCAGCTCGAGCAGGCTCAGGGCTTCCGCGTAGTGCAGTAGCGCGGTGACCGGCAAGGCCGCGACCTGATCGAGAGTGATCGGGTCGGGAACGATGAGATACACCTACCCCTCCAGTCTCTGCCGGATCAGGGCACGCATCTCCTCGATCGTCGCGGCGCCGTGATCGGCGCCGTGCTGCAACAGCTGTTCGGCCTTGGCTTGCAGCCTGAAATAGCTTCCGGGCTCGATCATCTCGTCATAGGCTATGTGGCGCCAGTGGTTCAACAGGGTGCGGATGCCACTGAGTTCCTTGGTCGCTTTGGCTTCGTCCAAGACGAGTTCCCACTCGCTGTCGAAGATTGCGACCAGCGTCGGTGTCAGACTCGCGCGGATGGCCGCAGGATCCGCCTGAGGCGGAACCGGCGCGCGGTCTGGACTGGCTGGCGATGCCATATGGACACCCTACTCGCTCAGAGTTTGCGCGAGCGCAGTTCGTGGCCCTTGGAGGTCTTGCAGCGGCCTGATTCCAGGTCCCACTGCCAGCCGTGCAGGTTGCAGGTGAGGTTGTTGCCTTCCACCACACCGAATTTGGAGAGGTCGGCCTTGAGGTGGGGGCAGCGGCGCTGAACTTCCCAGCCGTCCAGCTCGGTGACGGCGGAGTCGTCGTGGGCCTCGGAGAACCAGCCGTCGGCGTAGGCGATGCGCTCGTCGGTGAGGCACTTGAAGAAGGTGTAGAGGAACTCGTTGTAGCCGCCGATGCGCCACGCCTGGAACCGGGTGGACAGGAAGATCGTGTTGACCCAGTCCGGCTCGTTGTCGCGCAGCACGGTGCGGACCAGCTCGGGCGCGATCCGGAAGCCGTAGCGGTAGCGGCCCTCGCCCTCGATCGGCTCGCGGACGGTGCGATGCGGGAAGTCCAGCACCACCGTCTCCTCGCCGATGACCAGGCCGACCGGGTACCCGATGCCGTCGCTGATCAGCGCGGACTGCTTCATGATCGGCTCGAACAGCTCGCGCAGCGGCTCGAGCAGCGAGCCGTCGCCGGTCTCCCAGGACGCCTTCTCGGCCGCGAGCACCGGGGCGAACCGCTCGGCCATCTCGGCGATGTAGGCGGCCTTGTCGCCGTAGATCCGGTCCGGGTCGAAGGGGTGCGCGAGGTCGAGTTCCTTGCCGCGCACGTCGGCGACCGAGCCGGGGATCATCAGGACGCCGCCGGCGTTGCCGTGGATCTCCATCTGCTCGAGGAACACGATCTGGTCGGGGAAGATGTTGCCCTCGTCGCCGCGATCGTCGTTGAGGTAGCGCAGTTCGTCGTCGAGGAACACCGGCGGACCGGCCGAGGGCACCACCCAGGTGGCGCCGACCTGCTCGATGTAGGAGCGGGCGCGGTCCATGCCGCGCTGGCGCTTCTGCTTGCCGAAGTTGGCCTTGGTGCGGGCCGGGATGTCGTACACGGCCGGGTACCAGATGGCGCCCGAGTACTGCAGCAGGTGGATGTCGATGTCACCGAACGCGTCGTGGATGACGTCCATGTCCACCGGGCGCGCGTCGTTCATGTTGAAACAGGTGGTCTCACCGTCGGAGATGAGAATGCCGGAGTCGCCGATCGGGCCGTCGGCGGGCGCGCGCAGCGCCACGATCATGATGTCGAGCGAACCCTTGGGCCCGGTGACGGTGTGCTTGACCGAGTCCTCGGTCTCGAAGAACTTGGTGAAGCCCAGCGCCTCGAGCTCACGGCGCAGATCCGGCACCGGGTAGTCCGGCAGCAGGATGGTCGCGTCCTTGTTGACGTACTTGCGCAGGTGCGCGGCGTCGAAGTGGTCGCGATGCAGGTGGGAGACATACAGGTAGTCGACATCGCCGAGCGACTCCCACTCGAGCTGGGAGTTGTCCGGGAACGGGAACCACGAGGCGAAATACGCGGGATTGACCCAGGGGTCGCACAGGATCGTCCCGGCTGTGGTTCGGATGTGGAAGCCTGCGTGTCCGACGCTGGTGATCTGCACGAGCTTGTTTCCTCCTACCAGTACCAGCCAACCAGGGTAGTGGCTAAATCGTTACGTCACCGATGCAGTAGCCCTCGGCGGTCGGTACGACGGTGAAAGTCCGCATCCGCGTGCCCCCCGGCGAGGTGGTCACCGGGACGTGAACTGCCAGGTAGTCGCCGCGAACCTGGTCGGATCGTAGCTCCTCACCGGTGTAGGAGGTGACATTGCCTACTTTGCCCGAGTCGCTGGTCAGCGGGGGTGCTGTGGGGTTGCCGGTGCCCTGCGGGTCCCAGGTGGTGAGGGTCGCCTTGCAGGTCAGCGGATGGGTGGCTTCGACGTCGGCCGGATCGAGCGGTTTGCCGGTGGCGCGCGCGAGGTAGCGGCGGACGGTGTGTCGGGCATCGGCCTCGTCGTAACCGGGCTCGACGCCCGCCGCGAACACCCGGCCGCAGGCGTACCCGGAGGCGATGGCCTCGCGGTCGACGGTGACGGTGGTGGTGCGGTTGCGCCAGGTGACGGTGTCGGCGGTCGCGGTGCCGGGCTGGCTGAGCGCGGCGAGGATCGACTGCGGGTCGGCGTACATGTCGGTGACCGTGCGCGGCGGGATGGTCCAGCACGCGGCCTGTAGTTCGGCGGGAGTGCTCGTCTGCAGGTCGGCGGCCCAGCGGCGGACCGCGAGCACGGCGTCGGCGTTGCCGGGCACGGCGCCGACCTGCGGCGCGTCGGCGGGCAGCGGGGGCAGGTCGGTGGTCTTGCCCGGCGCGGGTTCGCCGGGGGCGATCGCCTGGGTGGCGGTGGAGGTGGTCGACGGCGTGGTCGTCGTCGCGGTGGTGGTGTCGGCGGGCGCCGGGTCGTCGCCGGGGATGCCGGAGACCGAATCACACCCGGCGATCAGCGCCGCGGTGACGGTGAGACCCGCGGCCAGCGCGACGGCGCGGTGCGGGCGGGGACGGGGCAGAGCAAGCAGGGGCGGCTGCGCGCGTTCCACTACGACGTTCCTCATTCCTGGGCCGTGGCACGATCTGCGACTACGCTAGCTGAATTGTGGAACCCGTCTACCGGTCGATCATCGGCCTGGCCCGAACCGTCTTCTTCCTCGAAGGTCTGAAGT
Organism: Nocardia sp. NPDC051833; assembly: GCF_040681225.1. NCBI lineage: Bacteria > Bacillati > Actinomycetota > Actinomycetes > Mycobacteriales > Nocardiaceae > Nocardia > Nocardia sp. NPDC051833. Next base: position 2,768,705 of record NZ_JBFAYK010000001.1, read on the forward strand.
TCACCGTCAAGGGCGCGGAGAACATCCCCGCGTCCGGTGGCGCCGTGGTGGCGATCAACCACACCGGCTACATGGACTTCACCTACGCGGGACTGCCCGCCCGCACGCCTGGTCGCTACATCAGGTTCATGGCCAAGCAGGAGGTGTTCGACAACAACATCTCCGGCCCGATCATGCGTGCCCTCAAACACATCCCGGTGGACCGCACCGCGGGCGCCGACTCCTACAAGTCGGCGGTGAAATACCTGCGCGACGGCGAGCTGGTCGGCGTCTACCCCGAGGCCACCATCAGCCGCAGCTTCGAGATCAAGGAATTCAAGTCCGGCGCCGCCCGGATGGCGCTCGAGGCCGACGTCCCGATCATCCCGATCGTCATCTGGGGCGCCCAGCGCGTCTGGACCAAGGGCTTCCCGAAGCGGCTCGGCCGCACCAACACCCCCATCTCGATCGCCGTCGGCGCCCCGATCAAGCCGTACGAACCGGCGGCCGAGCTCACCGCCCAGCTCCGCACCACCATGCAGGGCCTGCTGGCCGAACTGCAGGAGTCCTACGAACACGAGCCCGGCGCCTACTGGGTCCCGCGTCGCCTCGGCGGCAGCGCCCCCAGCCTGGAGGAGGCCACCGCGCTCGACGACGCCGAGGCCGCCGAACGCCTCGCCCGCAAGGCCGAGCAGCAGGAGAAGCCGGAAGCCTGATCCCGGCCGACTCGCTACCGGGGCCGCGCGCTCAGCGCGGTAGCCGGCAGCGGGTCGGCGCGGGCAGCCTGCCGTGCAGGTAGGCCGCCGGTGGGACGCCCATGATGGTGCGGAAATCGGCGGTGAGATGGGACTGGTCGTAGTAGCCGGTGTCGGCCGCGAGATGGGACCACGGCGTGTTGCCCGCGTACGCGAGGACCCGCCGGACGCGGTCGATGCGGGCGAAATGCTTGGGGGAGACGCCGATTCCCGTCGCGAACAGGGCGCGCAACTGGCGTTCGCTGACCGCGAGCCGGGCGGCGAGATCGGGGACGGAAGGGGCGACGTCGGCGGTGAGCGCCGAGATCGCCTCGCGCAACACGAGGCGATGCGCGCGCTCGGTCGCGGTCTCGGAGACCTGATGCGGCAGTAGGTCTTCCAGGTAGCACACGGCCTCGTCGGCGGGGAGCCGCGTCAGTTCGCTCGCGGCGGTACCCAGCGGGCCGGGCAGGTCGTCGAGGCGCACCACGCGGTCGGTGAGTTCGCCCGCGGCGACGCCGAGCAGGGGGCGCGAGACGCCGGGGGCCAGGCGCAATCGCACGCAGCCCGCCGGCTCCTCGGCGCGCGAGTACGCCGCCTTGGTCTGCGCGCCGACGACGAAAGCCCGTCGCCTGCCGGAGGGTTCGGTGCGCAGCACAACCGTCGTCGACGCCACCGGCGGATGGGCGAACGGCCGGGTGGGGTCGTCGTGGACGGGCGTGCTGGTCAGCTCGGTGAGCCAGGGCCGCAGCGATTCCGGTGTCGCCACCGTGGACTCGAGTTGCGCCGAGGTCAGATACTGCGTGCTCACCCGGTCAACAGTAGGGCCCGCGGCCCGGTTCGGCTGTGCCGATTTCTCCTATAGCCGCAGGCAGGGGAATTGCCATGCTCGTCGCATGATCCTGATCACCGGTGCGACAGGCACCATCGGCAGCAATCTTCTCCGGCACCTCGTGGCCGACGGTGTACCGGTGCGGGCGACCGCCCGCGACCTGGCGACCGCGGACTTCCCGGCCGGCGTCGACGCGGTCCGGGTGGACTACCGCGAGCCGGACACCTTCGCCGCCGCGATGACGGGCATCGAGGCCGCGTTCCTCAACGGTGTGCCCGGCCCCGACGACACCGGCGTCGACGCCGCGCTGGTCGCGGCCGCGCGCGCCGCCGGTGTGCGCCGGGTGGTGAAACTGTCGGCCATCGGGACCGGCGATCCCCGCCTCGCCGGTCCCGGTTCCTGGCATGTGCCGGGAGAGGACGCCGTCCGCGCCTCGGGTCTCGAATGGACGATCCTGCGCCCCAACACCTTCGCGTCCAACACCGTCAGCTGGATCGAACCGCTGCGCAACGGCCACCCGGTACCGAACCTCACCGGCGACGGCCGACAGGCCGTGGTCGACCCCCGCGACGTCGCCGAGGTCGCGGCGGCCGCGCTGCGCGATCCCGCGCACCACGGCCGCACATACACCCTCACCGGCCCCACCCTGCAGACCACCCGCGACCAGGCCGCCGACCTCGCCGAGATCCTCGGCCGCCCGATCGCCGTCACCGATATCGCCGCGGCCGACGCCCGCGCCTTCATGACCGCCGCCGGGCTGCCACCAGCCTTCGTCGAAGGGTCGCTGATCGGCCAGAACTTCATCCGTGACGGCCACAACGCCGTGGTCACCACCGATGTCGCCGAGATCCTCGGCCGCGCCTCCCGCAGCTACGCCGAGTGGGCCGCCGATCATCGGAGCGCATTCGCGCATCCGTGACCAGCCGTCGCCGGATCAGTTCATGGTCAGCACCCAGGATCCGTTGCAGCCCTTGCGGTTGTTGAGCTTGCCGTCGTAGACCCAGTGGAACACGATCGGCGGGTTGGTCCGCACGCTCCAGCGTCCGGACGGTGAGGTCACCACCCGGTTGTTGCGGGTGAGCACGCCGACGTCGTCGTGGGCGAAGGTCCATTTGCCCTGGCTGGTCGGATAATTCAGCCGCACGGTCACCCGGCCGCCGGTGTGGTTCTGTACCACCAGGCACGAGCCCGGATTGTTCCGGTCGACCGCGTACTCGCCGAACTCCCCCTCCTCGACGTTCTCGCCGCTGTCGGTGAACTCCACCGCGTCGGTGAAGTCCGCGTGCGCCGGACCGGCGCCCATGACGGTCACGGTGGTCGCGGCGACGCCCGCCGCGATCAGCCCCAGAGTCTTCATCCCGTTCCTCCCTCGTGCCCGGTGGTGGCCACCGGGCTGGGAAAGAGCTTTCCCGGCAGGGGATTCCGGATTCTTGGTGCGCGCTTAACGGTGGAGCGGGTGCGGGCGAGCGAGACTTGTGGCAGCATACGAAACTGTTAGTTTCGATATCGGGAGTCTCGTAACTCTGCTGGAGGCAGTCATGATCACCTGGGCCGGACGCGTGCTCGCGTTCCTCGGTGCGGCACACGTCGTCGCCGCGACCCTGCTCGGGCACCGGCACTACGGCGAGTGGTTCACCTTCGGGCTGTGGCTGCCCGACGCCGACATCACCGAGCTGCCGCCCGCCATCGGCGCGTTCTGGATGGGTCCCGGCAGCTTCGGGGTCCCGCTGCTGCTCCTGGGCTGCCTGATCGTCTGGCTCGACCGGCGCGCGATCGCCCCGCCGGCGTTCCTGGCCTGGTCACTGCTGGTCTGGACCGTCTGCTGCGCGCTGATCTTCGAGCCGGCGCCCTGGGTGCTGGCCGCGGCCGCGTCGGTCCTGCTGCTGATCGGTATCCGGCGCGCACCCCGCTGACCTCACCGCTGCCGCCGGTCGGCGGTGCGCACGGATTTCGTTTTTCGCCGCCGACGCGCTAAAGTTCCTTCTCGCACGACGAAGCCCCCGGCGATCCCGGAACGGGCCTCGCACGGCGTGCGGATGTAGCGCAGCTGGTAGCGCATCACCTTGCCAAGGTGAGGGTCGCGAGTTCGAATCTCGTCATCCGCTCCATGAAAAGCCCGGTCGACAGTGTGTCGAGCCGGGCTTTTCGCGTTCTCAGCGCCGAGTGATCCACTCGAGTGCCATCGGCGGCAGGTAGTCGCCGATCAGTCTGCGCCGCCACCAGATCCGGTCCCGACGCAACTCGGTACGCGAGCTGAAGTGGTATTCGTAGAGCCGGGCACGCAGGTAGCGCGGCGGCGCGTCGGGGAAGGGACAGTGTCGCAGCAGGCGCAGGGTGTCGGGGTCGTTGCGGAGCAGGCGTCGCGCCAGGGGGACCGCCCAGCCCCTGGCGTACGCCGGTGACAGGGCGGCGAACCACATCAGCCAGTCCAGGCGCAGGTGATACGGCGCCCACTGCCGGGGCAGGCTGCGCGGGTCGCCCGGTTTGCCCTTGAACTCGTACTCGCGCCACTCCGTCTCCGGGGTGAGCTCGGCCGCGTCGGTGCCCTCGAGCACGATCTCGTGCCGCACCTTGGTGATGCTGCCGAAGGCGCCATAGGTGTTGACCAGGTGCAACGGCTCGAACGACGCGTTCATGGCCTGACGCGACGAGAGCAGATTGGCGGCCGGCTGATAGCTCAGCACGAGGACCAGCCCGAGGTAGGCGAACACCGCGCCGGTGAACCACACCGGCGGCGGCTGCGTCTCGGGCGCGTCGGGCAGCGTCGGGTAGAACCGCCCGTCGACCACCGTGGTCGCCAGCAGCAGCGTCACCCAGTTCAGCCAGGCGAAATTGCCCGACAGCACCAGCCACAGCTGGGTGACGATGACGATGCCCGCCGCCACGCTCGCCACCGGCTGCGGCGCGAACAACCCGAACGGCACCACCAGCTGCGCGAAGTGATTGGCCGCGACCTCCACCCGGTGCAGCGGCCGGGGCAGATGGTGGAAGAACCAGCTCAGCGGGCCTGGCATCGGCTGGGTCTCGTGGTGGTAGTACAGGCAGGTCAGATCGCGCCAGCACCGGTCGCCGCGCATCTTGATCAGCCCGGCGCCGAACTCCACCCGGAACAGCAGCCAGCGGGCGGCGAACAGCACGAGCAGCGGCGGCGCGACGGTGTCGTTGCCGAGGAAGATCGCCAGGAAACCGGCCTCGAGCAGCAGCGATTCCCAGCCGAAGGCGTACCAGGCCTGCCCGACATTGACGATCGACAGATACAGCACCCACAGCACGAACCACAGCGCCATCGACCCCCACAGCGGCACCAGATCGGCGGCCCCGACGGCGACGGCGACCGCGACGGCCACGCCCGACCAGGCCACCACGGCGTAGCCGCGATCCGAATAGCGCAGCTGGAACAGGCTCGGTGCCCGGCGGAACGGGGTGCGCGCCAGGAAGCGCGGGATGGGCAGCATTCCCCGCTCGCCGAGCAGCGCGCGGAATTGCAGCGCGGCGCCGAGGAACGCGAGCGCGTAGATCACTGCCAGGCCACGCTGGAAGATCAGCCTGCCCTGCCAGTACTCCGGTGCCGTGAACCAGTCCATGCATCCGCTCCCGGACGGTCATGCTCCCTGGTTCGATTGTCTACCCGATGATCGTCCGGCGAAACGTCGTCCGTCATTCCGGCAGGTCGAGGCCGGGTCCGCCGTCGACCACGGCACGCAGGCCGGGTTCGGGCCAGCGGGCGGCGATGCCGGGCCGCGTCGCCAGATAGCCGACGATGCGGTCGGTGTCCCAGCCGTGTGATTCGCGCAGACCGACCGCGATCATGCCGACGTAGCGGGCCGATGGGCGTTGCAGGTCAACGGTTTCCGGTCGCCACGGCGCGGTGCAGGTGAGAATCGGCGCGCCGTCGGCGGTCCCGGCGTGCAGGACGGTCTCGTATCGGCCGGGACCGAGCTCGACCGAGCCCGCCGCCAGTACCGGCGCGAGGTCGAAGTCGGCGCTCGGTGTCCGGTACATCTCCTGGGCGAGCAGATCACCGAACTGGCCGACGGTGAGCAGGTACCCCCTGGCCGCGACGCCGGTCGGCCAGCCGGTGGCCGGGCGATCGGTGTAGAAGGCGACACCGCCGGTCCACACCTGGCTCCGCCAGGCGAAATACAGGCTCCCCGGCAGGGTCAGCGGCGTGATCGCGACCGGCGGCGTGCGGTCGCGGAAGCCCGGATAGGTGTGCGCGGTGCCCGGCGGGGTGCCGCCGTCGCGGTAGTAGGCGAACCGCGCGGCGTGCATGTTGGAGCCGTACGCGGCGTACCAGACGTGCTGAGCTGTGGTCACGGGCTCACCTCGGGTGGGTCACGGTTCCCTGAGCGAAGGAAACGAATCCGCTCCTGTCGTCGATTCTTCCTTCGATGGGTCGCCGAGGACATCGAGGGGAGAGTTCCAATGAGATCAGCAATCGTGGTGGCCGCGCTGGTGGCGTTCGCGGGGGGACTGGCCGGTTGTGCCGGTGACCAGGGTTCGACCGCGCAGACCACTCCGCCGCGCGTGACCGAGACCGCCGTCAGCCAGCCGAGCGGCACCCAGCCCAGCGGTGTGCCGACCATCGAGATCCTGCCCGGCGTCATCATCCCGTCGCTCAGCGGATCGCCCGGCCCTACCGTGGCACCTGGCCCCGGGGACACCGGAATGCCGTCCCGCGACGACGCCACCGTCGACGCCCGCGACTACCAGCAGCGCGACAGCTTCTACTTCCAATCGCCCACCGGCAACATCATGTGCGGCATCCTCGCCGACGCCCCGTTCGGCGTCGGCTGCCAGCTGTCCAAGGCGAATGTCATTCCACCGCAACTGCCCAACTGCGACGACGCGCCCAACCGCAAGGTCGCCGTGCACACCGTCGGCGGCAAGTCCGAGTTCCTGTGCACGAGCCAGGGCATCTTCGTCGGCGAGCCGGTCGACGGCACCAACAAGGGCGGCGGCGCCACCCTGCACTACGGCGACACCCTCGTCGTCCGCGGCGTCGCCTGCACCTCCAGCCAGCAGGGCATCCGCTGCGACGCGGCGGGCCACGGTTTCACCATCTCCGCCGACAGCCAGACCATCTTCTGACCCGACGACGAAGGGGCGCACCTTCCGGTGCGCCCCTTCGGCCGGTGTCGCGACCTACTGCGCCGTCGACTTGAACCGCCGCAGCCGCAGGCTGTTGCTCACCACGAACACCGAGCTGAACGCCATCGCGGCGCCCGCCAGCATCGGGTTGAGCAGGCCCGCCATGGCCAGCGGGATGGCCGCCACGTTGTAGGCGAAGGCCCAGAACAGGTTGCCCTTGATCGTGGCCAGGGTGCGGCGGGACAGGCGGATCGCGTCGGCGGCGGCGCGCAGGTCGCCGCGGACCAGGGTCAGGTCGCTGGCCTCGATGGCGACATCGGTGCCGGTGCCCATCGAAAGGCCCAGATCGGCCTGGGCCAGGGCGGCCGCGTCGTTGACGCCGTCACCCACCATGGCGACGACCTTGCCCTCGGCCTGCAGCCGCTTGACGGTGTCGACCTTGTCCTGCGGCAGCACCTCGGCGATCACCTCGTCGATGCCGACCTCGTCGCCGATGGTGCGGGCCGCGCGGGCATTGTCGCCGGTCAGCAGGATCGGGGTCAGGCCGAGTGCGCGGAACTGCGCGATGGCCTGCGCCGAGGTGGGTTTCACGGCGTCGGCGACCACGAGCACGCCGCGTGCCTTGCCGTCCCAGCCGATGGCCACCGCGGTCCTGCCCGCCGACTCCGCTTCCGCCATGGCGGTTTCCAGGTACGCCGGCAGCGGCTGCGACCAGTCGGCCAGCAGCCGGGCCCGGCCGACGATCACCGCGGAACCGTTCACCACGCCCTGCACGCCGAGGCCCTCGACATTGGCGAAGCCCTCCACCGGCAGCAGTTCACCGAACTCGTCCTGCGCGGCCTTGGCGATCGCCTGGGCGATCGGGTGCTCCGACGAGTGTTCCAGCGCGCCCGCCAGTTCCAGTACCCGGCCGCGTTCCTCGCCCTCGGCGGGGAGCACGTCGAGCAGGGTCATCTTGCCGGTGGTGACGGTGCCGGTCTTGTCCAGCACGATGGTGTCGACCTTGCGGGTCGATTCCAGCACCTCGGGACCCTTGATCAGGATGCCGAGCTGGGCGCCGCGCCCGGTGCCGACCATCAGCGCGGTCGGCGTAGCCAGGCCGAGGGCGCACGGGCAGGCGATGATCAGCACCGCGACACCGGCGGTGAAGGCCGCCGCGATCGCGCCGCCGGTGCCGAGCCAGAAGCCGAGGGTGCCCACGGCCAGCGCGATGACGATCGGGACGAAGATGCCGGAGATCTTGTCGGCCAGGCGCTGGGCCTGGGCCTTCCCGGTCTGCGCGTCCTCGACGAGCTTGGCCATCTGCGCCAGCTGGGTGTCGGCGCCGATCCTGGTGGCGCGCACCAGGAGCCGTCCGCCGACATTGACGGTCGCGCCGGTCACCGCGTCGCCCGCGCCGACCTCGACCGGCACCGATTCGCCGGTCAGCATGGCGGCGTCGACCGCCGAGCTGCCCTCGGTCACCACACCGTCGGTGGCGATCTTCTCGCCGGGCCGCACGATGAACTCGTCACCGACGGCCAGCTGCTCCACCGGAATCCGCGTCTCGACGCCGTCGCGCAGCACCGCGACGTCCTTGGCGCCCAGCTCCAGCAGCGCCCGCAGCGCCGCACCGGCCCGCCGCTTGGACCTGGCCTCGAAGTAGCGCCCGGCCAGGATGAACGTGGTGACGCCCGCCGCGGCTTCCAGGTAGATGCTGCCGGTGCCGTCCATCCGCGCGATGGTGAACTCGAACGGGTGCTTCATGCCCGGCGTGCCCGCGGTGCCCCAGAACAGGGCGTACAGCGACCAGCCGAAGGCGGCGAGCGTGCCCATCGACACCAGCGTGTCCATGGTGGCGGTGCCGTGCTTCAGGTTGGTCCAGGCCGCCTTGTGGAAGGGCAGCGCGCCCCACACGACGACCGGGGCGGCCAGCGTCAGCGACAGCCACTGCCAGTTGGTGAACTGCAACGCGGGGATCATCGCCATCGCGATGACCGGGACGGTGAGCACCAGCGAGACCAGCAGACGGGTGCGCAGCGAGGCGGTCGGGTCGGGCTCGGCGGCCGCGTCCTCGGTGGGCTCGGCCTGCTTCGGCGCGGGCAGTGCCGCGGTGTAGCCCGCCTGCTCGACGGTGGCGATCAGCTCTTCGGGGGAGACGTCGCCGGTGAAGTCGACCCTGGCCTTCTCGGTCGCGTAGTTGACCGTCGCGGTGACCCCGTCGAGCTTGTTGAGCTTCTTCTCGATCCGGTTCGCGCAGGAAGCGCAGGTCATGCCACCGATCACCAGTTCTACCTGGCCGGTGCCCGGTGGTTGCGTCACGGTGGTCATGGGGTGCTCCGTTTCGTTCCTGGTATCGATTCTTGCTGAGGGATTGCTGGTGGGCTACGTCAGTGCCCGTGGCCGGGTTCGGCCGGCGCGTTCGTCGGGGCCGGGCTGCTCACGCCGGTGGCGTCCGGCTGGGCGACCCGCACCGTGAACTCCGCGGTCCGGACGACGCCCTGGTGCTGGAAGTCGAGGAACAGGCGGTAGTCGCCCGCGCTCGGCGCGTTCACCACGAAGTCGATACCGGGACCGGCGGGGGTGACCCCGTCGCCGGGCGCGCCCTCGGGGTGGACGTGCAGGTAGGCGAGGTCGGCCGCGCGCAGGGCGACCAGGTGGCCGTAGGCCCCGAGGTAGGGCTGCAGGTCGGTGATCGGTGTGCCGTTGCGGCTCACCGAGAGCGTCACGTTCGAGGCGGCGCCCGGGGTGACCGTGCCGTTCAGCGCGACGGTGTACTCGCCGACCTGCGCGGTGGCCGCGGGGGCCGGGAGCGCCTGCACGTCGTAGTTGCCCGCGACGCGCAGGTCGGCGCCGAGGGTCAGGTTCGACCCGCCCGCCGGGGTGAAGTCGGCGAACACCCGGTAGTCGCCGCCCCGGCTCAGGTTCAGCGGCACCGACCACGTACCGGCCGGGTCGAGCACCGGGTGCACGTGCTGGAAGCCCGCCATGTCGCGCCGCACCACGATCAGGTGCAGATCCTTGTCGTGGCTGGTCACGTACTTCGTGACCGGTGCGCCGGTGGCGTCGAGGATGCGGAAGCTCACCGGCGCCTGCGCCGCGGTCGTGGTGTTGGGCTTGTCGATGGCGAGGGTGTAGCCCTGATCGGAGGCGAGCAGGCCGCCGGGCAGATCGGCCGACGGTGCCGTCGCGGTCTCGTGCTCGCCGTGCCCGGCCGGTTCGGAAGGTTCCGGACCGACCAGGGCACCTGCGGCCAGAGCGATCCCGAAGACCGCCGCGAGGCCGAGGGTGAATCCGGCGAACTTGCCTGTTGCGTTCATCGGGATGCTCCGTTTCGGGTTCAGTCGGCGAGCTGGAAGCCGGCCGCGGTGACGGCGTCGGCGAGGGCGGTGCGGTCGGGTGCGGTGCCGTCGATCGCCACCGAGCCGGTGGCCAGGTCGACCTCGACGCCGGTGACGCCGGGCAGCGCGCCGACCTTGTCGCGCACCTTGTTGGTGCAGCAACCGCAGGTCATACCGGTGACGGTGACAGTGGTGGTGCTCATGGTGGTCTCCTCGTTCTCGATCTCAATCATTACCATACCCCCCTAGGGTATTTTGTCAAACGGTCGCGTCGGCGGTGGCCGGGGCCGGAGCCCGCATGACCGCGGCGGTGATGCCCGCACCGGCCAGGGCCAGCAGGCCCGCGCCGAGGAAGGCCGCCGAGTAGCCGTCGGTCAGTGCCGTGGCGTCGCCCAGCTCGCCGGCGCCGAACGCGGCGGCGACCGCCGTCATCGCGGCCAGGCCGAGCGCGGAACCCACCTGGTAGCTGACATTGACGATGCCCGAGGCCAGGCCGCCCTCCTCCGGTCGCGCCGCCGAGATGGCGGTGCCGAGCGAGGGGATGAAGGCCAGCGACATACCGCCCGCGGCCACCAGCGAGGCGGGCAGCACGTCGACCCAGAAGTTGCCGGTCGGCCGCACCAGCGACATGATCCCGAGGCCGAGGCCGAGCACGATCAGGCCGGTGACGATCATCGGCTTGGCGCCGAAGCGCTGCATGGCCTTCGGGGCCAGCACCACCATGCCGAGCATGATCAGCGTGGTCATCGGCAGCAGCGCGGCGCCGGAGGGGAACGCGCTGTAGCCGAGCACCTGCTGCAGGTACAGGTTCAGGAAGAACCACATCGGCACCCAGGCGGCGGCCAGCGCGAACTGGGCGAAGTTGGCGGCGGCCAGGTTCGGCGCGCGGAAGATGCTCAGCCGCATCAGCGGTTCGCTCCGCCGCGACTGGAGGACGACGAAGCCGGCCAGCAGCGCGGCGGCCAGCGCAAGCACGCCCCAGGTCTGCCCCGAGGCCCAGCCGGCCTCCGGCGCCTGCACGATCGCGTACACCGCGGCCGCCAAACCGGCCGTCACCGTGATGGATCCGATGATGTCGATGGAACCCTTGCGTGCCGGGGCGGCGGGCATCAGCAGCGGAACGGCGATCAGGGCCAGCACCGCGATCGGGATGTTGATGTAGAAAACCCAAGGCCAGCTGATGTATTCGGTGATCACGCCACCCAGGAACACGCCCGCGGTGCCACCGGCGGGCGCGGCCGCGCCGTAGACGGCCAGCGCCTTGGTGAGTTCCTGCGGCGAGCCGCCGAACAGCATCATCAGCAGGGTCAGCGCCGAGGGTGCGATCAGTGCCGCGCCCGCGCCCTGGATCGCCCGGCCCGCGAGCTCGAGGCCGACAGTGCCCGCGGCACCGGCGAGCACGGACCCCACGGCCAGCACCAGCCAGCCCGCCCCGAAGACCCGGCGCGCGCCGAGCAGGTCGGAGAGCCGGCCGCCGAGCAGCAGCAGCCCGCCGAAGGCGATCACGTAGGCGTTGAACACCCAGGTCAGATTGCCGGGGGTGAAGCCGAGTTCGGCCTGCATCTTCGGCAGCGCGATCCCGATGATCGAGGTGTCCATGATGACCATGAACTGCGCTGCGGCGATCACCGCCAGCGCCCACCACTTCCTGGTGGATTGCGATTGCGTAGTCACGACTTTCGTCCTTTCGAGCGGAGAGCGTCTCGTGGTCGGTACTATACCCCCCTAGGGTATTAACCTGTCAAGCCTCCGGCGGAAAGGACTCCGACAGTCGAAAGCCCGGCCCACACGGTGGTGGACCGGGCATTTCGTGCTGCGCCGGATCAGGATTCGGGGCAATAGGTGATCAGTGCGACGGCCGGTGCCGACACCACCTGAACCCGGTCGCTGCCGTTGACGCGGATGTGCGCGAAGCCGCCCTCGATGGCGACGCGCACGTCGCGCACCGTCGCCGCCGGCTGCCCGTCGGCATCGGTCAGGGTGTAGCCCGCGACCAGTTCTACGGTGTCGGCGGCCCGCCATTTCGGTGTCATCGCAGGTGCTTTCGGCGTGTGGGGAGCGGGCGGAAAGTCCAGCTCAGGGCGGGCGACGTGATTGAAATAGTTCGACAGCACATTCAGCGCGACATGGCCGACGGCCTCGGTCAGTTCGGCATCGCTGACGCCGCTGCCCCTGGCCTCGGTCAGGTGTTCGTCGGGCACCCGGCCGCCGGTGCGCAGCACCTCGCGGGCGAAGCGCAGCACCGCCTCGGCGTGTGGGTCCTCGGCCCTGGCGGCCTGTGTCGCCGTGATCGCCTCCGGGGAGAAACCCATCTTCGCTGCGCGCATCGTGTGCGCCGAAACGCAGTATTCGCAGCCGTTGTCGGCGGCGATCAGCAGGGCGAGCTGCTCGCGGGTACGGGCGTCGAGCGTGCCCGCCGTCAGCGCGTCTCGCAGGCGCAGATACCCCCGTAGGGTGGCCGGGCTGTTCGCCATGGCGGCGTAGAGATTCGGCACCCGGCCCAGTTGCCGCTGGACCTCGGTGAGCAGTTCGCCCTGCTCGGCATCGGCGGTGTCGGCGGAGAGAAGAGGCAGTCGGGACATGGTGCGCTCCAAGGATGTTCGACAACGGTACTGATCGGTACCGAGTCGTGACGGTACCGATCGGTTCCGTCTTGGTCAACCAACTCGGTACCGATCGTTTCCGTTCTGGTACGGTGAGCGCATGGCGACACAGGCCAAGCAGCGGTTGCTCAACACCGCCGAGGAGTTGTTCTACGCGGAGGGCGTTCGCGCCGTCGGGATCGATCGGCTGCTCCAGGAGTCCGGCGTCGGCCGCGCGTCCTTCTACCGCCACTTCGCGAGCAAGGACGACCTGGTCGTCGCCGTCCTCGAAGACCGCGACCGCCGCTGGCTGGACTGGCTGCGCACCTCCGTCGAAGCCGTCGACGACCCCGCAGCCCGCCCCATGGCCGTCTTCACCGCACTCGCACAACGCTTCGCCCGCAACGATTTCCGCGGCTGCGCCTTCATCAACACGATGATCGAGGTCGCCGATCCCACGGCCCCCGCCCACCAGGTAGCCGACCGCCACAAGCGCCGCGTCATCGCCTACCTCACCGAATTACTCACCGCCGCACACCAACCCGATCCCGACACCCTCGCCCCCGAACTGGCCCTGCTCATCGACGGCGCCATCGTCACCGCCGTCCGCGAGAATTCCCCGGCCGCCGCCGACCGCGCCGCCACCATCGCCACCAAACTCCTGGCTTGAGCAGCAGTACTCAGGGACGCTGCGGCAACAACGTGCTGACTTCCTCCATGGCCCGAAGCCAGGCCGCCGTGTCGGCGCACCGCAATTCGACCAACTCGAGCAGCCGGGTGAGGTCGGCGGTCAGATTTCTGCTGAAGATCGGCTCGTGATGCGCCACGCGGTTGCGCAGCTTCCTGATCGAGTCCAAGTCGGTGTAGATCCGGCCGCGGAGCTCGCGTGCGGTGTGTGAAGTTCTCGACGGAAACAGCGTGAGTATCTGGTGATCCCAGACCCGAACGTCGTGACGGGCGGTGAACATACTCTGCCAGAACGCGAACTTCAGTTCCGCGATCACCTTTCCGGTCGTGTGCTCCTTGCTGCGCGCCCGGGTAAGGTCCCGGCGCGGGTTGTAGGAGGGGCCGCCCGGCCCGGGAAGGCTGCGCTCGAAGTTGCCGTCCCACGGCCATCGCGGTCCATAGGTCGCGGTCAGCGCGTCCGACACTGCGTTTCGCGTGGCGATTTCCGCGAAGTGGAACGGGACCATCAGCGCGGCCGCGATCCGGGCGTTCCAGCTGTAGAGGGCCATCGCCCGAGCGATGTCGCCGCCGGTGGCGGAGATGAAGGTTTGCGCCCGCGGTGCGCTCAATACGGTGCAGATCGCGGCGGTATTGGCGGGCGTGGCGGCTGGCACGCGGAAAATGTACACTTGGACGCATTAGTCGTGGGAATCGTGGGCTTCGGCCTCCCCCCGCGGACAGACGAAATGAGAATGGGACCTCGCTCGCGGGGTCCCATTCTCATTTTCGGATCAGCTCGCGTGCAGGTGGCGGGCTGTTGGGGAGGTGGCGACGGTTGCCGGGTCGGGGGCGGTGCCGAGGAGGCGGTCGGCGGTGCCGGAGGTGGTGACGGTGAACCAGTAGTGCTCGTTCTTGTAGTGGTGGTGGCGGTGGTTGCGCCAGACTGCCCGGTAGAGCGCGTGCTTGGGCTTGTAGTCGGTGTGGATGAGGTAGTGCGTCCACTCGTAGAGCAGGCCGAGGGTGGTGATCGTCAGCAGGAAGGTCAGGCCGAGGCCGAGGCGCGGGAAGGCCAGCAGGCCGATCGCGAGCAGGGCGACGATGGTGAACGTCAGCGACTTGGGTGGGATGAACACCAGTGGGATATCGCGCGGATCCGTGTGGTGCGCACGGTGTTTGCTGGCCAGTTCGCTGTCGATGGTCAGCGGGCCGAGGTGGCGTGGGCGCCAGTGCAGCACCGTCACGTGGATGATCCACTCCGTCAGCGGGAACGTGCCGATGACGATCAGCGGGACGAGCGCGTCGGTGAACTGCCAGTCGCCGACGGCGATGCGCGCCACCAGGACGGCGACGAAGACGGTGGCGATCATCCAGGGCGAGGGATGCCGGACGAACTCGCGGGCCATCTCGCCCAGCGAGGCACTGCGGCGGATCGAGCGGGCCGCGCCGGATCCGGTGGGGCGGCCCCGATCGGCCGCGGTGGTGTCGTGCGACGTCGTTGTCGGACGGTCATTCTTCATGGCGATTCCTCGGGTGGATCACGCCCCGTCGAGGGCGTGGATGAGAGCGGTGGTCGCCGGCCCGAGCAGTGCTCGCGCGGACTCGGCGGCCCGTTCCGGCTCGCCCGCGGTGATCGCGGCGGCCAGGTCTCGATACGCGCCACCATTGCCCACCTCGGCGGACATGATCGGCGCGAGCGCCGCCAGCGCTGGTTCGTAGGCGGCGCGAAGCATGGAGTACATCAGCCGGAACGCGATCGAATCGGCCAGCTCGAGGACGTGGTCCCAGAATTCGAGGGCGATGCGCTGCTGGGTGAGCGGGTCCGCCTCGGCGACCAGGGCGTCCACGGTGTCGTGGAGCAGGTCCAGCTCGGTCGCGAGTGCGGTCGCGGAATCATCGCCGCCGGAGCGGACCCGCCGGACCCGGGCGGCCGCGAGCTCGGCGATTTTGGGACCGTTGTGCAGCCGCGCCTCGAGAATGCTGCGCGCCACGGCGGGATCGATGGTGTCGCCCCGCAGCAGTAGCCGGGGCAGCACTTCCAGTCCGGCGCTGCGTCGATAGTCGAGCACGGTGGTGGCTTCCCCCTGCCGCACCGACACCAGCCCCGCGGCCGCCAGCCGCTGCAACGCCTCCCGCACGGCGGGCCGCGACACTCCCAACGCCTCCGCCAGCTGGCGCTCGCTCGGCAGGGTGCTCCCCGCCGCCAGCTCCCCGCCCAGCACCTCGGCGGCGATCTGCTCGAACACATCACCCGATACCGACCGCTTCACGACAGGAGTCCACGCCATGCCCTCGATAATCCCCCCAACAGGTCAAGAGGTCAAGTGGTCAGACCAGTTGAATCGCCAGAGCTGGTGCCCGAATCTGAGCAGGGGGAATCAGCTGGGGTCGGAGCCGCGGATGGCGGAGAACCAGGTGAACGTGGCGGCGGCGGCGAGCGTGGCGCCGGCGAAGGCGGGGATCCCGCCGTTCATGACGTAGACCCACAGCAGGCCCGCGATCGGGGCGGCGACGGCGGGCTGGACATCGAGGATCAGGCGGCGGGCGACGCCGAACGCGGGGACCTCGGACGGGCGGCTCGGGTTATCGATGAGCTTGCCCGCGGGCTCGGTGTTCCTGACCCGGCCCGACGGGTAGAAGCGGGTGTCGCCGGTGCGGATCGTGCGGCCGGTCAGCTCCAGGTCGGTCGGCGTCAGCGCGCACAGACCCGGCTCGTAGAACACCGGCTGCCACACCATCCGATCCCCACTGGTGATCTCCAGCCACGACCGGCTGACCAGCCGATGCTGCTGCCGGACCCGCCGCCCCCCGACCGTGCCCGTCGCGACGAGCCCGGTCGGCAGGACCCCGAACGCCAGCCCCACCTGATAGGTGGTGACCGCGAGAATCACCAGCACGACCACGGCGAGCGCACTCAGCTGATCGAGATCGGCGAACGGCACCAGCGCGGCGATGACCGCGATGGTGCCGGACGTGACCAGCAGGGGGTAGGTGAGCGCGCGCGCCGGGCCGGAACTGGTCACGGGTTACTTCACGAAGCCGATCTTGGTGTAGTCGAGCGAAGCCAGGCCCGCCGCACCGAAGTTGGCGAGATCGGCGCGCACGCCGACGTTGCCCGCGGACTGGAACAGCGGCACCGAGTGGCCCTCCTCGAAGACCTTCCGGTCGACCTGGTTGGCCAGTTCCTTGGCCTTGTCCGGATCGAGTTCGGAGATCGTCTGCTCGATGAGGGCGTTGAGCTCGGGCGAGCCGATCCGGCCGTAGTTGCCCTGGATGTCGTCCGGGTAGTAGCCGTAGATCTGGGTCAGGCTGCTCAGCGGGAACGGGTCACCGGCCCAGAACCACTGGCCCACATCGAAGTTGCCCGGCTGCAGGACGTCCGAGAACAGACCGGCGCCCGGCTTGGTCTCGATGGTCAGCTTGACGCCGATCTGCGCGAGATTCTGCTGGATGATCTGACCGATCTGGATATTGGTCGGGTCGTTGTACATGACGTCGCGGATCTCGAGCTTGCGCCCGTCCTTCTCGCGCACATCGCCGTTGAGCTTCCAGCCGAGTGCGTCGAGCTCGCTCGCCGCCGCCGTCGGATCGAACCCGAGGCTGTTGTCCTGGTAGCCGTCCTGGCCGCGCAGGTAGATGTGATTGTTCAGCGGCTGCGGGTCCTGGACGAGACCGTTCTGGATGGCGGTCGCGATGCCCTGCCGATCGATCGCCTTCGAGATCGCGACGCGCACACCCTGTTCCGCGAGCAGCGAACCGGGCGCACCGTTGAAGGTGAAGTGGCCCCAGCTGTTGCCGGGTGCGCGGCGGACCGCGACGCCCGGCGCGTTGCGCACCGACTTCAGGTTGTCCAGGCTGGCCACGCCGACCGCGTCGATCTCGTTGTTCAGCAGTGCGGGAACGAAGGCCGCGCTGTCGAGCACGCTGAAGGTGATCGTGTCCAGCTTCGGCGTCGCACCCCACCACTTGGGGTTGCGGGCCAGGACGACGCGACCTTGCCCGCGGTCGACCGACTGGACGACGAACGGGCCGGACGACAAGCCGAGCGCGTTGACCTGGCTGTTGTTGAAGGCCTCTGGAGTCGCCGTGGCGGACTTGGGGTACAGGAAGGAGTTACCGGCGAACTGACCACGCCAGTCGGCGTAGTGCTTGTTGAAGGTGATGACGGCCTGTCGGTCGTCGACACCGCGCTCGACCTTCTCGATTCGATCGAAGCCACTGCTGTTCGCGATCAGGAAGGACTTGTCCTTGCCACTGAGCGCGTTGGCCTGGGACTGGAAGTCCTCCCAGGTGATCGGCGAACCGTCCGACCAGACCGCCTTGGGGTTGATCGTGTAGGTCACTTGCTGCGGCTCGGTGTTGGTCAGGGCAACATCGGTGAAGAAGTCGGTGTTGACCGAGAGCTCCGCCGCGGCATTGGTCGTGAACGCGCGCGGCATCACCGGACGCAGAATCGAGCCGGTGTCACCGTCGTTGCCGTCGGTGTGCAGGTTGTTCCAGTTCTCCGGCAGCGAGGTGAGCGCCAGCCGCAGATTGCCGCCGTCGCGCAGCTCGCTGACATCCTTCGGATTGATGTCGTTGGTCGTGCCGAGCGCGGCCTGGCCCTCGGCCGGCGGTTCCTCCGAGCTGCACCCGGCAGCGAGCACACTGACGATGACCAGAGGTATGGCCAGGCGCGTGGTCAATGAACGAATCCGCATGGTCCGCTCCTTTCCAAATGTTCGCTGCACGAGTGCGGCACTTCGGTGATTACTTGACGAAGCCGACCTTGGTGTAGTCCTCCGACGCCAGCCCCGGCGCACCGTAGTTCGCGAGGTTTTCCCGCACCGCGACCGTACCCGCGGACTGCACGATGGGCAGGGAGAAGCCTTCCTCGAAGATCATCCGATCAGCCTTGTTCGCCAGCTCGATGGCCTTTTCCGGGTCGAGTTCGGCGATCACTTCCTCGATCAGGGCATTCAGCTCGGGTGAACCGATGCGGCCCTTGTTGCTCAGCGGGTTGGCCGGGTCGTAGGCGTAGATCTGCGGAAGTGCGCCGAGCGGGAAGATGCTCTTGGACCAGACGAATTGGGCGATATCGAAATTCCCCGGATCGATGACATCGGTGAACAGGCCGTTGCCCGGATAGGTCTCGATCTTCAGTTTCACCCCGATCGCCGCGAGATTCTGCTGCGCGATCTGTGCCATCTGCGTCCAGGTGTCCGACTGGTACATGACGTCGCGGATCTCGAGCTTGCGACCGTCCTTCTCCCGCACGTCGCCGTTGAGCTTCCAGCCCAATTCGTCGAGCATGCGAGCGGCCTCGGCCGGGTCGTAGGAAACCGATTGGGCGTTGTCCTGATAGCCCTTCTGTCCGACCAGGAAGAGGTGATTGTTCAGCGGCTTCGGGTCGGTCACGATGCCCTGCTGAGTCGCGGTAGCGATGGCCTGGCGGTCGATGCCCTTGGAGATCGCGATCCGGAGCTTCGGGTCGGACAGAAGTGCGCCGGGTGCCCCGTTGAAAGTGAAGTGTGAGAACCGGTTCGCCGAGGCACGTCGGACCTTGACCCCCGGTGTACCGGTAGCGGCGGTCACCTCCTCGATCCCGCTCAGGCCTGTGGCATCGAGTTCGTTGTTCTGCAGCGCGGTCAAGCGGGCCTCGTCAGCGAGGACGCTATAGGTGACGGTGTCCAGCTTGGGGGTGTCGCCCCACCACCTCGGGTTGCGGCTGAGCACGATTCGCTGTTGGGCGCGGTCGATCGAGGTGATGATGAACGGTCCCGACGACAGCGGCATCTCGTTCCGGTACAGATTCTCGAAGGCCTCGGGGGACGAGGTGAGCTGGCGCGGGTACAGCGGATTGAACAGGCCCTTCCATTCCGCGTAGTGCTCGGCGAAGGTGACGATCGCCTGCCGGTCATCGACACCGCGCTCGACCTTCTCGACGCTGCTGTAACCCTGGTCGTGACTGATCTTGAACGCCGGGTCGCGGCCACTCATCGCGGTAGCTTGCGAGCGCAGATCCTCCCAGGTGATCGGCGACCCGTCCGACCACACGGCCTTCGGGTTGATCGTGTACACGATCCGCTGGGGATTGGTGTCCGTGAGCTGGACATCGGTGTAGAAGTTGTGGTCGATCGAGAGTTCGCCCGCGGCATCGGCATTGATCGATCCGGGCAGCGTCCATCCGGTGACGTCACTGACCTCCCCGTCGGAATCGACATGGAGGCTGTTGAACGTCTCCGGGAAGCTGGACAGTGCCAACCGGAAGTTGCCGCCGTCGCGGATCGCGTCACGTTCCTGCGGGTTGATGTCGTTGACCGCACCGATCGAACTCGATCCCGATTCCACGGTGGCATCGGACCCACAGCCGCCCAAGACCAGCGTCAACGCGACAGCGGGCGCCGCCACGCGGAAACCGGCGCGACGCAGCCGGGATGCGTAAGTAGCAGTGGTCATTTCGTGAATCCGATCTTCGTGTAGTCGTACGATGCCAAGCCCGGCGAACCGATGTTGGCGAGGGTGGTGCGGGCGCCGAAGCTGCCGTCGGACTGCATGAGGGGCAGGGAGTGGCCCTCCTCGAACACCGCGCGGTCGACCTGGTTGGCCAGCTCGATGGACTTCTGCGGGTCGAGTTCGGTGATGGTGCGTTCGATCAGGGCGTTGAGTTCGGGGGAGCCGATGCGGCCGTAGTTGCCCTGCAGGTCGGTGGGGTCGTAGTAGTAGATCTGGCGGATGCTGGACAGCGGGAACGGGTCGCCCTGGAAGATGAACTGGGCGGCGTCGAAATCGCCGGGCTGGATGACGTCGGTGAAGTAGCCGGCGGAGGGCTTGGTGTCGATGGTCAGGCCGACGCCGATCGCGGCGAGGTTCTGCTGGATGATCTGGGCGATCTGCACCCAGGTCGGGTCGTTGTACATGACATCGCGGATGACGAGCTTGCGGCCGTCCTTCTCGCGCACATCGCCGTTGAGCTTCCAGCCGAGCGCGTCGAGTTCCCTGGCCGCGGCGTCGGGGTCGAAGCCGAGGCT
Organism: Nocardia sp. NPDC051833; assembly: GCF_040681225.1. Classification (NCBI taxonomy): domain Bacteria; kingdom Bacillati; phylum Actinomycetota; class Actinomycetes; order Mycobacteriales; family Nocardiaceae; genus Nocardia; species Nocardia sp. NPDC051833. The sequence goes on from NZ_JBFAYK010000001.1 coordinate 2,788,916, forward strand.
GTTGTCGCGGTAGCCGTCCTGGCCCTGCAGGAAGATGTGGTTGTTCAGCGGCTTCGGGTCCTCGACCAGGCCGTTCTGCAACGCGGTGACGATGCCCTGCCGGTCGATCGCCTTCGAAATCGCGACGCGCACGCCCTCTTCGGCGAGGATCGAGCCGGGCGCGCCGTTGAAGGTGATGTGGCGCCAGCGGTTACCCGGCGCGCGGCGGACCACCAGGCCCTCGGTGCCGCGCACGGTCTTCACCTCGTCGATGGTGGTCAGCCGGACCAGGTCGAGTTCGTTGTTCTGCAGCGCCTGCACCCAGGCCGTGTGGTCGAGCACGCTGTAGGTGATGGTGTCGAGCAGCGGCTGCTCGCCCCACCATTTCGGGTTGCGGCCCAGGGTGATCCGGCCCTGACCGCGGTCGGTGGCGGTGATGATGAACGGGCCCGCGGTGAGACCGATCGCGTCGACCTGACTGGTGTTGAAGGCCTCGGGGGTGCTGGTCACCGACTTCGGGTACAGCGAGCTGTTGCCGGCGAACTGGCCGCGCCAGTCGGCGAACGGGGTACCGAAGGTGAGCACCGCCTGCCGGTCGTCGACGCCGCGCTCGACCTTGTCGACGAATTCGAAACCGTTGGTGATGGCGATCAGGTAGCGCTTGTCCCGGCCGCTGAGCGCGTTCGCCTGCGCGGCGATGTCCTCCCAGGTGATCGGGGAACCGTCCGACCACACCGCCTTCGGGTTGATCGTGTACGTCACGCGCATCGGATCGGTGCCGGTCAGCGCGATATCGGTGAAGTAGTCGGTGTCGACGGTGAGCTTGCCCGCCGCGTCGATCGCGAACGAGCGGGGCATCATCGGGCGCAGGATGTCGGCGATCTCGCCGTCGTTGCCGTCGTTGGACAGCGTGTTCCAGTTCGCCGGGTAGCTGGTCGTCGCCAGCCGCAGGTTCCCGCCCTCGCGCAGGGCTTCGCGCGGCAGCGGGTTGATATCGCTGGTGGTCCCGAGCGCGTCGGTCAGACCCGTGGCCGAATCGTCGGCTGCCCCGCACCCCGCCACGATCATCCCGGCCGCCACCACCACGGCGGCGCAACGCAGCCTGGCACGACGACGGGCTTGCATTCCTCGGGATCTCATGGCGGGGCCTCCTGCGTGATCAGCCGCTGACGACGGGTTCCGGAACGGCCGCGATCAGCGAGCGGGTGTACTCGTGCCGAGGATCGGCGAAGATCTGTTCGGCCGGGCCCGATTCGACGATCTTGCCGCGCAGCATGACGGCGATGTCGTGGGCCAGATTGCGCACCACCGAGAGGTCGTGCGAGACGAACAGATACGACAGCCCGCGCTCGGCTTGCAGGTCACGCAGCAGATTCAGCACGCCGGCCTGGATCGAGACGTCCAGCGAGGAGACGGGTTCGTCCAGGACGAGCAGCTGCGGGTCCAGCGCCAGGGCGCGCGCGATGCTGATGCGCTGCTTCTGGCCGCCGGAGAAGTCGGCCGGGTAGCGGTCGGCGTGTTCGGGCCGCAGCCCGACCTGGCGCAGCAGCTCGGGCACCCGGCGGTTGACCTCCTCGCGCGAGCGGCCGTCGATGCGCAGCGGCTCGGCCAGCGCGTCGAAGATCGGCAGGCGCGGGTCGAGCGAGGCGCTCGGGTCCTGGAAGACGATCTGCATCTTGCGGCGGATCTCGCGGGTGCGGGCCTTGGTGAGGGTCGCGACATCGTTGCCGAGCACCTCGATGCTGCCCGACTGCGGCCGCACCAGGTCCATGATCTGCGACAGCGTTGTCGACTTGCCCGAGCCCGATTCGCCGACCAGGGCCAGGGTCCGGCCCGCGCGCACGGCGAAACTGATGCCGTCGACCGCGCGGACCTCGCCGGTCTTGCGGCGCAGGATCACCCCGGAGGTGAGCGGGAAGGTCTTCACCAGGTCGGTGACCCGCAGGACGACATCGGACTCCACCGCCTCCGGCTGCGCCGGGGTGGCGATCTCCTTGCGGTAGGCGTCGAACAACTGCGCCGAGCCCACCTCGGCGGTGCGGATGCAGGCGACCGAGTGCCGGGGCGCGACCTTCTCCAGTGGCGGCTCGGCGGCGGTGCAGTCGTCGATCGAGACCGGGCAGCGCGGCGCGAACGAGCAGCCGCGCGGCAGGTCGTGCATGGCGGGCGGCGCGCCGACGATCGGGATCAGCGGGCGGCGCGGCGGGCCGTCCATGCGCGGGATGGAACCGAGCAGGCCGACCGTGTACGGCATCCGGGGCGCGGTGAAGAGCTCGGCGACCGGGGCGGTCTCGACGACCTTGCCCGCGTACATGACCGCGACCCGGTCGGCGATCGTGGCCGCGATACCCATGTCGTGGGTGATCATGATGACGCCCGCGCCGGTGATGTCGCGCGCCTTGCGCAGCAGGTCGAGGATCTGCCGCTGCACGGTCACGTCGAGCGCGGTGGTCGGCTCGTCGCAGATGATCAGCGCCGGATCGTTGGCGATGGCCATGGCGATCACCACGCGCTGGCGCATGCCGCCGGAGAACTCGTGCGGGAAGGCCCGCGCCCGCGCCCGCGCGTCGGGGATACCGACGAGCTCGAGCAGCTCGATCGCGCGTTCGGCCGCTTCCTTGCGGTGCATCGTGCCGTGCGCGAGCAGCGCCTCGGCCACCTGATCACCCACCCGGTACACCGGGGTGAGCGCCGAGAGCGGGTCCTGGAAGACCATGCTGATCGAGGAGCCGCGCAGTTTCGACATCTGCTTGTCGCCCAGGCCGAGCAGCTCGCGCCCGCGCAGCCGGATCGAACCCTGTACGCGCGCCTGCTCGGGCAGCAGGCCGATCACGGCCAGCGACGACACCGACTTGCCGGACCCGGACTCGCCGACGATGGCCAGCACCTCGCCGTCGGCCACGGTGTAGTTCACCCCGCGCACCGCGTCGACGCGGCCTTCCTCACCGGGGAAGGAGACCCGCAGATCGGTGACTTCGAGCAGCGGCGCGGTGGACGTGTTCGAGGTCATCGCTTCTCGGCTTTCTTCAACTCCACCTGCGCTTCGTCCTTCTTCTCCGCGACCTCCTTGCGCGCCTTGCGGGCGCCGCGAGCGCCCGGGTCGAAGGCGTCGCGCAGGCCGTCGCCGACGAGGTTGGCGCACAGCACGATCGTGATCAGCAGGCCACCGGAGAACAGGAACAGCCACGGATAGGTCAGTGCCGACTTGGTGCCCGTCGCGATCAGCGAACCCAGCGACACATCGGGCGGCTGCACACCGAAACCGAGGAAGCTGAGCCCGGTTTCGGCGCTGATCGCCGCGCCGACGGCCAGCGTGGTGTCGATGATCAGGATCGAGGCGATGTTCGGGATGATGTGGCTGATGATCACCTTGTGCGTCGGCGCGCCCATATAGCGTGCGGCGCGCACGAATTCGCGTTCGCGCAGGCTCATCGTCAGGCCGCGGATGATGCGTGCCGCGATCATCCAGCCGAACACGCTGAGCAGGACGATCAGGATGGCGATCGAGCCGGACCCCTTGGTGCGCGGGGCGAAGATCGCGATGATGATGAACGCGGGAACCACCAGCAGCAGGTCGACCAGCCACATGATGGCCCGGTCCGGCCAGCCGCCCAGCAGCCCGGCCACCGCGCCGGCGGTGGAGGCGATGATGCTGGAGAAGATCGCCACGCAGAAACCGATCACCAGCGACTTCTGCAGCCCGCGCATGGTCTGGGCGAGCACGTCCTGGCCGATCTGGGTAGTGCCGAACGGATGCTCGGCGCTCGGCGGCTTCAGCAGGGCCTTGTAGTCGAGCTGCTGGTAGTCCCACGGCAGCAGCGGCGGCAGCGCGAAACTGAGGATGAACAGCAGGATCAGGATCACCGCGCCGACCACCGCGGGCTTGTTGCGCAGGAAGCGGCGCCAGACCAGCTTGCGGCGGCCCGCCGCGGCGGCCTCGGGCGCGCCGACGGCGATGAGTTCGGTTTCGGTCATGACACACGCACCCTCGGGTCGAGCAGCGCCAGCACGATATCGGAGAGCAGACCCGACACCAGCACGACCAGACCGGCGAAGGTCGCGATCGTGACGACGATGTAGAGGTCCTGGGCATTGATGCCGTCGACGAACCATTCACCGACGCCGTGCCAGCCGAAGATCTTCTCCACGAAGGTGGCGCCGGTGATCAGGCCGCCCAGGCTGTAGGCGAACAGGGTGGCCATCGGGATGAGCGCGGTCCGCAGTCCGTGTTTGTAGAGCGCGCGGTTGCGCGAGAGGCCCTTGGCGCGGGCGGTGCGGATGAAATCGCTCTGCAACACGTCGAGCATGGCATTGCGCTGGTAGCGGCTGTATCCGGCGGCGGCGCCGAGCACCAGCACCAGGGTCGGCAGGACCATATGCTGTGCGCGGTCGACGAACTGGTTCCACAGGCCGACGACCTGGGTGGCCGAGGTCTCGCCGGTGTAGAGGAAGATCTGCGTCCCGGTGGCCGTATTGATCTGTAGCGCACCGTATTTCAGCAGCGTGGCCAGCAGGAACACCGGCGTCGAGATGATCAGCAGTGAGACCACCGTCGCGAAGTAGTCGCTGAATTTGTACTGCCGGATTGCGCTCGCCGCGCCGATCAGCACGCCGAGCACGGTGCCGATCACCGATCCGAGGATCAGCAGCCGCAGGCTCACCGCCACCCGCCTGCCCAGCTCCTCGCTCACCGGCTGCCCGGCCAGCGTCGTCCCGAAATCCCCTTGCACGACGCCGCCGAGCCAGCTGAGATAGCGCTGGGGGATCGGCTCGTCGAGGTGCAGTTGCTCGGCCTTGGCATCGATCACGGACTGTGGCGGGCGCGGATTGCGCTGCTCGAGGCTCTCGAGCGGGTTGAACGTGAGGGATGCGAGGCTGAACGTCAGGAACGAGGCCAGCAACAGGAGCACGATGTAGTTGAGCGTGCGCCGCAACAAGAAGCCGGTCATCAGTCCCCTCTGGATCGGGTAATCAGGCCCTGATCATAAGGACAGTCCGCCGTCCCCGCGTGGCGACGTGCGGCAGGATGGAATGGATGACGCCCCTGCACCCGAAACCGAAGCTGGTGGCCACCGACGTCGACGGCACGCTGATCGACGACGCCGACAAGGTCTCGGCCCGCACCAAGGCCGCCGTCGCCGCGCTCGTCGACGACGGTGTCACCTTCGTGCTCGCCACCGGCAGGCCGCCGCGCTGGATCGACCCGGTGGTCAGCGAGCTGGGGTACGCCCCGCTCGCGGTGTGCGGGAACGGAGCGGTCATCTACGACAGCGCGACCGACCGGATCCTGTCGAGCCACACCCTCGACGTGGACACCCTCGCCTGGCTGGCCGAGCTCGCCGAGCACGCGCTCCCCGGCTGCGGGCTGGCCACCGAGCGGGTCGGCGCCAGCGCGCACGACGCGGCCACCCCGCAGTTCGTCAGCTCGCCGACCTACGAGCACGCCTGGCTCAACCCCGACGACACCGTGGTCTCGCATGCCGAGGTCATCGACTCGCCCGCGATCAAGATGCTGATCCGGCTCAGCTCGGCCCGCAGTTCGGACATGCGCGCCGCGCTCGCCCCGCTGGTCGGGGACCGCGCCGAGATCACCTACTCCACCGAGAGCGGGCTGATCGAGATCGCGGTGCCGCGGGTGACCAAGGCGTCGGGGCTGGTCGAGGTGGCGCGGCGGTTCGGGATCGACGAGGGGTCGATCGTGGCCTTCGGCGACATGCCCAACGACGTGCCGATGCTGACGATGGCCGGGCACGGCGTCGCCATGGGCAACGCGCATCCCGAGGCCCGCGCGGCGGCCGACGAGGTCACCGGCAGCAATGTCGACCACGGGGTCGCCATGGTGCTCGAACGCTGGTGGAACTGACCCGCGACATAAACAGCCGGTGCCCTCACGAGGAGGCGCACCGGCTGTTCTTCGCCGTGACCGGGGGCTAGCCGGCCGGGGCGGGTTCGGTGGCGACCGGCGGTTGCGCCGGTGCCGGTTCCACGGGGACGGACTGCGGTTCGGCCGGGACCTGCGGGGCGAGCGGCTCGGTCGGCGCCGGAGCGGCGGGCGCCGCGGGGACCGTCGAGGTGGGGGCGGTGGTGGCGGGCGCCTGCTCCGGCTTGGTGCCGTTCATGCCCTCCATCTCGGCCTTGTAGGTCTCGTTGTAGGTCTTCCAGAACGTGGTGACGATGCCGGTCAGCTCGTTGAGCACCAGCGAGCCGTTCTGGAAGTCCGTGCGCAGACCGTCCGGCACCAGGTAGGCGCTGCCGGTCGGCAGACCGAGCACGCCCGAGTCGCCGCCGAGGCTGAGGTAGCGGTCCAGGATCGCCCCGACCACCTCGAAGACCGCGCCGTTCTCCCCGGAGAAGATGTAGCCGTTGGCGAACTTCGCGTACTGGCGGCCCTGCGCGCCGGACAGCAGATCCGACTTCGGCGCGCCGAGCGGACCGTCGACGCCGCCGCGGCTCACCCAGTGCCTGGCGATCTCGTTCGAGCCGGACAGGCCGAGCAGCTTGTCGACCAGCGCGCCCAGTTCGGCCATGTTGCCCTGCTGCGGTTCCTGCTCCTGCTGTTGCGGCGCGCGGGCCTGCTGGCTCGGCGGCCGTTCCGGCGTCGCGGGGGAGGAGTAGGTGCTGTTGCCCGCGGCGATCCCGCGGATGCGGTCCATCAGGGCGTAGGCCGCGTCACCGGGGCAGTCGGTGTTGCCGACGTCGCGGTGCGCGAACACCGTCGGCAGGTCGACCGCCTCGTCCTGGGCGTACGGGGTGAACTCGGTGCCCTCGGAGTACATGGTGGTGTGGCCCTTGGGGTTGATCCCCGCGAGCTTGGCCCGCCAGCCGACGAACTTGCCGATCGCGTTGATCGACTCGGTGCTCGGCGTCTCGGTCTCGTAGTTGCCCATCAGCGCCACCCCGACGGTGTTCTCGTTGAACCCGCCCGCGTGCGCGCCCTGCACCGCCCGGTCGAGGCCGCCGTAGCGGCCCTCGAAGATCTGGCCGTACTGGTCGACCAGGGCGTTGTAGCCGATGTCGCACCAGCCGAGGGTCTCGGCGTGGTAGGCGTAGATCGCGCGGACGATGCCCGCCGACTCGGCCCGGCTGTAGTCGTTGCGACCGGCCGTGTGGTGCACGGTGATGCCGCCGACGCCGTCGTCGTAGGTGGGTTCCTGGCAGCGGATCGACTCGTCGGCACCCCACTGCGCGCGGGTGATGACCTTCGGGCCACCGCCCGGCAGCGCGGCGGCGACGTCGGTGAGTCCGGCGTCGATGGCGGCGCGGCCCGGGTTGATCAGGATCGCCTTGAGCGCGGCCTCGGTGAGGTGGGCCGGATCGCTGTGGTCGGGGCCTGCGACCGGCTTGCGGGTCACCAGCATCTGCACCGCGGTGGTCTCGCCGACATAGATCGGCTCGGTGCCGGTCGGCGCGTCGGCGGGGGTCTGGTCGGTGGCCCTGGTGTCGACCGGATCGGCGTCGTACCAGGGGCCCCAATTCCCGTCGAGCTGCCGGGCGCGCAGCTTGGTCGTGGTGTTCACCAGATCGCGCGCGGTGACCGCGACCATGCTGAACGGGGTGTCCTGGGTGAGCTCCTTGACCTGCGCGCCGACCTGGTCGATCAGGTCGGGCCCGACCGCTCCGGGCGACAGGGCCGGGGTCTCGGGGGTGGTGCCGGGTTCCAGGTTGGCCGGATCGGCGATGAACTTCATCCCGCTCGGGCGGTGCTGGACGACCGGCGCGCCCGCCGGGGGCGTGGTCGCGGGTGCGGCCGGTGCCGGAGCCGCCGGTGCGGGCGCCGGAGCTGCGGGCGCCGGGGCTGCTGGCGCGGGGGCTGCGGGCGCGATCGGCGCCGGGGCGGCCGTCGTCGTCGTCGGCGGCGCGGCGGGCGGCGCGGTCGGGACCGAGGTGCTCGGAACCGGCGGACGCGCGGCGGGCGCGTTGCCCTGCTGGGCTGGCGCGGGCGTCGTGGTGGTCGGCTGCGCCTTCGTCGGGATCGCCGGGAGCGGGATCTCGGTGGGCAGCGCCACGCCCGGCGGAACGGGCAATCCCGGCGGCACCGGAATCGAGGTCGGCAGCGGCAGCATCTGCAGATCCGACAGGTGCAGATCGGGCAGGTCGAGACCGGTCAGTTCGCGCAGCGGGACCGTGATGTCGGGGACGGCGGTCAGCGCGACCTCGGCCAGCTGGGTCGGCACCGCCGCGAGCTGGGAGTCGTTGGTGCTGCGGTAGTCGGTCGAATCGCTCAGCGCGAACGCGCCGACGGGTGCGGCGACGGCGAGCGTGGTGACCACCGGGAGCACGTAGGAACGTTTCGGCTTTCGATATCGCACGTGCCTTCTCCAATCAGGGTCGAGCTCGTAGACCTTGGTGGCATCGGGGTCATCACCGGCAAGTGATGCTTGCTTCCTCGTGCCTCACACACCACACTAGTTAACATACGTCACACATCTAAACCTCAACTTGAGGATTATGTGATTGCTCGAATGTAGCCTTCGGAACCCGCTCGGCCACGACGACATGCCGACGCGAGCTCCGCCGGTCGAACCGCGACACCGTGGGAGCGCAGTATGAGAGCGGACACCAAGATCAACCGCAGTACCCGCAGGGGCACCCGGCGCCGCGCCGTGCCGATGATCAAGACCGCGCCGCTGCCGGTACTGGTCGGTGGCACCGCACTGGCGCTGACCGGCGCGTTCGGGCTGTGGCAGATCCTGCCCGGCCAGGTCGCCCCGACCGTCGGCGCCGGCCACGGACGCGGAATGAGTCAGGTGGGCGCGTTCGACAGCGCCAGGGAGGGCCGGTCCGCCGAGGAGATCCTCGGCCACTACTACCCGGGCGCCGACCTCGGTCAGGTCGGGCCACTCACCATCGGGGTCCGGCTGCAAGCCCAGGACGACGCCACCCTCGACACCTTCGCCGCCGCGGGCGCGCAGGTCGCGGGCCGGATGATCGGGCCGGGCGAGGCCGCCCACCTCACCCCGCTGCCCGACGGCGGCGCGAATGTCGTGGTGACCACGGGCTGCGACGGCGAAGTGCTGTGGCAGGCCGCGACCGACGATCCGTTCGTCTATCCGCTCGATCCGGCGCCGGGCAGGCCCGCCGCCGAACACCTGACGCTGTGCGGCGGTACCGCCTATCGCGGCGCGCTCGGTGTCGCGCTGGAAGGGGGCGCGTACCGGACCGTCAACCAGGTCGATCTCGACGACTATCTCGCCGGTGTGCTGCCCGCCGAGATGCAGGCGAACTGGGCCGATCAGGGCGCGTTCGAGGCGCTGCGCGCGCAGGCCATCGCGGCCCGCTCCTACGCGCTCGCCGAGAACCGCTACGACTACGCGCAGACCTGCGACACCACCGACTGCCAGGTGTATCCGGGGACGGTGAAGGAGGATTCGCGCACCACCGAGGCCGTCGCGGCGACCGCGGGCACCGTGCTGCTGCGCGACGGGCTGATCCTGCGCTCGGAGTACTCCGCCGCGCCCGACGGTGGCCGCCCGGCCGACATCGAGACCTTCGCCGTCGGCCCAGCGCCCGGCGATCTCGTCGAAACCGCACCGGCCCCCACCGCTCCCACCGCGCCGACCAGGCCCGATCCGACCATCGAAGCGCTGGCGGGCGAGACCGCGATCGACACCGAGTACCGGCGGATCGGCGGTCCGGAGAGCACCATCGGCGCGCCGATCGGGCCCGAGATGATCCTGCCGCAGCGGGCGGGCACGTATCGGCTGTACACGAACGGTGTCATCGTGGCGACCAAGACGCTCGGTGCCCAGGTGGTCGACTTCTCGACGCTGCTGCAACTGGTGCCGGAAGTGGGCGATCAGCTGCCGCCGTCGGCCTCGGGGCAGCCGAAGGTGACGACGCCGGAGGGCACCGCGCCCTCGGGTGTCGCGCCGGGCACGCAGCCCGGTGCGCCTGCTCAGGCCGCCGCGGGTGGAGCGCCGGTCCTCGGTACATCACCGGAGCAGGCGCACGGTCCGGCGAATCCCGCCGTTCCCCCGCATCCGGTCGCCGCGCCGCACGGTCCGGCGAATCCCGCTGCCACGCCACTCGGTCCCGCGAATCCTGTTGCCGCACCGCGTGGTTCGGTGAATCCCGCTACCGATCAGCAAGCTCCCGCTGTCGGGTCGCAGAACCCAGCCGTCGTGCCCCACGGCCCGGCTATCGCGCCGGGAATCCACGACGGCGAGTAGCGCCCGGGGTCAGTCGAGGGTGGTGTCCTCCAGTCCGATGGCCAGGGTGCGCAGGAGTCCGGCGAGCTGGTCTCGGTCGTCGGCGCCGAGTGCCGCGAGTAGGCGCTGCTCGTTGTCCATGTGCAGCGGCAGCAGGCGGTCGACCAGCTCCCTGCCCTCGTCGGTGAGCTGGACGAAGACCGAGCGGCGGTCGTCGGCCGATGGCACCCGGCGGACCAGGTTCTTGGCGGCCAGCCGGTCGATGCGATTGGTGATCGCGCCGGAGGTGACCATCGCGGCGCGGTTCAGCGAGCCCGCGGTCAGCCCGGTGTCGCCGCCGGAGCGACGCAGTGTCGCGAGCACGTCGAACTCCCAGAATTCCAGGCCGTGACCGGCGAAGAAGCGCTTGAGGTCCTGTTCGAGGACGCGCGAGAGCCGGGTGATCCGGCCGACGATCGCCATCGGTGACACATCGACATCGGGTCGCTGGATCTCCCAGTGCTCGGTGATCAGATCGATGGCGTCCCGCATGCGTATCCCTCTCTATTGAAAATCTTAACGTTCATCTACTTGACGATGAGGCATCCCGCCGGGTAGATATTTCAATGTTGAGATTATCAATCAGGAGTGAACATGACGACGGCAACTCGCCCGACCGGCTACGCGGGCACCCTCGCACTCACCGCTCTCACCCCGATCGTCTGGGGTTCCACCTACGCCGTCACCACCGAATTCCTGCCGCCGGACCGGCCGCTGTTCACCGCGCTGATGCGCGCGCTGCCCGCCGGTCTCGCGCTGCTGGCGCTGACCAGGGTGCTGCCGCGCGGCATCTGGCTCGGTCGCGCCGCCGTCCTCGGCATCCTCAATATCGGCGCGTTCTTCCCGCTGCTGTTCCTGGCGGCCTACCGGCTGCCGGGCGGGGTCGCCGGGGTGCTCGGCGCGGTGGCGCCGATGATCGCGCTGGGCTTCGCCGCGGTCCTGCTGTCCGAGGCGCCGACCCGGCGCAAGGTGCTCGCGGGCCTGATCGGCGTCTTCGGGGTGGCGCTGGTGGTACTGCGCGGCAATGCCGAGCTGGACACGATCGGTGTCGTCGCCGGGCTGGCCGGCGCGGCGTCGATGTCGGCGGGCACCGTGCTGACCAAGAAGTGGGGACGTCCCGACGGCGTCGGTCCGCTGGCGATGACCGGCTGGCAGCTGACCGCGGGCGGTCTGTTCATCCTGCCGCTCGCCGTCCTGATCGAGGGCGCGCCGCCCGCCATGGACGCGCAGGCCATCGGTGGCTACCTGTACCTCGGCGTCATCGGCACCGCGCTGGCCTACTGGCTGTGGTTCCGCGGGATCTCGCGGGTGCCCGCGACGTCGGTGGCTTTCCTCGGACTGCTGAGCCCGATGTCGGCCGCGGTCATCGGCTGGATCGCGCTCGGTCAGGCGCTGACTCCGCTGCAGGTCCTCGGCCTGGCCATCGCGCTGGGTGGCACCGTGCTCGGCCAGATTCCGCCGAAGGCCGCGCCGGAAGCCGCGTCGACGGTGGGCGCCGCGCGGACCGGAGTCATCACGAAGATCGCGGTTCTGCCGGCGCCGGAGACGGTTTCGGCCGCGCGCTGAGACAAGCGAACCGTCAGCCGCGCATCGCCTGCATCAACTGGTCCTCGGTGAGGGCCGGAACCGGCAGGGGGTGCGCGGCTTTCGCGCGCAGGCCGTCCAGGATCAGCGCGAGGTTGCGGCGCCACAGGTCGGGGGCGACGGTCGCGGTCGCGGCGACCACGCTCGTGTGCGACCAGGTGATGAAGGCGATGTCCTCGAGCGTCCAGTCCGGCCGCAGCGCGCCTGCGGCCTGGGCGCGCTCGATGATCCGGCGCATCAGGCCGTGCCCGTGCTCGCGCGCGCGGGCCAGCGCCTCGCTCGGCGGGTTGCGCAGGGCGAGTTCGCCGAGGATGCGGTCGCTCGCCTGGAGCTCGCAGATCCGCTCGACCAGGACCGTGAACGACTCCCACGGATCGGTGAGCTCGAGCGCCTGCTCGGCGATCCTGGTGCCCGCCTCGACGCGGTCGGCGACGGCGGCGGCGATCAGGTCGTCGCGGGTGGGGAAGCGGTTGTAGAGGGTGCCGATCGCGACGCCCGCGCGGGCGGCGATGTCCTTGAGCGGGGCGTCGAGGCCGCGTTCCTCGAAGAGCTCGCGGGCCGCGGTGACCAGCGCGTCGCGGTTGCGCTTGGCGTCGCTGCGCAACGGCTTGTCCTCGGGCATTCGCCGATCCTACAAATCACCGCTGCCAATTATCTTGAGCATAGGTTCAACTTGGTGCTATCTTGCGAAAACTTGAACTAGCACTCAACTTAGTGAGGTAGTCGGATGAGCACGCTCGCGATCTTCGGATACGGACCAGGTCTCGGCGCCGGGACGGCACGGGAGTTCGGCCGCAACGGTTTTCGGGTCGCGGTGATCGGCCGCGACCCGGCCGCGGCCGCCGAACGCGCGGCGGCCCTGCGCGCCGACGGCGTCGAGGCCGAGCCGTTCGCGGCCGACATCACCGATTCCGCGCAGCTGACCGAGGTCGTCGCGCGGGTCGAGGAGAAGCTGGGGCCGATCGAGGTGGCGGTGCACGCGGCGGCCGCGGGGATGTCGATCCGCGCCGAGTCGACCAGGGCGGTCGACCGGCGGTCGCTGGAGCTGCCGTTCGCGCTCAAGGTGTACTCCTCGATCGAGCTCGGCCGGGCGTTGCTGCCGGGGATGCTCGCACGCGGCCGTGGCGCGCTGCTGTTCTCCTCGGGCGCCTCGGAGGCGAATCTGCAGCCCTACCTGGCGAATATGGGGGTCGCGCTGGGGGCTCAGCGGGCCTATGTCCGGCAGCTGGCCGCCGAGCTCGACGGCACCGGGGTCTACGTCGGGCTGCTGGCGATCGGCGCGCTGATCGAGCACAGCGCCGTGCAGCTGGAGATCGACGCGCATCCCGAACTGATCCCCGACGGCCTGGTGCTGCCCCGCATCGGCAATGCCGAACTCGGTGCCAGGTACTGGCGGATGTACGCCGAGCGCGACGCCGTCGAGGTAGAGATCGGGTTCTGACCTTCGGGGTTGACCTTGACGTAGCGTCAACTTGCAGACTGGGGACACCGACGAGAAAGGGAAGGTCATGGCGGGTGAATGGTCCATCCAGGACCTCGCGAAAGCCGCGGGCACCACCAGCCGCACGCTGCGCCACTACGGGCAGCTCGGCCTGCTGGAACCGAGCCGGATCGGCGCCAACGGCTACCGCTACTACGACCAGAACTCCCTGATCCGCCTGCAGCGCATCCTGCTGCTGCGCGAACTCGGGCTCGGCCTTCCGGTGATCGCCGAGGTTCTCGCCGGGGAACAGGACACCGCGGACGCGCTGCGGACCCACCTGGAGCTGCTGCGGCAGCAACAGGATCTGATCGCGCGCCGGATCGAATCGGTGTCGACCACGTTGCACAAGACCGAAAGAGGTGAACCACTCATGGCCGCAGAGGTTTTCGACGGCTTCGACCACACCCAGTACAAGGACGAGGTCACCGAACGCTGGGGCAAGGAGGCCTACGAGAGCGGCGACCGCTGGTGGCGCTCGCTGAGCGAAGCGGACAAGCAGGGATTCCTGCAGACCCAGCTCGACATCTCCGCCGACTTCGGCAAGGCCCATGCCGCGGGCCTGCCCGTCGACGGCGAGACCGTCCAGGCGATCGTCGCCAGGCACCGCGCCTGGCTCGGCGACGGCACCCAGGGCCGCCCCGTGACCGACGAATACCTGCTCAACCTGGGCGAGATGTACGTCGCCGACCCGCGCTTCCGCAAGAACTACGACGTGCACGGCGACGGCACCGCCGAGTACATCCTCGAGGCCTTCCGCGCCCACGTCGCAGGCCGGACCGCCTGATCGCGTTTCACCCGGCGCCCAGCCGGGAACTAGCAGGAAGCCGCGCCCGGACGCCACCCGCCCGGACGCGGCTTTCGGCGTCTCGGGCTGCCCGGCGTGGCCCCGGGACCTCGGTCGACGGGCTCGATCGGCCGTCGCGCCGTATAACTGACGGCGACGACGACAACGTGCAGGGGATAGTGGTGGATCAGGTGGAGCCCGAGCGGCCTTCTCGCGCGGTGACCGCGCTGGTCGCCGGGTGGCTCGGGGTGCTGGTCGGGGGTGCCGGGATCATCGTCGGCACGGCGACGGCGGTGGTGCGGGCGTTCGGGCGGGAGATCGAGCTCGATTACGCGGGCGCGGGGATCGTCGGTGGGCTGGGGGTGGTGTATCTGCTGGGGGCGGTGCTGCTGTTGCGGCGGCGGATGCTCGGCAGGCGGATTCTGGTGGGGATATCGGGGGCGATGAGCGGGGCGACCTTGCTGGTCGTCGTGCTCAACGGGGCCGGGCACGGGCTGCGGGTCGGGCCGCTGGACTGGTGGCTCGCGCTCAATGGGGTGATCCTGGTGCTCAGCCTGATCGAGCCGACGCGCCGGTGGACCACGACGCGCTAGGCCGACTCGGGATACGGTCGAGCCATGGTCGTGCAGGATGCGAAGTCGAAAGCCGGTGAGGTGACGGCGATCGTCGCCGTGTGCTGTGCCGGAGTTGCCGCGGTGGCGAACCTGGTCGGGGCCGTGGTCCTGGTGCGCGCCTTCCTGAACGACCCCGACCGGCTCGACGACTCGCTGGCCCTGTTCGCCACGCTCGGCGCGCTGGTGGCGGCGTTCGCGTTCGGTTACGGCGGCATGCTGCTGGCCCGGCGCGACGAGTCCGGCCGGTGGGTGCTGATCGTGGCGGCGGCCGCGCAGCTCGGGCTCGGCGTGCTCGGGCTGCTGGCCACGCTGGTGAACTACGACTCCGAGTACGGCATCCATTGGTTCGCCGAGGAATCCGTCCTCCGATCGATTCCGATCGGGTTCGGTGGGGTACCCGGTGCGGTGACGGCGATCGTGAACCACAGCTGGGCGGCCGCGCTGGCGGCCGTCGCGCTCGGCGCGCTGGTGCTGGTGCCCGCGGCGCTGCCGTGGACGGCGGCCTACGCTCGGACCGAGCGGGCTGTCGGTTCGGCCGTATAGTTTCGGCAGGTCAGCGGCGCGACGCCGCGCTCGTTTCGGAGGGGGACACCATGGGATACCCGTATGGTCCACAGCAGGGCCACGACCCGTACGCGGGCGGTTACGCGCAACCCGGCTACGCGGCCGATCCCTACGCGCAGCAGGGCTACGCCCCGCAGCCGTACGGGTACGCGCAGCAACCCGCGCCCGGATACGGTTACGGCGCACCGGCTTACGGCGCACCGCAGCGGGCAGGCGGTGGCACCGGAATCACCGCGGCCCTGCTCTCCCTGCTGATCTCGCTGTTCGCGCTGATCGGTCTCGGCGTGGTCGCGGCCACCGAGCTGAACACCGACTCGGTCCGCAGCGACGACGCCCGCGCCGGAACGATCGCCGGTATCGCGATCGCCGCGATCCCCGCCCTGCTGTGGCTGCTCGGCTCGATCCTGCTGTTCCGCCGCAAGACCGCGGGCCGGGTCATCCTGATCATCCTGTCCACGATCGGCCTGCTGATCAGCGCGATCTCGGTCGCGATCGCGGCCAGCGAAGGCGCCCCGCCCGCCGTGGTCATCGGCAGCGTCGTCGCCACCTGCATCCCGCTGCTCATCCTCCTCTGCGCCGCAGCCCCGTCCACGGGTCGCTGGATTCGGGCCGCCCGCCAACCTGCGTACGCTCCCTACCCGTACTACTGACGCGCGCGCAGGGGGGATCACGCATGAGCCATCCGTCCGGCCACGCTCCGAGCGAGGGTGTCGCCCAGCCGGTTTCCGCGCTGCCAGCACCGCCGACCGTGCAGTACGGCCCAGGTCACGAGGGTCCGGGTGCGGGGGAATGGTGGCTCTCGCCGGGAGCCGACGCGTACCCCGGGGCCAACGTTGGCCAACCCAGGCCGACACCGGACGCGGGGCTTCACCTGGGCCAACCGCGGCCGACACCGGATGCGGGGCTTCCGGTAGGCCAACCCTGGTCGGCGTCGGACGCGGGGTCTCCGGTGGGCCGACCTCGGCCTGCGACCGACGCGGGGCGCCTGGGTCGCCCCGGTCGGCTCACACCCGCCGCCGGTTCGGGTGTGCCGCTGCGTCGGACGATGGCGGCGCTCGCACTGCTCCTCGCCGCCATCTCGGTGATCACCGCGATCATCGGATTCCGGTGGGTCGCGGCGAATCCCGACGCGGGGTCCGCGACGACCGAGCAGATCTCGGACAGCGCCGCGGGCAACCTGGTTCTCACGCTGTTCTGGGCGATCGGTGGATTGTTACTCGCCCAGCAGGTCAGATACGGCCGAGCGCTCGTCGTTGCGCTGGCGGCGGCGTTCCTGTCGCAGTACGCCGAGCCCGGCGGGCTGACAGCCCCCGGGAACCAGCTCGGATCGCTGATCCCCTTGGCCGGGTTGGTGCTCGGCTCGCTCCTCGTCGTTCTCCTGCTGGTCTCGGCAGCGGCGAGCCGGCCGCGACGGCCTCGATCCGGGCAGGTGCCGCAGGGCGTCGGCGGGCAGCCGCAGATGGGGTCGTTGCCCGGGGGATACGCCTACGGGCCTGCGACACCGGGTCACCGCGTTCCACCACCGGGACACCTGTACCACTGAGGTGTCGATGCTGAAGTGGTTGGCGGGCTGTGGGATCGACGCTCGTCCACGGCGTATTTTCCGTACCGAGGTATCGAGCAGTCTGTGCCAGAAGGGGGACGCACATGAGTCAGCCATCCAGTCCTGATCCGAATGACATTGCGGTGCAGCCGGTTGCGGGGCTCCCGGGCCCGGCTCCGGCAACCGCGCAGTACGACACCGGTGCCCCGGCCGGTTCCGCATCTCTCGACCAGCGCCCGGGGTATCCGAGCGCATCCGCCGGAGTTCCGAGCTCTGGTGTCGCACCTGGCGCCCCGTATCCCGGGCAGCCGTTCGCCGGGCAAGTTACGCCGAACGGTCAGTACTTCGGGCATCAGGTTCCATCGGCCGCAGTGCCGGGATTCGGCGTTGCGCCCGGATTCCCACATGCTGGGCCGTCGCCCGCTGTACAGGGTGCGTCGCGTGGTCAGCCCGGATATCCGGGTCCTGCGTCTGCGTCACCGGGCTTCGGCGAAGCACCGGCCGGGTACCCGCATCCCGGGCTGTTGCCGGCCGGGCAGGGACAGCCGGGTGGGGAGTGGTGGCAGACGCCGGGGACTCATGCGCCGATGGTGGCCGGTTACCCACAACCGGGGGCGGACGTGGGGCATCGGGGGTTTCCGGGCGCACAGCCTCGGGGCGGGGCGTCGCCGTTATGGCGTGTGCTAACACGACGTGCGGTGGTGGTGCTCGCCGTGCTCCTCACCTGCCATGCAGCAGGTTTTGCGGGGTTGGGTCTGTTGACGATCCAATGGCTGGGCCGAAGGGACTGGAGTACCGGTCGGCTGCTGGTGCCGATGACCCTGGCACATCTGATCGTTGCCGCCTTCGGGGTATTCGTCGTGGCCAGGATGACCCGTCGGCCCGAGCGATCGAGTACCGCCTTTGTCGCGGTCATGACAGCAAGCTGCCTCGCGGTGAACGCGTACGGGATGGTCCCGGACTCGGTGTTCTCGAGCTTGGTCGCCATCAGGATCCATCAAGCCGGACTGGGCGGCGACCTCATCGTCGGAGACTACCCAGGGGAGCGCCTCGCCACGTTCGGCGTGGTGCTGGCAGTCCTCCTGCTCGTCATGCTCGTGCTCTCGGCAATCGCAGCGCGACCTTCGCGAGGAGGCGACGGGCACATCGAACCCCATTCCGGTGGGCATCCATCCCCCGGATACACGCCAGGAGACCCGCACCGGTGAGCCGAGCGCATCACCCCAGCTCAGCGGCAGGTCGGCGACTCCGCCGGGACAATCCGGCGTCTTCCGATACGCTGGGCACCCGTGACCGTCGCATCGTCCCCGGGTAACTCCGATAATTCTGCTTACGACCTGATCGTGGTCGGCTCCGGCTTCTTCGGCCTGACCGTCGCCGAGCGTGCCGCGAACCTGCTGGGCAAGCGGGTGTTGGTGATCGACCGGCGCTACCACCTCGGTGGCAACGCCTACTCCGAGCCGGAGCCCGAAACCGGCATCGAGATCCACAAGTACGGCGCGCATCTGTTCCACACCTCGAACAAGAAGGTGTGGGATTACGTCACCCAGTTCACCGAGTTCACCGGGTACCAGCACCGCGTGTTCGCGCTGCACAAGGGCCAGGCCTACCAGTTCCCGATGGGGCTGGGCCTGATCTCGCAGTTCTTCGGCCGCTACTTCAGCCCCGAAGAGGCCAAGGCGCTGATCGCCGAGCAGGCCGCCGAGGTGGCGACCGCCGACGCGCAGAACCTCGAGGAGAAGGCGATCTCGCTGATCGGGCGCCCGCTCTACGAGGCGTTCGTGCGTGACTACACCGCCAAGCAGTGGCAGACCGACCCGAAGGAACTGCCCGCGGGCAACATCACCCGCCTGCCGGTGCGCTACACCTTCGACAACCGCTACTTCAACGACACCTACGAGGGCCTGCCCAAGGAGGGGTACACGAAGTGGCTGGAGAACATGGCCGCCTCCGACCTCATCGACGTGCGCCTGAACACCGACTGGTTCGACGTGCGTGCGGAGATCGTCGCGGCCAGCCCGGACGCGCCGGTCGTCTACACCGGCCCGCTGGACCACTACTTCGACTACGCCGAGGGCGAGCTGGGCTGGCGCACGATCGACTTCGAGACCGAGGTACTCGAGATCGGCGACTTCCAGGGCACCTCGGTGATGAACTACAACGACGCCGACGCGCCGTACACCCGCATCATCGAGCCGCGCCACTTCCACCCGGAGCGCGACTACCCGACCGACAAGACGGTCATCATGCGCGAGTTCTCCCGCTTCGCGCAGACCGGTGACGAGCCGTACTACCCGATCAACACCCCCGAGGACCGCGCCAAGCTGCTGGCCTACCGCGAGCTCGCCAAGAAGGAGACCGCCGAGAAGAAGGTGCTCTTCGGCGGCCGCCTCGGCACCTACCAGTACCTGGACATGCACATGGCGATCGGTTCGGCGCTGAGCATGTTCGAGAACGTGCTGCGTCCGCACCTGGAGTCCGGCGCGGCTTTGGTGGACGAGGCGTGAGCGCGCAGCCGGTGCTCGACGACGTGACGACGGAGACGCGGGCGAAGGCGCTGCTGCAGCGGATCATCCTGCCCCGGCCGGGCGAGCCGCTCGACGTGCGGACCCTCTACCTGGAGGAATCCACCACCAACGCGCGCCGCGCACACGCCACCAGCCGGACCGCGCTCTCGATCGGCGCGGAGTCGGAGGTGTCGTTCTGCACCTACTTCAACGCGCTGCCCGCCAGCTACTGGCGGCGCTGGAGCGTGCTGAACTCGGTGGTGCTGCGGCTGGAGCTGGCCGGGCACGGCCGCGTCGACGTGTACCGCTCGAAGGCCGACGGCTCGCGAATCCATGTGCAAGGCAAAGAATTCGCCGTCGCCCAGGGCGCGGACTCGGTGTTCGTGGAGTTCGAGACCGATCTCGGCCCGTTCGAGGACGGCGGCTGGATCTGGTTCGACATCACCACCGACACGGCGGTGACGCTGCTGGCCGGCGGCTGGTACGCCCCGCAGGAGGCGCCGGGCACCGGCACCATCGCGGTCGGCATGCCCACCTTCAACCGGCCCACCGACCTGGTCAAGACGCTGGCCGCGCTGGGCTCGGACCCGCTGGTGCTCGGCAATGTCGCCGCGGTGATCGTGGCCGACCAGGGCAATCGCAAGGTCGTCGACGAGCCCGGCTTCACCGAGGCCGCCGCGACGCTGGGTGACCGGCTGAGCATCCACGACCAGCCCAACCTCGGCGGGTCCGGCGGGTACAGCCGGGTCATGTACGAGGCGCTCAAGACCGACGCCGAGTTCATCGTCTACATGGACGACGACATCGAGATCGAACCCGACTCGATCCTGCGCGCGCTGGCGTTCTCCCGGTTCGCCAAGTCGCCGCTGCTGGTCGGCGGGCAGATGCTGAACCTGCAGGAGCGTTCGCACCTGCACAGCATGGGCGAGGTCGTCGATCGCGGGATCTTCATGTGGTCCTCGGCGCCGAACGTCGAGTACGACCACGACTTCTCGAAGTACCCGCTCAAGGACCGCGACAACTCCAAGCTGCTGCACCGGCGCATCGACGTCGACTTCAACGGCTGGTGGACCTGCGTGATCCCGCGGCAGGTGGCCGAGCAGATCGGTCAGCCGCTGCCGCTGTTCCTGAAATGGGACGACGTCGAGTACGGCCTGCGCGCCCGCGTGGCCGGCTACCCGACCATCACCCTGCCGGGTGCGGCCGTGTGGCACATGGCCTGGTCCGACAAGGACGACGCGATCGACTGGCAGGCGTACTTCCACCTGCGCAACCGCCTGGTCGTCGCCTCGCTGCACCTGCCGGGTGACGGCAAGCCGATGATCGTGAACACGGTCAAGGCCACGCTCAAGCACCTGCTGTGCCTGGAGTACTCGACGGTCGCCATCCAGAACGAGGCGATCCGCGACTTCCTGGCCGGTCCGGAGGGTCTGTTCGACCTGCTGCCGAGCGCGCTGGGCAAGATCCACGCGATGCGCAAGGACTACCCGGACGCCGTGGTGCTGCCGTCCTCGACCGAACTGCCGCTGGCCAACCGGCACGGCGTCGGCGCGGTCGGCGAGCCGGGCAACCCGATCGCCAAGGTCGCGCGCCTGGCCAAGGGCGTGGTGCACAACTTCCGCAAGGCCGACCCGGCCGCGCACGACACCCCGCAGCTGAACGTGCCGACGCTGGACGCGCGCTGGTTCCTGCTGTCCCAGGTCGACGGCGTCACCGTGACGACCGCCGACGGCCGTGGCGTCGTCTACCGCAAGCGCGACCCGCGCAAGGCCGCCGAGCTCCTCAAGGAAGCGATGCGCCTGCGCAAGGAGCTCACCGCCCGCTTCCCGGAGATGCAGCAGCGCTACCGGGCCGCGCACGCCGAGCTGACCAGCACGGCGGCGTGGGAGAAGACCTTCGGCCTCAGCCAGAACGGAACCGAGAAGAAGTGAACGCGATCAACCCGGAACTGCCCGAGCTGGAGCTGGCCGAGGAAGGCTGCGGCGGTGAGTGCGCCTGCGCGTGCGGCGACGACGAGTACATCGAGGTGCCGCTCGAGGTCGGCATCATCAACACCGTGCAGACGACCATCGGCACCAACCCGGCCGTCGTCTCGGCCGCGCGCGGCATGTCGCACTTCGGTGAGCACGCGCTGGGCTGGGTCGGCATCGCCGCGGCGGGCTGGCTGGTCGACAAGCCGCGCCGTCGGCAGTGGGCCGGTGTCGCGGTCGGCGCCGTCGGCGCGCACGCCGCGTCGATCGTGATCAAGCGGATCGTCCGGCGCCCGCGCCCGGACAGTCCTGCGGTGCAGGTCAACGTGTCGACGCCGAGCAAGCTGAGCTTCCCGTCCTCGCACGCCACGTCCACCACGGCGGCTGCGGTGTTGCTCGGCCGGTTGACCGGGCTACCCTTGCCAGCGGTGCTCGTGCCTCCGATGCTCCTTTCCCGGGTCGTCCTCGGGGTGCATTACCCTTCCGACGTGCTCGCCGGTTCCGCATTGGGGGCCGCGTCGGCAGCCGCCGTGCTAGCCGCCGAAAAGAGACTCCGACAGTGACCGCAACCGAAAGAACCTTGGCTGAGATGAGCGAAGAACCGTCCGCCGCCGTCCTCGACGAGGGCGTGGTGAAGGGCCCGCCGAAGACTCTGGTCGGCGGTGTCATCAAGGCCATGCGCCCACGTCAGTGGGTGAAGAACGTGCTCGTGCTCGCCGCGCCGCTGGCCGTCGGGCCCGAGGCGATCAGCGACGCCGGCGTGCTCGTGCACGTCGCGATCGCGTTCGTGGTGTTCTGCATGGCGGCCTCGGGTATCTACCTGGTCAACGACTCGCTCGATGTCGAGGCCGACCGGGCGCATCCGACCAAGCGGTTCCGCCCGATCGCGGCGGGCGTCGTCCCGGTCAACCTGGCGTACGCGCTGGCCGTGGTGCTGCTGATCGGCTCGATCGCCGGTTCGTTCCTGGCGTCCTGGCACCTGGCCGTGGTGATGGCCATCTACATCGCCATCCAGCTGGCCTACTGCCTCGGCCTCAAGCACCAGGCCGTGCTCGACATCTGCATCGTGTCCTCGGGCTTCCTGCTGCGCGCCGTCGCCGGTGGCGCGGCCGCCGGCATCGCCCTGTCGCAGTGGTTCCTGCTGATCATGGCGTTCGGTTCGCTGTTCATGGCGGCGGGCAAGCGCTACGCGGAACTGCAGATCGCGCTGGAGACCGGCGCGAAGATCCGCAAGTCGCTGCAGTACTACACGCCGACCTACCTGCGCTTCATCTGGACGCTCGCGGCCACCGCCGTCGTGGTGTTCTACGGCCTCTGGGCGTTCCAGCAGGACTCGGCTCGGGACACCCAGTGGTACTCGATCTCCATGATCCCGTTTACCATCGCAATCCTGCGTTACGCGGTCGACGTCGACGGTGGCGAGGCCGGTGAACCCGAAGAGATCGCGCTGGGGGACCGCATCCTGCAGTTCCTCGCTATTGCCTGGATCGGAGCGGTAGGTGTCGCTGTCTATCTCACCTGACGAGATCGTGGTAGCGGAGCAGGAAACAACCGAATACGAGCGGCTACGCGACGACGAGCAGTCGGCGCGTCCGACCGCCCGTTTCGCGACCCTGTCCCGCGCCACCTTCGTCGGTGGGGTGGTACTCACCGTCGTCGTGTTCGCGGTGGGTGCCTGGCAGCGGCGCTGGATCGCCGACGACGGCCTCATCGTGCTGCGGACGGTGCGCAACCTGCTCGCGGGCAACGGCCCCGTCTTCAACATGGACGAGCGGGTCGAGGCCAACACCAGTACCGCGTGGACCTACCTGGTCTGGTTCTTCAGCTGGCTCACCCAGGCGCGGCTCGAGTACGTGGTGCTCGGCGTCGCGCTGACGGTCTCGCTGCTGGCGATCGTGTTCGCCATGCTCGGCACCGCCCGGCTGTGGGGCGGGACCAGCGGTCAGCTGCTCATCCCGGCGGGCGTGCTCGTCTACATCGCGCTGCCGCCCGCCCGTGACTACGCCACCTCCGGGCTGGAGAGCGGCCTGGTGATCTGCTGGGTCGGGCTGCTGTGGTGGCTGCTGATCCGCTGGAGCCAGGCCGCGGTGGTGCGCGTGCCGAGCTTGCTCGGACTCGTCTTCCTGGCCGGTCTAGCGCCGCTGATCCGGCCGGAGGCCACGCTGATCGGCGTGCTCGCCCTCGGCATGATCTTCCTCGCCCCGATGCCGCGGTTCCGGTACGGCCCGATCGCGCTGCGCGCGCTGATCGTGTTCGTCGCCGGGATCGTGCCGGTGGCCTACCAGATCTGGCGGATGGGCTACTACGGCCTGCCCTACCCGAACACCGCGGTCGCCAAGGACGCGGGCGGGGCCAAGTGGGGCCAGGGCATGAAGTACCTGTGGGACCTGGTCGGCCCGTACTACCTGTGGATTCCGCTGCTCGTGCTGCTGATCGCCGGTGTGGTCACCGCGGTGGCGCGCGGGGTCGCGGTGCGGCCGCGGTGGTCGGTGGCGGCGATCCGGACCTGGCTGCGGTCGCCGAGCGCGGTCGTCACCATGGTGCTGGGCAGCGGCCTGCTGCTGACGGTCTACGCGATCCGCGTCGGCGGTGACTTCATGCACGGCCGGATGCTGCTGACCCAGCTGTTCCTGCTGCTGCTGCCGGTGGCGGTCGTGCCGATCCGGTTGCCGGTCGGCGGGCTGCGGGCGTTCACCCCCCGTGACTGGTCGACCGTGGTCGTGCTGGCCGCGCTGCTGGGCACCGCGGGCTGGTCGCTGTACGCGGCGAGCACCACCGCGATCAAGACCGGCACCAAGATCAGTTCCTCCGGCATCGTCGACGAGCGCGTCTACTACGTGCTCAACACCGGCAAGGATCATCCGATCCTGGCCGAGGACTACCTCGACTACCCGCGCATGCGGGCGATGGTCAACGACATCGCGGCCAACCCCAACGGCGGCCTGCTGCTGAACTCGCCGTCGTACACGTTCTGGTACCTGGACCCGCCGCCGCAGCCGATCCCCGAGGGCGGCGCCGGGCACACGGTCTACTTCCTGAACCTGGGCATGACCAGCATGAACGTGCCGCTGAGCGTGCGCGTCATCGATCCGATGGGCCTGGCCTACCCGCTGGCCGCGCATTCGGACCGGCTCGCCGACGGCCGCATCGGGCACGACAAGAGCCTGTACCCGGACTGGGTGGTCGTCGACTCGGGCATGGTGGACATCCACCCGTGGATGCCCTGGTACATGGACGAGGAGTGGGTCACCCAGGCGCGCACGGCGATGTCGTGCCCGGAAACGCAGGCGCTGATGATCTCCACCCGCGATCCGCTCACCTTCGACCGGTTCAGGCACAACCTGCGTCATGCGCTGAGTTTCGCGAAGTACCGGATCGACCGGGTGCCCAAGTACGAGATCCAGCGCTGCGGATTGGTTGATCCATTCCCCGAGCCGCCGCGCTGAAACGGTCTACATGCGTCACACTGGGCCCACGGGTTATCCGTCGGCTCAGTGGTTACACCCCTGGCCTGGGGTTTCCCAGTGGCGTTCGCCGCTTAATCACTTTTCGGTAACGCCAGGCTATCGATGTCACGATATGGTCTTCGAGGAACGGCCCGTCGGCGCACTGGTGTGCCGGTAGTAAGTCGGCGGTCATTTGCAACCGCGGTTCCGCGCGAACCGCACGAGGAAAGGCCCAAAACAGAATGCGTGGCGGACGTCTCAGAGCCCGGGGAGCCGGCTGGCTCAAGCGGTCGATGCTTCTCTCCCTGGCTGTTGTCCTACCGCTCGGTGCGGCGGTGGCCGGCCCGACCGGCACCGCTTCGGCGGCGTTCGATCCCAGTGGCTTCGACTTCTGGGTCGACTCCGAGATGGGCCCGATCAAGAACCGGATCTTCCGCGCGGCCGACGGCAACACCGGTCGCGTCGTGTACGCGCTCGACGGCATGCGGGCCCGCGACGACCTCAGCGGCTGGGAGATCGACACCAATGTCGCCCGGGCGCTGACCGCGGCCAACATCAATGTCGTCATGCCGGTCGGCGGCCAGTCCAGCTTCTATGCCGACTGGAACGCCCCGAGCAACTTCTTCGGTCTCGACACCGGCTCGGGCGGCAGCTCGACCGGTTCGGCGGCCACCGGGTCCGCGATGACGGGCTCGTCGATCGCGCCTGCCCAGGTCGCGGGCAAGAAGAACACCTACAAGTGGGAAAGCTACCTGACCGGCAACCTGCGCAACGCGCTGTCGGCCCGGCTCGGCTTCAACCCCAACAACAACGGTGTGTTCGGTCTGTCGATGGGTGGCTCGGCCGCGCTGACGCTGGCCGCCTACCACCCGGACCAGTTCAGCTTCGCCGGTTCGTTCTCCGGCTACCTGAACATCTCGGCGCCGGGTATGCGTGAGGCGATGCGGGTGGCGATGGTCTCCGCCGGTGGCTTCAACATCGACGCCATGGCGCCGCCGTGGGGCCCGCAGTGGCTGCGGATGGACCCGTTCGTCTTCGCGCCGCGGCTGGTGGCCAACGGCACCCGCGTGTGGGTGTCGGCGGCCAGCGGTATCCCGGGCGCCGGTGACGTGTCCAACCCGATGGAGATCGTCCAGGGTGTGCCGCTGGAGCTGCTCGCGATGGTGAACAGCCGCGCCTTCCAGGTGCGCATGGCCACCCTCGGCGGCGGCAACGCGAACTTCGACTTCCCGCTCACCGGCGTGCACAACTGGCGCAACTGGGAGACCGAGGTCAACCGCATGATCCCGGATCTGTCGGCCAACATCGGCTAGCTCGATCCGCTCGAAGACGAACCGCCCGGTGCCTTACGCACCGGGCGGTTTTCTTCGTTTCCGTCACGATCCGACTGATAGCCGGTGACGAATTACGTGCGGCAGGTCACCGTGAGTTGTGCTCTGGGTCACTTTCCAGCAACATGTAAGCATTCGTCATTGATTCATACACAGTGAGCATGCGTCGAGGTTGATTCGTCCGTTTTGCCCTGGATTGATCGCTTTCGACGCCCGATGAGGGATCCGACGGTATAGCTCGGGGTTTGCGCTGTCGGTTCAGCCGAGAAAGGTCTAGTCGAATGCGAACACTGCGCTGGAAGCGTCGGCCCGTGAAGACCGCAGCCCCCGGATCGTGGGCTCGGCGCTGGGCCGCCGGCGTATCCATGGCACTGCTGGTGCCGATCGGAACGGTCATCGCGGGCGGCGCCGCCCCCGCGTCCGCCGGATTCAACCCCGCCGCCTTCGACTTCTGGGTCGACTCCGGGATGGGCCCGATCAAGACGCGCATTCTCCCGGCGCGAAACGGCAATACCAATCGCGTCGCCTACGTCCTCGACGGCATGCGCGCGCCGGAGAACCTCAACGGCTGGGAGATCGAAACGGATATCCCGAATGCGCTCGCCGCGGCGGATATCAACGTGGTGATGCCGGTCGGCGGTATGTCGAGCTTCTATGCCGACTGGAACTCGCCCAGCGAATTCTTCGGTATTGCCGGTAACGGCGCGCCGAACGCGGGCTCCGGCGCGGCCAACGCGCTCTCCGGCGGGCCCGGCAAGAGCTACCGGTACCAGTGGGAATCGTTCCTCACCAACGATCTGCCGAACGCCCTCGCCGGCCGGCTCGGCTTCAGCCGCCACCGCAACGGGGTGTTCGGGCTGTCGATGGGTGGCTCGGCCGCGCTGACGCTGGCCGCCTACCACCCGGATCAGTTCTCCTTCGCCGGCGCGTTCTCCGGCTACCTGAACATCTCGGCACCCGGCATGCGCGAGGCAATCCGCATCGCCATGCTGGACGCGGGCGGCTACAACGTCGACTCGATGGCGCCGCCGTGGGGCCCGCAGTGGCTGCGGATGGACCCGTTCGTCTTCGCCCCGAATCTGGTCGGCAACAACACCCGGCTCTGGGTCGCCGCGGCCTCGGGCCTGCCGACCGGTACCGACGGCCCGAACATGAACACCGTCAACGGCATGGCGCTGGAGGCGCTGGCGCTGGCCAACACGCGCGCCTTCGAGGTCAGGATGGCGACGCTCGGCGCCCGCAATGTCGTCTACTCGTACCCGGCGTTCGGCATCCACGCCTGGAACAACTGGAACGACGAGGCGCTGCGGATGATCCCGGATATGTCGAACAACATCGGCTGACGCCTGTCGCCCGAGACAACCAGAACGCCCGGTGCATTCGTGCACCGGGCGTTTGTTTTCCGAGTGGAATCGTGGCCGAACCGGATGTTCACGGGTGCTGACCTGCTCGGCTCGACAGACCGGCTCTCCGGTTTAATACCGGCGAGTTCCGTTGCCCTTGCAAGTAATTCGTGGGTCGAATATCCTCCAGCGAGCGAAAGTGTGACCAGATCGTTGTTTCACCTGTCTGATCGGCCGGACTGTCGGGATCCGGGCCGATGTCGGAGACGGGTCTGGCATGCCACAACAGCAGAAAGAGAGCGGAATTCACATGCGTTTCGGCAAGGCCGCCGCGCCGAAGGGTGACCAGCCGGGCACGTCCCGGGGAGTTGCACCTCGCGGTTGGCGTAATCGAATTCTAGCTGTCGGCGCCGCAGCCCTCGTGCTGCCGATCGCCGCAGGGGCGGCCCCGATGGCGTTCGCCGCCCCCGCGTCCGTGCCGGCGCTGCGCGCGCCCGCCGGTGGCTACGAAGAGCTGATGGTGCCGTCGAAGATGGGCCCGGTGAAGGTCCAGGTGCAGTGGGCGCGCAACGGTGGCAACGCCGCGCTCTACCTGCTCGACGGCCTGCGCGCCCGCGACGACCGCAACGCCTGGTCCTTCGAGACCAACGCGATGCAGCAGTTCGCAGGCGACAACGTCACCCTGGTGATGCCGGTCGGTGGCCAGTCCAGCTGGTACGCCGACTGGACCGCGGCCTCGAACACCAACGGCCAGAAGACCACCTACAAGTGGGAGACCTTCCTGACCGAGGAGCTGCCGGCCTTCCTCGAGGGCTACGGCGTCTCCCGCAAGAACAACGCGGTGCTCGGCCTGTCGATGAGTGGCCCGGCCGCCCTGCGTCTCGCCGCCCTGCACCGCGACCAGTTCAAGCACGCGTCCTCGCTCTCGGGCCCGCTGAACTGGGGTGCCCCCGGCATGCGTGAGGCCATCCGCGTGATGATGCTCGACGCCGGCCGCTTCAACGTCGACTCCATGGCCGCTCCGTGGAGCCCGGCGTGGCTGCGGATGGACCCGATGGTCTTCGCGCCCGAGCTGCGTGGCCTGCCGATGTTCATCTCCTCGGCCAACGGCCTGCCCGGCCAGCACGATCGTCCGGCCGGCCTCGGCGGCATGTACAACACCGCCAACGCCATGGGCATCGAGGCCATCTCGTTCGTCAGCACGCTGGCGTTCCAGAGCCGCCTGAAGTCGCTCGGCATCGCCGCCACCTTCGACTTCCCGGCCAACGGCACCCACTCCTGGAAGTACTGGGAGGACCAGCTGTGGAAGGCGCGTCCGCAGATCCTGGGCGCGCTGGGCGCCTGATAGTTTCCGCCCAGCAACGCTGAGAAGACCGGTTCACCCGCAGGGTGAGCCGGTCTTTTTGCTGTGCGGGGCGCTCGCGTGTCCTCCCGGGTTATCGGCCGGTACTGCGGTACAACGAACGATGAGGCAGTCCCAGGGCGGGGATGAGGAGGGTCGCGCGTGTTGAAACATCGTGTCCGAGCGCCGATGCGGCGGATCCTCGGTATGGCCGCCATGACCGCGGCCCTGCTCGCGCCGACGGTCGCGGTGCCCGCCCACGCGCAGGCGCAGACCGGCGTCGCCGGGGTGCAGCGGGTGGAATGGCTCTCTGATCGCCGGGTGGCGATGTGGGTGTACTCGCCCGCCATGAACACGCCGATCCAGGTGCAGATGCTGCTGGCGCGCGACTGGAATGTCCGTCCCGACGCGAAGTTCCCGATGATGCTGATGCTGGACGGCCTGCGCGCCCAGGACGACGAGAACGGCTGGACCAAGGACGCCGACGCCGAGGGCTTCTACGCCGACAAGAACGTCAACGTGGTGCTGCCGGTCGGCGGCCAGTCCAGCTGGTACTCCGATTGGCTCGCGCCCGACAACGGCCACACCTACAAGTGGGAGACCTTCCTGACCAAGGAGCTCCCGCCGATCCTCGAACGCGATTGGCGCACCACGGAAGTGCGTGGCGTGCAGGGCCTTTCGATGGGCGGCACGGCCGCGATGAACCTGGCGGGCCGCAATCCCGGCCTGATGAAGTACGTGGCCTCGTACTCGGGCCTGCTGACCACGACGACGCTCGGCATGCCGCAGGCGATCACCTTCGCCAACAAGGACGCCGGTGGCTTCGACGCGGTGTCGATGTGGGGCCCGCCCGGTGGGCCGGAGTGGGCGGCGCACGATCCGTATCTGCTGGCCGACAAACTCAAAGGCGTCAGCATGTACGTCTCCAGCGGCAGCGGCCTTGCGGGCAATCACGATCAGCTGGGCGAGGTGCCGCTGCTGAGCGAGAACTGGGCCGGGACCGGCCTGGAGATCCTGGCGCGGCTGTCGACCGAGAACTTCGTCGCCAAGCTGGAGAAGCTGGCGATCCCGGTGCAGGCGAACTACCGTCCCGCGGGCACGCACACGTGGCCGTACTGGGATTTCGAGATGCGGCAGTCCTGGCCGCAGGCCGCCGCCGCGCTCGGCACCGATCCCGGCGGCACCACCTGCGGCACCGGCGGCGCGATCGGCCCGGCCGCCCAGGCCGCGGCCTGGCTGGGCAACTGCCTGACGGCGGAATACCCGGTGGCGGCGGGCATGGTGCAGGACTTCCAGAACGGGAAGGTGTTCCACTCCGCGGCGACCGGCGCGCACGCGGTCGGTGGCCGGATCGGCGGCACCTACGCCGGGGTCGGCGGGCCGACATCGCCGCTGGGCCTGCCGACCGGGGACGAACAGGGCCTGCCCGACGGCCGTGGCCGCATGCAGACCTTCGAGGGCGGCTCGATCTACTGGACGCCGCAGACCGGCGCGCAGGTGATGCGCGGCGCGTTCCTGGAGGAGTGGGGCAAGCAGGGCTACGAGCGCGGTCCGGCCGGGTATCCCGTCGCGGCCGAGGCGCGCACGCCCAGCCGCGACGGCTCGGTGCAGGCCTTCGAGCACGGCCCGATGTTCTACAGCCCGGCCACCGGCGCGCACCGGGTGCAGGGCTTCATCCTGGACAAGTACGCGGCGCTGGGCTTCGAGACCAGCCCGCTGGGCTTCCCGACGGCCGAGGAGGCGCCGCTGAAGGATCTCGGCCGGTACAGCCGGTTCGAGGGCGGCAACATCTACTGGAGTCCGCTCTCGGGCGCGTGGTCGGTGCGCAACGGCGCGGTCGCCGACGCCTGGGGTGCGCAGGGGTTCGAGAACGGCAGGCTGGGGTATCCGGTCAGCGACGAATTCACCGTCCCCGGCGGGATCCAGCAGAATTTTCAGACCGGGTTCATCGTGGTGCGGGACGGCAAATCCGAAGTTCACGGGGTGTGAGCCCGGACTGAGAACTCTCTGAGCTTCGCCGCGCGGTACCCGGCCGCCCCGGATGTCCGGCTAGCCTGGTCTGCGACCGCTTCCCTGACGAACGATCGAGGAAAGACATCTTCATGCATCGGATTCCTGGCAAGCTTGCCGGATCGGTCGCGGCCCTGGCTGCCGTCGCCCTGCTGTCCGCCTGTGGTGGCAACGATTCGACCGCGTCGCAGACGCCCACTCTCTCCTCGAGCGCGAGCGCCGCCGCCTCGGCCACGTCCCAGGCACCCGCGGCCGGTGACCACGGCGACCACGCGACCACGTCGAGCGCCGCGCCGGAGACCACCACCGCGCCCGAGCAGCCCCAGGCCGCGCCGGAGACCACGCCCGCGTCCACGCCCGCCTCCGACAAGGACAAGGCGTTCCTGGCCGAGCTGAGCAAGAACGGGATCACCCCGGCCAGCCCGGATATCGCCCTGACCGCGGCGGGCTACATCTGCTCCAGCCGCGCCACCGGTGCCTCCGATGCCGATATCGCCCCGTACGTCGCGGCGATCGCCGGTACCGACACCGCGTTCGACCAGTCCAAGATGGACGTCAACAAGGCAGCCCAGATCTACATCGCCGCCGCGACCTCCACCTACTGCTAGTGAACCCCCGACCGACGCGACGCACCCGCAGGCTCTGGCCCGCGGGGTGCCTGACCGTGCTGGCGCTGTTCGTCCTGGCGATCATCGTCATCGTGCTGCTCTGGTATCTGCTCGCAGGCCGGTTGCGGGAGCCCGGGCCGACGCCGCCCGGACCGCCGCCACCGACGTCGCAGTCGGCGGACTGTCCCGATGTGATGCTGCTCTCGATCCCCGGCACCTGGGAGTCGGCGAGCAACGACGATCCGTACAACCCGCAGGCCAACCCGATCTCGCTGATGCTCAGCGTGTCGGGGCCGCTGCGGGCGCAGTTCCCGGACAACCGGCTCGAGGTCTACACGGTGCCCTACGTGGCCCAGTTCTCGAACCCGATCGCGTTCCCGCCGGACGGCCAGGCCTCCTACAACAACAGCCGCACCGAGGGCACCGCGCGGGCGACCGACATCCTGGCCCAGCGGCACAAGCAGTGCCCGCTGACCACCTACGTCATCGCCGGTTTCTCGCAGGGTGCCGTCATCGCCGGTGACGTGGCCGCGCAGATCGGCATGGGCAACGGCCCGGTCCCGGCCGACAAGGTGCTCGGCGTGACGGTGATCGCCGACGGCCGCCGCACCGCCGACACCGGCCCCGGCCAGCCCACCGAGATCGGTGACCCGCCGCCGACCGGCCAGGGCGCCGAGGTGGCGCTCAAGGGGATCAACGTGCCCGGCATCAGCATGACCGGCCCGCGGCCCGGTGGTTTCGGCTCGCTGGCCCCGAAGGTGAACTCGATCTGCGCGCCCGGCGACATGATCTGCGACGCCCCGCGCGAGGCCCTCAACCCGGCCAACGCGCTGGGCAGCCTCGGCGCGCTGATCCGCTCGGCGGGCAATCCGGTGCACGCGCTCTACGCCACCAACACCGTGGACGGACAGGGCACCACCGCCACCCAGTGGACGGTGAACTGGGCGGCCGGACTCATCGAGAACGCGCCGCACCCACCGCATTCCTGAGCGGTGACTGGCGGAGTTGTCACAGTCACAGCGGGTGTGTGATTGCCATGGATCATGCCTCGCTGTGACATCCGCACTCCCATTCGCCCTCACGCTGTAAAGTGCGCTGATGATCGCGCCGTCTTCTCTGCTACCGCGGAGTAGCCGGTGGCCCGAATACACCGCCTAGCACGCCCAGCGTGCAACAGCCAGGAGCGATGAGTTCATGACCGAAGCTGCCGCACCCGTCGGTGAGTTGACCGCGCTGGGTACGCCGCTGCGTCCGTTCCGCTTCGCGGCGGCCGGCGAGGGCAACAAGCAGGAGGGCGGCGCACGCAAGTTCGTCCAGACTGCGCAGCAGGCCGAGGAGATGGGGTACGACACCTTCGTCGTCCCCGATCACCTGGGCGACCAGATCGGTCCGATCGCCGCGCTCGGCGCGCTCACCCAGGCGACCGACAAGATCCGGCTCGGCACCTCGGTGCTGGCCAACGGCTTCCGGCACCCGGTCGTGCTGGCCAAGGATCTGGCCACCATCGACGTGCTGTCCAAGGGCAGGCTCGAGGTCGGCGTCGGCGCGGGCTGGATCAAGGAAGAGTTCGAGAACGCGGGCATCCCGTACGAGCGTCCCGGCGTCCGGCTGGAGAAGCTCGACGAGTCGCTGACCATCCTGGACACGCTGCTGCGCGGCCAGGAGTGCAACTTCGAGGGCAAGCACTACCAGGTGCGTGGCATCAAGGGCACCCCCCGACCGCGGCAGGGCCCTCGTCCCCCGCTGTGCACCGGCGGCGGTGGCCCGAAGATGCTGGCGCTGGCGGCCAAGCACGCCGACATCGTCTCGATCGTCCCGCAGACCACCAAGAACGGTAAGGGCCTGCTGTCCGGCATCACGCTGGAGAAGACGATCGAGAAGGTCAACATCGTCAAGGAGGCTGCCGGCGACCGGTTCGCCGACATCGAACTGAACTGGGCGATCACCGCGATCGTCATCACCGACGACCGGGAGAAGACCGCGGAGATGGCGCTGCGCGCGATCGAACGCGGCCTGCACCCCGATCTCGAGGTCGACGTGGAGCTCACCGCCGAGCAGATCCTCAGTTCGCCCTACATCGCCATCGGCACCTTCGAGGAGATCGCCGAACAGGTCAAGCGTGTGCGCGAACTCACGTCGATGTCGTATGTGGGCATCTTCCCCACCCAGATGGACGCTTTCGCGCCTGTCATTCCGCTGCTGCGGGAGGACTGAGCGGGGGTTCTCTGTAACATGACTCTGGTTTGAGAACATCTAGCCGATAGCGGTCACCGCGCAGACCGCTCGAAAATCCGCAGGTTGTCAGGATCCACGCACGGCGTGTTCCGGGGGCCGGTGGCGATAGCGAGTCGGGGCCTCACGGGTCTCAACGCCGTAATGCGTTGGGAAAATTCACCGGTGTCCGGGCCTCGGAGGAGAAGAAGGAATGGAAGAGACTTTCGACGACTACCTGGACGAGACCGGGAACCTTGTGATTCCCGAGGGTCGGACCCTGGTCGATCACGTCGAGAAGCACACCCGTAACGATGCGAACACGCTCGCGTACCGCTACATCGACTACTCGCGGGAACGCGACGGCGAGGTGCACGAGCTGACCTGGCAGGAGTTCGGAGTTCGGCTGCGCGCGGTGGCCGCTCGCCTGCAGCAGGTGACCAACCCGGGTGACCGGGTCGCGATCCTCGCGCCGCAGGGCCTGGACTACGTGATCTCCTTCTTCGCGGCGATCTACGCGGGCACCATCTCGGTGCCGCTGTTCGACCCGGACGAGCCGGGCCACACCGACCGGCTGCACGCCGTGCTCGGTGACTGTGAGCCCTCGGCGATCCTCACCGCGACCTCCTCGGCCGCCGGTGTCCGTCAGTTCTTCCGCTCGCTGCCCGCCGCGCAGCGCCCGCGGATCATCGCGGTCGACGCGATCCCGGACACCCTCGGTGATTCCTGGGTCCGCCCCGACACCGCGATCGACGACATCGCCTACCTGCAGTACACCTCGGGTTCGACCCGGGTGCCCGCCGGTGTGGAGATCACGCACCGCGCGGTCGGCACCAACCTGCTGCAGATGATCAACTCGCTGAACATGAACGAGAACTCGCGCGGTGTCACCTGGCTGCCGCTGTTCCACGACATGGGCCTGCTGACGGTGATCCTGCCCGCGGTCGGCGGCAAGTTCATCACCATCATGTCGCCGAGCGCGTTCGTGCGCCGCCCCTCGCGCTGGATCAACGAGCTGGCCGCCGTCTCCGACGGCGCGGGCACGTTCGCGGCCGCCCCGAACTTCGCGTTCGAGCACGCCGCGGCCCGTGGTGTGCCGAAGGCGGGCGAGTCGCTCGACCTGTCGAACGTCATCGGCCTGATCAACGGTTCCGAGCCGGTGACGGTCTCGTCGATGAAGAAGTTCAACGAGGCGTTCGCCCCGTTCGGCCTGCCCAAGACCGCCATCAAGCCCTGCTACGGCATGGCGGAGGCGACGCTGTTCGTCTCGGCGACCAAGGCCGAGGACGAGGCCAAGTACATCTACGTCGATCGCGACGAGCTCAACCGGGGCCGGATGGTCCGGGTCGACCCGTCGGCCGAGAACGCCATCGCGCAGGTCTCCTGCGGTTACGTCGGTCTGTCGCAGTGGGCCGCGATCGTCGATCCCGAGTCGGTGGAAAGCGCCGACGGCGGCCGTGAGCTGGCCGACGGGCAGGTCGGCGAGATCTGGCTGCACGGCAACAACATGGGCATCGGCTACTGGGGACGCCCGGACGAGTCGACCAAGACCTTCCGCAACCGGGTCACCGACCGGCAGCCGGGCGGGCACGCCGAGGGCACCGACGCCGACGCGAACTGGATGCGCACCGGCGACTTCGGCGTCTACTTCGAGGGTGAGCTCTACATCACCGGTCGCGTCAAGGACCTGGTGATCGTCGACGGCCGCAACCACTACCCGCAGGATCTGGAGTACTCCGCGCAGGAGGCGTCCAAGGCACTGCGCCCCGGTTTCGTCGCCGCCTTCGCGGTGCCCGCCAACCAGCTGCCCGCCGAGGTCTTCGCGGCCGACAGCCACTCCGGCCTGAAGTTCGACGCCGACGACGCGTCCGAGCAGCTGGTCATCGTGGCCGAACGCGGTCCCGGCGCGGGCAAGGCCGACCCGGCCCCGATCGCCGACGCGGTGCGCGCTGCGGTCTCGCTGCGGCACGGTGTGACCGCTCGTGACATCCTGCTCGTACCCGCGGGTTCCATCCCGCGTACCTCCAGCGGAAAGATCGCCCGGCGGGCCTGCAAGGCCGCCTACCTCGAGGGAACGCTGCGCGGTGGTTACACCCAGCAGGCTTTCCCCGATGCACCGGAAGAGTAATCGGCCGACCGGATCGGATCGACGCCCGGCGTGAGCGCACGTCGGGCGTCATTCCACGGCGCGCCCTGTACGCAGACAGGTAGCTTGAGGAATTGATGGCTGACAACGAGGGCACGCCCACCCAGAACCCCGAAGTCCCCGCGCAGAGCACCCCGGCGGGTGATCACTCGGTCGCCGAGGTGCGCGACTGGCTGCGGAAATGGGTCGCCGACGCGACCGGGCAGTCGATCGACGCGATCACCGTCGACCGGCCGATGGAGGAGTTCGGGCTGGCCTCGCGCGATGCCCTCGCCCTCGGTGGCGACATCGAGGACTACACCGGTGTCTCGCTCGCCCCGACGGTGATCTACCAGCATCCGACGATCGCGTCGCTGGCCGAGATCATCGTCAACGGCGAGCCGGAGCTGCCCGCCGACGAGGCGGACGACTACGCCGCCGCCTACCAGCCCGGCGAGACGCACGACATCGCCGTGGTCGGCCTGTCGACCCGGCTGCCCGGCGCGGGCAGCACCCCGGAGTCGACCTGGGAGTTCATCATCGGTCGCGGTGACGCGATCCGGGAGCTGCCGGAGGGCCGCTGGTCGGAGTTCCTCGGCGATGCCGGGGTGGCGCAGACCGTCGCGGAGTCCAACACCCTCGGCGGCTACCTGGACCAGGACGTGGTCAAGGGCTTCGACGCCGAGTTCTTCGCCATGTCGCCGGTCGAGGTGGAGCGCGTCGACCCGCAGCAGCGCCTGATGATGGAGCTCACCTGGGAGGCGCTCGAGCACGCGCGCATCCCGGCCAGCGAGCTCAAGGGCGAGAAGGTCGGCGTCTTCGTCGGCTCGTCGAGCAGCGACTTCCAGCTGATCGCCTCGCTCGGCCTCGGCGACCGTGACCCGAACCTGCCGATCTCGGCGGAGGCCTACGCCCTGCTCGGCGCGTCGACCGGCATCATCGCCAACCGCGTCTCCTACTTCTTCGACTTCCGTGGCCCGTCGGTCACCGTCGACACCGCCTGCTCCTCGACCATCGTCGCGGTCCACCAGGCCGTGCGCGCGCTGCGCGACGGCGAGGCCGACGTGGCGCTGGCCGGTGGCGTGAACATGATCCTGGCCCCCGTCATCACGCTCGGTTTCGAGAAGAACGGCGCGGTCGCCAAGGACGGTCACATCAAGGCGTTCTCCAACGACGCCGACGGCATGGTCCGCTCCGAGGGCGCGGGCCTGGTCGTGCTCAAGCGCCTGGTCGACGCCGAGCGCGACGGTGACAGCATCCTCGGCGTGATCAAGGGTTCCGCGGTGAACTCCGACGGCCGCTCCAACGGCCTGTTCGCGCCCAACCCGGAGGCCCAGGCCGACGTCCTGCGCGCCGCCTACCGCGACGCGGGCATCGCCCCGTCCACCGTCGACTACATCGAGGCGCACGGCACCGGCACCCCGATCGGTGACCCGATCGAGGCCGAGGCGCTGGCCCGCATCGTCGGCCGCGGCCGCGACGCCGACAAGCCCGCCCTGCTCGGCTCCGCCAAGACCAACTTCGGCCACCTCGAGTCCGGAGCGGGCGCGGCCAGCCTGGCCAAGGTGCTGATGTCGTTCCAGCACAACGTGATTCCACCGAACATCAACTACGCGGGCCCGAGCCCGTACATCCCGTTCGCGCAGGCCAACCTCAAGGTCGTCGACGAGCCGACCGAGTACCCGCGCTACAGCGGCGTCGCGACCGTCGGTATCTCCGGCTTCGGCTTCGGTGGCACCAACGCGCACGTCGTGCTCCAGGAGTACGTGCCGTCGCCGCCGGTCGTCGAGGACGTGACGGCCGAGCAGGTCGCCGCCGAGCAGGTCGAGGGCGAGGAGACCACCGATGTGGTCGCCGAGGCCACCGCGATCACATCGGCCGCCGCCGAGCCGGAGCAGCCGGTCGCCGTGGAGTGGGACGGCGAGCGCGCCGAACCGCTGCCGGTGATCCTGGCCGTGTCGGCCTACCTGCCCTCGCGCCGCAAGCGCGCCGCGGCCGAGCTGGCCGACTGGCTGGAGGGGCCGGGCAAGGACGTCCCGCTGACCGACGTCGCCCGCGCGCTGGCCAAGCGCAGCCACCAGCGTTCGCGCGGTGTGGTGCTGGCCAAGACGCACGAGGAGGCCGTCGCCGGCCTGCGCGCCATCGCCGAGGGCAAGCCCGGCGCCGGTGTCTTCACCGCCGATTCCCCGGCGGCCGCCCCGCCGGTCTGGGTGATGTGTGGCTTCGGCGCGCAGCACCGCAAGATGTCCAAGCAGCTCTACACCGAGAACTCGATCTTCCGAAAGACGGTCGACGAGGTCGACGAGCTGGTCCAGGACGAAGCGGGTTACTCGATCCGCGAGATGTTCCTCGACGACGAGCAGGACTACGACGTCGGCACCTGCCAGGTCGGCATCTTCACCACCCAGCTGGGTCTGGCCGCGGTGCTGCGCGCGCACGGCGCCGAACCCGCCGCGGTGGTCGGTCATTCGATGGGTGAGGTCGCGGGCGCGTACATCGCGGGCGGCCTGACCCTGGAAGACGCGGTGCGCGTGATCTGCGCCCGTTCGCGCCTGATGGGCGAGG
The DNA here is from genome assembly GCF_040681225.1 of Nocardia sp. NPDC051833. NCBI lineage: Bacteria > Bacillati > Actinomycetota > Actinomycetes > Mycobacteriales > Nocardiaceae > Nocardia > Nocardia sp. NPDC051833. The sequence continues at coordinate 2,827,112 of NZ_JBFAYK010000001.1, forward strand.
GCGAGCAGATGATCACCGAGGACGACGTGCGCAATATGGCGCTGGTCGAACTCAGCGCCCACGATGTCGCCGAGCTGCTGCCGCGCTTCCCCGACGTGGAGTGCGCGGTGTACGCCGCGCCGACCAACACCGTCATCGGCGGACCGCGCGAGCAGGTCGAGCAGATCGTCGCCGAGGTGGAGGGCATGGGCAAGTTCGCCCGCATCCTGCCCACCCGCGGCGCCGGCCACACCTCGCAGATGGACCCGCTGCTGGGCGAGCTGGCCGCCGAGCTGGCCGGCATCGAGCCGACCTCGCTGAAGACCGGCCTGTACTCGACCGTGCACGAGGGCCTGTTCTTCAAGCCCGGTTCCGAGCCGATCCACGACGAGCCCTACTGGGTGAAGAACATGCGCCACGCGGTGTACTTCACCAACGCGATCAAGGCCGCCGTCGACTCCGGGCACACCACGTTCCTGGAGCTGGCGCCCAACTCCGTCGCGCTGATGCAGGTGCTCGGCACCACCTTCGCCGCCGGTGTGCACGACGCGCAGCTCATCCCGACGCTCAAGCGCAAGGAGGACGAGTCCGCCGGTGTCATCGGCGCGCTCGCCCAGCTCTACGTGCACGGTCACGCGGTGAACCTGAGTTCGCTGCTGCCCGAAGGCGATTACGCCGACGTGCCGCGGACGGCGTTCGTGCGCAAGGAGTACTGGCCCGCGGTCGCGATGTCCTCGGGTGGCGGCAACACCAGGGTGCCCGGCGCGCATGTCGCCATGCCCGACGGCCGCCACGCCTGGGAGGTGCAGGCCGCCTCGGTCACCGACCTGGCCGCGCTGGTGAAAGCCGCTGCCGCGCAGGTGCTTTCCGATGTCGCCGTGTCGGTCTCGCACCCGCACGCCGCGCTGCCGACCACCGGCACCCTGACCACCACCCTCACCCCGCACCTCGGTGGCGCGTCGGTGCAGGTGCACGCCAAGTGCGCCACCGGTTTCGCGCTGCTGTTCGACGCGGTCGTCACCTCCGGTGCCGCGCTGCCCGAACCCGTTGTCGCCGAGACCGTTCCGGCGGCCGTCGCCGCGCCGACCGCGGCCGAGGTGGCCGTGGCGACCAGCGACCGCTGGGACCCCAACGGCACCGAGACCGTCGAGCAGCGGCTGTGCGTGATCGTCGCCGAGTCCATGGGCTACGCCGTCGAGGACCTCCCGATGGAGATCCCGCTGATGGAGCTGGGCCTGGACTCGCTGATGGCGATGCGCATCAAGAACCGCGTCGAGTACGAGTTCGACATCCCGCAGCTGCAGGTCTCGGCCGTGCGCGACGCCAGCCTCAACGAGGTCTCCAAGGTGCTGCGCTACGCGATCGAGCACCGCGACGAGGTCGCGGCGATGGCGGAGAAGCAGGCCGCGGCCAAGGCCGCTGGTGAGGACGTCGAGATCGGCGTGGACGCGAACTTCGTCGAGGCCGCGCGCGCGGCGATCGCGGCGGGCGGGGATCCGCTGGCCGCGGCGAAGGCCGCCGGTGCGGAGCTGCCGTCGGAAGGTGGTGTCGCCGAAGCTGTTCCGGCCGAGGCCGCGCCGGTCGCCGAGGTGGCGCCGGTCGCCGTCGAGGTGGCGCCGGTCGCCGAGCCGATCGTGGCGGATGTCGACTACTCGTCCCCGGCCGGGGACGAGGACAACGTTCCGCCACGTGACGCTGCCGAGCGGCTCGCCTACGCGACCTGGGCCGTGGTCACCGGTACCTCGCCGGGCGGCATCTTCAACACCCTCCCGATCCTGGAGGAGGAGGTCGCCGAGAAGATGGCGGCCCGCCTCACGGAGCGGGTCGGCGCGGAGGTCACCGTCGACGACGTGCTCGACTGCGAGACCATCGAGCAGCTCTCCGAGATCGTGCGCAACCTGCAGGACAGCGGCGCCGACGTGGACGGCTTCATCCGTCCGCTGCGAGCCCGCGTCGAGGGTTCCACCGCCACCCCGGTGTTCGTGTTCCACCCCGCGGGCGGCAACACCCTGGTCTACGAGCCGCTGCTCAAGCGCCTGCCCGCCGACACCCCGATGTACGGCATCGAGCGGGTCGACGGCTCGATCGAAGAGCGCGCCCGCCAGTACCTGCCCGAGCTGCGCAAGCTCCAGGCCGACGGTCCGTACGTGCTGTACGGCTGGTCGCTGGGCGCGGTGCTGGCGATGCAGGTGGGTCAGCTGCTGCGCGAGGAAGGCGCCGACGTGCGCTACGTCGGCCTGATCGATCTCGCGATGACCGTCGAGGACGAGGACAACAGCCCCGAGGAGCGCGTGCGCCGGCTCGAGCGCTACCAGGCCTTCGCCAAGAAGACCTACAACGTCCCGGCCGAACTCGACCGTGAGCAGATCGAGGAGCTGGCGGCGGCGTCCGACGCCGAGCAGTTCTCGATGATCAGCGACCTGATCAAGCTGTCGGGCGCGAAGATCCCCGGCGGTGTGCTCGAACACCAGCGCACCTCCTGGATCGAGAACCGCGCGCTGCAGCAGGTGCGCCCCCGCAAGTACGACGGTGACGTGGTGCTCTACCTGGCCGATCGCTACCACGACGGTGCCATCGAGCTCGAGCCCCGCTTCGCCGATCGCAAGCCCAACGGTGGCTGGGACGAGTACGTCTCGAACCTGGAGATCGTCCACATCCCGGGCGACCACCTCCAGATCGTCGACGAACCGCGAATCGGCCAGATCGGCGCCGACCTCGCCGCCAAACTGGCGAAGATCGCCAAGGGAGAGAAGTGAGCACTACCGCGGAAAAGCTTGTCGATCTACAACAGCGCCTCGAGCTCGCCAAGGAGCCCGCGGGTGCGAAGGGGATCGAGAAGCGAGCGCGGAAGGGCATTCCCAGCGCCAGGGATCGCATCAACATGCTGATGGACCCGGGCACCTTCGTCGAGATCGGTGCCCTGGTCCGCAAGCCCGGTGACCCGACCGCGCTCTACGGTGACGGTGTCGTCGTCGGGCACGGTCTGGTCGAGGGCAGGCCGGTGGCGGTGTTCTCGCACGATCAGACCGTCTACGGCGGTTCGGTCGGTGAGGCGTTCGGCCGCAAGCTGTGCGGCATCATGCAGTACGCGTCCAAGGTCGGCATTCCGCTGGTCGGCATCAACGATTCCGGCGGCGCGCGCGTGCAGGAGGCGATCAGTTCGCTGGCCTGGTACGCCTGGATGGCGACCAATCTGGAGCCGCTCTCCGGCATGGTGCCGCTGGTCTCGCTGATCCTCGGCAACTGCGCCGGTGGCGCGGTGTACGAGCCGATCTGCACCGATGTGGTGGTGGCGACCGAGTCGGCGCACATGTTCGTCACCGGTCCGAAGATCATCAAAGAGGTCACCGGCGAGGACGTCAGCCTCGAGGAGCTCGGCGGCGCGCGCACGCAGGCCGAGTACGGCAACATCCACCATGTCGCCAAGGACGAGGACGCGGCGTTCGCCTGGGTCCGCGAGTACCTGGGCTACCTGCCGAGCAGCTGCCAGGAGCTGCCGCCGGTGGTGAATCCCGGTCTGGAGCCGGAGATCACCGACACCGACCGCGAGCTGAACACGCTCATGCCGGACTCGGACAACGCCGGCTACGACATGCACGACATCCTGCTGCGCATCTTCGACGACGGTGAGTTCAAGGAGATCAGCGCCGAGACCGGCCAGAACATCATCACCGGGTTCTCCCGCGTCGACGGCAACACCGTCGGGGTCGTCGCCAACCAGCCGCTGGCCTCGGCCGGCGCGCTGGACGCCCGCGCCTCCGACAAGGCCTCGCATTTCGTGCGCCTGTGCGACGCGTTCGAGATCCCGCTGATCTTCGTCGTCGACACCCCCGGCTTCCTGCCCGGTGTCGAGCAGGAGAAGGTCGGCGTGATCAAGCGCGGCGGCCGCTTCCTGTTCTCCTACGTGGAGGCCTCGGTCCCCAAGATCACCCTGGTGGTCCGCAAGTCCTACGGCGGCGGCTACGCGGTGATGGGCTCCAAGCAGCTCGGCGCCGACATCAACCTGGCCTGGCCGACCGCCCGCCTCGCGGTCATGGGCGCCGAGGGCGCCGTCAGCCTGCTCGGCGCGGCCCAGATCGCCGCCGCCCCCGAGGATCAGCGCGCCGCCATCCGCCAGAACCTGATCGACTTCTACAACGCCAATATCGCCACCCCCTGGGTAGCCGCCGAACGCGGTTTCATCGACGCGGTCATCGAACCGGCCACCACCCGCCTGGAGATCCGCCGGGCGCTGAAGTTGCTCCAGGACAAGAAGATCCAGCGCAACCCGCGTAAGCACCACGTCCTGCCGCTGTAGCAGGCACGCCGACACCCGAACGGGCCGCCCCGGAGTCTTCTCCCGGGCGGCCCGTTCGTGTGTGCGGGGTGTGTCCGGGCTCCGCCGGGGCGACAAGAACCGGCCTGCTAGAGTCCGCTCCGAAGAGTTTTCCCGACGGTGCGTCGGGAAAACTGCGATAGCGAGAGTTGGGCTTCGATGGTGAGTGGTTTTCCGGGCGTCGACGGGTTCCTCGGTACCCGGGCGTCGCTGGCGATGGACATGATGGTGCTGGTCATGGCGTTGGTCGTGGTGGTGCTGGCGTGGAGTGTGTACGCGGTCAGGAGCCGGCGGAAGTTCCGCTGGCACAAGATGGCCCAGATCCTGCTCGGGTCGGGACTGCTGGTCGCGGTGGTGCTGTTCGAGATCGACGTCCGGTTCAACGGGTGGCAGGATCGCGCGGCCGGGGTCGTCGGCGGGAGCGCGTCGGCGGCGGTGTGGACGGCGCTGATCGTGCACCTGGCGTGCGCGGTGTTCTCGGTGGCGCTGTGGCCGGTGGTGATCGTGCGGGCCGTGCGCGCCTTCGGGTCGCCGCCGGAGCCCGGCGCGCACAGCGCCTCGCATCGTCGCTGGGCGCCGATCGCCGCGATCGGGATGACGCTCACCGCCGTCACCAGCTGGGTGTTCTACGTCCTGGCTTTCGCCGTGTGATCAGCGAGTCGGCAGCGCGGACAGGTATGGCCCGACCAATTCGGTTGCCGCCGTGGCGGTCCGCTCGAGGTCCGCGCCGCTTTCGAGCAGGCGGGAGGCGGCGTGCACGATGCCGTCGATGAGGGCCGCGACGGTGGCGGGGTCGTCGGTGCCGAGGGCGCGCAGCGCGGTGATCAGCGGCGCGCGCAATCCCTCGTGCAGTTCCCGGCTGTAGGCGGCGATGTCGTCGTCGATGATCGCGGCGAGGACCCGGGCCAGGGCGTGCTCGCCACCGGCGACCAGGTCGAGGTTGGCCCGCACGTAGGCCAGGACCGCGGCGGCCGGATCGGGGGCGGCGGCCATCGCCGCCGAGACCCGGTGGGCCCACTGGGGGAAGGTGTCGGCCAGCAGCTCGGCCAGCAGCTGGTCGCGGGAAGCGAAGTATTGATACACGCTGGGGCGCGCGAGTCCGGCGCGCGCGGCCACCTCGGTGAGCGTCGGCGGCCGGGACGGATCGGCCATCAGGATGGCGCGCGCGGCGTCGAGCAGGGCACGGCGTTGCAGCTCGCGGTGCTCGGCGAGTGTGGCGGCTTGAATCCTCGGCACCGGGCCTCCTCGGAATCGGCCTGGATCGGGCCGCCGGTGCTGTTCCGGCGGCCCGACGGGCGCGATAATCAGGCGACGATGGCCTTCTCGATGACGACGTCGGCCTTCGGGACATCCTGGTGCGGGCCGGCGTTGCCGGTTTCCACGGCGGCGATCTTGTCGACGACCTCGGTGCCCTCGGCGACCTTGCCGAAGACGGCGTAGCCCCAACCCTGGCCCTGGGGGGCGGTGTGGTTGAGGAAGGCGTTGTCGGAGACGTTGATGAAGAACTGGGCGGTGGCCGAGTGCGGGTCGTTGGTGCGGGCCATCGCGACGGTGTACTTGTCGTTCTTCAGGCCGTTGGTGGCCTCGTTCTGGATCGGCGCCTGGGTGGGCTTCTGCTTCAGGCCGGGCTCGAAGCCGCCGCCCTGCACCATGAAACCGGGGATGACGCGGTGGAACACGGTGCCGTTGTAGTGGCCGGCGTTCACATAGTTCACGAAGTTGGCGACCGTGTTCGGCGCGGCCTGGTCGTCCAACTCGAGCACGATCTGTCCGTAGTTGGTTTCGAGATTCACCTTGGTCATGCCGTCGAGTCTAGGGAGCGGGGGGGTCGGGAGAAGACCGGGGTCCGCACGGGCGCGGACCGCTGCCGAAAAATCGCGGCCGGGTGCCCGTGGGCGGCACCCGGCGCGAATATTGCCTACGATGTGTGTGGAACCCGCGTGCGAGTGCGAGACGCACGCGGGTTCTTTTATCGCATACCCAGGCAATTCATCGAATTCGAGGTGACCGCGCGGTCATTCGAATTCACCCGGAATTGTCAGGGGCCGACCGTGATCGGCACCGCCGGGGTGGTGGTGTTGGTGACCTTGTAGACGCCGGTCACCGTGCCCGTTGTCGCGCTGGTCGGGCAGCCGAAACCACCGGTCACCTTGATGGGCGCCGGGGAATTCGTGGCCTGGACCGTGGACGGGGTGCCGTTGGTCCAGGTGCCGGCCAGCGAGGCCGGGGCGGTGGGCGCGACGACCACCTTGCAGGAGGCCAGACCGCTGGTCTGGATCACCATGCCGCCGGTCGGGATGTTGATGGTCCCCGAGATCGGCGAGCCGTTCTGGCCCGTGATCGACCAGCTGCCGCTCGTCGTCACCGTCGCGCTGACGCCCCACATGCTGGTCGAGCAGCCGGTGAAGCTGGGCGCGCTGATCGGCACGGTGACCGGCCCGCTCGGGTTGGTGTTGCCCGGCGCGGCGGGCACCGCGCCGGTCGCGGTGGAGGTGTTGCAGGTGATCGTGACGCCACCCGCGACGGCCTTGACCACACCCTGGTTGGTGGCCTGGACCGCGGCGCCCGCCGGGCTGACGGTCGTCGAGGCCTGCGCCGCGGCGGGGCCGATGCCCAGCGAGGCCGCGGCGATCGCACACCCGGCTGTCGCCACTGCGGTGCGTGCGAAGAAGTTGCTGTGGAACATGCGTACTCCTTGGTGAAATCGACATCTCCGGGATGTGAAGATGTCGTGTTCAAGAGTACGAAGGCCGTAATTCTGTAGCGCGTTATTCGCGCCTATCATTTCATTCGGGAACCTTCGCGTTTCGGCCTCCGGGAAATCGCTCCGGCTTTAAAATGCGGGACTGTAACCGTCTGTAACAGTTACCGCTTTTCGTACTTATATGCACTCTGCACACTGGTAGCATCGAAAAACTCCTGTGCCGCACCCGCTCGTCGGTCGATCGTCCCGCCCGGACCTGGATCGATAGCGGATTCGCATAATGCCGAAACCTCCGGCCGCGCGGCGTGATCCCGGCGCTCGATGAAGTCGGCGCACGTCGCACGCTTAATGAAACGCTTGAACTTCACACCATAGCGTGCTCCATGTCCGACGGCATGGCGTGCGACCCCTCACAACCACCCTGGTGCGGATACCATGGCGAACCGTGCCAGACGCCGCAACAGCTGTTCTCACCAAGCCACCCGCCGAACCGGTGGCGTCCGCGAAGGACTACACAATCGCGCGATGGATCGCGCTCGTCGCCGGAATCCTCGGCGCCCTCTTCGCGGTGGCGACGCCATTCCTGCCGGTCACCCAGACGACCGCGCAGCTGAATTGGCCGCAGAACGGCAAGCTCGGCAATATCCAGGCACCGCTGATGTCGCAGGTGCCGATCGACCTGAACGCCACCATCCCGTGCTCGGCGGTCGCGACGCTGCCGGCGCAGGGCGGCATGCTGCTGGCCACCGCGCCGCCGCAGGGCGACCGGGCCGCGCTCGAGGCGCTGTTCGTCCGCGTCTCCGACACCTCCGTCGACGTGGTCGACCGCAACGCGGTGGTCGCCTCGGCGGACCGCGCGGCGATGGACCAGTGCTCCGCGATCGTGATCAGCTCCGACCAGAACCGCACGACGGCGGTCTTCGAGGGCATGACCAAGGAGATCGAGCGGCCGATCCCCGGTCAGCCCGGTGCGGTCGAGACCGTCCAGGTGCCGGTGCAGGGCCAGCTCGCCGGTGACCTGCGGCCGCAGATCGTCGGCGTGTTCTCCGATCTGAAGGGCGCTGTCCCGCAGGGCCTGTCGCTGACCTCGACGATCGACTCGCGCTTCTCCTCCAGCCCGTCGGTGCTCAAGCTGATCGCGATCATCGCCGCTGTGCTGTGCACCCTGCTGGCGCTGGGCGCGCTGGCCCGGCTCGACGGCAGCGACGGGCGCGGGCACCGCCGGTTCCTGCCGAAGAACTGGCTGAAGCCGACCTGGGCCGACGGCGCGGTCATCGGCACGCTGCTGGTCTGGCATTTCGTGGGCGCCAACACCTCCGACGACGGCTACATCCTGTCGATGGTCCGGGTGGCTCCCGACGCGGGCTACATGGCCAACTACTTCCGCTGGTACGGCGTGCCCGAGGCGCCGTTCGGCTGGTACTACTACGTCATCCAGGTCTTCGCCGAGATCTCCACGGCGAGCCCGTGGGTGCGCCTGCCCGCGCTGCTGTGCGGCATCCTGTGCTGGATGGTCATCAGCCGCGAGGTGGTGCCCCGCCTCGGCAACGCGGTGAAGCGCTCGCAGGTGGCGCTGTGGACCGGCGGCCTGGTGTTCCTGGCGTTCTGGCTGCCGTTCGACAACGGCCTGCGCTCGGAGCCGATCGTCGCCCTCGGCGCGCTGCTCACCTGGGTCTCCATCGAGCGCGCCATCGCCACCGGCAGGCTGCTGCCCGCCGGGATCGCGGTGCTGATCGCGGCCTTCACCCTGGCCGCCGCCCCGACCGGCCTGATGTGTGTGGCCGCGCTGCTGGCGGGCATCCGGCCGCTGGTGCGGATCATCGTGCGCAGGCACCGCGAGTTCGGCACGCTGCCGCTGCTGGCCCCGATCGCCTCGGCGGGGGTGCTGGTGCTGGTCGTGGTCTACGGCGATCAGACCTTCGCCGGTATCCAGGAAGCCAACCGGGTGCGCCAGGCCACCGGCCCGAACCTGGCCTGGTACGAGGACTACCTGCGCTACTACTACATGTTCGTCGAGACCGTCGACGGCTCGCTGGCCCGGCGCTTCGCCTTCCTGGTGATGCTGCTGTGCCTGTTCACCACGCTGCTGGTGCTGCTGCGCCGCCGCCAGGTGCCCGGCATCGCGTCCGGTCCGACCTGGCGGCTGATGGGGATCGTCTTCGGCACGATCTTCTTCATGATGTTCAACCCGACGAAGTGGACCCACCACTTCGGCGCCTACGCGGGCATCGCGGGTTCGCTGGCGGCGGTGACGGCGGTGGCCGTCTCGCAGAGCGCGCTGCGCTCACGCAAGAACCGGGCGATCTTCCTGGCCGGGTTGCTGTTCGTGCTCGCGCTGTCGTTCTCGGGCATCAACGGCTACTGGTACGTGTCCAGCTACGGCGTGCCGTGGTTCGACAAGACCATCTCGCTGCGCGGGATCAACTCCAACACGGTGATGCTGATCCTGTTCGGCGTGGCGCTGGCGCTGGTCGGCTGGTACGCGCTGCGCGAGGACTACGTGAAACCGCAGCCCTCGGCGAAGACCGTGCGGGGCAGGCGGATCCGCAAGTTCGCCGCCATCCCGCTCACCGTCGTGGTCGGCCTGATGGTGCTGTTCGAGGTGCTCTCGCTGGTCAAGGGCGCCACCCAGCAGTACCCGGGGTACTCGCTGGCCCGCTCCAACATCGACGCGCTCGGCGGCAACGCCTGCGGCCTGGCCAACGACGTGCTCGTCGAAGCCGACCCGAACGGCGGCAGGCTCGACCCGATCGTCGATCCGGCCACGCCGCTCACCGACCCGAATGATCCGCTGGCCGGAACCGGCTCGGTCGGCTTCACCCCCAACGGCGTGCCGGGCGATCTGTCCGCCGACGCGGTCGAGGTGAAGCCGGGTACCGGCAACACCAGCAACCAGTCGGTGGGCGCGGCGTTCGCCGAGGGTGAGAGCGCGGGCACCGGCGGTGGCGAGGGCGCGCTCGGCGTCAACGGGTCGACCGTGGCCCTGCCGTTCGGGCTCGACCCGGCGACGACCCCGATCCTCGGCTCCTACCAGGAGGGCGTGCAGCAGCCCGCGCGCCTGGAGTCGTCCTGGTACGGGCTGCCCGCCCGCTCCGACGACTCGCCGCTGGTCGTGATCTCCGCGGCCGGTCGCATCGCCTCCAAGGACGACACCGGCGCCGACAAGTACGGCCAGTCGCTGCTCGTCGAGTACGGCACCCGGAACCCGGACGGCAGCGTCGCCACGCTGGGCAGCTACCTGCCGCGCGATATCGGCCCGTTCCCGTCCTGGCGCAACCTGCGCGTCCCGCTGGCCGACCTGCCCGCCGAGGCGAACGCGGTCCGCATCCTGGCCAACGACCCGATCCTGATCGGCGACCAGTGGCTGGCGTTCACCCCGCCGCGGGTGCCGAAGCTGCAGAAGCTGGACTCGTTCATCGGCCGCACCCAGCCGGTGCTGCTGGACTGGGCCGTCGGCCTGCAGTTCCCGTGCCAGCGGCCGTTCGCGCACCGCAACGGCGTCGCCGAGGTGCCGAACTACCGCATCCTGCCGGACCGCCCGCTGGCGATCTCCTCGACCGACACCTGGCAGGCCCAGGAATTCGGCGGTCCGCTCGGCTTCTCGCAGATGCTGGCGAGCCGGGTCACCATCCCGACCTACCTGAAGGACGATTGGGCGCGGGACTGGGGCTCGCTGGAGCGCTACGACCAGTACCTCAAGGCCGAGCCCGCGAAGCTGACGACGGGCACCGAGACCCGCGACGGGCTGTGGACGCCGGGCCCGCTGCGCGTGTTCTGACCGACGCCGGAAAGTAGGAAGGCGCGGACCCACCTCGGTGGGTCCGCGCCTTCTGTCGTTGGCGGGGTAGCAGGAGTCAGACGTTGAGCATGCGACGGTTGAGGTCGCGACGTAATACCTCTTGCGAAGGCAATCTATCCAGCACCCGCATCACAGCCGGTCGTAGTTCCTTTTTCTCGTCGTCGCTGAGCAGCTCGACGAGATCTCGCAGATCCATGTCATCGAAGGCTCCTGTCATACCCATCAGGGTACGTGCTCAAACCAGCAGGCGGAGGCCATTCGGCAGGCATTTACAGGCGTTTCACGTACATGAAACGCTAACGGCCGCTACGCTTTTCGCGCCGTACACGCGTATACGCCCGGTCACTGCCCTTCCGCTGGCAGAGTCACACGCGCTGGTGCGCGGGCGCGGCCCTGAGGCCCCGCCGGCCCTACTGCGCCCGGATCGCCGGCTCCTTCGCCCGCCCCGACTGGTTCACGACCGTCACCGTGATATCGGCGGGCGGCGCGGGCTGGTAGGGGGTGAAGCGCTCCAGTGCGCCCCAGTCCCGGCCGAGGTCGTGATCGAGATAGGTGGGGACAGTCTCTGCCTTCAGCAGCAATCCTGTCCACCCGAGCGGGCCGCCGCCGATGTCGTCCTGCCAGGCGTTGGACGCGTCGGAGCCGACCCGGTCGGGCAGGATCCGCCACTGCGGCGCCTCGGCGACGCCGTCGTGGTGGTCGAACGGGCGCTGGCAGGGGAAGGCCAGGCCGACGTGCCAGTCCAGCAGCACCGGGTCGGTCTCGCCGACGACCGACTGCAGCGTGGCCAGCTTCGGCAGCCGCGGCGGCGTCACGGCCAGCCACTGCTTCTGGGTGATGTCGTTGTCGGCGGCGACCAGGCGCACCGCGTTCACGCCCGCGGGCAGCTGATCCAGCGGCACGCGCAGGTTGCGCCAGGACGGCGCGGGGCCGATGTCCATCGGCGCGACCGAGCCGGTTACGTCGACGGTGCCGTCGGCGGCGTGCGTGCCGTATTCCAGGCGCAGGTCCTGGCCGTAGTGCACGACGCCGTCGGTGTCGACGTAGCGGATGCGCCCGGCCGCGGTGACGATGAGCGCCTGGTAGGCCGGGTCGTCGCGGACGGCGTCGAGATCGAGGCGGTACCACTGCGAGGTCAGCTTGGCCTGCTGCTGCACACCGTCCTGGTAGGAGCCCAGGACGGGCGTGCGCGCGGGATCGAGGCCGAACGGCAGGGCGACGGTGCTGCCGTTGATGCCGGATTCGGTGCTCGTCCCGCCGCCGGTGCCTGCGCCGGTGGTGTTGGTGGTCTTGTTCGCGGAGTCCTTGTCGACCGAGTTGGCCCCACCGACCACGGTCTCGTCGGCGTCGGCGGTGAGGTCGGCGGCGACGCCGTTGGGGGTGAAGCCGGTGGATTCGGCGCTCAGTCCGTCGGCGGGGGCGCCGGTGTAGGGGGTGAGCAGCGAATCGGCGGTGTTCGTCTCCACCAGCACGTCGTTGGCGAGCCCGCAGGTGTCACCGGTCAGCGACTCGATGTTCGACTTGGCGATCGAGAACGCGGGGTACTGGGTGATCGCGCCCTTGGCCATCGAGGCCACCTCGAACAGCACCAGCAGCGCGGCCGCGATGGTCAGCGGCATGGTGGCGAAGCGGTCGAACCGGTTCGGCGCCGACGGCGTGCGGTACGGATCGCGCAGGTGGAAGTACAGCGCGACCAGCAGCGCCAGCACGGCCAGCCCGAGGAACAGCGTCGAGATGCCCTTGCCGGCCACCAGCGGCGCCTTGTCCCAGAACGGCACGCCGTAGCTGGACACGTACCACCACCCGTTGGACCCGGTGAACGTCATCGCGAGCAGGAACAGCACCGCTGCGGTGAACAGCGCGCGGTTGCGTGGCGCGCGGATGCCGTTGGCGCCCACCGCGACCGCGGCCAGCGCGGCCAGCGACCCGGCCAGCCCGGCGTACACGCCGAAGTGGTGGGTCCACTTGGTCGGCGTCCACATCATCAGCAGCAGCGCGCCGAAGACGATGCCGAGGATGCGCACCGACGGCCCGCGCGAGGTGCCGGGGATGCGGCCCTTGCGCAGCACCTGCAGGACGCACACGAGCAGGCACAGCAGCATCACCAGCACGCCGAACCGCCGTGCCAGCGAGCCGTCGGGGGAGAGCATGAACAGCGAGTCCCAGCGGGTGCGCTCGTCGAACCAGGCGACATTGGGGCCGACCAGGGTGCGGACCCGGGTGGCCTCCATGACGGTGGCCATGGTCTGGTCGGCGAAGACCACGATGAGGACCAGGGTGCCCGCCGCCAGGCCGGGCGCGAGCAGCGCGGCGTAGCCGAAGAACTTGGTGCCCTTGGCGCGCTTGATGATGACCTGCATGACCGGCCTGGTCCCCGCGATCAGCGCGGCGATGCAGATCAATCCGGTCGGACCGGCGGCCAGCGAGAAGGCGGCGACCAGGATAGCCAGCGCCGCGGGCAGCAGCCGGGCGGTGGCGATGGCGCGCTCGATCAGGCACCAGGTGAGCAGCGCGCCCGCCGCGATCAACGGCTCGGGGCGCAGGCCGTTGTCGTAGGGCAGCCAGAACGCCAGGAACACCAGCCCGGCCGTCCACAGCGCCACCTTGTCGCGGCGCACCCGGGCGCCCAAGCGGGGCAGCACTTCCCGGCTGATCACCGCCCAGCACACGAGGCCGGCGGCGAGGGCGGGCAGCCGCATCCAGGGGCTGGCGTCGGAGATCTTGGTCATCCAGGCCAGCAGCTCGTAGGACCAGCCGAACGGTGCCTCGGGGACGCCGAACCAGCGGTAGTAGTTGGCCATGTAGCCCGACGGGCCGGAGGCGCGAGCCATGTTCAGGATGTAGCCGTCGTCGGAGGTGTTGGCGCCGATGACATGCCAGCCGAGCAGCGTCACCACCACGACGACGTCGGTCGGCGTGATCCGCCACCAGTGCCGCGGCAGGAACCGGCGCGCGCGGCGCCCGTCGGCGGTGTCGAGCAGGTGCAGCGCGATCAGCGCGAGCACGGTGAAGACCGCGGCGGCGATCATCGTCACCAGCTTCAGCGTGGTCGGCGTCGAGGTGAAGCGGGAATCGATGTCGGCGTGCAGGCGGGCGCCGGTGAGCGCGGCGGCGTCGAGATCGGTGAAGACGCCGACGATCTGGGGCCGCTTGTCGACGGTGACGGTGTTGCGGAACGGGCTGCCGTCCTGGCGCGTCACCCCGGTGAACTCGACCGTGGTGGCCGCGATGGTGGAGGTGATGGTGATCCGGTCGCAGTTCGCGATCTCGGCGACCGGTGCCGAGAGCATCGGCACATCGCGCGCCTGCACACCGAGCACGCCGTCACGCACGGCGACGGTGAGGCCCCGCGAGGTCTGGCCGGAGGCCGCCGGGATGGTGCCGACCAGCGTGGTGGTCCCGGTCTCGGGGAGATCGCGCAGCATGGCGCACGGCAGTTGCGCGTCGAGCTGCTGCGGCACATATGACACGAGCGGTGCCTCGACGCTGGTCGCGCCCGGCTGTGGCCAATCCAGGCTCGCGCGGTCCTGGCGCACCGGCAGCAGTGGCGTCAGCAGGGCAAGCACGAAACCGAGGAGCCCACAGACGAGGGCGACCATGCGGTATCGGGTGAACGCTCGTTCGGATCGCAGCACGGGGGTTGATGCTAGCCATCGAACCTGTGCGCGACTCGGCGCCGCGGCACAACGGGGGTCCTACCCCGTCCGGCGGTCGCTCCAATCGAGCTGTGTGCGGGCCCAATCGGGGATCTCACCGGCGGGGCGCGGGAAGGCGTCGAACTCGGCGCGCAGGTCGTCCTCGGAGACCTCGGGCATCCAGTCCGCGACGGTGCCGGTGGCGAAGGTGGCCTTGTATCGGGTGGGCCCGGCGATGAAGATCTCGGCGCTGATCCAGGTGCCGACGCTCGGGTCGTAGGACATCCGCTTGTGATCGATCAGGTACTCGAGCACCTCGGCGGGCGGCACCATGTTGGTGACCGATCCGTCGCGCTCCTTGACCTGCACGCCGGCCACGGCCTGCTCGCCGACCTGTAGTGACCACAGCAGCGCGAACTTCTGGCCCGGCGCGAGCATCGCGATTGCGGCGTCGACGACCGTCTGCTCGATCGCGCCGAGCGTGGCCAGCTCTTCCCGCGGCGCCGGTTCAGGTTCCTGACGGTGCGGGCGGGTGAGCAGGAGATCGATTCGCTCGGGTCTGCTGAGCGTCATAGCTATACCTCTGCATCCGTACCGATCAGCACTACCAAAACTGATTTCGGTCGGCCGAACATCCAACATTTCGCAGCGTACCCGCACCGCGACACGAACCGTGCGGTTTGTTGACACTGACCGGACATATTGTGGTCTATCGCGCTCCCGCATACCAGTAGCTACCGGGTGTCGATCAACACAACAGTTGGTTGTGTGCTCCTGACCAGGGCGTTCAGGCCGCCGCGGCGCGCAGCGCGAACCAGCCGTCGAGAGGGTCCGCGAATCCGTGATAGACGAGCGGTATGCGCTGATCGATCCCGAAGTACTGGTAGACCGCAGCCATCGTCTGGCGCACCGAATGCGCCTGGAAGTCGTCGATGCGGCGCGGGCCGATGCGGTGCTCGGGCAGCATCTCCAGCCGGACCAGCTCGGCCGGATCGTCCACGTCCAGGCCCCACGGCTCCGGTTCCTCGATCAGATGGTCGTGCAGGACGGTGCGCGCGGTCGGCGGATCGTGCCGCGGGCCCGCGAAGGCGACGCGTTCGAGATGGGCGAGCCCGCGGGTGCTCAGCGGCGTGCGGACGGCTTCGATCAGCTCGATCAGTTCGGGGTCGGGTTTCGGTTCCGGTCTTCGCCCCGCGACCGGCGCCTGTTCGAGCAGGTGCAGCACCTGCCCGCCGCGGACCAGCGGCTCGGGCACCACGAAGACGCTGATGCTCGGGCAGGAGCAGTTCAGGCCGGTGAGGCACACCCTCGTGTGCAACGGATCGGACATAAGTCCTCCTCCGGTAGCGGGTCGCCGAGACCCGTGACGTGCAGGATCGAAGATTCCAACGCCATCCGCCGTGGTGCTCGCCCACCGGCGGCGACCGTGCCGCACCCGTCAGTGTAGTGCTGTCGAGCGGCCTCGACAGGGGGATGCGGCACGGAACGGACACGATCCGCCGGGCCGGTCACGGCGGTGTGGACTCGGTGTAGCGGCGCGCCAGGGTGCGCAGGTGGGCCACCAGTTCGGGCGGGCCGTCGACGCGGAAATCCATCATCAGCATGCTCAGGTAGATCGCGATCGTCTCCATCGCGTCGGCGCCGGTGTGCAGCAGGCAGGTGTGCGCGTCGACCGGTTCCACCACCCCGACGGCCGGGTTGATCCGGGCGATGACGGTCTCGGCGGGCGCGAGCACCGTGACCCGGGCGTGCACCCGCCAGCCGGTGGTCGCGATGTGGCGCATGACGAAGGCGACCAGGTCGTCGTCGGGCAGCCTGCGCGGGGCGAACACCCGGCTGCCCGCGGTGGCGGTGGTGATCCGCGCGGCCGGAATCGCCTCCCAGGCGTGGCCGCGCATGCTGTAGGCGACCAGGTACCAGCGGCGCTGCCAGTTGATCAGCCGGTAGGGCTCCAGTTCGACGCCGTCGTCGACGGTGACCGCGGTGGTGCGCCGGACCGCGTCGGCCAGGGTGGTGAGGATGCCCGCGGCGACCGGAGCGTCGGGTTCGCGCGAGCCGGTGGTGGCCGGGCCGATCTCGGTGGCGTCGTGCAGTGCGGAGACCTTGCGCTGCAATCGTTTCGGCAGGATCTGCTCGATCTTGCGCAGCGCTCTGGTGAGCTGGTCGCCCAGGTCGGAGACGGCGAGCGCGCCGTCGGCGGCCACGGCGATGGACAGCGCGACGGCCACCGCCTCGTCGTCGTCGAGCAGCAGCGGCGGCATGGTGGCGCCGCGGCCGAGCCGGTAGCCGCCGATCGCGCCGCGATCGGCGTGCACCGGGTAGCCGAGTTCGCGCAGTCGCGAGATGTCGTTGCGGACAGTGCGTTCGGTGATCTCGAGGCGGTCGGCGAGCTCGCGTCCGGTGTAGGAGCGGTCCTGGAGCAGGGCGAGCAGCCGCAGGACGCGGGGTGTCGTCGCGGCCATGTCCCACCTCGTCGAAAGTCGTGCGGAAATTAGGAAAGAAACGAGCCTAATGGTTTTCTAGGCTGGAGTCATCACCGAGAAGGAAGGCTCCATCATGAACAGCACCGCAGCTCTCGAGACCGTCTGGCGCGACGTGGTCGCCACCTCCTACGCGGCCCTGCGCGATGTCGTCGCCGGCGTCGGCGCGGACCAGTGGGACCTGCCGACGCCGTGCTCGGAATGGACCGTCACCCAGGTCGTCCAGCACGCGGCGGGCGACCAGCTCGCCTACGCCGCCGCGCTGGGCGTAGGCCCCGGCCCGAGCGACAACCCCTTCGACCCGTCCGGGACCATCGACGGGTCCGCCGCCGCCCTGGTCGACGCCGCCGTCGAGCAGACCGCCGCCGCCTGGTCCACCGTCGCCGACGACACCGCGACCGTCCCCACCCCGCTCCCGCACGGCGATCTGCCCACCCCGGTCGCCGCCACGCTGGCCGCGCTCGACGCCGCCGTCCACGCCTGGGACATCGCCGTCGCCACCGGCCAGCCGTCCCCCCTCACCGCCGACCTGGCCACCCACCTGCTGACCGCGGCCCGCACTTTCCACCCGGCCCCCGGCAGCGGCACCGACGCCGAGATCGTCGAACCCCTGCGCCAGTGGGGCGCCTACGCCCCGGTCGTCGTCACCACATCGACCGGCCCGATCGACGACCTCCTCCACTACCTCGGCCGCACCGCTGGTTGAGCCCGGGGCGCGTCGAGTCGATCCAGGGTCGCCGAGACGCACGGCGGGTCGTGGGCCTCAGCGGCGCACGGTGGGTCGCGGGCCTCAGCGGCGGACGGTGATCAGGGTGAAGGGGCCGATGTCGGTGGTGGTGAAGGCAGGGTCGGTGAAGAGGGTCTTCGGGAAGGCGACCGTGTAGCGCTTGACGTTCGGGTCGTTGGGGTAGACGTCTTCGGCGAGGCGCAGGGTGTAGGTGTCGCCGTCGCGGCGGAAGAGGAAGGCGTCGGGGGCGCGCCAGGGGGCGGTGGCCATGGCGTCGAGGAGGGCGGGGGACGAGTCGAGTTTGCTCCAGGCGGCGATGGTGGCGGCGCGGGCCTTGAAGTCCGACAGCGGGTTCGCGTAGTGCGAGGTGAGGGCCTGGAAGCCGAAGTAGGGGTAGAAGGCGAGGAAGCTGGTGTCGGCGGTGAGGACGACGGATTCGTCCCTGGGACGGCCGGTCTGGGCCAGCAGGGCTTCGTCCACCGCGTGGTAATAGGCCACGGCCGAGGGCTTGCGCTTGTCGGCCCGCTCGCCGAAAGTGCCCTCGGCGTTGGGTGTCTCGGTGGGCACGGTATCGGTGTAGGCGGTGTCGATCTCGTGGGTGAGCACGGTCGGGATGTGCTGCGCGAAGGCCAGCGCGCCCAGCACGGCGAGTACACCGGCCGCGACCCGCACCGGCGCCTGCTCGTGCAGCCCCCGGTAGATCACCCCGGCGAGCTCGACGAACCCGAAGACGCCCGCCGCGGCGAGCACCGCGAGCAGCACCGGCTCCAGCCGGAACGACAGCAGCGTCGTCCCCGCCGCGGTCGCCGCCATCGACAGCAGCGTCCACAGGTAGATCGCCAGCACGCCGAGCCCCAGTGCCTGCGCCCGCCGCGACGAACCGGCCCGCAGCACCAGCCACAGCGTCCCGAGCAGGCACAGCGCACCCCGCAGCGAGAACTCCAGCATGGGGAAGGCCAGCTCGGCGCCCGACTGGGGCAGATAGTGGAAGGCGTTGCCGGACGGCAGTTTCGCTCCCGACAGCATCTTCAGCAGGTAGGGCGCCCACACCACCAGTGCGAGCACCCCGGCGATCGCGCCGATGGCGACCAGCTTGGTCAGCGGCGCGATCGCCGCCCGCCACGGCGCCGGGCCGCCGACCGCGCGCGGACCGCCGACCCGGGGACGCAGGTCTTCGCGCCGGGTGTACACCGCGACACCCGCCGCCACCACGGCCATCAACACCACGGTGAACGCCGCGATCGCCAGGTACAGCGTGTAGAAACAGGCGGCCACCCCGAGGAACAGCCCGGTGCCGAGTACCGCGCCCCAGCCACCCGACGACCGGTGCAGCGCACCCCAGGCCAGCACCAGCACCGGCGGAATGAACACCACCAGCACCGCCCCGTACGCCTCGGGCGAGGCGTAGGCCAGCGTCATCGCGGTCACGGCCGCCGCGGCACCCACCGCGAGATCGGCGCGCACCAACTGGGTCCACAGCACCAGGGCCACCGCCGCGGCGATCGCGAGCAGCCCGATCGCGTACGGCTTGAACACTTCCCAGCCGTCCATGCCGAGCACATTGCCCACCCGGCCGCCGAGCCAGAACCAGCCGGCCGGATAGAACGGCGGGATGTCCACATAGGTCATGTCCCGCAGCGCGGCGCTGTCGGTGAGCCTGGTGAGGTACTCGGTGCGGAACTCCTGATCCACCGAGACACCGAACAGATACAGCTTCGTCGCGGCCAGCGGCATGCCGAGCGTAACGGTGACGAAGCCCGAAATGCCGATCCAGGACGCCAGTTTCGCCACCACCGGCCACTTGCGCAGCCGGATCAGCAGCACCGCGACGACCAGCAGCGCGAGGGCGGCGAACTGGCCGACGGTGGTCAGCGCCTTGGTCACGTTCGAGGAGTTGAAGGCGGGCCACTGCACCGCCGAGAACGCGTAGAGCCCGACCACGGCGACCGCCAGCGCCACCGCGGCGGCCCCGGCGGCCTCGCCGACCCCCGCCCCGATCCTGCGCAGCGGCCGCACCTCGTCGTTGGTCGTCATCGGCGCGCTGCCCTCCGGCTCGGTGTCGGCTCTCACGGTCCGGGTCAGCCTAGTGGAGCCGGTGCCGACCGGCGGAGGCCGAAGCGTCCGGTCGCTCCGCACGGGTTCCCGCCTGCGGAAACACGAACTGCCGCACCGTCACAGGACGATGCGGCAGTACGCGACAAGCGGTCGATCAGATCGGCAGCTTGCGGAAGATCGGGCGCGGCACGTGGCGCAGCGCCGACATCAGGAAGCGGGCCTCGCCGGGCGCCCAGACGATCTCGGTGCCCTTCTCGGAGGCGGCGACGGCGAGCCGGGCCACGTCCTCGGGATCGACGGTGAGCGGGGCTTCCTTGGAGCCGGTGGCCTCCCAGTGCGCCTTCGTCGCCGAGGTGCGCACCTGCATCGGCCGCACCACGGTGACGCGCGGACCGTGCGGCCGCAGCGCCTCGCCGAGGCCGAGGTAGAAGCCGTCCAGGCCGGCCTTGGTGGAGCCGTAGACGAAGTTCGAGCGACGCACGCGCTCACCGGCCACCGAGGACATCACGATGAACCGGCCGTGGCCCTGCGCCTTGAACTTGTCGCCGACCAGCACGCCCACCGAGACACCGGCGGTGTAGTTGATGCCGACGGTCATGACCGCCTTGCGCTGGTTCTGCCACAGCTCCTCGGCGTCGCCGAGCACACCGAACGCCACGATCGCGACGTCGACGTCACCCGCGGCGAACGCCTGGTCGACGACCTTCGGGTGCGACTCGGTGTCGAGCGCGTCGAAGTCGATGACGTCGACCTGGGTCGCGCCCGCCGCCTTCAGCGTGGCGACCGCGCCCTCGAGCAGCGGATCGCCGGGCAGGTTGGCCAGCACGACCCGGGCCGGGCTCTTGCGCAGGTACTCGGCGCAGATCGCGAGACCGATCTCGGAGGTGCCGCCGAACAGCAGAATGGTCTGCGGGTTGCCAACTGCGTTGATCACTGGAGCTCCAGCCTCCTGGCCATATCGGACATGAACACGCCGGTCGGGTCGACGCTGCGGCGGACCTTGATCCACTCGTCGATCCGCGGGTACATCTTGTGGAACGACTCGGCGCTGGTCCGCGAGTCCTTGGCGGTGTAGAGCCGCCCGCCGAACTCGAGCACCCGCCGGTCCAGATCGCTGACGAACTCGTTGAGCCCGCGCGAGATCGGGAAGTCGACGCAGATGTTCCAGCCCTCCATGGGGAAGCTCAACGGCGCCTGGTTACCCGGACCGAACAGCTTGAACACATTGAGGAAGGAATAGAAGCCGGAGCCCTGGATGTCGATGATGATCCGCTTGAACTCCTCGACCGACTCCGGCGGCACCACGAACTGGTACTGCAGGAAGCCGTTGGAGCCGTAGCCGCGGTTCCACTCACCCAGCATGTCGAGCGGGTGGTAGAACTGCGTCAGATTCTGGACCTTGCCCCGGTAGGTGCCCGACTTGCGGTACCAGACCTCGCCGATCGGGCCGAAGGTGTACTTGTTGGCCAGGCCGTTGGGGAACACGTCCGGCAGCGTGAAGAAGGTCTTGCCGTTGAACCGCAGCGGGTCCTTCTGCAGCTTCTTCGGCAGCTGGTCGAGCTTGGCCAGGTTGCCGCGCGAGATGGCGGCGCGGCCCAGCTTGGGCAGCGGGCTGATGGCGTCGAACCAGGCCGAGCTGTACTCGTAGTCGCCCTCGGAGCCGTCGCTGTGGAAGGCGATGGTCTCGTCGAGGGTGGCGGTGACGTCGCCGTCGGCGATGAAGTACGCCGTCTCGGTCGGCGTCATCTCGATGGTCGCGCGCAGGATGATGCCGGTCAGGCCGCAGCCGCCGATGGTCGCCCAGAACAGCTCGGGGTCGGACTCGGCGGTGATCGTGCGGACCACGCCGTCGGCGGTCAGCAGATCCATCGAGCGCACATGGTTGCCGAAGCTGCCCGCGCTGTGATGGTTCTTGCCGTGGATATCGGAACCGATCGCGCCACCGATGGTGACCTGCCTGGTACCGGGTAGGACGGGCACCCAGAGGCCGAACGGCAGCGCCGCCTTCATCAGCTGATCGAGATCGACACCGCCGTCGACGTCGACCAGACGGGTCGCGGCGTCGATGCGGTGGATCTTGTTCAGCGCGGGCATGTCGATCACGAGGCCGCCCGCGTTCTGCGAGTTGTCCCCGTAGGAGCGGCCGAGGCCACGCGCGATCACGCCGCGTCGCAGGTGCGCCGGCTTGGAGTCGTTGTCCTCGGCGACCATGCTCACGGCCTTGACGATCAACTCGGGATCGCTGGTCGAGAGCACTTCGGCGGAGGTGGGTGCGGTGCGACCCCATCCGGTGAGCTTGCGAGTGCGCGTAGGCAGCGCAAACGCCTCGCCGGTGGCGGTCGGAATGTTCTCGGACATCGGCTAAGAGGCTACATGCATGGCGGGACACGCGGCCGGTCTCGTAGTCTTCCTCACGTGCAAGCCCAACCGCATCTGCCGCTTCCCGCCGAGATTCCGCTGGTCGACGAGCCTGGTGGAACCGACGTAGACCTGAAGACGCAGATCGTGCGGTTCACGCTGACCGGCGGCCTCTCGGCGATCGTCGACTACGGCATCTACAGCCTGCTGCTGAACCTGCTCGGCCTGCCGGTGAGCCTGGCCAAGGCGGTCAGCTTCGTCTGCGGAACCACCACCGCGTACCTGATCAACCGGCGCTGGACGTTCAAGGCCGAGCCGAGCAGGGCGCGCTTCATCGCGGTCGTCGTGCTCTACGCGGTGACCTTCGCCGTGCAGGTCGGCATCAACGCGGCGCTGTACTTCGCGCTGCCCGGCGAGTGGTGGCGGCAGCCGCTGGCGTTCGTCGTCGCGCAGGGCACCGCCACCGTCATCAACTTCGTCGTGCAGCGCGCGGTGATCTTCAAGATCAAGTAGTCAGCTGGCCTTGGCGGCGGCGGGCGCTGGCTGCTTGCCCGCCTTGACGCCGAAGTAGTCGCCGCCCTTGGCCCTGACGTTGTCGGTGCCCCACTCGCGCCGGTCCCGCGCGACGGGCACCATCTGCGGAATGTGCTTGCGGCAGTGGATGTAGGCCTCTTCCACATCGACGACGACCCACACCTGCGACGCCCTGCCCCGCTCCGGTGCGGGCAGATCGCCGACGGACTCGCGTAGCTCACTGTCGGCAACCATGCGGGCCTTGCCATTGATGTGCAGCCCGATCAGGTCGCGCACGAAGTCGATCATCAAGATCCCGACGTGCGGGTTCTCGAGGATGTTGCCGAGGCTGGCCATTACTCCGTTACCTCGATACTCGGGGTACGCAATCGTGCGTTCGTCGATCACGTGCAGGAACCCCGGTGTTCCCGCCCGGAAACTGGCGTCGCATTCGCCGTGCGCGTCGGCGGTGGAGATGAAGGCCATGTCCATCCGCGCGACGAATTCGACCATCGACGGGTTCAGGTAGTCGATCACCTGGTCGTCGTAGAAGCGTTCGGCCCTTTCGGTCGTGCCCAACGTGTCCTGAAGCTCGTGCTCTCCGTCGCTGCCGACGTGTTTCTCGGGCATCGGGGCCCCCTCTGCTAGCCGAACCGGGTGATGCGGGTTTCGCGCTGAAACCCCCGCTTGTGACCGCAATCTCACCCAGTGTAGGGGACTATCACAAGCCGTGGGGCGAGTCCATTGTTGCGAATGGTACGAAAGTCCTGTTTGCGCAAGGGTTTCCCGAGGTAGACCGATCAGACCGGTTCTACCCGCACCGGCACCCCGTTGAACACCGCGGTGCCGGAGATCACGTCGACCACCGAATCATCGGTCAGCACATTGGCGTTCACGCCCGCGTGCGCGCTGGCCACCGATTGGGTGGTGCTCGCGCCGTGTCCCCAGCCGTGCGGCAAACTCACGACGCCGGGCATGATCGTCGGCGTCTGCTCGACCTGGACGGTCAGCGTGCCCGCCGCCGAGCTGATCGCGGCCTGCTCGCCGAGGCCGAGCCTGGTCGCGTCGTCGGGGTGGATCTGCAGGGTGCAGCGGTTCGATCCGCCGACCAGGCCGGCGATGTTGTGCATCCAGCTGTTGTTGGAGCGCAGCTGCCTGCGCCCGATCAGCACCATCTCCGGCGCGCGCGCCGTCAGCCCGGCCCGCAGCCGCGGCACATCGTCGAGCAGCTGTCGCGGCGCCAGGTCGACGCGGCCGGACGCCGTGCGCAGGACACCGGGCAGGCGCGGCCGCAGCGGGCCGAGGTCGAGGCCGTGCGGGTTGTCGAGCAGGGTGCGCAGGCTCAGCTCGCCGCCGTTCCAGGCGCCGTAGGGGCCGAGCTTGAGCATCAGGTCGATGCGCTGTTCGGTGGTGTCGACGCCCTCCAGTTCGTCGCGCCGGTCGCTCATCCCCGCCTTGTGCAGCATGCCCGCGATGACGAGTTCGTCGACGACGGCGATCGGGCTCGCCGCGCCGGTGCCGTCGTGCGGCTGCCCGCTGACGGCGGCGGCCAGCCGGGCGATGACCGCCGATTCGGAGGGGCGCCCGTCGAGCGGGACCAGCGGCGGCGAGTAGCGCGCGTAGTTGCGCACCGCGAACTGCAGCAGCGCGAAGTCGTAGTGCGGCGACTGCACCGAGCGCGGCGGCGGCAGGATCACCGTCGCGTGCCGGGTCGTCTCGTTCACGTACCGGTCCACGCTGACCATGAAGTCGAGCCCGGCCAGTCCCCGGTCCAGCCGGGCGCCGCTCGGGGCGGACAGCACCGGGTTGCCCGCGACCGTGACCAGGGCCCTGATCTGTCCCCGACCCGGTGTTTCGATCTCGTCGGCGAGGGTGGCGACGGGCAGTTCGCCCATCGTCTCGGGCAGCCCGCGCACCCGGCTGGTCCAGCGGCCGGGACGGAACGGCTTGCTGCGCGCGATGCCGCCCGCGGCGGCGGTGGCGAACATGGCGCCACCGGGGGCGTCGAGGTTGCCGGTCAGCGCGTTGAGCGCGTCGACCAGCCACTGGGTGAGGGTGCCGAACTCGGCGGTGCAGGTGCCGATCCTGGCGTAGACGGCCGCCGTCGGTGCCGCGGCGAGGTCGCGGGCCAGCGCGCGGATGGCATCGGCGGGGATGCCGGTGCGCTCGACCACCGCGTCCGGGCCGAACTCCGCGGCCGCGGCGCGCAGTTCGTCGAGGCCGTCGACCTCGATCCGCAGGTCGACGAGGTTCTCGGCGAACAGCGTGTGGATCACCGCGAAGAGCAGGTACGCGTCGGCGCCGGGCCGGATGAACAGGTGTTCGTCGGCGAGGTCGGCGGTCCTGGTCGCCCTCGGGTCGACGACGACCAGCTTGCCGCCGCGCGCCCGCAGCGCCTTCAACCGCCCGGGGAAGTCCGGCGCGGTGCACAGCGAGCCGTTGGATTCGAGCGGGTTCGCGCCGAGCATCAGCAGGAAGTCGGTGCGGTCCAGGTCGGGGACCGGCACCGTCAGCGGGTCGCCGAACATGAGGCCGGCCGCGACCTGCTTGGGCATCTGATCGGCGGTGCTGGCGGTGTAGATGTGGCGGGTGCTCAGCGCGCGGATCAGCGCGGGCAGATACAGCGCCCCCGCGACGGTGTGCGCGTTGGGATTGCCCAGGTAGATCCCGGTCGCGCCGCTGCCGTGCGCGGCGTTCACCGCGGCGAACCCGGTCGCGATCAGGTCGAAGGCCTCGTCCCAGCTCGCGGGGCGGAACGTGTCGCCGTCGCGGATGAGCGGGGTGGTGACCAGGTCGGGGTCGTCGTCGAGCTTGCCGAAGCTGGCGCCCTTCGGGCAGAGGAAGCCCTTGCTGAACGGGTCGTCGCGGTCGCCGCGGACCGAGAGCACCCGGTCGGCCTCGTCGAGGGTGATGGTCAGGCCGCAGACGGCCTCACACAGCGGACAGGTGCGCAGCAGCGTTCGCGGAGCCATGACTCCATCCTTACGCCGTCCGGTGCGCCCGGGTCCGGAAACGCCGAAAACCCGCTACCGCGACGTCGGGGAGGCGTCGCGGTAGCGGGTCTGCGGTGCTGTGCTGCCTCAGCTGGCCAGGGTCAGCGCGGGCGTGGTGGTCAGCGTGGCGCGCTTGCGGGTCGCGGCGGCGCGCACGGCGGCACCGAGGGCGACGACCGGCGGGACCCAGCGGGCCTCGGACGGGGCGACACCCCAGGCGGCGGAGCCGGCGGCGAGCTGGGTCGGGGGCAGCGGGATGCTGGCACCGTCGGTGTGCACGACGACACCGGCCTCGCGCATGGCCTCGATCGCCATGGCGGCCTTGCGGATGCCGGTGACCAGGTGGATCTCGCGACGCTCCTGGCCCGGGATCTCGATCACGGGGCCGGACAGGTTGTTGGCGCGCAGGAAGCGGCGGACCTCGCCCGCCATCTCACCGGTGACCTCGATGGCCGAGATGTCATCGTCGGTGATCAAGCACAGGCCGTTGGCCGTTTCGGCAACCGTCCAGCCCCGCGCGGCGTACTCCTGCGCGGCGGCACCCTTCTCGGTGCCCGTGGTGGTGGTCGGAAACGTCGTGCGCACTGTGTTCTCCATTCCCCGAAGAGCTCTGTTCCTGCGTTCATGGGGCGTATCGGCCGCGGGTGGCAGTCTCGTTACGCTGTTGCCGAAAAATATTCGAGAGTGTCTGCTTCGTCTCAGTTGGACCACCTTCGCTATCGGCGAAGGGGGTCGGGCCGGCTTGGCGTGCGGCCCGAAAACGGGCAGGATTTCGACCATGACCGACGCACCGGGCACCACCTCGTCTCCCGGCGAGGATCCCGAGGAGTTCGAAGCCGAATCGCGGTGGCTCTCTTGGAAAGAGACCGACGTGAAGCGCGCGGGGTCGCGGCAGGCGCCGACCGCGGACGGCGGCGAATTTCCGGACGATTCGGACATGCCTCGCGACGCGGGCTTCGACGACCCGTTCCGCAGCACCGGATCCGCCAAGCAGTGGGCCGCCGAAGTCCTGCGCTCGCTGCTCGATGTCCAGTTCCGCAGGCCCGCGACCAGGACCTTGCTGCCGCTGGCCTACATCCTCGGCGTCGTCTCCTTCGGTATCGGCGTCCCGGTGGCCCTCACAGTGCTGATGTGGAAGGCCTCGGTGCTGCTGGGCATCCTCGCCGCGCTGGTCGCCGTCCCGCTGGGGCTGACGATCGCGGCCTCGGTGCGCCTGATGCTCGAGTTCGCCGACAACGCGGCCCGGCTGGCGGGGCGGGTCGAGCACATCAGCGACCTGGCCGACGGACTGTTCCAGGCGCTCTCCGACGTCGCCGAGCCGGTGAACCAGCTCTCCGAGGACGTCCGCGCCGTGCAGTTCTGGCGGTTCCGCAAGAAGAAGTAGCCCCGAAGTATGTGGTGCGCGTTGTCCGATTCATTGTGAAACAATCCGTACGCAGATCCGACGCCTATTGTCGGCTGCGTAGGGCGGTCTCCGAAAGAGATGGGGGAGACCGGATTTGGATACAGGGGGGCAGTATGGCTTCACCACAGGGCGTCACCGGTTCGACGATGCCGCGCAGGCAGCTGGGCAGGCACTTACGTGACCTGCGCAATCAGGCGCGGATGACGACCAGGACCGCGGCGGCGCAACTCGAGTGGTCGGAAGCGAAGATCTGGCGGATCGAGACGGGGCAGACGTCGTTGCGCAGCCTCGACGTCGAGGCCATGTGCAAGGTCTACGGCGCGCCGGCCGAGCTCGTCGAGCCGTTGGCCGCGCTGGCACGCGAAACCAAGGCACGGGGTTGGTGGACGAGCTACGGCGATGTGATCCCGGAGGGCTTCGAGGTCTACATCGGCCTCGAGGAAGCCGCGACCGGCCTGTCGATCTACGAGGACGGCCTGGTCCCGGCGCTGCTGCAGACCGAGGACTACACCAGGGCACTGCTCGAGCAGACCGTTCCCGGCCTGACCGAGGAGGAGCTGGAGCGCAGGCTGCGCGTCCGCGCGGCCAGGCAGGCGCTGATCACCCGCGCCCAGGCGCCGCTGCGGCTCCAGGTCGTACTCGCCGAAGCGGTGCTGACCAGGCGTATCGGTGACGATCGGGTGCTCGCGGGCCAGCGCGCGTGGTTGCGCGAGCTGGCCGAGCTGGACTCGGTCCGAATCCAGGTGGTCCCCGGCGATACGGGGTATCACGCGGGGCTGGAGTCGGGCCGGTTCGTGATCCTCGACTTCGGCATCGACGGTTCGCTGGACCGGCCGGAGCCGCCGGTGGTCTTCGTGGAGACCTTCGCCGGCTCGGCCTACCTGGACAAGCCGAACGACTACGACCGCTATCGCGGCGCGTTCACCGACATCAGCGCGGCGGCTTCCGGCGCGCTGTAACTCACCAGGAGTCGGCGAGCACCGAACGGTGCGTGGGCAGGGCACGGTCGTAGACCGCCCTGCCCTTTTCCGTGAGCCGGACGAAGATGGCGCGGCGGTCCTCGGCGCACATGGTGCGCTCGACCAGGCCGTCGCGTTCCAGCCTGGCCACTGCGCGCGAGAGCGCGCTCTGGCTCAGGTAGATGTCACCGGCCAGCTCGGTCATCCGGTACTTCTGACAGTCCGCGTCGACCAGTCGATCGAGGGTCTCGAACTCGCTGAGTCCGATGCGGTGTTCGTGCTGAAGCGCCTTCTCCAGTGCGCAACTCACGGCGGCGTGCCGTCCGAGCAGTTCGCGCCACTGGCCGACCAGCTCGGTGGGCGCTCCATTGCGCCGAGCTGATGCTGTGGCCGGGTTCGACATGGCCCCATCTTAGTGGTCCCGGCATCTTCATGCAAACGCATTTAATGTGTTGGCATTTAATGCGTGTGCATGTAATGTCCCTCGCATGACTTCGCCAGCAACGCTCTCGGCCGCAGATCAGGCGACCGATCCGACCAGATGGTCCGCCCGGCTCTGGGGCATGCTGATCACCCTGTGCATCGTCCTTTTCCTCGACGGTCTCGACGTTTCGATGATCGGCGTGGCGCTGCCGTCCATCGGCGCCGAGCTCGATCTGTCCACCTCCACCCTGCAGTGGCTCGTCAGCGGCTACGTCCTCGGTTACGGCGGCCTGCTGCTGCTCGGCGGCCGCACGGCCGACCTGCTCGGGCGCCGCAAGGTCTTCCTCATCGCCCTGGCGGTGTTCGCGGTCGCCTCCCTGGTCGGTGGCCTGGTCAGCGATCCGACGCTGCTGATCGTCACCCGCTTCATCAAGGGCCTCGCCGCCGCGTTCACCGCGCCCACCGGCCTGTCGATCATCACCACGACCTTCGCCGAAGGAAAGGCGCGCAACAAGGCGCTGTCCATCTACACCGTGTTCGGCGCGGGCGGCTACTCGATGGGCCT
This sequence comes from Nocardia sp. NPDC051833, assembly GCF_040681225.1. Classification (NCBI taxonomy): domain Bacteria; kingdom Bacillati; phylum Actinomycetota; class Actinomycetes; order Mycobacteriales; family Nocardiaceae; genus Nocardia; species Nocardia sp. NPDC051833. The sequence continues at coordinate 2,856,022 of NZ_JBFAYK010000001.1, forward strand.
GCTGTTCGGCGGCCTGATGACCGGCGTCGGCTGGCGCTGGACCTTCCTGCTGCCGGTCCCGATCGCCCTGGCCGCGCTGGTCGCCGCCTTCGTGCTGGTGCCAAGGGACGGTAAGGCTGAGGAGGGCGGGCACGATCTGCTCGGCGCGCTGCTGTCCACCGCGGGCATGCTGCTGCTGGTCTACACCGTGGTCACCGCGCCGGAGGTCGGCTGGGCCTCGGTCCGCACGCTGGGCTCGTTCCTCGCCGTCATCGCCCTGTTCGTCGCGTTCGTGATCACCGAGCAGCGGGTGAAGCACCCGCTGGTGCGGCTGGGCATCCTGCGCAAGGTGTCGCTGGTGCGGGCCAGCCTGGCCATCATCGCGGTCGCCGGTTCGTACTTCAGCTGGCAGTTCATCGTCACCCTGTACCTGCAGGACTCGCTGGACTGGTCGGCGCTGAAGCTGGCGATGGCGCTGCTGCCGGTCGGCATCCTGGTCGTCGGGTCGGCGTTCTTCTCGGAGAAGCTGATCGACCGCTTCGGCACCGGGCCGGTCATCGCCGTCACCATGTCCGTGATGGCCGTTGGCTACCTGCTGTTCCTGCGGGTCGACACCGCGCCGGACTACCTGACCGTGCTGCTGCCCGCCATCCTGCTGATCGGCATCGGCTGGGTCGGCTTCCCGGCGATCAACGTGCAGGCCACCAGCGGTATCGACGACGACGAGCAGGGTCTGGCGGCCGGTGTGCTGCAGACCTCCATGCAGGTCGGCGCGGCCATCGTGCTCGCGGTGACCACCGCGATCGTCACCTCCGGCGCGCACGGCGCAGGCGCGACGCCGCAGCAGATGCTCGACACCTACCGGCCGGGCCTCGAGTTCGCCGCGGGCGTCACCATCGTCGGCGCGCTGGTCGCCCTGACGGTCTTCCTGCCGCGCCGCCGGTCGTCGGTCGTCGACGCGCCCGCCGCCGAGGAGAAGCTGCTCGAGCCGGTCGCCTGACCGCACAACGCCGAACGGCCCCACCTTTTCCCAGGTGGGGCCGTTCGACGTTTCACGTGGATCAGGAAAAAGGCGGAGCCACTTCGTCTTTGGCGGAGCGGATATAGGTGAGCGGGTTGCCGTCGCGGCCCTCGGTCGGCCAGTCGATGCCGAGGCGGGCGTCGAAGGCGTCCATGTCCCGGTCGAATTCGGGGGTGTACTCGAGCGAGCACAGGTAGGTGACCGTCGAGCGGTCCTCCAGCGAGAGGATGGCGTGGCCGAGGCCCTCGGACAGGAACACCGAGCGGCGGTGCACGTCGTCGAGCAGGACGCTGTCCCAGCGGCCGTAGGTCGGCGAGCCGGGCCGCAGGTCGACCACCACGTCCAGGAACGCGCCGCGCACGCAGGTCACGTACTTGGCCTGCCCGGGCGGGTCCTCGGTGTAGTGGATGCCGCGCAGCACGCCCGCCGCCGAGACCGAGGTGTTCACCTGGTGCAGTTCGAACGGACGGCCGGTGGCCTTCTCGAACTCCGAGGCCTTGAACGACTCACAGAACATCCCGCGGTCGTCGCCGAGCAGGCGGGGCGTCACCTCCCACGCGCCGGGGATGGCCAGTTCACGGATCTGCATGCCTGTAGTTACCAGTCTTTCCCGCGGTCGATCAGATCGAGCAGATAGCGGCCGTAGCCGGAGCGCACCATCGGTTCGGCCAGCTCGCACAGCTGGTCGTCGCCGATCAGCCCGCGCCGCCAGGCGACCTCCTCCGGCACGCCGATCTTGAGGCCCTGCCGTTCCTCGATGGTGCGCACGTAGTTGGCGGCGTCGAGCAGCGAGTCGAAGGTGCCGGTGTCGAGCCAGGCGGTGCCGCGGGCGAGCACGTCGACGCTGAGCTTGCCCGCGTCCAGGTAGGCGCGGTTGATATCGGTGATCTCGTACTCGCCGCGCGCCGACGGCCGCAGCTCGCGGGCGATCTGCACCACGTCGTTGTCGTAGAAGTAGAGGCCGGGGATCGCGTAGTTCGAGCGCGGCTTCTTCGGCTTCTCCTCGATGGAGACCGCGCGGCCCTGCTCGAACTCCACCACGCCGTAGGCGGTCGGGTCCTTGACCCAGTAGGCGAACACCGCGCCGCCGTCGATGTCGTGGAAGCGTTCCAGGCTGGCGCCGAGGCCGGGGCCGTGGAAGATGTTGTCGCCGAGCACCAGGGCCGCGGGCTCGCTGCCGATGTGGTCGGCACCCAGCACGAACGCGCGCGCGAGGCCGTCGGGTTCGGGCTGGACCACGTAGCTGATGGCGACGCCGAACTGACTGCCGTCACCGAGCAGCCGGGCGAACGCGTCGGCGTCCTCCGGCGTGGTGATCACCAGAATGTCGTCGATCCCTGCCAACATGAGGGTGGACAACGGGTAGTAGACCATGGGCTTGTCGTAGACCGGGACGAGCTGCTTGCTCACCCCGCGCGTGATGGGGTGCAGCCGCGAACCGGTGCCGCCCGCCAGGATGATTCCGCGCATGGGGGAAGTCTGCCAGCTCTCCCCGCCGCGGAGTCGGGGAGGTTCCGACACGTCGACGAATTGGTCACGAACGTTTCGTATCCGGGTGTGTCGGGCGATAACTGGGACAGGCAAGGCGCTTATCTGATTATGTGAGCGTCGATGTGTGAAACATCACTATGTTAGATGTCAGCGTGGACATCCGTACCGGGCCAGCCTGGTGGGGGGTGACGCGCCAGCTGTGAGGTAGGTGCGCGATGGGATCGTCGAAGATCGCCGGGCCGGGTGTGGTGGGCGGGATCGCCGCCGCTGTCGTGGGGAAGAAGCCGGCGCGGGGGCCCGAACAGGGCATCATCGTCAATTCCGGGCGAACGAGTACCTCGTCGCGTGTGCTGATGGGCGCGTGCGTCGGCGTCATCGGGCCGCTGCTGCGGACCGTGCCGATCAACCGGGCGACCATCCCGATCGGCGCCGTCGCCGTCGACCTGCTGTCGCGGCTGCGGCCGGAACCGCACGGCATCGAGCGCGAGCAGATCCAGCTGGACGGCTTCCGGATGGAGATGGTCCGGCCCGCGGGCGGATCGCGCGCGCTGCGCCACGGCGCGGTGCTGTACATGCACGGCGGCGGCTTCGCCGTCGGCGGCCTGGAGTCGCACCGGGCGATCGTCGCCGGGATCGCGCGGCGGACCGGGCTGGCCGTGCTCAATGTCGAATACCGGCAGCTGCCCGGTCGCGCGATCACCGAGTCGATCGACGACTGCGTGCTCGCCTACCGCTGGCTGCTGCGCCACGGCGCCGACCCGGCCAGGATCGTCTTCGCGGGCGACTCCGCCGGTGGCTTCCTCACCTTCGCCACCGCGCTGCGCTCCAGGGAGATCGGTCTGCCGCTGCCCGCGGCGCTGGTCGGGCTGAGCCCGCTGCTCGATCTCGACTACCGGGCCAAGGAGGGATACGTCAACGTCACACGTGACGCCTACATCCCGCTGTCGGGTCTGGAGGCCGTCGTCCGGCTGGGCGCGGAGGTCACCGGTCCGCTCGACCCGGCGCTGTCCCCGGTCAACGCCGAGCTCACCGGGATGCCGCCGGTGCTGCTCATCGCCGCCGAGGACGAACTGCTGCGCTACGACTGCGAGCTGATGGCCCACCGGCTGACCGCCGCGGGCGTGCCGGTCACCCTCGAGCTGTGGCGCGGCCAGGTGCACGCCTTCATGAGCATCCTGCCGAGCATGCCGGAGAGCCGTTCGGCGCTCGGCCGGGTCGCCAAGTTCGTGCGGGTGGCGCTGGAGCCCGCGCAGCGGGCTCGCACGGCCTGAGTACGGCTCGGACGGTCTTGACCACGGTCGGCCGGCCGAGCCTCCCGGGAAACGAAACAAGGGGCCCCGGTTCGGATTTCTCCGAACCGGGGCCCCTTGCTGATGGGGTGCTGGCCGAATTACTTGGCCGGCGAGGGAGCCGGGGTGGGGTACGGCTGGGTGATGGTGATGAAGTACTGGATCGCGGCACCGATCGCGACCGGGGCGGTCACGAAGATCTGACCCGCGATGACGCCCAGCGCACCGATGGTGGTGGCGCCGACGACGCAACCCGCGATGGGGCCGGCGCCGAACAGGGCCAGGAGGACACCGGTCGCGACGAGGCCGGCACCGGCACCCGCGATGCAACCGACGGCGGCGCCGCCGAGGCCACCGACCAGGGTGCCGATGGTGGCGCCCATGGAGATGGTCTGGGTCAGACGCGACCAGGCGGCCTGCTCACGCTCGTACTCGTTCTTCCAGGGAGCCTGGTTCTCGAACGGCAGGGCGACGGGCTTGTAGACGGCCTTGGAGGCGTCGTAGACCGGGCTCAGGGTGGCCTTGTTGCCCGAGATCTCGGCCGCGATGGGCAGCTCGAACTCGTCGAGACGGAAGGTCAGCGGGGTACCCGCGACGGTGGTGCCGTTGGCGGCCTTGACCTTGAAGGCGCCGTCCTCGACGACGAGCGAGCCCGCATCGGTGGTGATGACAGCCTTCGAGTCTTCGACGACCTCGGCGGAGTAGTTGATCGGAGCGGCCTCTTCGACCGGCGCGGCGTTGACGGTGCCGGCGGTGACGCCCATGGCAGCGATCAGCAGCGCCGAGGTGGCGGCGAATTTCCTCATCAGCATTTTGTGGAACCTCGATGTTGGAGCGTTCGGAGGGGACCCGCTGATCAAAATCCCTCGCAGCTAACGAGCGGTGAACCCGGTGTGACCGTCTATTCAAATTCCGTTCACCGTTGATACCCCAGTACCAGTGCGGTGCTCGAAACCTGAGCGATGACCGGGGTTTTTCTCAGGAAACCAGACCCGAAGTCGTAACCTGGCGCGGCCCACAGTGATGGACGTCACAGTGAATATATCTGGGATGTCACAGGTCGGACGCTGTACAGCATCGCATTCCGGCCCACCTCCTGTCCTGAAGAGCGCCGGCGAGCACGTATCGTTGGCCGGGTGCGAGTGCTCGTAACCGGCGGGGCCGGGTTCATCGGTGCGAATTTCGTCCAGCAGACCGTGGCCACGCGCCCGGATGTGCACGTGACCGTCCTCGACGCCCTCACCTACGCGGGTAACCGCGCGTCGCTGGATTCGGTCGCCGACCGGATCGAATTCGTGCACGGCGACATCGCCGATCTGGACCTGGTCGACAATCTGGTCAGCGGCGTCGACGCGGTCGTGCATTTCGCGGCCGAATCGCACAACGACAACTCGCTGGCCGAGCCGTGGCCGTTCGTGCAGACCAATATCGTCGGCACCTACTCGCTGCTGCAGGCCGTGCGCAGGCACGACGTGCGCTACCACCACGTCTCCACCGACGAGGTGTACGGCGATCTCACCCCGGACGACCCGGCCTTCACCGAATCCACCGCCTACAACCCGTCGAGCCCGTATTCGGCGACGAAAGCGGGCAGCGATCTGCTGGTCCGCGCCTGGACCCGCTCGTTCGGCGTCCGCGCGACCCTGTCGAACTGCTCCAACAATTACGGGCCGTATCAGCACGTCGAGAAATTCATCCCGCGCCAGATCACCAATCTGATCGACGGCGTGCGGCCCCGGCTCTACGGCGCCGGTCACCAGGTGCGCGATTGGATTCACGTCGACGACCACAATCGCGCGGTCTGGGACATTCTCGACCGCGGCCGGACCGGGCAGACCTACCTCATCGGCGCCGACGGCGAGCTCGACAATCTCAGCGTCGTCCAGCTCATCCTGCGGGCCTTCGATCGCGAACCCGCCGACTTCGACCACGTGACCGATCGCCCCGGCCACGACCAGCGCTACGCCATCGACGCGAGCCTGCTGCGCGAGGAACTGGGCTGGTCACCGCGGTACGCGGACTTCCGCGCCGGCCTCGCCGACACCATCACCTGGTACCGCGAGAACGAGGACTGGTGGCGGCCCAAGAAGGCCGCCACCGAAAGCGCCTACGCGGCGGCGGGCGAAAAGACGCTCTGAGTCCGCGCCGTCGTCCGGGGAGTTATCCCCAGACGACGGTGTAATACGTCGCGGCCGCGCCGATCAGCGCGAAAACCGACGCGCAGGAGACGGTGATCGCCGTCGCGCGCGTGGGAATCACACCCTCGGAATCGGTGAGCCGCAAGGGCACCCAGCGGGCGACGACGGCCAGCCCCATGATCGCCAGCGGCACGAAATACCGGCCCTGCACACCGTCGATGATGTAGAAATCGACCGGCGTGAAAGACATGTACAACGTCACGTAGATCATCGCGACGCTCGCCAGTACGGTCAGCGCCACGATCAGCGTGCGCCGGAAAGTGGCTGTCGCGGTGTTCATCCGGTCGGCGATACCGAAACTCACCGCGAACGCGATCAGGCACGCCAGCATGGAGACGGCGGGCACATCGACATACGCGAATCCGAGTTCCCCGAAGAACTGGTTGAACCAGCGGTGATCCCGCAACGCGATACTCTCGCCGAAGGTGTGCACGAATTGCGCCGGGTCGCTGAGGATTCCCTTCAGCTGATCGCCAGGGCGCACCTCGTACCACTGGTGCGGCGGCCGCATCAGGCCCATTCCCTCGCCGGTCGGGGCGGCGATCTTGGTCCAGGCCAGGAAAAGCGCGCCGCCCGTCGCGGCGAATGCCCACGGAATCAGCTTGAGTTTCCCGGTGAAACCGAGCCGGTCGGCCGGGACGACCACGACGAGCATCGCCAGCAGCACATAAGTCGGCTTGCTCAGCGGCAGCGCGATCGTGGCGGCCAGCAGCGCGCCGGTTTCCACCGGTCGCAGCCGGTCACCGATGAACAGCGCCTTCAGCAACAGCGCCGACACCATGATCGCGAGCGCGTTGGTGAGCGTGTCCGCGGTGACGGTCCCCGCCTGGAACAGCGCGATCGGCAGCACCGCGACGGTGAACACCAGCCACTGACTGCGCCGCTCGCGCAGCGCGTACAGCGCGAAGCCGACCACGGCCAGGTAGGCCACCAGCCCGGCCAGCCTGGTCAGCAGGTACATCCCGCCGACGTTCAGGCCGAGCGCCTCGCCGAGCCGGATGCCGACGGCGGCGGGCACGTACGGCACCGGCGAGTACGCGGCGGTGTTGGTGAACCACATCTGCTTGGTGGCCGAGCCGATCTCGGCCGCGCCGAGCCGGTCGTAGGCGCCGGGGTCGGCCACCATCGCGTCGGGCTCGTCGGGGTTGTCGTTGTAGTCGCGGAACGCGTAGCCCATCAGCGCGTCCACACTGACCGGGATCTGGCCGCCGTAGGCGACCCCGCGGTCGTCGGCGATGCGCTGTGGAAGCACCCCGCCGTGCGCCACCTGGTAGGCCCGGCCGAACTGGGTCAGCTCGTCGTGACCCCAGAACGGCGGCGTGAGCACGGCGAACAGGGCGCCGAACACGGTGGCGACCACCGCGAAGGCGACCGTGGCCGCGCCCACTTTGGCGGTCAGGGTGCGGACCGGCGCGAGGACGCGATCCTTGGCGCTCGGTGCGGGCGGTGCGGTCTTGCTGAGCTCGACGGCGGTGTCCGGCTCGGTGGAAGTCGTCACCGACGGTCTCCGGCGGCGACGTCGTCGTGCGCACCGGCGGCCGAATACCGCAGGTAGACCAGGCGCGCCGCCTCGTGGCGGGACCGGCGGATGCCGTCGAGGATCATGCCCGCGGTCCACGCGAGGCTGCCGAGCAGCATCAGGGTGAACGCGAAGAACAGCGTCGGGAACCGCGCCACCTCGTGGGTGTCGTAGAACTCGACCACGATCGGGACGGTCAGGATCAGCGACACCAGCCAGGCCAGCGTGCCGAACAGGCCGTAGAACGCCACCGGGCGCTCGTGCCGGGCCAGGCCGAGGATCAGCGCCAGGATCTTGGTGCCGTCGCGGTAGGTGCGCAGCTTGGACTCGCTGCCCGCCGGGCGATCACGGAAACCGACCTGCACCGCGGTCTGCGGCACCCGCAGGTGCAGCGAGTGCACGGTCAGCTCGGTCTCGATCTCGAACTCGCGGGAGACGGCCGGGAAGCTCTTGACGAAGCGGCGCGAGAACACCCGGAAACCGCTCAGCATGTCCTCGACGTTCTCGCCGAAGACCTTGCCGACGACGCCGTTGAGCACCTTGTTGCCGGTCTCGTGGCCGGAGCGGTAGGCGCTGGTGTCGCTGTCGTCCTGCTTGCGCACACCGAGCACGTGATCGTAGGGGCCGTCGAGCAGCGTCTTGATCATCAGCGGCGCCGCGGACGCCTCGTAGGTGTCGTCACCGTCGATCATCAGGTAGACGTCGGCCTCGATGTCGGCGAAGGCGCGGCGCACCACGTTGCCCTTGCCCTTGGTGTTCTCGTAGCGCACGATCGCCCCGGCCTCGCGGGCGCATTCGGCGGTGCGGTCGGTGCTCAGGTTGTCGTAGACGTAGACGACGATCCCCGGCACGGCGGCCTTCAGGTCGGCGACGACCTTGGCGACCGCGGCCTCTTCGTTGTGGCAGGGGACCACGGCGGCAATGCGAAGCTCGGTGGAGTCCACCCGGGTCAATCCTCGATGTAGGCAGCAGTGGGACACCGGGAGGGTACACAGCGCACGTCCGATCCGCTCACCCGGTTCAGCGAGCTTAACGCGGGACCGAACGGCCCATCGGTGTACGGTCGGCCCGTGTCCCACCCCGAGTTGTCCGAGCCGGTTCCCGCGTCGTTGATGTCGAAGGTGGTGACGGCGCTGCGGCAGGGCGCCGCGTTCCTCGTCGTCGGCGCGATCGGTTTCCTGGTCGACGCGGGCACCTACAACCTGCTGGTCTTCTGGGGTGGCGGAGTCACCTTCACCGAAGGTGTGCTGTATCACTCGCCGCTGCTCGCCAAGATCATCGCGATCGCGGTGGCGACGGTGGTTACCTACTTCGGCAACAAGTGGTGGACCTTCTCCCACAAGAAGACCGACAACCCGGGTCGCGAATACCTTTTGTACGCGGTCTTCAATGTCGTCGCGATCGGGCTGCAACTCGGCTGCCTCGGCTTTTCCCGCTATGTGCTCGAACTGTCCAGCCCGCTCTCGGACAACATTTCCGGCACCCTGATCGGGCAGATCGTCGCGGTCGTCTTCCGCTATTGGGCCTACGACAAATTCGTCTTCACCGGCTCCTCGGCAACCGAGGAGCAACACGCGCGGGGTGCGGCGACGCCTCACTGACGGCGCGACGTCGCCGGGTGATTGATATCCTCACCCCCGCCTGCCGCGCCGCCCCTTTCTTCACCTGACTGCTTGCGTCGGCGCAGTCGATACCGAGAATTTCGAGGACTTCATGGAACAGTCGGCTTCGGGAGCCGTGACCGAATCGAACGATCGGCGCGAGGCCGCGCCGGAATCGCTGCGTGGCGAACACGCGGCACCGGAGCGGCTGGTGCTGGCCAGGGGCATCTTCACCGGCCCGTCGGCGCGGGTGAGCGACGAGCTCTACGCCGTCGTCAAGGGCGGCGCCGCGGTCCGCGAGCGCCTGGCACTGCACCTGCCCAAGGGCGCCACCGCGCACACCAACACCTACTTCGGCCGTTTCGCGGCCAGCTACTGGCAGCGCTGGACCACCGTCACCGAGGTGACCGTGAACGCGACCCTCGAGGTCGGTGACAAGGCCAACGTGCGCCTGGTCGCCTCCGACATCGCGGGCCACCGCCGCATCATCGCCTCGCTGGTGGCGACCAGCAGCGGCCGGGTCAGCCTGAGCGCCCCGCTCGACCAGTACGTCGACGGTGGCGCGCTGTGGCTCGAGTTCGACGCGATCGGCGGCGCCGTCGACATCACCGATCTCGCCTGGACCGCGCAGGCGCCGGAGAAGGTCCGCCCGGTCGCGATCGCGATCTGCACCTTCAACCGCGCCGAGGACTGCGCGCACACCGTGGCCGCGCTGGCCTCCGACGCGACCGTGCTGGCCGCGATCGACGCCGTCTACGTCGTCGACCAGGGCACCGACCTGGTCGAGAACCGCCCGCTGTTCCAGCAGGTGCGCCCCGACTTCGGCGACAAGCTGCGCTACCTCCGCCAGCCCAACCTCGGCGGTGCGGGCGGCTTCACCCGTGGCCTCTACGAGGTGTCGGCGGCCAACGAGCACGCCGACGTCATCCTGATGGACGACGACATCCTCTGCGAGCCGGAGACCGTGCTGCGGCTGCAGGCCTTCGCCAACCTGACCGTCGAACCGACGCTGGTCGGCGCGCAGATGCTGTTCCTGCTCAACCCCGACTACCTCAATGTCGGCGCGGAGGAGGTGCACCTGCACGAGCTCAAGCACGGGCAGAAGGTGCCCAAGGCGCTGCGCAACACCTCCATGCTCAAGAAGAACCAGGAGCGCCGCGTCGACGCGGGCTACAACGCCTGGTGGACCTGCCTGATCCCGGCCGAGGTGGTCGCCAAGATCGGCCTGCCGGTGCCGATCTTCTTCCAGTGGGACGACGTCGAGTACGGCATCCGCGCGCGCGAGCACGGTTTCGTCACCGTCACCCTCCCCAACGCCGCAGTCTGGCACGCCGACTTCTACTGGAAGGACTACGACGACTGGGCGCGCTACTTCTCCACCCGTAACTCGCTCATCGTCGGCGCCCTGCACACCGATCTCGACGGCAAGGCGATCACCAAGGACTTCTTCCGCTACATCGCCGAGCACCTGGTCGGCATGCAGTACGGCCTGGTGCACACCACGCTGCAGGGCATCGAGGACTTCATGAAGGGTCCGCAGGTGCTGCGCGACGGCGGCATCGACGCCCTGGCGGCGGCCCGCGGCACCCGCGGCGACTACCCCGAGACCATCAAGCACCCCGCCGCGACCCCGCCGGTGAACTCCGCCGACATCCAGGTCCGCCGCGCCAGCGGTGAGCCGAGCCGGGTCACCCTGGTGCTGATCAAGCGCGCGATCACGCAGTGGACCGGGCGCACCCAGCCCGGCCTGATCGGCGTCACCCGCGAGGACGCGCACTGGTGGCACGTCGGCCTGTTCGACCACGTGGTCGTCACCGACGCCTCCCAGTCCGGCGTGCGCGTGCGCCGCCGCGACAAGGCCCGCGCCCGCGCCCTGCTCATCCGCACCTACCGCACCCTGCGCAAGCTCCGCAAGGAACTGCCCGCGCTGCAGGCCGCGTACCGGAACGCGGTGCCCGAGCTCACCAGCCGCGAGAACTGGGCCAGGCTCTACGGGATCGACCCAAGCTGAGATCGTCGACGCCGCGTCGGAATCCGTTCCGGCGCGGCGTTTCTTGTGAAGACGAACAGCCCCGGCGCGGAACCGGGGCTGTTCGCGTGGCTGGTCAGCCGAGCAGGATCAGCAACAACGTCAGCAGGAAGAACACCCCGAGCACCGCGAACGGCAGCCACAGGAAGATCACCCCCGGCGTCTTCTGCGGCTCCCACCCGATCGCGCCCTGGAAGAACACCGCCGCCGGCGACCGGTAATACACCTTGCTCCCCGGCCCCGGCCCGACCGGCACCTGGATCTCCGCGGGCCCCATATCGAACAGCCACGGCGTCACCACCCGCACGTGATACTGCCCCGGCCCCACCGGCACATGCGTCTGCCCCCACCGCGCATCCGGCACCGGCTGCCCATTGACGAAGATCTTCGGCTTCACCAGCGCGAGCATGAACGAGGCCCACACATACGACGAATCCACCGTCAACCCAGGCGGATTCGGCCCCTGCGCCACCCCGCCCTGCCCCGGCCCGCCCTGCGGCGGCTGCCCGAACCTGCCAGGTGCCCCGTCAGGCGAATACCCGTGCGGCGGTTGACCACCGGGACCGAAAGGGGCGGCACCGTGCGGTGGCGTCCCGCCGAATTGCCCCGGTGCTCCAGGGGCCTGGTGGTCGCCGGTGCCGAACGGGCCGGCCGTGTGCGGTGGCGGTCCGCCGAGTAGCCCAGGTGCCGCCGCGACCTGGTGATCGCCGGTCCCGAATCGGCCAGGCTCACCGGGTGGTTGTCCGCTGGCGGGGCCGAAGAAGCCGGGTTCGCCGCGCGGTGGTTGGCCGCCGGGGCCGGGTAGGCCCGGTTCGCCGTGTGGTTGGCCACCGGGGCCGGGTTGGCCGGGGCCGCCGTGTGGCGGTGGCTGGCTACCGGGACCGAACTGGCCCGGACCGCTGTGTGGGGGTGGACCGCCCGGAGCGAAGTGGCCGGGTGCGCCGTGGGGTGGCTGGGCACCCGGGACGAACCGGCCGGGTCCACCCTGGGGCGGCGGTCCGCCCAGCTGGCCGGGTGCGCCTGGCGGTGGGTTGCCGCCGGGGCCTAAGCGGCCCGGTGCGCCCAGCGGTCCGCCCGCTTCGCCGGCCGGTGCCTCGTCAGCGGGCGGGCTGGCGAAACCGTCGAACGAAACGGTGGCCGAAGGGCGGTGCGGCGGTGGGAATCCCGGCTGCCCGGCTCCACCGGGCGCTCGACTCGGCAGCGCGCCGAACCCGGGCGGCGTCTGCGGGTGCCCGACGCCCGCATCCTGTGGTCGCCCAGCACCGGCCGATTCGCCGAAGCTCGGCGGCGGTCCGCCGAACCCGGCCGGTGGGGGCACCAAGGGGTGTCCAGGTGTCGAACCGCTGGGACCGGGGGCCGACGACTGCCCGAATCCGGCGGGTGGATCGGCGGGAGATCGGTCGAAGCCGGGGGCGCCGGGACCGGTGGGTGCCGGGCCGAATCCGGGCACTCCGGGTCCCGACGGTGGTTGGCTCCCGGGGCCAGTGGGTGGTCGGCCGAATCCGGGGCCACCGGAAGGTTGGCCGGGGCCGGCGGGAGGCTGGCCGAAGTGGGGAGTGCCTGGGCCCGTGGAGGGTTGGCCGAAGTTCGGGCCATCCGGACCAGGCGGCTGGCCGAATCCGGGAGCGCCGGGCCCACCCGGCTGACCGAATCCTGGCGGCGGAGTCCCAGGACCACCGAATCCAGGTGGGGGAGTTGCCGGTCCACCGAATCCCGGTGGGGGAGGCCCGGGCCTGCCGTGGCCGGGCTGGGGGAACTCCGGCCCGCTCACCGACCACGGCTCGCCGGTCGGCGGGCGGCTCGGATCGGGCCGCGATGTGCCGCTGCCGGATTCGCTGGAATCCGTGGATCCCGGCTCGCCGGGGCGGTGTGATGGTGGTGGAAAGTCGCCGGGGCTATTCATTTATCCCTCCCGGATAGCGAACCGTGCGCCCGAACCCTACCCCGGCGTCGCGTCCCCGGCCGGGCGAGGACGGGCGGATGCGGGGCCCGGATCCGCCGACGCGGACACCGCGCTCCGGTGCAGGCAGAGACCCGCACCGGAGCGTAGTGATCGTTTGTCCAGGTAGCTCAGCGTCGCCCGCGTTCGCGATACTGGCGACGCTGCTCCTTGGCGATGGTACGCCAGACCTGGGCGCGTTCGGCGGCCAGGCGCTTGTCGGTGCGGGCCGCCATCCACTCGTTCTCCTTGGCGAGTTTGCGGTAGCTCGCCAGGCGGCGTTCGGGCAGCGAACCGTCGGCGAGCGCGGCCAGTACCGCGCACCCAGGTTCGGTCTCGTGCACGCAATCGGCGAAACGGCATTCGGCGGCGAGCGATTCGATATCGCTGAAGGTCTTGCCGATGCCCTCGGCCGCGTCGTACAGGCCGATGCCGCGCAGACCCGGAGTGTCGATGAGGGTGCCGCCGCCGGGCAGCGGCCGCAACTCCCGATGCACCGTGGTGTGGCGGCCCTTGCCGTCGACCGCGCGAACGGCGTTGGTGGCGAACACCTCCGCGCCGAGCAGCGCGTTGGCGAGGGTCGACTTGCCCGCGCCGGACGGCCCGATCAGCGCGACCGTGCCGGACAGCAGCGCGGTGAGCACATCGAGCCCCACCTCGGCGGTGGAGCTCACCGCGAGCACCGTCGCACCGGGTGCGACCGCGCGCACCTCGTCGAGCGGGATATCCACCGCCGCATCGGCTTTGGTGAGTACCACGATCGGCTGGGCATTGCTCTCCCAGGCCAGCGCGAGCATCCGCTCGATCCGGCCCAGGTCGACGTCACCGTCGGCGGCCGTGCAGATCAGCACGGTATCGACATTGGTCGCCAGCACCTGGGCGACCGAACGCCCCGACACCGAAGAGCGGGTGATCGCCGAACGCCGCGGCAACAGCCGCCGCACCGTGTTGTCGGCATCGAGGCCGACCCAGTCGCCGGTGCACAGCCCGGTCAGGTCGCGCGGGCAGGCGGCCCTGGCGGGCCCGAACGGGGTCACCACATCGCATTCGCTGCGGTCCATCCGGACGATGCGCGCGGGCACCAGGTCGCCGAGCAGGGGCAGGTATTCGGAAGCTACGGCTTCGGTCCAGCCGTAAGGGACGAGACGGTCGTGATCGACCATGAGGGAAGGTCCTTCGTCGGGGCCGAGCCCGACGGCGGGCTCAGCGAGAAGAGTTCGGGGTGGAGTCCACGTCGGCGGTGTGCGTACGCACAGCCCGCCGGGGCACGGCAATCCTCACGACCACGGACATCCACCTCCTCGTCTCTTCTCGCTGGTCCCCAGACCATGACACATCGCCGCCGACCGCGGCAACCGATTTATTTCGGCTCGGGCTTACCGAACTGCTCGTTGCGCCCGAGCGAGCGCAGCCGGAACCATTCGCGCAGGCCGGCCGGGTCGCGCCGGGTCACCAGGAAGAACCAGGAGAACCGGATCCACTCCTGTGGCAGCAGCTTGCGCATACCCGGCTGCGACATCAGATAGCCGCGGTTGCGGTAGGTGAAGTAGCGCTTGACCGGGTCGTCCGGGTACTGGGTGTGCATCCGGCCGCCGAGGATCGGCTTGAACTCCTCGGCGCCGTTGGGGTGCAGGTACGCCGTCTGCAGACAGGTGCCGAACGGCAGACCCGAGCGGACCAGGCGGCGATGCACCTCCACCTCATCGCCGCGCACGAACAGCCGCAGGTCGGGCACGCCGATCAGGTCGACGGCCTTGGCCGAGATCAGCGCGCCGTTGAACAGCGAGGCGATGCCGGGCAGGAAGTCCTCGTCACCGAGTTCCGAGCGCAGCCGCCGCCACACCACCCCGCGACGCAGCGGGAAGGCGAGCCGGTCGGGTTCGTCGATATCGCACACCACCGGCGACACCTCGACGAGGTTGTGCCTGCGCGCGCAATCGAGCAGCGTCGCCAGCACCTCGGGACCGTCCGGGCGGCCGTCGTCGTCGGCCAGCCACACCCAGTCCGCGCCCATGGTGAGCGCGTGCAGCATGCCGAGCGCGAAGCCGCCCGCGCCGCCGAGATTGTGCCGCGAGCCCAGGTAGGTGGCCTCGATGGGCTGCTGGGCGACCAGCTCGGCGACCTCGTCCTCGTTCGCGTTGTCGACGACGATCAGATGATCGATCGGCCGCGACTGCGAGGCCAGCACCTTCAGCGACTCGGCGAGCAGCTCGCGGCGCTTGTGCGTGACGACGACGCCGATGATCCGCGCCTGCGGCCCGGTCTCGGTGTGCAGGTCGGCCGGCTCGGCCCCCGGCGGCAGCTCGGCGTCGTCGGGCAGCACGGTGGTGTCGGCCTCCAGCCGATCGGTCATGCTGAACCCGCCGGGCACCGCCGGTTTACCGTCGTCCGCACTCATGCCTTGTTCTGCTCCAGTTCTCGTTCGCCGTCCGCGCGGTCCGCGCTCTCGGTCTCCAGCTCACGCAGCACCTGTGCCACGTGGTTACCCGCGTCGGGACCCTCGTACGCTCGCACGACTTCTTCGATGCCGCCCTGCAAGCGGATCTGACCGTGGTCGACCCACATCGCGGTGTCGCACAGCTGGGCGAGGAATTCGTTGGAGTGGCTGGCGAAGACGAGGATGCCCGAGCGCGCCACCAGCGACTGCAGCCGCGTGCGCGCCTTCTTCATGAACTCCGCGTCGACCGCGCCGATGCCCTCGTCCAGCAGCAGGATCTCGGGGTCGATGGAGGTGACCACGCCCATCGCCAGGCGGACCCGCATGCCGGTGGAGTAGGTGCGCAGCGGCATCGACAGGTACTCGCCGAGCTCGGTGAAGTCGGCGATCTCGTCGATCTTGGACATCATCTGCTTGCGGGTCTGGCCGAGGAACAGGCCGCGGATGATGATGTTCTCGTACCCGGAGATCTCCGGGTCCATGCCGACGCCGAGATCGAACACCGGCGCCACCCGGCCGCGGATGCGCGCGCTGCCGCGCGAGGGCTCGTAGATGCCCGACAGCAGCCGCAGCAGGGTCGACTTGCCCGCGCCGTTGTGGCCGACCAGGCCGACCCGGTCGCCTTCCTTGAGCGAGAGGTTGATGTCGCGCAGCGCCTCGACGACCACCACATCGGAGCTGTTGCGCCCGATCGCGCCGCCCGCCTTACCGAGGAACGCCTTCTTCAGCGACCGCGACTTGGCGTCGAAGATGGGGAACTCGACCCACGCCTGCTGGGTTTCGATACTCACACGGCTCATCGGGGACTGCTCCTAAACCCAGTACGGGACGCGGGCACGGTACTGCTTGAGCGCCAGGATCGCGACGATCCAGCCGACCACCGTGATGGCGCCGACGATCGCCCAGTGGTGCCATTCCGACGGCTCGCCGAGCAGTGGCGCGCGCACGATCTCCAGGTAGTGGAAGGTGGGCACGATCTCGATCAGCTTGGCCCGGTCGCTCATCCCGCCGACCGAGTTCTCCAGCGCCTTGGTCGACCACATGACCGGGGTCAGCACGAACAGCATGAGCGTCATCGAGCCGAGGATCGGGGCGATGTCGCGGTAGCGGGTGGAGAAGATGCCGAACACGATCGACACCCACATGGCGTTGAGGAACAGCAGCACGATCGCGGGCACGGCCAGCAGGACCGACCAGTTCAGGTCACGCCAGAGCGCGAACCCGACCAGCAGGACCGCGTAGATCGCGGCATTGTGGATGAAGAACAGGAACTGCCGCCAGACCAGGCGATACACGTGCACGCTCAACGCCGACGGCAGCTGTTTGATCAGGCCCTCGTTGGCGATGAAGACATCGGAGCCCTCGAGGATCGAGGCGCTGATGACGTTCCAGACGATCAGGCCGATCGTCACATACGGCAGGTACTCGCTGATCGGCTGATCGAGCAGGGTCGAATAGAGCAGACCCATCGCCAGCGCCTGCAGGCCGGTCGCGATGGTGATCCAGAACGGGCCGAGCACCGAGCGGCGGTAGCGCTGCTTGATGTCCTGCCAGCCCAGCGACAGCCATAGCTCGCGTTGTCCGAAGCCGTCCCGCATGTCCTTGAAGGCGCGCCGGAAGGTCTGCGAGTCCGACACCATCGGCTCCGCGACCAGCAGGGGCGAATCCGTGGTGTGCTCGGCGTCGGCGATCTCGGCGATCTCGGCCTCGGTCACCGGGGGATTGTCGTCGGAATGCACGGGGCTCTCTTCGGTACGCGCGTCACTCTGGTCGGAGACCGAATCGGGACGAGCGGCAGCTGCGGGCACGGTCCCCGACCTTACAGGGTGGATCGGTGGCCGGTACGGCGTGTTCGGCCGGTCCGGGGCTACAGGTACTGCCCGCCGCCCACGTGGCCACCGGCCTTCTGATCACCCGCGTGCATGCCCGGCGGCAAGGCGCCCTGACGCATCTGTTCCAGCTGGGCGCGGGCGGCCATCTGCTGGGCGAACAGCGCGGTCTGGATGCCGTGGAACAGGCCCTCGAGCCAGCCGACCAGCTGGGCCTGGGCGATCCGCAGCTCGGCGTCCGACGGCACCGACTCGTCGGTGAACGGGAGAGTCAGGCGCTCCAGCTCCTCGCGCAGCTCGGGCGCGAGGCCCTGCTCGAGCTCGCGCACCGAGGACTTGTGGATCTCCTTGAGCCGGGACCGGCTGGCGTCGTCGAGCGGAGCCGCCCGCACCTCCTCGAGCAGCTGTTTGATCATGGTGCCGATGCGCATCACCTTGGCGGGCTGCTCGACCATGTCGGCCAGCGACTCACCCGAATCGGCGTCGTCGGTGGCGCTGCGCTCGTTGTCGGGCACGACCTGCCCGGTGAACGTGGCGCCGCCGTTCTGATCGGCGGGCACGGTGAGCGGACGGCCGTCGGGACCGATCACGACGATGGATTCCGGTACATCCTCGGAGTGCGTCATATCCCCATCATTGCGTGTGTGGCAGGTTCGCGCTAAAACCCCGACGCGGTTACACCGGGACGCCCGCTGCCCTTAAAGTGGCGGGCATGACTTATGACGTCGCGAGGGTTCGGGGCCTGATACCGTCCCTGGGCGACGGCTGGATCCACCTGGACCCGCAGGCGGGGATGCTCGTTCCCGACTCGGTATCGCGTGCCGTCTCAACAGGTTTCCGCACCTCCTCGTTTTCCCATATCGGCCGCCACGGTGCGGCGACCCGCAGCGGTGCGATCCTCGACGCCGCGCGTGAGGCGGTCGCCGATCTGGTCGGGGGAGATCCGGCCGGCGTCGTGCTCGGACCCGATCGCGCGGTCCTGCTGGCCTGGCTGGCGGAATCGCTGAGTTCCCGGCTCGGTCTCGGTACCGGCATCGTGCTGTCCCGGCTGGACGACGAGGCCAATGTGGCCCCCTGGCTGCGCATCGCCAACCGCTACGGCGCGCACGTGCGCTGGGCCGAGGTCGAGATCGAGACCTGTGAGATGCCGTCCTGGCAGTTCGAGGAGCTGATCGGCCCGACCGCGCGCCTGGTCGCGCTCACCGCGGCGTCCCCGATCGTCGGCTCGGCGCCCGCGGTCCGGGTGGCCGCCGACCGGGTGCACGACGTGGGTGGCCTGCTGGTCGCCGACGCGTTCGGCGCGGCGCCCTACGCCCTGATCGACATCGACGAACTCAACGCCGACGTGGTCGCCCTGAGCGCGCCGTCGTGGGGCGGCCCGCAGGTGGGCGCGCTGGTGTTCCGCGATCCGGCCTTCCTCGACCGCATCCCGTCGATGTCGCTCAATCCCTATGCCAAGGGTGCTGAACGGCTCGAGGTCGGCGGCCATCAGTACGCGCTGCTGGCCGGGCTCACCGAGTCGATCGACTTCCTCGCCGGACTCGACGAGCGGGCGCGCGGTACCCGGCGCGAACGGCTCGAGATGTCGATCACCTCGCTGCAGGACTATCACGACCAGCTCTTCGACCACCTCATGCAGGTGCTCGACAAGGTCGACAACCTCACCGTGATCGGCCGCGCCTCCACTCGCATCCCCACCGTCAGTTTCACCATGGCCGGGATGCAGGCGGAGAAGGTGGCGGCCAAGCTGGCCGACAACCGGATCGGCACGGTCAGCGGCGTGCACGGCGGCAGCAGGCTGCTCGACGCGCTCGGCGTCAACGACGAGGGTGGCGCCGTCACCATCGGCCTGGCGCCCTACACGACCCGCTACGAGATCGACCAGCTCGGTCGCGCCCTCAGCTCGCTCGAATAGTCACCGGACGCGGAGCACGACCTTGCCGAAGGTCTCCGGCGAATCGAGCAGTTCGTGCGCGCGCCCGGCCTCAGTGATCGGCAGCTCGGCCGAGATCACCGGCACCACCTCGCCCGCGGCGATCAGCGGCCAGAGCCGTTCGCGCACCGCCGCCACGACCTCGGCCTTGCTGCCCGCGCCGACGCGCGGCCGGTTGCGCACGTTCGTCGCGTGCACCGTGCCCCACTTGCCCAGCAGCGTGGCCAGATTCAGCTTCCCGGCGACACCGCCCTGCATCCCGATGACCACCAGCTGCCCGTGCGGGGCCAGCGCCTCCACATTGCGCTCCAGGTACAGCGCGCCCATGTTGTCGAGGATGACATCCGCGCCGAAGCCGCCCGCGGGCGACGGCTCGGCCGCGACCACCGCGACGAAGTCCTGCGTCTGGTAGTCGATCAGCAGTTCGGCGCCCAGCTCGGCGCACTTGGTCAGCTTCGCGGCCGATCCGGCCGTCACCGCCACCCGCGCCCCGAGCCGCCGCGCCACCTGGATCGCGTGCGTCCCGATCCCACCGCCGCCACCGTGGATCAGCACCAGCTGCCCCGCCCGCAGTCCGGCCGTCAGCACCAGGTTCGACCACACCGTCGTCGCCACCTCGGGCAACCCCGCCGCCGCGACCAGGTCGAGCCCGTCCGGAATCGGCAGCAGCTGGGTGGCGGGCACCGCGACCAGCTCGGCGTAACCGCCGCCGGACAGCAGCGCGCACACCCGATCCCCGATCCTCCAGTCCCGCACGCCGTCGCCGAGCGCGACGATCGTCCCCGAACACTCCAGTCCCGGCACCGAACTCGCGTCGGCGGGCGGCGGGTAGAACCCCCGCCGCTGCAACACATCCGCCCGGTTCACCCCGGCCGCGGCGACCTCGACCAACACCTCGCCGGGCCCCGGCTCGGGATCGACCGTGACGGTCCACTCCATCACCTCGGGCCCGCCGAACCCGTTCAATTCGATCGCCTGCATCAGGCCTGGCCGCCTCTCCGGGTCGCCGCGGTCGCGGATGCGTCCGCTAACATCTCACTCTAGGGAGACGTGGCAGAGCGGCCGAATGCACTCGCCTTGAAAGCGAGCGTCGCGAGAGCGACCGGGGGTTCAAATCCCTCCGTCTCCGCAATACCGCCTCCCCGCGATTCTTGGCCAGACCTAGGTGCGTGGGGAGGTGGGGACGCGGCCGGGGGTTTGTCGGGTGGTTGCGTTGGCTGTTGTCGGGGAGTTACCCATGTTCTCGCTTGATCAGGTGGTTTCGTCCCAGGCTTGGATTGAGGTCTGGTCGACTATGCGGCCGTCGCGGACGTCGGCCATCGAGTGGACCAGGACTCTGGTGCCGTCGGGGTAGCGGCAGGACTCGACGAAGGCGACGTGGTCGCCGTCCATCAGGACGCTCTCGAGTTTGTGGGTCATCTCCCGTGAGCAGACGTCGTCGAACATCTCGCCGATCGCTGAACGTCCGTGCAGCACACGGGGATGGCTGGGCTGGTCGTTGTGGTCGACCATCCGGATCTCGGCGTCGTCGCCGTACAGTGCCAGCAGTGTGGTCGCGTCGCGGCCTTCGATGCCACGGCGCAGTGCTTCGGCATCGAATCCCGAACTGGATGCGGTGCTCATCTCGGTCTCCCTCGCTCGTCGCCCAACGAGCCGGACCAGGGCGATTCGGCCCGTACTCCAGCACATTACGCCCGCGAACCCGCCGGCGGAACGCCCGATATCAGCCGATCGGGGCGGCCCGTTTGGCGATGGCCGTGATCGGGACCGGCTCGACGTGTTCGATGCCGTCGAGCGCGCCGATCCGCTCGGTGAGGTAGTCGAACAGGGCGTCGGCGTCGCGGCACACCACGATCGCGACCAGGTTGGCGGTGCCGGTGGTGCCGCCGACGAACGCGGTCTCCGGGTGCGCCGACATGGCGCGGGCGACGGCGACGAGCCGGGCGGGCGCGACCGTCAGCCACAGCGCGGCCTGCACCGGGAAGCCGAGCACCGCGGCATCGATCTCCACATCGAAGCGCAGCACGCGCTGCCTGCGCAGTTCGTCCACCCGGCGGCGCACCGCGGACTCCGACCAGTCGACCGCGCGCGCCAGCCGCGCGTAGTCGGCGCGGCCGTCGACGGCGAGGGCGGGCAGCAGCCGCCGGTCGAGGTCGGTCATCGTGACCGGGTCGGGGCGTTCGAGCAGCGGCGGTGCCAGCGCGTCGACCTGCTCGGGCGTCAGCGCCGACGTGCGGCCCTGCCAGCGCCGGTCGGTCAGGTGCCGCAGCAGCCGCTGCACCTGCACCGTCTCGACCTGGGGATGCCTGGCCAGCGCGTCCAGCGGGACCGCGGCCTCGGCGCCGACATGGAAGAAGCTGCTGATCTCGGCGCCACCGGCGAGCACGCTCACCCACGACGTGTCCGGCCTGCGCGCCAGCGCTCGCGCGAGGGTCGCCGCGCCGCCGGGCCGGACCCGGATCCGGACCAGCCACTCCGCGTGCCCGACCAGTCCGCTGGCGGCGATCCCGGTGACCCGCGCCAGCCCGTGCTCGCGCAACCGCGCGAACCGGCGCGCCACCGTTCGATCGGCGACGTCGAGCACCTCGCCGATCCGGCTGAACGAGGCCCGGCCGTCGACCTGCAGGGCGTGCAGCAAGCCCAGATCGACCGCGTCCAGCCTGACCGAATCCACCAGATCAGCGTAGGACGTGTCGGATTCCGGCGCAGCGGCCGCGGATCGGCGACATCGACCGAGGCCGGACCAACGATCGAGGCATGACAGCAGACCTCGACGGCATCCACCACGTCGGCATCCTCACCCGCGATCTCGACGGCCTGGAGCGCCGCTACCGCTCCCTCGGCTTCACCCTCACCCCGCGCTCGCGCCACCTCCTCGCCGCCGCACCGGGGGAGCCGCCCGTCGCCGGCTGCACCGCCAATCTGTGCGCGGTCTTCCAGGACTCCTATCTCGAGCTGCTCGGCATCGTCGACGAAGCCGCGCCCGACCCGTGGCACACGAAGGCGATGGCCGACCAGTTCGAGGGGCTGCGCCTGCTCAATCTGGAGACCTCGGACGCGGAGAAGGCCGACCGGCTGCTGACCGAGGCCGGGTTGCGCACC
This sequence comes from Nocardia sp. NPDC051833, assembly GCF_040681225.1. Lineage (NCBI taxonomy): Bacteria > Bacillati > Actinomycetota > Actinomycetes > Mycobacteriales > Nocardiaceae > Nocardia > Nocardia sp. NPDC051833. Next base: position 2,878,389 of record NZ_JBFAYK010000001.1, read on the forward strand.
TCCGGGGTCCTCGACCTCGAGCGCCCGGTCGACACCGTCGACGGACAGCGCACCCTGCGGGCCCGCGCCGTCCACGTCGACCCGCGGTCCACCCCCGAGACCTACCTCGGCGTCGCCCAGCACCTGACCCGCGAATACGTCCACCAGCCCCGCTACCTGCGGCACCCGAACGGCGCCCGCGGCCTCGGCTCGGTGCTGTACGTCGTCGACGACACCGACTTCGCCGCCGTCGTCGACCGCTACCAGCGCATCCTCGACCGCGCGCCGGAGCACGAAGGCCCGCTCGTCATGTTCGGTGTCGGCTCGGCGCGGCTCGAATTCGTCCGGGCGAGCGACACCGACCAGCTCCTGCCCGGCGAACCCGCGCCCGCCGCCTCCTACCCGGCCGCCCTGACCATCCGCGTCGACGACGTCGTGGCGGCCCGCGACCTCGTCGACGACGCGGGCACCCCGACCGTCGCGACCGCCGACGGCTTCTTCGTCTCCGCCGCCGACGCCTACGGCGCCGGTCTCTTCTTCACCGCCTGAGGACCCACCATGTTCACCACCCTGCTGCTGCTGTTCGTCCCCACGGTCCTCCTGCGCCTGCTCGGCGTGGTCGGCGTCCCCCGGTTCGCGACCTGGCGGGTGTGCGCCGCGCATGGGCTGGCGTTCATGCTCGTCGCCACCGGCACAGCGCATTTCGTTCCCGACAGCGTGACGGTGATGCCGAGCCACGACGATCTCGTCGCGATGGTGCCGTCGGCGGTGCCGTTCCCGCACGCGATGGTCTACCTCACCGGCGTCCTGGAACTGCTCGGCGCGCTCGGCCTGATCATCGCGTCCACCCGCGCCGTGACCGGCATCGCCGTGGCCGTGCTGTTCGTGCTGCTCCTGCCCGCCAATGTGTACGCGGCACTGGAGGACATCCCGCTCAACGGGGAACCGCCCACGCCGTTGTGGTTCCGGATTCCCGAACAGCTCGTCTTCCTCACGGTGGCGCTGTGGGCCACCGGTGCCGCTCAGCTGTCGGCGCGTTTGACGAAGTTGGGGCGGATGTCCAGGTCGGGTTCGTCGTAGTAGCGGTGGAAGGTGGGGGTCAGGCCCGAGGAGATCGGCGGGTTGATCCAGCTCCAGTCGGTGGGGCAGCGTCTGCCCGCCGCCTCTTCGCGCTGGACGTGATCGCAGAACTGCTTGGCGACCGTGTGGTGGTCGACCATGTGCACACCCGAGGTCCGGAAACTGTGCAGCACCGCGTGATTCAGCTCGATCAGCGCCTTGTCGCGCCACAGCGTGCGCACCGAGGAGGTGTCGAGCTCCATCATGTCGGCGATCAGCGGCAGCATGTTGTAGCGATCGGTGTCGCTGAGATTGCGCGCGCCGATCTCGGTGCCGACGTACCAGCCGTTGAACGGGGCGAACGGGTAGGTGACGCCGCCCACCTCCAGATCCATGTTCGACACCGCGGGCAGCGCATGCCATTTCAGCCCGAGGGTGGCGAACCACGGGTAGTCCGGGTGGGTCAGATCCACCTCGCGGACCAGCTCGCGCGGCACGTCGAAGTACCGCAGATCCTCGTCGGGCGTGCTGATGAGGACGGGCAGCACGTCGAAGGGAGTGCGCGCGCCGCGCCAGCCCAGCGCCATCGCCTGCTCGGTGGCGGCGATATTGGCCGGATCGCCGGTGACGGTGCCGTCGCCGTTGGGATAGCCCGCGTAGCGGATCAGCTGGGAACTCACGATCCGGTACTCGCCACCGCCGGGCACGAGCTGCGGGCCGACCGTGATCATCGACTGGATCGCGCCGCCGTTGGTGGCGAGGCGCAGATGCTGCCAGCACGCCTCGGAAAGCTCTCGCGCGGAAGTAACTCGGCGGGCGTCCAGGAGTTTGAGCGAACGCCAGTGTTTGCGGCCGACGCAGCGCGCGTGGTTGCGCCAGGCCAGTTTGGCGCCGATCAGGATCTCCTCGGCGGTCTGCCGATAGGTGCCGGTTTCGCGTAGTTCGGCGAGCGCGCCGAGGCGACGCTGGGTGGGTAGATGACCCAATTCGGGATTGCGGAAGAACTCGTCGCATTCGCGCAGCCGACGATCGAGGTCGGTGGCGGGCGGTGCGGCGACGACGATGTCACCGGCCGAAGTGACTGGGGTGGAGCCTTTTTCGCAGACAGCAGGGCGAGAACGTTGGTTCACGGTACATCTCCGGTCGGGCAGCAGGGTGCAGGGCCGTGCGGGCGTACCCGGGGATGCGGGGTATTCGCCCGCCGAGAACACACTGCCCGACCGGTGGCGCGCGCCGACCAGGTAATCGGTCGAGCGTCGCCGCATGCATAGTCGTCCTGTTCGAACACCGAGATTCGCTGCGAGCCAGCCTACGACCGGTGTGCTGGCGGTGTGCTCGAAATCGCGGTAATCCCACCGCGACTGGCGTCAAGACATGCTGACCGTGCGCTGACCTAACGGAATCGGGCGGCGGTCTCCGGTGCCGTGGCGAACGCCAGGAATTGCTCGTTCTCGTGCGGATCGCCGATCGTCACGCGCACGCCGTCACCGGCGAACGGCCGCACCAGCACGCCGGCGGCGGCACTCGCCTCGGCGAAGGCGGTGGTCCGCTCGCCCAGCGGCAGCCAGACGAAGTTGGCCTCGCTCGACGGCACCTCGTAGCCGGCCGCCAGCAGCGCGTCCCGCACCTGGTGGCGCTGCGCGACCAGGACATCGGTCCGGTCGAGGAGTTCGCCACGGGCCTCCAGCGAGGCGATCGCCGCCGCCTGCGCCACCCGGTTCACGCTGAACGGGATGTGTACCTTCAGCAGCGCGGTGATCACCTCGGGATCGCCGACGGCGTAGCCGACGCGCAGCCCGGCCAGGCCGTAGGCCTTCGAGAAGGTCCGCAGCACCACCACATTCGGCCGCGTGCGCCCGATCTCGACGCCGTCGGGACGGTTCTCCGGGGTCAGCCGGAGGTATTCGTAGTAGGCCTCGTCCAGCACGACCAGCACGTGCGCGGGCACCCGGTCCAGGAACCGCTCCAGCTCCGCGCGCCCGTGCGCGGTGCCGGTGGGGTTGTTCGGGTTGCAGACGAAGATCAGCTTGGTGCGCTCGGTGACCGCGTCGGCCATCGCGTCCAGGTCGTGCAGGTGGCCCGCGGCGAGCGGCACCGGCACGGCGGTGGCATTGCCCACCTGGGTGACGATCGGGTACGCCTCGAACGAGCGCCACGCGAAGACCACCTCGTCGGTCGGCGCGTCGCAGGTGATCTGCACGAGCTCCTGGCACAGCGCGACGCTGCCGCAGCCGACGGCCACATTCGCGACCGTGACGCCGAGGAAGTCGGCCAGCGCGGCCCGCAGCTCGGTGACCTGGTTGTCCGGGTACCGGTTGGCCTGCTCGGCCGATTCCGCGATCGCCTTCGCCGCGCTCGGCAGCGGCCCGAAGGTCGTCTCGTTCGACGCGAGCTTCACCGCATCGGGGTGGTTACGGCCGGGAACATAGGCCGGGATGGTGGCGAGGTCGGGCCGGATGTGCGCTGTCACGCCTCCACCCTACGGTGACACGTCATATCGATGCGCGCCGCCGCCGGTCAGGCCTACCCAACCGCAGTTTCGCCGCCTACGCTGGGTTTATGTCGGGGACCTACGACGATGTCGCCCCACTCAGGTCGGTGGAGTCCACCGCCGTGGCGGGTGGCGCCGAAACGGCAGCCGTCGCCACGCGGACGGCTGTGCCCATCACGGTCGTCGAGCCGGAGCGCATCGCCCGCGGCGGCATCGTGGTCCTGCACGAATCCAGGGAGTTCTCGCCGCAGCTGCTCGATCTGATGCGGTCCCTGGCCTTCGAGGGCTGGATCGTCGTCGCGCCACACCTGTTCGACCGGATCGCCGACGACCACGTCAACGAGGTCTTCGGCGACGAACTCTTCGACGATTTCGACGCCGGCTTCGACTGGCTCACCCGGCGCGGTGTCTTCCCCGACACCATCGGTGTGCTCGGCTTCGACACCGCGGGCACCGCCGCCTTCCTGGTCGCCACCACCCGGCCGATCGGCGCCGCGGTGAGCGTGGCCGCCCCAGGCATCACAGATCCGCTCCCGGATCAGGACGCCGCCCTGGTCGAGATCGCCGCCGCGTTGCAGGCGCCGTGGCTCGGCCTGTTCGGCGCCGACGACCCGGCCACCCCACCCGACGCGGTCGACCGGCTCCGCGACGAGGCCGCCAGGGCGAATGTGGCCAGTCTCACCATCACCTATCCGGGCCTCAGCCACCGCGCCGATCGCCCCGATCCGGACGACGACGCGGCAAACGCCATCCGGATCGACTCACAGACCCGCATCTACGACTGGTTCGACAGCAACTTACGGTAGTTGACCAGGCGTTTTGGACTACATGAACTGCTCGTGTAATCTTCATTCCCGGCGGTTCGACAAGGACCGGTGCCCTCGAAAGAGAAGGCTCCAGGAGGCGTGCCAGAGCGGCCGAATGGGACTCACTGCTAATGAGTTGTCCCTTCACGGGGACCGGAGGTTCAAATCCTCTCGCCTCCGCCACACCCGGTTCGCCGGGTACAACTGAAGACCATGCGCCCGTAGCTCAACGGATAGAGCACTTGACTACGGATCAAGAGGTTAGGGGTTCGAATCCCTTCGGGCGCACAAAGAAAGACCCCCAGCATTCGCTGGGGGTCTTTCTCGTTTTCGGCCGGGCCGCTACTTCCAGGCGGGCAGTGGGGGCAGCGGGCCGGTGAGGTCGTGGCCGGGGGAGCGGCCGAGGAGCCAGGCGAGCAGGGCCGAGGAGGGGCCGAGGACCGTGTGGTGGGGGCGGCCGGGGCCGACGGTGGCGATGAAGTCGGAGTCGGTGGCCTGGAGGTCGAAGGTGGGGGTCGCGTCGGGGAGGAGGTTGGCGGACACGTCGGCGACGGCTTCGGGGAGCAGACGGGCCACGAAGGCCGCGGGCCAGTCGGCGGGGGTGTAGTCGACGCCGAGGTCGACGTGATGGATCTCGGTCTCGCGCAGGCGCATCCACGGAATCTGGTCGGCCGTGAGCGAACCGCCCTGCCGGTTGCGGACGACCGCCTGCCAGTCCGCGGCGGGCATCGTGGTGGCCACGGCCTGCCAGCGATGTGCCGAGGCGGTGAAGTCGGCGTGCTGGACGTCTAGGTGCCGCGGCGCGCCCGCCTCGATGTCGGCGTCGCGGGTCGCGGCACTGGCGTACTGGGGGATCTCGATGCCGGTGCGCGCCCACAGCAGCAGGTTCAGCAGACTGTCGGCATTGCGCGACATGTGCGCGACGACGTGCCCGCGCGTCCAGCCGGGGAGCCGGGACGGTTCGCTCAACTGCGCATCGGTGAGCGCGCCGATCGCCGCGTCGAAGCGGGCGGTGGAGGCGGCGACCTGGGTGAGCAGGTCGAGAGGGGTAGCCGTTTCGCTGGTCACGGGTCCGAGCGTAGTTGCCCGGATCCGCGCGCACCGCCGTTCACCGCGGTGTCGGCGACCCCTGTGGATAACCCTGAGCCTGTGGACAACTGGGGAGATTTCGCGCTCGACGACCGCGGCGGCGAACCGCCGCGTGCCACGATTCAGCCGGCGACGATCGCGTCGGCTTCGATCTCGATCAGGAGCTCGGGCGCGATCAGCGCGGTCACCTCGTACATCGAGGCGGCGGGGCGGATGGTGTCGAAGACGGCCGAATGCGCGGCGGCGACTTCGGACCAGCGGGCGATATCGGTGACGAAGATGCGGGTGCGCACCACATCCCGCAGGCTCGCGCCCGCCTGTTCCAGCGCGGTGGCGATGCGGGCGAGGACCTCGGTGGTCTGCGCGCCGATGTCGTCGCCGCCGACGGCGCCACCACCGGGCACGGCGGCGGTGGTGCCGCTCACCACGACGTGGTCGCCGACGCGTACGGCCCGCGAGTAACCGACGACATCTTCGAAATCGGAGGCGGAAGAGATGTTCACCCGAGTTGTGGTCATGGCAGCCAGAATGATCCACCGCCTGGTGGATGACAATTCATTTGCCGGTCGGCTGCCGGTCGGCTCGACGCGGTACGCATGGCAGATGAACGCACGTCCAGGTATCCGCCTCCTCCCGCTCACCGCCGCCCTGTGCGCGGCCGCCGTCACCGCGGGCTGCTCCACGCCCGGGTCCGACGCCGACTTCACGGTGGGCAAGGACCAGTCGGTGGTCATCACGCTCGACGAGCTGGTCGCCAAGTCCGGCGGCAGCGCGGTGCTCGGGGTGGATCTGGAACCCGAGCACGGCCACCTGGCCCGGCGCACCGACGGCTCCTACGTCTACACCCCGATCGCGGGTTACCAGGGCCTCGACCAGTTCAAGATCACCACCACTGACGCGGTTCGGTTGTACACCACCGACATTCCAGTGCTCGGCGAGTACGGTGGCAGCACGGTGCAGGGCAGCGGCTTCGGTTCGGCGTGGACCGCGGTGCCGGGCAGCACCGACGAGTTCTACGGTCTGACCGACCGCGGCCCGAATGTGGACGGCCCGGCGAAGAACGAAAAGCTCTCGCCCACCCCGGCATTCGTGCCCAAGATCGGCCGGTTCAAGCTGGTCGACAACCGGGCGGTGCTCCAGTCGACCATCGAGCTGCGCAGCAAGTCGGGCGCGCCGTTCAACGGCCAGGTCGACATCTCCGCCAGCACCGGCGAGACCATCAGGGATCTACAGGGCACCGTCCTGCCGCCTACCGATCACGGCCTCGACCCCGAGGGCCTGGTCGCGCTCGCCGACGGCACCTTCTGGGTCTCCGACGAATACGGCCCGTTCCTGGTGCATTTCGACGCGAAGGGCACCGAGCTCGAGCGGCTCGCGCCCGGCAGCGGGCTGCCGAAGGAGATCGCCCTGCGCACGCCCAACCAGGGCATGGAGGGCCTGACCATCACGCCCGACGGCAGCACCCTCGTCGGCGTCGTGCAGAGCGCGCTCAACACCCCCGGCCTGAGTGGTTCGGCCAAGGAGGTGCCGTTCGCGCGGATCGTCACCGTCGATCTGAAGACCAAGGCGCAGAAGGAATTCCTGTACCCGCTGGAGAACCCGAAGCAGACCAAGGTCGCCGTCTCGGAGATCACCGCGCTGAGCCCGACCACCTTCCTGGTCGACGAGCGCGACGGCAACCTGGCGCCCAAGGCGGACAAGAAGATCTGGACCATCGATATCGCCGGCGCCACCGATGTCGGCCCGCAGTCGACGGTCCCCGGCGCGACCTACGACGCGGACAAGGGCGGCCTGCTGGTCGACGGCAAGCCGCTGGAGACCTTCGTCGGCGTCACCTCGACCACCGACGCGGTCGCCGCGCTGACCAAGGCAGGCATCACCCCGGTCGCGAAGAAGAGCAATCTGGACCTGTCGGCCCTGGTCGCCGGGCTGGACGAGAAGGGCCGGTTCTTCGGCCACGACAAGATCGAGGGCATCGCCACCACCGACGGCGGCAAGACGATCTACATCGCCAACGACAGCGACTTCGGCCTGGCCGCCAGCCAGGGGGAACAGCCGCCGTTCGGCTTGAAGCCGAAGACACTGCCCAACGGTGTGCAGGACACCGGTGAGGTGCTCGCGGTCGACACCACCAAGCTGCCGGCGAAGGTCGACGGCTACACGGTGCGGATCTCGGTCAGCTAGCCCACTCGCGGGCCTCGACGAGGACGGCGGCGGCCAGCGCCACCAGCCACAGCGACATCGATCCGACCTGGATGCGCTGGGCGATGCCGAGGGCGTAGGAGCCGGACAGGTTGTCGGCGATCAGCATCCAGACGGTCGCCACCGAGCCGACGACGAGCACGACCACGCCGAACTCGCGCAGGATCCGCCAGCGGTGATAGCGGTAGGCGGCGGCGCTGAACGCGAACGCCGCCACCGCGATCGAGGTGACCGCCAGGGAACTGGTCAGCGCGTGCGGCTGATGCAGCTGCGGGAACAGCTCGCTGTTGCCACCGCACGCGCTGACCGACGGGTCGCAGTCGCGCAGCGGGAGCATGGCGTCGGCGATCGTCGCCGCGCCGAAGCACAGCAGCGCCACCCAGCCGACGGTGGTCAGCCTGCGCCGGTGGAAGACCAGCAGGCCGCCGATCGCGGCCGGGATCAGCAGCAGGCCGACCAGCTTGTCCGCGGTGGCGAACACCTCCCGGTAGGGCTTGCCTTCCGCGTCGAGTTCGCTGAGGAAGGAGTTGACCGGATCGGCGTCGATCGGCAGGAAGAACTCCAGCACCCAGGACGAATAGCAGAGTCCGGCGACCGCGATCGCCAGGGCGATCAGCAGCGGGTAGCCGCGGGGTATCCGGGTGGACTCGGGCACATCGACCATTGTGCTGCCCCGGACAAACCGCCTGGTTCATCCACTCGATCGGGCGCGTCGCACGCCGCGCACGTGGTTTCATCACAGCGCGCACAGGTTGTTGTCAGGTTCACCGGGCAGGGTGGGTGTCGTAACCAACCAGGAGGATTTCCATGAGCTACGTGATAGCGCTGGCAGGTTTTGCCATGTTCCTGGCGATGGCTGTCTCCGGTTTCGCCGCGGCCAACGCGCCGCGATCGCTGGTCCGGGTGCGCGTGCACAGCCACCCGCGTCGCCGCTGACCTGGTAGTTCAGCGCCGCGAGCGCTCGCGGATCAAGGCAGAGATCTGCTGGGCCGCGACGTGCGGGTCCTCGTGTTCCCACACCCGCACGACCTGCCAGCCCGCCGCCCGCAGCGTGGCGTCGGTGGCGCGATCACGCGCCACATTGCCCGCCAATTTGTCGGCCCACCACTGGGCATTGTTCTTCGGGTCGGTCGCGTGGACCGGGCACCGATGCCAGAAGCAGCCGTCCACGTAGACGGCGACCCGCAGGCGCGGGAACACCACATCGGCGCGCCGCCGCTGGCCCTTGATCGGCGGGCGGTCGACGAAATAGCGCAGTCCCGCGCGATGCAGTTCACGGCGTAAGGCCAGTTCCGGCGCGGTGTTCGCGCGCCGCTGGCGCGACATGCGGGCACTGGTCGCCGCGTCGGTGACCGGTTTCCCGGCAGGCGTCGGCGCGGCGGGATCGTCCCCGGTCCGCGCGCGCCGACCGGTCATGCCGCCCAGCCGCCCATCCGGTCGAGATGATCGCGGACATCGTCGAGGAAGCCGGGCGGGAAGCGCAGATTGCCCATCTCGGTGCGGCGCAGGAATCCCGCCGTCGCGCGCGGCGACAGGAGCCGGGGCTCGGTGAGGAAGTTCTTGAGGTCCTCGTACGGCTCGTGCACCGGCCACGTCGAGAGCGGAACCCGGTGCACGACCCCGGCCCGGCCCCACGCCGCGGTCGGCCACGGTGCGCCGGGCCGCAGCGGTTCGCCGACGGTCAGCGGCTCCGAGGGCGCGGCCAGCCGCTGACCGACCCAGTTGGCCATCCGCACGCTGACCGCGTTGCCCACCAGCTTCCAGCGATGTCCCTGCCGCACGCCCGGCACGTCGAGCGCGGGCGCGGTCCAGTCGGCGTCGAAGCCCTGCAACCGCTCACCGTCGACGATGCCCGGCGTGACGATCTCGCCCGCGGGCAGCCGGACCGCGGGCGGGCTCGCGATGCCCAGACCCGAACCACCCTTGAGCGTCGGCACGGCGTTCACCGCCCAGCCGAGACCGCGCACGCCCTCGGTCCAGTAGAAGCCGCACGGATCGCGGTCGGGGTCGCCGTATTCGCGCGGGCCCGCGTCGTCGCCGAAGAGCACCTCGCGCGGATCCTCGGTGCGCGAGGCCAGCATCAGCACCCGCTGACGCCGCTGCGGCAACCCGAACGCGCGGCCGTCGACGACGCGATAGGCCCAGGTGTAGCCGAGTTCCTCCAGCGCGGCGGTGATGTGCCGCATCGCCGCGCCCCGGCCCAGTTGCAGCATGAACGGGACGTTCTCGATCAGCAGCCAGCGCGGTCCGCGTTGCCGCCGGACCAGCCGGAACACCTCGTCGACCAGGCCGGAACGGCGGCCGGTGATGCCCGCGGTGCGCCCGGCCTGCGAGAGGTCCTGGCACGGGAACCCCGCGGCGACCAGTTCGGTGCGGGCGGGCAGGGAACGCAGCCGGGTGATGTCGCCGTGCAGGGGAGTGTCGGGGAAGCGCGCCGCGAGCACGCCCTGCGCGCCGGGATCGATCTCACAGAGCAACTCGGTCGACCAGCCGTTGCTGCCGAGGCCGAGTTCGAGCCCGCCGATCCCGGCGAACAGCCCGACCATCCGCGTCAACGACCCTCCCTGTGTCTGGCGGGCTCGCCGTCCGACGACCCGTCGCTCGCGCCTGCGGCGCATTGTATCGGGCCGCGCGAACCGCGAGCTCCGGCGGAAAATCAGTGGCTCGCGACGGTGCTCCGGTGCCACTCTTGATAGGCCGACTTGTCGGACCCCGGTGCGAACATCACCAGGCGTCCGTTCCGGAAACCAACCATCCAACCGGACATCAAGGGGGAGAGTCTTGTCTGTCACTTTGGAGCTGGCGGCCACCGAATCGGAGGCCGACAGATCGGGGCGGCCGTCGCCGTCTCCGAGCGGTAGATTGCGGTCGCTGCGCCGATTTCTGCCGTACCTGCGGCCCTACCGGGTGCCGCTGATCGTGGCCAACGTGCTCGCGATCGTCACCTCGAGCACCGCCATCGCGATCCCGCTGGTGATCGCCCGGGTCATCGACGGGCCGATCGCGCGGCGCGATTTCGTCGGGCTGCTGCTGCCCGTCGCGCTGATCTTCGTCCTCGGCGGGCTCGAGTCGTTCGGCATGTGGGGCCGCCGTTGGCTGGTGTCCAAGCCGTCGACGCTGTTCGAGATCCGGATGCGGGCCAAGCTTTTCGCCCAGCTCCAAGCGCTCTCGATCGGGCGCCACGACGGCTGGCAATCGGGTCAGCTGCTCTCGCGCGCCATCGACGATCTGTCGGTGCTGCGGCGCTTCGTCGCGTTCGCCGGACCGTTCCTCATCGTCAACAGCATCCTGCTGCCCATCGGGTTGATCGCGCTCTTCGCGATGAACTGGCAAGTGGGACTGATCTTCACGGTGATCTCGCTGCCGCTGACGCTGTTCTGCGTGCGCTTCGTGCGCCGGTTCGAGGTGGCCTCGCGGCGCTCGCAGGACCAGTCCGGTGACCTGGCGACCATCGCCCAGGAATCCGCGCAGGGCGTGCGCGTGCTCAAGGCGCTCGGCCGCGGCGGGTTCTTCGGCGCCCGCTTCACCGCGCTCTCGCGCGAGCTGCAGAAGACCGAGCTGGAGAAGGTGCGCCTGGACGCGACCCTGTGGGCCGCGCTGGTCACCCTGCCGACGGTCGCGATCGCCGTGTCGCTCGGTGTCGGTGGGTACTCGGTGGTGCACGGCTCGATGACGATGGGCACCCTGATCGCGAGCATCACGCTGGCGACCTTCCTGCAGTGGCCGATCATCTGGCTCGGCTTCCTGCTCTCGGAGCTGTTCGAGGCGCGCACCGCCGCCGACCGGTACTGGGAGATCATCGACACCCCGCTCGACATCACCGACCCGGCCCGGCCGGTGAACCTGCCCGCCGGGCTGCGCGGTGAGCTGGTCATCGACCACGTGCGCTTCGCCTACCCGACCGGGGCCGACGGCGCGGACAAGGCGGTGCTGGAAGACATCTCGCTGCGGGTCCGGCCGGGGGAGACGGTCGCGCTCGTCGGCGCGACGGGCAGCGGCAAGACCGCGCTGCTCGAACTGATCCCGCGCCTCTACGACGTCGACGACGGCAGCATCACCATCGACGGCGTCGACATCTCGACCCTGCGCCTGGCCGACCTGCGCCGGGTGGTGACGGTGGCGTTCGAGGAGCCGGTGCTGTTCTCGGCCAGCGTGCGCGAGAACGTGGCGCTGGGCGATCCGCGCGCCACCGACGCCGATGTGCGCCAGGCCCTCGATATCGCCCAGGCGAGCGAGTTCGTCGACGCGCTGCCCTGGGGCCTGGACACCAGGATCGGTGAGCAGGGCATGAGCCTGTCCGGTGGCCAGCGGCAGCGGCTCGCGCTGGCCAGGGCGGTGCTGATCGGCGAGGCCGCGGCCGAGCAGGGCCGGATCATGGTGCTCGACGATCCGCTCTCGGCGCTGGATGTGGAAACCGAAGAGCGCGTGCAGGATCGGCTGCGCACGGTGCTCGCGGGCGCCACCACGCTGCTGGTCGCGCACCGGCCGTCGACGGCGGCACTGGCCGACCGCGTCGCCCTGCTGGCCGACGGCCGGATCGTCGCCGAGGGCAGCCACGAGAAGCTGCTGCGCACCAACAGCCGCTACCGCGAACTGATGGGAGGTGAATCATGACCACCGACACCGAGATCCAGACCCCGCCCGAGCAGACCGATCGGGCGGCGGACTGGCGCGGCATCGCCAAGGAGGACGACGCCGTCACCGGCACCGGAAACCTGGTACTGGCCGGGCGATCCCGGCGGCTGCTGCTCGACCTGGTGCGGCCCTACCGCAAGCAGGCGGTGCTCACCTTCGTACTGATCCTGCTCGACAACGCGGCCAAGGTGTCGATGCCGCTGTTCATCGCCTACGGCCTCGATCACGGCATCAGCCAGGGCAGGCAGGGCAATTGGACGCCGATGCTGGCCACGGTGGCCGGGTTCGTCGCGGTCACCGTGCTCGCCGGCCTGACCACGTACTTCTTCCTGCGGGCCTCCGGTTCGCTGAGCCAGCGGGTGCTGTTCGACCTGCGGGTGCGCGCGTTCCGGCACACCCAGCGGCTGAGCGTGTCGTTCCACGAGAAGTACACCTCGGGCAAGGTCGTCACCCGGCTCACCAGCGATATCGAGACCCTCCAGGAACTGCTGGAGGGCGCGCTCAACCAGGCGTTCAGCGCGGTGCTCTCGGTGGTCACCATCGCGGTGCTGCTGGTCTGGCTGGATCCGATGCTGGCCTCGATCGTGCTGCTCGGCTTCGTGCCGCTGGTCCTGGTGACCCGGTGGGCGCAGCGGCGGCAGCGCGCGGGCTACCGGCGCACGCGCGGCGCGATCGCGCGGGTCGTCGTGCAGTTCGTCGAGTCGATGAGCGGCATGCGCGCGGTGCAGGCGTTCCGTCGCGAGGACCGCAACCAGGAGGTCCTCGGCGGCGAGGACGACGAGTACCAGCGGGCGACCACCACCGCGATCCGCGGCATGGGCGACTACGTCGGCCTGTCCAACTTCATCGGCAAGGTGACCACGGTGATCGTGCTGCTGGTCGGCGCCTGGCAGGTGATGGAGGGCAATCTGGCGATCGGTGTGCTCGCCGCGTACCTGCTCTACCTCGACCAGTTCTACGGTCCGCTCGACGAACTCGCCCAGGTGTTCAACTCCTACCAGTCCGCCGCGGCGGCGCTGGAGAAGATCTCGGGTGTGCTCGAGGAGGAGCCCGCGGTCGCCGAACCCGGCGATCCGATCGCGCTGGACCGGGCGACCGGTGCGGTGCGGATGGATCGGGTCTGGTTCGGCTACACGGCCGAGTCGCCGGTGCTGCCGGAGTTCGACCTGGCCATCCCGGCCGGGCAGGTGGTGGCCCTGGTCGGTGCCACCGGCGCGGGCAAGTCGACGCTGGCCAAGCTGCTCACCCGGTTCTACGACCCGAGCGGCGGCGTGGTCACCCTGGACGGTGTCGATCTGCGCAGGCTGGCCGACGCCGAGCTGCGCAGGCACGTCGTCATGGTCACCCAGGAGGCGTACCTGTTCTCCGGCACCATCGCCGACAACATCCGCCTGGGCAGGCCGGACGCGACCGATGCCGAGGTCACGGCGGCCGCGCGGGCGGTCGGCCTGGACGCGTTCGTGCGGTCCCTGCCCGACGGATACGCGACCGATGTGCGCACCAGGGGCGGCAGGCTCTCGGCCGGTCAGCGGCAGCTGGTCGCGTTCGCCCGGGTGTTCCTGGCCGACCCCGCGGTGATCGTGCTGGACGAGGCGACCTCGAGCCTGGACATCCCCGGCGAGCGGCTGGTCCAGCACGCGCTGGAGACGCTGCTGCGCGAGCGCACCGCGGTGATCATCGCGCATCGGCTGTCCACGGTGGCCATTGCCGATCGGGTGCTGGTGCTCGACGCGGGCCGCGTCGTCGAGGACGGTTCACCCGCCGAGCTCATCGCCGGACAGGGCCGCTTCGCCGGACTGCACGCCGCCTGGCGGGATTCGCTGGTCTGATGCCACCGTGTTGTACAGCAGCGGGGCTGGTGTCGCTTACCGTAGAGAGGTGACGACCCCAGCCCCGGGCCCGGCCGCAGGCCCCACCGAGAACAGACCGGCCTCCCGGTGGCCCGCGGTGCTCACCTGGCGTTCCCACGACAACACGCGGATGGAATCGGTCCGCGTGACCCTCAACGGCAACCGGATCAGGGCGGCAGGCCGGATGATCGGCAGCGCGTGCGACGAGCACCCGGCGTTCAGCGCGTCCTACGACCTGGTCACCGACGAGGCGGGCGCGACGCGGCGGTTGTCGCTGCGCACCACCACCGCCGCCGGAGAACGGCACGCGTCCATCTCCCGGGACGAGGAGGACTACTGGCTCGTCGACGCGGGCGGCAGCCACGTGCGCTCCACCTTCGCCGGCGCGCTCGATGTCGACGTGGTGCTGAGCCCGTTCTTCAACACGCTGCCGATCCGCCGGTTCGGCCTGCAGAACGCGGTGGGCGACGTGCAGGTCCCGGTCGTCTACGTGCGCCTGCCCGATCTGCTGGTGCAGGAGGCCGAGCTCACCTACTCGAGCGCCGCCGACGGCATCAACGTGCTGTCGCCGGTCTCCAGCGCGACGCTGACGGTCGATCCGGAGGGTTTCGTGCTCGACTACCCGGGGCTGGCCGAACGGGCGTGACGCCGAGTCGGCCGGTGCGGCGCCGACTTCCACCGCCCGGCCCGGATGACAGCGCGCTCGGCCGGGTTCACAGTGCGCGCAGCACCCCGCCACGCTGTCCGGCCCGGTGCAGCTCGTCGAGCCAGCCGTCCGCGCCGGGGACGATCCCGGTGATCTCCCAGCGCGTGCGCTCCTCGTACGCGGTGCGGCCACGGTAACCCGCCTCGACAACGTCGCCGAGGTTGCCGTCCGCGCGCAATGCGTCCCGCGCGGTGACCAGCGCGGCGATGGTCTCGTCGAGCACCTGCCCGAGTGCGGCGGCGTTCGGTTCACAGATGGCGCGCACCAGGTCGGGTGCGGTACCGGCGACGCGAGTGCCGTCCCGGAAGGAGCCCGCGGCCAAGCCGAGCGCGAGCGCACCGCCGTCGGCCCCGGCCGCCGCCAGCGCTTCGGCCAGCACGTGCGGCAGATGCGAGATCCGCGCGACGGCCTGATCGTGCTCGTCGGCGACCACCGGAACCACCACGGACCCGCAGTCCAGCGCCAGCCGCGTCACCCGCACCCACGGCGCTACCCGCGTGCCCTCGTCGACCCCGACCGCCCACACCGCGTCGCGGAACAGGTCGGGATCGGTTGCCGCCCAGCCGGACTCGGCCGTCCCGGCCATGGGATGCCCGCCGACGAAATTGGCCTCCAGCCCGTGCTTGCGTACCGCGTCGGCCACCGGTCGCTTGATGCTCACCACATCGGTCACCGGGCAGCCGGGGGCGAGTGCGGCGATCTCGGCCAGCAGCCGCTCGACCGCGGGCATCGGCACCGCGACCACCAGCAACGCGTCCTCGGCGGCGGCCCGGCGCAGCACCGCGGACAGGTCGGTCGACACGTCGAAACCGTCGCGACGCGCCGCCTCGGCACCCGAGTCCGAGCGGTTGTAGCCGAACGCCGGGTACCCCGCCGCGACCGCGGCGCGCAGCAGTGAGCCGCCGATCAAACCGGTTCCGAGGACGCAGACAGCAGCACGCTGGTCGAGGGTCATCGGAACAGATTGGCACACGAGTTCATCATTACGGGCGGGACAGACTACCGTTTGGTCCATGGCAGCACAGCGCTCGGGCACGAACAGGGCGACGTCGGACGACGACTTCGACGTCGAAGGGTTCGCAGTGGCGGTGGTCCGCGAAGAAGGCACGTGGCGATGCAGTCCGCTCAGCCACGACGCGCTCCTCGACCTGTCGGTCGCGGAGACCGAATTGAAGGCATTGCGCAGCTCGGGGGCGGTATTCGGGCTGCTCGACGTCGATGACGAGTTCTTCATCGTGTTGCGCCCCGCGCCGAGCGGCACCCGCCTGCTCGTCTCGGACGCGACCGCGGCGATCGACTACGACATCGCCGCCGACGTCCTCGACGCGCTCAACGTCGAGATCCCCGACATCGACCCCGACGACCTCGACGACGTCGAGCCGTGGGAAGAGGGCGACCTCGGCGTGCTGGCCGACCTCGGCCTGCCCGAGCCCGTGCTCAGCGTGATCCTCGCCGAGACCGACCTCTACCCCGACGAGCAGCTCGGCATGATCGCCCAGCGGCTCGGCTTCGCCACCGAATTCGCGGCGGTCCTGGACAAACTGCCTCGGTGACCGCCGAGGCAGTGACCGACGAGGACATGGTGCGCGCCGCGATCGCGGCCGCCGCCGCCGCCGACCCGCGCGATGTGCCGGTCGGCGCCGTCGTCTTCGACGCCGACGGACGTGAACTCGCGCGCGCGACCAATGCCAGGGAAGCCCTCGGCGATCCGACCGCGCACGCCGAGGTCCTCGCGCTGCGGGCCGCGGCCGCCGTACACGGCGACGGCTGGCGGCTCGAGGGCGCGACGCTGGCCGTCACCCTGGAACCGTGCACGATGTGCGCCGGCGCGCTGGTGCTGGCCAGGGTCGGCAAGGTGGTGTTCGGCGCCTGGGAACCCAAGACCGGCGCCGTCGGTTCGCTCTGGGACGTCGTGCGCGACCGCAGGCTCAATCATCGCCCGGAGGTGCGCGGCGGCATCCTCGAACCGGAGTGCGTCGCGCTCCTCGACGATTTCTTCCGAACTCAGCGCTGACCAGCCGATTTAACGATCCGGCACCCCCTCCGGTATCGTAGTCGGCGGTGGCGTGTCCGAGCGGCCTAAGGAGCACGCCTCGAAAGCGTGTGACGGGTAACCCCCGTCCGAGGGTTCAAATCCCTCCGCCACCGCCACAGAGCCCCTCACCTGATATGCCAGGTGAGGGGCTCTTTTTTCGTCGGCTGTTCACGCGGTACGGCCCCGCCCGCCGGGGTCGCACGTAATAGACTGGTAGTACCGAAATCCGGGAAGGAACGATGTCTTATGCGCGGGCGACAGCCGCCACCCGCGAAGTCCGGGATCGGGCTCGGGGGGAAGCTCATGGTTCTGGTCGTGCTGGGCTGGGTAGCCGTCGGGCTGCTCGCCGCGGGCCAGCGACACTACTTCGCCCAGCTGCCCAAGGAGTGCTCCGACTGGGCGACGATCGCGGTGACCGCCGCCGCGGGTCCGGCCAACTACATCGGCCTGAACCCGCGGGTCAGCCAGTGCGAGGTACCGCAGCCGAGCCAGTAGCCCGGCTAGGTGTGCGCGGGGACCGGGGTCTTCTCCTGCTGCTGTAGTTCGCGCAGGCGAGCGCCCTCGACGTCGATGTCGGGGACGATCTTGTCCAGCCACTTCGGCAGCCACCATGCCCACTTGCCGAGCAGCACCAGCAGCGCGGGGATGAGCACCATGCGGACGACGAAGGCGTCGAGCGCGACGCCGGCGGCGAGCGCGAAGCCCATCGACTTGGCGGTGACGTCGGACTCGAGCAGGAACGAGCCGAAGACCGAGATCATGATGATCGCCGCCGAGGTGACCACGCGCGCGCCGTGGTGATAGCCCTTGACCACGGCATCGGTGGGATCGGCGCCGTGCACGTACTCCTCGCGCATGCGGGTCACCAGGAACACCTGGTAGTCCATGGCCAAGCCGAACACCAGGCCGATCAACATGATCGGCAGGAAGCTGACCAGGGGATGCGGGTCCTGGATGAGGCCCAGCTTGCCCTCCTGGAAGATCAGCACGGTCGCGCCGAAGGTGGCCGCCATGGAGAGCAGGAAGCCGAGCGCGGCCGTCAGCGGGACCAGGATCGAGCGGAACACCAGGATCAGCAGGATGAACGCCGCGCCCGCCACGATCGCCATATAGGGGACGATCTTGCTGAGCAGCACGTGGTCGATATCGGCGTAGATGGCCGTTGTCCCGGTGATGCCGTAGGACATCTTGTACTGGTCGTGCAGCCCCGGTTCGGCGTCGCGCGCCGATTGCACCAGGTCCTTGGTGGTCTGGGCGTTGGGGCCGGACTTGGGGATGCCGTTGATCAGCGCGCCCGCGCCGTCCTGGCTCAGCTGCGGCTCGGTGACCAATTCCATGTCCGGGTAGGACTGGAGCTGCTCGCGCAGGGCGAGCAGCGCGGCCTCACGCTGGTCGACGGGGGTGTCGGACAGGTCGACGGCGATCTGCAGAATGCCGTTGCTGCCCTCGCCGAAGCCCTCGGTGCGCAGGTCGTAGGCCTTACGGACGGTGGTCGACTTGGGCAGGCTGTCCTCGCCGGGCAGGCCGAGGTTCAGGTTGATCGCCGGCGCGGCCAGCAGCCCGAGCACCACAATGGCCAGCACCATCGTCACGGCGGGCCACTTCGCGATGACCCTGGCCACCCGGGTGCCGTTGGTGACGATGCTGTCGTCTTCGGGATCGTGCTGGGCGATCAGCGGCAGCTTCGGTTTGAACAGCGTCTTGCCGAACGCGCCGAGCAGGGCGGGCATCAGCGTGATCGCGGTGAGGACCGCGAACGCGGCCGCGACCGCGCCGCCCAGACCCATGAAGGTCAGGAACCGCACGCCGACGATGCTCAGCCCGACCAGCGCGATGATGACGGTGAGCCCGGCGAACACCACCGCCGAGCCCGCCGTGCCCAGCGCGGTACCGGCCGCTTCCTCCGCCGAATCCTGTACCGCCAGTTCGTGCTTGTAGCGGGAGACGATGAACAGCGCGTAGTCGATCGAGAGCGCGATGCCGATCATCGAGGCCAGGAACGTGGTGAAGCTGGGGATCGAGAGCACCGAGGTGGACAGGAAGATCAGCGAGGTGGCCGCGCCGAGGCCGACGATCGCGGTGATGATCGGGACGAACGCGGCGACGATCGCGCCGAACGCGACGACCATCACCACCAGGGCCACCAGCATGCCGATCAGCTCGGACTTGCCGCTCGGCATCTCCTGTTCCATCGCGATGGTGCCGCTGATCTCGACCGTCAGCCCGGCCGCGCGGGCGGCGTCACCGACGGCGTAGGCGGCGTCGCGGTCGGCGGCGGTGATGTCGGCGAATTCCTTGATCGTGAACGGGACGCTGAAGTACGCGACGGTGTCGGGGGCGGTCTTGTTCAGCACGTTCAGCGGTGCGCCGCTGCAGGTCGACGGGTCGGGCTCGGGGCCGAGGCAGCCCATCTCCTCGGTCATCGCGATCGGATTCGGGATCGGCTTGCTGTGATCGACGATGCCGAGCTGATCGAGCCGGCCGATCAGCGCATCGATCGCCTGCCGGTTGGCCGGGTCGGTGAGTTTCTGCCCGGCGGGCGCGCCGATCACGTAGGTGCCGGTCACGGCGTCGAAGGCGAAGGCCTCCGACATGCCGGGGAAGTGTTTGTCGAGGATCTCGGTCGCCCGTTCCGACGGCAGGTTGGGCATGCTGAAGTCGTCGGTCATCGGTTTCTGGAGCTGGGCGCCGAGGGCGCCGAGGATCAGGAAACAGACCAGCCAGACGGGTAGCACGATCCATTTGCGGCGAAAGGCCAGCTTGCCCCACCGGTACAGATAGACGGACACGGTTTTCTCCTCGCGGTGATCGGTGCGGAGCGGGAGGTAGAGCCGGGTCTAACCAGTCCGAGTCTGGTGCCAGGCCACCGCGATATCAAGCAACGTGCCAGGCGCGACGGGCGAAAAGCAGGACGACCCCGCGATCCGGGATGGATCGCGGGGTCGTCCGATTCGAGCGGGTCAGGAGACCGGAAGCGGGTGCTTCACCGTCTCGGCGCCCTGGTTGCGCAGCTGCTCGAGCTTGGAACCCTCGACGTCGATGTCGGGCAGGATGCGGTCGAGCCACTTCGGGATCCACCACGACCACTTGCCCATGATGACCAGCAGCGCGGGCACCACGACCATGCGGACGATGAAGGCGTCGATCGCGACACCGGCGGCCAGCGCGAAGCCGAACGACTTCGCGGTGACGTCGGTTTCCAGGATGAACGAGCCGAACACCGAGATCATGATGATCGCCGCCGAGGTCACGACGCGGGCGCCGTGGTGGTAGCCGGAGACCATCGCGTCCTTGGGCGACTTGCCGTGCACGAATTCCTCGCGCATGCGGGTCACCAGGAACACCTGGTAGTCCATCGCCAGACCGAACACCAGGCCGATCAGCATGATCGGCAGGAAGCTGACCAGCGGCTGCGGATCCTCGATCAGGCCGAGCTTGCCCTGCTGGAAGATCAGCACGGTGGCGCCGAAGGTGGCCGCCATCGAGAGCAGGAAGCCCAGGGCCGCGGTGAGCGGGACCAGGATCGAGCGGAACACCAGGATCAGCAGGATGAACGCGGCACCGGCGACGATCGCCAGGTACGGCACGATCTTGCTGAGCAGCACGTGGTCGACATCGGCGTAGATGGCGGTGGTGCCGGTGATGCCGTACTCCATGCCGAACTGCGCCTTCAGGTCGGCTTCGGCGCCGCGCGCCTCGGCGACCAGATCCTTGGTGGCCTGGTTGTTCGGGCCGGACTTCGGCACGCCGTTGAGCATGGCGCCCTGCTTGTTCTCGCTCCACTGCGGCTCGGTCACGTAGTCCATGCCGTCGTAGGAGGCGAGCTTGTCGCGCAGCGCGCCGACCGCGGCCTCACGCTGGTTCTCCGGCACCGCGCTCAGGTCGGTGACGACCATCAGCACGCCGTTGCTGCCCTCGCCGAAGCCCTCCGTGCGCAGCTCGTAGGCCTTGCGGACGGTGGAGGTCTTCGGGGCCGAGTCCTCGCCGGGCAGACCCAGGTTCAGGCCGGCGGCGGGCGCGGCGAGCGCGCCGAGCACGACCACCGACAGGATCAGCGCGACCCACGGGGCCTTGCCGATCAGGCGGGCGAAGCGCTGGCCGTTGGTGACCGAGTTCTCGTCCTCGGGATCGTTCTGGGCGACCAGCGGCAGCTTCGGCTTGAACAGGGTCTTGCCGAAGGCGCCCATCAGCGCGGGCATCAGGGTGATCGCGGTGAGCACGGCGAAGCCGGCGGCGATGGCGCCACCCAGACCCATGAAGGTCAGGAACTGCACGCCGACGATGCTCAGCGCGCCGAGCGCGATGATGACGGTCAGACCGGCGAACACGACGGCCGAACCGGCGGTGCCGAGCGCGGTACCGGCGGCTTCCTCGGCCGAGTCACGCACGGCCAGTTCGTGCTTGTAGCGGGAGACGATGAACAGCGCGTAGTCGATCGACAGCGCGATACCGATCATCGAGGCGAGGAAGGTGGTGAAGCTGGGGACCTCGATCACCGAGGTACCGAGCATGATCAGCGAGGTCGCCGCGCCGAGGCCGACGATGGCGGTCACGATCGGGACGACGGCGGCGACGATGGCGCCGAAGGCGACCACCATCACGACCAGCGCGACACCCATGCCGATCAGCTCGGACTTGCCGCTCGGCTGCTCCTGCTCCATCGCGATGGAACCGCTGAGCTCGACCGTCAGACCGGCGTTGCGGGCTTCGGCCGCGACCTCGTAGGCGGCGTCGCGTTCGACGTCGGTGACGTCGGTGACGCCCTTGATGTTGAACGGCACGGTCAGCACCGCGACGCTCTCCGGCGCCGTCGAGCTGAGCACGTTGAGCGGCGCGCCCGAGCACTGCGACGGGTCGGGGTTGGCGAGGCAGCCCATCTTGTCGGTCATCTCGATGGGGCTCATCAGCGGCTTCGCGTGATCGACGATCTGCAGCTCACCGAGCTTGGTGATGAGCGCGTCGACGGCGGCGCGGTTGGCCGGGTCGGTGAGCTTCTGGCCCTCCGGGGCGCCGATCACGTAGGTGCCGGACACGGCGTCGAACTTGAACTGCTCGGACATGCCGGGGAAGTGCTTGTCGAGGATCTCGTTCGCGCGGGCCGAGGGCAGCGAGGGCATGCTGAAGTCGTTGGTCATCGGCTTGCTCAAGGCGGCGCCGACGCCACCGAGCAGCAGGAACAGCAACAACCAGACCGGTAGCACGATCCATTTACGGCGGAAAGCGAACTTTCCCCATCTGTACAGGTATACGGACACGAGGGTGCTCCTAGCGCGAAGAACTCGGGTGGGATCAGGCTCGTAGACAGCACATGCGGGTCTCCCCTGACGACCCGCCTCCACATCGTCGTTTTCTGCCTACCGTGCGGTAGGTAGACTACCGATTCGGTAAGTGGAGAGGCAACCTCAATTTCGGGGGCGCCGAGTGAGTCACCCGCAGTGATGGGAGGATTGAATACATGGCTCCCCGAGACACCGTCGACGCCGTTTCCGCAGGTGGAGGCACCAAGCAGGCTATTCGCGACGCCGCGGTGCAGCTTTTCGCCGCCAAGGGTTTCGAGCAGACGAGCCTGCGCGAGGTCGCCGATATGGTGGGGATCACAAAGGCGTCGCTGTACTACCACTACGCGTCGAAGCTGGATCTGCTCCTGGCGATCATCGATCCGATCATCGACCACATGCGCGACATCGTCACCGACATCGACGCCGTCCCGTACAACGACGAGGGCATCCGCGCGGTGCTGCGCACCTACCTGCGCGGGATGATCCGGCACCGCGCCGCCGGCGCGCTGTGCGTGCGCGATACGGCGGCGATCGTCAACGCCATCGCCGATCGCTACCCCGATCTCATGGAGCCGACCAGGGAACTGCGCACCTGGCTGGCCGGTCCCGACCCGGACCAGGAGGCGATGCTGCGCGCGGCCGCCGCCATCGAGGTGCTCGGGGTCGCGCTGCTGTCGTCGGAACTGGCGCCCGGCGCGACCGACGAGATGGTCGAGAAGACCCTGCTCGACGCGGCGACCTGCGTGCTGACCGCCTGCGGGCGGTCGGCCTGAGCGGGCGGCCCGCCGCTCCCGCCGGGTCGACCGCGTAAGTTCGAGACGTGCATATCACCGCCAGGGTCGATTACGCGGTGCGAACGCTGCTGGAACTTGCCGCGACCGACGGCGTCGTCAAGGCCGAGGCGATCGCCGCCGCCGCGCAGATCCCACCGAAGGTGCTCGAGACCGTGCTGGCCGAGCTGCGCCGCGCCGACCTCGTGCTGAGCAGGCGCGGCCCCGACGGCGGCTATCGGCTCGGCAGGCCGGCGCCGGAGATCTCGGTGGCCGACGTGATCCGCGCCGTCGAATCGCCGCTGGCCTCGGTCCGCGGGCAGCGCCCGGAGGACGTGCGCTACCCGGGCGCCGCCGAACCGCTGCAGCAGGTGTGGATCGCGCTGCGGGTCAACATCAGGGCCGTGCTGGAGAACGTCTCCATCGCCGATATCGCCACCGACCGACTGCCAGGTTTCATCGGTGAGCTGGTCGCCGACCCCGGCGCCTGGGCGCGTCGCGAGCCGCGGACCCCCGCCGGCGCGTAGTTCATCCACAGGCTGGACTTGTCCACAGGGCGGGTAAAAGTCGGCGGCGACGGTCACCCGCACGCGGTAGCCTGCGACCACCATGTTGATCACCCTGCTGCGGACCTACCTGGCCCCGTACCGCGCTCAGCTGGCCGGTGTCCTCGTGCTCCAGCTGATCTCGGTCATCGCGATGCTCTACCTGCCCAGCCTCAACGCCGACCTCATCGACAACGGCGTGACCAAGGGCGATATCGGCTACATCTGGTCCACCGGCCTGTTCATGCTCGCGGTCAGCTGCGTGCAGATCGTGGCCTCGTCGGCGTCGGTGTACCTCGGTGCCCAGGCGGCCATGGGCGCGGGCCGGGACATGCGCGGTGGCGTGCTGCACCGGGTCGAGACGTTCTCGGCCAGGGAGGTCGGCCTGTTCGGCGCGCCGTCGCTGATCACCCGCTCGACCAACGACATCCAGCAGGTGCAGCTGCTCATCGTCATGTCGGTGACGATTCTGGTGATGGCGCCGATCATGTGCGTCGGCGGCGTCATCATGGCGCTGCGCGAAGATCTCGGCCTGTCCTGGCTGCTGCTGATCGCGGTCCCCGCGCTCGCGCTGGCCATGGGCACGATCGTGGCCCGCATGGTGCCCGGCTTCCGGCAGATGCAGGCGCGCATCGATGAGGTGAACCGGGTGCTGCGCGAGCAGATCACCGGCATCAGGGTGGTGCGGGCGTTCGTGCGCGAGCGGCAGGAGATCTGGCGCTTCGGGATGGCCAACACCGCGCTCACCGACGCCTCGCTGCGGGTCGGCAAGCTGATGGCGCTGATGTTCCCGACGGTCATGCTGATCAGCAACGTCACCGCCGTCGCGGTGATCTGGTTCGGCGGTCACCACGTCGACAACGGGACGATGCAGATCGGCTCGCTCACCGCGATGCTGTCCTACATCATGCAGATCCTGATGGCCGTCATGATGGCCTCGTTCCTGGCGATGATGGCGCCGCGCGCCGCCGTCTCGGCCGACCGGATCGGCGGGGTGCTCGAGACCGAGTCCTCGGTCCGGCCGCCACGGCTGCCGCAGCCCTTCGCCGCCGACCCGGCCGCGGTCGACCTGCAGTTCGCCGAGTTCGCCTTCCCCGGCGCGGAGAAGCCGGTGCTGCGCGGCATCCGGTTCCAGGTCGCCCCCGGCACGACGACCGCGATCGTCGGCGCCACCGGCTCGGGCAAGACCACCCTGATCAACCTGATTCCCCGGCTGATCGACGTCACCGACGGCGCGGTCTACGTCGGCGGCACCGACGTGCGCCACCTCGACCTCGAGCTCCTGCGCGGCGGCATCGGCCTGGTACCGCAGAAGGCCTACCTGTTCTCCGGCACCGTCGCGAGCAATCTGCGCTACGGCAAGCCCGAGGCCACCGACGAGGAACTGTGGCACGCGCTCGAGGTGGCCCAGGCGGCCGATTTCGTGCGCGAGATGCCGCAGGGGCTCGATACCCCCGTCGCCCAGGGCGGCACCACGGTGTCGGGTGGGCAGCGGCAGCGCCTGTGCATCGCCCGCGCGCTGGTGCGCAGGCCGCGCGTCTACCTGTTCGACGACTCGTTCTCGGCGCTCGACGTCGCCACCGACGCCCGGCTGCGCGCCGCGCTCAGGCCCGAGACCGCCGACGCGTCGGTGCTCATCGTCGCCCAGCGGATCGCGACCATTCGCGACGCCGACCAGATCGTCGTCCTGGAGGACGGCGCGATGGCGGGCATCGGTACGCACGAGCAGCTGATGCAGCGCTGTCCCGAGTACCGCGAGATCGTCGAGTCCCAGCTGAGTGTGGAGGAGGCTCGATGAGGCCCGGTGCTCCGGTACCCGGCGCGCCGGGTACGAAGGCCAAGTCGTTCGGACCGTCGCTGAAGCGACTGCTGCGCAGGCTCGCGCCGGAACGCTTCGCCGTCGGCGTGATCGTCGCGCTGGTGATCACCTCGGTGGTGCTCAACACGCTCGGCCCCTACCTGCTCGGCAAGGCCACCAACCTGGTCTTCGACGGTTTCGTCGGCAAGCAGCTCGACCCGCGGTTCAGCAAAGAGCAGACCATCCAGATGCTGCGCGACCGCGGCGAGAACACCCGCGCCGACATGCTCTCGGCGATGAACGTCATCCCGGGCACCGGCATCGACTTCGACGCCGTCGCGCGCGTGCTGCTGATCGTGCTCACCCTGTATGTGGCGGCCTCGGTATTCGGCTGGCTGCAGGGCTACCTGCTCAACATCGTCATCAACCGGACCGTCAAGCGCCTGCGCGACGACGTCGAGGACAAGCTGCACCGGCTCCCGCTGCGCTACTTCGACTCCGCGCCGCGCGGTGACGTGCTCAGCCGCGTCACCAACGACGTCGACAATGTCTCGCAGAGCCTGCAGCAGACGATGAGCCAGCTGCTGGTCTCGCTGTTCACCGTGGTCGGCATCCTGATCATGATGTTCTGGATCTCGCCGCTGCTGGCGCTGATCGCGCTGCTCACCGTGCCCGCGGCGATCATCGTCACGGCGCAGATCGCCAAGCGGTCCAAGCCGCACTTCGTCGACCAGTGGAAGTACACCGGTTCGGTGAACGCTTCGGTCGAGGAGGCCTACACCGGCCACGAGATCATCACCGCGTTCGGCCGCAGCCGCGAGGTCGGCAAGGAGTTCGACGAGCGCAATCAGAAGCTCTACGACGCGAGCTTCAAGGCGCAGTTCATCTCCGGCCTGATCATGCCAGCCATCATGTTCCTGGGGAACGTGAACTTCGTGTTCATCGCGCTGGTCGGCGGTCTGCGGGTGGCCACCGGCAACCTGTCGCTGGGTGACGTGCAGGCGTTCATCCAGTACTCGCGTCAGTTCAGCCAGCCGCTCACGCAGATCGGCGCGATGGCCAACCTGCTCCAGTCCGGCGTCGCCTCGGCCGAGCGGATCTTCGAGATCCTCGACGCCGAGGAGCAGAGCCCCGACCCGGCGACGGAGAACCAGCGCCCGGTCGATCGCGGACGGGTCGAGTTCGAGGCCGTCTCCTTCGGCTACGACCCCGAGGTGCCGGTCATCGAGCGGTTGTCGCTGGTCGCCGACCCAGGCCACGTCGTCGCGATCGTCGGCCCGACCGGCGCGGGCAAGACCACCCTGGTCAACCTGCTCATGCGCTTCTACGAGCTCGACGCGGGCACCATCGCGATCGACGACGTCGACATCACCACCATCACCCGCGACCATCTGCGCTCGCGGATCGGCATGGTGCTGCAGGACACCTGGCTGTTCAAGGGCACGATCCGGGAGAACATCGCCTACGGCGACCCGAACGCCTCCGAGCACGACATCCTGGCCGCGGCCCGCGCCGCCTACGTCGACCGGTTCGTGCACGCGCTGCCGCACGGCTACGACACGGTGATCGACGAGGAGGGCGGCGGTGTCAGCGCGGGCGAGAAGCAGCTGATCACCATCGCGCGCGCGTTCCTGGCCAAGCCGTCGATCCTGATCCTCGACGAGGCGACCAGCTCGGTCGACACCCGCACCGAACTGCTGGTCCAGCAGGCGACCGCGGCCCTGCGCCGCGACCGCACCAGCTTCGTCATCGCGCACCGGCTCTCGACCATCCGCGACGCGGATCTGATCGTGGTGATGGAGAAGGGCCGCATCGTCGAGCACGGCTCGCACGAGCGGTTGCTCGAGGAGCGCGGCGCGTACTACCGCCTCTACAACGCGCAGTTCGCGGCGGCGGAACTGTAGGCGACCGGCGCGTCACCCGGGCGGGTGCCGCGCCGGGCCGTGCTGGCACGATGGGCTGGTGGCCGATCCCAGCGAGTTCTCCTTCACCGTAGGCACCCGTCTCGACGGCGGGCGGCACGGCCGTACCGGCGTCATCGGTACCCCGCACGGCGAGATCGCCACGCCCGCCTTCATCCCGGTGGGCACCAAGGCGTCGGTGAAGGCGGTGCTGCCGGAGACGATGAAGGATCTCGGCGCGCAGGCACTGCTCGCCAACGCCTACCACCTGTACCTGCAGCCCGGTGCCGACATCGTCGACGAGGCGGGCGGTCTCGGCACCTTCATGAACTGGCCGGGCCCCACCTTCACCGACAGCGGCGGTTTCCAGGTGATGTCGCTGGGCGTCGGGTTCAAGAAGGTGCTCGCGATGGAAGCGGTCGACATCCGCTCCGACGAGGTGATCGCCGAGGGCAAGGAACGGCTGGCCACCGTCGACGACGACGGCGTCACCTTCCGCTCGCACCTCGACGGCTCCAAGCACCGTTTCACCCCCGAGGTGTCGATGGGCATTCAGCACCAGCTCGGCGCCGACATCATGTTCGCCTTCGACGAGCTGACCACCCTGCTGAACACCCGTGGCTACCAGGAGAAATCGCTCCAGCGCACGCACGAGTGGGCGCAGCGCTGCATCGATGAGCACGAGAAGCTCACCGGCGAGCGCGGGCACCGGCCCTATCAGGCGCTGTTCGCGGTGATCCAGGGCGCGCAGTACGAAGACCTGCGCCGCAAGGCCTGTCGCGAGCTCGAGGAGATCCGCGGGGCCGGCGGAACGGAATTCGACGGCTACGGCATCGGCGGCGCGCTGGAGAAGCACAATCTCGGCACCATCGTCGGCTGGTGCTGTGACGAGCTGCCCGAGCACAAGCCGCGGCACATGCTCGGCATCAGCGAACCCGAGGACATGTTCGTCGCCATCGAGAACGGCGCCGACACCTTCGACTGCGTGAACCCGTCGCGGGTGGCGCGCAACGCGGCGATCTACGTCGACCGGGGCCGGTTCAACATCAACACCAGCCGCTTCCGCCGCGATTTCACCCCGATCGACGAGAACTGCGACTGCTACACCTGCGCCCACTACACCCGCGCCTACCTGCACCACCTGTTCAAGGCCAAGGAGATGCTCTCGGCGACGCTCTGCACGATCCACAACGAGCGGTTCACCGTGCGGCTGGTCGACCGCATCCGCGCCAGCATCGAGGGCGGCTATTTCGACGAGTTCAAGACCGAGTTCCTGGGCCAGTGGCAGGGGCGGATCAAGGCTCCGGAGGCGTAGCGGCGGACCGGAGACCGATCCGCCGCCTGCCGCCTAGTCGTGCAGGGCGTCGACCTTCGCCGGAGCGTAGGTCGGTTCGGTCTTCTTGAGGATCGCGATCACGCGGTAGGTGATCGGCATGACGAGGATCTCGACCAGCGTCTTCCACAGGAAGCCGACGATCACGTAGTTGACGAACGACTGCCAGCTGTCGATGCCGATAGCGGTGGCGGCGATCGAGCAGAAGATCAGCGTGTCGGCGAACTCGCCGATCACCGTGGAGCCGAGCAGCCGCGCCCACAGGTGCTTTTCCTTGGTGCGTTCCTTGATCATCACCAGGGTGGCCGAGTTCAGCAGCTGACCGACGAAGTAGCCGGCCAGGCCGGCGAGCACGAGCTGCGGGGTGGTGCCGAGGACCGTCCGGAACGCTTCCTGGTTCTCGTAGAAGCCGGCGGCGGGCAGCCGGATCGCGATCGCGAAGCACGCGACGGTGAGCAGCAGTGCGCCGAAACCGGTGTAGATGGCGTGGCGGGTGGCACGGAAGCCGTACACCTCGCTGAGCACGTCACCCAGGATGTAGGCGAGGGGGAACAGGAAGAAGGCGCCGTCGGTCGCGATCGGCAGGATCTGCAGCGGGCCGAGCATCACCGATTTGTCGGCGAAGAATTCGACGCCCTTGGTGGCGCAGATGTTGGAGATGATCAGTGTCGCCGTGAACACGGCGACGATTACCGGGTAGAACCCCCGCGCAACCTGGGCGAATGCCGCGTGGTCCGGCGCGGGGTGCCCAGATTCGGCAGGTTGGTCGAGAGTGTTTGCATCAGTCACGGCTCCTATCCAACCAAGGTCGCGGTACCTCACGGGCGTCGGTTGTGGAATACGCTGTACCAATGACGAATCCCGGCGATTCCGACGAATGGTGGAAGCAGTACGGCGGCTCCGGCGTGTCGCCGGAGTCCGGCGCGCCGGGCTCGGTGCCGCAGTACCCGTCCGCGCAGCCGTCGCAGCCCCCCAGCTACCCGTCGGCGCCGCAGTACCCGCAGCAGCCCGCCCCTCCGCCGTCGCAGCCGCAGTACCCCAACTACCAGCAGCCGTCGGCGCCGCAGTACCCGCAGCAGCCGCCGCCGCAGCAGCCCGGCTACGGTGCCTACCCCGCCGCGGGTGGGTACCAGCCCTACGGCGGGTTCCCGCAGCCGCAGGGCACCAACGGCCTGGCGATCGGCGCGCTGGTCTCCTCGCTGGTCGGCCTGTGCACCTGCATCGGCTCGATCGTGGGCATCGTGCTCGGGGTGATGGCGCTCAACCAGATCAAGGAGCGCGGCGGTGAAGGCCGCGGCATGGCGCTGGCCGGCATCTGGATCGGTGCGATCACGCTCGTGCTCGGCCTGCTGTACGTGGTGTTCGTCATCGTGCTCGGGGTAGCGGGCGGGTTGGATTCCTCCTCGTCGTACTGACTTCCGCAGAAACGATCAGGGGCGCTTCCGGATTCGGAAGCGCCCCTGACGTTTGTGGTCAGCCGGGAAATCAGCCCTTGACGACCTGCGTGCCGCCGGCGAACTTGTCGTGCCAGCCCTGCTTGTTCGGGTCCTGGGAGATGGTGACCATGATGTAGATCGCCAGGCCAAGGCTGATCAGGCCACCGACGCACGGGATCAGGCCGACGATCTGGAACAGGTTGCGCTTGGCCGACTGCTCCGGGGTCAGGTTCGGCGCGCCACCGGGGGCGACGACCCGCAGGCCCAGCATCTTCTTGCCGAGCGAGGTGCCCTGGGTGACTTCCATGGCGATGAAGTAGCCGTAGACCGCCAGCGAGATGACGGCGCCGCCGATGAACTGGTAGGTGCTGCCGCTGAACACCAGCGCCAGCACGATCGCGAGCGGGAGGCTGACGATCAGGTTGTCGATGACGCGCGCGCCGATCCGGACGCCCAGATCGGCGGGCTGCACGCCGCCGTAACCCTGCTGGCCGTAGCCGCCCTGCCCGCCCGGGTAGGCCTGCTGGCCGTACGGGTCCTGGCCGTAGGCCGGCTGCTGCTGGCCGTAGGGGTCCTGGCCGTAACCGGGCTGGGGCTGCCCGTACGGCTGCTGCTGCCCGTATCCCGGCTGCTGCTGGCCGTAACCCGGCTGCTGCTGGCCGTAGGGGTCCTGGCCGTAGCCGCCGGGCTGACCGCCCTGCGGGTACTGGTTGGGGTCGTAACCACCGCTGGTCATAAATTCGTCCTCGTCGTGATCAGGAGATCGGTCGATGCGTACGTTACGGACATCCCTCTGGTCGGAACAACCCGATAGGCTCGAGTATCCACGGTTTTGCCGGTATCCGCGCCGGGTCGAAAACTTCACGGAGCTCGGTTGTTGTCCGCGCGTCGTATCCGAGGGAATCGGCGATGGCCGCCACCACATCCTCGGGCGTGTTGCCCAGGGCGCGCTGATCCGAAAGACTCACGGCACCGTCACGTTTGGCCAGCCGCTTGCCCTCGGCGTTGAGCACCAGCGGGACATGCGCGTATTGCTGCGGGGCCAACCCGAGCAGTTCCGCGAGGTAAGCCTGGCGCGGGGTGGACGGCAGCAGGTCGTCCCCGCGGACCACCTGGTCGACGCCCTGATCCGCGTCGTCGACGACGACCGTGAGGTTGTAGGCGGGGATACCGTCGCCCCGGCGCAGCACCAGATCGTCGACGGCGCCACGGTATTCGCCGTGCAGTAGATCGGTGATCGGGTAGTCGTCGATGTCGGCGCGCAATCGCAGTGCGGCAGGCCGTCCTTCGGCGCGCTTGGCCGCGCGCTCGGCGTCGCTCAGGTGTCGGCAGGTCCCCGGGTAGGCGCCCATCGGTCCGTGCGGCGCTGTCGCGGCCTGCTGGATCTCCCTGCGGGTGCAGAAACATTCATAGGTGCGCCCGGCGGCGGCGAGTTCGGCGATGGCGCGGTCGTAGAGCGCGAGCCGGTCGGATTGGCGCACCACGGGGCCGTCCCAATCGATGCCGATCGCGGCGAGGTCGTCGAGCTGGCGTTCGGCGGCGCCGGGGCGGACCCGGTCGAGATCGTCGATCCGGAGCAGGAAGTCGCGTCCGGTCGTGCGGGCGAAGAGCCAGGCCAGGATCGCGGTGCGCAGATTGCCCAGGTGCAGTTCACCCGAGGGGCTCGGGGCGTACCGGCCCGCGCCGGTGGAGGGGCTGGTTGGCACCGCACCATCCTAGGTGGCCGACGCGTGGCACAGCCGCGGTCGCAGCTGCTCCTCGGCGATCGGGTCGCCCGCGTCCAGCGCGGCGAGCAGCACGGCCGCGTGGGCGATCAGCCCGGTCCGGTCGACATCGTGCTGCTGAGCATTCGCCGGGTAGGCCCCGAGCCGCTCGCTCGCGCGGCGCAGCAGAGTACCCGCGCCCTTGGCGTTTCCACGCTGGATGTGGGTGATGCCGACGGCGTATTGCGCCAGCCCCTGCCAGAGCATCCGCTCGGCTACCGGTCCGTTCTTCCACGCCGCCTCCAATACCTCGTGGGCATTGAATGCCAAACCGTCGTCCAGCAGTTGCTGAGCGAAGGTGAGAGTTTGCTGGGGTGCCAGCTCGAGGTCGTCCGGAATTCGGGCGACTCCGGCACTGCCGGGGGGCAGCGGCCTGCCGAGTCGGTCCCTGGGGCGGTCGTTGCGGGCACGACCTGCGGCATCGCGGTCACGGGAGATCATCACCCCATGATCCTCTGACGCCGTCGGTGGTGCTCGCGAGGCGGCTGAGACAGTCGAGAAATTGACGTATCACGGACTAATCACACGGATGTAAAACTTGATGCGTCAGCCGGTCCGGGAATGGGTACCCGGGTCCGGCAATGCTCCCGCAAACGTGAAGCTTCGCAAGCTTGGCAAACCCATATGAGAAAGCAAATTCTCATCCGCAAACTTGCGGAAGACCTGCTAGTGTTTCTTCCGCGGGGGCAGCCCCCGGAGGCGGAAACGCCTCGATGCGCTGGTTCGTGCCGGTCGGTTGCGCGCACCGTGTGGCAGTGCTCTGTGTGCCACGAAGTAACTCGTCGATCGCACCGGATATCGGAATGTTGCAACGATTCCTGGAGTAATCCCGTTCTCGATCATGCAAAGGAGTAAGTGCCGTGGAAGTTGATGTGACGGACGCTGTGTGGCGGAAGAGCACCTACAGCGGACCCGATGGGAACTGCGTGGAAGTGGCCTTTCTCGCCGGCGGCGATGTCGCGGTCCGCGACACCAAGGATCGCGGTCGCGGTCCCGTGCTGGCCTTCGGACCGGGAGAGTGGCGCGCGTTCTTAGCCGACGTCACCGCGGGAGAGTTCGCGCGCGGCTGAGCCGCGCCATGCGCCTCGAGAAGGCAGCACGGGCCCCGGGTCGGTAGGACTCGGGGCCTTCTCAGTGGTGTGGCCTATCGTGGCCGGATGACCACGATGGCCGCGCGCGACGCGACGATGTACTGGCTGTCGCGCCGCGGCGCCAATGATGTGTTCCTGCTCTACTGTTTCGCCGAAAACGACAGCAGCGCAGAAGAACTCCGCGATTTCATCGCCGACCGTTCGGCGCGCATTCCGGATCTGCGGATCCGGATTCGGGAGATTCCGGGCAACCTCGACTATCCGCGGTGGGAGCCCGCCGAATTCACGTCCCAGCAATTCGTGCACCACCGTCCCAATGGACTCCGGTGGCCCGCACTGCTCGACCGTGTCGGCGAACTGCTGGGTACCGGCGTCGACGGCACCGAAAGTCCTTGGCGTATCCACGTTTTCCGCGCCGTCCTGGACGCGCCCGCGGCGTCGGGGCCCGTGCTCGTCGTCGTGCTGCAGGTGTCGCACGCCCTGGCCGACGGCACCAGGGCGGCGGCTCTCGCGCGCGCACTGTTCGCCCCGTCGCCGGTGGCCGAAGTTATCCCCAGCTCTCCCGGTGTGCCTGTGGACAACTCGGAAGATCGCCCGGTCGCGCCTGTGAAAACTCGCACCCGGCCTGTGGACTACTGGGGACAAGTCTGTGCATGGAGCATCCGGGCCGCAGGTCCGAGAGTGACTGGGGTGCTGCGGTTTCCCCGGCAGCTGGTGACCACCGCTCGCCGGGGACGCGCGGCGCAACTGGCCCAGCGCGAACTCACCGACCGCACCGCGGCGGGCGCGGTACCGGCGCCGACCGCCGGTTTCGCGCCGAACCCGCTGAATCCGAGCGCTCCCGTCGGGGTGTTCGACCATCGGGTCCGCATGCTCGTCGTCGACGCGACGCGGATCCGGGTCCCCGGCCGTACCGTGACAGTCGTTGCCCTGACGGCGGTTTCCCGCGCGCTCGCCGCCTACCTCGCCGAGCGCGGCGAGCACTCCGACCGCCTCGGCACCGCCCTGCCGATGGCGCTGCCCGGCGGCGGCGCGGCCCGCAACCACTACCGCGGCCTGTCGATCGACCTGCACATCGACGAACCCGATCTGGCCGTCCGAGCCGGTCTGATCGCCGCCGACCTCGCGACCCGCCGGGAACGCGCGCTGAATCCACTACTCGCCGTCCAGGATCGGGTCGGCGCGACCGTCCCGGCCGTCTTCGCCGCCCGCGATGTCGCCATGGCCGATCTGGACAGTGTGCCGGCGGCCCTGGACGGCAACACCGTGGTCTCCAGCGTCTACCGCGGCGACGCCGACCTCACCTTCGCCGGCGCCCCTGTCCTGTTCACCGGCGGCTTCCCCGCTCTCGGCGCCGTCATGCACCTGACCCACGGCGTGCACGGTATCGGCGAAACCATCGCGCTGTCGGTGCATTCGGATGTGCGAGTGCTGCCTGATCCGGACCGGTATCTCGCCCTGCTCGCCGACTCGCTGGACGTGGTGGTCGCGGCGCACCGCGCGAACGAGCGCGGCTAGTCGCGCTCGCGGTCCAGCTCGACACCGATGGCCCGCAGGGCCGAGTGCAGTGCGGTGGCGGCGTCGGTGCCCGCGGCTTCGCCTTCGATCAGGCCGTCGATGCGGAAGGGGCAGAAGAAGCCGGTTCCGTTGTCGCCCCGGTGTGGTCGGTCGATCTCGATGAGCGGGCGGGTGGTGCCGCGACCGGCCGCGATGGCGCGGGCCAGCGCGGTGTCGGCGGCGCGTGGGTCGCGGCGCCGGGTGCCGGGGAGCGCGGGTGCCGCTTGGGCGTGCACTCGCTCGTACCAGTCGATCACCTCGGATGACGCTGCGCGCGTGCCGGTTTCGTAGTGGCCGAGGGCCGCCCGGCTGTACGGGACGCGGGTGGCCAGCGCGGTCAGGGATAGTCCGGCTTCCTCGCGGAGTTGTCGCAAACGTGCCCCGACGACGGTGATCTCGTCGTTCCCCTGCTCGCCCCGACTGGACATGGACACACCGTAGCGAACTGTAGACGTTTGTAGACGCTTTTTGCTGTCCAAAAGGTCTTGACGACGACCATACTTTGCTGCGGTGGCTTCGACACCACCATACCGCGCCACCCGCGTAGTACCGACTGGTTCGGAGGGGACAGATGGACATCTACCTGTGGATTGCTGTGGGCCTGTTCGTGTTCGGAGCGCTGACCCGCTACCTGCTACTGCTGCCACCCGTGGAGCCGGGGCGGCCGACCGTCGGCGACATCCTGCGCCGGCTTCAGGCCGAGCGCGAACTCCCCGGCCACGACTCGACCGTGCCGTCGGTGCGAACCAGTTCCGACAGGAGCTTCTCGGCGTCGGACTTCTCCCTGGCCAGCGCGCTCCAGCCGCGGACGACACCGTCGGGGCCGGATTTCGTCGTCCACGAGCCGACCGCATGAGCGCCCTGGGGGTGCAGCGAGTAGTAGATGGTGCCGATCGGCCGCGCGACATCCATGCCACGGACCCAGCCGGTGAGCGCGTCACCGTCCCACACCCGCATCTCGCCGCGCATCTGCGCGGCCGGGTCGTCCTGCGCCGCAGCGGGTTCGGCGGCCGAGTCGATGAGCAGGTGGTCGCCCTCGTGCCGGATCGTCACCGGCGTTACCTCGACCTCGTCGCCGTGGTGCGCCGCTTTCTGCCAGGCTGCCCACCAGCGGCCCGCCAGATCGATCCGGTTGTCGACGATGCCCGCCAGCTCGGCGAGCGAGATCTGCAGCGCGTCGGCCAGCCGGATCGCCACCGGCAGCGTCGGCGACTGTTCCTCCGATTCGTACCGGGTGATCTGCCGCGAGCTCACCCCGATCGCGGTCGCGAGCGCGGGCTGCGAGAGCCCGAGCAACCGCCGCCGCTCCTGGATCACCTTCCCCGTCCCGGTGTTCATACAGTCATCGCCTCCATCGCCGGCCCCTACCGTCACACCCTGCTGGACACATCCGCACCAGACCCGCCCACATCGCGGGCCGCCACCCGTGGTCGCGAAGACCGCTGGCGCGCCGCGCATGCCGACTGCGTGGCCGATTCTCCCATCTTCTCGCTTCAGCAGGCTCGTTTCGTGCTGACTCAGCACGACGGCTGCGGTCCGCGCTGCCTCCAGCACCTGGCGGCCACGGCCTACAGCACGGGGCTGATCGAGGACATCTGAGATCGGCCGCGTGCGGCGAACGACACGTTGACGAACTCGTTGCGAGACGGCGAACCGGCCTCGAACGCCGTTACGGTCGAGAGTATGAGTGCGGACCCGGCAATGGAAGGCGACGGCGACACGATCACCGCCCGTCCAGGGCCGCGCACGCGATGGTGGCGACTGCGCCGCCCGTTCGTGCTGCCCTCGCAGCGCGCCACGGCCGACAACATCACCATCGCCCCCACCCCGCTGCAGCCGATCGACCTCACCGACGACGCCGAGGTGTCGCAGGTGCTCGACCTCGCCGTGCGGGTGGGGGAGGTGGTACTCGCCGCCGGTACCGGTGTCATCGACACCTCGGCGCAGGTCCGCTTCATCGCCTCGACCTACGGCCTGGACAAATGCGATATCGACGTCACCTTCGACGCCATCCGCATCTGGGCCGATCGCGGCCCGCGCCTGCCCCCGGCCAGCGATATGCGGGTGGTGAAGTACCGCTCGCTCGACTTCACCCGGCTGGCCGCGGTCGACCGGCTGACCCGGCGGATTCGCAGCCAGGTCGTCCCGGTCGACCAGGCGCACGCCGCGCTGGACGAGATCGTCTCCGGGGCGCACCCGTATCCGCGCTGGGTCTCGACGATGGGCTGGTCCCTGCTGGCGGCGGCCATCGCGGTGCTGCTCGGCGGCGGCGCGCTGCTCGCCGTCATCAGTTTCGCGACCACGGCGCTGATCGACGTGGTCAACCGGGCGCTGCACCAGCTCGGCCTGCCGATCTTCTTCCAGCATCTGGTCGGTGGTGTCATCGCCGCCGCGCCCGCCATCGCGCTCGCCGCGATCAGTGATCACTGGCGGGCCGACGCCGCGCTGATCGTCGCCGCGGGCATCACGGTGCTGCTGTCCGGGCAGCAGCTGGTCGGTTCGGTGCAGGACGCCATCACCGGCGCGC
Organism: Nocardia sp. NPDC051833; assembly: GCF_040681225.1. NCBI lineage: Bacteria > Bacillati > Actinomycetota > Actinomycetes > Mycobacteriales > Nocardiaceae > Nocardia > Nocardia sp. NPDC051833. Next base: position 2,915,241 of record NZ_JBFAYK010000001.1, read on the forward strand.
CGATCACGGCGGCCGCGCGCATGCTCGAAGTGGTGATGATGACCGGCGGCATCGTCGCGGGTATCGGCCTGGCCCTGCGGGTTTCGACCATGCTCGGGATCGCGGTGCCGGAGATCGCGGACAGCGCGGGCCGCGACACCGAGTTCCTGGCGATCAAACTGAGCGCGGGCGCGGTGGCCGCGATCGCCTTCGCGATGGCCTGTTACGCCGAACGCCGGGCCCTGTTCGCGGCCGGGCTGAGCGGCGCGGCGGGCACCGTGGCCTACCTCGTCGCCCAGGACATCGGGTTCGGTCCGGTCGTCGCCTCCGGGATGGCGGCCACGCTGATCGGCCTGGCCGGTGGTCTGATGGCCCGCCGCGCGCTCACGCCGCCGCTGGTCGTCGCGGTCGCGGGCATCACGCCGCTGCTGCCGGGTCTGAAGGTGTATCGCGGCCTGTACGCGCTGCTCGAGGACGAGACGCTGCTCGGGTTCGGGCAGATCCTCGGCGCGTTCGGTGTGGGGTGCGCGCTGGCCGCGGGCGTCATCCTGGGCGAATGGTTCGACCGCCTGCTGAGCCGCCGTGGCGCGCCGCGCGACTTCGACCCGACCTACACCAGCGATCGATAGTCAGGTCTGGACGAGGGTGCGCGGCCCGTCGGCCGCCGTCTCGGCGGGCGCGGGGTCCTGGACGCGCGGTTTGCCCGCGGCCCAGCGCATCTGACTGCGCGCCGCGGGTGCCTCGGTCGAGGCGGGGATGACGAGCAGCGCGAGGTCGGCGCCATTGCTGCCGACCAGATGCATGATGCGCGAGGCCTGCTCGGCCGACGCCTCGGATTCGGTGGCATGCCAATCGAATCCGAGCCGGGCCAGCTTGCCGATCCGCGGCGAGACGGCCTGCACCAGCTGGTGCAGTTCGGTCATCGGCTGGTCGGTGCGCGGCCACCAGGCGCCGTCGATCGGGCCCGTGATGGCATGTCGCTCACGCAGCATCAGCCGGATCGGCCCGGACGCGTCGCGGCCGATGCTCGTGTCAGGTGATGTAGTCACTACGAATTTTCTTCCTGAAGTCTGGGGCGCCGTCGAAGAACAATCGACCGGCGCACGCCGTCCGTTTACGGACGGGCACTGGGGATGGGTACCCACTCCGCTGTGTCGGCACGCACACATCTGGGACGGCGGCGACACCGGCGGGTGGGTTGGTGGGGGTTTCCCGCACCATCGGGGCTCACTCTACGGAAGCCCACCGACAGATCCACCGATTAAACGAACAGGGCCCCGACCGGCGAACCGATCAGGGCCCTGCTGTGGCGGAGGATAGGGGATTTGAACCCCTGAGGGCGTTAACCCAACCCGCGTTCCAGGCGAGCGCCATAGGCCACTAGGCGAATCCTCCGTGGAGCAGCATAGCGGTCCCGGTGCCCCGGTGTAAAAACGGGTCGGGTCGGTCAGGGTGGATCGGGAGACTATACGGCTCCGTACACTGGTTGCTCCGGCCGCTCATCCGGCGGTCCGGCCGAGGCGATATGAGGTGGAACACGTCGTGGGTACCGCGCGAACTCCCCGGGAGCGCTGGGTCGAGGAAGGGCTGAGCGTGCTGGCCGCCGCCGGCGTCGACGCGGTCCGGGTCGAGGCGCTGGCCAAGCGCATCGGCGTCACCAAGGGCGGGTTCTACGGCTACTTCGCCGATCGGGACGCACTGCTCGTGGCGATGCTGGAGCAGTGGGAGCGCGAGGCGGTCGACCAGGTGCTCGAACAGGTCGAGCAGGCGGGCGACCCGAAGGCCAAAGCCCGCCTGGCGGGTGTGCTCACCTTCTCCAGCGACCGGCTGCTGCCCATCGACCTCGCGATCCGCGACTGGGCCCGCCGCGACGACGACGTCGCCGCGCGACTGCGCCGGGTCGACAATCGCCGAATGGACCTGCTGCGCGAGACGATCGGCGCCTTCTGCGCCGACCCCGACGAGGTCGAGGCCCGCAGCCTGCTCGCCTTCTGCGCGGTGATCGGCGGGCACTTCCTGGCCGCCGACCACGAGGGCCGCACCCGCACCCAGGTGCTGGCCCGCGCCGCCGACCTGCTGTTCGAGCCGCGCTGACGCTACTTCTTCAGCCCCGTGAGCGCCTTCTGCGCCTGGGCTTTCGCGACCGTGGCGACCTCGTCGGTATTGATGGTCTCGCCCTCTGCCCGCGAAAGGGTGATCTGCACCTTCACCGAGACATTGCTGTCGGCGACGGCGACGGTGTAGGTCAGCCGCGGGCCGACGACGTCGCGCGTCTCGGATTTCCAGTAGCCCTCCGAGCCGATCCCGGTGACCGGGCCCGAGGCGAGGCCCGAACCCGAAGTGCCGGTGTCGTATTCCTTCCACCGGGTGTAGGAGGGGTCGCCGTAGGCGTCGTTGAATTCGACGTCAAGGTCGATCTCGGCGTCGTTGGTCTGGTACTTGCTGCGCGGCGATTTGCTGGAGTAGTCCGCAGTGCACGAGAGCCTGCCGCCGGTGGAGCTGGTGGGCTGGGTCTCCTTGTGCTCCGGGCTGCCCTTGGGGTCCGAGGACCACTTCTTCAGCACCGTCGGGTCGATGAGCGAGCAGGCGTTGGAGATGGAGGTCATCGCGTAGTTGCCCTCCATCTTCTTCTTGCGGTCGTTCTCCATCGAGGTCAGCGGGTCGGACGGGTCGTCGCGGGTGGCGACCGCGACGCCGACGACACCGATACTGACCACCGCGAGCAGCCCGACGACACCGGCGATGATCAGCCCGTTCTTGTTCCCGGACGGCCGGGGCGGCATCCCGTAGGCGGGCTGCTGGTAGCCGGGGCCGTACGGGGGCGGGGGCTGCTGTGGATAACCGGCCTGTGGCGCGCTCGGGACGGAGGGGTACTGGCCGTAGCCGGGCTGCCCCTGCGCCGGGTGGCCGTACCCCGGCTGCGGCTGGTCGGCGGCCGGATTGAACACCGTGGGATCGGCGCCCGCGTTCGTCGGCGTCGACCACCAGTGCACGGTCGGATCGGACTGTCCAGGCTGATCGCCGGATCCCTGCTGGGAATTCGTCATGGTTCGGCCCCCTCCGGTTTCGATACGGGACAAGCCCCGTCGATTCGACGCGATCGTATCGACCCCCCGCTGCGAGGGGCACATCGAACCGCTACACTGGCCGACGGATCCCGCGCGGCGCGCATCCTGTGAACTCCCCCAGGGCCGGAAGGCAGCAAGGGTCAACGGGCTCTGCCGGGTGCGCGGGGTCCCCTTAATTTTTCGGGGACCCCCGCCGGATCGATCCGCCTACGCACCTTCGCAGCGTGCGAGCCTGATTCGGCCCCGGATACCCCACCGATTCCGAGCAACCGCCGGGTAACGTTGCGGGTGTCGGCACGCGCAGCGTGCACCACCCACCTTGCTGCTTCGAAAGGCTGCCCAGGATGCCCCGGCAAACGCAGATCGGTTTGATGAGCCACGCGGAACTCGTGTCCGAGCACGAGTCCCAGACCGCGAATTACGCGACGCTCCAGACCGAGAAGCTCACCCTGGACCTCACCCGAGGTAAGCCCTCACCGGAACAACTCGACCTATCCGCGTCGCTGCTCGCCCTCCCGGGCGACGGCGACTTCCGCGACGGGTCGGGTGTGGACTGCCGCAACTACGGCGGCCTCAACGGCCTGCCCGAGCTGCGCGCCATCTTCGGTGAGCTGCTCGGCATCCCGGTCGAGCAGCTGATCGCGGGCAACAACGCCAGCCTCGAGCTCATGCACGACAACATCGTCTTCGCGATGCTCTACGGCACTCCCGACTCCCCGCGCCGCTGGGCTGCGGAGGAGACGATCAAGTGGCTGTGCCCGGCCCCCGGCTACGACCGGCACTTCGCGATCACCGAGGCACTCGGCATCGAGATGATCGCCGTCCCGATGAACAACGACGGCCCCGACACCAGGGCCATCGCGGCGCTGCTGGCCGACGACCCGCAGATCAAGGGCCTGTGGGCGGTGCCCAACTACGCCAACCCGACCGGCGCCGTCTTCTCCGAAGAGGTTGTCCGCGAGCTGGTCTCGATGAAGGCCGCCGCGCCGGACTTCCGGCTGTTCTGGGACAACGCCTACGCGGTGCACCCGCTCACCGACACCGCGGCGCCGGTGCTCGACGTGCTCGGCATGGCCGCGGCGGCGGGCAACCCGAACCGCCCGCTGGTGTTCGCCTCCACCTCCAAGATCACCTTCGCCGGCGCCGGCGTGAGCTTCTTCGGCGCTTCGAAGGCCAACCTCGACTGGTACCTCGGGCACGCGTCGAAGAAGAGCATCGGCCCCGACAAGCTCAACCAGCTGCGGCACCTGCGCTTCTTCACCGACGCCGAGGGCGTGCGCGAGCACATGCAGAAGCACCGCAGGCTGCTCGAGCCGAAGTTCGCGCTGGTGCGCCGGATCCTCGAGGACCGGCTCGGCGCGTCCAAGGTGGCGTCCTGGACCGAACCCAAGGGCGGCTACTTCATCAGCCTCGACGTGCTCGACGGCACGGCCGCGCGGGTGATCGCGCTGGCCAAGGACGCGGGCATCGCCCTCACCGCCGCCGGCTCGGCCTTCCCGTACGGCAAGGACCCCGACGACAAGAACATCCGCATCGCCCCCTCCTTCCCGCAGCTGCCGGAGCTGGAGAAGGCGATGGACGGGCTGGCGACCTGCGTGCTGCTCGCGGCCACGGAGAAGCTGCTCGCGGAGCACTGAGCGACGAGGCCGGGCGCGTGCCGACGCGCCCGGCCCTCGGCTCAGCTCGGCTTGTGCACCAGCACGCCGAACATCGTCACCGAGACGTGGACGTCACCGCGATCGGCGCCCGCCTGCAGGTCGGCGAGCAGCCGCGCGTGCTCGGCCTCGGTGATCACCCCGCGCAGCACTGCCAGCCCGGCGATCCGGCTGACCAGCGCGCCGGCGCCGACGCTGCGGTCCTGCACCAGCGCGTGCGAGCCGATCTCGTCGACGACCAGTCCGGCGCCGCTGAGCAGCCCGGCCAGCCTGCGGCCGGACAGCGGGTTCGTCGTCGAGGAGATCAGGGTGTCGATCACCGCGCCGACCACCTGCGGGTCGCCCGGATGCACGATCGAGGTGGCCCAGTCGCTGTCGACCACCACCGCGCGGCCACCCGGCCGCAGCACGCGGGCGATCTCGGCCGCGGCGCGGGCGGGCGCGGTCAGATGCTGGAAGACGCGTTCGCAGAGCACCGCGTCGAAGCTCTCGTTGCCGAACGGCAGGCCGTAGGCGTCGCCGGTGGCGAAGGTCGCCGTCGACTCGCGCTCACCGGCCCGGCGCTGGGCCGAGGTGAGCAGGTTGAGGTCGGGTTCGACGCCGACGGCGGTGCCGGTCGGGCCGACGGCGTCGGCGAAGACGAACACCTCCGAGCCGGTGCCGGAGCCGATGTCGAGGGCGCTCTCGCCCGGTTGCAGGGCCAGCGCGGCGTGACTCCAGGCGCGTAGCCTGCGCATCCCGGGCTGGGTGACCTCCAGGTCGTGGGCGTCGATCAGTTGGTCCTGGCCCGCTTGATCGAAGCGGTCAGGGCGAGGGGTGTAGTCGGTCATACTTACCGCCATCGTGGAAGCTGCAGTCCTCGGGAGCATGGATCCAGAGGCTACTAGTGAAATGTGTCACGATGAATGTATGACTCGAACGCTGTGTCTCGCGCAGGAGGCCGAGGCCGACGAACTCCTCAGCACCGATGATTTCGCGTTGCTGCTCGGCATGCTGCTCGATCAGCAGTATCCGATGGAGCACGCGTTTCGCGGGCCGCGCAAACTCGCCGAGCGCATGGGCGGATTCGATCTGCGCCGGATCGCGGAGGCCGATCCGGCCGAATTCGAGGAGCTCGCCGCCACCCCGCCCGCCATCCATCGCTACGGCCGCTCGATGGCCCGCCGGGCGCAGGCGCTGGCCCAATACGTCATCGAGCACTATGACGGTGTCCCCGCCAACCTCTGGACCAGCGGCGATCCCGACGGCAAGGAGGTGCTGCGCAGGCTGCAGGACCTGCCGGGCTTCGGCGCGCAGAAGGCCAAGATCTTCCTGGCGCTGCTCGGCAAGCAACGTGACGTACATCCCAATGGCTGGCGAAAGGCCGCGGGATCTTACGGCGACGAGGGCTCGCGCCGCTCGGTCGCCGATGTCGTCGACGCCGAAACCCTCGCCGAAGTAAGGGAATTCAAGAAGCAGGCGAAAGCCGCCGCGAAAGCCGCCGGATGAATTCCTAGTTACGATCTGCCTGCTTTTTTCCCTCGTCATCGGTGGTCGTCTGCTCGAAGCTGGCTTCTCGAACAGATCGACAACCGATGAGGGATTGGCAGTTTTATGAAGATGAGGAAGCTCGCCGTGGTCGCGGCGCTCGTGACCATGGCGACCGGTGTTGCTGCGGGCACCTCCTACGCGGCCCCGGCCCCGGACGAAGAGGCCGCTCCGATCAACTACTCCGCCGAGGTCGTCGAAGACTCGAAGGCTGTCATCACCACCGATGCGGGCTCGCTCGTCGTCGAGGACGGCGCCTTCAAGGTCAAGGCCGCCAACGGCACCACCGTCGCGGGTACCCCGCTGACCTTCCGCCTCGACGAGTTCGAGCTGCCCATCGCGGCCGAGATCTCGGGCAACAAGGCCACCCTGAGCCCGGTCTACGACGCCTCCAAGGCCGTCTACAAGCCCGTCGCCCTGCCGTTCGAGAACCAGGCTCCCTGGAAGAACGAGTACGAGCGTGAGCAGGCCGCCTGGTCGCGTCTGACCCAGACCATTTCCCTGGGTGCCACCATCGGCACGCTGGTCGGTGGCCTCGGTGGCGCTGCTGTCGGTTGCATCGCGGGTGCCGGTGCCGGCCTCGTCGCGACCGGTGTGCTGCTGGCGCTGTTCGGCGCGGGCCCGATCGCGGGTTGCGTCGTGGGTGCCACCACGATCGGTGCCCTGGGCGTCATCGCGGGTCAGATCTTCGTGACCGCCCCGGTCGCGATCGGTGCCGCGATCCAGTACTTCATCACCATCACCCAGCCGTACCCGACTCCGGCCCCCTCGCCGGCCAAGTAGTCACGCGGCTCAGCGACCCCTCCGGAACCACGGTTCCGGAGGGGTTCTGCCGTCTGCCCGGGTAGACCGGAATCGGCTTTGCGCGCCCCGCGCGGCCTTCTGACCTGCGGAAATGCTGTGCGTCGCGACACAATCCGCCGGTTCGGCTTGGATGGGTCCGGGTTAGGTGTTAACTTGATTGTTATGTCCGGCAACCATCTTCTCGCCAAGCGGGTCACCTATGTGACCGCCGCTCTCGGCTTGCGGTTGCCGTTGACGCGTGAACTTTGTCGTTCCTGATGCTGCAGCTGAGCCTTCTGCGGCTCGCGAGCTGCCACGCCATACGTGTCGGCAATTCCGTTGGGACAACGGGATTTCAGCAAGGAACTTCATATGTCTACTCCCATCATCGATCGCCCCGCCGCTCGGGCGGGCGCCGGTCGTCCTCGGGTTTCCCGCCCCGTCGTCGCCCCGGAACTGCGCCGTAGCGACAACCCCGCCGCCGCCGTGCTGCGGACCGCCGCCTCCGGCCCGGTCTCGCGCGACAATGCCGCGCGGGCAACGGGTCTGAGCATCGCCACCGTGAATCGCCAAGTGGCCTCGCTGCTTTCGGCCGGTCTGCTGCGCGAGAGGCCCGATCTGACCGCTGCCGGCGCGGTCGGCAGGCCCCGCGTGCCGTTCGAGATCGACCACGACGCCTACCTCACGCTCGGCATCCACATCGGTGCCGCGGCGACCAAGATCGTCGCGGCCGATCTGCGCGGCCGGATTCTGGGTGGCCTCGCCATCGCGACCCCGCAGACCGGCCAGGAGTTCGCGGTCACCACCGTCGCCCGCAGCGCCAAGGCGTTCCTGCAGCGCTGGCACCGGCGCACCCCGCTGTGGGCGGGCGTCGCCATCGGCGGTCGCGTCGATTCGCACACCGGGGTGGTCGACCATCCCAAGCTGGAATGGAAGGGCGCCCCGATCGGTCAGGTGCTCGGTGACGTGCTGGAGCTGCCGGTCTCGGTCGCGCCGCACGTGGAGGCGATGGCCGCCTCGGAGCTGCTGCTGCCGACCTTCGACGCGCGCAGGCCCGAGCCCGACACCGAACTGCCCGCCACCCAGAACGGCAGCAGCCTCTACTTCTACGTCCGCGAGACCGCGGGCATCGCCGTCACCCTCGACGGTCGCGTGCACACCCCGAACAACGGCCCCGGTTCCATCGCGCACCTGCCCACCGGCTCGGACGTGCAGTGCACCTGCGGCCGTCGCGGCTGCTTGGAAGTGACCGTCGGCGATCGCGCGCTGCAGGCCAGGGCCGTCGGCCGCGGCATCATCCCGGCGCACAACGGCACCGCGGGCACCACCATCGCCGACCTGTACCGGGCCGCCGAGTCCGGGTCCGACGGCGCGCGGGAACTGCTCGCCGAGCGGGCCACGATGCTCGGGCAGACCGTCGCGCTGGTCCGCGACATGCTCAACCCCGACCGCGTCGTCCTCGGCGGCCAGGCGTTCACCGGGTATCGCCCCGCGCTGCCGCACGTCGCCAGGGCCTTCACCCAGAGCACCCAGCTCCCGCCCACCGACATCCGGATCAGCGGATTCGGCGGCAAGGTGCAGGAATTCGCCGCCGTCGTCACCTCGCTCAGCGCGCTCTACGCCGACCCGCTGGCCGCCATCCGCCGGATCTGAGCGGAGTCACAGGCAGACGAACGGCCGCTTCGGCACAGTCGAAGCGGCCGTTCGGCATTCGCTAGCGGGGGTTGAAGGCGCCTTCCAAGGCGGTGATGAAGAACGGGAACTGCGCGGCGAAACGGTGCAGGTTGCGGTCGCGGTCGTAGCCAGCGAACCAGTACAGGCCGGGCTGGGAATCGGCCGACGGGTCCATGTCGCGGAAGGCGCGGATCCAGTTGTCGGCCCGGCCGCTGATCACCGTGTACGGCAGGGCGCGGGAGAACACCGTCTCCTGATCGATCGGCGGGATCTGCTCGCGGGCCACGGTATCCAGGCCGCGCTGCATGGCGCGCACCCGGCCCGCGACGGTGTCGCCGAGGGTGGTCCTGGTCGGCAGGTAGTTCGGCAGCAGGATCGCGGCCACACCGGCCAGCGCGATCGCGACGCCGACCAGCGCGTGCCCGGAGGTCAGCGCGAGCACCACGGTGGCGATCACGCCGAGGACGATCAGCGCGCCGCCGATCCAGCGGGGGAGCGCGCGCTGCTTCGGGTCGGCGAAGGCGCCGGTGGCGACCGCGTCGGCGCGCATCGCGGCGCGGATCGGGTCGAGCTGCATCCGGCCCGGCGCGCGCAGCTCGCGCACGGCGACGGTGTCGGTGCCCTCGGGCAGCAGCATGTCGTAGACGGTGCGCTCGTAGTCGCGCAGCTGATCGTCGGGCGCGTTGACCCGGCTGATCCGCCAGTCGTCCTCGCCGCGCGCGTTCACCGGGGTGATCCAGATGTAGCGCCGGACCGCGAGATCGACGACGGTGGCGGCGATGTCGACCGGGTCGACGTGCTCGTCGAGCAGCAGACCGGCCTCGCCGGGGAGCACGCCGTCGGGGGAGGTGAAGTCCACCCGGCCGCCCTGCTGGACGATCGGCTGGAAGGTGTCGCTGCCCGCCGGCGCCGCCGCGGCGCGCTTCCTTGCGGTCAGCACGTAGGCGATCATCGCCGCCAGCGCCAGCAGCAGCGCGCCGAACGCGGCGAGGACCGGGGTGGTGAAGGCGAAGAAGTTGTCCGAGTCGCCGCCGCGCACATCGGCGTTGGCGGGCACGGTGCCGGGCGGCAGCTGCAGGGTGAGGTCGATCGCATCGCCCTTACGCAGGTCGCGCTGGCTCAGGTACAGCACGCCGTCGGGTTCGGTGTGCACATCGGCGCACGGCTTGGGGCTGCCCGCCGGGCCGAGCTTGCAGTCGACGATGCCCATTTGATAGCTGGGGCTGATCACCGAGACGTCGAGCGCGGCGATATCGGCGTTCATCACGCCGAGCCAGTGGAACACCTGGGTGCCCGGCGCGTCGGAGACGGTGTTGTGCACCGAATAGGTGAACTTGGATTCACCCGGCTTCGCCTCGACGACGAACTGGTCGTTGACCGTGGTGGCGGTGCCTGCGCCGCTCGCGGTGACATCGGTGACCTTGAAGACGCGCTCGACATCGTCGCCGACCTTCAGGCGCAACGGCAGTGACATCGTGAAGTTGCCGTCGGCGGGCACCCCGACGGTCTCGGTGACCTGGAGCACACCGTCGTCGGTCAGGGTGAGATCGGCGGTGATCGTGACGCCGGCCGGCGCGGGCTCCGTGTGGGCTACCGGCGCGGCCGCGAGCAATCCCGCCGAAGCGAGCAGCAGCGCGCCTGCGGCGCCCCCCCGAAAAGTCAGCATGGCTGCTTACTCTAGACAGCTTGCTATTCTGCGTCAGCGGCTGTCGGCGACTCACGAGACGAGGGGGTACGGGGGCGTGACCCAACCACCGTACGGTTATGGCCCGGTCGGTCCAGGTGGACGACCGGTTCCGCCGCCCCCTGGCTATGGGCAGCCCCCGGGATATCGACCGCAACCCGGTTACGGGCCGCCCGGTTATCAACAGCCGCAAGGTTATCCACAGGGCTACGGTCCGCGACAGGGCTACGGTCCGCCGTCCGGCTACCGGCCGCCGCCGATGCCCTACGGCCCGCCCGGCAGGCCGACCCCGCCGCCGCGCAAACGCCGCGGCGGCCTGACCTCGCTGTTCCTCGTCGTCGTCTTCCTCGTGGTCGGCGGCCTGGTGAAGTTCGCCGTCAGCACCGGCCTCGACGCCGGCATCGGCGCGATCGGCCCGAAGCCGAGCACCACCTACACCCCGCAGCCCGGCACCGCACCCGCGGCCACCGGCGACAATCCGCTGCTCACCGACGCCGACGGCACCCTGGTGCCCGCGTCCTGCGATTACGCGCCGTGGGGCACCCAGGTCGAGAAGGCGCGCGCCTTCTTCGAATCGGCGGCGACCTGCCTGGAGGCGGCCTGGAAGCCGTTGCTGGCGGCCAACAACCTGCCGTTCGAGTCGCCGACGCTGAGCGTCACCGCGACCACCGCGGGCATCACCACGCCGTGCACCGGGTCGACGAGCAACTTCGCCGCCTTCTACTGCGCGGCGAACAAGACCATCTACATGCCGATCAGCCAGCTGCAGACCGATCAGTTCCGCGACAACTGGGTCGTCTACCTGTCGGTGTTCGCGCACGAGTACGGCCACCACGTGCAGGCCCAGTCGGGCATCCTGCGCAAGGCCAACTCCGAACGCGTCGACGCGGGCGCCCGCTCGCCCAAGGGGCTCGAGCTCTCACGCCGGGTCGAGTTGCAGGCCAACTGCTTCGACGGCATGTTCATCGCGTCGTCGAAGGGCGGCGGTTCGCTGTCGGGCTCGCAGGTCACCGTGGCCACCAAGGACTCCTACGGCCGCGGTGACGGCCCGGGCGACATGCGCGATCACGGCACCTCCGAGCACGGTGGGCAGTGGTTCGAGGCCGGGTTGCAGCGCAACCTCACCTCCCAGTGCAACACCTTTACCGCCGCCGCGAGCGAAGTGAGCTGATTGTCCTGTCCCAACCGCCCGGACCCTATGGACCCGGGGCGCCCTACGGATATCCGCAGCAGGGGCAGCCGCCCTACGGGTACCCCGCGTCCTACCAGCAGCCGATGTACCCGCGCCCGCTGCCGCCGCCGTACGGCTATGCGCCGCAGGGGTATCCGCCGCCGCGCCGAGGTGGTGGCGGCTGGTTCGGTTCGCTGCTCACCGTACTGACGGTGTGCGGGATCGTCGGCGCGCTGCTGGTCGCGGCGGTCTCGCTGTCGGAGGACTCGTCGAAGAAGAACGTCGCCAAGACGACGACGCCGAGTTTCACCTACAGCAGCTCGGCCACTCCGGCACCGACCACGACGACCCAGACCACCGTGCGCACCTCGGCCCGCACCACCGCGCCGACGACGACGAAACCCGCCGGGCCGCAACCGGTGATCGCGCTCGGCCAGCATCCGCTGTTCCGCGACAGCAGCGCGTTCCTGCCGAACATGGATTGCGACCTGCCGCGCTGGTCCACCGACGCGGCCACGGCCAAGGCCTTCTTCGCGGCCGCGCAGGGCTGCTTGGATCAGATGTGGCGGACCAACCTGGCCGCCGCGAACCTGCCGTTCCGCAGTCCGGGCCTGGAAGTCGCGGTGAATCCGTCCGAGCTGTCCTCGCCGTGCGGCGGCGCCACCAGTGACGCGTTCTACTGCAGCGCGTCGAGCACCATCTACATGTCGACAGCCGGGCTGGTCCTGCACAACACGCCGTACCCGCCGATGGAGGCGCTGTCGGTGTACGCGCACGAATACGGCCACCACGTGCAGGGCCTGACCGGACTGCTGCAGGCCTCGTCGAATCAGCGCCGCGAGCAGGGCGCCACCTCGGCGGGCGGGCTGGAGACCTCACGCCGAATGGAATTGCAGGCCAGCTGCTTCGGCGGCATGTACATCGGCTCGGCGGAGGCGGGCGGTTCGTGGACCTCGCAGGAGGGCTACGCCGCGGTCAAGCACAACTACAACCGCGGTGACGGCAACGGCCGCCACCGCGATCACGGAACGCCTGAGCACAACGGCAATTGGTACAACCAGGGTTACTCGAAGAACCGCAACTTCGAATGCAACACCTGGTTGTCCCCGGCCGACGAGGTCAGCTAGGGGTCAGTGACCCCCGTAGTGCCCCTCGCCGAAGCGACGCGGCGAACTCCCGTGCACGCCTTCGGCGTACGCGGTCTCGGCGTGCAGGGCGAAGTCGATGCCCGCGGTCTCGTCTTCCTTGCTGACGCGGAACCCGATGACCTTGTCGATCAGCTTGCCGATCACGAACGACACCCCGAACGCGTACGCCGCGACCACGAGCACACCGACCAGCTGCTTGCCGAGCTGGGCGAAGCCGCCGCCGTAGAACAAGCCGTTCACCCCGCCGGTCATCACCTCGGTGGCGAGCAGGCCGATCAGGATCGTGCCGACGATGCCGCCGACGAAGTGCACGCCGACCACGTCGAGCGAATCGTCGTAGCCCGCCTTGTGCTTCCAGCCGACGGCGAACGAACACACGACACCGGCCGCCAGGCCGACGATCACCGAACCGACGGTGTTGATCACGCCGCAGGACGGCGTGATCGCGACCAGGCCTGCCACCGCGCCGGAGGCCGCGCCGAAGGTGGTCGGCCTGCCGTCGCGGACCTGCTCGACGATCAGCCAGCCGAGCATGCCGAGACTGCCCGCGACCAGGGTGTTCAGGAAGACCGCCGCCGCGGTGCCGGTGGCGCCGAGCGCGGAACCGGCGTTGAAGCCGAACCAGCCGAACCACAGCAGACCCGCGCCGAGCAGCACGAACGGCAGATTGTGCGGACGCATGGCGTCGATGTTGAAGCCGATACGCGGGCCGAGTACCAGGGCCAGCGCCAGCGCCGAGGCGCCCGAGGCGATCTCGACGACCAGGCCGCCCGCGTAGTCGAGCGTGCCGAAACCGAGCAGCCAGCCGTCAGGTCCCCACACCCAGTGCGCGATCGGGGCGTACACGGCCAGCGTCCACAGCGGGACGAAGACCATCCAGCCGGAGAACTTGGCGCGGTCGGCGATCGCGCCGGAGACCAGCGCGGCGGTGAGGATCGCGAAGGTCAGCTGGAAGGTGACGAACAGCAGCTCCGGAATCGTGCCGCGCACCGAGTCGGGATTGATCCCGGCCAGGCCGACGTGCTCGAGATTGCCGATCAGGCCGCCGCCCGCGTCGTCACCGAAGGCCAGGCTGTACCCGGCAACCAGCCAGACCACCGTGACCAGCGGGATCGCGATGAAGCTCATCATCAGCATGTTCAGCACGCCCGTGGAGCGCACCATCCCGCCGTAGAAAACGGCCAGCGCCGGCGTCATCAACAGCACCATGGCGGTAGCCGCGAGAAGCCAGGCGGTGGCCGCAGGATCGATCGTTGCGGGCACGGTAACTCCTTTCACGCGTGATTGCGTTGCAAGGAAATTACCGAATGCTCACCGGCCGCGCTGGTGTCGCCCGGGTTCTAGCCCCGGTTTTCCTTCGCCAGTGCCCTGGTGCCGCGCTTGCCGGGAACGGGCAGGTCATCGCCGTCGGCGAGCCATTCGGCGGTGATCAGCCAGCGTCGCTGGGCATGCGCGTCGGCCACATCGAAGAAAACCCGCCTGCCGCGATCGTCGCGTGCGTCCCTGGCCAGCGCGGCCCAGCTCGGCGGCCTGCCCCGCTCGGCGGTGTGCTCGACGACGAACCCGGCGACCAGCTTGCCGATCATGTTGACCGGTTTCTGCGAGACCCGGTTGCCGTACTTGGTGGTGTGCCAGCGGCGGGCCGGGCACAGCGAACCGGGGTTCGCGTTCGAGGCGATCCAGCCAGCGCGCTGCGCCCGCTCGATCAGCCACAGATGCTTGACCGCCGACGGCGCGATCTCGCCGACCCGCTCGGCGATCAGCTCGGAGACCTCGGCGTCGGCGAGGATGTCGCGGCGGGTCGGCCCGATGCCGTGGTCGGTCCAGTGGGCGGCGGCGAGCCGGGCCAGGATGCGGCCGAACTCGTCGATGCTGCGCTGGGCGCGCCTGCCGAGACGCTCGATCCGCTCGGCCTCGCGGCGCATCTCGTTCTGCGCGGTGAGGGTGCGGATGGCCGCCATCGTCGGCACCTGCCCGCGTTCGAGCAGTTGCAGGATGGCGGCGGCGGTCGCCGGGTCCGCCGCGGCGGCGACGGGCAGCGAATCGCGCTTGATGTCGAAGTCCTGGGGGCTGATCGCCCGGCTCAGCAGGCCGACCGCGGCGTGGTCGCCGGCGAAGTCGGTGTGGGCGAGCCAGGCGGCTGCGATGTCATCACACGACAGCACGGTGAAACGTTCCTCCGGTCGGCGGTGGGGGAGCGATACGGTGCGCGAAGGTTGTGCCCCGGTCGGGATGAGGGACCGGCCGGGGTCACCAACCTGATGAAGGTTTGGCCACCGAAGTTGCCGAGATCCACGGTAGCCAGGCGCTTGCGCTGCTGTCACGACGATTGATTGTTTCGTTACATCTGGAAAGAGGCTGTCAATCGGGGAACGGGTACGCATTTCCGCCGCAACCAGGATCAACCGCCGTTCCTCCGGGCATTCGCCGCGCGTGAAATAGTCGACAACTCGGCCGTAGCGCCTCGTCGACCGGGTTTGCCCACCCGCTCCGAACCTGCACTCGAACTGTGATCTGCATCACGTTTGTGCGACGGGATGCGGGCGAGACGGTGACGCGTCGGCCGCTCATCCACATGTCACAGTGCGGCGGTAGCCTGTGGGCCGTGGCTCTGTACCGGAAGTATCGACCGGCGACGTTCGCTGAGGTAGTGGGTCAGGAGCATGTCACCGACCCGCTGAGTACGGCGCTGGATACCGGACGGATCAGTCACGCGTATCTGTTCTCCGGTCCGCGTGGCTGCGGCAAGACCTCCTCGGCGCGCATCCTCGCCCGCTCGCTGAACTGCGTGGAGGGGCCGACCTCCACGCCGTGTGGGGTCTGCGCGTCCTGCGTGGCGCTCGGGCCGGGCGGCGCGGGCAATCTCGATGTCATCGAGCTCGACGCGGCCAGTCACGGTGGTGTCGACGACACCCGTGAGCTGCGTGATCGTGCGTTCTACGCGCCCGCCGAGTCGCGCTATCGCGTGTTCATCGTCGACGAGGCGCACATGGTCACCACGGCCGGCTTCAACGCGCTGCTCAAGATCGTCGAGGAGCCGCCCGCCCACCTGATCTTCATCTTCGCCACCACCGAACCGGACAAGGTGCTGCCGACGATCCGTTCGCGCACCCACCACTACCCGTTCCGGCTGCTGCCGCCCGCGACCATGCGCGGCCTGCTCGGCAAGATCTGCGAGCAGGAGCACGTGCCGGTCGAGGAGGCGGTGTATCCGCTGGTCATCCGGGCGGGCGGGGGTTCCCCGCGCGACAGCCTGAGCGTGCTCGACCAGCTGCTGGCCGGTGCCGGGCCCGAGGGTGTCACCTATCCGCGCGCGGTCTCGCTGCTCGGCGTCACCGATGTCGCGCTGATCGACGACGCGATCGACGCGCTGGGTGCCGACGACGGCGCAGCGCTGTTCGGCACCATCGACAGCGTGATGGAGGCGGGCCACGACCCGCGCCGCTTCGCCGTCGACCTGCTCGAGCGCCTGCGCGACCTGATCCTGCTGCGCGCGGTCCCCGACGCCGCCGAGCGCGGCCTGGTCTCCGGCCCCGGCGACGTCCTGGAACGCATGCGTGACCAGGCCGAACGCCTCGGCCCCGCCACCCTCACCCGCTACGCCGAACTCCTGCACGAGGGCCTCGGCGAAATGCGCGGCGCGACCGCCCCCCGCCTCCTGCTCGAGGTCATCTGCGCCCGCATGCTCCTCCCGTCGGTCTCCGACGCCGAATCCGCCACCCTCCAGCGCCTCGAACGCCTGGAGCGCGGATTCGCCGGTGGCGCAATCGCTCCCGCCCCCGCCCGCCCCGGCCCCGCCGCCGGTGAACCCGCCGCCGCGCCCGCCGCCACCCCGCCCTCCCGCCCCGCGGGTGGCGAGAACCGCCGTCGCGGCGCCGAACTCCTGGCCGCCGCCCGCGCCGAAAAAGAAGCGGCCGCAGGCGGTTCGGTGCCGCCCGCCCCGAACCGTGAGCGCCCGGCTACGGGCGGGCCGACTGCAGTGGGTGGATCGGCCGCCGCCGGTGGATCGGCCGCAGTGGGCGGACCGGCTGCCGCCGATGGGCCGACCGCAGTGGGCGGACACGCTGCCGCCGGTGGACCGACTGCCGCTGGTGGAGCGACTGCCGCCGGTGGAGCGACTGTCGCCGGTGGAGCGACTGCGGTCGGCGGACCGGCCGCGACAGGCGAACCGATCGCGGCGGGTGGAGCGGCCGCAGTGGGTGGGCCGATGGCAGGTGGAGCGGCCGCTGTCGAGCCTCCTGTGCAGGCCGCAGCGCCGGTGCGGGATTCGGCTCCGCAGCCGGCCGCCCAGTCGAACGTGTCGACCGGAGGGCCCGCCGATGCCCGAGCGCACGGCGGGCCTGGGTCGGAAACGCCTGCCTCGCAGGCATCTTCGGTGGCCGAGCGGGATGCCGCTTCGGCCACGCCGCCGCTCGCTGATCGTCCGGTCGATACGCACGGGCAGCGTGCGGCTGTGACCGGGCAGGATCCCGACCCGGTGCCGAACGGCCAGGGTGTGCCCGCCGTGCCGGGTTCGGCCGCGCAGTCCGGTGCGACGTTCGCGCGTGGACCGGAAACATCAGCACCGCAAGGTGGTTCGCCCACGCAGGTGGGTGATCACGCCGGGTCGGATCCCGTCGCTGCTCGGCCCGCGGCTGCGCGAGCAGCGGATGCCGGTTCGGTACCCGCTGCGGCCCACCGTCCGGCGCCTGCCGAGCATCGGTCAGCGTCCACTGACGCGCATCGATCCGAACCCGGCGCCGCGCATCGGCCGGAGTCCGCTGCTGCGCATCGGACCGAACCCGGCAGCCCGCATCGTCCGGAGCCTGCGACCGCGTACCAGCCAGAATCCGCTGCGGCGCCCACGCAGGAACCTGCCGCTGCGCATCGGCCGGAGCCCGCCGCTGCCCATCGTCCGGAACCTGCCGCTGACGCGCATCGGCCGGAGCCCGCCGCTGCGCATCGTCCGGAACCTGCCGCTGACGCGCATCGTCCGGAACCTGCCGCTGACGCGCACCGGACCGAACCCGGCACCCCGCATCGTCCGGAGCCTGCCGACGCGCCGACGCCATCGGCCGGGGCTCCGCAGCCGGCCGCGGCGCAGGCCGAGGACCTCGTTGCCCTGGTAGACGGGGCTTGGGCGGAGATCAAGGGGAAGGTGCGGGAGTTCGGGCCGACCTTGCAGGCCCTGTTGTCGGGGGCTGCGGTGTCGCGGGCCGAGGGTGACGTGATCGTGTTCGCGCATCAGAGTCCGCCGTTGGCGCAGCGGCTGTCGGATCCGCGCAATATCGACGCGGTGCGGTCGGCGGTGCGCGCGGTGCTCGGCCGCGAGCTGGATGTGCGCTGGGAGACGGGTGCGCCCGCGCCGCGTCCGGCGGCGAAGGCGGCGAGCGCTCCGGCGCGCGGTGCGGGTCAGGGCGAGGCCAAGCCGGCGGGGCGGCCCAAGTTCTCCCGGCCCAGCCAGGCCAACGGCAATCAGGCGGGTCAGGCCAAGCGGGCCGCCGACGACGACATTCCGCCGCCCGATTCCCCCGACCTTCCCGACGACCCCGGCCCCGATGCGGGGTACGGGCCCGATTCGAGCCGGTCCGGTGGCGATTCCGGGCACGGTTCACGGCCGGGCGACGCGGTGCTGGCACCGCCGACCCCGGAAGAGGAGCAGGAGATGCTGGCCGCCGCCGCGGAGCCGGTGGCTCCCGGTGATCGGCAAGACCCGGACGAGGTCGCTCTGGCGTTGCTGCGGGACGAGCTCGGAGCGAAGAGTCTGGATGGTTGACAGCCACCGGCTGGACCACGTTAAGTTAACCGGAGTTCGCACACCACGGTAGTATGAACGGGTGGCCGGAATCGCCGGATGGAGCATGGCTCTGTGCTCCGTCGGCGCTGCCGGATTTGTACGGCGTCGAGACAGTTGGTCGTGGCGTTCGTGCGGCCACCGCACCCCAAGGAAGGAAACACTCCGATATGACCACAGAGGCCTACATCTACGAGGCCATCCGCACTCCGCGCGGCCGCGGCAAGAAGAACGGCTCGCTGCACTCGGTCAAGCCGATCGATCTGACTGTTGGTCTGATCCAGGAGCTGCGTGGCCGCTTCCCCAACCTCGACGAGGACCAGATCTCGGACCTCATCCTCGGCGTCGTCACCCCCGTCGGTGACCAGGGCATGGACATCGCCCGTGTCGCCGTCACCATCGCGGGTCTGCCCGACACCGTCGGTGGCTTCCAGCTCAACCGCTTCTGTGCTTCCGGCCTCGAGGCCGTGAACCTGGCTGCGCAGAAGGTTCGCTCCGGCTTCGACGACCTCGTCATCGCCGGTGGCGTCGAGTCCATGTCGCGCGTGCCGATGGGCTCCGACGGCGGCTCGTGGGCGCTCGACCCGGCCACCAACTACGACGGCTACTTCGTGCCGCAGGGCATCTCGGCCGACCTGATCGCCACCATCGAGGGCTTCTCCCGCGATGACGTCGACGCGTACGCGGTGCGTTCGCAGGAGCTGGCCGCCAAGGCCACCACCGGCGGCTACTTCGCCAAGTCGATCGTCCCGGTCAAGGACCAGAACGGCCTCGTCGTGCTCGACAACGACGAGCACATGCGTCCCGGCACCACCGCCGCCGACCTGGGCAAGCTGAACCCCTCCTTCGCCGGCATCGGCGAGATGGGTGGCTTCGACGCCGTCGCGCTGCAGAAGTACACCTACATCGAGAAGATCAACCACGTCCACCACGGTGGCAACAGCTCGGGCATCGTCGACGGCGCCGCCCTGGTGCTGATCGGCTCCGAGGAGGCGGGCAAGAACTCGGGTCTGACCCCGAAGGCCCGCATCGTCGCGACCGCGACCTCCGGCGCGGACTCGACCATCATGCTGACCGGTCCGACCCCGGCCGCCAAGAAGGCGCTGGCCAAGGCCGGTCTGACGATCGAGGACATGGACCTCGTCGAGATCAACGAGGCGTTCGCCTCCGTGGTGCTGAAGTTCCAGAAGGACCTCGACGTCCCGGACGAGAAGCTGAACGTCAACGGCGGCGCGATCGCCATGGGCCACCCGCTGGGTGCCACCGGCGCGATGATCACCGGCACCGTGGTCGACGAGCTGGAGCGCCGCAACGCGCGCTACGGCCTGGTCACCCTGTGCATCGGCGGCGGCATGGGTGTCGCCACCATCATCGAGCGCGTCTGATCCCCGGCCGAAACTTCTCATAGGAGAGAACGAAAACTTATGACTGACAACATCATCGGCTGGGAGAAGGACGCCGACGGCGTGGTCGTCCTCACGATCGACGACCCCAGCCAGGGCGCCAACACCATGAACGACGCCTACCTGGACTCGATGGCCGCGACCGTCGACCGCCTGGAGGCCGAGAAGGACGACATCACCGGTGTCGTGCTCACCTCCGGCAAGAAGACCTTCTTCGCCGGCGGCGACCTGAAGAACATGATGCAGGTCGGCCCGGAGGACGCGGCCGCGGTCATGGACATGGTCACCCGCGTGAAGGCCCCGCTGCGTCGCCTCGAGCAGCTCGGCAAGCCGGTCGTCGCCGCCATCAACGGCGCCGCCCTCGGCGGTGGCCTGGAGATCGCGCTGGCGACCCACTACCGCGTCGCGGCCGACGTCAAGGGCTCGGCCATCGGCCTGCCCGAGGTCTCCCTCGGCCTGCTGCCCGGTGGCGGCGGCGTGACCCGCACCGTGCGCATGCTCGGCCTGCAGGGCGCGCTGATGCAGGTGCTGCTGCAGGGTCAGCGTCACCGCGTCACCAAGGCCAAGGAAATCGGCCTGATCGACGAGGTCGTGTCCTCGGTCGAGGAGCTGCTGCCCGCCGCCAAGGCGTGGATCGCGGCCAACCCCGAGGCGGCCCAGCCGTGGGACAAGAAGGGCTTCAAGATCCCCGGCGGCACCCCGTCCACCCCGGCCTTCGCGGCGAACCTGCCCGCGTTCCCGGCCAACCTGCGCAAGCAGATCAAGGGCACCAACATGCCCGCCCCGCGCGCCATCATGGCCGCGGCGGTCGAGGGCGCGCAGGTCGACATCGACAACGCGCTGACCATCGAGGGCCGTTACTTCACGAGCCTGCTGACCGGTCCGGTCGCGAAGAACATGATCCAGGCGTTCTTCTTCGACCTGAACCACATCAACGGTGGCGGCTCGCGTCCGAAGGACGTGCCGAAGCGTGAGATCAAGAAGATCGGTGTCGTCGGCGCCGGCATGATGGGCGCGGGCATCGCCTACGTCTCCGCCAAGGCCGGCTACGAGGTCGTCCTCAAGGACGTCAAGCTCGAAGCCGCCCAGAAGGGCAAGGCGTACTCGGAGGCCCTCGAGGCCAAGGCCCTCTCCCGTGGCAAGACCACCCAGGAGAAGTCCGACGCGCTGCTGGCCCGCATCACCCCGACCGCGGACGCCGCCGACTTCAAGGGCGTCGACTTCGTGATCGAGGCCGTGTTCGAGAACCCCGAGCTCAAGAACAAGGTCTTCCAGGAGATCGAGGACATCGTCGACGCCGACGCGCTGCTCGGCTCGAACACCTCGACCCTGCCGATCACCCTGCTGGCCGACGGTGTGAAGCGCTCCGAGGACTTCATCGGTATCCACTTCTTCTCCCCCGTGGACAAGATGCCGCTGGTGGAGATCATCAAGGGCGAGAAGACCTCCGACGAGGCGCTGGCCCGGGTGTACGACTACACCCTCGCCATCAAGAAGACCCCGATCGTCGTCAACGACAGCCGTGGCTTCTTCACCTCGCGCGTGATCGGTACCTTCATCAACGAGGCCATCGCGATGGTCGCCGAGGGCATCGACCCGTCCACCATCGAGCAGGCGGGCCTGCAGGCCGGTTACCCGGCGGCGCCGCTGAAGCTCTCGGACGAGCTGAACTTCACCACCATGCAGAAGATCTACAAGGAGACCGCCGAGGCCATCCTTGCTGCCGGTGGCGAGCTCAACGCCGCGTCCGCGAAGACCGCCGAGGTCATCGACTCGATGGTCAATGAGCACAAGCGCTCCGGCAAGCTGGGCGGCGCGGGCTTCTACGACTACGTCGACGGCAAGGCCACCGGCCTGTGGGACGAGCTGCGCTCGATCTACAACTCGCAGCGTGAGCTCCCGGAGGGTGTCACCTTCCAGGACCTCAAGGACCGGATGATGTTCGCCGAGGCCATCGAGACCCAGAAGTGCTTCGACGAAGGCGTGCTGACCAGCACCGCCGACGCGAACATCGGCTCGATCTTCGGCATCGGCTTCCCGGCCTGGTCGGGCGGCTCGCACCAGTTCATCGTCGGCTACCCCGGTGGCCAGGAGGCCTTCGTGGCCCGTGCGGACGAGCTGGCCAAGAAGTTCGGCCCGCGCTTCGAGGTCCCGGCCTCGCTGCGCAAGTAAGCGGCACCCGGCTCCGGCCGGACCGGAAGCCCGTCACCGTTCGCGGTGGCGGGCTTCCGCCGTGTCGGGCCGAGTCAGCCGTAGGTCACCACGAGCGGCGCGTGATCGGAGAGCCGCTCGCCGGGTGACGATTCCTTGTCGGCGGCGACGGCCGTGGCCAGCCGGGCGAGGTTCGGTGTGGCGAGCTGGTGATCCACCCGCCAGCCCACATCCTTGACGAACGACTGGCCCGCCCAGCTCCACCAGGTGAGCGGCCCCGGCCGCTCGCCGTGCACCTGCCGCACCACGTCGACGAGCCTGCGGGTGCCCAGCACCGTGCCGAACCACTCGCGGTCGGCGGGCAGGAAGCCGTCCATCGTGCGCGCGGCACGCCAGTTGGTCACGTCGTGCTGGGTGTGGGCGATGTTCAGGTCGCCGGCGAGGAGGAACTCGCGTCCCGCCGCGAGCGCCGCGAGTCGGTTCCGCCGCAGTTCCCGGGCGAATGCCGCGAGAAACCGGTGCTTGCGCTCGTATTTGCGACCGCCGTCGGGCTGTTCACGCATCGACCCCGCACGCTGCAGATGCGCGGGCAACCCGCCCTTCGGGAGATAGAGACACGCCACCGTCACCGCGCGGTCGGCCAGGTCGACCTCGAGGTAGCGACCCTGCGTGGCGAACTCGCCGAGTCCGCGGGCCTTGGGCGGATGGGTCACCCACGTCCGCACCGCGGCGGCGGGAACTCTCGTGAGCACCGCCACCCCGTTCCGGCCTGCCACGGAACCGACGTCGACAGCGGCCGAGTAGCCCGGAAAAGTTCCCACTTCCGAGGCGGGACAACGCAGTTCCTGCAGCGCGACGACATCGGCCGACCGAGCCCGCAGCCATGCGTCGAACCCGCGACGCCGCGCCGCGCGAATCCCGTTGACGTTGAACGTGGCGACAGTGAACGGATCGACGACCGACGAACTCATGCGCAACACTGTGCCGGAGCCGCTCACCGCCCGAGGTGCCGGGACCGCCCTGGTCACCGGCCGACGCTCGCCGACGATGGCGCGGCGCCGAACTCCGGTGTCGGCCAACCGTGGCCGCCACAGCATCGAATCTCCACCCGATGGATGCCATATCGCGCTAGCTTGGATATGTGCGGATATTCGGGCGCGCGCCCGATAGGTCGCACGCCGACCGATACGCCGGTGACGCCGATTCGATGTGTGAGGTGGTCACATGGATCCGCAGCAGACGCGCATAGCGAACACGCAGCGCCAGCAGGCTCCCGGCGAGGTCGACGAGGCCGTGATCGCCGAGCTCGACGCCATGGGCCTGACCGGGGCCAAGGAGATCGGGCGCGGCGGGTTCGGCGTGGTCTACCGGTGTCTGCAACCCGCGCTGGACCGGGTGGTCGCGGTGAAGGTGCTGTCCTCGGAGATCGACGAGGAGAGCCGCGAGCGGTTCCTGCGCGAGGAACAGGCGATGGGCAGGCTCTCCGGCCACCCGAACATCGTCGACATCCTGCAGGTCGACGTGACCGCGACCGGGCTGCCGCTGATCGTGATGCCGTACTGCTCGCGGGGTTCGCTCGAACGCCTCATCCACGATCGCGGCCCGCTGACCTGGGCCGACACCCTGCGCGCCGGGGTGAAGCTGGCCGCGGCGATCGAATCCGCGCATCGGGCCGGGATTCTGCACCGGGACGTGAAACCGGCGAACGTGCTGATCAGCGGGTACGGCGAACCGCAGCTCACCGATTTCGGGATCGCCCGCATCCCCGGTGGCTTCCAGACCTCGAGCAGCCTGATCACCGGCTCGCCCGCGTTCACCGCGCCCGAGGTACTCAAGGGCGAAGAACCAACCGTTCAGTCCGATATCTATGGGCTGGGCGCGACCCTGTTCGCCCTGCTGACCGGGCACGCCGCCTTCGAACGGCAGGCGGGCGAGAAGGTGGTCGCCCAGTTCCTGCGGATCACCACCCAGCCGGTGCCCGACCTGCGCGCCCAGGACATCCCCGACGACGTGGCCGCGGTGATCGAGGCGGCGATGTCCCCGGATCCGGCCGACCGGCCCGCCTCGGCCTACGAGTTCGGCGAGATGCTGCGCGAGGTGCAGCGCGCGCACGGCCAGATGCCCGACGAGATGGCCCTGCTCGACACCGAGCCCGCCGAGATCGACGCGGGGACCCCGGAGGCGCTCAAGGCCGTCACCGCCCGGCGCAGCTGGCCGCTCACCCTGCAACCCGCGGGCGCCTCGGTGCCACTGCGCAGCGGCGGCGGCGGATCCACCGGCACCTTCCCGCCCACCGCGGCCACCAAGTTCCGGCCGCCGACCCCGGCCCGCGAGCCGTTCCCGCGCCAGCGGCTGCTCGACGTGCTGCGCGCGGGGGGCAATCGCCGGCTGGCGCTGGTGCACGCGCCCGCCGGGTTCGGCAAGAGCACGGTGGCGGCGCAGTGGCGGGCCGACCTGGTCGCCAGGGACATCCCGGTGGCCTGGCTCGGCGTCGACCAGGACGACGACAGCGAGATCTGGTTCCTGGCCCACCTGATCGAGGCCATCCGCCGGGTGCGCCCCGATGTCGGCGCAGGCCTGGAGCAGGTGCTCGAGGAACGTCCCGCCGACGCGTCCGCCTTCGTGATCGCCACCCTGATCGACGAGATCCACGCCAGCGATCGCAGCGTGGTGGTCGTCGTCGACGACTGGCACCGCGTCCGCGACCCCGGCGTGCACCGCGCGATGGCGGCGTTGCTCGACAACGGTTGCCACCATGTGCGTTTCGTGGTGACCAGCCGCGACCAGTCCGGGCTGCCGATCAGCAGGCTGCGGGTGCGCGACGAGCTGGTCGAGCTGGGCCCGGCCGAGCTGCGCCTCACCGAGGCCGAGACCCGCCAGATCCTGGTGGAGCGCAACGGTTTCGCGCTCACCGACGAGCAGGTCGAGCAGATCCACACCGCCACCGAGGGCTGGCCCGCCGCCATCCAGCTGGTGAGCCTGACCCTGCGCGGCAAGGCCGACCCGGTCCAGCTGCTCAGCTCGCTGGCCGAGGGCGGGCACGGCATGCGCGAGTACCTGGCCGAGAACGTCCTCGACAGCATCGCGCCGGAACTGCTGGAGTTCCTGATGGCCATCTCGGTGGTGGAGCGGGTCAACGGCTCGCTGGCCACCGTGCTCGCCGACGTCCCCGACGGCGCGGCCATGCTGGAACAGGCCGAACAACGTGAGCTGTTCCTGCACCGGATCGAGCACGACCCGGAGTGGTACCGGATGCAGCCGCTGTTCGCCGAGTACCTGCGGGCCCGGCTCGAACGCGAACACCCCGGTCGCGCGAAGGTGCTGCACCGCAAGGCGGCTCGCTGGTACGCCGAGCATCAGCTGCTGCGCAAGTCGGTCGACCACGCGCTGGCCGCCACCGATCTCAAACTCGCCGCCGACCTGCTGGAGAGCGGCGGCATGGACCTGATCGACCGGTCCCGGCTGGCCACCCTGCTCGGCAGCGTCTCGAAACTGCCGGTGCAGCAGGTGACTTCCCGCTCCAAGCTGCTGATGGCGGTCGCGCGGGCGAATATGAACCTGCAGGAGACCAGCACCGCGCGCACCGCGCTGGGCCGGTTGTCGAACCTGCTGGCGCGCGGTGGCGGCGGCGAACCGGAACTGGCCGAACAGCGCTGCGCGGCGACGGTGCTCGAGGCCGCCGACCGGGTCGCGCACGACGACCTCGACGGGGTGGCCGACAAGCTGGCCGCGTGCCTGGAGTCGCCCGACGAGCTGCCCGCGTGGACGGTCTCGACCGCGGCCAACCTGGTGTCGTTCGTCCGGCTGTGCGAGTTCGACTTCGTCGGCGCGACGGAGATGCAGGACTGGGCGGTCGAGTATCACGTGCGGTCCAAGGACCCGCTCGGCCCGGTCTTCGGCCTGTGCGCCCGCGGTGCCGCCGCCTACGAGCAACTCGACATCGCCACCGCCACCGAGTGTTTCGAACTGGCCTACGACACGGCGCGGGACCGGGCCGGGCCGCGCTCGGACGCCGCGCGGGTGGCCGCCGCGCTGCTGGGCGAGGTCGCCTATCGGCGCGGTGATCTGGACCTGGCCGACCGGCTGCTCGACGAGAGCCACGAACTGGTCACCCGGGTCGGACCGGTCGACTTCCTGGTCGCGACCTTCGTGATCGGCGCGCGGGTGAAGGCCGCGCTCGGTGACCAGTACACGGCGTCGGCGCGGCTGGCCGAGGGCGCGCGGGTGGCCGCGGCGAACGGGCTGGCCCGGCTCGACGCGCACGTGCGCGCGGAGCGTTCACGCCTCGGGCTGCCCACCGGCGATGGCGTCGACCAGTTCGCCGCCGACCCGTCGGGCAACGGCAAGCGGTCCAAGTCCGGTGCGGCGGTACTCATCGCGGAGGCGCGCGAATTCGCCGAGATCAGGACGCTGCTGGCCGAACAGCGCCTGCGGGCCGACGACCGCGCCGCCCGGCACGCGCGGGTGCTCTACGCGCGGCTGCTCGATCAGTCCCGTCCCCGCGCGGAACTGGACGCCACGCTGCTGCTCGCCGAGTGCCTGGCCTCGGCGGGCTGGGTGGGCGAGGCGACCGGGCTGGTCCTGCCGGTGCTGCGCACCTGCGCCGACCTCGGCTGGACCAGGCCGCTGCTCGACGCGGGGCCCGGCGTCGTCGGACTGCTGCACGTCCTGCGCACGCAATCCCATGAGGGACAACCGCATCCACTGCTGGCCGAGGTGCCCGGCCACTTCCTCGACGAACTCCTGGTCTGAGCCGATGCTCGGGTGCGCGGCCACGCACCCGAGCTCAGGATCGGACTACGGCTGCCACCACGGGCGCAGCGGGACGTCCCAGCTGCCGTTCTTGTCCAGCTTCACCCCGAGCACGTGGTGCAGCTGCACCACATTGCGCTGGAAGCCCAGCCGGCAACCCGCCATGTACAGGCCCCACACCTTCGCGGTGCCCTCGCCGACCTCGGCGACGCAGGCATCCCAGTTCTCGACCAGGTTCTTGCACCATTCGTGCAGGGTGAGCGCGTAGTGCTCGCGCAGGTTCTCCTCGTGCAGTACTTCGAGGCCGATGTTCTGGACCTCGGAGATGATCCGGCCCGAGCCGATCAGCTCGCCGTCGGGGAACACGTAGCGGTCGATGAAATCGCCCGCCTTGGTGGTGCGGGTGTTGTCCGGCCGGGTGATGCAGTGGTTGAGGAACAGGCCGCCGTCGCGCAGCTTGTCCTTGATGTAGCCGAAGTAGAACGGATAGTTGTGCACGCCGATGTGCTCGGTGAGGCCGATCGAGGAGACCGCGTCGAACTCGCCCTCCGGGATGTCCCGGTAGTCGCTGTGCCTGACCTCGGCGAACTCGCCGAGACCCTCCTCCTCGATCTTCTGCTGCGCCCAGGCGGCCTGCTCGGCCGAGAGCGTGGCGCCGATGACCTTCACCCCGCGCCGGGCCGCGTAGCGGACCATGCCGCCCCAGCCGCAGCCGATGTCGAGCAGCCGGTCGCCTTCCTTCAGCCGCAGCTTCTCGAAGATCAGCCGGTACTTGTTCTCCTGGGCTTGCTCCAGGGTCCAGTCGGGCTCGCCGTAGACCGCACAGGTGTAGGTCATGGAGGGGCCGAGGACGTACTCGTAGAACGTGTTCGAGACGTCGTAGTGGTGGTGGATCGCCTCGGCGTCGCGGGTCTTGGAGTGGCGTAGGCCCTCCAGCGCGATCCGGCGCCAGCGGGGCAGGGTCTCCTGCGGCGGCGGCGCGATCGGCTTGAGCCGCTCCCAGCCGAGCGAACGGGCGATGGTGACCAGCGACAACGCCGACGGGCGATGGAACTTCATCGCCTGCATGGCCTTCAGGATCTCGTAGGGGTCGCCGGGGTGCACGCCGTCGGCGACCATGTCGCCCGCGATGTAGGCGCGGGCCATGCCGAGGTCGCCGGGGGCCGAGGCCAGGTAGTTGATGCCGCGCGGCGTCTTGATGTCGAGGGTGAACCGCGAGTCCTCCGGCCCGGTGGCGCTGCCGTCGTAGGCGGTCAGCCGGATCGGGATGTCCCCGTCGATGAGCGTCTCGAACACCTCGGCGATCGTGAGCCGGGTTCCCAGCTCGGCGAATACCTCGGATCGGTCCTTGAATGTCGTCACTTGCGTTGCACCGCCTTCGAATACAGATTCAGCAGTCGTTGGTCCGGGTCGTAACGGTTCTTCAGTTCGGTATAGGTCGCGCCGCCGTACAGCTCGGCGAACTCGTCCTCGGCGTAATAGGCGTCCGAGTACAGCGACTTGTGCCCGTCGAATTCGGACACCGTCTGCTCGATCGCGCGGTTGGCCGCTCCTTCCGGTTGTCCCGGCACGGTCGGGACGGCGGACCAGAACCCGACGTTGACGTAGGTGCGCCGTGGTTCGAGCGGGTACAGCGGCCACGGCCGCTCGCCCGCCGGGTCGCCGGCGGTCTCACGCAACCGCAACGGGCACAACCAGATCGGCTCGATCGGTATTTCCTTCAGGAACCATTCGACGAAATCGGCGGTGCGGTGCACCGGCACCTCGATGTCCTGGACCACCCGCTCCTGCGGCGGATTGCCCTTGCGGGCCTCCAGGCGGTCACCGATGTGGTACTTACGGTCGAGGGCGACCAGCTTCCAGTAGAAACTGCTGCGGCGGTACGCCTTCGGCCAGAACCGGCGGATCTTCGGGTTCTGCGTGCCGAAGGCGCGCGAGCACCAGAACCAGTCGGTGTCCCAGCGCCACAGGTAGTCGTGGATGGTCAGCCGGTCGCGTTTCACGCCGTCGTCGTGCTGCAGCGAGCGGTAGTAGATGTCCATGCCGGTGTAGTCGCTGACCGGGCCCGGCTCGTCGGTCTGCCTGCCGAGGGTGAGGTAGCTCTCGGTCGCGGTGAACACGACGCCGTCGAGGTAGTCGACCTGCTCGCCGTCGTAGCTGCGCTCGGTGACGATGCGCTCGAGCTCGGCTTCGAGTTCGCGCAGGTCGTGGAAGCGCACGTGGCGCAGCGCGACATACGGCTTGACGGGTTCGAGCTCGATCTTCAACCGGACCGTGTAGCCGAGCGTGCCGTAGGAGTTGGGGAAGCCGCGGAACAGATCGGCGGTCTCGCCCTCGGGTTTCACCGTGACGATCTCGCCGGAACCGGTCAGCACGTCCATTTCCAGCACGGATTCGTGCGGCAGGCCGTTGCGGAACGACGTGGACTCGATGCCGAGACCGGTGACGGCACCGCCCAGCGTGATGGTCTTGAGCTGCGGCACGACCAGCGGCGCCAGCCCGTAGGGCAGCGTCGCCGCCACCAGGTCCTCGTAGGTGGTCATGCCGGCGACATCGGCGGTTCTCGCTTCCGGGTCCACCGCGATCACCCGCCCGAGGCCCGACACATCGAGGCCGGGCGCGGTGGTGGCCGCCCTGGCCCGGAACAAGTTCGACGTCTTCTTCGCCAAGCGGACGACGGCGCCGGGTGGAATGGCGCGATAGCTTGCCAGCAGTCGCTCCACACCCTCCCGGTGCGCGGCATATCCAGACTCGCGTGCGGCCGGTTCGTGGCCGGCCCTACCCAAAAGACTCACTGCCACGTCATCGACGCTAGTACGACCGTGTCCGTCGGGCTACCGAATACCGCCCCGCCACGATGAAATGTCACGCACATGTTTCCCTTTCGCCCAACCTGGTCGGGCGATCCGGTGAGCCACAGGGCAGGATGTAACCCGGTCGAGATATCGCACCCCCGACAAGGAGTCAACAGTGGGACAGGTCAGCGCCAGCAGTTCGATCGTCGTCGCCGCGGATCCGCAGCGCACGCTCGAAGCGATCGGCGACTACGAGACGATCCGTCCGCGCATCCTCTCCTCGCACTACCGCGACTACAAGGTCGTCGAGGGCGGCAAGGGCGCGGGCACCGTGGTGGAGTGGACGCTGCAGGCGACCGAGAAGCGCTCGCGCAACGTGCGCGCGAGCGTCACCGTGTCGGACTCGATCCTCACCGAGCGCGACGCCAACTCCTCGATGGTCAACACCTGGACCGTCACCCCGGACGGCGCGGGCGCCCAGGTCACCCTCCGCACCACCTGGACCGGCGCCGGCGGCGTCTCGGGCATCTTCGAGGGCATCTTCGCGCCCCTCGGCCTGAAGAAGATCCAGGCCGAGGTGCTGGCCAACCTGGCCCGCGAACTGGCCTAGCTCACTCCTTGCCGATGTCGAAGAGGTTTCCTTCGGGGTCGGCGAGGGTGACCCACTGCTGGCCGTACTCGTCGAAGTCGCCGACGTGCTTGGCACCCAGGCTGATCGCGCGCTCGACGTAATTACGCCATTCGACGGAGTGGAAGTCCAGGTGCACCACGTTCTTGCCGGGCGTCTTGTCCGGCACCTGGATGAACATCAGCACGGGCGAGGCGCCCGCGGTCTGGCCGACGGTGGCGAAGGCCGCGGAGGCCTCCGGGTCGACGGGGCGATCGAGCAGCTGGGCGTAGAACTCGGCCAGCGTGTTCGCGTCGTCGCAGTCGAACGTGACATTGCCAAGGGCGAGGGTCATCGGATCTCTCCTTCGGTGATCGGCCAGCACACTTCGGTGCGGTAGTCGGCCGGGTTATCGGTGATGTCCGGTCCGACGAGATAGCGCTCGCGGACCGGTTCGTCGGGAAGAACGGTGTCGTGCTCGGCGACGTGGCTGCCGAGCGCGCCGTAGGTGCGGTCGAAGTCCTCGAACGCGCCCGTGTGCACGGCGATGGCGAAGCGGCGGGCCGGGAACTCGGTGATCGCGAGCCCGTCGGGCGCGATCAGGTCCGCGCCGGGCGGCAGCGGCACATACGCGGTGACCGCGCCGGCCGCCTCGGTGAAGAACTC
Organism: Nocardia sp. NPDC051833; assembly: GCF_040681225.1. Taxonomy (NCBI): domain Bacteria; kingdom Bacillati; phylum Actinomycetota; class Actinomycetes; order Mycobacteriales; family Nocardiaceae; genus Nocardia; species Nocardia sp. NPDC051833. Next base: position 2,946,077 of record NZ_JBFAYK010000001.1, read on the forward strand.
GGTCGAATAGGTCGCGCCCGCGACCCCGCCCGGGGTCACGCCCGCGGCGAGCAGGCTCACGTAGAGCTGCTCGAACGCGGTGCCGCACCACGGCGCGATCGCGTCGCGGTCGACCGATTCGGTGCGGGTGAGCGCGGTGAACGCGGGCTCGACCCGGTAGTCCACCCGCAGCGGCGGCGCGGGCACGGTGAGCAGCGCGCGCAGTGAGGCGACCACGTCGCGGGTCCGCTGTAATTCGGCTTCCATCCTGGTCAGATGGGCGCGCAGGGTGGCGTCGCGGTCGGCGGGTTCGGCCGCGGCGAGCACGGTGCGGATATCGGGCAGCGGCATGTCGAGATCGCGCAGCCTGCGGATCAGGTGCGCGGTCTCGACCTGGTCGGTGGAATACCGGCGATAGCCGGTGCCCGCGTCCACCGCGACCGGGGCCAGCAGCTCGATCTCGTGGTAGTAGCGCAGCGTCTTGACGCTCAGATGGGTGAGGCGGGCGAACTCGCCGATCGCCACGGTGGCTGTCATGAGATCAGCCAACACCCTCCAGCCGGGGGAGGGTCAACAACGACTCACGCGGGGGCGAGCACGAAGGCCGCGATCAGCGGCCAGTCGCCCTCCCGCCACCACGAGTAGCCGAACCAGACGCCCGGACTGATCTCGCGGATCTCGTCGTAGACCTGCGGTGTCGGCGACGGCGCGTAGTTCAGGGCCCAGGTCGGGCCGCCGTCGAGGATGGACGCCGCCCGGTAGACGTCGGCCGGGAAGGCCTCGATGCCCGCGCTGGTGACGCGATTGGTCAGGCTGCCGCCGTCGGGTCCGGTGCGGAACACCTTGCCGATCCACAGCGACGCCGCCATCGGTTCGAATTGCGGCGGGCGGGTCAGCCAGCCGTTGGTGACGCCGGTCGGCACCGCGCCCTCGCGCGCGTCGCGGTAGATCTGATCCTGCTGGGTGACGCTGCAGCGAAACCGCAGCGAATCCAGGGTCACCGCGGAATTGCCTGGGTCGACGACACAGCCGCGACCGTAGTCGGTGATCTCCGCGCCAGGGTCGGCCGACGCGGGCGCCGTGGGCAGAACGAGCAGGCCGACGGCGGAGAGCGTGGCGGTGATCAAGGACGCGCGAATGACACTCATCAGTTCTCCCTCGGATTGCTGAACCCTGTCCCGACCCAGGTTCGATCCTAGGCACGAGTCTCCGGGCGGGTTTCATCGCGGACAGGCAGCAATCAACCTGTTACCGAGCGGGTCACGGGTAACGGCCCGGTCGGTATGCGCCATCGCCGGGGCGGGTGTGGGAGTATCCCGGCGGCGCGTGAGGACTACGCTTGACGCGGACGAAACTTCTGAGAGGACGTGCTGTGCAACCCGATGGTGGTCAGTTCGATATGCAGGCCCTGCTCGCCCAAGCCCAGCAGATGCAGCAGGCCGTGATGCAGGCGCAGGCCGAGCTCGCCGAGTCCGAAGTGCAGGGTCAGGCCGGTGGCGGTCTGGTCGCGGCGACCATCAAGGTCAGCGGTGAGGTCACCGCGCTCACGATCGACCCGAAGGTCGTCGATCCGTCCGATGTCGACGGCCTGCAGGACCTGGTGATCGGCGCGATCAACGACGCCATGGCCAACGCGCAGAAGCTGGCCGCCGAGCGTCTCGGCCCGCTCTCGCAGGGACTCGGTGGCGGTTCGCTGCCCGGTCTGCCCGACTTCTGATGTATGAGGGTCCGGTCCAGGATCTGATCGACGAGCTGGGCAAGCTGCCCGGCGTCGGTCCGAAGAGCGCCCAGCGCATCGCCTTCCACCTGCTGCAGGTGGAGCCGCCGGAGATCGACCGGTTGCAGGCGGCGCTGCAGAAGGTGCGCGACGGAGTGCAGTTCTGCGTGTCGTGCGGCACCGTCGCCGACGGTGAGCTGTGCCGGATCTGTGCCGACCCGCGCCGCGACCGCACGATGATCTGCGTGGTCGAGGAACCCAAGGACGTGCAGGCGATCGAGCGCACCCGCGAGTTCCGTGGTCGCTACCACGTGCTCGGCGGTGCGCTCGATCCGCTCAGCGGCGTCGGACCCGATCAGCTGCGGATCAGGGAACTGCTGACCCGCATCGGCAATCAGGACGACGGCGTCGACGTGAGCGAGGTGATCATCGCGACCGACCCGAACACCGAGGGCGAGGCGACGGCCACCTACCTGGTGCGCATGCTGCGCGATTTCCCCGGGCTCACCGTCACCCGGCTGGCCTCGGGCCTGCCGATGGGCGGCGACCTGGAGTTCGCCGACGAGCTGACGCTGGGCCGCGCGCTGTCGGGTCGGCGGGCGCTCTAGAACTCGACGCGGGTCCAGTCCACGCCCTTGCCCGCGGCGGGGTCCTCGGTGGTCCAGGCCCAGATGATGTCGGCGACCTGCGCCGGATCGTCGATCGTGGCGCCGAAGTGCTTGTCCGGGGACCCGTCGCGGTACTCCAGGGTGTAGGGGCCGCTCGGGTCGCGGTAGGTCTGGATGTAGCGCTGCTCGCCGCGCTCGACGATGAGGTACGGGTTCGGGTCGGCCAGTCCGGCGACCCAGCGCCGCGCCAGTTCCTCGGTGAGATACGGGAATTCGCCCGCGCCGCCGTGGGTGACGGCGATCGGCACGTGCCCGGCCGGGTCGATCAGCCAGGTCAGCTGCGGGTCGTAGACGGCGTAGCCGCGCGGGGTGGCCAGGTCGAAGAGCAGGTTGCGGACGAAGCCGATCGCGTCGTACGGCGAGGGAATGTAGAGCGTCGCCCCGTTCGCGCCGCCGACCGACTCGACGCTCAGGAACGAGTCGTCCACCGGTAGTTCGGCGTTGCGGGCGTTCAGTTCGGTCGCGATCTCGACGATCTCCGCGGACTCCGGCTGACCTTCCTGGGCAGCCAGGTACGCGTCCACCTCGTCGACGGAGGTGGCGACGCCGGACGGCAAGAGGATGTGGTCGTAGCTCACCCGGTCAGCCTACGGGTCGGTCGGTTCGTGCTGGTTCGGCAGCCTTTGGTGCGGCTGTGTTGCCTGCGGGTTTCGACCTGATGCCCGTCGGGAAACTCCGGTTTCGTCACGCCCCGCCGCGCGGGTGGTCTGTGGTCAACTGAGTGCATGGGCATCAAGGTGTCACTCGAGCACCGGACCGCGTACTCCTTCGACCGTCTCGTCGAGGTGCATCCGCACGAGGTGCGGTTGCGGCCGGCGCCGCATTCGCGGACACCGATCGAGGCGTACTCGCTGCAGGTGTCGCCGGCCGCGCACTACGTGAACTGGCAACAGGACGCGTTCGGCAATTTCGTTGCGCGGCTGGTGTTTCCGGAACCGACCAAGGAATTGTCGATCACCGTGGGGTTGATCGCCGATCTCGAGGTGGTCAATCCGTTCGACTTCTTCGTCGAGGACTACGCCGAGTACTTCCCGTTCGACTATCCCGCGGCGCTGGCCGCGGACCTGGAGCCGTACCTGCGCCCGGTCGACGAGGCGGAGCCCGGTTCGGGGCCGGGGGAGCTGCTGAAGGACTGGGTGCGGGTGCACCGGGCGCAGGGGCGGATCCGTTCGATCGACTACCTGGTCGAGCTGAACTACGCGCTGCGCAACACCGTCGACTACACGGTGCGGATGGAGCCCGGCGTGCAGTCGCCCGATCACACGCTGCGCACCCGGCTCGGGTCCTGCCGGGACTCGGCCTGGCTGCTCGTCGGCATCCTGCGCGAACTCGGGTTGGCCGCGCGGTTCGTCTCCGGGTACCTGGTGCAGCTGACCTCGGATACGCCGTCGCTGGACGGGCCGTCGGGGCCGAGCGCCGACTTCACCGATCTGCACGCCTGGACCGAGGTGTATCTGCCGGGCGCGGGCTGGATCGGCATGGATCCCACCTCCGGACTGTTCGCCGGCGAAGGCCACATCCCGCTCGCCGCGACCCCGCATCCCGGCGCCGCCGCCCCGATCACCGGCGCGACCGGGATCACCGAGGCCACCCTCGAATTCAGCAATGTGGTGCGCCGGGTGCACGAGGACCCGCGAGTCACCCTGCCCTACACCGATTCCCAGTGGGAGCGGATCACCGCCTCCGGCGCCGCCATCGACAAGCGGATGGCGGCCGCCGACGTCGGCCTGACGATGGGCGGCGAACCCACCTTCGTCTCCATCGACGACCAGATGAGCGCCCAGTGGACCACCGACGCCGACGGCCCGCACAAACGCGAGCGCGCCGTCGACCTGGCCGACCGCCTGCGCTCGCTCTACGCCCCCACCGGCATCGTCCAGTACCGCCAGGGCAAGTGGTACCCCGGAGAACCGTTGCCGCGCTGGGAGATCGCCATCGCCTGGCGCGCCGACGGCGAACCGATCTGGCGCCGCCAAGACCTCCTCGCCGACCCGTGGACCCCGGTCGCCCAGCGCACCCTGTCGGCCCCACCGACGCTCATCGACACTCCTGTCACACCGGCCGAGCCGGGTGACCTGGCCGAGCCCGGCGACGTGGCCGAGCCCACCGACGTGGCCGAGTCCGCTGACTCGGCCGAGCCCGGCGACTCGATCGCGTCTGCGGAATCGGTTGTGTCCGGCGAGGCAATCGATGCCGCCGAACTGGCAGGACCCGCCGACCTGGCCGAGTCCGTTGCCGTGGCCGAATCTGTCGGCTCGGTCGCGTCCGTCGACTCCGCTGTGTCTGCCGAGACAATCGAGCCCGCCGAGCAGGCCGACCTCGCTGAGCAGGCAGACCTGGCCGAGCAGGCCGACCTCGCCGAGCTGGTGGAGCCTGCCGACTTGTCCGCGTCTGGCGTGCTGGCTGCGTCTGCCGTGCTGACCGAGTCTGCCGATCTGGCCGGGGCCGGAGGTGTGGCCGCGCCCAGTTCGGACGTCGGGACCGCTGGGCTTGCTGGGCTGGGGGATCGGCCCGCCCCTGCTGACGTGACCGTGGGTGCCGAGTTGATCGGTGCCGACGTGGCTGAGGTCGCTGACGAGACCGAGTCCGGGATCTCGGCGGAGGTCGCGGAAGAGACCGAGGTCGGGAACCACGCGGGGTCCGTGGAAACGGCGGAGGCTGTTGAGCTGGTCGAGGTCGGGAAGCCGGCCAAGGGGAAGAAGCAGACCGAAAAGAAGTCGAAGGAGAAGAAGAAGGGGAAGCGGGCGCGGAAGAAGGCGGGGGTCAGGGCTGCTGATACGCAGCCGTTGAATTCGGCGGGGATGCTGGTGGATCGGCAGCCCGCGGCCGATATCGATGCGGCGCGGCATCTGGTGGCCCGGATCGCGGACACGCTCGGGCTGCCCGCCGGGCAGGTGCGGCCCGCGTTCGAGGACCCGCTGGCGCGGCTGGCGGCGACGGTGTCCGCGCCGTACGGTGATCCGCCGCCCGCCGATATCGACCCAGGGGAAGACTCGCCCGAGGTGCGGCAGCGGCTGGTGGAGAGCCTGGATCAGGCGGTGAACGAGCCGGCGGCCTTCGTGCTGCCGATTCATCGCCGGGCCGATGGCGCGGGCTGGGCGAGCGCCGACTGGCAGCTGCGGCGGGGTCGCGACGAGGACGGCCCGGGACGCATCGTGCTCGCCGAGGGTGACTCGCCCGCGGGTCTGCGGCTGCCGATCGGCTCGGTGTCGTGGCTGGCGCCGCCGGTGCTGCCCGAGGCCGACCCGCTGTACCAGCAGCCCTTGGATCCGGAGCGGGTCGAACCGCCCGCGCAGGTGGAGCCCGCGCATTTCACGCCGACGACCGCGCTGGTCGCCGAGGTGCGTGCGGGCCGGTTGCACGTGTTCCTGCCGCCGGTCGGCGAGCTGGCCGACTTCCTCGATCTGATCGCCCGGGTGGAATCCGCCGCCGTCGCGATCGGGCAGCCGGTGGTGCTCGAGGGCTACGCCCCGCCGAACGATCCACTGCTGCAAACGTTCTCGATCACCCCCGATCCCGGCGTGATCGAGGTGAACATCATGCCGACCAGTTCCTTCGCCGAACAGGCCGAGGTGCTGAACACCCTCTACGAGCAGGCCAGGCTGGCCCGGCTGAGCACCGAGTCGTTCGACGTGGACGGCACCCACGGCGGCACCGGCGGCGGCAACCACATCACCCTGGGCGGGGTGACGCCCGCGCGCTCGCCGCTGCTGCGCAGGCCCGACCTGCTGGTGTCGATGCTGACCTACTGGCAGCGGCATCCGGCGCTGTCGTACCTGTTCGCGGGCCGATTCGTCGGGCCGACCTCGCAGGCCCCGCGCGCCGACGAGGGCCGCGAGGACTCGCTCTACGAACTCGAGATCGCCTTCGCCGAGATCGCCCGGCTCACCGCCGAACAGGCGCTCGGCGACGCCACCCCGGCCGAGATCCAATCCGCCCCTTGGCATATCGACCGCGCCCTGCGGCACCTGCTGACCGATCTCACCGGCAACACCCACCGCGCCGAGTTCTGCATCGACAAGCTCTACAGTCCCGATTCGGCGCGCGGCAGGCTCGGTCTGCTGGAACTGCGCGGTTTCGAGATGCCGCCGCATTTCCAGATGGCGATGGTGCAGTCGCTGCTGGTGCGCGGCCTGGTCGCGATGTTCTGGGACCAGCCGTACCGGGCGCCGCTGCTGCGCCACGGCGCCAACCTGCACGGCCGCTACCTGCTGCCGCACTTCCTGATGAGCGACATCGCCGAGGTCGCGGCCGATCTGCGCGCGCACGGCATCGACTTCGACACCAGCTGGCTCGACCCGTTCACCGAGTTCCGCTTCCCGCGGATCGGGACCGCGGTGATCGGCGATGTCGAACTGGAGCTGCGCGGCGCGATCGAACCGTGGCTGACCCTCGGCGAGCAGACCACCGGGCAGGGCACGGCCCGCTACGTCGATTCCTCGGTGGAACGGTTGCAGGTGCGGGTGGTCGGCGCCGATCGCGGCCGGTACGTGGTGACCTGCAACGGCATGCCGGTGCCGCTGCTGACCACCGACAAGGCCGACGTGCAGGTCGCGGGCGTGCGCTATCGCGCCTGGCAGCCGCCGAACTCGCTGCACCCGTCCATCACCGTGGACGCGCCGCTGGTGTTCGACCTGGTCGACGCGGCGACCGGGCTCTCGCACGGCGGCTGCACCTATCACGTCGTGCACCCCGGCGGTCGCGCCTTCGACGACGCCCCCGTGAACGCGGTGGCGGCCCAGTCCCGGCGCAACCGCCGCTTCGAAGCGGCGGGACACACCGTGAATCCGATGGACCCGGCCGAACTCCGTGCGAAGATCGCGGCGCAGTCGACCGATGTCGGTGCACCGGGCATCCTGGATCTACGTCGCGCGCGAACCGTGTGGGGCGCGACCGGCGGCTGGTAGGCAACAACAGGAAGCGAGGTCGGCTCGGTGACACAGCGCGACGAGGCGCTACGGGACGGGAACCGGACGGCACCGGGCGCACGCGCGCAGGTCGCCGAGCAGTTCGCGCGGTACCGGGCCGAGAGCAAGGCGGGATCGCGCTTCGACGAGTGCGGTCGGCCCACCCAGGGCTATTACGACGAACTCGTCGACGGTCGCGGGCGGGTGCGGTCGATGTGGTCGGAGCTCTCGTCCGACTTCGTCGACCAGGGCACCGGCGGGCTCGGCCGGATCGATCTCCGGGTGCGCAGGCAGATCGAGGACGATGGCGTCACCTACACCGAGGTCGGCCTCGGTGACGACACGGCGACGCCGATGCCGTGGCGGCTCGATCCCATCCCGCTGCTGGTCTCGGCCGACGACTGGACCCGGCTGGAGAACGGTCTGGTGCAGCGCTCGCTGGTGCTCGACGAGGTGCTCACCGATGTGTACGGCCCACGCAGGCTGCTGAGTTCGGGGCTGCTGCCGCCGGAGATCGTCTTCGGCAACACCGGGTATGTGCGGGCGGCGCACGGCATCACCATCCCCGGCACGCACCAGCTGTTCCTGCACGCCTGCGACATCAGCCGCTGGAGCGACGGGCAGTTCCGGGTGCTGGCGGACTGGGCGCAGGCGCCCTCGGGCGCCGGGTACGCGCTGGCCGATCGGCGCGTGGTCGCCTCGGCCATCCCCGAGGCGTTCGAGCACGCGGGCCCGCGCCCGCTCACCCCGTTCGCGCGGGCCATGCGGTTGATGCTCGAGGAAGCCGCGCCCGAACTGGCCGACGGCGAGGAGCCGGTGGTCGTGGTGCTGAGCCCAGGTTCGCACTCCGAGACCGCGTTCGACCAGGCCTATCTCGCGCAGATGCTGGGCTTCCCGCTGGTCGAGAGCGCCGATCTGGTGGTTCGCGACGGCGCGCTGTGGATGCGCTCGCTGGGCAGCCTGGAACGGGTCGACGTGGTGCTGCGCCGCGTCGACGCGGAGTTCTCCGATCCGCTGGACCTGCGGCCCGATTCGCGCCTCGGTGTGGTCGGGCTGGTCGAGGTGTTGCGCAGGGGCGCGGTGACGGTGGTCAACACGCTCGGCTCCGGGCTGCTGGAATCGCCCGCGCTGAGCGCGTTCCTGCCCCGGATCGCCCGCTCCGTCCTCGGCACCGACCTGCTGCTCGACGGCACGCCCGCCTACTGGGGCGGTGACGACACCGAGCGCGCGCATCTCGTCGCCCATGTCGGTGACCTGGTGATCCGGTCGGCGGTCGACGGGTCGACCATCTTCGGGCCCAGCCTGGCCGCCGCCGAGCGCGCCGAGCTCGCCGCCCGGATCGAGGCCGAGCGGTGGAAGTGGGTCGGTCAGGAACCCGCGGAGTTCTCGGTCGCGCCCGCCGTCGAAGGCGAGGCGGGACTGAAGCCGGCGCCGGTCGGGATGCGGTTGTTCTCGCTGGCCCGCCGTGGCGGCTACACCGCGATGTCGGGTGGGCTCGGCCAGCAGCGGATGCGGCTGGAGCCGACCCGCAGCGTGATCAAGGTGGCGGCCAAGGACGTCTGGGTGCGCGCCGCACCCGCGACCGCGCCCGCCGTCGGCGCCGAGACGCCGCACGAGGAGCGGCTGCGTCGCGCCGTGCCGGTGGTCGAGGCGGTCAGCTCGCCCCGTGTGCTCAACGACCTGTTCTGGATGGGCCGCTACAGCGAGCGCGCCGAGTCGGTCGTCCGCCTGCTCGCCGCGACCCACGACGTCTACCAGGACTACCGCTACCGGCCCTGGCTGGACGGCGCCGAGGCGCTGCCGATCCTGATGCGCGCGCTGTCGGTGACCACCGGCACCAACGCGCCGGAATCCGTGCTGCCCACTGGAACCGGGCCGGTCGGCGCGCTCGTCCGGGTATCGCCCACGGCGGACACCGGTGCCGCGAACGCGGGTGCCGACCGGTCCACCGCGCCGGATTCCGCGGTGCGGGCGGCATCCGCCGCCGCTACGACCGGCTCGGCCGACGGTGCCGCCGCCCAGGAAACCGACCGATCCGCCGAACCGGGGACCGCCTCTCGGGCACCGGCCGCTGACGGCGCTGCGCCGCCGCCGGAAACCGGGAAGCGGCGCTCGCCCGCGGACGACACCGGCGCTCCGGACCCGGGCGATGCGGAGGCCACGGAACCGGAATCCGGCGACCCGGAAGCCCCGTGGGAGCGCGCGGGCACCAGTGCGCTCGCCCGCGCCTTGCGCACCACCGGTACGGCCGCCGAGCGGACGGCGGAGCAGTCGGGAGACACCGAACCCGCCGTGCCACGCACGCGACAGAAGCAGGGGCAGTTCACGACCCGGCCGATGGACGCCGCAGGCGGCGGCGGCGCGGGACGACGGACCGTCGCGGGCGCGTCCGCCGACGGCTTCGCGTACCTGTCCGCGCTCACCGGCGACCGGAACCTGCCGGGGTCGCTGTCCTACGCGGTCGACCACTACGGATCGGCCGCCCGCGCCGTGCGTGACCAGCTCTCCGCCGACACCTGGATGGTCATCGGCGCCGTCGACCGCGCGCTGGCCGAATTCCGCGCCGCCAGTACCGAAAAGGAGACCGCGCTCTCCTCGGTGCACGCGCTCGCGCTGGCCGCGCTGCTGTCGCTGTCGGGGATCGGTGCGGAATCGATGGTGCGCGACACCGGCTGGTACGTCATGGACATCGGCAAGCGGATCGAGCGCGGACTCGCGCTGACCTCGCTGCTCAATGCCGCGCTGGCGCAGGCGAGGTCGCCGGAGGTGGAGCGGGTGGTCACCGACTCGGTGCTCGTCACCACCGAGTCGGCGGTGAGTTACCGCCGCCGCCACCGTGGTTCGGCGCATGTCGCCGCGCTGGCCGGACTGCTGCTGTTCGACGCGGGCAACCCGCGCTCGCTGGTGTACCAGCTCGACCGGCTGGAGGCCGACTTCCAGGCGCTGCCCGGCGGCGCGGGCGCCTCGCGTTCGCAGCGGCTGCTCGCCGACGCCCAGCGCATGCTGCGCCGGGTCGACCCGGCCGACCTCGAACAGACCGACGCCGAGGGCGTGCGGACCGAGCTGGTGGAACTGCTGGAGGGGGTTCACTTGCGGCTGCGCAAGCTGTCGGAGTCGTTCGAGACCACCAAACTCGCTGTGCCGGTGGGTATCCAGCCGCTGTGGGGCAATACCAGGATGGTCGGATGAGCAGGCGCTACCGGGTGGTGCACCGGACCACCTACAGCTATTCCGACGAGGTCACCAGTTCCTACGGCCGGGCCTATCTGACCCCGCGCGAATTCGCCGGTCAGCGGCAGCTCGAGCACGAGATCCACATCGACCCGGTGCCGTCGGACCGTTCGGTCGGCACCGATGTCTACGGGAACACAACCACGTATTTCCATGTGACATCGGAACATCGGACGCTCGAGGTCACCGGCGAATCGCTCGTCGACGTCGACGGCGAGCACCCGTCGGCGATACCGGGCGCCGACGTGCCGTGGGAGGCGGCCCGGCCGAGCACGGCCACCGGGCCGCTCGCGGTCGAGTTCACCCTCGACCTGCTGCCGCCCGAGATCACGCCGGAGGTCGCCGAGTACGCCGCGCAGAGCTTCCCGCCGGGCAGGCCGCTGCTCGAGGCCGTGACCGAGCTGAACACCCGGATCCACCAGGATTTCCGGTACCGCTCTGGCTCGACCACGGTGAGTACCAGCGTCGCCGACGTCTTCGTCGCGCGCGAGGGGGTCTGCCAGGACTTCGCCCGGATCGGCGCGGCCTGCCTGCGGTCGCGTGGCCTGGCCGCCCGCTACGTCTCGGGCTACCTCGCGACCGACCCGCCGCCGGGCAAGGAGCGCATGGTCGGGGTGGACGCCACCCACGCGTGGGCGGCCGTCTGGCTGCCCGGGACCGACGAGACCGACCGCACCGGCCGCTGGATCGCCTTCGACCCCACCAACGACCAGTTCGCCGACGAGCGCTACGTGACCGTGGCGTGGGGGCGTGACTACCAGGATGTTCCGCCACTGCGTGGCATCATCTACACCGACGCCAAACAGTCCACGATCACGGTCTCGGTCGATGTTGCCCCGGTGGAGGTGTAGTCCCTTGCGTGATTTCGTCTGCCCGAACTGTGGGCAGCAGCTGGCCTTCGAGAACTCGGTCTGCCTGTCGTGCTCGAGCCCGCTCGGCTTCAGCCTGCGGGAGCGCGCGCTGGTGGTGATCGGCGATCCGCCCGGTGACGCGGCGATCGACCACGCGGGCGGCGTCGTCGACGGTGACCGGTTCCGGCTGTGCGACAACCTGCATGTGGCGCAGTGCAACTGGCTGGTCTCCACCACCGACCGCAGCGCGGGGCCGATGCTGTGCGCCTCGTGCGCGCTCACCAGGACCAGGCCCAACGACGCCGACGCCGACGGCTTGGCGGCGTTCGCCGAGGCCGAGGCGGCCAAGCGCCGCTTGATCTTCGAACTGGTCGAGCTGGGCCTGCCGATTGTCGGCCGCGAGGCCGATCCCACCCACGGCCTGGCCTTCGACCTGCTCTCCAGCCGCACCGACGGGGTGCTGACCGGGCACATCGACGGGGTCGTCACCCTCGATCTGGCCGAGGCGAACGACCCGCACCGCGAACAGCTGCGGATCGAGATGGCCGAGCCGTACCGCACCCTGCTCGGCCATTTCCGGCACGAGATCGGGCACTACTACTTCACCGTGCTGGTCGCCGACGACGAAGCGCTGCACCGATTCCGGGACCTGTTCGGCGACCCGTACGCCGACTACCAGGACGCGCTGAACCGGCACTACTCGCACGGTGCCCCGCCCGGCTGGGAGAGCGACTACGTGTCCTCCTACGCGACCATGCACGCCGCGGAGGACTGGGCCGAGACCTTCGCGCACTATCTGCACATCCGCGACACCCTCGACACCGCCGCCGCCTTCGGCTTCGCCCCGGCCGGCGCCACCCTCGATCGTCCGCAGGTCGGGCGCGCCGGTTTCGACAAGATCATCGAACTGTGGCTGCCGCTGGCCTGGTCGCTGAACATGGTCAACCGGTCGATGGGACACGACGACCTCTATCCGTTCGTGCTGCCCGATCATGTCCTGGAGAAGATGCGCTTCGTCCACGAGCTGTGTGAGCGCAGTGACTCCGCGGCTGCCCAGGTGGTCGCCTAGGGGTAGGCGATTTGCCCGATTTCGCTGCGATGTGAGTCACAGCTGACTACCCTCTCGGTTTGAGACTAGTGAGTCTCAAACTCGGTGCTCGATGAGGATGGCTATGAACTCACCGCTGATATCCGTCGGATTGCCGCTGGCCCTGGCCGTGGTCATGTTCGGCCTCGGCCTGTCGCTCACCACCACCGACTTCACCCGGATCGCGAAGAGCCCGCGGGTGGTCGCCATCGCCCTGGCCTGTCAGTTGATCGCGCTGCCGGCCATCGCGTTCGGCCTGGTCCTGCTCTTCGATCTGGAGCCGATCCTCGCGGTCGGCATGATGCTGCTCGCCGCGTCGCCGGGCGGGACGACGGCGAACCTGTTCAGTCATCTGTTCCGCGGTGACGTCGCGCTCAACGTGTCGCTGACCGCGGTCAACTCCGTCATCGCCGTCGCCACCGTCCCGCTGGTGACCAACTTCGCGATCGACTACTTCGACCCGGCGGGCAGCGGCGACTCGGTCGGCCTGCAATTCGGCAAGGTGGTCCAGGTGTTCGCCATCGTGCTCGTCCCGGTGGGCATCGGCATGCTGGTGCGCCGCTGGGCGCCCGCGTTCGCCGAGCGGATGGACCGCCCGGTGCGGATCGGCTCGGCCGTCATCCTGCTGCTGGTGATCGTCGGTTCGCTGACCGCCGAATCCGAGGACTTCTCCGCCCACTTCCCGAAGATCGGCGCGATCACCGTGCTGTTCTGCGTGATCAGCCTGACCATCGGGTTCTTCGTGCCGCGACTGCTCGGCGCGACGGGCCGCCAGTCCATCGCCTGCTCGATGGAGGTCGGCGTGCACAACAGCACGATCGCCATCACCATCGCGCTCAGCGTCCTGGACAGCACCGAGATGGCGGTGCCCGCCGCGATCTACGGCATCCTGATGTTCCCGACCGCCGCCGTCTTCGGATTCCTCATCACCCGCCGCCGGACCAGGACCGCGGTGGCCGCGGCCGAGTGAGGCTCAGGCGTGCGCCGCGTAGATGTGGCGGGCGAGTTCGTCACGGAGGGCGCCGAATTCCGGGTGCGCGCGGATATCGGCGAAGTCGGGGCCGACGTCGTCCTTGAAGGTGGGTGTCACGTCGTGGACCACGCGGCCGGGACCCGCGCCCATCACCAGGACGCGGGTGCCGAGCAGCACGGCCTCCTCGATGCCGTGGGTGACGAACAGGACGGTCTTGCGGCGGTCACGCCAGAGGGTGCGCAACTCGCGTTGCAGACGTTCCCTGGTGAGCGCGTCGAGGGCGCCGAACGGCTCGTCCATCAGCACGATGCCCGGATCGTTCACCAGCACCCGCGCGATCTGGGCGCGCTGCTGCTGACCACCCGACAACTCGTAGGGCTTGCGCTCGGCGAGCTGTTCCAGGCCGACCAGCTCGAGCAGCCGATCGGCCTGCGCGCGGCGCGTCTTCCGGTCCACGCCACGGACTTTCGGGCCGAACTCGACGTTGCGGCGCACCGACAGCCAGGGGTACAGCGTGGCCTGCTGGAACACCACCCCGCGATCGGGGTCGGGGCCGTCGACCACCCGGCCGCCGACCCTGACCTCGCCCCCGCTGGGCGGGAGGAAGCCGGCCAGGATGTTCAGCAGCGTCGATTTGCCGCAGCCGGACGGGCCGACGACACAGACGAATTCGCCGGGCTCGATGGTGAGGTCGGTGGGCGCGAGCACCTCGACGTCACCATCGGGACCGGGGTAGCGCTTGCTCACCCCGGTCAGCGTCACCCGTTCGGCGGTCACGAGGACGCGCCCGCCGCGGCCGTCGCCGAGATGCCGTCGCGGTACTGCTGCTCGCTGCCGACCGCGGCGATGCCGCCCTGGCTCAGCAGGAATCGCGCGGTGCCGGTGAGATCGTCGCCGAAGCCGCCGCCCAGGTAGCGCGGTCCGGCCTGCTCTGCGGCGGGCAGGTACTGATAGCCCGCCAGCTGGGGAACGACCTGGTCGGGCGCGATACCCAGCTGCGCGCCGAGGGAAACGGCGGCCTCGGCGGGCTGGGTCCTCAGCTGGCCCACCGCATAGTCCTGCACCTTCGCCCAGGTCTTGGCGAAGGCGGCGTTGTCGGCCAGGAACGCACGGCTCGCGAGCGCCACGTCATAGGTCGGCGCGCCCGCGGCGGCGGTTTCGGCGCTGCTGGTGAGCACGGTGCCGCCCGCCGCCGTCAGCTTGGACAGGGTCGGGTCCCACACCCAGGCCGCGTCGATCTGATTGCCCTGCCACGCACCGGGAATCGCGTCGGGCTGCAGGTTGATCAGCTCCACCTGGCCGGTGAGTCCGGCCTTGTCGAGCGCGGCGAGCAGGCTGTAGTGCGAGGTGCTGCCGAACGGCGTCGCCACCTTCTTGCCGCGCAGCCCGGCCGGCGCCGTGATCGACTTGTCCTTCACCACCAGCGATTCCGACGTGCCGATGACATCGTGGATCCACACCACCTGCACCGGCAGGTTCAGCGGTGCCGACAGCGCCTTCGTCGCCGGGCTGGAGCCCAGCGTGCCGATGTCGAGACTGCCCGCGCCGAAGGCCTGCACCACGTCGGCGCCGGAGGCGAACTGGCTCCAGGTGATCTTCGCGTTCGGCAGGCACGCCTGCAGCAGATTCCGGTCCTTCACCAGCAGATCGGCATTGGGGATCGCCTGGAACCCGAGCCGGACCGTGCTGGTGACACCGGTGTCGGCGGCGAACGGGCAGCTCGCCGCGGCCGAACTCGTGTCCGCGCGACCGGATTCCACGCAGCCCGCGGTGACGGCGACGACAGCGGACAGCGCGACCGAGGTCGCGACGACCCCGCGCAGTGCGGATTTCATACTTTGCCTTTCCAGGGGACAGCCTTGGTGCCGATGAAGACGATCGCCGCGTCGAGCAGCATGGCCGCCACGCCGATCACGATGATGCAGGCGATGGTGAGGGGCGTATTCAGTTGCGTGCCGGCGATATACGCGAGGCCGCCGATGCCGGGGATGCCGTTGTTGAGTTCGGCGGCGACGACCGTGGTCCAGGCGAACGCGGTCGCGATGCGGATGCCGCTGATGACCGTTGGCAGCGTCGCGGGCAGCACGACGAGCGCGACCACCTGGGCGCGGCCGGCGCCGAGTGAGCGCGCGGCGTTCAGGTAGTCCCGCTTCACGCCGAGCACGCCGTCGAGGGTGGCGATGACGATCGGCGGGAACGCGGCCAGGAACAGCAGCCAGATCTTGGAGGTGTCACCGATGCCGAACCACACGATCAGCAGACCGATGTAGCCCAGCGGCGGCAGCGCGCGCAGGAAGTTCAGCACCGGTTCGGCCACCCAGCGCACGGGCGCGACCATCCCCATCACGAACCCCACCGGCGGCCCGACCAGAATCGCCGCACCGACCCCGACCGCGATCCGCTGCAGACTCGCCAGCAGATGCTCCCAGAGGAAATATCCCTGCTCCCCGATGACGACCCGATCCACCCCGTCGGCGATCCGATGCCGGGTATTGGCCCGCACGAACGCGTCCCACACCGCCCGCGGCGACGGCAGATACAGCGGATCAACCAGCCCCGCCGTCGTCACCACGGTCCACCCCGTCAGCACGAGGCCGACCGCGACCACGGCCGCCAGCGCCCGCCGCCCCCGCCCGCGACGCGGACGCGATCCGGCCGACGGCGCGGGCGCGGACCCGACCGCCCGCTCCTCCGTCGCCTCCGCCACTTCGGTCACGCCGACTCCTCGCACCGGGGTGTCGGCGGTGGATTCGGCGACACATGCGGGGTCTGACGCTATCGGCGCAGGTAGCGGCTCCGGGAGGGTAAAAGTCGAGCTGAGCCGAAGTCGGGTAGGTCGCCTGGCCCAGCGCTCAGTCGGTTTCCTTCGGATGGCCGGGCATGCAGCGCTCGAGCAGTACCCGACCCGCCGTGCGGCTGCCCTTGGGCGCGTGGTCGACGAAGTACCAGAGCCGCCCGCCGTCGGTGAACTTGTACTGGAACCGCTCGAAAGTGCGGCCCTGGTACTGGCCGTAGCGGAGGTCGGCCTTGAGCGGATAGAGCCGGGCCGAGACGGTATCGGGCTCGCGTGTGAGCTGGTCCCAGGCATCGACGATGGCGTTGCGCGCCGCTGCCAGGCAGTCGGTCCAGCCCTTCTGCGCCTGGCTGGTGATGAAGACGATCTCGAACTCGGCCCGTTTGAGTGGCCGCGGTACCTCCGAGCGGCGGCTCACTCCTCGGCCCCTGGAGCAGGTACTGCTTCAGGGGCGTCCAGGTAGTGCAGGTCGGAACCGTCGACGTTGAGCGCCGGGTCGGCGTACGCGCGCGCCGTTTCCTTCCACGATTCGAGAGTGGTGCCGAGCCGGTCCACCCGGCCGACCGAGATCCCACCGCGCGCGATGGCGAGGAACTCGCCGACGAATTCGATCCGAGCGGGCTCGGGTAGTAGTTCCAGCCAGGGGAAGACGACAGCCAGGCGCGCCACCATGCGTTCCAGCACCTCGTCGTCCATGGCGACAGTCAGCAACTGCATCAGGACGCCGAGCGCGTCGGACGCCGCTGCCTCGGCATCGGCGCTCGACAGCCGGACCGGCGGAGCCGAGCGCCGGACGAGGATCACGTCCCCGTTCGCCTCCATCTCCTCGATGATCCGGTTCGGGTCACGCAGGAACTCGGACCAGGTGGCTGTCGCGCTCATGCGCCCAGATTATCAGAACTAGTTCAGATAACCCCGTGATCAGGCGCGGAGGCGTTCGCGGCGGAGGCGGTCGACCTCGGGGAGGTCGAGGGGGGCGAGGTCGGTGGGGGAGATGCCGAGGGCTCGGGCGATGAGGAGGTCGGCGAGTTCGGGGTTGCGGGCCAGGGCGGGGCCGTGCAGGTAGGTGCCGATGACCGAACCCTGGACGACGCCTTCGGTGCCGTCGCCGACGCCGTTGCCGACACCGCGGGTGACCTTGGCGAGCGGGGCGGCGTCGGGGCCGAGGAGGGTGCCGCCGCGATGGTTCTCGAAGCCGGTCAGCGGGGCGGACAGGCCGTCGAGGACGGGGGTGGTGGTCACCTCGCCGATGGCGCGGGTTTCCTGCGGGGAGGTGGTGACGTCGAACAGGCTGACGCCGTCGACCTTCTCGCCAGCCGAGGTCTCGTACCAGTTGCCGAGCACCTGGATGGCGGCGCAGATCGCGAGCACCGGGGCGCCCTTGGCGGCGGCCTGCTGGAGGCCGGGGTACTGCCGCAGGTGCCGGGTGGCCAGGCGCTGGGCCGAGTCCTCGGCGCCGCCGAGGGTGTAGATGTCGAACGAGTCCGGCACCGGGTCGGCCAGCGTGATGTCGATGATCTCAGCGTCGTAGCCGCGCATGCGCAGTCGCTGGCGCAGCACCAGCGCGTTGCCGCCGTCGCCGTAGGTGCCCATCACGTCGGGCAGGACGAGGCCGATGCGAATGGTCGACTCACTCATGCGCGCGCCTCCAGGTCACGGTTCAGATCGCGGAACGCGGTGTAGTTGGCCAGCACCTCGACGTGCCCGGCCGGGCAGGAGGCGATGGCGCGCAGCGGATCGGGGATCAGGGTGTGCTCGACGCCCGCGTAGGTCAGGCGCACGGCCAGGTCGGTGGCGCGCTCGCCGGCGGCCACCACCTGCACGCCTTCGAAGTGCTCGAACCGCACGTCCCAGAGCCAGGACAGATCCTCACCGTCGGGCACCTGCCCGTTCACCGCGATCACCAGACCGGCCGAGGTCGGCTCGATCATCGACAGCGCCTCCTGCCAGCCCGCCGGGTTCTTGGCGAGCAGCAGTCGCGCGTCGTGCTCGCCGACGGTGACGGTGCGGTAGCGGCCTGCGATCTCGCGCACGGTGCCGGTCGCGTCGGTCGCCTTGGCCGGCTCGGCGCCCATCGCGACCGCCGCGGCGACGGCCTGCGCCGCGTTGCCGCGGTTCGCGCGGCCGGGCAGCGCCAGGTGCAGCGGAGCGCGGAAACCGTCGGGGCCGCACAGGTCGTCGCCCTCGAGCCACCAATCCGGTTGCGGACGATGGAAATCGGCGCCGGTCGAGCGCCAGTTCTCGCCCTCCCAGACGATCGGCTCGCCGCTGCGCGGACAACTCGTCGCGTCGACGGCCCAGCCGCTGCCCGCCGATACCCACACCACGTTGGGGTGGTCGTAGGCGATGGAGGCCACCAGCACGTCGTCGCAGTTGGCGATGACGACGGTGCCGGGATGCCGGGCCAGTCCGGCGCGCAGCTTGCGCTCGATCATGTTGATCTCGCCGACCCGGTCGAGCTGGTCGCGGCTCAGGTTCAGCAGCACGACGGCGGCCGGGTCGAGCGCGTCGCTGACGTGCGGCAGATGCAGCTCGTCGACCTCGATCGCGGCCAGCGGCACCCCCTGGTGCACGCTCAGCGCGGCGACGATGCCCGCGTCCATATTGGCGCCGTCGGCCTGGGTGGCGACCTGGCCGAGGGTGCCGAGCGCGGCGGTGGTCATCCTGGTGGTGGTCGACTTGCCGTTGGTGCCGGTGATCAGCACCGTCCGCCTGCCGCGACCGAGCTGCGTCATGATCGTCGGATCGATCTTCAGCGCGATCAGGCCGCCGATCATCGAACCCTTGCCGCGACCCGCCTTCTGCGAAGCCCACGACGCTGCCGCCGCCGCTCGCAAAGCCAGGCGCCCACGCACCGAGATGTCTGCCACGCCGCGAGTCTATGTGCGCGCGGTCGCGGGCCGCGTGCGGGAGCGGTGTGAGGTACGTCAGCCCATCCGTGCGACGAGGGTTCGCACGATCTCGGCGGTGACCTCGTCGCGCCAGATCTGGAAATGGGCGGGGCTGTCCAGGCCGCCGACCGAGGAGTCGCCGCTGACCGCGAACGCGAAATTCCCCCGATGACAGGCCACGGTGGATTCGATGATCTTGCCGTAGGTGCATTCGGTGGCGCCCCACTCCGGAGCCACCGGGTCACCGGTGAAGCGCTTCATATCGGCGTAGTAGGCGGCGACGGCGGATTCCTCGCCGACCGAGGAGAACATGACGGTGATCTTGGCGTTGCCCGAGGACGCGGGCAGATCCGGCAGGTCGAAGGTGAACTGACACCCGCCCTGGGCGATATTGCGCACCGATTCGTCGAGCAGCTGCACGGTCTGCGGCGCGCGTTTCAGGTTGGTGGCCTGCGGCAGGATCGCGGTGATCTCGGCGTCGGTGAGAACGGCGCAGGCGTCGGGCCAATTGTCGACGGTGGCGGGCAGCGTCACCGTGATGGGCACGGCGGCCGGGGCCGCCGCGCCGAATTCGATCTCGGGCGGGCCGACCGGACCGCACCCGGACACCACCGCCGCCGCTATCGCGATCGAGCCGAGCACGCGCAGATTCACCAGAAATCCCCCCGCTAACACCGAGATTCGAACAGACGGTCGTTATTGTCGGCTGAACCCGACCCAGACGCAACGCGCGTTCTGGTCGTTCCAACAGTTCACAATCATTCGTCGAACATATTGGGTAATCCCCGAGCGTAGCGATCGGCGTCGATCACCCGCAGCGGCTCGAGTTCGGGCGTGCGGCGCAGCCGGAAAGTGCGGCAGCGCTGGGCCGATGAGCCGGCGACGTCGAGCAGTGCGTTGACCGCGGCGCGCGCCGATTCGTTGGCGCCCTCCATCGTCGCCAGGTCGACATCGGTGCGCACGTAATCGCCTGCCAGGAACAGATTCTCGATCGATCCGTGCGCCTCCGGCCGCGCGTCCCACGAGCCCGCGGTATTGATGAGCAACGGATCGGCATTCGCGTTCCGGCTGCCCTGCCAGGTGATCCCAGGATCGAGAAACCAGGAATGGACGTCGGCCGGGCGGAGCAGTTGTTCGCGGTCGTTGAGGTGCGCGGCGAGCTGGGCCCAGACCTCGCGGAAGATCTCCTCGTGCGTGCATTCCACGGCGGGCTTGCCGTACAGCATGCCCGGCGTATTCCAATCGGAGATGTCGACCGAGAGACAGTCGGCCACCGAGCCGTCGCCGAACGAATTCAGCTTGTGCGTCCACAGCTGGTTCTGGCTGATCGAGGTGAGCGACCACGGGGAATCGACGAACGCCGTGTGCCCGCGCGAAATGTGCAGTGGGGAACGGAAATAGATCTGGATGCCGTTCATCCAGTCGACGAACAGGCGATCGGTCGCGGCCAGTTCCGGCGCGAGTTCGAGCACCTGCGGCGACCAGAGTTTGCGCGCCTGTTCGACCGGCAGCGCGGTGACGAAATAGTCCGCCTCGACGGTGCGGGCGCCGGTGGCGTCGGTGATCCGCGCGGCGCCGATGCGCCTGTCGCGCACCACGAGTTCCTCGACGCGCGCGCCGAGTTCGAAGCGCACGCCGAGTCCGCGCAGGTGCTGCACCCACGGGTCGATCCAGGCGATATTGGTGGCGTTGTTCAGCACCCGGTCCAGGCCGCCGTCGTTGCCGAGGCCGAGCGGATTGCCGAGGAACTGCTCGCCCATGCTGCCGATGGTGCGGGTGCTGGCCAGATTCTCCTTGGCCGCGACCATGATGCTGGTGAGCGAGCGGGACACGATCGCGCGGAATTCGTGTGAGCGCTCGTGCCCGTGCACGAAGTCATACCAGGAGGTGTGTTCCCACTGGCCGAAGCGGCGGGCCTCGCAACTGCTGTTGAACACCAGCAGCCGGTTGGCGAAGTAGCCGACCTCCGCGGGCGGCATCTTCGTCATCGTCGACAGGGTGGCGGCCAGGGTCTCCCTGATCGCGTCCGGATGGGTGTTCGGGTTGGTGAAGCCGTCGGGCAGGGCGAGCAGGATGTCGTCGGTGTCGCGACGGGAGAACCTGGCCTCCGGCACGGTGAGCAGGTTGCTCCACACGCCGTCGGCATTGCCCGCGACCGGAATCCGGCGCATGGTGTCGGGCAGGTTCTGATAGAAGCCCGGGAAGAAGCGGAAGCCGTGCTCACCGGGCAGATCGGGCCTGCCGTCGCGGCCGGTGCCGGGGACCGGCACGCTGCGCGCCTTGCCGCCGAAGGCCCTGGCCTCGTAGACGGTCACCTCGAAACCGCGTTCGGCCAGCTCGTGGGCGGCCGTCAGCCCGGCGACGCCGCCGCCGAGGACCGCGACCCGGCGGCCGGGAGGCGCGCCGAGCGCGACACCCGGCGCGCCCGCCACGGCTCCTGCCGATACCACCCCAGCTGCGACTGTGCCGCGGAGAAAAGTCCTCCGCGAGACGGGCCACCGTTGCGCCATATGCTGTTCAGCTGCCTTGCTCGAGTATTGCCTGCGATTTGCTACCACTCTAGAGCGCGGCGAAGACCTGGCTGTTGCGACCTGCACGTCGTTCGCCCGAGCTCGAAACCGACCGGTCGCGCGGAAAACGCATCGCGCGATCGGTCACATGCTAGCCAGAGCCTTCGCGATTGTGCGCTGAATTGGACGTTAGACCTGCACCAGGCCGCGGTCGGGCACCGGGTCCGGTTGCGGGCGCGGCTGCCGGGTGGTCGTCGCGGCGAAGGCCCCGGCGATCACGATCACGCCGCCGACGAGCGCGGCCACCGACGGCCGCTCGCCCAGGGCCACCCAGGCCGCGGCGATCCCGACGACCGGCACGAGCAGCGACAACGGCGCCACCGTGCCCGCCGGATAGCGGCTCATCAGATACGTCCACAGGCCCGATCCGCACACCGTCGCGAGAACGGCGATATAGGCGAGCGCGGCCAGCGCGGGGAGTCCGGCGGTCGAGGAGAGTGCAGCGCCGAGCGCGCGGAAACCGGTGTCAGGCCCCTCGACAGCCATCGACAGCGCCAGCAGCGGGAGCGGCGGGATCACCGACATCCACAGCGTCAGATGCAGCGGATCGAAGCCGGGGGAGTCGGCGCCCGCCTGGCGCGCGCCGATATTGCCGAACGCCCAGCCGAGACCGCCTGCCAGTGTCAGCAGGACCGGGAGCAGCGTGGCACTGGCCAGCCGATCGGCGCCGATGACGACCATGCCGAGCACGGCGACCGCCAGACCCGCGACCTGCACCGGCCGCAGCCGCTCGCGCAGCAGGACGGCGCCGAGCACCACCGTGAACGGCGCGGACGACTGGAGCACCAGCGAGGCGAGTCCGGTGGGCATGCCGGTGCGCATCGCGGTGAACAGGAAGGCGAATTGCAGGATGCCGAAGCCGGTGCCGTAGAGCAGCAGCCAGCGGGTGCGCACGGCGGGACGCGGAATGAAGGCGAGCACGGGGATCGCGATCACGGCGAACCGCAGCGCGGCGAAGAAGAACGGCGGGAAGTGGTCGAGGCCGATCCGGATGGCCAGGAAGTTCAGGCCCCAGAGCACGACGACGGTCAGTCCGAGCAGGCGGTCGCGGGTGGTCACGCCCTAATCGTGCGGTTGGCGAAGCATCAGGACAATCGAATAAAAGTGGATCAATAAAGTAGATTTGCTTCATGTTTTCCATCGACCGACTGCGGATTCTGCGCGAGCTGGCCGATCGCGGCACGGTCGCCGCCGTGGCCGAGGCGCTGTCGATGACGCCGTCGGCGGTCTCCCAGCAACTGAAGGTGCTCGCCAGGGAAGCCGGCGTCGCGTTGCTCGAGCCGGACGGGCGCCGGGTGCGGCTCACCGACGCCGGGCAGGCGCTGGTGCTGCGGGCCGATGACGTGCTCGCCGCGATGGAGCGGGCGACCGCCGAGATGGCGCACTACCGCGGCTCGCCGCGCGGGCAGGTCAGGGTGGCGTCGTTCCCGTCCGGCGCCGCGCTGCTGCTGCCGCCGGTGCTCACCGCGCTGTCCGGCAGCGGCGTACAGCTCGTCGCGGGCGACGAGGACCTGCCGCCGTCGGAGGCGCCCAAGCTGCTGGCCGACTACGACATCGTGCTGACCCATCGCGACGAACGCGCGCCATCGCCCGCCGGTCCCCGGCTCTCGGCGCGGGTGCTGATGCGGGAACCGATCGATGTCGTCGTCGCGGCGACGCACCCGCTGGCGGGCAGGCCCGCGGTCCGCCCGGAGGAGCTGGCCGACGAGGTGTGGGTGAGCGTGCGCGGCGGATTCCCCGTCGACGACGTGCTCGAATCGATCGCCACCATCACCGGGGTGCGGCCGCGGATCGCGCAGCGGCTCAACGAGTTCCGGGTGATCGAAACGCTGGTGGCCTCGGGTTACGGTGTCGCGCTGATGCCGCGCTTCGCGGTCGCGCATCCCGGGCTGTCGGTGCTGCGGCTGGCCGGGGTGCGCGCGGCGCGGGTGTACGAACTGCTCACCCGGCCGCAGGCGCATCGGCGCCCCGCCATCGCCGCGGTGCTCGACGCCTTCGAGGCCGCGGCCCGCGACGTCAGCGCGCGCTGACCGGCGCGCACAGCCGCTCGACCAGCGCGCGCAGGACCATGACGTTGGGGAGGTCGGCGATCGCGGTCGAGTTCAGCTCGAACCACCTGCCCTCGACGGCGATCTCGGCACAGCCGGAGTCCGTCCGCAGGCCCTGGACCTGGTGCCACGGCACGCTCTTGGTGCGCGTGCCGATCTCGGTGCCGGTCAGCCAGATGTCGCCGAAGTCGAGGCGGTGTCCGGCGTGGACGGCGGCGAGCGCCCGCGGCAGCTGAGCCGCGGTGACGGCCCGCTGGATCCAGTCGCCCCACTGCTCGGCGTCGGCGAACGAGCTGTCGAGTACGAAGTGCCGACCGGCGAGATCGGTCAGCGTGTAGGTGGCGACGGTGCTGATCGGCCCGCCGTCGGCACGCGTGCGGGCGAGCTTCCGCAGCACCGTCGTCGAGTCGAACCGCGCGACACTGATGTGCCCGCCCAGCACCGCGACCAGGCCGTGGTCGTAGACGGCGAGCCGGTTACCCGCGGTCTCCCGCTCGTGCCACCACGCCTGCGCCGTGCTCAGGACGAACGCGAAGACGGCGCCGAGCGCGGTCAGCCCGGTGATCCAGGCGATCCCGGCCTGCTCGATGACGAAGGCCAGGGCGGTGACCGCGAGCGCGACACCCGCCACGACGCCGAGCACGCGAATCCGGCTCCACGCCATCACCGTCGGTGCGTACGCCGCCCGGTGCTGACCCAGCCCGGCTCCGGCCGCCACACCCGCGATATGGCGCGCGGCATCGACCTCGGACACGTTCCCCCCCGGTTGATTCGGTTACGTCAGTACTGCCCCGGCTGGTACTGCTGGCCCTGGTAGGACTGCCCCGGCGGCGGGAACTGCTGGCCCTGCTGCTGCCCGTGGTAGCCGAAGTCGTCGGCGACCATGGCGGCCAGTTCGAGCAGCGCCCGCCTGGTCGGCTTGCTGACCAGCTCGAGGTCGATCTCGGCGCCCTCGGCCAGGTGATCGTCGAACGGCACGATCTGCACGGCGCGAGTGCGGTCGAGGAACAGCTTGCGCAGCTGGTCCAGGTCGACCGTCGACGCGCCGCGGCGCGAGGCGTTCACGACGACGACGGTCCGCTCGACGAGCTTGCTGTAGCCGTGGTGGTCGAGCCAGTCCAGCGTCGCCGACGCGCTGCGCGCACCGTCGATCGCGGGTGAGGTGACCAGCACCAGCGAGCTCGCCATGTCGAGCACGCCCGACATCGCCGAGTGCATCAGACCGGTGCCGCAGTCGGTCAGGATGATGTTGTAGAACGACTGCAGGATGCCGATCGCCTTGCGGTAATCGGCCTCGCTGAAGGCCTCCGACACGGCCGGGTCCTGCTCGGAGGCGAGCACTTCCAGCCGGCTCGGGGCCTGCGAGGTGTGCGCGCGGACGTCCGAGTAGCGGGTGATGTTCTGGTCTTCGAGCAGGTTGCGCACCGTCGAGCGGGTCTGGCGCGGCACCCGGTGGGCGAGGGTGCCCAGGTCGGGGTTGGCGTCGATCGCGATGACGCGGTCACCGCGCTGCGAGGCGAAGGTGGAACCGAGACCGACCGTGGTGGTGGTCTTGCCGACGCCACCCTTGAGCGAGAGGATCGCGATCCGGTAGTCGCCGCGGACCGGCTGGTTGACCCGCTCGGCGAGATCGCGATGGACGACGTCGGCCGCCGACTCACCCGGATTGATCATGCCGCCGGAGGCCTTGTGCACAGCGCGGCGCCATCCGCTGCGCGGCGCCTTGCGGGCCCGCTTGAGCAGGTTCAGGTCGTTGACCGAATGGCCCGGCTGACCGGGGGCGGGCACGTGCTGCGGCTGGAACGGCTGATGCTGCTGCGCCGGTCCGCCCTGCCACTGCGGCTGTCCGGGCGGCGGGCCGAGCGGGCCCGGCTGGCCGGGCACCTGACCGGGCGGCATGCCACCCGGCATCGGCGGCTGGTACATCGGCGGCGGCGGGGGCGCCCAGCTGTAGATGGGTTCGGACTGCTGGCCCTGCGGCGGCTGCTGCTCCTGCCCGGGGAACTGCGGCTGCTCGGGCGCGCCCGGATACGGCCCGGGAGCGCCGGGGTACGGCTGCTCACCGGTGGCCTGCGGACCGGGCCACGGCTGCTCGGCGCCGGGCACCGGCTGACCGGGCCACGGCTGTTCGGTGCCCGGCACGGGCTGGCCCGGCCACGGCTGCTGCTCGGGACCGTTCACGACGGGATGCGCGCCACCGCTCTGGTACGGATCGGGCGCGCCCGGATACTGGTTCGGCGCGAACGGGCCCGGCACGAAGCCGCCGGGCTGGAACACCGTCTGCTCGGCGAGCCCGGCGTGCGGCTCGGCCGCGGCGGCCTCGGCGGGCTGCGGCTCGGCGGCGTCGTCGGCCTGCTCGGTGGTGGCGGCCGTCGGCTCGAGGTCGTCGTCGGTGGCCGTCTGCACCCCGGCGGATCCGGACGCAGCGTCGGCCGTCTCAGCCGACGGACTCTGCAGCCAGGGCGGAGACGTCGGATTATGGTCGTTGTTGGTCACAGTTCCCCCACTTTGCCCGATGAACGAGCAGGAAGCTCGGCGCTGAATGTGCACCAAAACGCTAGCACGGTGCTAATTTCCGCGCGCCGGGGGCGGCCGCCCGGAGAACCGCTCCGGCCCGGCATGCGCGCAGCTCAACCGGTAGATCCGCACCGAAGCCGACCGGTCGGGCCCGAGTTGTCCACAGCCCTTTCGACCCTGTGCACAACCGGCGAAGGCCGGGCCCGCGTGTCGCGGACCCGGCCTTCGCGGTGTCGAACTAGCGCGCGGCGGCGCGGTTGACCGCCGAGACGACGGCTCGCAGCGACGCGGTGGTGATCGAGGTGGCGATGCCGACGCCCCACACGACCTTGTCGCCGATCGCGACCTCGACGTAGGCGGCGGCCTGCGCGTCGTCACCGGCGGACATGGCGTGCTCGCTGTAGTCGAGCACCCGCACGTCGAAGCCGACGGTGGCGATCGCGTCGACGAACGCGGCCAGCGGGCCGTTGCCGGACCCGGTGATCTCCTGCTCGACGCCGTCGACCTTGACCGTGGCGACGATGGTGTCGACGCCGCCGTCGGTCTCCGACGCGGTCACCTTCTGGCGCATCCGCTCCAGCGGCAGGATCGGGTTCAGGTACTCGGTGGCGAAGACGTCCCACATCTCCTTGGGCGTCACCTCGCCGCCCTCACCGTCGGTGATCGCCTGGATCGCCTGCGAGAACTCGATCTGCAGCCGGCGCGGCAGCACCAGGCCGTGATCGGTCTTCATGATGTAGGCGACGCCGCCCTTGCCGGACTGCGAGTTCACCCGGATGACGGCCTCGTAGGTGCGGCCGACGTCCTTCGGGTCGATCGGCAGGTACGGGACCTCCCAGGTGATGTCGGCGACGTCGGCGTTCTGCGCGTCGGCGGTGGCCTTCATCGCGTCCAGGCCCTTGTTGATGGCGTCCTGGTGGCTGCCGGAGAAGGCGGTGTAGACCAGGTCGCCGCCGTACGGGTGGCGCTCGGCCACGGCCAGCTGGTTGCAGTACTCCACCGTGCGACGAACCTCGTCGATGTCGGAGAAGTTGATCTGCGGGTCGATGCCGCGGGAGAACATGTTCATGCCCAGCGTCACCAGGCAGACGTTGCCGGTGCGCTCGCCGTTGCCGAACAGGCAGCCCTCGATGCGGTCGGCGCCGGCCTGGTAGCCCAGCTCGGCGGCCGCGACGGCGGTGCCGCGGTCGTTGTGCGGGTGCAGCGACAGCACGATCGAATCGCGGCGGGCCAGGTTGCGGTGCATCCACTCGATCGAGTCGGCGTACACGTTCGGGGTGGCCATCTCGACGGTCGCGGGCAGGTTGATGATCAGCGGCTTGGCCGGGGTCGGCGCGATGATCGCCGAGACCGCGTCGCAGACCTCACGGGCGTAGTCCAGCTCGGTGCCGGTGTAGGACTCCGGGCTGTACTCGTAGCGCCACTCGGTGTCGGGGTAGCGCTGCTCGATCTCCAGGCACAGGGTGGCGGCGTCGGTGGCGATCTTCTTCACCGCGTCGCGCTCGGCGCGGAAGACCACGCGACGCTGCAGGATCGAGGTGGAGTTGTAGAAGTGCACGATGACGTTCGGCGCGCCGTTGCAGGCCTCGAAGGTGCGCTCGATCAGCTCGGGGCGGCACTGGGTCAGCACCTGGATGGTGACGTCGGCGGGGATCGCGCCGTCCTCGATGATCTCGCGGACGAAGTCGAAATCGGTCTGGCTGGCGGCCGGGAAGCCGACCTCGATCTCCTTGTAGCCCATCCGGACGAGCAGGTCGAACATGCGGCGCTTGCGGGCCGGGCTCATCGGGTCGATGAGCGCCTGGTTGCCGTCCCGCAGGTCGACGGCGCACCACGCGGGGGCGCGATCGATGATCTTGTCGGGCCAGGTGCGGTCGGGCACCGAGATGGGCTCGACCTCTTCGGCGAAGGGCCGGTACCGGAACGACGGCATCGACGAGTTCTTCTGGTGGTTCCAGGCGGGCTGGTCGGCCGGTGCGGGTTTGCCGGGGGCCGTGATGGTGCGCGAAGCGGATACGAATGCGTCAGCCGAGGACATGCAAGTTTCTCCGTGGATGTGAGTGGATTCCCTGGTGGGAGCGGGTCGACCGGCGCGTTGGAACCCCGCGACGGGAGCCGGTCCGTATCAGAACCCGTCGCGGCGGCCGAGAAGAAGTGCCCGCTGCATGATCCTTCGAGCTTACCGCGTGCCCTGCCCCGCTGGTAAGCGGCCTGGGGAAACCGGCCGGTAGTTCGCGAGCGGTACGGTTTTCAGCGAATCGCACGCTTGTACGGACCATCGCGTCCGACGAGACGTCACAAAGGAACTCGGATGACCTGGTTACAGCAAGTGGCCGTGCTCGCGGCGGGCATCGCCGCGGGCGGCATCAACACGATCGTCGGCTCCGGCACGCTCATCACCTTCCCCACCCTGCTTGCCTTCGGTTTGCCGCCGGTGACGGCGAACGTGTCGAACACGATCGGTCTGGTCCCCGGCTCGGTCAGCGGGGTGATCGGCTACCGGCGCGAACTGGAAGGACAGCGGTCGCGACTGCTGCAGCTGGGCACCGCCTCGCTGCTCGGTGGCATCACCGGCGCGATCCTGCTGCTCGTCATGCCCGCGGAGGCGTTCAAGGCGATC
Organism: Nocardia sp. NPDC051833; assembly: GCF_040681225.1. Taxonomy (NCBI): domain Bacteria; kingdom Bacillati; phylum Actinomycetota; class Actinomycetes; order Mycobacteriales; family Nocardiaceae; genus Nocardia; species Nocardia sp. NPDC051833. The sequence continues at coordinate 2,974,930 of NZ_JBFAYK010000001.1, forward strand.
GTCCCGGTGCTGATCATCGCCGCGCTGATCCTGGTGGTGGTGCAGCCCCGGCTGGCGGCCTGGGTGAAGCGGCGCAGGGCCGACGGTGACGCGGCCACCCCCGCGCACGGCGGCCCGATCCTGCTGGTCGCGGTATTCGGCACCGGCATCTACGGCGGCTACTTCGGCGCCGCCCAGGGCGTGCTGCTGCTCGGCCTGCTCGGGGTGTTCGTGCACGAGGACATCCAGCGGCTCAACGCGGTGAAGAACGTGCTGGCGCTGATCGTCAACGCGGTGTCGGCGGTGATCTTCATCCTGATCGCCGAGGTGAACTGGCAGGCCGTCGCGCTGATCGCGGTCGGTTCGATCATCGGCGGGCAGCTGGGCGCGAAGGTGGGCCGCAGGCTCTCGCCGAACGTCCTGCGCGCGGTGATCGTCGTCGTCGGAACCATCGCGGTGATCCGGCTGCTGACGTCCGGGTGAGCGGGGGCCGCGTCATGCGGCCCGCCCGGCGGTTGTGACTACCACCAAAGGCCCCTCGGTTGAACACCATTGGCGTTTCACACGGGGTATCCTGCGCTCGGCCATGCGTGATGAGGGAGGTGGCCTGGTGCACAGACGTGCCTTCTTCAAGGCGGCGGGACTGGCGACGATCGCCGGTGCCGTGGGGACGACGCTGACGACCACGGCCGCCGCGGCCGATCCGCGCGAGGCGATGTTCCGTACCTGGGTACCGGAGATCTTCGAGCCCATCCCCGACGCGCCGGCGCACACCGAGGCCATCGTCATCGGATCCGGCTTCGGCGCCGCCGTCACCGCACTGCGGCTGGCCGAGGCCGGGATCGCCAACACCGTGCTCGAGCGCGGTTCGCGCTGGCCCAACGACCCGTGGCGGGAGATCTTCACCGGCGACGACCTGCCCGACGGCCGCGGCTTCTGGCACCGCACCAGCTTCACCGGCGTCACCAAGGTGCCGATGAGCTTCGGCAAGTTCGGCGGCGTCCTCGATGTCACCGAGTATCCGGGGATCGACGTGTGGCGCGCGGCCGCGGTGGGCGGCGGCTCGGTGATCTTCACCGGCGCGATGGTGGCGCCCGAGCGCAAGCTGTTCGACCACGTCTTCGGCGGCGTCGTCGACTACGGCGAGCTCGAGCGCGTCTACTACCCGCGGGTGCGCGAGATGCTGCGGCTGGACCCGATGCCCGCCGACATCTACCAGTCCGCGCCGTTCGCGCACTCGCGCGCCTGGGACGACCAGGTCCGCGCCGCGGGCTATCAGCCGGTGGCCAACGACTCGATCTTCACCTGGGACGTGCTGCGCGGCGAGCTGGCGGGCAACTCCCGCGCCTCGGCCACCGCCGCCCGCTCCAACCTGGGCAATTCCAACGGCGCCAAGTTCGACCTGAACCAGAACTACCTGCGCTACGCCAGGGAGACCGGCAGGTCGCAGGTGTACCCGGGCCACCGCGTCGACGCCATCGCCCAGGAGGCGAGCGGCAAGTTCGTGGTCACCGTGACGAAACTGGCCCCGACCGGTCAGCACCTCGGCACCCGCACGCTGACCTGCGACAAGCTGTTCCTCGGCGCCGGTTCCGTCGGCACCTCCGAACTGCTGGTCCGGGCCCAGGCCACCGGCGCGCTGCCCAACCTCAACGAGCACATCGGCGACGGCTGGGGCACCAACGGTGACGTGGTGCTGGCCCGCGGCGCGAGCGCGGTGGCGGGCCAGGGGCAGGGCGTGCCGAGCGCGAGCCGCATCTTCGACGCGTCCGGCGTCCCGCTGACGCTGGAGAACTGGTACATCCCCGGCATTCCGTTCGAGACCGGCGCGCTCGCCTCGCTGGGCATGGTGCTCGACTCGACCAGGGCCCGCTTCGGCTACCACGGCGGCGGTGTCGGGCTGAGCTGGTCGGCGGGCGCGCAGAACGCCGTCGTCGACGCGGCACGCGCGGTCGATCACCGGATCGCCGAACGCGCGGGCGCGGTCGCCGAATACGGCGCGCTCGGCTACGACGCGAACGCCCAGTTCACCGCGCATCCGCTGGGCGGCGCGGTGCTCGGCAAGGCGACCGACGCGTTCGGCCGCGTGCACGGCCACCCCGGCCTCTACGTGATGGACGGCGCGGCGATCCCCGGCAGCACCGCCACGGTCAACCCCTCGCTCACGATCACCGCGCTGGCCGAACGCAATATCGCGGCCGTCATCGGCGCCGGTCGCTGACACTCGCGCGGACGGTCGCGCGCAATGTGACCGATCCGCGCCGATTCGGCCGTACGCTCGGCAAGGACGATGGCGTTCGAAGGGAGTACCGAGGTGGCCTCACCGGGCATCGAGCGGGTCGAGGCATTGCCGGACGTGCGGGCCAAGACGCCGTCGCTGAAGACCGATCTGTTCATGCTGGTGCTGGCCATCATCTCGGTCGGGCTGGTCGTGTGGGTCACCTTCTTCCCGGTCTCCGGGACGACTTATCACGCGATCGTGGTCACCGACTGGACGATCTGCGGCATCTTCCTGATCGAGTTCCTGTGGCGGTGGCGCCGGGCGGGCTGGCCGTGGAGCTTCCCGTTCATCTACTGGTACGAAGTGCTCGGCATGATCCCGGTGACCAGCCCGATCTTCCGCGGGTTCCGGCTGCTGCGGATCGTGGTGATCCTGATCCGGCTCGGCCGGGTCGCCGATCGCGCGCTGGGCGAGCGGGTCACCGCGACGGTGGTGAACCGGTTCGTCGGCACCATCGTCGACGTGATCAAGCGCCCGATGACGATCGCGATCCTCGACGAGGTCTCCAAGGTCCTGCGGGCAGGTCACTACACCAAGAACATCGCCGCGGCGCTGGAGGAGAATCACGCCGAGGTCGACCAGATGATCGTCGACCTGATCAAGAACGACCCGGCGACCAGCAAGCTGCGCTACCTCCCGTTCCACGACGACATCATCCGGCTCGTCGCCGACACCGTGTACCGGATGCTGCGCCAGCTGCTCGACGATCCGCGCACCGACGAACTGGTCGCCGACATGCTGCGGGAGAACCTCGATCAGATCAACGACGCGGTGCGCGCCGGCATCAACGTGCCGCCGTCGCACCGCGGGGCGACGCCCGCCGAGCACGGCGTGCGTCACCACCTCGATCAGGTCAAGCGTGCCTGATCTCGTCGCGCGGGGTCGCGTAGCGCACGGTCTCGAAGATCACCAGCAGGGCCAGCACCGCGCAGAGCAGCGTCAGCGCGGCGAGCGCCGGTAGCTTCGTCGCCACCGGGACGAGCGCGACCAGGATCACCGCGGTGACCACGCGGGGGAGCGAGATCGACTTGGTCGCATAGTATTTCGCCGCGATCACGCCGAGCAGGAACAGGGCGGGCCCGACGTAGAGCGCGATCAGCGGAATACCGTGCAGCGCGTCGGTGAGCTTGTGGTGCGAGGCGTCGCCGACGTAGTACAGCACCTTCTTCAGCCCGAGCGAGAGCGCGATGACACCGGCGATCATCGGGAAATGCCCGTAGGTGTAGCTGCGCTGGGCGATCTTGATCTGGTGCGCGCCGCGGGAATGCGCGAAGGCGTGCTCGATCGAGATCGCCGCGACGTCGAAGTACAGCCACCACAGCAGGCCCGACACCGCGAGGCCGAGCATCGAGCCGAGCGCGATCGGCCACGAGATCGGCAGACCCGCGACCCCGATGCCGATCGAGACGATGGACTCACCGAGCGCGATGATGACGATCAGCCCGTACCGCTCGGCGAAATGCGAGGCCGAGTTGATCCGCCAGTCGCTGCCCGCGAACCAGGTCCAGAGCATGTCGCCGGCGATCGCGCCCAGCCACAGCAGGATCTGGGTGAGGCCGTCGGTCATGGCGGCGACGACGAGCAGGCTGGTGCCGAGGGTGATCGAGCCGATCGCCCAGCGCAGCAACTGCCCGCGCAGCTGGGAGTCCTCGGCGCTGATCACCCAGAAGATCGAGACGTGCACCAGCCGGACCACGAGGTAGGCGATGGCGAAGACCAGCGGGCCGAACCAGCCGCCGCTCAGGTCGTCGAACGCCTCGGGGATGGTCAGTGCCGCGATGAACGCGCCGCCCATCGCGACGAACATCGCGACCCGGGCGATGCCCTCGTCGGCCCTGACCACATTGCCCAGCCAGGAGTAGGCGATCCACAGCCACCACATCAGCGCGAGCACCAGCCCGGCGCGGACCACGTTGGCCGCGGTCGGATCGTCGGCGGCCAGCGCGGTGACCATGGTGAAGGCGAAGACGATCACGAGGTCGAAGAACAGTTCGAGCTGGGTCACCGAGGCGCCTTCGGCCACCTGCTGGAACCGAACCCGTCGAGTACCGATCATGCGCACATCGTCGCACCCGGCGCCGTCGTCCGCGCGGAACGGACGGAGCGTTCGCCGTCGGCGCAACCGCTAGCCGACGCCGTAACGCTCGATCTCGGGATACCGCTCGGCGAAGTCGATGAAGTTCGCGACGACCTCGTTGTTCTCCTTGCGCAGCGTGCGATTGAACAGCACGCCGGGGACGGGCAGCGGGTAGCGCAGTTCGACCCGGAGGTCGACCTCGGTGCCCTCGGGTCCCTCGGCCAGCTCGAACGAGCCGCCGCCCTTGGAGCCGCGGCTGCTGTCGACGACGTCCCAGGACACCCGGTTGTAGTCCCAGGAGTATTCGAGGACCTGCGAATCGGAGTCGCCCATGAAGTGGGCGGTGACGAACACCCGGCGCGGCCTGCCGTCGGGACCGAGGGGGCCGATGCGGACGTCGCTGTAGGACGGTGACCATTCGGCTAGACGATCGACAGCGAGCAGGGCATCCATGACCTGATCGAGCGGGGCATCCACGGTGAAACGGATGTGGGTCTTCGAGCGCATGTCTATCTGTCCTCCGAACCCCCGCTGTCTTCGCGCCCGATTGTGCACAGTTGTACCAGTGATCGTCAACACGTCTATGGTCTGGACAAATGACCGGGTCAGGGGCGTATTGCCCGCTCGACGGCGGTTTCGATCAGTTCCATGCTCTGTTGCTCGGTGAAGATTCCGGGCAGTGTGAGGTGTTCGACGATGAGCCAATTCAGGGCCAGATACAGCAGGAGGACCGAGGCTTCGTCGCCCGGCTGGCCGAACGCCAGGTGGTTGCGGACATTGAAATCCAGGTCGGCCCTGACCCGCTCGGTGAGCACCTCGCGCAGCTCCGGCCGCCGGGTCGCCTCCAGTCGCAATTCGAGTAGCGCGAGGTAGGCGGTGCGGTGCGATTCGATCCGGCCGACCACCTCCTTCATCAGGGCGGTGATGTTCTCGACCGTCTTGGGCCCGTCGCTGACCTGCGCCATCGTCTCCTCGGACGGCTGGACCACCTCGTAGAAGCGGGTGCCTGCCTGGGTGAGCAGCTCGTCGCGGCTGGTGAAGTAGTTGGACGCGGTGCCGACGGGCACCCCGGCCTGCTTGTCCACCGCGCGGAAGGTGAGGCCGCGCGCGCCCTCGCCTGCCAGCACCTCGATCGCCGCGTCCAGCAGCGCCTGCCGTCGTTCGGGATTAGTTCGCACTTGACACCACTCCGTCTGTAGTACTACGTTCAAACCACTTCATTCAGAGTACAACAACTTAGGCGGTACCCATGCGAAAGCTTGTCTACTACATCGGTGTCTCGCTCGACGGCTACATCGCAGGTCCCGGCGGTGAGGTGGACTTCTATCCGACGCCGCAGAACTACATGGAATGGATGACGGCCGAGTTCCCCGATTCGATTCCGACCCATATCCGCCCGCACATCGGGATGGACCCCGGGCTGCCCGCCGTCAAGTGGGACACGGTGCTGATGGGTCGCGGCACCTACATCCTCCCGGGCGAGCACGTCGAGAGCCCGTTCTCGCACCTGAAGCAGTACGTCGTCTCGTCCTCGCTGGACCAGGCCGATCACCCCGGTGTCGAGATCTTCGCCGGCGATCCGGCCGAGCTGGTGCGCGAGCTCAAGCGAGGGGAGGGTGGCGACATCTGGCTGTGCGGCGGCGGGAACCTGGCCGGTCAGCTCATCGGCGAGATCGACGAGATGGTCGTCAAGAGCTACCCGGTCATCGCCGGCGACGGCGTACACGCGTTCACCGGCGTCTTCCAACCGACATCCTTCACGCCGGTGCAGCGCAAGGAATTCGACAACGGCACGCAGGTCACCTGGTTCACCCGGGCCTGATTTCCGCGGTTATCCACAGGTGACGAGCCTGTGTCGTTTTCCACAGGCTGGGGAGGTAGCGGCGAATCCGGTGGACCTGGGCCGGTAGTCTAGGTCGCTGATACCAAGCCTGACTGTCGATCGTGAAGGACCTAGCCGTGGCTCTCGTTGTTCAGAAGTACGGAGGATCCTCGGTGGCCACCGCCGAGCGGATCCGGCGCGTCGCTGAACGGATCGTGGAGACCAAGAAGCAGGGCCACGACGTCGTCGTGGTCTGCTCGGCCATGGGCGACACGACCGACGAGCTGCTCGATCTCGCGGAGCAGGTGGCCCCCGCGCCGCCTGCTCGCGAGATGGACATGCTGCTCACCTCCGGCGAGCGCATCTCGAACGCGCTGGTGGCCATGGCGATTCATTCGCTCGGCGCCGAAGCACGCTCGTTCACCGGATCCCAAGCCGGCGTGATCACCACCGGCGCGCACGGCAACGCCAAGATCATCGACGTCACCCCGGGCCGCCTGCAGGAGGCGCTGGCCGAGGGACAGATCGTGCTGGTCGCCGGTTTCCAGGGCGTCAGCCAGGACAGCAAGGACGTCACCACGCTGGGCCGCGGTGGTTCCGACACCACCGCCGTCGCCCTGGCCGCGGCGCTGAAAGCCGATGTCTGCGAGATCTACACCGACGTGGACGGCATCTTCAGCGCCGACCCGCGCATCGTCGGCGACGCGCAGAAGCTCGACAAGATCTCCTACGAGGAGATGCTCGAGATGGCCGCCTGCGGCTCGAAGGTGCTCATGCTGCGCTGCGTGGAGTACGCGCGCCGCTACAACGTTCCCGTTCATGTCCGGTCGTCCTACACCGACAAGATCGGCACCACTGTTTTCGGATCGATGGAGGACATTCCCGTGGAGCAGGCAATCCTGACCGGCGTCGCGCACGACCGCAGCGAGGCCAAGGTGACCGTCGTCGCCCTGCCGGACGAGCCGGGCTACGCGGCCAAGGTGTTCCGCGCGGTCGCCGACGCCGAGATCAACATCGACATGGTGCTGCAGAACATCTCCAAGGTCGACACGGGCAAGACCGACATCACCTTCACCCTGCCCAAGACCGACGGCGCCCGCGCGGTCGAGATGCTCACCAAGCGGCAGGACGAGATCGGCTTCGCGCAGGTCCTCTACGACGACCACATCGGCAAGGTCTCGCTGGTCGGCGCCGGCATGAAGTCGCACCCGGGCGTCACCGCCACCTTCTGTGAGGCGCTGGCCAACGCGGGCGTGAACATCGATCTGATCTCCACCTCGGAGATCCGGATCTCGGTGCTCGTGCGCGACACCGAACTCGACGAGGCCGTGCAGGTCCTGCACAAGGCCTTCGATCTCGGCGGCGAAGAGGCCGCCGTCGTCCACGGCGGAACGGGGCGTTAAGCGATGGGTGTACGGGTAGGAGTCGTCGGCGCGACCGGTCAGGTCGGCGCCGTCATGCGCAAGCTGCTGGAAGAGCGCAACTTCCCGGCCGACGAGGTGCGGTTCTTCGCGTCCGCGCGCTCGGCCGGTAAGACGCTGCCGTGGCGCGGCGGTGAGATCGTCGTCGAGGACACCGAGACCGCCGATCCGTCGGGTCTCGACATCGCGCTGTTCTCGGCCGGTGCCACCATGTCCCGCGTGCAGGCCCCGCGCTTCGCCGCGGCGGGTGTCACCGTGATCGACAACTCCTCGGCCTGGCGCAAGGATCCCGATGTGCCGCTGGTGGTCTCGGAGGTCAACCCCGAGGCCACGCGCAACCTGCCCAAGGGCATCATCGCGAACCCGAACTGCACCACCATGGCCGCGATGCCGGTGCTCAAGCCGCTGCACGACGTGGCGGGCCTGCAGCGCCTGATCGTGTCGAGCTACCAGGCCGTGTCCGGGAGCGGCCTGGCCGGTGTCGAGGAGCTCGCCACGCAGATCCGCGCGGTGGCCGACGACGCCGAGAAGCTGGTGCACGACGGCAGCGCCGTGGAGTTCCCCGCGCCGAACAAGTACGTCGCCCCGATCGCGTTCGACGTGATCCCGCTGGCCGGCGCGCTGGTCGACGACGGCTCCGGCGAGACCGACGAGGACCAGAAGCTGCGCAACGAGAGCCGCAAGATTCTCGGCCTGCCCGACCTGCTGGTCAGCGGCACCTGCGTGCGCGTGCCGGTCTTCACCGGTCACTCGCTGTCGATCAATGCCGAGTTCGCCGAACCGCTTTCGGTGCTGCGGGCGCAGGAATTGCTGGCCAAGGCGCCGGGCGTGCGCCTGGTCGACGTGCCGACCCCGCTGGCCGCCGCGGGCCAGGACGACTCGCTGGTCGGCCGCATCCGCCAGGATCCGGGCGTCCCGAACGGCCGCGGCCTCGCGCTGTTCATCTCCGGCGACAACCTGCGTAAGGGCGCCGCGCTCAACACCATTCAGATCGCGGAAGTCCTGCTGAACAACCGCTGAGCGCCGTCGTCGAACGGGCTGGTCCACCGATACCGGTGGGTCGGCCCGTTTTTCGTGCTCAGGACTCGGTCCGGCGCAGTCCATCCAGGATGACCGCGAAGGTCAGCTGCCGCTGGCGCTCGTCGGCTTCGCGAGTGGCGCCGAATCCGGCCTTCAGGATGAGCATCAGGTCGTCGACATCGATATCGGACCTGATCGCGCCGTGCCGCTGCGCGCGCCGCAGCAGTGTGCCGATGGCGCCGGGCAGGTCGGCCGACGCGCCGACCGTGGCCAGCCGATCCGAGCCGACCGCATCGGCGAGATCGCGCTTCACGCCGTTCTCCCGGCCGAGAAATGCCAGGAATTCGAAGAACGCCGCCCCGGCATCGTCGGCCTCGGACAGTTCCCGCGCATAGGCCGCGGCGCGCTCGACCCGGTCGATGATCGCCGCCGTGAACAGCGCTTCCTTGGTCGGAAAGTGCCGGTACACGGTGCCCGCGCCGACGCCGGCGCGTCGCGCGATCTCGTCGATCGGCACCGAAAGGCCTTCGGCGGCAAAGGCTTCCTGTGCCGCGGTGAGGACCAGCGCGCGATTGCGGCGGGCGTCGGCGCGCAGCGGGCGTGGTTCGTCGGGCACGGTGGCGATTCTAGCGAGGACCGTTGACAACCGGGGCGATGGTTCCGGATGATAAACGGGTCCATCGTTCCGGTTATGAAGGATGCTCCGATGACCGAAAGCCCGGTCCAGCTCGTCGAGCGGTTGATGGCCGTTCTCCCCGCCCGCGATGCGACGGCCTTCACCGCCGAATTCGCCGACGACGCCGTCTTCGAGATGCCGTTCGCGCCGCCCGGCGTGCCCGGCCGCATCGTCGGTCGCACGGCGATCCGCGACGCCCTCCGGCAGGGGTGGGCGGCCACCTCGGCGGTCCAGGTGCACGCCGTCCATCCACGGATCTACGCCACCGACGACCCCGAGGTCGTGGTGGTGGAGACCGAGGTGGAGGTGACCCGCCCCGGTGCAGAACGCGTCCGGGTCCGCTCCGCGATCAACGTGATCCGGGTGCGCGCGGGCGAGGTGGTGCTGTACCGCGACTACCTGGACTCGGCCCGTTTCCGGCATCCCGGCAACAGCGGCGTCGAGGGGGACTCGCGATCCTGACCGGTGCGGCCTAGCGCCGGATCCCGGGGGTGCGCGGATCGTCGCCGAGGCAGACCAGCACCGCGCATCCCGGCGGAATGCTCGCGAACGGCGCGGCCAGCGGCTGGTTCAGGCACTCGAAGACGGTGCAGCCCGGATAGGCGCCGGGACCGATGCCGAAGACCGCGAGCAGGATGTTGGCATCGATCAGCCGCGCCGGATCGAACTCCACCGGCGGCTCGACGTACGGTTCGGCGACCGGCGTCGGCACATCGGTGAACGCCGCGAACAGCCGGCGGAAGAACTCGTGCGGCAGTTCCTCGGGATGCGCGATCACCCCGCTCGCGCCGTAGGCGGTCTCGTTGCCGAACGCGCCGGTCCACATGACCATCAGGTCGAGACCGGGCAGGAAGAAGACGTTCTGCAGTGCGAGCCCCGACATGAAGAAGCCGTCGGCGGGGAGGAAGTCGGGGGACTCGGCACAATTGGCGCCCACCCAGAACAGGTAGCCGTAGCAGTGGTTCCGGGGCGATGGGGTGCGGGCTTTGCGCAGGTAGTCGGCCGAGATCACCCGGTGCGCGCCCCAGCTCCCGTCGTTGGCGACGAGCAGGCCGATCTTGGCGAGGTTGTTGGGCGGCAGCAGCAGGTGGGCGTAGCCGTACGTATGCCCGGAGCGGTCCCGCGCCCAGTAGTAGTCCGAGCGGGCGATGCCGAGCGGGTCGAACAGCTCGCGCTGCGCGAACTGTTGCAGCGGTTCGCCGACGGCCAGCTCGATCACCCACGACAGCAGGTCGACATTGCGCTGGCTGTAGCTGAACGTGGTGCCCGGCGGGTTGGCCAGCTCCACCGCCAGCGCCTGGACCGCGCTGTTCGGGTCGACCGGGATCACCGCGGTGATGCCCTCGGTGAGCACGCCGACCGTCATGCCCGAGGTCTCGGTGAGCAGGTTCTCCACCGTGATCGACCGGTGCAGCGCGTCGCCGAGGCCGGCCGGCAGATAGCGGTCGATCGGAGCGCCGATCTCGAGTTTGCCCTGGTCGGAAGCGATTCCGGCGAGCAGCGACACCACCGACTTGGTGACGCTCCAGATGTTCCACGCCACGTCGCCGGTCTCGTCGTTGCGCGGACCCTCCCCGACGAGGCAATTGTGCCGGAACACCTGGACATTGAGCCGGTTGCGGGTGTCGGCGAACCGCAGGGCCTCGTCGAGCTTGGCCGGGTCGAGTCCGACCTGTTCCGGACGGGCGCGTTCGAGGTCGCGTTCGGAGGTCACCGCGCACGTCTTCGCGGTGGTGGGGGCGGCCACCGCGGGTGGGGCGACCAGTGTCGCCGAAGCCAGTGCAGCCACGATCGTTCCCGCGAAAAATCCCCTGATCAGCCCCATACGGCCGAGACTAGCCCGCGCCGTCGTCCGTAACCTGTATAGCGGGGCCGCCCGATCCCCTAATCACGGGCATGTTCATCTACCCGTAAAGCCCCGAACCAGATAGATCGTCGCGCCGACAGCCAGCACCCCGAGGCCGGCGAGCACCGATCCGATCGGCAGCGCGAACCCGACGACGACGCAGCCCAGCGCCCCGAGCACCGGCACCCAGCGCGGCGGCCTGCCCTCGGCCGTGGTCAGCGTGGCCGCCGACAGATTGGCGACCAGGTAGTAGGTGAGGACCGCGAACGAGGAGAACCCGATCGCCGCCCGCAGGTCCACCGTCGCCGCCAGCACCGCGACGACGGCGCCCACCGCCAGCTCGGCCCGATGCGGCACCGCGTAGCGCGGATGCACCGCGGCGAGCGGGCGCGGCAGATGCCCGTCGCGCGCCATCGCCAGCGTGGTCCGTGAGACACCGAGGATCAGAGCCATCAGCGACCCCGCCGCCGCGAGCACCGCCCCGGCCCGCACCACCGGCACCAGCCACCCCGCCCCAGCCGCCTCGACGACCCGCGCCAGCGGATCACCCGCCGCCGCGAGCCCACCGGACCCGAGGGTGAGCAGCGCGGCCACCGCGACCAGCGCGTACACCACCAGCGCCCCCGCCAGCGCGAGCATGATCGCCCGCGGAATCGTGCGCGCCGGGTCGCGCACCTCCTCGCCGAGCGTGGCGATCCGCGCGTAGCCGGCGAACGCGAAGAACAGCAGACCCGCCGCCTGCAACACGCCGTACGGCCCGATCTCCGCGTCGAGAACCGTTGCCGCCGAATGATCCCCACCGATCCCCACCACGACCACCGCCGCCAGCACCGCCAGCACCAGCCCCACGATCACCCGCGTCGCCAGCGCCGACTTCTGCACGCCCACATAGTTGATCGCGGTCACCACGATCACCACCCCCACCGCCACCCCGTGCGCCTGCGCGGGCCACGCGTAACTCCCCACGGTCAACGCCATCGCCGCGCACGACGCCGTCTTCCCGACCACGAACCCCCACCCCGCCAGATATCCCCAGAACTCGCCGAGCCGCTCCCGCCCGTACACATACGTCCCGCCCGACACCGGATACACCGCAGCCAGCCGCGCAGACGACATCGCATTGCAATACGCCACCACCGCCGCCACCCCCAACGCCACCAGCAACCACGACCCGGCCACCCCCGCCGCGGGCCCCAACGCCGCGAACACCCCGGCCCCCACCATCGCCCCCAGCCCGATCACCACCGAGTCCCGCACACCCAGCTCACGTCGCAACGGCAGATCGGAAGTCATGCGCTCATCGTCGAACATCCCCCGGCATCCCGCGACCGGACGCGGCCGGAGACGACAAACGCCGCCAGGTCGATGAGGGAGACCTGGCGGCGTTCGAGTCGAAGGGCCGCCGCGTGGACGGCCCGTCAAGGTGCCGACGCCCCACAAGCGCCTCTCGGCGGGTGGTCGCTCGTAGCGACAAAGGGGTGAGGCCCGGGGCTGTTCGGGCGCCGACAGTGAGGTCCAACGCGGCGCACCCCGCGCGCATTCCACACCCGTGGTGTGACGGCGGTGACAGTGGATGTCAGCCGTCGCAGAACATGTAGCAGCCCGGCTGATCGGGCTGCGCGGTGGTGGTCGTGACCGGGACGACGGTGGTCGCCGGCGGCCGGTGACTCGGCTGGTCGACGCCGGTGACCTCGATCCCGGTCATCACCGCGAGGGCCAGCCCGATCATCGTGACCAGCCCGTACGCGGCATGGGCCACGCTCGGTGCGCGGCCACGCGGCAGCGCGAACAGCAGCAGGTAGGGATCGATCATCAGTGCGCTCCGTCCAGATCGGTGACCGCGGGCAGGGCCGCGGCCGTGGGGTTGCCGCCTGTGGCGCGCGCGGCCAGCAGCGCCATGACGGTGGTGAGAGTCAGACCGAACTCGGCCGCCCGCAGCTCGGCGATTTCCCGGTCCAGGCCGGTGGTCCGGAAGTCGGTGTCGAGCAGGATCATCTCGGCCAGTACCAGACCCGAGATCGCCTGCGCCTCGGTCAGCGCGACGCCGGGCAGGTACGACAGCGTCCACCGGCCGCGATCCGGGCCGGGCAGGTCGATCCGGAATGCCGCTTCCTGCGCGACACTGCTGGTGACGAGCCATTCCGCCGTCTGGATGATTGCCATCGCAGGCCCCCTTGTCGGGTCGTCGAGCACATCGCTCGAGGTGATGTATCCATGCTGTTCCGGGGCACCGGCGCGGCGGCATCCGTGCGGTCCGGCTACTTTCTCGGCAACCGACAACGCCTTGACCTGCATGAATGTGCCTGGTACCCAGGAAATATCGCGGTGGCGTCCCGAAGTTCTCCGGCACAGGGCTCGTCAGCAGCCGTCGATGGCGCTGTCGATGCCGGGGGAGCACTGTCGGAGGGCGGGGATGGTGGCTGTCGGCGACGGAGAATTCGGTGCGGACGCGGAGGGGCGGCGTCGGCTACGTCAGGTCTATCGCGGTCTCGGCCTGTCGGATCGGGAGCTGGTCGCGCCGATGGCCGCCGAGATGCTCCGGCACGGTCGCAGGCCACGGCAGGCGTGGCGGCTGGCCAACGACCTGACTCAGGAAGCGGTCGCGCACCGCTTCAACGAGCGGGTGCGCGAGCGCGACGCGCCGATGGTCAATTCGCGGATCGCCGCCTACGAATCCTGGCCGAACGGTCGCAGCTCCGCCCGGCCGACGGTGGAGGTACTCGAGATCCTGGCCGAGATCTACGGCACGACCTGGGATCAGCTGGTCGACGCCGAGGACATCGTCCGCCTGTCACCGCACGTGCTGAGCAAGCTGGCCGACGCCGTGTCCGCCCGCGTCGCGGCCGCCGACCCGGCGGGCCGGAGCTCCGGACGCGCGATGCCGAGCGATGTCTCCGATTTCGTCGGCCGGTCGGGCCAGCTGGACGAGATCCATCGCCGCATAGTCGACCATCTCCAGCAGCGCAAGCCCGCCGTGCACGTGATCGCCGGGCCGATGGGCGTCGGCAAGACGGCGCTGGCGCGCCAGGCCAGAACGGCGTTCGCGCGCCGCTACCCGGATCGCAGTTTCTGGGAGGACCTGCACGGACACACGCCCGGCACCGAGCCGCGCGATCCGGCCGACGTGCTGGAGCAGCTCCTGCTGCAGGTCGGCGTCTCGCCCGAATCGATCGAGAGCGATCTGGCCGGGAGAGCGCATCAGTGGCAGGAGGTGATGCGCAACCGGCGCTCGTTCATCGTCTTCGACAACGCGCTGGACAGCAAACAGGTTCGCTACCTACAGCCGCAGTCGCCCGGTTGCTTCGTGCTGATCACCAGCCGCGCCAAACTGACCGGGCTGGCGGGCGCTGTGCCGCTCCCGCTGGAAGTGATGGGTGACGACGAGGCCCGCGAACTCCTGGTGCGGCTGGCCTGCCTCGGACCCGACCACGACGAGGCGGCGGTGTCCCAGATCCTGCGCACCGCGGGCAGATTGCCGTTGGCCATCAAGCTGATCGCCGGGCAGATCGCCAACTACGGTCCCGAGATGCTCGCCGAGTGCGCGGCGGAGTTCGCCGACCACACCGCCGCGCTGCGGTCCGCACCGCCGGACCATCCCGGCGGCGAGTCGGCCGCCGAGCACATTCTCGGCTGGTTCACCGCCGAGGACCAGTCGCTCTACGCGGCGTTCGAACTGTCCTACGACCGGCTCAGCGATCCGTTGCAGCGCCGGGTGCTGCGGCTGATCGGGTGGTTCCCCGGCCCGGAGATCACCGCGGAGGCGGTGGCGTTGATGGCGCGGATCAGTCTCGCGCAGTCGAAGTCGTTGCTGCGCAGTCTGTCCGAGGCCGGCTTCATCGATCGGTCGGTGCGCGTCGGGCACTGCTATCGCGCGCACGACGTGGTGCAGCTGTGTGCCCGCAGACACGCCGAACAGGAAGACCCGCCGAGCGATCACGCCGCGACGATGACCCGGCTGATCGATGGCTACCTGGAGCAGGCGCACGAGCACGGCGTCCCCGCCGGGCGGGCCGAGCACATCCGTCGCCGCACCCGGCTGCCCGAGGTCTTCGAGGCCGCGGAGCCGGACACCAAGGCCGCCTACGAATGGCTGACGGTGGAGCGGGCGAATCTGCTGGCCTGCATCGCCGCGGCGCGGCCGACACCGCGGACCGCCGAGCTGGCAATGCTGCTGACCCAGCCGCTGTGGTACCTGGGGTGCTGGACCGATGCCCGGCGGCTGTGCGGCACCCTGCACCACATCGCCGTGACCGCCGCGGACCGCTCGGCGGAGGTCGGGGCGTTGTTGCAGCTCGGCCGGATCGACCAGCTCGGTGGCTGCTACGACGACTCCGACACCAGTCTGCGCCACGCGCTGGCGATCGCGAACGAGACCGGCGATCGGCAGCGGCGCGCGGAGATCCTGTGCGAATTGGGCCAGACCGCATGGCTCGACGGCGCGCACGCGGAGGCCGAGGAGTACTACACCGAGGCACTGGAGCTCGCTCGCGAGCACGGCTACCGCCCGGCCGAATGCGACGCGCACCGCGGACTCGGCCATGTGCGCAGGCTCGAATGCCGCTACGGCGAGGCGACCGCGCACCTGGTGACCGCGGCCCGGATCGCGACAGCCCTCGACGACCCGTGGCGAATGGCCTCGGTCCGCTGGGGACACGGTGAGGTGGCGCGCAGGCTCGGTGACAATGCCACCGCGACCGCCGACTACACCGCCGCGTTGCGCACCGCCAGGCCACTCGGCGACGAGATCACCGTCGGCGACGCGCTGCGCGGGCTCGGGCATCTCACCCGGCTGGTCGGTGATCCGATCGCGGCGACGTATTTCGCCGAATCACTGGAGATCTCGACCCGCCTCTACGACCGGTACGGCAAGACCTGGTCGCTGTGGGGCCTGGGCAATCTCGACCGGGACGCGGGCCGATGGGAGGCGGCGCGCCGCTGCTACGCGGAGGGCCTCGAGATCGCCGAGGCGATCAAGGTGTCGCTGGCCCGGGTCGACCACCATCGTGGACTCGGTCATATCGAACGCGAATGCGGTGATCACGCCGCCGCCAACGCGCACTACCGAGCGTCGCTGCGGATCGCCGAACAGGTCAACGACCCCAACGGTCAAGGCGACGCCCTACGGGCGCTCGGCAGCGTGATGCGGCTGCAGGGCCGCACCGCCGAGGCCTGCGAACTGCTGCGCGCCGCACTGCGCTGTTACGAACCCCTCGGCGTCCCGGCCGCGGAACGCACCAGAAAGGTGCTGCGGGACTACGGATGTGAATAACCCTCAGGCGCACCGCTGCCATGCCAGGACCGCCAGCGTGCGCGCGCACGCCCGCATCTCGCTCACGAGCACGTGGTGTTCGGTATCGCCCGCCGCGCCACGCGGCCCGAACAGGCAGCAGTCGATCCCGGCCCGGCTCAGATGGGTCGTGTCGTTCCCGCAGTACGAGAAAGGCAGGGCCAGACCGGTTTCGGTGACGGCGAACTCGCTCACCAGGGGGAGCAGCGACACGATGTCGGTCACGATGGGAGAGTCGGGAGGCACGTCCATCGGCGGCATGGCGCTGCCACCGATGCGGAATCCCGGCTCGGGCGGACTGTCGATGGTGATCCGGGCCGCCGGGAACAGCGCGCGGATATCCGCGACCGCGCTGTCGATCGCGGCGACGACATCGGCGGGTTCGTACGGTGGCGGGTAGCGGATGTCGATCAGCGCGGTGGCCTTGTCGGCCAGGTAGCTGATGCCGGAGAGCTCGTGATTCTCCCCGCGCCCCGCGATGATCCCGCTGACCTGCAGTCGCGGCAACGGCGGGAAATCGGGATTGCGCAGCCCGAGGTCGGCGTCGTCGAGGTGATCGAGGGCCCGGCGGAGAATCGCGACGGCGTCGACGCCCTCGGTATGCCTGCTGGTGTGCGCGGTGCGCCCACGCACGACGAGCCCGAACTTGTGCACGCCCGCCGTTCTGGTGATCACCCGGCGGACCGAATACGGTTCGGGCACGACCGCCGCGTCGGCGGTGAGACCGGACCGCAGGGCGAACCTGGTGCCGACCCCGCCCTGGAGTTCCCCGGCGACGAACTCGAGCAGCAACGGGCGGACCAGCGGTAAACCGCTGCGCCGCACGGCGAGTGCCGCGCCGAGGATCGCGGCCAGGCCGCTCTTCATGTTGTGCAGGCCTGCCCCGTAGAGCTTGTCGCCGTCTCGGCAGGCGACGAACGGGTCGGCGGGATGGTCACGGCCGAGTGGGTCCATATCGAGATGACCGTTGTACAACAGCGCGGGGCGGGCTCCGGCGGGACCGAGCAGCCCGATCGCCTGCTCCCGGCCGGGCGAAACCTCCTGGGTGTAGGCGTCGAACCCGTTGCGCAGCAGCAAGTCCCGGATGAACTGTGCCAGCTCGGTTTCCTCGCCGGTGAACGACGGGATGGCGGTCAGGTCTGTCGCGAGGCGAATCAGTTCGTCGTCGGGCAGCAGGTCGTCGAGCCGGTCGACGAACTGATTCGTCGTCGGTGTCACGCGGTGCGGAATCCGATCAGCAGAGCGTCACGGAAGCCCGGCACGCCCGCGTCCTCGGCCGCGATCGGTTCGGTGAAATGCAGGACCTCGCTGTCGTGGAAGACGAACGAGTCCATCGGTTCGGCCAGCACGCACCGGCCTGCTTCCCGGCCGGTGGTGTCGTAGAGGATGGACTCGCCACCGGTGATGTTGTTGCGCCGCACCAGATGTGCCGATCCGGCGAGCAGGCCGTCGCGGTGGGGGCCCTCCGGGCACGGGTCGCCCGGCGCGTCGATCCGGATGTAGTGGGCGTCCACCCAGCACCGCGGATGCGCTGACGGGTCGAGAATGTCCGCGTCGATCAGGAGGCGGGCGAGGCGCGAAGCCACGCGGACGGTGATCGACGTGGCCGGGTGCTCGACCGGAATCGCCGCGAACCGGCGTTCGATGCCGCCCGCCAGCGGGTTGACATCCGCGGACTGCAGGTAGGGCGGGGGCGCGGCGATCGGCGTGCACCGCAGTTCGGGCAGCGACAGGTCGAAGCACTGGTAGGCCCTGGACCGGTAGCGCTGGCCCGCCGGTAGCCATCGGTCGGGTTCGAGGTCGCGCTGGAAGAGGTTCGATAGCACATCGATGTCGGCCTCGGTGAGGTCGAAATCGTCCCGAGTCATGATGGCGAACGCGGACTTCCGCAGGCTGCGCTGGAGGTGATCCGCGCTGGTCGGGGTGCTGTCATGAACGAGAATGGTGAACTCCTTCCCGATGGAATGCAGAGCACAGATTGGCTCACATTACCGCCGGGGAGCCGGGCGCGACGGGTGGGCGGCGCCCGCCGCCGGACGGTCCGCGCCCCGGCCGGTGACCCCCGTCATATGGAATTAATCGTTTTCTTGACTTATTCCAGAAACCGGGCAGAGTGGATGCTGTGCACACCGAGGAGATGGACGCTTGCCGACTGTTGCGCGAGGCCGGGTTGCGGGTGACCGCGCCCCGGATCGCGGTGCTGGACGCTGTTGCCGCGCTGCCGCATTCGGACGCGGAGACGATCGCGACGGCCGCCAGGGCGCGGCTGGGCGCGGTGTCTACGCAGGCCGTGTACGACGTGCTCAGCGCCTGCGTGCGAGTGGGAATCCTGCGGCGGATCGAGCCGGCGGGCTCGCCTGCCCGGTTCGAGACCAGGACCGGGGATAATCATCATCACCTGGTGTGCCGAAGTTGTGGGCTGGTCGTCGACACCGATTGTGTGACCGGCGCCCCGCCCTGTCTGCAGCCCGCGGACGATCACGGTTTCGCGATCGATGAGGCCGAGGTCGTCTTCTGGGGGTTGTGCCCCGACTGTCGAAACCAGGAGGCCGCGAAATGACCAAGCCGACCACGACGAACACCGGCAGTGCCGTCGAGAGCGACGACGAATCGCTGACCGCCGGAACCCAGGGACCGGTGCTGCTGCACGACCACTACCTGATCGAGAAGCTGGCCCAGTTCAACCGCGAGCGGGTGCCGGAGCGCATCGTGCACGCGAAGGGGTCCGGTGCCTACGGTGAGCTGGTGGTGACCGGCGATGTCAGCCGCTACACCAAGGCCAAGTTGTTCCAGCCGGGCGCGCGCACCGAATCGCTGGTGCGGTTCTCGACCGTGGCCGGTGAGCAGGGCAGCCCGGACACCTGGCGCGACCCGCGCGGGTTCGCGGTGAAGTTCTACACCGAGGACGGCAACTACGACCTCGTCGGCAACAACACCCCGATCTTCTTCATCAAGGACGCGATGAAGTTCCCCGACTTCATCCGCTCGCAGAAGCGGCTGCCGGGCAGTGGCCTGCGCGACCACAACATGCAGTGGGACTTCTGGACGCTGCGCCCGGAGTCGGCGCACCAGGTGACCTGGCTGATGGGTGACCGCGGCCTGCCCAAGACCTATCGCCACATGGACGGCTTCGGCTCGCACACCTACCAGTGGATCAACGCCGAGGGTGAGCGGTTCTGGGTGAAGTACCACTTCAAGACCGATCAGGGCATCGAGTTCCTCACCCAGGCCGAGGCCGACACCCTCGCCGGTTCCGATCCGGACTACCACCGCCAGGACCTCTGGGAGGCGATCGAGCGCGGCGAGTTCCCGAGCTGGACGCTGAAGGTGCAGATCATGCCGGTCGCCGAGGCCGAGGGCTACCGGTTCAACCCGTTCGACCTGACCAAGGTGTGGTCGCAGCGGGACTACCCGCTGATCGAGGTCGGCACCTGGACGCTGAACCGCAATCCGGGCAACTTCTTCGTCGACATCGAGCAGGCCGCCTTCGAGCCGTCCAACATCGTCCCCGGCATCGGTTTCTCGCCGGACAAGATGCTGCTCGGCCGGGTCTTCGCCTACGCCGACGCGCACCGCTACCGCATCGGCACCAACTACGCGCAGCTGCCGCCGAACCAGGCCAAGGCCGCCGAGGTGAACTCCTACTCGAAGGAGGGCGCCATGCGGTACCAGTACAACCCGGCCGACGTGCCGGTCTACGCGCCGAACTCGTTCGGCGGGCCGCACGCCGACCCGGCCGCGGCGGGCGACGGCGGGCTGTGGGAATTCGATCCGTCGATGGTGCGGGCAGGCTATGTCGAGCACGCCGAGGACGGCGACTTCACCCAGGCGGGCACGCTGGTGCGCGAGGTCCTCGACGAGGCGGCGCGTGAGCGCTTGGCCGACAATATCGTCGGGCACGTGCTGGCCGGCGTCAGCGAACCGGTACTGAGTCGAGTATTCGAGTACTGGCGCAATGTCGACGCCGATCTGGGCAAGCGCGTCGAGGAAGGGGTGCGGGCAGGCCGGGAGGGCTGATCCACCACATCGAAGCTGACGCGGGGCAGGTACGCCGAAAGGCTGCCTGCCTCGCGTCGTGTCCGCAGGAAATGGGTTGGCGCGGAGCGGATTTCGTTCCGCGCCGTCGATGTTTTTTCGGTCAGAAGTTGCTGAACCAGTACAGCAGGCTCGCCAGCAACCAGACGATCACGGTCTCCATCGTCGCTCTCCATCTTGTCGGTACTTCCATCATCGCCGAAGAATCGGCCGATGCTGACAAGTTGTTCTTAAGAACCTCTCGAGACGGGCATCGCATCCTTTCTCCAGACACCGGAACAACCGGGTCCGACCGGTCTCGAGGGGTGATCAGTCGGACCCGGCGGTGCAGACCAGAAGGTGGCTCTTCCAGACGCTGAAGACGCACTGCCGACGGTAACCACACCGAAGGACTGGGCCGGAGCTGTTCCGCGGGTGTCGCGGGGTACGCCGACCGGGCCGGTCTGTTCGCGGGGTGACCGGCCCGGTCGTTTGCGTTCGACGGCATTCGCCGTCAGGGTTGAGGGGTGGTCGAAATCGCCGAGCACCGAGACGCGCTGGATCGTGCCGAGGTACGGCTGCGCGAAGAGTTCGCGACGATGTTCGAGCCGGCGACGATCCATCGTTTCCTGCACACCTCCTACGACGACTTCGCCGCCAGGGCGACGGTGACTTTGTATCTCCCGTTGCTGGCGGAACGTTTCGGCAGGCAGCGGCTCCAGGCGCTGGCCAAGGTCGAGGGCAAGGTCGCGACGCCGCGTCCGACGGTGCTGTTCCTGTGTACGCACAACGCGGGCCGGTCGCAGATGGCGCTGGGGTTCTTCGAGGAGCTGGCGCTGGGCCGCGCGGTCGCCTGGTCGGGCGGGTCGGTGCCCGGCGAGCAGCTCAATCCGGCCGCGGTGGCGGCGATGGCGGAGGTGGATGTCGACATCTCGCGCGAGTATCCGAAGCCGTGGACCGACGAGATCGTCCGGGCCGCCGACGTGATCGTCACGATGGGCTGTGGCGACACCTGTCCGCTGGTGCCCGGCGTGCGCTACGAGGAATGGATCATCGAGGACCCGGCCGGTCTGGAACTGGAGCTGGTGCGGCCCATCCGCGACGACATCGGCCGCCGCGTGACGGGCCTGCTCACCGAGCTGGGGATCGACGTCAGCGAGCCCGCAGGTACGCCACCCAGCCCCCGTAGCCGGTGATGTCGGTGGCGGTGGCGGCGGCGTCGTAGCTGCACGCGAATCCGATCACCGAGCGGCCGTCGGACAGCTCGATGCTGGTCAGCGCCATCGGTGCGGGCAGCTCGGCCAGGAAGCGGCCCAGACCGCCGGGGGAGACCAGGAACAGCTCGCCCAGGATCGGCGCGCCGAGGCCGTCGCCGTGGCGGACCAGGCCGGGCTTGGGCGGGGTGGTGTCGAGCGCGGTGAGCCGGTAGGCGTCGCTGGTCGTGATCTCGCCCGCGAATCGGGCGCCGAGCTGTTCGAGCTGCCAGTGCAGCGGCTGGCCGCGCAGGTGCGCGCCGAACACCGCCAGCGGCACACCGGTTTCCACCAGCAGCGGCGGTGGGGTGCCGGTCAGGCGGGCGGCCAGGTCGACGGCGAGCTGGTCGGCGAAGGCGGGCACGACCACCATCACGCCGAACGGCAATCCGGCGGCGGTGGGCGCGCCAGGCACCGCGACGGCGGCGAGATCGAGCAGGTTGCAGAAGTTGGTGTACGTGCCGAGCCTGCGGTTGATCGCCACCGGGTCGGCGGCCACCTCGGCGATCGACGGATGCTCGGTGGTGGTCGGCAGCAGCAAGCCGTCGTAGCCGGTCAGCAGCGCGGTGGCCGCCGCCCTGGCGCGGGCGAGGGTGTCGAGATCGGTGGCGAAGGCGTGCGCGTCCAGTTCCCGTGCCGCGCCGATGATTCCGGCGACGGTGGGGTCGAGCCCGGCCGCTCCCTTGTCGACGAACGCGCCGACGGCCGCGTACCGCTCGGCGACGATCGCGCCGTCGTAGAGCAGCCGGGCCGCGTCGAGCAGCGGGGAGATGTCGATCTCGTGCACCGCGACGCCCTGATCGCGCAGGGTGGCGACGGTGTCGGTGAAGGCCTGCCGGTAGGCGGGGCTCAGGGGCGTGAGGTCTGCGGGGCGGGGGATCGCCACCTTCGGCCGGGGTGCGGCGGCCAGGCGCACGTCGGCGGGCCAGGCGCGGCTGCGCGGATCGCGGGCGTCGGGGCCCGCCATGGTCTTGGCCGCGGTAACGGCCAGGTCGAGGTCGGCGGCGAAGACGGTGACCGCGTCGTAGTCGGCGCAGGCCGGGACGACGCCGTGCCCGGGGATCACCCCGAGGCTGGCCTTGATGCCGACGATGCCGTGCAGCGCGGCGGGCACGCGGCCCGATCCGGCGGTGTCGGTGCCGATCGCCAGGTCGGCGATGCCGAGGGCGACCGCCGCCGCCGAGCCGGAACTCGAACCGCCGGAGATCAATTCGGGATACAGGGCATTGCGGACCGCGCCGTACGGGCTCCGGGTGCCGACCAGGCCGGTGGCGAACTGGTCCAGATTGGTCTTGCCGAGCACCAGCGCGCCCGCCGCGACCAAGCGCGCGACGGCCGTGGCGGTTTCGGTTGCCGGATAGGCGAATTCGGGGCAGGCGGCGGTGGTCGGCAGGCCCGCGACATCGACATTGTCCTTCACGGCGACGAGCAGCCCGGCCAGCGGCAGTTCCTCGCCCGCGGCGATCCGGCGCTCCAGTTCCGCTGCCTCCGTGGCCAGTTCGGATTCCGGGCGCAGCGTGATCCAGACCTCGGGACGGTCCACCTCGGCGATCCGCGCGTAGGCCGCGGCGACCCTCGCGGTCGCGGTGTCGAGTAGTCCTGCTGACATGGCGGGGTCTCCTTAATCGCTCATGGACATGGCGGCGACGGCGCGCGAGATGCGGTCGAGCACGACATCGAGTGAGTCGCCGATGTGGGTGTGCAGGAGCCGCTGCGCCAGCTCGAGCTCGCCGGCGAGTACGGCGTCGAGAATGCCGAGGTGCTCGCTGATCGTGGTCTCGATGCGGTTGTTGATCATGAAGTCGTACATGCGCACGTGCCGGATGCGGGAGTTCACCGCGATCAGCGCGCGCACCATCTCGGCATTGCCCGCGGCGGTCAGCAGGGCGACGTGGAACTCCTCGTCGACCACGACGAACCCCGGCTCCTGGGCGGGCGGGTCGGCCTGCAGGGCCAGCCAGCGCTGCTGTTCGGCGCGCAGCAGGCGTTCGTCGTGGGTGAGGGTGGGGTCGGTGCGCACCCTGGTCATCCCGCCCAGTTCGAGCGTCAGCCGGAGTTCGTACAGGTCGCGGATGCGGGCCACGCTCGGCCGGACCGGGCTGAACCCGAATTCCTCGCGTTCCAGCAGGCCGTCCGAGCAGAGCATGGTCAGCGCCTCGCGCACCGGCGTGCGGGAGATGCCGAATCTGGTCGACAGCTTCGGCTCGGTCAGGCGCTCGCCGAAGCGGATGTCGCCGTTCATCAACTCCGCGCGCAACGTCGAGTACACGACGTCTCGCAGCGGTCTGCCAGCGCCGTCATCCGGTGCATCCACCCTTGTCGACATGGGTGTATACGCTATCGACCGGGAATTTCTATCAAGTGACAGAAAGTAAGCGTCAGGTTATCGGGTCCTCACACCGCCGCATCTCACCAAGGCCGCGTTCGCGTGGAGAGCACTTCTCAACCACCTTCGAACACGCAGGGAACCTCGGGTGACACAGTCCGCGCGCAGTCTTTGCACGAGCCCACCGCCGCGCTCCCACTCCGCTCACCCGGAAGGGCGAACCATGAACGCATCCGCCGCAATCGTGGCCCTCATCCTCGGCCTGTTCTCGGTCATCGCCATCACCGTCTGGTGGCCCAACCCCCTCGACCGCGAAACGCCCCCACCCTACGAAGAACCCCTGCTCCGCGGCGCGTCCGTCCCTCGCCCGACCCGTCGCGATCACCACTGATCCGGCCGGCGCGCCGGATAGCCGGGTGCGAGTGCCGCGGCGGCTGTAGCATCGCTCGGTTGCGACCACAACGGCATATGAGGGAACGTGAGAACCGACGCGAGACGGGCCACTCCGGCAGACAGCGATCTTGACCCCGGATTTTTCGACGCCGACGCCCAGCAGTCCCTGGCCTGGCTCGCGTGGAGCGACCCGGCCGCGATCGACGCCCGCATCGAGCGGTTGTTCGCCGAGACGCTGCCCCGGCTGGAAGCGGTACGGGGTACCGAGGGCCGCCCCTCGCTCGATGACCGATTCAGCGTCGCCGCGTTCGACTGGATCACTGCCCTGATCGAAGTCGCCGTCCGTGGCGAGGACGGACGGTACGCGCCCGAAAACGATCATCTCGCGGACCAATTCGTCACCTATATCGGCGAGTGGATGGTGCGACGCGTCGAGGGCGTCTGGTTCAACTCTCCCGGGAACGGCGCACCGATCTTCGACCAGTACGGTCCAGCGGTCGGCTACCGATGGTCGCCGGAGTCGACGAACGACCTGGTGGCGTTGCTGTTCATGATGGCCGTGAACAGCGACGACAGTCCCTACGCGTACTTCGTCGACCTGCTGTGCGAGCGCGGACTGGTGTTCGCGGAGGAGCGGGACAGGCCGGATCTGAAGGCGGAAATCTTGGCGTGACCCCGAAAATACGAGGAGCCCCTGACCAGTGAACTGATCAGGGGCTCTTCTGTGTCTCAACCAACACGTCGGGGTGACAGGATTTGAACCTGCGACCTCTTCGTCCCGAACGAAGCGCGCTACCAAGCTGCGCCACACCCCGTGAGGCGAACCTGAAGTAGCTTACAACGAGGTGGTCGGGATTGTTAAACCGGCTGGTCAGGGAGCTAGTTGAGGGCTCGCACCGAGCTGAAGATGCGCTTGGCGGTGGCGGCGTCGATGGCGTCGGGGACGCCGGTGTCGGCGATCATGACCATCACGAAGCTGCCGTCCTTCGCGCCCTTGAACGCGTAGGTGTAGATGGAGAAGGTCGACGCGCAGCCGGGCTTGGGGTTGGGGACGGTGCCGGTGGTCTCGGTGAACATGCCGTCGGTCTTGCCGTCGATCGACTTCAGCGGCTGGGCCGGGCCGGGGGTGCCGGTGGCACCCGTGTAGGCCAGGGGCGCGGCCTTGGTGCCGAGCTCGGCGCCCGCCGCGGCGTGGTCGGCCTGCTTGGAGCCGGTGAGCAGCGACATGGTGCGGGTGGAGCCGGGGCAGTAGTCGCGGCCGTCGGAGGCGTAGCCCTTGCCGATGACGGTGTCGCCCGGCGGTTCGCCGACGCCGCCGATGGTGGTCTCGGTGGCGACCTTCCAGCTCGGCGGGACGTCGTAGGCGGCGCCGCGATCGGGCGAGGCGACCACCTGATAGCCCGAGATGAGCGGGGTGCGGTTGCCCGCGGCGCCGGACGGCGACGGCGTGCTGGAGCTGGGCTGCGGCTTGCTGCTCGACGGCGGCGGCGCGCCGGTGGTGGTGAGGGCGCTGACCATCGACGGGGTGGTGCTCCCGCTCGCGGTGGTGGTCGGGTCGTCGTCACCCCGGGTCAGCGCGAACGCCGTGATGGCACCGCCGGCCAGCAGCAGGGCGGCGACACCGGCCGCCACCCAGACCACGGCCTTGCTCCCGGACTTCTGTCCGGGCGGGCCGTACGGCGGCTGTCCGTAGGGCTGGTTGCCGTACTGCTCCAACGGCGGCACCTCGCCGTACTGCGGCTGCCCCCACTGCTGCGCGGGATTCGGCTGCTCCGCAGGCGGTTGCGCGCCCCACTGCGGCTGGCCTGCGGGTGCGCCCCAGGGCTGCCCCGGCTGCCCAGCGGGCGGATTCGTCCCCGGCCACCCCGCGTTGGGGGTGCGCAGCTGGGTCGCGTCGGCCTGACCGGGCTGCGGCGACCCCGGCAGTCCGGCAGGGGGGTTCGCGCCGGGCCACGGGGCGGGGTCCGCGGGGCCGCGCAGCTGAGTCGCGTCGGCCTGGCCGGGCTGCCAAGGTTGCGGCGAACCCGTTTGTGCCGCAGCGGGATTTGCGCTCGGCCAGGGTGTAGCCGGATTGCCCAATTGGGTCGGGTCGGTCTGCCCAACAGGCGGAATCCCGCCGGGCCGAGGCGCGGGCTCGGCCGGAGTACGCAGTTGGGTGGCGTCGGCCTGCCCTGGCTGGGCTGAGCCGAGCGGTCCGGCTGGGGGGTTCGCGCCGGGCCACGGGGTGGGGTCCGCGGGGCCGCGCAGCTGAGTGGCGTCGGCCTGGCCAGGCTGCCACGGTTGCGGCGAACCAGGCTGTGCTGCTGGGGGATTCGCCCCTTGCCACAGTGCCGCGGGATTCCCCAGCTGGGTCGGGTCGGTCTGCCCTGGCGGCGCGGCAGGCGGATTCGCGCCGGGCCACGGGGCGGGTTCGGCGGGGTTGCGCAGCTGTGTGGCATCGGCCTGGCTGCCGGGCTGCCATGGCTGGAGTGAACCGGGTTGTCCAGCAGGGGGATTCGCGCCAGGCCAGGGCGTCGCGGGATTCCCCAGCTGGGTCGGGGCGGCCTGGTCGGGGGACGCGGCAGGTGGATTGCCGCCTGGCCACGGGGCGGGGTCCGAGGGGCCGCGCAGCTGAGTGGCGTCGGCCTGGCTGGATGTCGGAAAGCCTGGCTGTCCGGTCTGGGCGTTCGCGCCGGGCCAAGGCGGCGGTTCGGCAGGGTTACGCAGCTGGGTGGCGTCAGCCTGGCCTGGCTGCCACGGCTGCGGTGAGCCGGGCTGTCCGGCAGAGGGATTCGTGCCAGGCCATGGGGCAGGGGCCGAGGGGCCGCGCAGTTGGGTGGCGTCGGCCTGGCCGGGCTGCGGCTGTCCGGGAGGCGGGTTGTCCCATTGTTGGGGGCCCGCCGGCGTCCACTGGGTCGGCTCGGGGAGGCCGGGGGGTGGGCCGGATCGGTCCCAGCGCAGGGTGGGTGGGAGACCGGTGCTGCCGGGCGTCCACACCGCGGTGGGATCGGGATTCGGCTGTCCCGGAGCGGGATCCGCCGGTGCGGGAGCGCCCGGGGGTGGGGTCACCGCACCGGGGCGCTGCCACTGCGCGTCGGATGGGTCGGAAGCGCCGGAACCGCCGAATACGGTCGGGTCGTTGCGCCGGTCGTCGGATCCACTGCTCACTGTCATCCCCTACTGACAAACGTCGTTCGGGGCGCAACCCTAGCGGGCGACGGCCTCCGATGCCGAGATGCCGTGGCCGGTGTCGGCCGACGGCCGCTTCGGCGGGGCGCCGACCAGCGTCAGCAGGGTCGCCTCCGGGCGGCAGCAGAATCGGTAGGGCGCCCACGGCGAGGTGCCGATGCCCGCCGAGACGTGCAGCTGGGTGTGCTCGCCCCACTGCGAGGCGCCCTTCACCC
This sequence comes from Nocardia sp. NPDC051833, assembly GCF_040681225.1. Taxonomy (NCBI): domain Bacteria; kingdom Bacillati; phylum Actinomycetota; class Actinomycetes; order Mycobacteriales; family Nocardiaceae; genus Nocardia; species Nocardia sp. NPDC051833. The sequence continues at coordinate 3,002,708 of NZ_JBFAYK010000001.1, forward strand.
GCGACTTGTCGATGCCGCAGTTGGTCACCAGCGCGCCGTAACCGGGCACCACCAGCTGCCCACCGTGCGTGTGACCGGCGAGCACGAGGTCGTAGCCGTCCTCGGCGAAGCGGTCGAGCACCCGGGGCTCGGGCGAGTGGGTGACGCCGATGCTCAGCTGCGCGAGCTGGTTGGGCGCGCCCGCGACGGTGTCGTAGCGATCGCGCTGCAGGTGCGGGTCGTCGACGCCCGCGCTGGCGATGCGGATGCCCGCCACCTCGAGGTCGCGACGGGTGTGGGTCAGATCCAGCCAGCCGCGTTCGGTGAACGCCGCGCGCAGATCCTGCCAGGGCAGCGGGTCACCGTAAACGCGGCGATGATCCTTCTTGAAATACTTCAGCGGATTCTTCGGCACCGGCGCGAAATAGTCGTTCGAACCGAACACGAACAGACCGGGACGGGCCAGCAGCGCACCGAGTGATTGCACGACAGCGGGCACGGCCTTGGGGTGCGAAAGATTGTCGCCGGTATTCACGACCAGGTCGGGTTCGAGCCGGTCGAGTTCGCGCAGCCACTGCTGTTTGAGCTGCTGGCCCGGCATCATGTGCAGGTCGCTGACATGCAGAATCCGCAGCGTCGGTGAGCCGGGCGCGAGGACCGGCATGGTGGCTTCACGCAGGACGAACGCGTTCCGTTCGATCAGCGTGGCGTAGCCGATTCCGGCGACGGCGGCCCCGGCGGCTCCCAACGCGGTTCGGCGGACAGCGGACGTCGAGATAACGGGCATTTGCCCAGCATAGGCGACCCCCTCCCGGAACGGCGCGTGTGTTTCCGCACAAACGGTCGGAAATTCGGTTGCGATGAAAATGTGATGGGACTCCGCCGGGTGAACAGCTAGCGTGAGGCGCATGTCGGAACTGAAATCGCAACTGCGCGCGGATATGACCGCCGCGATGAAAGCCAAGGACACTCTGCGTCTGTCGACCCTGCGGATGCTCCTCGCCGCGATCCAGAACGCCGAGGTCTCGGGAGCGCAGGCGAGGGAACTCTCCGATGCCGAGGTCGTCTCCGTGTTGCAGAAGGAAGCCAAGAAGCGCAACGAGTCGGCGGTGATCTACGAGCAGAACGGGCGTGGCGAGCTGGCCGCCAACGAGCGCGCCGAGGAAGAGATCATCGAGGAGTACCTGCCGACGCAGCTGACCGAGGCCGAGGTGGCCCAGGTGGCCGACACCGCGATCGCCCAGGTCGCCGAGGAGATCGGCGAGCGGCCGGGGATGAAGCAGATGGGTCAGGTCATGAAGGCGGCCACCGCGCTCGCCGAGGGCAAGGCCGACGGTTCGCGGCTGTCCGCGGCGGTCAAAGCCCGCCTCTGAGGGGCCTGGACAACGAAAAGGGCCGCCGTCCTTCGAGGACGGCGGCCCTTTTCGCGTTTCTAACGCGGCACCGGGATCGGGATCGGTGGCAGGCGCGGGATCTGCGGGAGACCAGGCAGCGCGGGCGCGGGCGCGGCCGGCGGCGGCGTGGTCGGCACCGGCACGCGGACCGAGCCGTCGCTGATGTAGATCGTGACGACCGAGCCGGGGATGGCCATGCCGTTCGGCGAACTGCCCATCACGGTGCCCTTGGCCTGCGAGCCGGGGCTGGTCACCGCCGACACCTGGAATCCGGCGCCGGACAGGATCGAGGTGGCCTCGCCCTGCGACTTGCCCGCCACATCGGGGACCTGGGAGTTGTTCGCGCCGCGGACGTACTTGTCGTCCACCGGCGGCAGGCCGGGCGGCGGGAACCGGTCGAGGACCGGCTTGATGGCGTTGAACCAGGTGCGCGCGGGTTCGTTACCGCCGAACAGGCCCGCGGCGTTGCTGGCGCCACAGTTGCGCAGCGGGAACGAGCAGATCTCGCCGGGGGTCGGGCTGTCGCCGTAGACGTAGACCGCCGAGGCCAGCGAGTTGGTGAAGCCGAGGAACGCCGAGGAACGGTGGCTTTCGGTGGTGCCCGTCTTGCCCGACATCGGCGCGGCCCAGCCCGCGGCCCGCGCGGCGCCCGCCGCGGTACCGCTGACGTCGTCCTTACTCATCGCGTTGGCGAGGGTGTTGGCCAGACCGGGGTCGACCACCTGCTCGCACGCCTGCTGGGTGAGCGGAACGGCCTTGCCGCTGCGGTCGACGACCTCCTTGATCGGCGAGGGCGGGCACCACTTGCCACCCGAGCCGATCGTGGCGGCCACGTTCGACAGCTCGAGCGGGTTCAGCGCGAACGGGCCGAGGGTGAACGAACCCATGTTGTTGTTCTTGATGTGGTCGGCCAGGCTGGTGTTGCCGTGTCCGGAGGTCCCCGGCTCGGTGTAGGTCCGCATGCCGAGGCGCACGGCCATGTCCACCGCGGCGGCCACGCCGACGTCCTGGATCATCTTCACGAACGTGGTGTTGGGCGAGGTCGCGAGCGCGTCGGTCACCGACATCGACCCCGGGTAGTTGCCCGCGTTCTTGACGCACCACGAGTCGGCCGGGCAGCCCGGCGAGTTCGAGTAACCCATGCCCTTGGCGGCGTAGGTTCCCGGCACGTCCACCTGGGCGGCGATGCCGAGGCCCTTCTCCATCGCGGCGGCGGTGGTGAAGAGCTTGAAGATCGAGCCGGCGCCGTCACCGGCCATCGAGTACGGCTGGCCGAGCAGCGTCTGGTTGGCGTCGCGGTCGAGGCCGTAGGTGCGGCTCGACGCCATCGCGAGGACGGGGTGCGAGTCCTGGCCGGGCGCGATCACCGACATGACCTCGGCGATGTTGTCGAGGTTGGGGTCGGCCTGCTCGTTCACCGAGCGCTTCACCGACTCCTGCAGGACCGGATCGAGCGAGGTCTTGATCAGGTAGCCGCCCTTGTCCACCTGCTCGCGGCTGATGCCCGACTCGGCGAGGTACTGCAGCGCGTAGTCGCAGAAGAAGCCCTTGTCGTTGGCGGCGATACAGCCGCGCGGCAGGCCCTTCGGCTCCGGCAGCACACCGAGCGGCTCGGACTTGGCCTTGCGGAACTCCTCCGCGCGGTTGGGAATGTTCTGGATCAGCGTGTCGAGCACCGTGTTGCGGCGATCGGTGACGCCCTGGACGTTGGTGTACGGGTTCAGCTTGGAGCTGGACTGCACCATGCCAGCCAGCATCGCCGACTGGGTGACGTTCAGGTCGGCGGCGTCGACGCCGAAGTAGGTCTGCGCGGCGTCCTGGATGCCGTAGGAGCCGTTGCCGAAGGGCACCAGGTTCAGGTAGCGGGTGAGGATCTCGTCCTTGCTCAGCTCGCGGTCGAGGGTGAGCGCCATCCGGATCTCGCGCAGCTTGCGCGCGGGGGTGGTCTCGATCGCGGCCCGGCGTTCGACGTCGGTCTTCGCGACGACGAGCAGGTTGAAGTTCTTCACGTACTGCTGGTCGAGCGTGGACGCGCCCTGCTGCACCTCACCGGAGGAGGTGTTGGTGAGGAACGCGCGCAGCGTGCCCTGCCAGTCGACGCCCTTGTGGTCGGCGAAGCGCTTGTCCTCGATGGACACGATCGCCAGCTTCATGTTGTTGGAGATGCGATCGCTCGGCACCTCGAACCGTCGCTGCTCGTAGAGCCAGGCGATGGGCGCGCCGTTCGCGTCGACCATGGTCGAGACGGCCGGGACCGTGCCTTCGACCAGTTCGGCTGACACGTTGTCGACGGCATCGGCGGCTCGGTTGGAGATGAACCCGAATCCACCGGCCAAGGGGAACAACAGCCCGGCGACTAGCACGGAGGCCAGCGCGCAGCTGCCGGCCAGCCTCGCGAGCGTTTGAGTGATCGGCACCCGCCCAGCCTAAAGGGTGGGGTGGCGGTGTTCACGGCTGTGCTGCTCGACAGGTGATGTCCGGTCGGTGCCAGGGGGGTTGCTCGGGCGTGTCAACAAAATGATCACATCGGCGTGTCGCGCCCGGCCACGCCGGTGAACAGCAGGACTGCCCGGTCGGATCGCTGATTTGAATGGACGGCCGTACCAAAAAATCGGGGGGTGGTCTTGCGCAAGCGCCATACCTTTACCTAGATTGAGAACCCAGTGTGATAGAGCTAACACTCAAAGTGGAATGTGGTGCGGACCGCAGCGGTAGTTGGGTTGCTGTGATCCGCGCTCGCGATTCTGGAGCGCCGCACAACGGTGTTCGGACTGCAAAGGGGCACATCAAAATGCACATCACAACCCCCATCGCTCGACTGGATGTAGAGCAGGCCGAGGCAAGGATCGCTTGGGTTGCCCAGGCGCGATGCAAGGAAGTGGACCCTGATCAGCTGTTCGTTCGTGGTGCGGCGCAGCGCAAGGCGGCGACGATCTGCCGCCATTGCCCGGTGTTGATGCAGTGTGGCGCCGACGCGCTGGACAACCGGGTGGAGTTCGGAGTGTGGGGCGGGATGACGGAGCGGCAGCGGCGCGCGCTGCTCAAGCAGCATCCCGATGTGACGTCGTGGGCCGACTTCTTCCAGGCCCAGCGCCAGCACCAGGTGGCGATCTAGCAGGCGAGACCGCAGCGTTATCACAAACGGCGCCGAGACCGCGGGGTTTGCGGAATCGGCGCCGTTGGCGAGTGTTACGAAATTGTGAGCTATAGCTGAAATGTCTGAATCGAGCTCTGGATTCGGACCGGACAGCTCAGACCGCGGCGGGTTTGCCCGCCAACTGGTCACCGACCGCACGCAACGCCTCCAGGTCGGAGACCTCGAACGGCAGCGCGGTGACCGAAACGATCGGGACCCGCGGATGGGCGCCGGTGAAGCGATGCAGCAACCGCTGTTCCCGCTTCGCCGTCGCCACCCGCTCGGCGTGGATGCGCAGCACCGACGCGGCGAGCGGGTCCGTCCCATCGAGCTGATCGGCGGCGGTCAGCGCGTGATCGGCGGACAGTCCCGACAGCGCGGGGTGGGTCCGGTTCAGCACCAGGCCGGCCAGCGGCATCTGCTCGGTGGACAGCCGGTCGACGAAGAAAGACGCTTCCCGCAGCGCGTCGGGTTCGGGCGCGGCGACCACCAGGAAGTGCGTGCCCGGCTTCGACAGCATCGCGAAGGTGCGCTCGGCCCGGTCCTGGAAACCGCCGAACAGCGACTCCAGCGACTGCAGGAACGTCGAGGCGTCCTTGAGCATCTGGCCGCCGACGATCGTCGAGACACCGCGCATCGCCAGGCTCATCGCCCCGGTGACGAACCGGCCGACCCCGCGACCCGGCGCCATGATCAGCCGGATCATCTTGCCGTTGAGGAAGTTGCCGAGCCGCTTGGGCGCGTCGAGGAAGTCCAGCGCGTTGCGCGAGGGCGGAGTGTCGACCACGATCAGGTCCCACTCCTTGTGCCCGGCCAGCTGACCGAGCTTCTCCATCGCCATGTACTCCTGCGTGCCGCCGAAGGACGAGGCCACCGTCTGATAGATCGGGTTGGCGAAGATCTGCTCGGCCTTCTCGGCGCTGGTGTGCTCGAGCACCATGTCGTCGAAGGTGCGGCGCATGTTCAGCATCATCGCGTGCAGCTCGCCGGGCACCTCGGGACCGAGATCGACGCGCTGCGGGGTGTTGTCCAGCTCGGCGACGCCGAGCGACTGGGCCAGCCTGCGCGCCGGATCGATGGTGAGCACCACGACCTTGCGGCCCGCCTCCGCGGCCCGCAGCGCGATCGAGGCCGCGGTCGTGGTCTTGCCGACGCCGCCGGAACCGCAGCAGACGATCACGCGGGCGGTCGGATCGGCGATGATCCGGGAGACATCCAGCGGGGGCGTGGTGGTCACTTGCTCGCTCATCGCACTCCCTGCGCGGATAGCTGTTCTGCCAGTTCGTAGAGTCCGCCCAGGTCCATGCCTTCGCCGAGGGCGGGCAGGTGCAGCTGGGGCACGTCGACCCGCGCCAGTTCGGCGGCGCTCTCGTCCTGCGCGGTCAGCATGACGGCGTGGTCGACGGTCTCGGTGAGCAGACCCGCGAAATCCTCGTCGGGCAGCGTGATTCCGGCCTTCGCCAGACTGGCGGCGACGGCGGTGCTGTCGAGCTCGCCGCGCACGGCCAGCGCGCGATCGACATCGGTGAGCCGGGATTCGGCCGCCCGGTTGACGATCACCGTGCCGATCCGCAGGTCGTTGGCCGCCAGCTCGGCGACCGCGTCGGCGGTCTCCTGCACCGGCAGCGCCTCGAGCAGGGTGACCAGGTGGATCATCGTCTGGTCCGAATGCAGCAGCTTGGACACGCCCTCGGCCTGCGAGGCGATCGGGCCGCCCTTGGCGATCTCGGCCATGGCCTGGGTGACGTCGAGGAAGCTCGCGATCCGGCCGGTCGGCGGCGCGTCGACGACGATGTCGTCGTAGGCGGGCTTGCCGTTCTTGTCGGCGCGCACCACGCATTCCTTGATCTTGCCGGTGAGGATCACGTCGCGCAGACCGGGCGCGATGGTGGTGACGAACTCGATCGCGCCCATCCGGCGCATCGCCCGGCCCGCGAAGCCGAGGTTGTAGAACATGTCGAGGTATTCCAGGAACGCGTGCTCGATGTCGAGGGCGAGCGCGAACACCTCACCACCGCCGTCGGCACTGGCGATCTGGGTCTCGGTGGGTGGCAGCGGCGGCCGGTCGAACAGCTGCGCGATGGACTGACGGCTCTCCACCTCGACCAACAGCACTTTGCGTCCCCCCGCGGCCAGGGCGAGCGCGAGTGCGGCCGAAACGGTCGACTTGCCGGTGCCTCCCTTGCCGGTGACGTAGTGCAAGCGGGCGGTGGCCGCGCGCTGTGGCCATCCGGTCGACGGTTCGGGAACCGACGAAACCGGCTCTGCTGTTGGTGCTCCCACGTGGCCGAGCCTATAACCCGTTTCTCGGCGGCGGTCGGGGTGCGCCCTAAACTCACACCATGAGTGAAGTCACCCTGTGGGAGTACGCCACCGTGCCGCTGCTGACGCACGCGACCAAGCAGATCCTCGACCAGTGGGGCGCCGACGGCTGGGAGCTGGTCACGGTGCTGCCCGGCCCGACCGGCGAGCAGCACGTCGCCTACCTGAAGCGGCAGAAGTAGCCGTGGCCACCGCGTGGAAGGACGCGCTCGATCGGCTCGGGGTCACCCTGCCGCCGGTCGCCGCTCCCGTCGCGGCCTACATCCCGGCCGTGCGCACCGGTTCGCTGGTGTACACCTCCGGCCAGCTGCCCTTCGTCGACGGTGAACTGTCGGCGGTCGGCAAGGTCGGCGCGGACGTCGATGTGGAGCAGGCCAAGGAGGCCGCGCGGCTGTGCGCGCTGAACGCGCTGGCCGCCGTGCACGATCTGGTCGGGCTCGACCAGGTCGTGCGGATCGTCAAGGTCGTCGGGTTCGTCAACTCCGCACCGGGATTCACCGATCAGCCGATCGTGATCAACGGCGCCTCGGAGTTCCTCGGCGAGGTCTTCGGCGAGGCGGGCGTGCACGCGCGCTCCGCGGTGGGTGTCTCGGAACTGCCGAAGAACACTCCCGTCGAGGTGGAATTGATCGTCGAGGTCGGATAGGCAGCCGTCATGGCACTGGAACATCCCGCGTACGGCCAGGTCAGGGCGGTCACGCCGTCGGCATCGGTCCTGCTGGCGGACAACCCGTCGCAGATGACGCTCGACGGCACCAACACCTGGCTGCTGCGCGCTCCCGGCAGCGACGACTACGTGGTCGTCGATCCGGGGCCGAAGGACAAGAAGCACACGGCCGCGATCGTCGCGGCCACCGGCGGCCGGGTGGCGCTGACCCTGATCACCCATCACCACCCCGATCACACCGGCGGCATCGATCACCTGGTGAAGGCCACCGGGACGCCGGTGCGTTCGGTGGATCCGAGCTACCTGCGCGGCGAGGTGAGCGCGCTGGTGGCCGGCGAGGTCGTCGAGGCGGCGGGCCTGCGGATCACCGTGCTCGCCACCCCGGGCCACACCGCCGACTCGGTGAGCTTCCTGCTCGACGACGCGATCATCACCGGTGACACGGTGCTCGGCCAGGGCACGACCGTCCTGGCCTCGTCACCGGGCGCGCTCGCCGACTTCCTCGGCTCGCTGGAGCTGCTGCTCGAGCGCGGCGCGGGCAAGGCACTGCTGCCCGCGCACGGTCCCGATCATCCCGACGCGGCCCCGGTGGTGCGGTACTACCTGAACCACCGGCGCGAACGGCTCGATCAGATCCGCGCGGCGCTGGTCGAATTGGGCCAGGACGCGGGTGCTTTCGAGGTCGTCCGCAAGGTGTACGCCGATGTGGACAAACGGCTGTGGCCCGCCGCGCGTAGCTCGGTGAAGGCACAGCTGGAATATCTGCGGGCCGAACGGGCCTGAGCCCGGCCCGACGGCCGACGTGTGGTGATCTGCACGTCGGCCGTCGGCATGCGCGGCAGACCTGCTGAAACGACGACGGCACGCCGGAACCACAGTGGTGCGGACGAGGCCCTCTTCCTGCGGAGCCGCACCGGTGGTCCCGGCGTGCCGAGACGTCGACGAACTACTCGCCTCAGCGAGCGCGACGCGCGAGCCGCTCGGAATCCGAGATCAGCACGCTCTTGCCCTCGAGTCGCAGCCAGCCGCGATGCGCGAAGTCGGCCAGCGCCTTGTTCACGGTTTCACGGGAGGCGCCGACCAGCTGGGCGATCTCTTCCTGGGTGAGGTCGTGGGTCACGCGCAGCGCGCCCGCTTCCTGGGTGCCGAAGCGCTGAGCGAGCTGCAGCAGCGCCTTGGCGACGCGACCCGGCACGTCGGTGAAGATCAGGTCGGCGAGATTGTTGTTGGTGCGGCGAAGACGTCGGGCCAACACGCGCAGCAGCTGCTCGGCGATCTCGGGGCGCTGATCGATCCACGCCTTGAGCGCGTCCCGGTCCATCGTCACCGCGCGGACCTCGGTGACCGTGGTGGCGGTCGAGGTACGCGGGCCCGGGTCGAAGATCGACAGTTCACCGAACATGTCGGACGGACCCATGATGGTCAGCAGGTTTTCCCTGCCGTCCGGGGACCGACGGCCGATCTTCACCTTGCCCGAGGTGATGATGTACAGCCGGTCGCCGGGTTCGCCCTCGTTGAAGATGACGTGGCCGCGCGGAAAATCTACGGGCTGCAGCTGCTTGGCGAGCGCGGCCACCGCGGTGGGCTCGACGCCTTGGAAGATGCCTGCTCTGGCGAGGGCCTCGTCCACGAATGTGCTCCTTATGGGAAATGGCTAGCGAACCTGGTCGAGCGAATCGACCAACAGCGCAGTCTACGCGGCATCACAGCAGCACAGTGACAGACACCACGTAAAGAGTGGATTGCGCACTGTGCGCGGAGTGTGAACGGGCGGTTGTGCCCAGGGTGGAACGATGATCAGCTGGCCCGAGCGACGTCCATTTCGGCGGTCCGTGAGCGGCGCTTGCGCATCCGCGCGACCGCGGCGGGGAGGCCGAGCTTCGTCAGCTCTTTCACTTCGGCGTTGCTGGCGTTGTCCAGGTACTGCTGAACCTCTTCGTCGGGTTCGAGAAGCTTTCGGAGCCGATTCTCGACCCGCTCCATCCCCAGCGCGAACAGCATCAACAGCACTGGGAAGAGCACCACAGCGAGTCCTTGCATGACAGGCAGTAAACACGGTCCAGGTCTCAGATGGAACACAGGCGGCAAACTGGCCACCCGATGTTGTCGTAGCGGTTCCGTATGGTGGACAGGTGCCCGTTTCCCCCTCCACCGCGGCCGCAGGCGACGCCGAAACGGCCGCGGCGCCCACCGGTATCTCCGCGGCGCGCAAGCGCAAGAACCGTGCGATAGCTGCGGAAACGCGGATCGGATTGGTTCGGCGGGCACGCCGGATGAACCGTACCCTCGCCGCGGCCTTCCCCGACGCGCACTGCGAGCTGGATTTCACCACGCCGCTGGAGCTGGCCGTGGCGACGATCCTGTCGGCCCAGTGCACCGACGTCCGCGTGAACCTCACCACTCCCGCGCTGTTCGCCAAGTACCGCAGCACGCGCGACTACGCCGAGGCCAACCGGGCCGAGCTGGAGGAATACATCCGGCCGACGGGGTTCTACCGGAACAAGACCAGTTCGCTCATCGGGCTCGGCCAGGCGCTGGTCACCGAATTCGACGGTGAGTTGCCTCACACCATGCCGGAACTGGTCAAGTTGCCCGGCATCGGACGCAAGACTGCGAACGTCATCCTCGGTAACGCCTTCGATGTGCCGGGAATCACGGTCGACACTCATTTCGGCAGGCTGGTGCGCCGCTGGAAGTGGACCGAGGACGAGGATCCGGTCAAGGTCGAACACGCGGTCGGCGAGCTGATCGAGCGCAAGGAGTGGACGATGCTCTCGCATCGGGTGATCTTTCACGGTCGCCGGGTGTGTCATGCGCGCAAGCCGGCGTGCGGCGCCTGCGTACTCGCCAACGATTGCCCGTCGTTCGGGATCGGGCCGACCGATCCGGTGGCCGCCGCCGATCTGGTCAAGGGGCCTGAGCGCGAGCACCTGCTCGATCTGGTCGGCCTGTGAGTGATCCCGCCGGGCCGTCGCCGGTGCGACGGCCCGCGGTCCGCTGGGCGCTGGCCGCGCTGATCCTGGTCGTCGCCGCGGCGGTGGCGCTGTGGCCGCGTGGTGGTTCCGAGAACGCTGGCCCGTCCGCGCCGCGGGCCGAGCAACCGGCGACCGCGTCGGCCGAGCAGCGGGCCGCGGCGGGTCTGGCGCCGTGCCCGGCCCCGGCCCAGCCGACCGGATCGGGTCCGCTGGCCGGGATCACCCTGAACTGCCTCGCCGACGGCGCGCCCGTCGACCTCGCCGCCGCGCTCGGCGGCAAGCCCGCGCTGCTCAACCTGTGGGCGTACTGGTGTGGTCCGTGCGCCGTCGAGCTGCCCCACCTGCAGGAATTCGCGCAGCGCGCGGGCTCGCAGCTCACCGTGCTCACCGTGCACAGCGATCCCGACGAGGTGAAGGCGCTGTCGCGGCTGGACGGCCTCGGCATCACGCTGCCCGGAATCGAGGACCCGCGGGCGAGCGTGCGCACCGCCGTCGGCGCGCCCGCGGTACTCCCGGTGTCGGTGCTCGTGCGCGCGGACGGCACGATTGCCAGTGTCGAGGTTCGCACGTTCGCCGATGTCGCCGACATCGCCGACACGGTGGCCGAGGAGCTCGGCGTTCGGATCGCGGTATGACGAAGGACGTTGTGATGAACGGTGTACTACGGCTGGACGAGTCCGGCCTCCCGTCCTGGCTGACCGCCGCGATCCGGCACGGTGGCCCCGATGCCGACGACACCCTCGCCACCTCCCGCGCGCTGCGCCGGGCCATGTCGATCACCGGCAAGCCGCGCCAGGCCGCCGTGCTCGTGCTGTTCGGCGGCTCGCCGGAGGCCGACTCCGCCGCCCCGGGCGGGCTGCCCGCCGACGCCGACGTGCTGCTCACCCAGCGCGCGTCCACCATGCGGCAGCATCGCGGCCAGGTCGCGTTCCCCGGTGGCGCCGAGGACCCGGGCGACGACGGCCCGATCGGCACCGCGCTGCGTGAGGCCGCCGAGGAGACCGGCCTCGACCCGGCGGGCGTGCAGCCCTTCGCGATGCTGCCGAAACTGTTCGTACCGCCGTCGAAGTTCGACGTGACCCCGGTCCTCGGCTACTGGCGAGCACCGAGCGCGGTCGGCGTCGTCGATCAGGCGGAAACCGAGCGTGTCGTCCGTATTCCGCTGACCGAATTGCTCGATCCGGCACACAGATTCATGGTGCGTGGCAGTCTCGGCTACCAGAGTCCCGCGTTCCAGGTCGACGGCATGCTGGTCTGGGGGCTCACCGGCGGTATCCTCGCCGGAATCATCAAAACGGCTGGGTGGGAAAGAGACTGGGATCGGGGCGACGTGCGTGACTTGGAGAGCTCGTTGGCTGCGGTCGGAATGACCCTGTGAGCCCGTCGGTATGGCTCGATATCGCGGTGGTGCTGATCGCGTTGGTCGCGGCGTCCACCGGCTGGCGGCAGGGCGCGGTGGCCTCGGCGCTGGCGTTCTTCGGCGTCGCGCTCGGCGCGGTCGCCGGCATTCTGATCGCGCCACACATCCTCAAACACCTCAGTGAGGGGCGCAGCCGGTTGCTCGGCGGCATCCTGCTGATCGTGCTGCTGGTGATCGTCGGTGAGGTCGCGGGCATGGTGCTCGGCCGGGCCGCGCGCACCGGCATCCGGCATCCGGCCGCGCGCAGCGTGGACAGTGTGGTCGGTGCCGTCCTACAGGCGGCGACCGTGCTGGTCGCGGCGTGGCTGCTCGCGCTGCCGCTGGCCACCGCGTCCCAACCGGGGGTCGCGGCCGCCATCAACGGGTCGCGAGTGCTCGCCGACGTCAACTCGGTGGCGCCGCAGTGGCTGCGCAAGCTGCCCAACGAATTCTCCAAGCTGCTCGACACGTCCGGGCTGCCGGATGTCATCGGGCCGTTCGGCCGGGCGCCGATCGCCGCGGTCGAACCGCCGGACGCGAGCGTGCTCGCCAGTCCGGTCGCGGCTTCGCTCCAGCAGAGCGTGTTGCGCATCCGCGGTGTCGCGCCCAGTTGCCAGCGGGCGCTCGAGGGCTCCGGCTTCGTCGTCGCGCCGGAACGGGTGATGACCAACGCGCACGTCGTCGCGGGCACCACGAGCGTGTCGGTCGACACCGCGCGCGGGCCGATGGAGGCCAGCGTGGTGCTGTTCGACCCGTCCAAGGACATCGCGGTCCTCGCCGTGCCGGGTCTGACCGCGCCGGTCGTGCCGCAGGCGCCGGAGGCGGCGAGCTCGGGGGAGAGCGCGATCGTGCTCGGCTACCCCGGTGGCGGCCCGTACACCGCCAGCGCCGCCCGTGTCCGCGAGACCCTCGACCTCACCGGCCCGACGATCCACCGGGACGGCACCGTCGAGCGCGAGGTGTACACCGTGCGCGGTCAGGTCAGGGCCGGCAACTCGGGCGGACCGCTGGTCGACACCGAGGGCCAGGTGCTCGGCGTGGTCTTCGGCGCCGCCGTCACCGACGACGACACCGGCTACGTGCTGACCCTGCGCGAGATCGCCCCCGAACTGGCGGCCGCGCAGACCAGCGGGAGCCCGGTTCCCACCGGTGCGTGCGTCCTGAGCTGAGCGCGGATCGTCCCGGGCGGCCACCGGCTGCCCGGGACGAACTCGGTCAGGGCGAGACCAGGCCGTCCTTGGGCGAGCCGTTGACGCCGTTCTGTTCGCGCCAGCGGGTGGTCAGCACCTCGTTGACCTTGCCGGGGTTCTCCTGGTGGGCGTAGTGCCCGGCCCGCGGGATCGACACCAGCGTCCGATCCGGCGACAGCCGCGCCCCACGGTGGAACGTGGTCGGCAGCAGGTAGGGATCGTGTTCGCCGCGCAGCCCGAGGACCGGGATGTCGATCGGCGTGCGCATGGTGGCCATGAACCGCTTGCCGTCGGGCCGCCACTGACTGCGGAAGGCCCAGCGCTGGTATTCCAGCGCGCTGTGCGCGGCGCCGGGAATGCGGATGGCGGTGCGCATCCGCGCCGCGGTCTCGGCGAATTCGGCCGTGCGTGACCAGGATTCACCGACCCGCTCGCGGAGCAGCCGCTCCACCTCGGCGCCGTCGCGGCGGGTGAGCAGGTGCTCCGGATAGCGCGGCAGCTGGTAGCGCAGGAAATCCGGCAGCCAGGTGCGGCGCTGCGCCGGATCGCGCAGGACCGCGCTCTTCAACGCCGCCGGGTGCGGCGAACTCACCAGGGCGATCGAGCGGACCAGCCGGGGATGCAGCACGGCGGTGGCCCAGCAGACCAGGCCGCCCTCGGCGTGCCCGACGAGCGTGGCCTCGGTGTGGCCGAGCGCCCGGATCAGGCCGGCGATGTCACCGGCGAGGGTCCAGCCGTCGTAACCGCGCGGTGGTTTGTCGGTGTCGCCGTAGCCACGCAGGTCGACGGCGACGGGGCGGTACCCGTGCTCGGTGAGCCCGGTCAGCTGGTGCCGCCACGACCACCAGAAGTCGGCGAAGCCGTGCAGCAGCAGCACCAGCGGGGCATCGGCGCGGTCCGTTCCGTCGGCTTCGACGACGTGGAAGCGGATCCCGTTGGCGTGCACGTCCCGGTGGGTCCACGGTCCGTCGTAACGGACGCTGGACGGATCCGGGAATGAGTTGGACGACACGCCGATCGAGCCTAGTAGGCGGGTCCGGCCGTCGCGACCGGGCCCGCCCGGCGCGTCATCGACGGGTCGACTTCTCCAGCGCGGGAGCGGGCTCGCTGTGGGTGAGCGCCGCGGGCAGCACCTCGGCCGTCTGCTTGAGCGAGTTGATCGTCTTCTCCGGCGCCCGCAGCTTGCGGACCTTGAGCCAGCCGAGCAACGCGAGCAAGGCCGTCGTGATCACCATCAGCACGAACACGATCAGGAACGCGGCCCAGCGGTACAGCCACACGTCCAGCAGTTCGGCGAGGAAGAAGAAAAAGAAGAACGAGCTGAACAGCAGCACGGTCAGCGCGAGAATGAAGAACACGCTGCCGGTGAGTCCCTTACGGACCTCGGCGGTGACCTCGGCCTTGGCCAGCGCGACCTCGGCGCGGACCAGTGTGGACATCTGTTCGGTCGCATCGCGGACGAGGCTGCCGAAACTCGCCGATCCGGGCGGGTTGGCGTCGGTCAACGGGATGGAAGTGACCGTGCGACCGTCATTTCCGCCTTGGGTGTAACTCACTTCGTCGACCCTTCTCCCTGTCCTGGCACTACTAGGCCTCACTGTCCGGTTGTAGCTCGTCCGCTTCGCGGCGCGCCTGGTGCACACGTCCTCGGCGCAACAGTAGCGCCGATCCGAGCAGCGATGCTGCCATGGAGGTCACCAGGACGGCGGCCTTCGCCAGATCGATGGCGTCGTCACCGACATCGGCCAGGGCGAGTTCCGCCACCAGCAGGCTAACGGTGAACCCGATCGCGCCCAGTACCGACAGGGCGAACATGTCGCGATATTCCAGCCCCACCGGTCGTTTCGCCACGCCGAACCGGATCGCGAGCCAGCTGATCCCGAAGATGCCGATCGTCTTGCCGAGCAGCAGTCCGAGGATGATCGCCAGCGACAACCGATCGGTGAACAGCGAGCCGAACACCGCGGCGTCGAGCGGAACGCCGGAGGCGAACAGCGCGAACAGCGGCACGCAGATGCCCGCCGAGATCGGCTGCACGACATGCTCGAGATGGGTGGCGGGCGCCATCTTCTCGCCCGGGTCCTTGCGCACTCTGGTGAGCAGTCCGAGTGCCACACCGGCCAGCGTGGGATGGATGCCCGCCTCGTGCAGCGCGTACCAGCAGACCAGCGCGACCGGCACATAGAACAGCGGTGTGTGCAGCCGCTGCCGCTGCGCCAGCGCCCAGGCCGCGCAGCAGGCCAGCGCGACCCCGAGCCACAGCATCGACAGCGACGCGGTGAACAGCACCGCGATGAGGATGATCGCGAGCAGATCGTCGACCACGGCCAGGCTCAGCAGGAACACCCGCGCGCTGGCGGGAATGCGCGAGCCGGTCATGGCGAGGACCGCGAGCGCGAAGGCGATGTCGGTGGCGACCGGGATCGCCCAGCCGTTGTCCATACCGGGCACACCGTGGCCGACCGTGATCGCGATCAGCGCGGGGGTGACGACGCCGCCGACGGCGGCGATGATCGGCAGCGCGGCCCGCTTCGGGTCGGCCAGCTCGCCGACGACGAACTCGCGTTTGAGCTCCAGCCCGGCGACGAAGAAGAAGATCGCGAGCAGCCCGTCCTTGGTCCAGTCGGCCAGGGTGAGATCCAGGTGCAGCGCGGGGATGCTGAGCCGGGTGTCGACCATCGTCTGATAGCTCGCGCCCCAGGGCGAATTGACCCAGATCAGCGCGACGGCGGCGGCGATGAGCAGCAGCGCGCCACCGACGGTCTCGGTGCGGAGATAGCGGGTGAGCTCGGAACGAACACGGGTGATCACAGGGGGCCTTTCGGCGGGGTCGACGGCGCTGCGGGCGCTCATCCACCCGGCGGTACCTGGAGATTCACGACCGCATGCCGACCAGTCTTCCCGGCACACCTGAACGCAATTCTAACGGACACGGCCGGTGACATCCGATGCCACCGGCCGTATCCTGCGCGTTCGCGGCGCGCCCCGCCTCAGTTGCCGCCGGCCCGAATCGCCTCGAAAACGCCCGGATCGACCAGGGTCGAGGTGTCGCCGAGTTCGCGGCCCTCGGCCACATCGCGCAGCAGCCGTCGCATGATCTTGCCGCTGCGGGTCTTGGGCAGCTCGGGCACGATGTGGATCTCGCGCGGCTTGGCGATCGGGCTGATCTCCTTGGCCACCTCGGCCTTCAGCTCGTCGACCAGGCCGTCGCCCGCCCGGCCCGCCGAGTCACCGGTGAGGATGACGAAGGCGACGATCCCCTGCCCGGTGGTCGCGTCGCTGGCGCCGACGACGGCGGCCTCGGCCACGGCCGGGTGCCCGACGAGGGCGGACTCGACCTCGGCGGTGGAGATGCGGTGGCCGGACACGTTCATCACGTCGTCGACCCGGCCGAGCACCCAGAGGTCGCCGTCGGCGTCGAGCTTGGCGCCGTCGCCCGCGAAGTACCAGCCCTGCTCGGCGTAGCGCTCCCAGTAGGTGGCCCTGTACCGCTCCATGTCGCCCCAGATGCCGCGCAGCATCGACGGCCACGGCTTGTCCAGCACCAGGTAGCCGTTGGCCTCGGTCTCGCCGAGCTGGACCGGCTTGCCCTCCTCGTCGACCACCGTCGCCGAGATACCGGGCAGCGCGCGCATGGCCGCGCCGGGCTTGGCCGCGGTGACGCCGGGCAGTGGGGAGATCATGATGGCGCCGGTTTCGGTCTGCCACCAGGTGTCGACGATGGGGGTTTTGTTGGCGCCGATGACGTCGCGGTACCAGCGCCAGGCTTCGGGGTTGATCGGTTCACCGACGGAGCCGAGCAGGCGCAGGGTGGACAGATTGTGGGCGTCGGGGATCTCGCGTCCCCATTTCATGAAGGTGCGGATGAGGGTGGGGGCGGTGTAGTAGATGGTGACGCCGTACTTCTCGATGATGTCGAAGTGGCGGTGTTCGTTGGGGGAGTTGGGGGTGCCTTCGTAGACGACCTGGGTGGCGCGGTTGGCCAGTGGTCCGTAGACGATGTAGCTGTGTCCGGTGACCCAGCCGATGTCGGCGGTGCACCAGTAGACGTCCTGGCCTGCTTTGTGGTCGAAGACGTTGTGGTGGGTGTAGGCGGCTTGGGTGAGGTAGCCGCCGGTGGTGTGCAGGATGCCTTTGGGTTTTCCGGTGGTGCCGGAGGTGTAGAGGATGAAGAGGGGGTGTTCGGCGGGGAAGGGCTGTGCCTCATGGGACGGCGAAGCGTTGCCGACGGTTTCGTGCCACCACAGATCGCGGCCATCGGTCCACGGCACCTCGGTGCCGACCCGGCGCACGACGAGCACGTGCTCCACCGAGGACGGCACATCGCCCTTGGCCGCGAGCGCCTCGTCGACGGCCTCCTTGAGCGGGGCGGGCTTACCACGCCGCCACTGCCCGTCGGTGGTGATGATCAGCCGGGCCTCGGCGTCGTCGACGCGCTGCCGCAGGGCCGTCGGCGAGAACCCGGCGAAGACGACCGAATGGGTGAGCCCCAGCCGCGCGCAGGCCAGCATCGACACGATCGCCTCGGGCACCATCGGCATGTAGATCGCCACGCGATCACCCGCCTCGAGGCCGAGCTCGGTCAGGTAGTTCGCGGCGCGGGAGACCTCTTCGAGCAGTTCGCGATAGGTGATGTCGCGTGAGTCGCCGGGTTCGCCTTCCCAGTGGATGGCGACCTGGTCGCCGTGTCCGTCGATGACGTGGCGGTCGACGCAGTTGTAGGCGACGTTGAGCTCGCCGTCGGCGAACCAGCGCGCGACCGGGGCGTCGCTCCAGTCCAGTACCTGGGTGAAGGGCGTGTGCCAGTGCAGCCGGTTCGCCTGCTCGGCCCAGAAGCCGTCACGGTCGGTCTCGCCGCGCTCGTAGAGGTCGGCGCCCGCGTTGGCGGAGGCGGCGAACTCCGCGCTCGGGGGATACGAATCCTGGTGTCCTGCAGCGGTTTCGGTCATGTCGAATCAGCCTCACATGCCTGGTGCGGTCGGGTCGGTCGCGCGGGGCTCACCCCTGCTCCCCCGAGCGTAGTCAACCCGGCCGCGCTGTCGTCGGCGTTGTGTCGGCCAGGTTTCGGCATGGTCAATCGGGGCCGGTTCATCCGATGACTTCGCGGACAGACCGGCCGGTCGCGGGCTATCGTTTTAAATCAACCGTTCAGCTGATGGTTCCGAGAATTGTTCATTTTTTTCTGCCGAGCATGAGGGGCTCGGCATTTTTTCCTGCGTTTCCGTCGAGTAACCGTACTGATACATGTGAAGCGAAAAAGGCTCGGTTCACTGAAAAACCGGGCCGAAGTGGCTAACCTCCGAGCGTTATGCCACGGGAATCGAACCGGGAGAGAGCGTTGAGATTCATCAGAGCGACCGCGCTGATCGCAGCGGGCCTGGCGGCCACCAGCCTCGGCCTGACCGCGTGCTCGTCCGACGACAGTGCCGACGCGAGCATTGTCACCACCAACGCGGGGGAACCGCAGAATCCGTTGGTACCGACCAACACCAACGAGAACATGGGCGGTCGCGTCGTCGACCGTTTGTTCGCCGGGCTGAAGTACTACGACGCCACCGGTGAGGCGCACGACGAGATGGCGGAGAAGATCGAGACCGCCGATCGCAAGTCGTACCGGATCACCATCAAGCCGAACTGGAAGTTCACCGACGGCACCACGGTGACCGCCAAGTCCTTCGTCGACGCGTGGAACTACGGCGCGCTCGCCTCCAATGCCCAGCTGCAGAGTTACGTGTTCACCCCCATTGTCGGATTCGACGAGGTGAATGCCGAACAGCCCAAGGCGCAGACGATGGCGGGCCTGAAGGTGGTCGACGACCGCACTTTCACCGTCGAACTCAAATCCCCCTCGATCGATTTCGAGAGCGCGCTCGGCTACGCGCCGTTCTATCCGCTGCCCGACGCCGCCTTCAAGGACATGAAGGCCTTCGGCGAGAAGCCGATCGGCAACGGCCCCTACGCCTTCGGTTCGTGGGAGCACAACGTCAAGATCGACTTGACCCCCAACCCGGAGTACCCCGGCGGCCGCCCGGCCAAGAACAAGGGCCTGCGGTTCGTCATGTACCAGTCCTTCGACACCGCCTACGCCGATCTCCAGGCGGGCAATCTCGATACCCTCGACACCATTCCCGACAGCGCGCTGACCTCCTACAAGAGCGACCTGGGCGACCGCGCGATCACCAAGCCGACCGCGCAGAACCAGCACATCGGCATCCAGACCAGCGTGCCGCATTTCGGTGGCGAGGAAGGCGTGCTGCGCCGCAAGGCGATCTCGATGGCGATCAACCGCCCGCAGATCATCGACAAGATCTTCAACGGATTGCGCATTCCCGCGCGCGATTTCACCGCATCGACGCTGCCCGGCTTCGACGGCAACCTGCCGGGCTCGGAAGTGTTCGACTACAACCCCGACCAGGCCAAGAAGCTGTGGGCGCAGGCCGACGCGATCTCGCCGTGGTCGGGCAAGTACACGATCACCTACAACTCCGACGGCGGTCACCAGGCCTGGATCGAGGCCGTGGCCAACAGCGTGAAGAACACCCTCGGGATCGACGCGGTGGCCAACCCGGTACCCACGTTCAAGAATGTGCGTGACGCGGTGAACGCCAAGACCATCGGCACCGCCTTCCGCTACGGCTGGCAGGGCGACTACCCGACGATGATGCAGTTCCTGTCCTCGCAGTACTACAGCTACTCCGACACCAACAATGTCGACTACAACAACCCGGAGGTGGACCGCCTCTTCGACGCCGCCATGGCCGCGCCGACCCAGCAGGAGTCCTACAAGCTGATCGCCCAAGCGCAGACGATCATGATCAAGGACATGGCCGACATCCCGGTGTTCGACTATGTCGCCGCCGCGGGCCGATCCGACCGGGTGACCAAGGCCGAGCTGGCCTGGAACGGTCTGTTCGACTTCGAGAACATCGAGAAATAACACTCGGAACTGGGCCGGGCCACGGTAAGTGGCTCGGCCCCAGTCGTTTTCGGAGGAAAGATGGCTTGGTACATACTTCGGCGCCTGCTCCAGATGATCCCGGTGTTCCTCGGCGCGACGCTGCTGATCTACGCGATGGTGTTCCTGATCCCCGGTGACCCGATCAAGGCGCTGGCCGGGGAGAAACCGCTGACCCCGGCGGCCGAGGCGGCACTGCGCGCCCGGTATCACCTCGATCAGCCGTTCATCGTGCAATACCTGCACTATCTGAAGGGGATTCTCACCCTCGATTTCGGTACCTCGTTCTCGGGCAGGCCGGTGCGCGAGGAACTCCAGCGCGCCTTCCCGATCACGATCAAACTCGCGTTTCTCGCTGTCCTCATCGAGGGCCTGTTCGGTATCGTGTTCGGCCTGATCGCGGGCCTGCGCAAGGGCAAGCTCTTCGATTCGACCATGCTGATCGCCAGCCTGGTGATCATCGCGGTGCCGGTGTTCGTCGTCGGCTATCTGGCGCAGTTCTTCCTCGGGGTGAAATGGGGGATCGCGCCGGTCACCGTCACCGGCAACGCGAGCCTGGGGGAATTGCTCGTCCCGGCATTCGTGCTCGGGTCGCTGTCGTTCGCCTACGTGCTGCGGTTGACCCGTAACTCGGTGGCGGAGAACAAGACCGCCGACTACGTGCGCACTGCGACGGCGAAGGGGCTGGGTCGCAGGCGGGTGGTCACCGTGCACATCCTGCGGAATTCGATGATCCCGGTGGTCACGTTTCTCGGCGCCGATTTCGGCGCGCTGATGGCGGGCGCCATCGTCACCGAGGGCATCTTCAACATTCCCGGTGTCGGCGGCACCATGTACCAGGCGATCACCCGCGGCGAGCCGCCGACGGTGGTGTCGTTCGTGACGGTGCTCGTCGTGGTGTTCCTGCTGACCAACCTGTTCATCGACCTGCTCTACGCCGCGCTGGACCCGAGGATCCGTTATGCATGAGAGCCAACAGCATTACGTGGCCCCCGCCGACGAGGTGGAAGTGCTGGCCACCGACCGGGTGGTCGACACGGGCACGCCGACCAGCATCTGGGGTGACGCGTGGCGGCGGTTGCGCCGTAATCCGGTGTTCCTGGTCGCGGTCGTGCTGATCGTGCTGGTGCTGCTGGTCGTGGTGTGGCCGTCGCTGTTCACCAGCCAGGACCCGAAGCTGTGCCTCGGCGAGTTCGGCATGGACGGCCCCCGTCCCGGTCACCCGTTCGGGTTCGACAAGCAGGGCTGCGACGTCTACGCGCGCACGATCTACGGCGCGCGGGCATCGGTCAGCGTCGGGATCGGAGCGGCGATGCTGTTCCTGCTGGTCGGCGGGATTCTCGGCGCGCTGTCGGGATTCTTCGGCGGCTTCCTCGACACCGTGGTCTCGCGGATCGCCGAGGTCTTCTACGCCATCCCGATGGTGCTGGCGGCGATCGTGCTGCTGCAGCTGCTGCGGCCGACGACGGTGCTGACGGTGATCCTGATCCTCGTCGCGTTCACCTGGCCGCAGGCGGCGCGCATCGCCCGCGGCGCGGTGATCGAGGCCAAGAACAGCGAGTACGTCACCGCGGCCAAGGCGCTGGGCGTGTCGCGGCTGGGGACCCTGATGCGGCACGTGCTGCCGAACGCGGCGGGTCCGCTGATCGTGGTCGCCACGCTGTGGCTCGGCGTCTTCATCGTCACCGAGGCCACCCTGTCGTTCCTCGGTGTCGGCCTGCCGCCCGACATCGTGGCCTGGGGCGCCGATATCGCCCGCGCGAAGTACGAGATCCGTACCTCGCCGATCCTGTTCTACCCGGCGGCCGCGCTGGCCATCACGGTGCTGAGCTTCATCCTGCTCGGTGACGCGGTGCGCGACGCGCTCGATCCGAAGGAGCGCACCCGATGAGCGAGGCCACCCCACTGCTCGAGATCCGCGATCTCGACGTGTGTTTCACCACCGACGGCAAGCAGGTACCCGTCGTTCGCGGCGTGAATCTCACCGTCTTCCCAGGTCAGACCGTCGCCATCGTCGGTGAGTCGGGCTCGGGCAAATCGACGACCGCGCACGCGATCATCGACCTGCTGCCCGGCACCGGCAAGGTCACCGGCGGGCAGATCCTGTTCGACGGCACCGACCTCACCCAGGCGTCGGAGAAGGAGATCGTCGCGATCCGCGGCAACGGCATCGGCCTGGTCCCGCAGGACCCGATGTCGAACCTGAACCCGGTGTGGAAGATCGGCTTCCAGATCCGGGAGACGCTGGCGGCCAACGGCATCGCCACCGGCGACGCCGCCCGCAAGCGCGCGGTGGAACTGCTCGCCGAGGCGGGGATGTCGGACGCCGAGCGGCGGGTGAACCAGTATCCGCACGAGTTCTCCGGCGGTATGCGCCAGCGCGCGCTGATCGCGATCGGGCTGTCCTGCCGGCCCAAGCTGCTCATCGCCGACGAGCCGACCTCGGCGCTGGACGTCACCGTGCAGCGGCAGATCCTCGGTCATCTCGAACAGCTGACCGCCGAGCTCGGCACCGCGGTCCTGCTGATCACCCACGACCTCGGCCTGGCCGCGGAACGGGCCGAGCACCTGGTGGTGATGTATCGCGGCCGGGTCGTGGAATCCGGTCCGGCGCTGCAGATCCTGCGCGATCCGCAGCACGCGTACACCAGGAAACTGGTCAACTCGGCGCCGTCGCTGGCGGCGCAGCGGATGTCGTCGTCGCGGCAGCGGGCCGCCGTGCGGGCGCAGGCCGTCGAGGTGGCCGAGGCCGGGGACAATGTCGGCGACACTGTGCTCGAGGTGCGGAATCTGTCCAAGGCGTTCAAGATCCGTGGCAAGCGGCCGTGGCAGTCCACGGATTTCGTGGCGGTCGACGACGTGAGCTTCAGCGTCGACCGGGGGACGACCACCGCGATCGTCGGCGAGTCCGGTTCCGGCAAGTCGACTATCGCCCAGATGGTGCTCGGCCTGCTCGAACCGACCGCGGGCAGCGTGTCCTTCGACGGCAAGGACGTCGCCACGTTGGACCCCAAGGGCGCGTTCGCCTTCCGGCGTCGCGTGCAGCCGATCTTCCAGAACCCCTACGGCTCGCTCGACCCGATGTACTCCATCTTCCGCACCATCGAGGAGCCGCTGCGGGTGCACAAGATCGGCACCCCGGCCGAGCGGGAGGCGGTGGTGCGCGATCTGCTCGACAAGGTGTCGCTGCCGTCGTCGGTGCTGCGCCGGTATCCGAACGAGCTCTCGGGTGGGCAGCGTCAGCGGGTGGCGATCGCGCGGGCGCTGGCGCTCTCGCCCGAGCTGGTGGTCTGCGACGAGGCGGTCTCGGCGCTCGACGTGCTGGTCCAGGCCCAGATCCTCACCCTGCTCAACGATCTGCAGGCCGAGCTCGGCCTGACCTATCTGTTCATCACGCACGACCTGGCCGTCGTCCGGCAGATCGCCGACCACGTCCTGGTCATGCGGGCGGGCAAGGTCGTCGAGTCCGCGACCACCGACGAAGTGTTCGCGGCGCCGGAACAGGACTACACGCGGGCGCTGCTCGACGCGATCCCGGGCCGGGAGCTGCTCGCCGGGTGACGCGCGCCGACCCGGCTCCGCCGCGCGAAACGCCTCGTCCGCGCAGCTCACCGGCGTACCGTGAGCCAGGTCCGAGGTGGTGCGTGGTGGATCGCAGGGGTAGGAGACGCCGATGGATCGCATTCAGGCCGAACGGCAGGCCGAGCTGGAAGCGCGCAGGCGCCGGGCGCTGACCCCGGCCGCCAAGCGGTTGGCCGAGGAGCTGTGGCCGGACCGCACCTGGCCGGGGGTGCGCGGTCTGCACGTGGTCGTCGGGGGCGCGGTGGTCGGACGGTAGCCTCGTATGCCGTGACTGATCCGCTGCAGCCCCTGGTCGACCTGCCCGGCGTGCGTGAAGCCGCCGACAAGGCCCGCGACGCGCTCGCCGCGGTGCATCGGCACAAGTCGAACCGGCGTGGCTGGGCGACAACCGCCGCAGAGGCGGCCGTGCGCGCCGCGCGGTCCTCGGCCGCCATCGAGGGTGCGAGCACCGACCTGCCCGCCGACGGCAAGGTCAGCGATCCGGTGCTGGCCGGCGCGCTGCGGGTCGGGCAGGCGCTCGACGGTGACGCGCTGACGAATCTGGTCGGCACCTGGCAGCGCGCGCCGCTGCAGGCGCTGGCCCGGCTGCACCTGCTCGCCGCCGCCGACCTGGTCGCCGATGAGCAGGAACTCGGCAGGCCGCGCTCGACCCCCGGCGTCGCCGAGCGGCTGGATCTGCTGGTGCAGACCGTCCAGGCGAGCAAGGCGCCCGCGCCCGTGCTCGCGGCGGTCGTGCACGGTGAGCTGTTGTCGCTGCGACCCTTCGGCAGCGCCGACGGTGTCGTCGCGCGGGCGGCGTCGCGCCTGGTCACGGTGTCGAGCGGGCTCGACCCGCGCAGCCTCGGCGTGCCGGAGGTGTTCTGGCTGCGCCGCCGCCAGGCCTACTTCGACGCGGCCGCCGGGTTCGGGATGGGCACCCCGGAGGGGGTCGGCGGCTGGGTGCTGTTCTGCGCGGGCGCGCTCGAAGACGGTGCCAGAGAGGCGAACTCGATCGCCGACGCGGCCGCGGGCTGAGACCCACCCCCGGACATCGAAACGGGCGGCGTGCCGATTACTCGGCCTCACCGCCCGCTAGCACGGACAACCCGGTTACCAAGCGTGCTCGGTGGGTTGTGTTCGGTGGCCTCGGCGATCATCCGAACCCCGCCGGTTCATCCCCGCAACCTGTGCGAGGCGTTCGCCGACGACTGCCCGAATTTCGCAGGCCCACAACTCTGCTGCCCTTGTCGCGGCGCGCTCCGCGTGGGTGCCTGGCGTCCGTGCTGGGAAGGGTGGGATGGGAGGCGAAACCTTCTCTTCCGGCTCCGTCTTGGCCTTCCGTCCTTCCGTGACTCCATTCTTACACTGTGATGGCACTCACAGCAAGCGTATCGATGGCATCACCGGATACGACTATTTTCGGCGTGTCGCCGGGCGATTCGTGCTGGGGCGTCGCAGGTCAGCGACGTTTCCGCAGCAGTCGGTAACTGATCGCGCCGGCGATGATCGCGCTCACTCCGAGGGCCGCGGTGGCCGCCACGGTGGTGCTCGACGGCGCCTGGAAGCGCGACCACAGCGACACCGGATTGGAGAAGGTGAGCACCGGCCAGCCCCGGGCGACCGCCTCCTTGCGCAGCGCCCGGTCGGGGTTCACCGCCGTCGGGTGGCCGACCGCGCTCAGCATCGGCAGGTCGGTCACCGAATCGGAGTAGGCGTAGCACCGGGACAGGTCGTAACCCTCTGTCGCCGCCAGCTTTTCGATCGCCGCGACCTTGCCCTCGCCGTAGCAGTAGAACTCGATGTCGCCGGTGTACTTGCCGTCCTCGACGACCATCCTGGTCGCCTCGGTGTGCGAGGCGCCGAGCACCTCGGCTATCGGCGTGACGATCTCCTCGCCGGAGGCCGAGACGATCACCACGTCGTGTCCGCGGATCTTGTGATCGGCGATCAGATCGGCCGCCTCGGCGTAGATCAGTGGGTCGACCAGATCGTGAAGCGTTTCGGCCACAATCGATTTCACCTGCTCGACATCCCAGCCCGCGCACATGTTGGCGAGGTTTGCCCGCATTCGTTCCATCTGGTCGTGATCGGCACCGGAAAGCAGGAACAAAAAGTGCGCGTAGCTGCTCTCCAGCACGGCTCGGCGATTGAGCAGACCCTGTGCGTAGAACGGTTTGCTGAACACGAACGCGCTCGACTTCGCGATCACTGTTTTGTCGAGATCGAAGAAGGCAGCGACGCGTCCGCCCGGCACCGGCGCTCGGCCCGAAGGGGCGAGTCTTGTGTCCGGAAGCGGAGTCTGGTCGCGTTCGGCCGTCACGACAACAGAATAGGCACGCCGCGCGCGGCGCGCAGGAACCGCCCTTCCGGGGCGCCGCGAGAGTTTGCCCCGGGGACGCCGGAGGCCGCGAATCGCCGAAAGATGGTGGCGAACGCTACTTGCGCCTGCGCCGGGGGATAGGTGTAGTATTGCTGGCACCTGGACATGGTCCAGGCGCGTTCAGCCCGACCCCCCGGGGCTGAACCCGACGGCCCCAGCCTCCTCCCCCCCGGCTGGGGCCGTCCTCTATTTCCGGGTAGGTCGAATAAGTTCTCCACACCCCCGAGTTATCCACAATCGCGCGCTGACCGCTGTTGAGAAATTCCCGGCTCGGCCACGCTGAGCTGCATGAACCTCCTCGCCGCACCCTCCGCCACCGGACTCGCCCCCGCCCTGGTGCTCGTGCGCGATCCCCGGTTGCGCGCCGAAGTGCGCCGGGTCGCGGCGGCCGCCGAACGCGTCACCGACGAACGCGGCCTGCCCGTCGGGCGGCACGCGTGGTCGGGCGCGGGGCTGGTGATCCTCGACACCGCCGCCGCCACCGCGGCCGCCGCGGCGGGGTACCCGCGCCGGCCGGGGATCGTCCTCGTCACCGAGGGCGAACCCGCGGTACCCGACTGGCAGGCCGCCACCGCGGTCGGCGCGGAGCGGGTCGTCGCGCTGCCCTCGGGCGCGGTCACGCTGGTCGAGCAGTTCGCCGAGCACGCCGAGTCGAGGACCGGGGAAGGCGTGGTCGTCGCGGTCGCCGGGGCCGGCGGTGGCGCGGGCGCGTCGACGCTCGCGGCCGCCATCGCCCTGCGCGCCGCCGCGCGGAAGTTACGCCCGGACACGGTGCTGATCGACGGCGCTCCACTCGACGGCGGCATCGACCTGGTGCTGGGGATGGAGAACGTCGCGGGCTTGCGCTGGCCGGATCTGGTCATCGAGGACGGCCGGGTTTCCGCGGCCGCGCTGCACAGTGCGCTGCCTGCCGCGTCCGCCGGGCTGGCGGTGCTGTCGTGCGGGCGGCACGGTGCCGGGCGGCCACCGACCGAGCTCACCCCGGCCGCCGTGCGCGCGGTGATCGAATCCGGCAGGGCAGCAGGGGATCTGGTCGTCTGCGATGTGTCCGGTGAGCGTGGCCCGGCGGCGGACACGATGGTCGATGCCGCCGACCTGGTGGTCCTCGTCGTCCCCGCGCGGCTGCGCGCTGTCGCCGCCGCCGAAGTGGTGGCGGCCTACCTGGGCGCGCGAAATCCCAATCGGGGCTTGGTCGTTCGTGGTCCCGCGCCGGGTGGACTGCGTGGCGCCGAAGTCGCCGAGGTGCTCGGCCTGCCGCTGCTGGCCGCGGTGCGCGGGCAGGCGGGCCTTGCCGCGCGCCTGGAACGGGGTGGGCTCAGCGTGCGCAGGCGCGGTCCGCTGCGCGACGCCGCCGATTCCGTGCTGTCGATGGTGGGTGCGGCGCGATGACCACCTTCGTCACCGTCGAGCTGCTCGAGCGGGTGCGCGAACGGCTCGCCGAGCACCCGGGTGTCCCCGACGCGGCGCAGCTGGCCGCCGCGATCCGCGCCGAAGCGGGCGGCGTGCTCGCCGACACCGACCTGCTGCGGGCGCTGCGCCTGCTGCAGACCGAGATGACCGGGGCGGGCCTGCTCGAGCCGCTGCTGCACGATCCCCGAGTCGCCGATGTGCTCGTCACCGGACCCGACTCGGTATGGATCGACCGTGGTCACGGACTCGAGCGAACCGACGTCCAGTTCGCCGACGAGGCCGCGGTGCGCCGTCTCGCCCAGCGGCTCGCCCTCGCCGCGGGCCGCAGGCTCGACGACGCGCAACCCTGGGTCGACGGCAAGCTCACCGGCACCGAGGCGACCCTCGGCGACGCGTTCGGTGTCCGCCTGCACGCCGTCCTCGCACCCGTCGCGCACGACGGCACGTGCCTGTCCCTGCGCGTCCTGCGTCCCGCCACCCAGGGACTGCGCGCCCTGTCCGCCGCCGGCTCGGTGCCACCGGCCGCGCTCCAGCTGCTGACCGACATCGTTCGCGCCCGGCTGGCCTTCCTCGTCGTCGGCGGTACCGGCGCGGGCAAGACCACCCTGCTCTCGGCACTCCTGGCCGCGGTCGATCCGGCCGAGCGGATCATCTGCGTCGAGGACGCCGCCGAGCTGGCCCCCGTCCATCCGCACGTGGTGCGGCTGGTCGCCCGTACCGCCAATGTCGAGGGCGTCGGCGCGGTGACGGTGCGTGACCTGGTCCGCCAGTCGCTGCGCATGCGCCCCGACCGAATCGTCGTCGGCGAGGTGCGCGGCGCCGAGGTCGTCGACCTGCTCACCGCCCTCAATACCGGCCACGACGGCGGCGCGGGCACCGTCCACGCCAACTCGCCGCAGGAAGTCCCCGCCCGCCTGGAAGCGCTCGCCGCCCTCGGCGGCATGGACCGCGCGGCTCTGCACAGCCAGCTCGCCGCCGCCGTCCAGGTCGTCCTGCACGTCCACCGCCGCGCCGACGGCACCCGCGGCCTCCGCGAAATCGGCGTCCTCGAACGAACCGGCACCGGCATCCGCATCACCCCCGCCTGGCGCTCCGACGACGCCCCCACCCCCGCCGCCACCGAACTCGCCCGCCTGATCGAGGGGAGGCTCGGATGAGAACCACGGGGGCAGGGGCTTGGCCGGTCCGCCGCAACGGCGGTTCATCGCACGCACGTGGCTCGGGATCGGCTCGCAGTCAGCGCGAGTGTGCGTCCGAGGGGGCGCGGGCCGATAGTCGGCCGACTCGTGGGAAGGGCACGCCCCCGCAGGTCGGCGATGATTCGGGCCGGGATCGTGGTGGTGCGTTGATGCCGAGTACCGGTGTCGGCATGTGGCCGGTCCGCATCGACGCGGGGTCTTCGTGGGAAGTGGACACAAGCTCGGTGAACAGCGACCGGGGTGATGAGTCTGCTGCCGTGCGGTCCGGGATTCGGCAGGACTGCGAGAACGACGCGCGTCTGAATGCCGATGAACCTCCTGCTCAGGACTGTGATCCTGAGCAGGAGCGCGGCGCGCCCGAGACGTCGAATGGGAGTGCCTGCTTGTGGACGACCTGCGACAACACTGCGATCGCGCATTTTAGCGATCGGGTTGCGCTGCGTACCAGCGCGATTGGTGAACCCGCTGGCACGAGCACCGACGGCCGGTCGGATCGCGAGGGGGACGTATCGCCGATGCCCGGTGGCGCGTGGCACGGTTCGGGTGCCGGAGCGGGCCTGCTCTCGACGCGAACCCGAAGGGGCGGCGGAGCTGCTTGTACGGGTGCCGGCGTGTGGCCGGTCCGCGAGATAGACGCGTTCTCGCAGGTCGGAGATCATCCCTTCCGGGATCGGGATCGGGATCGGGATCGGGATCGGGATCGGGATCGGGATCGGGATCGGGATCGGGATCGGGATCGGGATCGGGATCGGGATCGGGATCGGGATCGT
>NZ_JBFAYK010000001.1:3032138-3246048 GCF_040681225.1 Nocardia sp. NPDC051833
GATCGCGGCGGTGCCTGGTCTCGCTGTGAGCCTGGATTGTCGGCTACGACTACGGGCGTGTGGCCGGTTCGTACCGATACCGCCTTCGCGGTGGATGGCAAGCGAAGTCGGGTGCGGGCCAGGAGGGAGCGGGGTAGTGGCGCACGCAGTACACATCGGTCGAGGCGATCGGTTCACCTGAGCGGTGCGGTGAAGCGTGGGGTGCGGACGTTGAGAGTGTCACTGCAGGAATTACTTTCGAGTCGCGGGCGACAGGGCGGCAGGGAATCTGCTGTCGGGGTCCCTGTCGATGATGTGTGCCCGCCGCCGGCGGTACCGAGCCTGGAACTGTGTGCGACACCGTTGGCTCGGCGTATGCGAGTAGACCCAGGTGATACGTCGCGGCGGTATCACACTGCGTCGCACACGTTCCTCGTCGCTGCGGACGCGAGCCCTCGCCATCGCGGGCGCCGCTGCGGCCTACGCGCCCTTCGTGGCGCAGCGTCGGGATCGCCGATCGAAGGCGGACCGGATCCCTTAGGGGAGTTGGCTTTCGATGTCGCGTTCACGGTGGCAGGAGCGGTGCGGTCCGGCGGGACTACGCGGGGGAGGCTCCCGGCGCGGACAACCCCGCTCGCTCCGCCCCCGACCTGGATGCTTGCCGGTTCGGCCGGTTCGGCCGCGCTGCCGTCGCCGACCGGACCCCTGCCCGTGGCGTCGCGCGATTCACCGCCCTCGTCGGCTGGGGAGGTGACTTCGGTACCGGACGTGGAATCGACGACAGAACGGCACGGAGGTGGCGATGGCGGTCGTACTGCTCTGTTGTGCGGTGGCGGTGCTGCTGCTTCCCGCCGCTGGCGGTCGGCGGCGTTTTCGGCGGTTGTTCGATGCGGGCGGGACGCGCGCGATACGGCGGATACCGGTGGTGTTGGTTGCGGGAATCGGCTTGGGGTGCACGGCATTCGCGCTGGGGATCGGGACGGGGCTGGCGGTGCTCATGGTGGGCGTCACCGTCGCGGTGCGGAATCGGCGCGGTCATGGTGAGCGTGTGCGCCGGACGGAGTGCGGCCATCTCCTGGCCGGTCTGGAGGCGGTCGTCGGTGAACTGCGGGTCGGCGCGCATCCGAGCGCTGCCGCCGAAGCCGCGGCCGCGGAGTCCCGTGGGGAATCGGCCCGGGTGCTCGCGATCAGCGCGGGCCGCAGCAGGCTCGGCGGATCCGGGGCCGACGGCTGGCTGCACCCGGAGTCGCCGGTCGCCGAGGAACTGTCGCGGGTCGCCACCGCCTGGCGGGTCGCCGAGGAGCACGGCCTCGCCCTGGCGGAACTGCTGTCCGCCGCCAGGACCGACCTGCTCGGCCGCATCCGCTTCCGCGACCGCACCGAAGCCGCCCTCGCCGGCGCCCGCGCCTCCGCCACGGTCCTCGCCGGCCTACCCCTGGTCGGCATCGGCCTCGGCCAGCTCATGGGCGCCGCACCACTGTCGGTGCTCTTCGGCTCCGCCGCAGGCGAACTGCTCCTGCCACTAGGCGCAGGCTTGGCCTGCTGTGGATTGCTGTGGACAGATGTCATCACCCGCCGAGGAACCGCGTGACACCCCTGGACCCGGGCTCCCCGAACAGCGGGCGTCTTCTAGCTCCGGCGCGCGGGACTTGCCCACACCGACCACTGGTGTGGGTAGGCGAGTTGAGCGCCGCGTCCGCGCTTTCGATCGTCTCCGCCCTCGCGTAATGCGTTGACGGAAGGAGTGTTCGGGCCCTGGGTTGATTCGGGAAACATCGTGGGGAGGACTGCTGTGCACTACATGGAAGGGCCGCCACCGCCTGCCGCGCTGCTGGTGGCCGCGATGGCGGTGGCCTTGCTGCCGGCACGGGTGGCGGTCAGTCGGCGGGTGCGGGCGCTCGGGCCTGCGCCGGCGGAGGTGCCGGAGGCGGGTCGGGGGAAGGCGAAAGCGGATCCGCTGGGGTCGGCGTCGGCGTTCGATCTGCTGGCGGCGTGTCTGCGGGCGGGATTGCCGATGGCCGCGGCCGCGCGGGCCAGTGCGGGGACCGCGCCGCCGGTGCTGCGGGCCGCGCTGCTCCGGGCAGCCGATCTGCTGGCGCTCGGTGCGGATGCGGCGACGGCCTGGGAGCGAGCCGCGGCGGACGCGGTCGGGTCGGCCGGTGCGGACGAGGTGGAATCACTCGCGAGGTTGGCGCGGCGGTCCGCGCGCTCCGGTTCCTCGCTGGCGGCTGCTGTCGGCGAACTGGCGGGCCAGCGGCGCGAGGCGGTGGAGGACGCCGCGGTCGCGCGGGCGGAGCGGGCGGGCGTGCTGATCGGTGGGCCGCTCGGGCTGTGCTTCCTGCCCGCCTTCGTCTGCCTCGGCATTGTTCCCGTCGTGATCGGCCTGGCGGACCGGGTCCTCGGCGACGGCGGCCTGCTGTGACCGGCCTCGCCGAGGCCGGCGAAACGTCACCACGCGGATCGGCCGGGTGGTGTGGAAGGAGAGGGGATCACGATGACGTTCGTACGCGCCGTATATATAGGAGCGCGGGCACGGATCATGCGCCTGCTGATCGACGACGACGGCATGTCCACCGCGGAGTACGCGATCGGCACCATCGCGGCGGCCGCGTTCGGTGCGGTGCTCTACGGGGTGGTGACGGGGGACAGCATCGTCAACGCGTTGACCCAGATCATCGACAAGGCACTCAACACGAATGTGTAAATCGTTGCGGCACAGGTAGTCTCAGTGATGACGCGGGTGCGGTGACGGTCGAGGCCGCCATCGCCCTTGCCGCGCTGGTGTCGGTGGTGGTGCTGTGCGTCGGAGCTCTGCTTGCCGCGTCGACCCAGGTGCGTTGTGTCGACGCGGCCCGCGAGGCGGCGAGGTTGACCGCCCGTGGCGACGCGACGAACGCTGTCGCGGCGGCCCGGACGGTCGCACCGCCCGGGGCGACGGTCGAGATCCGCCACGAGGGTGACCGTGTGGTGGCGGTCGTCGGCGCGGGCACCGCACTCCTTCCCGGTCTGCGATTGCGCGCCGAGGCAGTCGCGGTCACCGAGCCGGGAGTCGGTCGATGACCTGGGCGCGAGCGCGGTGGCTCGCCGGGGAGGCCGGCGGGGCGACGGTGTTCGCGTGCGTGGCGCTCGCCGGGCTGATCGCGCTGACCCTCGTGATCGGTCAGGTGGGCGTGGTGGTGGTCGCCCGGCATCGGGCGCAGGCGGCGGCCGACCTCGGTGCGCTGGGTGCGGCGAGTGTGTTGGCCGAGGGTGCCGAGGCGGCCTGTGCCGAGGCCGCTGAGGTCGGCCGACGGATGGGTGTGCGGGTGGCGCGGTGTGTGGTCGAGCAGTGGGATGTGGTGGTCGTGGTGGAAGCGAATGCGGCATTCGGAGTGTTCGGCGTGCGTATGGTCGCGGCCGCCGCGCGGGCGGGTCCGGTGGATGAGAGTGTGTGACACGGAAGTGTTATCACTGGTCGGTGGTTGTTCCGCACCGAACTAATCCGTAATTCCGTCGAGCGCTATTCCCGGAATTCCATGCACATTCTTTTATGAGGAGAGAACTAAACGAAAATAATGATGTGGCCTACTCGCGGGCGCCCGTCGGCAATGCGTCAGTTAACAGAAGAGTCATCCTTTTTATTCGAGGGCGACCGACCCGGGGCGGCGTCGTCGCTGGTCAACGGAAAAATGGTCGAGCGACCAGCATTCTCGCAGTGGGGTGTAGCGCCGGTCACGTCACCGGCGTGTCGGTATTACGAATCCGCTGTCGTGCCGGGGTGTGCCCGCAACTCGCCCAGGACGGCCACCAGGAGCCGTTCCGCCGCGTCCTTGTCCAGCGGGTTGTTCCCGTTGCCGCACTTGGGTGACTGCACGCACGACGGGCACCCGTCCTGGCAGCCGCAGCTGCGGATGACGCTGAGCGTGGCGGCCAGCCAGGCGTCCAGCTGGGCGAATCCTCGCTCGGCGAAGCCCGCGCCGCCGGGTTGCCCGTCGTAGACGAACACGGTCGGCGCGCCGGTGTCGGGATGCTCGGCGATCGAGACCCCGCCGATGTCCCAGCGGTCGCAGCCGGCGACCAGCGGCAGCATGCCGATCGCGGCGTGCTCGGCGGCGTGGAGTGCCCCGGGGAGCTCGTCGTCGGTGATTCCGGCGGCGGCGAGCAGCGTGGGCGTGACGGTATAGAGGACGGCCTTGGTGTGCAGGGTCTGGGCGGGCAGATCGAGCTCGACCTGGTCGAGTACCTCGCCGGTGACCAGCGTGCGGAGGTAGCCGACGACCTGATGGGTGACCGCGACCTGCGCGGATGCGGTGGTGACGGCACCGAATACGCGCTCTTCGGTCATCGCTTCGATGGTGATCGAGGTGACCTGCCGTGCGCTGGTGGTGAAGCCGGGGTCCACCTCGTTGACGAAGGCGACGCCGCCGTCGAGGTCGAGTTCGTCGACCAGGTAGGTCTCGCCCTGGTGCAGGTGGACGGCGCCGTTGTGCAGGGTGGCGGGCGCCCGGCCCGCGTCGGCGGTGCCGAGCAGACGCCCGGATTCGGCGTCGACGATGGCCACCGGCGTGCCGAGGCCACCGCGCACATCCACCGCGTCGTGTGGATGGGTGTGTGCGGTGACGTGCCAGCGGCCCGGCGCGCCGCGGGGGCCGGGACGATGCCGGATCAAGCCCTCGTCGGCCAGGTCGGCGAGCACGGCGTCGGCTCTGAGCTCGGTCACCTCGGCGTCGGTGAGCGGCAGTTCCATGGCCGCGCACAGCAGTTGGGGCCCGAGGACGTAGGGGTTGTACGGGTCGGTGATGGTGGCCTCGATCGGCCGGGCGAGCAGGGCGTCCGGATGGTGGACGAGGTAGGTGTCGAGCGGATCGTCGGTGGCGACGAGCACGACGAGCGAGCCCTGCAATCGCCTGCCCGCGCGCCCCGCCTGCTGCCAGAACGAGGCGACGGTACCGGGAAAACCCGCGATGACCACGGCGTCCAGACCGGCGATATCGACACCGAGCTCGAGCGCGTTGGTGCTGGCCGCGCCGAGCAGCGTGCCCTCCGACAGCGATCGTTCCAGCTCCCTGCGGTCCTCGGCCAGGTAGCCCGCGCGGTAGGCCGCGACCCGTTCCTGCAGTTCAGGAGCTCGTTCGGCGAGGACACGCCGGGCGTCGAGCGCGATCAGCTCGGCGCCCCGGCGCGAGCGGACGAAGGTGAGCGTCCTGGCGCCCTCGGCCACCAGGCTCGCCATGATCTTGGCGGCCTCGCCGGTCGCGGTCCGGCGCACGGGTGCGCCGTTCTCGCCGGTCACGGCCGTGCTCAAGGGCGGCTCCCAGAGCGCGACGGTCCTGGCACCGTGCGGCGAGGCGTCCTCGGTGACGGCGGTGACCGGCGCCCCGATCAGCCTGCTCGCCGACGCGCCGGGGTCGGCGCTGGTGGCCGAGCACAGGATGAACACCGGGTCGGCACCGTAGAACGCGGCGAGCCGGCGCAGTCTGCGCAGTACAAGGGCGACGTGCGAACCGAACACGCCCCGGTAGGAGTGGCATTCGTCGACCACCACATAGCGAAGATTGCGCAGCACGCGCGCCCAGCGCTGATGCGAACTCAGCATCCCGACGTGCAGCATGTCGGGATTGGTGAAGATCCACCGGGCGTTGGCCCGGACCCACTGCCTGATCTCGGCGGGTGTGTCCCCGTCGTAGCTCGCCGGATGGGCCTCACGCAGGGGATTGTCGTGGATCAGCGCACCGACCGCGCGCAGCTGATCGGCGCCGAGCGCCTTGGTGGGGGACAGGTACAGCGCGGTCGCGCGCGGGTCGTCGTGCAGCGCGGTGAGCACCGGCAGCAGATAGCCGAGAGATTTCCCGGAGGCGGTCCCGGTGCTGACGACGACGTGCTTTCCGGCCGCCGCCAGCTCGGCGGTCCGGGTCTGGTGGTCCCACGGGCGCTCGATCCCGGCCGCATCCAACGCTGTGACCAGCGCGGATGGCACCCAGTCCGGCCAATCGGTGGTGCGCGCGGGCCGGGCGGGCAGCTCGGCGACATGGGTCAGCGGGTCGCCGCCGGACGCCGCCTCGACCAGGACACGATTCAGCAACGATCGCCCGTAGCTCTCGCCGATAGCTGTCGGCTGGACCTCGGTCCGCTCTGCCGGATTCATCCCATAGCCCTCTCGCGCCACGCCGGAAGTGTGAAACGTGTGTGTGCGGCGAGCGCTACCTGCGATTTCGTAACCCAATAGCGACCTGGGTCACAGCAGGTTTGCTGGAAGCTCACCCGGTTATCGTGAAGCAAACAGACTGGAAGTACGGATTCACCCAATCTCTCCCTCACCTGCGCATTCGCAAGATCAAGAATTTTGCAAATTGTCGGTAACTCGACTGTTGAATTGCTCGTGGACATGGTTCACTGGGTCTCGGTCGCAAGCTTCTGTGTTCGAGGGACGGATCGAAAGTCCAAACCATCAGCAGGATCGATGTTGCGAACGCCGTGCTCAGGCTTTCCTTGCAGGGGGACCAACAGTACAGCGGTCGGAACGGACCCGGTGGACGAACCCAGTTGTCCGCCGTTCCGGTAAGAAAGAGAAGGAACAGAATGGCACAGGGAACTGTGAAGTGGTTCAACGCGGAGAAGGGGTTCGGCTTCATCGCGCCCGAGGACGGCTCCGCTGACGTCTTCGTCCACTACTCGGAGATCCAGGGCACGGGCTTCCGTACCCTCGAGGAGAACCAGAAGGTCGAGTTCGAGGTCGGCCAGGGCACCAAGGGCCCGCAGGCCACCGGCGTTCGCGCGCTCTCCTGAGCTGCGAATCGAATCAACGCCCGTCCCCCACCTCCTGCGCGGAGGTGGGGGACGAGCCATTTCAGGGGTAAGGTCGCCCAGAAGTTCTCCAGGCCGAAGAGGCCGGAAACCCGCGGCGCCAGCCGCCGTGGACGCAGCTACCCAAGTGCGCAAGGTATAAACGTCACTGGTGGCGATGTCCGAACGTCGCGCCGTCTGCCCCAGCCGCGCACCGAGCGGACCTCCCGACGCGCGGATATAGAAGGAAGGTGTTCGCCGGTGGCAACACGAGACCGCAGTTCAGCCGACCAGGGGCGTCCCCTGCGTCGTCTCGTGATCGTCGAGTCCCCGACGAAGGCCCGCAAGATCGCGCCTTACCTGGGTCGCAACTACACGGTCGAGGCTTCGGTGGGCCACATCCGTGACTTGCCGCGCGGCGCGGCCGACGTGCCCGCCAAATACAAGGGGCAGTCCTGGGCGCGCCTCGGCGTCGACGTCGATCACGACTTCGAGCCGATCTATGTCGTCAGCCCGGACAAGAAGGCCAAGGTCTCCGAGCTCAAGAGCCTGCTGGCCGACGCCGACGAGCTCTACCTCGCCACCGACCCCGACCGCGAGGGCGAGGCGATCGCCTGGCACCTGCTCGAGACGCTCAAGCCGAAGGTCCCGGTCCGCCGGATGGTCTTCCACGAGATCACCGAGCCGGCCATCCTCGCGGCCGCCGCCGATACCCGCGAACTCGACAACGACCTGGTCGACGCGCAGGAAACCCGCCGCATCCTGGACCGCCTCTACGGCTACGAAGTCAGTCCGGTGCTGTGGAAGAAGGTCATGCCGCGCCTGTCGGCGGGCCGCGTGCAGTCCGTCGCCACCCGCGTCATCGTGCAGCGTGAGCGGGAGCGCATGGCGTTCCGCTCCGCCGAGTACTGGGATATCGCCGCCAAGCTCGACGCGGGCGTCGACGAGAACTCCGATTCGACCAATCCGCGGACCTTCGGCGCGCGGCTGGTCCAGGTCGAGGGCGACCGGGTCGCCTCCGGTCGCGACTTCGGCTCCGATGGTCGGCTCAAGTCGGCCTCCGGCGTGGTCGTGCTGGACGAGGCCTACGCGCGCCGGCTGGCCGAGGCGCTCGACGGGGCCGACCTGGTGGTCTCCTCCGCCGAGGCCAAGCCGTACTCGCGCAAGCCGTACCCGCCGTTCATGACCTCGACGCTGCAGCAGGAAGCGGGGCGCAAGCTGCGCTTCACCTCCGAGCGCACGATGCGGGTGGCGCAGCGGCTGTACGAGAACGGTTACATCACCTACATGCGTACCGACTCGACCACGCTGTCGGAGTCGGCCATCGCCGCCGCGCGGTCGCAGGCCACCCAGCTCTACGGCGCGGAGTACGTCTCGCCGACGCCGCGCCAGTACACCCGCAAGGTCAAGAACGCGCAGGAAGCGCACGAGGCGATCCGCCCCTCCGGCGACACGTTCATGACCCCGGGCCAGCTGGCCTCGAAGGTCGACCAGGACGAGTTCCGGCTCTACGAGCTGATCTGGCAGCGCACCGTCGCCTCGCAGATGGCCGACGCGCGCGGCACCACGCTGACCCTGCGCATCACCGGCACCGCCCGGACCGGCGAGGAGTGCGTGTTCTCCTCCTCGGGTCGCACGATCACCTTCCCCGGCTTCCTCAAGGCTTACGTCGAGAGTGTCGACGAGGAAGCGGGCGGCCAGTCCGACGACGCCGAATCGCGTTTGCCCGCACTGGAAGAGGGCCAGGGCGTCACCGCCGTCGAGCTCACCCCGGACGGGCACAGCACCAATCCGCCCGCGCGCTACACCGAAGCGTCGCTGATCAAGACGCTCGAAGAGCTCGGCATCGGCCGCCCGTCGACGTACTCCTCGATCATCAAGACGATCCTCGATCGCGGCTACGTCTACAAGCGCGGCAGCGCGCTGGTGCCGTCGTGGGTGGCGTTCGCGGTGGTCGGTCTGCTCGAGGCGTACTTCGGACGGCTGGTCGACTTCGACTTCACCGCCGCGATGGAGGACGACCTCGACGCGATCGCCGGTGGCCGCGAACAGCGCGGAAACTGGTTGTCCAGCTTCTACTTCGGTGGCGATCACGGCGCCGAGGGATCGGTGGCGCGCTCGGGCGGCCTGAAGAAGATGGTCGGCGAGCAGCTCGACGACATCGACGCCCGCGAAGTGAACTCGATCAAGATGTTCGTCGACGAGGAGGGCCGCGATGTCGTGGTCCGCGTCGGCCGGTTCGGTCCGTACCTGGAGCGGATGGTCGTCAATCCCGATGACCCGGACGGTGATCCGGTGTCGCAGCGGGCGAACCTGCCCGACGATCTGCCGCCGGACGAGCTGACGCCCGAGGTCGCCGAGAAGCTGTTCTCGACGCCGCAGGAGGGCCGTTCGCTCGGCGTCGACCCGGTGTCGGGGCACGAGATCGTCGCCAAGGAGGGCCGTTTCGGCCCGTATGTCACCGAGATCCTGCCCGAGCCCCCCGCGCCCGACCCGGCCGCGACCCCGGCGAAGAAGACCACCAAGAAGGCGGCCGAGGTCAAGCCGCGCACCGGCTCGCTGTTCAAGTCGATGGATCTGGCGACGATCACCCTCGACGACGCGCTCAAGCTGCTCTCGCTGCCCCGCGTGGTCGGCAACGACCCGGCCTCGGGCGAGGAGATCACCGCGCAGAACGGCCGGTACGGGCCCTACCTGAAGAAGGGCACCGATTCGCGGTCGCTGGCGACCGAGGACCAGCTGTTCTCCGTCACCCTCGACGAGGCGCTGAAGCTCTACGCCGAGCCGAAGCGGCGCGGTCGGCAGGCGGCGAGCGCGGCCCCGCTGCGCGAACTGGGCAACGACTCGGCGACGAACAAGCCGATGGTGATCAAGGACGGCCGGTTCGGCCCGTATGTCACCGACGGCGAGACCAACGCCAGCCTGCGCAAGGGCGACGAGGTCGAGTCGATCACCGACGAGCGCGCGTCCGAGCTGCTCGCCGATCGCCGGGCCCGCGGTCCGGTGAAGAAGGCGGCGAAGAAGACCACCGCGAAGAAGGCGGCCAAGAAGGCGCCGGCGAAGAAGACGGCGGCCAAGTCGACCGCGACGAAGACGGCGACGAAGACGGTCGCCAAGAAGACCGCGGCGAAGAAGACCGCAGCCAAGAAGGCACCGGCGAAGAAGGCGGCGGCGAAAACCGCTGGTACCGAAGCGGACTGACACCGAGCGGCGCGGGGCGGCACGCACCCGGCGGAGGCTGGTCGATTCGCTGCCGCCCGGTGCGCGTCGGCCGTACAGCCGCTTGCCCTCTGTCCGGCTGTGATTGCGGTGTGTGCGGCGCCAGAGGCTCACGGCTGGCGAAGATGCGGTGGCGCGGCCGGCAGTCCTGGTGCCGAATCCGCGTGTCCGGCTGCGGGCGGTCCGGCCGTTCGGATCGGTGTCGGACCGCGCGGCTAGGGTGTAGCGCGTGGCAGGTGTCTTCGATCGACTGGTCGGCCAGGACGTGGTCGAGGCCGAGCTGACGGCTGCCGCGACGGCGGCCCGCGCGGGCGTCGTGACCGGGGCGATGACGCATTCGTGGCTGTTCACGGGTCCGCCCGGATCCGGTCGGTCGGTCGCGGCGCTGTGCTTCGCCGCCGCGCTGCAATGCACCGACCCCGACACCGTCGGATGTGGTCGATGCCACGCGTGCACGACCACGATGGCCGGTACGCATGGTGACGTGCGGCGCGTCGTCCCCGAGGGGCTGAGCATCAGCACCAAGGAGATGCGCGAGATCGTGCAGGTCGCGTCCCGGCGGCCGAGCACCGGACGCTGGCAGGTCGTGGTGGTCGAGGACGCGGATCGCCTCACCGAGGCGGCGGGCAATGTGCTGCTGAAGGTCGTCGAGGAGCCGCCGGACCGGACCGTGTTCCTGCTCTGCGCGCCGTCGGTCGATCCCGAGGACATCTCCGTCACCCTGCGCTCGCGGTGCAGGCACGTGCACCTGGTGACGCCGTCGGTCCCCGCCATCGCCCAGGTCCTGCGCGAGCGGGATCAGCTCGACGGCAAGACCGCCGACTGGGCGGCCGCGGTGAGCGGTGGGCACGTCGGCCGGGCGCGTCGGCTCGCCACCGACGAGGACGCGCGCAAGCGACGTCAGCGGGCACTGGCCCTGGTCGGCGCCACCGAACGGCCGGGCGCGGCCTACGCCGCCGCCGACGAGCTGGTGAAATCGGCCGACGACGAAGCCAAGCAGATGAGCGCCGAACGCGACGACCGCGAACGCGACGAACTCGCCACCGCCCTCGGCGCGGGCGGCACCGGCAAGGGCGCGGCCTCGGCGACCCGCGGCTCGGCGGGCGTGCTCAAGGAACTCGAGCGCCGCCAGAAGTCCCGCGCCACCCGCACCGGCCGCGACGCCCTCGACCGCGCCCTCATCGACGTCGCCGGGATGTACCGCGACGCCCTCGCCATGCGCTTCGCCGGCCGCGGTGTCCCCATCACCCTCACCCACCCCGACATGGCCGACGAGATCACCGACCTCGCCACCAACGTCCGCCCCGAGGGCCTGCTCCGCAGCATCGACGCCGTCCTGGCATGCCGGGAAGCCCTCGACCTCAACGTGAAACCCCGTTTCGCCGTCGCCGCCATGGTCGCCACCCTGATCGCCGCCCGCTCCACCTGACCACCCGTTTTCGCGTTCCGGCCGTTCCCGCGATAGACTCGCGTCGCCTGACGGCACGCCGCCTTAGCTCAGTCGGTAGAGCGCTTCACTCGTAATGAAAAGGTCGGGGGTTCGATTCCCCCAGGCGGCTCCACAGTCACAGGCCCTTTCCTGGGAATTCCGGGAAAGGGCCTGTGGCGTTTCTAGTCGCGGGTGACAGCGGGTGGGTGCCAGGTGCCGTCGAGGATGGTGTCGTCGGGCCAGTAGGCGCGCAGGTAGACGGTGAATTCGTCGTCGGGGGCGGGAAGCCAGTTGGTGGTGTGGGTCGGGTCGGTGGGGGGTTTGCTGCCGACCGTGAGGGTGAGGGAACCGTCCTCGCCGTAGGACAGGTCCTGGTTCTTGGTGCCGAGGGAGTAACGGTCGAGGTCGTTGGGGTGGAAGAAATGGTGCTTGTTGTAGACGGTCAGTGACCAGAAGCCGCGGACCGGGGGGACCTGGCCCGCGGCGAAGTGCACGGTGTAGGTGTTCGCGCCGTGCAGGCGGTCGCCGTCGGCGTCGAGATCCTGGTAGTAGTAGGCGGTTTCGTTGGGGGTGTTGACGAAGATGTTGGACTTGCCGATCGCGGTGCGGGAGAGGTAGTCGGTGCCGAAGGCGGCGCCGTTGCGCTGGGTGGTCCAGTGGTCGGCGACCGGCAGGCCGATATTGCGGAACTGGAACAGCTCGGTGACCACCTCGTCGGCCGCGAGCGCGGCCTGGGTGAGGGCGTCGGCGACGGCGGGATCGCGGTCGGCGGCGTCGACGATCGAGCGCAGCCACGTGTACAGGGCCTCCTCGCCCGGCAGCGGCGGAACCTCGTCGAGTACCTGCGGGAGGATGGTGAAGAAGGTCGCCGGATCGACCCACTGGGTCTCGGCCTCGCCGCTCGTGCTGCCTCCGCCGCCGAAGGACGGCACAGTCGACCAGTCGGTCACCTTGGTGACGCCGTCGAAATCGGACAGCGGATACATGCTGATCCGATTCACCAGCGGCGCGATGGCCGCGCGGTCCTCGGGGGTGTCGTCGAGGAAGACGCGCGGAATGGCGACGCCGAGCCGGGTGTCGTGGCGGAAGACGCCGGTGATGCCCGCGGGCACCGCGCCGTCCCAGGTGGTGTGGGCGAGGAGGTAGAAGCCCGGCTCGGTCCCGTACATCCGGCCGAGCTCCACGAAGGAATCGGTGCGCTGATCGACGATCTGATAGACCCAGAACCGATCACCGAACTCCGGGATCTGGATCACCGACGGTCCGCGTTCGGCGTCGACGAGGCCGAAGCCGTAGACCACGTCCTGGTTCGGGCAGGCGACGACGCGCTCCTCCGGGCGGATGTAGTCGTGCAGCATCCCGAGGGTGCCGGGCGGACCGGCGGGCACGATGCCCGCCAGCAGGCCGGGGCCGGGCAGCTTCGCCATCAGCGTCAACCGGTTGTGGATGTTGACCAGCGGCCAGCCCCACAGATACGCGGTGCGTCCCACTGTGGCGGCATAGGCCGGGGTGACCTGCTGACTCGCGAAGTTCCGCGGAGCTGACATCCGAACCCCACCTTTCGTGTCGGCTTGCTGGCGATGCTCCGACGGTAGGTGCGCGGCGGTGGGTGCCGAATCATCCGAAACGGATGAGTTACGCCGGTGGCGGGGCTGTTCGGTGGCCGCCGAGCAGCGCCCAGACCGTGTCGCGTTCCCCGGCGAGATCGATCGGGTGACCCGCGAGAGTGTCCAGGAGGGTGGGGAGGGACCAGGTGGCGAGGTGGCCGTAGCGGGCGGAGTAGATGCCCGTGTGGGTGAGGCGGTAGGTGTCGGTGTGGTCGAAGAGGGCGTAGGTGAGGACCTGGTAGAGGTCGGTGGCGCTGAGGGAGTCGGCGCGGACGCCGGTGCGCTGGTTCTTCGGGCCGAGGTGGGTTTTGAGGTCGAGGAGCAGGCCGTCGCTGATGATGTCGGCGTCGGCGTTGCACAGGACCGAGGCGTCGAAGGTGGGGCCGGGGACGGTGGGTGGGCGCAGGTGGGGAAGGAGTTGGTCGTCGGCGATGCCGCGCAGTTCCCAGAGCTGGCGGATCGCGTCGGCGGGGGTGAGAGCGAGCAGGTGGTCGGGGGTGAAGCGGTCGGTGGCAAGGAGATTCGCGAGCGCGGAGTCGCGGAGGAGGCCGCGGCGGTAGACGTCGGTGCACAGGGCCAGGGCCCAGCAGGCGCGGCTGAGCAGGTCGACGTCGCCCGCGGTCGGGGCGACGGCCGCGCCCGCGGTGTCGATCACCGACTCCACGACCGCCGATTCCCGGGGATGGCCGAAGAATCCGAGCAGCGGTAGTACGGGGCGGTGGTCGGGGACGAGCAGGAAACGCATCGCGAAGTCGAAGGCGGCGCCGAGGGTCGCGGGGTTGGCGCCACCGGTGTCGACCAGCAGTGGTCCTGCCCCACGCCGATACTCGGCCTGCACGCCGCGGGTGTGCGGGAACCGCTGGTGCAGGTAGGTGCGCAGCGGCGACGACGTGTCGCGCAGCGCGGCGGAAAGGTTCGTGTAGACGTACACCGGTCTCCGTCCGACGGCCAAGTCGAGCGCTGCCTCGATGGTGCCACGCCGAGGAAGGAGCGCGATAGGTGCACAGTACTCTTTGCACAAAAATCTATGCAAAGAGTACTGTGCAACTATGACCGACGAGGTACCGCCGAGGGAGATCACCGATCCCGCCGCGCTGCGCGCGCTCGCCCATCCGCTCCGGCAGCGCATTCTGCGCGCCCTCGCCGAGAAGGGCCCGGCGACCGCGACGGCGC
Source organism: Nocardia sp. NPDC051833 (assembly GCF_040681225.1). NCBI lineage: Bacteria > Bacillati > Actinomycetota > Actinomycetes > Mycobacteriales > Nocardiaceae > Nocardia > Nocardia sp. NPDC051833. The sequence continues at coordinate 3,046,308 of NZ_JBFAYK010000001.1, forward strand.
TGGGGGCGCAGCTGGGCCAGAACACCGGCGCGACCAGCTATCACCTGCGTCAGCTGGCCGAGCACGGGTTCATCGAGGAGGCGCCCGAGCTGGCGAAGGGCAAGGAGCGGTGGTGGCGGTCGCCGCCGAAGGATCTGCGGTATCGGCTGGACAAGGACCAGTCGCCGGAAATGCGCGAGCTGCTGGAAGGGCTGGTCGCGCAGCACATTTCCGAGGATGTCGAGCTTTTCCAGCGGTTCCGCGCCGAGCGCGCCGAGCTGGGGGAGTGGGCCGACACGATGCCGTTCTCGCGCGGCGCGATCTACGCGACCCGCGAGGAACTCGACGCCTTCTGCGAGGAGTACCTCGCGCTGCTCAAACGCTTCCAAGCCACCCATGCCGAAGACCGGCCGGGCGCGCGCCGGGTACTGACCCGGTTCATCGCGTTCCCGGCCCCGGGGATGAACGACAGCCAGTAGGGATCCACCGTGCTCATTCGAATCGCTCTGTTCGCCACCATGATCGCGGCGCTGGTCGCGGCCGCGTCGACGGCCACCGCGGAAAACCGCGTCACCACCGACATCACCGTCACCCGCTCCGACGGCACGACCACGACCGGCACCATCCACGCACCGGCGGGTGCCACCGGCAGGCCGGGCGTCGTGCTCGTGCACGGCTCCGGAACCAGCCCCAGTCCCCATTACGCACAGGTCGCCGATGCTTTCGCGCGTGCGGGCATCGTCGCGTTGCAGTACGCGAAGCGGGCCGAGGACTACACCCCCGCGCATCGTGACTACTCCCTGCTCGCCGATGACGCGCTGTCCGGCATCGCCGCGCTGCGGAGCCGGCCCGAGGTCGACCCGTCGCGGGTCGGCCTCTGGGGACTGTCGGAAGGCGGCTGGGTGGCGCCGCTGGCCGCCTCCCGCTCGGCCGATGTCGCCTTCCTGATCACCATCGGCGCCAACTCCGGCGCGCCCGCCGCCCAGCAGACCTGGGCCAACGAGACCAGATTCGCGGCGGCGGGCGTGCGCGGATCGATGATCGATGTGCTGGGGCGCAACGGAATCCGTCAGCTCGCGGGCGCGGGGCAGTTCGCCCAGGCCGACTACGATCCGGTGCCGGTGCTGGAACGGATTCCGCAGCCGGTGCTCGCGATCTGGGGCGACCAGGACCGGCTGACCCCGCCCGGTGACAGTCTGCGCGACTTCCGCGCGGCCTTCGATCGGGTCGGCAAGACGAACTACACGCTGCGCACACTGCCGAATGCCCAGCACGCGGGCCTCACGACGACCGACGGATTCGACAAGGGCACCGAGCTCGCGCCCGGCTACGCCGAGCTCATGGGCGACTGGGTGAACGGGCTGCCCGGCTCGGCGAACAGGCAGGTGGATCAGCCTGCGGTGCAGGGACATTCGGTGACACCGCTGGCACCGCTGGCCTGGTGGGAGTCCACTCCGGTCCAGCTGATCCTGCTGCTCGGGACCGTTCTCGCCCTCTGCGGCTACGCGGTGAGCGGGTTCAAGAGGGATTGGCGCCTGTCCCAGGCCCGACCCGCGCGAATCTTGGCGGCGGCGACCGGGATCGGCATTGTCGGCACGATCGCCCTGTTCCTGTTCGTTGCCTCCACCAAGTCGACCTCGTTCGGCCCCTTGCTGTTCGGCCGCACGCTGCCCTGGGTGGCGCTGCAACTGAGCGCGTTGTGCGCGGTGGCCGCGCTCGGTGTCGTCGTCGCGCGGCGCGGGCGGCTGCTCGACGGTGTCGGCACGGGCGGGCGGGTCCGCTGGGCGCTGCTGGTGTGCGGCGGTACCGGATTCACGCTGTGGGCGCTGTACTGGGGACTACTGCTGCCCTGAGAAAACGCGGAAGGTCCCGACCTGCTGGTCGGGACCTTCCGGATCGGGGTCAGGGGTTCAGGTTCACGGTGTGCGTGTTGTGCAGATTCGAGCCGACGAACACACGTCGCATGTTCACGATGTCCCACGTGGATGTTCCGATCAGGAGGCAGGAGTCGAACCGGTCGAAGGGATTGACGTAGACCCGAGGGCCGTTCGCGTCACCCCACCACGCACCGTTGCCCGCCCTGGCGTAGTAGTACGCCGCGTCGTATTTCGTCCAGATCGCGGTCTTCGACTCTCCAGGATTCAGATTCCACCAGCCGTGGGTCGCCCAGCCGCCGTACTGGCCGGGGCAGGAATCCGGGTCGACCTGCATGACCGCGACGGACACCACCAGGTGATAGTTGTTGTGGAAGGCCAACCAAGGCATCGGACTACCCTTCCTGCTCGAGTGACGGGGCCGGCAGACTCGCGGCCTCGTGGAACGGCGCGGCCACACTCGCGCCCGCCGGTGGCTCCGGGCTGGCGGCCCGATGATCTTCCGAGGTGTGCGCGGTCGTCTCGCGGACGGCCGGCGCCTGCGCGGGGGCGACCTGCCCCGTTTGTGGTTCGGCGGTCATGGATTTCACCTTTCTTCTGCTTCGGCGACGGTCACCGATAACTCCTGTGGGGTGGCCCCGTGGAAGGGGTCGCCGGTCATCAGCCGCACGGTCGCGTCGCCGGGCATAAGCGCGGCGAGTACCACCACGTCCGGCGGACCCTCGGGTGCGAGCACCCGTCCGTCCGGGAGCGGGGCGGCGTCGCGGTAGACGCCGAGCACCTCGACCGTCGCGCCCGAGGTCACCCGGGCGCCCGCGGCGGGCAGCAGCACGATGTCGCCGGGCTCGAGCGCCAACCGCGCTCCGATCGGATCCGCGCGCAGATCAACCAGCCGTGGCATGTGCTTGCGCGAGTGCGGATTCCACGCTGACGTCCTCCGCTTCGTCCCAGTCCGCCGTCTCGCTGAAGAAGGGCCACAGCGTCGGGTAGATGGAACGCGCGAACGAGCGGTCGGCGGCGTTGATGTCCAGGCCGCCGCGAATCGGCTGCCCATCGGTGGTGATCTTGCCGGGCAGCTGGTAGCACATGATCGAGTCCTGATCGGCGTTCGGCGTCGCCATGATCGAGCGTTCGTCCAGCGGGGTCAGGACATTCGACCGCGTCTGCTGCTCGCTCCACCCGTAGGTGTCGCGGAAGTGGGCGATCGTCTTGGCGACATCGAGCCGCTCGATCAGCGCGCGGCGCAGATGCTCGTGCGGGAAACCGAGGGTGTGCCCCGTCTCGTGGCGCACGACCCGCTTGTACTCGGCCTCCGAGGTGGCCATCGTGAAGCCCTGCAGGTTCATCGTCGGGCGGCTCTGCGGGATCAGCAGGACATCGGTGCCGAGATAGGACCAATAGCCCTGGCCGGCGCGGGAAATGCGCACCTGGCCGGTGCCGTTCGTCAGGACGAAGGTGACGCCGATGCCCCAGGCGTTCATGTGGCCGAGAATGCGCTGCTTCAGGTCGGTGGGGGTCGCTTCCAAGAAGCTGACCGTCAGGGTGCGGCGCTGCATGCCCCAGTACTTCGAGGTCAGCACCGCCAGTTCGGCCACCTGCGGCAGGCCGCCCTCCGTCGCCGCGCTCTGGGTGAGCGGCGCGTTTACCGGATTGAGCAGCGTGGCGACCTCGGCCGCGCGCGCCAGCAGGCGGGTCGGCAGCGCGGGAATCACGCAGCCGGGGTCCTCGACGGGCGCGAATTCCTCGTGGTGGCCGTCGCCGTCGAGTTCGTGGTCGGGTGGGGTACGCATCGGATCCTCCTCATCGAATCAACCGTGGGGTTGTGACTGTGGCACGGCGAATCGATGCGGGTCCCGCGTAGTCGACTACTCGATCAGGGGCGCGAAAAAGGCCCCCGACCTGGTGGTCGAGGGCCTTTCGTTCGCGTTCCTCCCGAGTCGGGCCTCGTTGACCGACTCGGGAGAACCGACTCGGGTCAGCGGGCGGCGACGTTGCGGCGGGTGGCCCGAGAGTTGGTGGCGGAACGCAGGATCTGGTGCAGGATGGCGTCGAAGGCGGCGGTGTCCTCGACATTGCTGAGGTGCCCGTGCGGGAGCACGTGGAAGTCGGCCAGGTGGCCGGTGCGGCGCAGGATGTCGACGATCGAGCGGGACATGCGCTGCGGGAGCAGCCGGTCCTGGGCGCCGGCCAGCACCGTGGTCGGGACGTTCAGGTTGGCGGTGCCCGCCGACAGATCCATGTCGGCCATCGCGGCGGCGTGGCGGCCGCGCGCGAGCGGACGGCAGGAGCGGATGATGCCGACCGCGAAGTCGACCTCGTCGGCGGTGGCGTCCGGGGTGAGGATGCGGTAGCGGAACAGCTGCTCGGTGAACCAGCCACCCGGGATCGGCAGCGGCGCGAACAACAGCGACTCGCTGACCGGCTGCGGCATGCGCACGGGCGCGCCCATGATCGTGACCGGGTACTCGGCGACGGTGAGCTGCTTGTTCAGCACCGGCAGCAGATCGGTTTCCCAGCGGATGTCGCCATTGGCCGTGTTGGCCAGCAGGACGGCGGCGGCGCGCTCGGACACCTGCGCGGGGTGGTGCTTGGCCCAGGCCTGGATGGTGAGGCCACCCATGCTGTGCCCGGCCAGGACCGCCTTCTCACCCGGACGCAGCGTCGCGTCCAGGACGGCGGCGAGGTCGTCGGCCAGGGTGTGCTCGCTGGGGGCGGCGGTGCCGAGGGTGGACTCGCCGTGGCCGCGCTGGTCGTAGCTGACCACGCGGTACTCACCGGCGAAGGCGGTGATCTGCGGGTTCCAGTATTCGATGCTGCACGCCCAGCCGTGGATGAGGACCAGGGTGGGGGCGGTGTCGGGGCCGTAGACGTGGACCCGGAGGTCGGCGCCGTCCGCGGTGGTCACCGGGACGACCCGGTGCGCGACGGAGGGGGTGTTGAGTTTCGCTGTCGCGAAGCTCCGGGTACGCAGTCCGGCACGGAACTGTGCGGTGAGTACGCCTACCGTCATCATCGACTTTGCAAGCATGTCGGCACTCCTTTGTGTCGTAGGCCACCGTACAGTGCGAGCTGGGGTGCTAGCTAGTGTTAGCGGGTCACAGTGTCCCATTTGTTGTGAACTGGGTCACCGGCCGCGTCGACACTGTGAAATCGCCCGAAATCGCCGGAAAATTACAGCGTGCCGTCGCGATCCGGGCATGCTGGCGGCCCCGACCGGGCGCGGCTACCGTAGGAGCGTGGACAGCACACCCGTCATGGCCGATTTCTCCGGCGCCCCGCACCGCGAACCGGCACGCCCGGCTTGGCAGCGCTTCGCCCCGCCGCTGATCGCCGCCGGACTCGGGGTCGGCACGCTCGCGTTGCTGCACTTCCGCGATCCGCACGTCGAGGGTTCCTACGGACTGTGCCCCGTGTACGCGCTGCTCGGGGTGTACTGCCCCGGCTGCGGTGGGATGCGGGCGATGCACAACCTGACCGACGGCCGGATCATCGATTCGCTGCACAGCAATGTGCTGGTGTTGCCGCTGGTCGTCGCGTTCGCGGTGTTCGTCGTCGACTGGCTGCTGCGCGCCCGGCGCGGACAACGCTGGCGGGTGCCCGGGCTGAGCCCGGTGCTGGTGTGGTCGTTCTTCGGATTGCTGGCCGTCTATACCGTTGTGCGCAACACGCCGTGGGGAACGTGGCTCACGCCCGTTTGATACTGGTGCCAGCGCGGATCGGCGGGCAGTCTGGAGGCATGCGCGATTCACTGAAGGATCGAGTCCGGCGGAAGTTGCAGCGTCAGCTCGCCGAGGACGGCCCCGACCCCGAACGCGACGACTCCCGCAGCCTCTCGGTGGCCGACGATCTCGAGGCGCTCGAGATGGTGCCGTCCGACGATCCGCTCGTCGAGGAACTCGCCCAGCGCTACCTGGTCTTCTGATGCGCCTGGCCGCCCAGCGGCGGTAGCTGCGGCAGCGGCTTGGTGCCGAGCCAGACCGCGAACAGCGGACGCAGCGGCGCCACACTGTAATGACCTGCCAGATCCACGAATTCCTCGGTGGTGACCGAGGCGTGGCGATAGCGCGCGGTCCATTCCCGGATGAGTTCGAAGAACAAGTGGTCGCGCAGTTCCAGCCGCAGCGCGTGCAGGGTGAGCGCGCCGCGCTTGTACACCCGGTCGTCGAACATGTCCTTGGGGCCGGGATCGCCGACGATGATGTCCTGCGGCTGCCGGGCCAGATTCGCCCGCGCCGCCCTGGCCAGCTGATCCGCGGTCGGTCCGCCGGCGGCCTCCGACCAGATCCACTCGGCGTAACAGGCGAAGCCCTCGTGCAGCCAGATGTCGCGCCACTGCTTCAGGGTCAGGCTGTTGCCGAACCACTGGTGCGCCAATTCGTGCGCGACCAGCCGCTCCGAACCACGCTTGCCGTCGCAGTGATTGGCGCCGAATACCGAGATGCCCTGTGCCTCGATCGGGATGTCGAGCTCGTCGTCGGTGACGACCACGGTGTAGTTCTCGAACGGGTACGGGCCGAACTTCTCGGTGAACAGCGCCATCATCTCGGGCTGCCGGGCGAAGTCGTGGTCGAAGTTCGCGCGCAGCCGCTGCGGGATGACGGCCTGCATCGGCACCGGCTCGCCGGGCGCGCCGATCCGGTGCTTGCGGTAGTTGCCGATCTGGATGGTCGCCAGGTAGCTGGCCATCGGCTCGGGCGCCTCGTACACCCAGGTGGTCTGGCTGGCCTTGGCTTGCTTGCGGACCAGGGTGCCGTTGGCCAGCGCGTAGAACGGGCTGTCGGTGGTGATCGAGATCCGGTACGACGCTTTGGAACTCGGGTGGTCGTCGCACGGGAACCAGGAGGCGGCGCCGTTGGGCTGGCTGGCGACCAGCGCGCCCTCGGTGAGCTCCTCCCAGCCGACCTCGCCCCACGGCCCGCGCACCGGCCGCGGCGTGCCCGCGTAGTGGACGGTGATCTCCAGGACGCCGCCCGCGGGGATCTTCTGCTGCGGGGTGATCGCCAGCTTGCCCTGCTGATGGCTGAACTTCGCGGCCTTGGCCCCGTTGACCAGCACCTTCGACACCGTCAGCGCCTGCGACAGATCGAGGGTGAACCACCCCCGCACGGTGGTCGTGACCGCGATGATCACCGCGCGCCCCGCCAGCCGGTTGCTGGCGGGGCGGTAGCCCAGCTCCAGCTCGTACCTGGACACGCGGTACCCACGATTGCCGTTCTGTGGCAGGTAGGCGTCGATCGGTTCCTCGTAGAACTTGCTCCGCATCAGGCGGCTCCGCGCTGCCTCGACTCCGGCGTCGAGGCGGTCCCGGACCACGGCGAGATGGGGTTGCCCCACCAGCGGGTCGACGGCGGGACCACGTCGCCGCGCATCACCAGCGAGGCCGGACCGATGGTGGCGCCCGCGCCGATATGGGCGGCGGGCAGGGCGACGCAGTGCGGGCCGAGGGTGGCGCCCGCGTCCAGTGTCACCGTGTCCATGGACATGATGCGGTCGTGGAACAGATGGGTCTGCACCACGCAGCCGCGTTCCACGGTCGCGCCGTCACCGAGTGTCACGAGGTCTGCCTCCGGAAGCCAATAGGACTCGCACCATACCCCGCGGCCGATCTTGGCACCGAGTCCGCGAAGCCACAGATTCATCACGGGAGTACCCGTGGCGGCGCGGGCGAACCAGGGCGCGGCGACGGTCTCGACGAAGGCGTCGGAGACCTCGTTGCGCCACACGAACGAACTCCACAGCGGATGCTCGACGGCCCGAATCCGCCCGACCAGCAACCACTTCGCGGCCACCGCGATGGCACCGGCCAGCGCGCCCGCCGCCATCAGGACCAGGCCGGACAGCAGGGCGGCGACCAGGTAGTCGGAATGCTGGGCGATCAGGGCCAGCACGAACAGCACGCCGAGGCCGATGGCGAAGGTCACCATCACCGGGATCAACCGGCAGGTCTCGACGAACGCGCGTGCCACCTTCAGGCGCAGGGGCGGATCGAATGTGCGTGAGGTGTCGCTGGATTCGGCCGCCCGGCGCAGCCGCACCGGCGGGCTGCCCAGCCAGGACGAGCCGGCCTTGGCCTTGCTCGGCGCGGCCGAGAGCACCGCGACCAGCCCGTTCTTGGGCACCCGGCGACCGACCGCGGTCATGCCGGAGTTGCCGAGGAAGGCGCGCTTGCCGACCTTGGCCTCGCCGATGCGCAGCCAGCCGCCGCCGAGTTCGTAGCTGGCGATCATGGTGTCGTCGGCCAGGAAGGCGCCGTCGGCGACCACGGTGAACTTGGGCAGCAGCAGCACGGTCGAGGCTTCGACGTTCTTGCCGATCCGCGCGCCGAGCAGGCGCAGCCACAGCGGGGTCAGCAGGCTGGCGTAGAGCGGGAACAGGAAGGTGCGGGCCGAGTCGAGCAGGCGTTCGGTGGCCCAGACCTGCCAGCCGGTCCGGCTGCGCACCGGGTGGTAGCCCTCGCGCAGGCCGATGCCGAGCAGGCGCACGGCGATCACGGTGGCCGCGGCGTACACGGCGAGACTGAGCAGGGTCGCGACCGGCAGGATGGCGAAGCCGCGCAGCGCGGCGGCGCCGATGGTGGTCTCCTCGCGGACCCACCAGGCGATGAACGTGCCGCCGACGGCCAGCCCGAGGACCGGCATCGCGGCCAGCGCCATCGAGGACAGGCCGAAGACCACCAGCCAGTGCCGGGCCCGCTCGGGGGCGTGGTCGGGCCAGCGGCGCGGGGCCTTGCCCGCCTTCGTCGCGGGCGAGCCAGCCCATTCCTGTTCGGCCTTGACCTTGCCGGACACCGCGGAACCGGGCGCGATCTCGGCCTTCTTGCCGATCTTGGTGCCGGGCAGCAGGATCGAGCGCGCGCCGATCACCGCGCCGTCGCCGATGGTGATGCCGCCGATGTGCACGAGGTCGCCGTCGACCCAGTAGCCGGACAGGTCCACCTCGGGTTCGACGCTGGCGCCGTCACCGAGTTCGAGCATGCCGGTGACCGGCGGCAGGGTGTGCAGGTCGACGCCCTTGCCGATCTTCGCGCCGAGTGCCCGCGCGAACGGCACCATCAGCGGTGCGCCGGACAGGCTTTCGGCACCACTGGCCTCCGACAGGCGCACGGCCGCCCACAGCCGCAGGTGCACCAGGGAGCCGCGCGGATAGGTGCCGGGGCGCAGCCCGGCCAGCAGCACGCGCGCGCCCGCGACGCACAGCGTCATCCGGCCCAGCGGCGAGATGAACAGCACGAACGCCAGCGCGATCCACCACCAGGACAGCCGCGGCAGCCACGGCAGCGAGCCGGACCAGCCCGCGATCGCCGACACCACGGCCAGCCAGGTGACCCACTGCAATCCGGTGAGGGTGGTCAGCGGGATGGTGGCCAGCACCTGGGTGAGTTGCGCGCGCAGCGGCGTCGGCGCGACGACCCGCTCGTCGACCGCCGCGACCGGCGCGCTGCCGTCGAGCAGTTCGACCAGCGAGCCCAGCCGGGGATGGTCGTAGAGATCGGCGACGGTGACATGCGGGTACCGCTCGCGCAGCGCGCCGACCAGCTGGGCCGCCGACAGCGAGCCGCCACCCAGATCGAAGAAGTCGGCGTCGAGGTCGGTGGCCTCGGCGCCCAGGATGGCGTCCCACAGCCCGGCCACCCAGGCCGCGGTGCCGCCGAGACCGGACTCGGCCTGGTCCTCGGCGCTCGGCAGCGGCCAGGGCAGCGCGTTGCGGTCGACCTTGCCCGAGGTGCGGGTCGGCAGGTCGGGGACGACCGCGAGCCGCGGCACCAGCGGGGCCGGAAGCTGTTCGGCCAGAATCTCCCTGGCCTTCTTGACGTCGAAGTCGGGGCCGGCGCCGGTGAGGTAGCCGACGAGGATCTTGTTGCCCGCCTTGGTGGTCCGGATGGCCGCGGCCGCGCCGCTGACGCCGGGCAGGTGCTGTAGCGCGTTGTCGATCTCGCCGAGCTCGATGCGCCTGCCGCCGATCTTGATCTGGTCGTCGGCCCGGCCGAGGAAGATCAGGCCCTGATGGTCGTTGCGGACCAGATCGCCACTGCGATAGGCGCGTTCCCAGCCGAGCGAGGGCAGCGGGGCGTACTTCTCGGCGTCCTTGGCCGGGTCCAGGTAGCGGGCCAGGCCGACGCCGCCGATGACGAGCTCGCCGGTCTCGCCCTCGGGCACCGGGTTGCCCTGCGGGTCGACGACGGTCAGGTCCCAGCCGTCCAGCGGCAGACCGATGCGGATCGGCATGCCGCCGTCGAGCAGCGCGGCGCAGGCGACGACGGTGGCCTCGGTGGGCCCGTAGGTGTTCCACACCTCCCGCTCGGCGCCACCGGCGAGACGTTCGGCCAGTTCCGGCGGGACGGCCTCGCCGCCGAAGATCAGCAAGCGCACCGAGTCGAGCGCCTCGGCGGGCCAGGTGGCGGCCAGCGTCGGCACGGTGGAGACGATGCTGATCTCGCGGCGCATCAGCCACGGGCCCAGGTCGGCGCCGGTGCGGACCAGGTCGCGCGGGGCGGGGACCAGGCAGGCGCCGTTGCGCCAGGCCAGCCACATCTCCTCGCAGGAGGCGTCGAAGGCCACCGACAGCCCGGCCAGCACCCGGTCGCCGGGGCCGATCGGGGCGCGCTGCAGGAACAGCCTGGCCTCGGCGTCGACGAAGGCGGCGGCATTGCGGTGGGTGACCGCGACGCCCTTCGGCGTGCCGGTGGAGCCGGAGGTGAAGATGATCCAGGCGTCGTCGGCGGGGGTCGGCAGGGTGTTCCAGTCCGAGGCGGGCGTGCGGCCGGCGGCCGCGGTGGCCGACTCGATGCCGTCGCCGGTGGCCAGCGCGCTCACCCGAGCCTCGCCGAAGACCAGCCGGGCCCGCTCCTCGGGATCGTCGGCGTCGACGGGGACGTAGGCGGCGCCGCAGTAGAGGACGGCCAGGATCGTGACGTACAGCGCGGCGCTGCCCGAGGGCATCCGCACGCCGACCCGGTCGCCGGGGCGGACGCCCGCCGCGGTCAGCTCGGTCATCCTGGCCTCGATCGCGGCGATCAGCTCCATGTAGCTGAGGACGACGGTGCCGTCGTCGATGGCCGGTGCGTCGGGGTGGGCCAGGGCGGTGCTGGTCAGGATGTCTACCAGGGTGCGCGGCGGCGCGGCCAGGTCGGCGCGCAGGAGTGGATCACGCAACCGGCTCGCCGGGTCCTCAGTGCGTGGCTCGAGCATGGCGCTCAGTCCACCTCTCATCGGTCGACCCCCATCGGTGGTGTTTGTTGTTTCACGGGCGGGTTACCGGAGGGCAAACAGGATGGTCACCAGATGCCAACGGTACTCGGAGAAGGTGTGGCCGGACGGCAGCGCGAGGCGTGCCGTCGGCGCCGATCACGACGGTGCGTCCGGTGACTCGCCGAGCGCGGTCAGCGTCAGCCGGTGCAGCGTGCGCTGTTCCTCGGGGTCGAGCCGCTCGAGCACGCGCGCGGTGGCCTCGGCGATCAGCCGGTCGGTGCGCTTGCACTGCTTGCGCCCGGCCTCGGTGATCCGCAGCCGGTATTTGCGGCGATCCGTGCCGTCGCGGGTGCGTTCGACCAGGCCGGCGCGTTCCAGCGCGTCGACCAGCCGGACGACTTCGCTGCGGTCGATGCCGAGGGCGTCGCCGACCTTCTTCTGCGTCAGGTCGGCGTTCTCCTCGATGAAGGTGAGCACCCAGTGATCGCGCAACGGGACATCGATCTCGGCGTGCAGTGCCTTGGTGAGCCGTCCGAGCGCGTACACCGGATAGCGCGGCAGGCCGCGGACGGAGTTCGAGTTCGTGGACATGACGGCCACCCTAACAGATAGTGGGGGAACTCAATCATTTGGGTGATCCACAATGGGGTGCGGAGATGGTTGTGTGGTGAACACGTGAGGGCAACACATCGGCAATCGGCGGTGCGCGTCGATGATGGTGCGGGCGTTGGGGTTACGGTCCGCACGGCGATCGAGTTGGCGTGCACCGGCCTGCCGACGCCGACTCCGATCAGGGATAGCCGACCACGTTGCGAGCGCCCGGTTTCCGCGCTCCGACGTAGTCGTTGGAACGCTGCGCGACCTGCCGATACGTGGCGGAGTCGGGGGCCATTTCGGTGAGCTCGAAGGAGACCTTGCCGTCGTGATCGTGGTGGATGACCAGGGAATCGTCGACGACCTGGTAGATCGCGCGGAGCTCGCCCTCTGCCCAGGCCGCCAGGTACCGCACGGCGACGGCGCGGGTGAGTGCGAGACGCCAGTACATGCGCGCCGAGTCACGCAGGCGTTCCGTGGTGATCCCCGGGTACCAGCCGTATCCGTCGCGGTCGCGGAGGGCGTCCGGGTCGGCGGCATCGGCGTCGGAGTCCGCCGGTACCCAGTCGCCGAGGTCGACCCACAGGATCTCGCCGTCGTGTACTTGGTGCCCACCGCGGGTCACTCGCCCGGAAGGTGGCCGCCGTGGCGGTTTCGCGCGCTTGCTCAAGACTGTGACGGCGGGGATTTCCGGCAATGCGGATCCGGCGGGGACGCCGAGCGATGGTTCATCGGTGGCAGGTGCAGCGCCGGGCCGTATGCGATCAGCGACGCCGACCGGCTGATAGTCGGGGGTGTCCTCGCGGACGAATCCGAGTGCGCGATCGAACGCGGACAATCCGGCGGCCGGGGTGCAACCGTCGAGGCACATCAGCGTGCGCCCCTGCGAGAACACCGATTCCGCTGGGACCGAGCGCTTTCCGTTCTCGTCGAAGGCGCGCCGGAGCACCTGCGCGGCGACGATCACGATGGAGGTGTCCGACGGGCTGGTGTGTTCCGCGCAGCGGGTGATGTGCCCGACGTGCGCCGATGCCGACTCGGCATAGAACAGGTAGTAGGCGGTGGCGCCGAAATGCGTTGCGGCGTCGATCAGATCGGCGCGCTGGGCGGCGGGCAGGGCGCCAGCTTTGACGAGTTCGCCGCGGCGGGCCCGCTTGGCCTGGATCAGCAGGCGTACCTCGCGGTCACCTGAGGGATCCTGCACGCGGTAGATGAAGTCGGCGCCGACGCCGCGCCTGCCGCGTGCCCGGTTGCCGCCTTCCTCGGGCCGGGTCAGCAACCGCACGCTCCGCCGGTCGCCCTCGTCCGACCTGGTCAGCAATCGCACTCCGGCCGGTGCGCGGCTCGCCGAGCCCCACGCCGAACAGCGCCGGGGCGGCTCGCAATCGGGGCAGGCCGCGTCGATGCGGTAGTCGACGCCGGTGAGGTGGCCGAGCAGGATCTCGGTGAACGTCTCCTCCTGCCAGGGGAACTTCCGCGCGCCCAGGTGCTGCAATCGGTACACGCTCTGGCAGCTGAGCCTGCGTGCCGCGATCGGGTCGACGAAGATCTCCGCGGGGAACTCAGACATCGAGCGGGATGTCCACGGTCGGGCGCAACGCCTCCAGCTGGGTGACGTAGGCGCTGAGCACCCGCTCGTACAGGTCGTCGACCTTGGCGTGGCGCACGGTGATGACCATCGAATACCGGATCGGCTGCGCCGAGGTCGTGGCGTGACCCGACTGCCGCGCGGTGTGGTGGATGTCGAAGACGGGATTGCGCAGGCTGGTGACCCGCTTGCTGCGCTCGGCGTGCAGCACCGTGTCCCACTTGTGCGCGTCGCGGCGCAGGGACTCGGTCTCCGGCTCGGTGGCACGGAAGAACGGCGCCGAGTCCGGGTGGATTCTGGTCGGTTCGGCGAACTTCTCGTCGTGCGGGCGGAAGGTGACGTCAAGGCCGCTGCGGGTGTAGCTGCCGGGGTCGGCGGGGTCCACCGGGGTGGCGTAGACCAGCGTCGCCCGGATGCGCACCATGCCGGCGGGCAGCGCGGCGGGCAGTGGGATCTGCGCGCGCAGGTACTTGGCGGGGGTCAGTTCGCCCTGGTAGAGCACCCTGGCTTCGCCGTCGCCGCACAGCACCAGCTCGGCCAGCGTCGCGGCGATCCGGCCGTGGCCGGAATCGGAATCCGGTGAGCTGACGCGCCGTTCGGCGGTGTGCACGAGCAGCGCCTTGAGGTCGAGCGCGCCCAGCTTCGGCCCGAACAGGGTGCGCGCGCCGAGGGCAGCGCGCAGCGCCATCGGCGCGGCGAAGCTCGTGCCGGAATCGGGGATCGCGGTGCCGTCGGGTCCGACGACGTGGAACGGCTCGTGATCGCTGCCACCGAAGGCGAGGAGATCCGGCTTCACCGTGCCGGGCGAACGGCCCGGCCCGATCGCCGAGTAGGGCGCGCGATTCCACTGGGCGCCACTGCGATCCGAGGACCCGATCGCGAGCGCGTTGACGCTGTCGGCGGGTACCTGCACGCGGGCGTTGCCGCTGGGCCGGTCGGCCTCGCCGTTGTTGCCGACGGCGATGGTGGCCAGGGTGGTGCCGTCGCTGAGGTAGTCGTCCCAGAACGCGGTCCAGGCGTGCACCTCGTCGTCCTCGATCGGCAGTTCGGGGCCGATGCTGACGTTCACGAACTCGTATTTGCGCTGGCGCAGCACCGTATCGATGCGATCGATCGCGGCGTAGAGCTCGCACTGGTCGTCGTCGGTGTCCTCGTCCAGGACCTGGTAGTGGTCGACGTAGCCGTAGGGCACCGGAACCGGCTGCGTGGGATCGACACTGCCGAACAGCAGCGCCGAGGTGACCCGGTGGCCGTGGTCGAGGTAGTTGCGGTGCGGCGGCGCGCTGTCGGCGAAGGTGTGCGCGTCGACCCAGCGGGTGAGCGGGGTGCGGGCGGGCAACCCGCCGTCGAACACCGCGACGGTGAGTTCGCGGTCGGTCGGCTCGGCCGTCGGCAGCTCGGGCCGGAAGCCGGACAGCGTTGCGGTGGCACGGATGTCGCGGCCGAGTTGGGTGCGCATCCGCGGCATCCGGCGGATCACCCTGGTGTAGGAGTAGCCCGCCAGCTCGGCGATTGCGGCGTGCGTGCCGGTGACCGGGACGAAGGCCAGCCCGCCGTTGTCGAGCCTGCGGTCGATCGCCACGGACAGGTCGAGATCGCGGGAGAAATCGAGCAGGCCCTGGAGGGCGATATCGCGGTCGGAGTGCAGGACCAGCTCGGCCACGGTTTCCGAATCCGGCTGGGCGCCGGTCAATCTCAGGCGGTCGGCGGGGGAGTTGAGCCGGAAGTCCGCGAGGCTGACGATGCCCAGCTCGCCGCCGCGCAGCGGATCGTCGGCGCAGATGCGCGCGGCCAGCAGGCGCAGGTTGGCGCGGGTGGTCGCCAGGAACAGCAGGGTGCTCGCCCTGGGCGGGTGACCGTTGCCGGACGGGGCGATCGTCACCGGCCTGCTGCCCAGCGGGTCGAACTCCATCGACGCGAGCAACCTTGTCGGATAACCACTCTTGGACACTTACTGCGGATGCAGGGTGACGGCGGTGACCGTCTCGTCGTCCGGACAGGCCACCTTGGGCAGCGCGATCGCGGTCTCGCTCGCCGTGCGTACCAGCGGCGCGAGCCGGACCCGCGCCTGCGCGACCGTATCCGGCGGCGGTGGCGAACCGCCGCCTCTGCTGGGGACGATCGGTGCGGTCAGCCGTTCACCGAAGCCGATCAGAAATCGCGGTCCGGCCACCCGAAATCCCCCCAGCGAGCACGTTATTCCCGTCGGTGCGTGAAGCCACGGAGGGTATCGCGCGACACCCCCGTCAGCGCGCTGATCTGGCGCTGAGACAAGCCTGACATGCCGACCAGGGTCTGTGCCAGCTGTAACCGATCGGTCCGCGGAAGTTCAGCTACCAGACGCGCGGAGTGCTCGGCCAGCATGCCGGGCAGTGGCTGGTCCTCGAGCAAGCAACGCCGCCGCAACCGCAGCATCGTGCGTTCGATGTCATTGAACGACAAGCCTTTCGACGCGATTGCGGCCGCGTCGACGGCGGCGTCGGGCAGCGGTTGCCCGGCGAAGCGGCGGATCGCCTCGCCGCGCTGCGATGTCTCCGGCAGATCGAAGGTGACGGCGACGTCGAAGCGCCGCCACACCGCCGGGTCGAGCAGGTCGGCGTGATTGGTCGCGCCGATCACCAGGCCCGCGCCGGTGGGCCAGTCGTCGATCTGCTGGAGCAGCACCGTGACCAGCCGTTTCAGCTCGCCCACATCGCGGTCGTCGTCGCGTCGCTTGGCGATCGCGTCGAGTTCGTCGAGGAGCAGGACACACGGGCGCTGCTTGGCGTAGTCGATGGCGTGGCGCAGGTTGGTGCCGGTCTTGCCGAGCAGGCTGCTCATGATCGTGGCCAGGTCGAGCACCACCAGCGGTAACGACAGCTGGTGCGCCAGCCAGGCCGCGGCCATGGTCTTGCCGACCCCGGGCGGACCGACGAACAGCAGGCTGCGCGCCGGGGCGAGATCGGCGGCGGCGAGCCGGTCGGCGTGCTTGCGTTCGTCGACGATCTGGGTGAGCACGCGGTAGGTCTCGGCGGGCAGGATCGGCACCTCGGCGGTCGCGTCGGGCGCCACCACGCGCAGCAGCGGCAGGCGGCTGTCGCCATCGACCGGGATCGGTGAATCGAGTTCGGCGCGTAGGGGATTGGCGCGCGTCGGGTTCTGCCGCAGCAAGCCGATCAGGGCCTCGGCCAGTTCCGGGCAGTCGGTCCGGTGCCGTCGCGCGGCGCGGCGGACGAACATCGTGACGTCCTGTTCACGGCCGGCGAGGGCCACCCGGGCCAGGTGGACGAATTCGTCCGCCAGATCGGCTTTCACGTCCGCCGGTGTGGATCTTATGGCGTGTGACATGGTGTTCTTCCGATCGAAGGCATGGACTGATTTTGCTTCACTCGATCGTACGGCGTCCATTGCGGGCAAAGTTCACCCCTTGTGTACCGGTTTGACATCGGAACCCACCCGCAGCGCCACATTGATCTGCCGAGTCGTCGGCGTAGCTGTCGCCTTTCGTCGGATGCTAGTGGCGCGCGGGGTGCGCGTCGGCGATTCCCGTCGGCTCGGGCGCGCCGATCGGGGGTGGTTGACAGCGCGCGGGATCGTCTGCCACTCTCGGAACAGGTCACGAGTACCAGCGACAAGCCCCGGCTAGCTGGTCGGCAACCCTCCTCCGCGGTGGGGTGCTCCGGGTGACGACCAGGCCGCCGTCCGCAGTGGGCGCGGCAAGCGCGGACTCGCAGCACCCTTTCGGGAACGAGTCCCTGAGCCGACGGGATTTCGTCATGACCGCAGTTATCGACCCCACCTGTGCCCTGGCCACCGTGTCCGGTGCGGACCTGCGGGTTCCGCTCGTGCAGGGCGGGACCGAGGCGTACGCCAACTTCGACTACGCGGCGAGCGCGCCGGCGTTGCAGCAGGTCACCGACCGGATTTCGCAGCTGCTGCCGTACTACGCCAGCGTGCACCGCGGTGCCGGGTACGCCTCGCGGATCTCCACCGAGTGCTACGAGGCCTCGCGCGGCGCGGTCGCCCGGTTCCTCGATGCCGCCGACGACCAGGTCGTCGTGTTCACCCGCAACACCACCGATTCGCTGAACCTGCTGGCAGGCTGCGTGCCGGGGGAGACCGTGGTGCTCGATATCGAGCACCACGCGAACTTCCTGCCGTGGACCGCGCACGGGCGCCGGGTGGTGCGGGCCGCCGACACCGTCGAGGAGACCATTCGCCGGGTCGTCGCCGAATTGTGCAGCAAGCCCGCCGCTCTGCTCGCGGTGACCGGGGCCTCCAATGTCACCGGTGAGGTGCTGCCGCTGGAGCGGCTCGCGACCATCGCCCACCAGTGCGGCGCCCGGATTCTCGTCGATGCGGCGCAGCTGGCGCCGCATCGCCGGATCTCCCTGCGCGAGACCGGGATCGACTATCTCGCCTTCTCCGGGCACAAGCTGTACGCGCCGTTCGGTGCCGGGGTGCTGGTCGGCAGACGGGACTGGCTCGATGCCGGTGAGCCGCACCTGGCCGGTGGTGGCGCGGTGCGCAAGGTCGGTGTGGCGCAGGTCGACTGGGCCGCGGCGCCGCAGCGGCACGAGGCCGGGTCGCCGAATGTGCTGGGGGCGGCCGCCATCGCCGCCGCCTGTGACGCGCTCGCCGCGATCGACGCGGACGATCTCGTCGCGCACGAGCGGTTCCTGGCCGACCGGCTGCGAGATGGGTTGTCCGCCATCCCCGGTGTCGATCTGGTGCGGATCTGGTCCGACAGCCCCGACGCCGTCGGCATCGTCTGTTTCACCGTCGCCGGTCGCGCCCCCGGCGAGGTCGCCGCCTACCTCTCCGCCGAACACGCCATCGGCGTCCGCGACGGCCGCTTCTGCGCCCACCCCCTCCTCGCCGCCCTCGGCCTCGACGCCGCCCTGCGCGCCAGCATCGGCCTCGGCACCACCGCCGCCGACGTGGACCGCCTGATCGCCGCCATCACCACCCTCGTCGCCGCAGGCCCCACCTGGACCTACGCTACCACCGACGGCCTCTGGAACCCCACCCCCGAAACCCGCCCCCTCACCCCCGACACCCTCACCGGCGCCGCCCCCTGCCTGCTCGGCTGATCCCGCCGGTTCGGCTCATCCGAGATGTAGAACCCCCTTGACGCGGCCGACCCGTTTCTGGTCGGCCGCGTCGGCCTGCCCGCCCTCGAGAATGTTTGGCACGCCGTGGAACTGGGTAACGGGCTTTCGGCCGGTCGCGATGAGCCCCGAAAGCAGTGCTCAGACACCTAAGGGGAGATAGTGACTCGACCGATTCAGCCGCCCGATCCGTGGGCTCGTCCGCCCCGGCCGCAGGACAAGAAGCGCCGCTGGCCCCTGGTGGCCGGGATCGGAGTCGCCGGTGTGGTCGGTCTAGCCGCGATCGGCGGTCTCGCCGACGGCGGGTCCGCGCCGGCGGCGGAACCCTCGGCGACGTCGACCACCCGGGTCACCGCGTCCTCGACCACCACGCAGTCGACGACGACCGCCTCGTCGACAACCGCTGTCGCGCCGACCACGACCACCACGGTCGAAATGCCGGTGGCTCCGATCGTGCCGACGACCACCGCCCTGCCCCCGCCGGTCATTGTTCCTACGTCGATAACCACCGTGCCGGTACAGGCACCCCGCGTTGCGGTTCCCGAACCGGAGGCGCCGCCCACTCCCAGCGCCTACTACAAGAACTGCGCCGCGGCTCGCGCTGCGGGCGTCGCCCCACTCCACCGCGGAGAGCCCGGCTACCGCTCCGGTCTGGATGCCGACGGTGACGGCGTGGCCTGCGATCGGGGCTGATCCATCGAGCGGATGACATCACCTGCCCGGACGTGCTGGGAGATCGTGTCGCAGAAGGTGAATGAGTACTCACCGGCAGGAGCGCGGTGGAACGCGATGTGCTCCAGGACTCCGTGGGCGATGACCGCGTTCGCTCGTCCGAGTTCAACCGATTGGCCGACGTCGACAGTGCCGACTAGGTGCCCGACGACGTGGGGATTCCGTTGGTAGCTGACAGGGAAGACCCCGGTGACCCGGAACTCGCTCACCACCGCCATCAGGTGTCGAGGGCGGTGGGGCGGTGGTATTTGCCGTTGTAGTAGAGGAGGGGGGCGGCGGTGGGGGATTCGTGGGTTTGGTCGTGGACTCGGGTGACCAGGCCTACGGCGAGGGTGTGGTCGCCGATGTCGATGAGCTGGTGGAGGGTGGTGCGGAGCCAGAGGGGGGTGCCGTGCAGGACGGGCTCGCCGGTGTCGAGGGTGGTCCACAGGGAGCGGTCGGTGAAGCGGTCGGCGGCGGTGCGGGAGAAGCGGTGGGCCAGGTGGTGCTGGTGTTCGCCGAGGAAGTGGATGACGACCGAGTCGGCGGCGCGCAGGGCCTCGATGCTCGACGAGGTGTGGGCGATGTTGAACGACACCAGGGGCGGTTCGAGGGACAGCGAGGCGAAGGAGGTGGCGGTGAAGCCGACCGGGCCGTGCTCGGCGCCGATCGTCACCACGGTGACACCGGCCGGATAGTGCCGCATCGACTCCCGGTACTGCTCGGCCGTGATCCCGCTCAGATCGTCGGGAACCACCAGCTCGGACGGAGTACGTCGCACTTCACTCACCCGCCCCAAACTACGCCCGTGCCGCGACCGCGCCCAGGGTCCGGTCGGCCCGGTGGGCGCACATCACACAGGCTCCGGCTCAGTCGACCTCGATCGGCAGCCCGGCGGTGATCCGCACGAGTTCGCGGAAGTTGGTGCGGAACACCGTGTTCGGATGACCGCCCGCGGCCCACACCTCGGTGTGCTCGGCCAGCGCGGTGTCGACCCAGGTGGGCAGGTTGGTGGGGTGGCCGACGGGGGCGGTGCCATCGATCGGCTGACCGGTGATGCGCTCGACCAGGGCGGTGGGCGCGGGCGTGAGGGTGCCCTCCAGGCGTTTGCCGGTGCGCGTCAGGTCGACCTGGTGGTGGTCGGCGACCAGCAGCAGGACGGGATCGTCGTCGAGCAGGAAGACCTGGGAGGTGGTGATTGCGGTGGGATGGGCGCCCATCGCGCGGGCGGCATCGGCGGCGGTGGCAGCGGGCGTTTCCGGCGAAACGATGACGCCGTGATGCCCGCGGGCGATGAGCGTATCGGCGACGCGGCATGCGACCGCCGGAAGAGACGACCTGCGCATGAAATCCAGAGTAGGACGATTGCGGGAAATATGCCGGGGGAGTGGATTTTTGGGGTCGACCCCAGGGGCTGCGCGCATCCCTGGCGGCGCGCCAATAGACTCGGCACATGACTGATTGGCAGGCCTTCACCGTCGAGATCGCCGACCACGTTGCCCAGGTCACACTGACCGGGCCGGGTAAGGGCAACGCGATGGGACCCGACTTCTGGCGCGAGCTGCCGGAGATCTTCCGCGAGCTCGACGCCGACCCGCAGGTGCGGGCCGTGGTGCTCACCGGCGCGGGCAAGCACTTCTCCTTCGGGCTCGACCTGGCGGCGATGGGCGGCATGCTCGCGCCCGTGCTGGCCGACGACGCGAAGGCGGCGCCGCGCACCGAGTTCCTCAAGGTGGTCCGCGGGATGCAGGACTCGGTGACCGCGGTCGCCGAGTGCACCAAGCCGGTGATCGCGGCCGTGTCCGGCTGGTGCATCGGTGGTGGCCTGGACCTGATCGCGGCCGCCGACATCCGGCTGGCCAGCGAGGACGCCAAGTTCAGCCTGCGCGAGGCCAAGGTCGCGATCGTCGCCGACATCGGCTCGCTGCAGCGCCTGCCCGGCATCATCGGCGAGGGCAACCTGCGTGAGCTGGCCTACACGGCCAAGGACATCGACGCCGCGCGCGCCGAGCGGATCGGCCTGGTCAACGAGGTGTTCGCCGATCAGGAGGCCGTGGTCGCGGCCGCGCACGCGATGGCGCGCGAGATCGCCGAGAACCCGCCGCTGGTGGTGCAGGGCATCAAGGATGTGCTCGAGCACCGGACCGCGCCCGCGGTGGCCGACGGCCTGCGCTACGTGTCGACCTGGAACGCGGCGTTCCTGCCGTCCAAGGACCTCACCGAGGCCATCACGGCGGTCTTCCAGAAGCGCGCGCCGGAGTTCAAGGGCGAGTAAAGGTAGTTCAAACGGTTGCCCAGGTGACCGTTCTGTCTACATACTTGCATCACACAACTAATTGATTGATGCAAGTAAAGGTGAAGAGCATTGGTTGAGAACGAGCCCTCGATCGACGCGATCGCGGTCCAGCTCGTCCGGCTGCACCGGCTGCGGGACCGCACGCTGGCCCAGATCAAAGACCGCTCCGGCATCGACCCGGCGGGCTTCGTGGTGCTGTTCCGGCTGGTCTGCGACGGGCCGATGCGCTCGGGCGCGCTCGCCGAGGCGGTGCACTCGGACGCGTCGACGGTGAGCAGGCAGGTCGCCCAGCTGGTCGAACGCGGGCTGGTGCGCCGGGTCGCCGATCCCGACGACGGCCGCGCCACCGTGCTGGAGGTGACCGACCAGGGCCGGGAGGTCGCCGAACGCATCCGGACCCGCCGCCGCGAGTCCGTCGCCATCGTCACCGAGGACTGGTCGGGCGAGGACCGCGCGACCTTCGCCGCGCTGCTGACGCGCTTCGTCGACGACTACGACGCGGCCCGCCCGACCCTGCTGACCCGCTCGACCGCACTGAGCACTACCGCGATGGAGAACGATTCGTGACGACAACCGCGGCCCCGGTGGAATCACCCGCCGGCTTCACCCACCGCCAGATCCTGACCATCCTGTCCGGCCTCATGCTCGGCATGCTGCTGGCCTCGCTCGATCAGACGATCGTGTCGACCTCGATCCGCACCATCGCCGACGACCTGCACGGCTATTCGCTGCAGGCCTGGGCGACGACGGCCTACCTGATCACCGCGACGATCAGCACCCCGCTCTACGGCAAGCTCTCGGACATGTTCGGCCGCAAGCCGTTCTTCCTCACCGCGATCGGGCTGTTCGTCATCGGCTCGCTGCTGTGCACGTTCGCCACGTCGATGTACCAGCTGGCGGCCTTCCGCGCGTTCCAGGGTCTGGGCGCCGGTGGTCTGATGTCGCTGGCGCTGGCCATCATGGGCGACATCATCAGTCCCCGGGAACGGGCCCGCTACCAGGGCTATTTCCTTGCCGTGTTCGGCATCTCGAGCGTGCTGGGGCCGGTGCTCGGCGGTCTGCTGGCCGGGCAGGACACCATCCTCGGCATCACCGGCTGGCGCTGGGTGTTCCTGGTGAACGTGCCGCTGGGCCTGCTCGCGCTGGTCGTGGTGACCCGGGTGCTGCAGCTGCCGCGTAAGCCACACGCCACCCACCGCATCGACTTCGCCGGCGCGCTGGTGCTCGCGATCGGTCTGGTGCCGCTGCTGATCGTGGCGGAGCAGGGGCGTGAATGGGGTTGGGGCAGTACCGCGTCGGTGATCTGCTATCTGATCGGCGCGGTGGGCGTCGTCGGGTTCGTCGCGGTGGAGAAGTACATGGGTGACGCGGCGCTGATCCCGCTGCGCATCTTCTCGAACACCACTTTCGCGCTCGGCGTGGTGATCTCGTTCGTCGTCGGCGCCGCCATGTTCGGTGGGATGCTGCTGCTGCCGCAGTACCTGCAGGTCGTGCGGGGCGCCGGGCCGACCGAGGCGGGTCTGCAGATGCTGCCGATGGTGCTCGGCCTGATGCTCGGCTCGATCCTGTCGGGCAGGCTGATCTCGAAGACCGGCCGGTACCGGGCCTTCCCGGTGATCGGAGCGATCACGCTGACCATCGGCCTGTTCCTGCTGCACCTGCTCGACGCCGACAGCCCGCTGTGGCTGGCGATGATCTTCATGGCGCTGACCGGCTTCGGTCTCGGCAATCTGCTCCAGCCGATGACGCTGGCGCTGCAGAACGCGTTGCCGCCCAAGGACATGGGCGTGTCCACCGCGTCGGCCACGTTCTTCCGGCAGATCGGCGGCACCCTCGGTGCCGCGGTCTTCCTGTCGATCCTGTTCTCGCTGCTCACCCCGAACATCACCGAGCAGATGCAGCAGGCGGCCACCGATCCCACCTACCAGCAGGCCGTGGTCACGGGTGCGCAGAGCGCCAACCCGGCCGACGCCGCGCTGGCCGAGGGGCTGCTGGCGCACGACACCTCGGCGGCGGGCCAGGTGCTCGAGGACAGCTCGATCATCCAGCAGCTGAACCCGGTGCTGGCCAAGCCGTTCCAGGTGGGCTTCGCCGACTCGATGTCGACGGTGTTCCTGGTGGCGACCGCGGTCGCGGCGCTCGCGCTGCTGCTGGTGCTGTTCTGGAAGGAGGCCCCGCTGCGGATGCAGGGTGGCATCCAGGCGGCCGGTGACACCAAGGCCGCCGATGCGGCAGGCGCGCTCGCCGACACCGCGGCCCAGACGACCGAGTCCGGTACCGATCGCAGCGACGACGCGGGTGGCCGCGTCCGCGCCGGGGCACCCCCGGCATGATCGAGGGATGAATCGAACCGGCAGCGGCGGAGCGGGACGGCGGATACGCCGCCTGCCCGCCGCTGTCGGCTATCTGCTGGTCGGCGGGCTGACCGGGGTCGCGGCGCTGTTCGCGGTGGTCGCGCTGGCCATCGTCGCCGCGGCGAGCCTGATCGGGATCGGGATCCCGGCGCTGCCGGAGGCGGTGAAATTGATCCGCCCGCTGCTCACCCTGGAACGGCGCAGGGCGGGGAAACGACTCGGCACCCCGATCGTCCCGGCCTACCGGCCGCTGACGGGTGACCTGCGCGACCAGCTCGCGACCCTGGCCGCCGACCCGGCGAATCGCCGCGACCTCGCCTGGCTGGTGCTGCACGGCACGATCGGACTGCCCCTGGCCGGCCTGGCGGTGGCCCTCCCGGTGAGCGCGGTGCAGCATCTGGTGCTTCCGGTGCTGTGGCGGGCGGGCGTGGACGGGTTGGAGGGGAGCAACGGGCTCGTCGTGCACTCCTGGCCGACGGCCGCGGTGTCCGCGCTGATCGGACTCCTCTTCGGCGCGCTGACCCTGCGCACGCCCGACGCGGCGACGGCCCAGGCGAAGGTCGCTCGCTCCCTGCTGGCCCCGGACGAGCAGGCGCTGCTGGCCGACCGGGTCGCCGAGCTCACCGCGACCAGGGCCGCCGCCCTCGACGCGCACGGCGCCGAACTGCGCCGCATCGAACGCGACCTGCACGACGGCGCCCAGGCCAGGATCGCCGCGGTGATCATGCAGCTCGGCCTGGCCGAGCAACTGCGCGACCGCGACCCCGACGCCGCGGCCCGGATGGTGCGCACCGCCCAGGACACCGCGTCGGCGGCGCTGGCCGAACTACGCGACGTGGTCCGCAGCGTCTACCCGCCGGTGCTCTCCGATCGGGGCCTGGCCAGTGCCGTCTCCGCGCTGGCCGCGCGCAGCCCGATCCCGTGCGTGGTGGAGCTGAACGGGATCACGCGCAGGCCGATGGCGGTGGAGGCGGCGGCCTACTTCGTCATCGCCGAGGCCGTCACCAATGCCACCAAGCACTCCGCGGCCGGGAATCTGTCGATCGAACTGAGCGGACCGCCCGCACTGCTGACCGTGGCGATCCGCGACGACGGCGTCGGCGGCGCGACGGTCACCGAGGGCGGTGGCCTGGCGGGCATCCGCCGCAGGGCCGAGGCCCTCGACGGCCGGATGACGCTCGACAGCCCCGCCGGTGGGCCTACCCTGGTGCGCGTGGAGTTGCCGTGCGGGTCGTGATCGCCGAGGACGACGCCCTCCTCCGGGAAGGCCTGGTCCTGCTGCTGAAGACCGCCGGGATCGAGGTGGTCGCCGCTGTCGAGGACGCCGAGGACTTCCTCGCGGTGGTCACCGCCGATCGCCCGGACGCGGTGGTGGTCGACGTGCGGCTCCCGCCGACCTTCACCGACGACGGCCTGCGCGCCGCCGTGCGGGCCAGGACGGTGCACCCCGGCCTGCCGGTACTCGTGCTCTCGGCCTATGTCGAGGACAGCTACGCCGCCGAACTGCTCGGCGACGGCGCGGGCGGGGTGGGCTATCTGCTCAAGGAGCGGGTCGGCAAGGTGGACCGATTCCTCGATTCGCTGCACCGGGTCGCCGCGGGCGGCACCGCGATGGACCCGGAGGTGATCGCGCAGCTGCTGGTGCGCCGACGCGTGGACGACCCGCTGTCGACGCTCACAGCCAGGGAACGCGAAGTGCTCGCGCTGATGGCGGAGGGCCAAGACAACTCCGCCATCGCCGCCGGCCTCGTCGTCACCGAAGGCGCTGTGCTCAAACACATTCGCAGCATCTTCGCCAAGCTCGGCCTGGCCGCCGACGAGTCCGGTCACCGCCGGGTGCTCGCGGTGCTCACCTATCTCAACGCCCGGCCGGGACGGCCGTGAGCGGTCACCGCACCGCGCCGGACCCGGCCTCGTCGCGGCAGGTCAGGTCGGTAGCGGGCAGCGTCCCGTCGAGCAGGTAGGTGTTGACGGCGGCGCTGACACAGTCGTTCGGATAGTTGCCGTAGATCCAGTGGATCGGCACGTCCGGCAGGGTCACCAGCCGCGAGCCGCGCAGCGCCCGGTGCATGCCGAGCGCGCCGGGGTAGGTGGTGCGGGTATCGCCGGTGGACTGCACGATCAGGCTCGGCACCGCGTTGTCGACCACGGTCTTCGGCTCGGCGGGCGGCGCCCAGAACGCGCACGGCGTGATGTTGTTCGTGAACGCCCCGAACAGTGGCTGATCGGCGCGGCTGTCTTCGATATTGCGCCAGTACCAGGCGGGATCGCGCGGTGTCGCCGCGTCGCCGCACAGCACGGCGGTGGCGGTGGACAGGTCGCGTGGCTCCGCTTTCAGCATGAAGGCCAGGGTGGCGGCCAGCTGCGGGTCCGGCGGCACGGTCGCGCCGTCGGCGGCGTCGGCGAGCTGACGGAGCTGCCCGGCCAGCATCGGATACTTGCGCGGATCGTCCAGCCCGGCGAACAGGATGTTCGGCAGGCTGTGCTGATCGACGGTGAACTCGCCGATCCGGATCGGCCGGTCCTTCGCCCGGCGCACCATCGCCTGGACGAACTCGCGCACCGCGAAACGGTCGGTGCCGAAACGGTATTCGTCGGCGTGCGCGGCGGCCCAGGCTGCCCATAGATCGAAGGCGGCCTCGTTGGCCGGGCCCATGTCGCGCAGCAGCTCGGTCGCGCCGTAGCGCTCGGGGTCGACCGCGCTGTCGAGCACGAAGCGGTCGGCGCG
The DNA here is from genome assembly GCF_040681225.1 of Nocardia sp. NPDC051833. NCBI lineage: Bacteria > Bacillati > Actinomycetota > Actinomycetes > Mycobacteriales > Nocardiaceae > Nocardia > Nocardia sp. NPDC051833. Next base: position 3,072,710 of record NZ_JBFAYK010000001.1, read on the forward strand.
CTCGCCGAAGAGCTGGGTGTACACCGCGCCCAGGTAGGTGCCGTAGGAGGTGCCGTAGTAGCTGATCCGGTCCTCGCCGAGGACCGAGCGGATGAGATCCATGTCGCGGGCGGTGTTGCGGGTGGTGATGTGGCGCAGGCGGGCGCCCTCCGTCGTCGCGCACCGGGCGGCCAGCTCGGCCTGGCGGACGGTGCTCGCGGCGAAGTCGGCCGCGTCGAGTCCGGCCGACTGGGTCCAGAACCCTTCTTGCCAGCGGCAATTCACCGGTGTGGAGCGGCCGATGCCGCGCGGGTCGAGGCCGATCAGGTCGTAGCGGGCGGCGACCTCGGGGGTCATGCCGCCGCGGATGTCGACGACGAAGTCGAGGCCGGGGCCACCGGGACCGCCGGGGTTGGACAGCATCACCCCGCGCCGCTGTGCCGGATCGGTTGCGGGCAGGCGGGAGATGGCCACGGTCATCGTCGCGCCTCCCGGGTCCGAATAGTCCACCGGCACCGTGACATCGGCGCACTGCGCGCCCGCCGGGTCGAGGCGGGGATCGTCGCAGGATCGCCAGGACAGCGCCTGGTGGCGGAAGTCGTCGAGCGGGTCGGCCGACGCCGGTGCGGCGGTGAGCAATCCGAGGGTGGCGGTGGCGGCGAGCGCGGCGGTGATCAGGCGCTTCACGACGCGCACACGATCGTGTCGAAGGCCTGATCGACCAGTTTCGCCTGCTCCTCGCTGCGGGGCAGCTCGTTCACCACGAGGGTGACGGCGACGCCCTCGGCGGTGACGCCGGTGTGAGTGCCGAAACCGGGGATGCTGCCGCCGTGCCCGGTCACCTGGTCGCCGCAGGAGGCGGTGCGCTGGATCAGGCCCAAACCGTAACCGGCCGTTGGCATCCGGTCGAAGGGCACGGTGCGGCGCATCTCGGCGAACTGGGCGGCGGGCAGCAGCTTGCCGTCGAGCAGGGCGGTGAAGAAGCGATTGAGGTCGGCGCCGGTCGCGATCATGTCGCCCGCGGTGTCGGCCCACGAGGGATCGAGCTCGGTGAAATCGACTCGGGTGCCGTCGATCTCTTGATAGCCGCGCGAGTGCGGGGCGCGCAGGCCGGAGTCGCCCGCGGCGGGCGTGTAGGTGTCGCGCAAGCCGAGCGGTTCGAGGATCCTGGTGGCGATCTCGGCGGCCGTCGGGCGGCCGGTGACCCGCTCGATCAGCATGCCGAGCAGCACGTAGTTGGTGTTGGTGTACACCGCGCGGGCGCCCGGCTCGTACTGCGGCGGCATCGTCATCGCGATGCGCACCAGCTCGGCGGGGGTGAAGTGCGCTCGCCGCGCCGCCTCCGTGGCGATATCGAGCTGCGGGGAGCCGGGATCGGTGGGCTTGCTCGGATCGCCGCTGGCCAGATACTCGGGCAGACCGCTGGTGTGCTGGAGCAACTGCCGCACGGTGACGCGATTGCCGTCGTTGCCGTTGCCGTGCACCACGCCGGGTAGGTACCGCTCGACGGGCGCGTCCAGCTCGACCCTGCCCTCGGCGACGAGTTGCAGCAGCACGGTCGCCACGAAACTCTTGGTATTGCTGCCGATCCGGACGAACGCGCCGTCGGGAATCGGCGCGCCCGAGGCGAGATCGCCGACGCCCGCGGTGACGGTCCGCTCGCCCGCGGGCGAGGTGATCACGGCCTGGGCACCGGGGAAGCCCGCCCGCACCAAGGTTTCGAGGGCCTGGCGCACCTCGGGCGCCGGTGCGGCCACCGGGGTGGTCGCGCTACCGCACGCGGGCACGGCGAGCAGTGCGGCGGCGCAGGCACCCACGGCGACGAGGCGAAGGGACCTGCTGCGAAATAGCTTCATGAGCTGCGCTTTCCTCCTGCTGGAACGTGCTTTTCGGTGACTGTTCCGAGCGTAGGAAGACGCGCGCCTCGCGCCCATGCCGCGCGCGCCCGAATCGAAGGTAGTGCCAGCACTACCGACCCAGGGGTGGGGAAGGTGAAACGCCCATGGTGGGGCGGGAACTCCCCCTAGGGGTGGCTGTTTCGGCGCTCGCGCGCCCATACCGTTCATCTCGTCGAAAACGAACACAGAGGAGCGAACGACATGCGCATCAAAACCACCATCGCCGCCGGACTGCTGGCTGCCGCGACCGTCGCCGGGGTGTCGACGGTCGCGGCGGGCAACGCCGCCGCCGGCCCGTACGGCACCTACTACGGCACCTACGCCACGCTGGCCGCCTGTCGCGCCGACGGCGAGTCGTCCTACACCGGCGGCTACTACTGGGAGTGCACCGAGAACTGGGACGGCTGGGACCTCTACATCTGGTACTGAGTTACCCGCACGTCCGACCCAGGGGCATCCGGCGACGCCGGGTGCCCCTTCTCGGTGTTCGGCTAGATTGTCGGTCTGAGTTCCCCCAGTGAGAGAGATTGGCCGCGCATGCTGACGTTCGCCGTGCTCGGTGAGATCCGTGCCTGGCGCGACGCGGTCGAGCTCGACCTCGGCTCCCGGCAGCAGCGGGCGCTCCTGGCCGCCCTGCTGCTGCGCACCGGCCGCTCGGCCACCGTCGACGAACTGATCGACGACGTCTGGGGCGAGAACCCCACCGCCAGCGCCGTCGGCGCGCTGCGCAATCACATCCTGCATCTGCGCCGGATCCTCGAACCCGACCGGGCGGCGGGGGAGCCGCCGCGGGTGCTGGTCGCGCTCGGCGGTGGTTACGCGCTGCGGGTGCCTGCGGGCTGCGTGGACATCGAACAGGTCGACGACCTGATGGACTCCCCGCACACCGACCCCGCGGCGGCGGGCGACACCGTCGACGCCGCGCTGCGCCTGTGGACCGGCACCCCGCTGGCCGGACTGCCGGGCCCGTTCGCCGAGCGACAGCGTGCCCACCTCGCCGATCGCAGGCTCGTGCTGCTGGAACAACGCGCCGAACTCGACCTGCGCCGCGGTCGCTACGCCGAGGCCGTCGCCGACCTCACCCCGCTGTGCGCCGAGCATCCCCTGCGGGAGCGCCCGCGCGCGCTGCTGATGACCGCGCTCTACCACTCCGGCCGTCAGGCCGAGGCGCTGCGCGTCTACGCCGACACCCGGCGTGAGCTCGTCGACCAGCTCGGTATCGAACCCGGCCGCGAGCTCGCCGACCTGCACCGGCGCATTCTGGCCGGTGAGCTGAGCACGCCGCGTGAGCCGGTCGCGCCCGCCCGGCCGCAGACGCCGCAGCGGGTCGCGCAGCTGCCCGCCGACGTCGTCGACTTCACCGGCCGCGCCGCGGTGGTCGACCGGCTCGCCGCCCGGCTCACCGCGACCGGGACCGGGGTGCCGGTCTGCGCGATCGGCGGCATGGGCGGGATCGGCAAGAGCGCGCTGGCCGTGCATGTGGCGCACCTGGTGCGCAAGCGGTTCCCCGACGGGCAGCTGCACGTCGACCTGCGCGGTTTCGCCGCGGACCGCGACGGCGGGGCCACCGCCGCCGACACCCTCGGCGACTTCCTGCGCGTCCTCGGCGTGCCGGAGGGCGAGCTGGCCGCTGGCGCCGCCGAACGCTCGGCGCAGTTCCGCAGCAGACTGGCCGGGAAGCGAGTGCTCGTCGTCCTCGACAACGCCCGCTCGGTCGACCAGGTCGCGCCGCTGATCCCCGGGACACCCGGGTCGGCGGTGCTGGTCACCAGCCGCTCGGCCCTGCCCGAGCTGCCGGGCACCACCGCGGTGCGCCTGGACGTGCTCACCGCCGCCGAGGCGCACAGCCTGCTCGCCGGCATCGCGGGCGCCGACCGGATCGCGGCCGAACCCGAGGCGGTCGCCGCGGTGCTCGGTGCCTGCGGTGGGCTGCCACTCGCGGTCCGCATCGTCGGGGCCCGGCTGGCCGCGCGTCCGGCCTGGACGGTGCGGATCGTGGCCGAGCGGCTGCGCGACACCGCCCAGCGGTTCAGCGTCCTGCGCACCGGCGAACTCGCCGTCGAGCTGGCCTTCCGGATCAGCTACGACCAGCTCGACACCGGGCACGCGCGGGCGTTCCGGATGCTCGCGGTGCCCGAGGTCGGCGAGATCTGCGCCGAGGGCGCCGCCGCCATCCTCGAGCTCGACATCGCCGCGGCCGAGCAGGTGTGCGAAGACCTCGTCGACCTGAACCTGCTCGAGACCACCGCGCCGGGCCGCTACACCTATCACGACCTGCTGCGCCTGTTCGCCAGGGAACTGCCGGTCACCGGCGCCGCCGACCCACCGCTGACCGCGCTGCGCAGGCTGCTCGACTTCTACCTCGCCACCGTGAAACACGCTGTCGCGATCTGCAATCCGGGGACCCGGCTGCCCGAGCACCTGCGCCCGACCGCGGCGCCCGGCGTGCGGTTCGCCGACGAGCACGCGGCCCAGGCGTGGCTGGCGGGCCAGCGGCACAACCTGGTCTCGCTGTATCGCCAATGCGCGCAGGCGGGCGGCCCGATGCTGGCCCCCGCCGCCGATATCGCCTGGGCCACCGCCGAACTCATCGACGGCGGCGCGAACTGCATCGAGGTGGCGCGGGCACTGGAGGAGCTGCTCGACGCCGCGCTGTGCGCGGGGGACCGCTCGGTGGAGTGCCGGGTGCGGGTGGCACTGGGCGCGCTGTTCGCCTACTCGCTCGGCGCGCTGCGCCAGGGCCGCGACCATCAGCGCATCGCGCTCTCGCTGGATCGCGGCACCATCAGCGACGCCAGGCTCACCGCGTTCGCCGCGCAGCTGCTGTCGTCCTCGACCCGGCGCGGGACCGAAACGGCCGCGCCGCTGGCCCATTCGGCGCGGGCGATCCGGCTGGCCCGCCGGGTCGGTGACCGGGCGATCGAATGCGCGTGCCTGGTCCACGAGGTGAAGACCTACTCCGACGCGGGCGATTTCCCGGCCGCGCGCGAGCGCGCGATCACCGCGCGGGCGCTCGCCGCCGAGCTGGGCAACCGGTCGCTCGAGGTGATGGCGATGCACGAACTCGGGGTCACCCTGGTCTATCAGGGCGAGACGGCCGAGGGCGTGCGGCTGTGCGAGGAGGCGGTCGCGCTCGGCCGGGCGGGCGGGATCGAACTGCGGCTGGGCTGGGCGCTGTCGCGGCTGGCGCACGTGCTGTTGATGGCGGGCCGGGCCGCGGACGCGGAACCCGTTGTCGACGAGGCGATCCAGGTGCTGACCCGCGCGATCGGGCCGCTGACCAGGGCCAGGGTGCTCGTGCTCCAGGGTCTGATCAAGCAGGCCACCGGGCAGCCGGGGGAGGCGGAGGAGTCCTTCGTCGCCGCGGCGGAGGCGTTCGAGTCGATGCAGGACCCGCAGCTGACCCACGAGCGGCTCGACGCCGAACTGGAGGCGCCGGTGCTGGCGCTGCTGCACGACCACCTCGCCGCGCTGCGCGCTCGTCGCGGCATCATCGCCGCGTCATAGCGGCATCATCGCCGGGCACGAAAAATCCTGGGACGCTGGCGAACACAACTGTTCACGCGATAGATTGCCCTATGTACCCGGTTGTCGCGCCAGCGCGCCGCGTCGTCGCCGGGGGGTCGGCGGTTCGGACCGGGACAACGAGAACGGGATGTCCGAACTGCTCCGGACATCCCGTTCTTCGTGCACGTCAGCTCAGTGGCCGGCTTCCTTCAGGCGGGTGAAGGACTCGTCGATGACCTTCTCGGCCTCGGCGCGGCCCAGCCACTCCGAACCCTGGACGAACTTGCCCGGCTCCAGGTCCTTGTAGCGCTCGAAGAAGTGCTTGATCGCCGACAGCTCGAACTCCGAGACGTCGGCCAGTTCCTGGATGTGGTCCCAGCGCGGGTCGCCCGCGGGCACGCACAGCACCTTGTCGTCGCCGCCGGCCTCGTCGGTCATGCGGTACACGCCGATCGGACGGGCTTCCACGATCACACCGGGGAAGACCGACTCGGGCAGCAGCACCAGCGCGTCCAGCGGATCGCCGTCCTCGCCGAGGGTGTTCTCGATGAAGCCGTAGTCGGCCGGGTAGCCCATGGAGGTGTACAGGTACCGGTCGAGCTTGACCCGGCCGCTCTCGTGATCGACCTCGTACTTGTTCCGAGAGCCCTTGGGGATCTCGATGGTGACGTCGAACTCCACGCCATCTCCTTGCTCGTTCGAGTGCTTCTCTGCCGAATCGCCAGATCGTTCTGGGGAACCGTTGCGCAACGAGGATAGTGTGGTGTGCTGGTACACCGGTGCGGCAGGCGGCTCAGCGCGCAGTCGAGGCGTGTCGGGCGGAACAGTCGAGGATCGGTGAGGCGTTGATGTCGAGGTTCGAGATCCCGGTCGGCCGGGTGGCTTGATGGATCAGCGCGGAACGGGTCATCCGCCCTACGGCACGGGTCATCCGCCCTATGGCAACGAAGCGCCGACCGTGGCGCTCGATCGAAACGCCGAGCAGCCGGGATCGAAGAGTGGTCGATCGTCGCTGTGGATCTGGCTGTCCGCGGTCGTGGTCGCGCTGCTGGTGATCGCGGGTGGGTTCGCGGCGATCGCGAAACCGTGGACCCCGGAGTTCCGGCACGGCGGGCTCACCGTGGCCCCGCCGCCTGCCACCGAGCAGCCGATCGCCGAGGTCACCCCGGCCCGGTCGGACGCGCCCGCGCCGACGCCCGCCGGGATCGCCGCCGCGCTGGCGCCGGTCGTCGGCAGCCCCGATCTGGGTAGTTTCGCCGGTCAGGTGAGCGATCCGACCAGCGGTGCCGTGCTGTGGAGCCAGGACCCGGCCAAGTCGATGATCCCCTCCTCGACCGCGAAGGTCATGCTCGTCGCGGCCGCGCTGCTCACGCTGCCCGACGATCAGCGGGTGGCGACCAGGGTCCTCGCCGGCGCGCCGGGCGAGCTGGTGCTCGTCGGCGGCGGCGACCCGACGCTGACCACCAGGGCCGACGGCGGCTACTACACCGACGGGGCCCGGATCGCCGATCTGGCCGCGCGGATCAAGGCGACGGGCAGGCAGGTCACCGCGATCGTGGTCGACACCTCCGCCTATCGCGGGCCGACGATGGCCTCGGGCTGGGACCCGGTCGACATCCCGGAGGGCTCGATCACCCCGATCGAACCGATCATGCTCGACGGCGGCCGCTTCGATCCGTCGGCCGACTACTCGCCGCGCACCTCGACGCCCGCCCTGGACGCCGGGCGCGCGCTGGCCGCCGAACTCGGCGTCGACCCGGCCGCCGTGCGGGTCGGCCCGGCCGCGCAGAACGGTGCCGAGATCGCGAAGGTGGAATCGGCGCCGCTGCGAGTCCGGCTGCACGACATGATGATCCACTCCGACAACGTGCTCGCCGAGACGATCGGGCGGGAACTGGCGGTCGCGACCGGCCACGAGGCGTCCTTCGCCGGTGCCGTCGCCGCCACCACCGGGGCGCTGACCAGCGCCGGATTCGACGTCGCCGGACTGCATTTGGCCGACAACAGCGGGCTGTCCGTCGACGACCGGGTGCCGCCGCGGCTGCTCGACTCCATCATCGCCACCGCCGCCGAGCCCACCGGCGACGCGGCCGTGGCACCGGCCGGAACCCAGGCCAGGCCCGAGAACGACCCGCGCGCAGCGGCTCTCGCGCCGTTGCTGGACGACCTGCCGGTCGCGGGCGGCACCGGGACGCTGGCGCCGCGCTTCGTCACCCAGAACCGCCAGGGCGCGGGCTGGGTGCGGGCCAAGACCGGAACTCTGAGTGTCGCCAGCGCGTTGGTCGGATATGTGCTCGACCGGGACGGCCGGGTACTGACCTTCGCGCTGATGTCCAACGATCGGTTGCCGGAGGTCAGCAGGCCCGCCCTCGACGCGGTGGCGGGCACCCTGCGCAACTGCGGATGCTCCTGAGAGCGGGTGGCGATGACCGACGACAAGACCGGGCGCACGACCTCCGGGTTCAGCGGCGCGGTGGACTGGCGGCTCGCCGCCCGCACGGGCGCCGTGCTCGCGCCCGCCGGGCCGCGGACCTCACGGCAGACCGCCGAACAGGTCGTCGCCGAGCTGGCCACCGCGTCGGTGCGGGCCGAAGGGCCGGTGCGTGAGGTCAGCGGACTGCTCGACGACCGGCCGGTGCCCGAGGCCAGGATCGTCGACCGGCCCGGCTGGATCGGCGCCGCCGCCGAGTCGATGGCCGTGCTCACCGGCACCGAGGCCGTCTCGACGACCGGCAAGCTCGTCGGCAAGCCCGCGGGCTTGCAGGCCGGGACCATGCTGGCGTTCCTGTCGACCGCGATCCTGGGCCAATACGACCCGTTCACCGGCGAGGACGGCACGCTGCTGCTGGTCGCGCCCAATATCCTCAGCGTGGAGCGGGCGCTCGGGGTCGACCCGTCCGACTTCCGGCTCTGGGTCTGCCTGCACGAGGTGACCCACCGGGTGCAGTTCTCCTCGGCCCCGTGGCTGGCCGACTACATGCGCGCCAATGTCGACATCCTCAGCGAGGTCGGCGAGGAGCCGATGAGCGAGATGCTGAGCCGGTTGCTCGCCGAGGTGCGCTCTCGCCGCGACGGCGACACCGTCGACGACCCGAACAGCCGTGGCGTCGTCGGCCTGCTGCGCGCCGCCCAGGCACCGCCGCAGCGCGAGGCGCTGGACCGGCTGCTCATGCTCGGCACGCTGCTGGAAGGCCACGCCGACCACGTCATGGACGCCGTCGGACCGGCCGTCGTCCCGACGGTCGCCGATATCCGGCGCGCCTTCGACCAGCGCAGGAAGAAGCCGACCAATCCCGTGCAGCGGTTGCTGCGCGCGCTGCTCGGGGTCGACGCGAAGGTCGCGCAGTACGTGCGTGGGAAGAAGTTCGTCGACGCCGTGGTGGAGCGGGTGGGCGTCACGGAGTTCAACACGGTGTGGACGAACGCGGAGACCCTGCCCCGCCTCGACGAGGTGGATGATCCGGGCCGCTGGATCACCCGCGTGCTGTGACTGTTCCGCCTCTCGGGGATGCGCGTGCCGCTGGGGTTTCGTCGGCGGCCGGCGGTGCTCGATGACGGGTCAGGTGCGGCTTCCGGAGACTCCCGCTGTGCTGGCGGTGCGGCGGGGTGTGCGGGAGTGGGTCGCGGCGCGCGGTGGGCCGATGCCGGTGGTGGTCGGGCTCTCCGGGGGCGCCGATTCGCTGGCGCTGGTCGCGGCCGCTGTCGTCGAGGCTGGAGACGTGACCGCGATCGTCGTGGATCACCGATTGCAGGACGGGTCGGGGGAGGTGGCCGCGCGAGCTGCCGAGCAGGCGCGGGCGCTGGGGTGTGTGGCCGCCGAGGTGGTCGCGGTCGAGGTCGGGCGCGACGGCGGGGTCGAGGCGGCGGCGCGGGTGGCCAGGTACGCGGCGCTGGAATCGGTGCGGGGGGAGCGGCCGGTGCTGCTCGGGCACACCCTCGACGACCAGGCCGAGACCGTCTTGATCGGGCTGGCACGCGGGTCGGGCGGGCGTTCGATTCAGGGCATGGCGGCATGGAACGAGCCGTGGGGGCGGCCGTTGCTGGCGGTGCGGCGGGCGCAGACGCGGCAGCTGTGCGCCGATCTCGGAATCGAACCGTGGGAGGACCCGCACAACCTCGATCCGGCCTACACCCGGGTGCGGGTGCGCACCGAAGTCCTGCCGCTGCTCGAGGACGTGCTCGGTGGCGGCGTCGCCCAGGCGCTGGCCCGTACCGCCGACCAGTTGCGCGCCGACGGCGAGGTGCTCGACGCGCTCACCGCCGACCTGCTGCGCGCGGCCACCGTGGGCGTCGACGGCCGACGCGGCTCGGATCGGCCCGCTGGTACCACCGGCAATCGCGGCAGTGGCCCCGGCGACAGTGATCGACCCGCGCTGTCGATCGAGATCCTGGCCACTGCCGCCCCGGCGCTGCGTCGCCGGACGATCCGGGCCTGGCTCGCCGACCAGGGCATCGGCGGCGTGCTGAACGCACATTTACAGGCGATCGACGAACTCGTGAGCAACTGGCGCGGGCAGGGTGGGGTGGCCGTGGCCGGGGGCAGCAGGGACCACAGGTTGGTCGTGACGCGCGCGCATGGCACGCTGACGGTACGCGCGCAGCCGCGAAACGATGCCACATAATGGATCGGCCCGGTCGGGATCGACACCACTGAAGGGAAACCCACTTCCGTGTACGGAGACGACATCGCATCGGTGCTGATCACCGAAGACGAGATCAAAGCCAAGATCGAAGAGCTGGCCGAGATCGTCGCCAAGCGATACCCGCCGGATTCCCCCGAGGGCGACCTCCTGCTGGTCTGCGTGCTCAAGGGCGCCATCTTCTTCATGACCGACTTCGCCAGGGCGCTGCCGATCCCCACCCAGCTCGAGTTCATGGCCGTGTCGTCCTATGGTTCGTCCACCTCGTCCTCGGGCGTCGTGCGCATCATGAAGGACCTGGACAAGGACATCGCGGGCCGCAATGTGCTGATCGTCGAGGACATCATCGACTCCGGCCTGACCCTGTCCTGGCTCAAGCGCAACCTGTCCACTCGCAACCCGGCCTCGCTGGAAGTGGTGACCCTGCTGCGCAAGCCCGACGCGCTGCGCACCCCGGTCGACGTCGCGCACGTGGGCTTCGACATCCCGAACGAGTTCGTCGTCGGCTACGGCCTCGACTACGCCGAGCGCTACCGCGACCTGCCGTTCATCGGCACGCTGGACCCGAAGGTCTACTCCTAGTCCGCCGGCCCGAAGGCACGCAGCACCGACTCGACCAGGGCGTCGGCGAAGGCCGCGTCCAGCGGGCCGGAGCGCGGTAGCCAGCGCTGGGTGATCGGTCCGTAGAGCAGGTCGACGACCAGATCCAGGTCGGCGTCCGCCCGCAGCTGCCCCGCGCGCTGTGCCGCGGCCAGCCGCCGGACCTTGGCCGCGTGCACCGGCTGTTCCAGCTTCTCGCGATAGAGCGCGGCCAGCGCCGGGTCGTTGATGACCTCGGTGAGTACCGCCCGGATCGGCGCGTCGAACGCGGGATCGGCGAATTCGGCGACCGTCGCGCGCAGCACCGTCTTCAGGTCGGCCGCGAGGTCGCCGGTGTCCGGCAGTTCGATGCCGCCGCCGTCGGGGTCCTCGCTCTGCGCGAGCAGGGCGTCGAAGACCACCGCGCCCTTGGACGGCCACCACCGGTAGATCGTCTGCTTGCCGACTCCGGCACGCGCCGCGATGGCCTCGATGGTCAGCTTCGCGTAAGCGGTCTCGCCGACGAGTTCGCGGGTCGCGTTCAGGATCGCCGATCGGGACCGTTCGCTGCGGCGGGCGCTGTCCGGGGTTCGTGCCATGGGGAGAGCCTAGCCCGAAAATAAAACGAGACGTTTCGTCTTGACAATCGATCGATCATGGCCCATCCTCGTATTCAGCAAACGAGACGAACCGTCTCGTCGCACTAGAAGGAGGCGCACATGACCCGCGCAGACAACGAAGCCCGCACCTGGTTCATCACCGGCGCCTCGCGAGGGCTCGGCCGGGCGTTCGCCGAGGCCGCCCTCGCGGCCGGTGATCGGGTCGTCGGCGTCGCCCGTGATGTCACTCCGCTCGACGATCTGGTCGCCGCCGCCGACGGGCGGCTGGTCACCTTCGCGCTCGACGTCGCCGATCGCACGGCGGTCTTCGCCGGGGTGCGGCGGGCGTACGACGCGTTCGGGCGGCTCGATGTCGTCGTCAACAACGCGGGCGGGGTGGTGCTCGGCATGCTCGAGGAACTCACCGAGCGGCAGGCCCGCGACCACCTGGACGTCAACTTCTTCGGCGCGCTGTGGGTGAGCCAGGCGGTGGTGCCGCTGCTGCGTGAGCAGGGCTCCGGGCACATCCTCCAGGTGTCGTCCATGGGGTCGGCGGGCGGCTTCGCGGCCACCGGCGTCTACAGCGCGGGCAAGGCCGCCCTCGACGCGATGACCGAGGCGCTGGCCATGGAGGTGGAGCGGTTCGGCATCGCCGTCACCATCGTGCAGCCCGGCGGCTACGAGACCGGCCTGTTCACCACCGGGCTCACCATGACCGAGCAGAACCCGGCCTACGCCCCGGTGCGGGCCTGGCTCGAGGAGATGTGGAGCGAGTCGAAGGACGCCGATCCGGCCTCGGCCGCCGCCGTCGTCGTCCGCCTGGTGGACATGGCCGAGCCGCCGAAGCGGATCATCCTGGGCGACGCGGCCTTCGACATGGTCGCCGACCTCGGCGCGGCCCGCACCGCGGAGCTCGCGAAGTGGGAGGAGCTCAGCCGTCAGGCGGGCTGAGGCCGGGTGCCGACCACCCGCAGCAGGGCGCGGGTATCGCCCTCGATGACGCGGAACAGCGCGTAGGAACCGGCGAAACCCAGCGCCCCGCCCACGCAGATCGCGCGGAGCGGGGTGGTGGTCGTCAGCAGGTCCGGGATCGATAGGAAGGTCGCGCTCCCGATGGCGAGCAGCGGAATCGACGCGGCCGTCATCAGATAGCGGTGACACCGCGTGACCAGGCCCGTCAGTGCCGCGCCGTCGGCGCGGAAGTCCTGTCCGTGGTGCACGAACAGCGGATAGACACAGCGCGTGAGGTAGAGCGTGATCAGGAAGAACGGGTAGGTCGTCGCGATGGCCGCGCTGATCGCCGCCGCGATGAGGAAGTGCACCGCCGTGCGCAGCGTCAGGTTGCCCGCCAGCGCGATCGTGGCGGCGAAGACGACGGCCGCCGACAGCCACAGCACGACGGCCACCACCACGGCCTGGTTGCCGAACCGCAGCGAGTCGCGGCGGGCGCGATCGAGCGCACCGGGTGAGCAGCGCAGGCCCGCGCGGAGCCGCCGGGGCACGATCAGCAGCCGCCGGGCCAGGTAGATCAGGGTCGCGGCGCCCGCGGAGAAGAAGAGCACGTTCGTCACGCCCGCGACCGTCAGCAGGGTTTCCCTGGTGGCCGGGTCGAGCCGGTCGACGATCAGCGCCGTGTTCAGCTGGGCGTTGTAGATCGCGGCCAGCAGATTGGGGATCGTGATCGACAGCGCCAGGATCGCGAACAGGTACGGCCGCAGCCGGATGCGCCAGCTGTTCGGTGGCGGGTCGACCAGGTCGCGGGCGTGCGGGTCCAGGCAGAGATCGAACTGCGCGGCGAGGACACCCGCGTCGGGCCAGCGGTCGGCGCGGTCGGCGGCCAGGCAGGCCAGGAGGACCCGGCGCAGCGCGGCCGGGCAGTCGGCGGGCAGCTGGGCGAGCGCGGCGGCGGTGACGCCCTCGTCGCGGCGTTCCAGGGCCGCGTCGAGGGCGATCTCCGGGCGCAGTTCGTCGAGGGGGACGGTGGTGTCGTCGAAGGGTTTCGCGCCGGTGAGCAGTTCCCAGAGCAGGACGCCGAGGGAGTAGATGTCGGCGCGGGTGTCGAGGTCGGCGGCGGTGCGCTCGTAGCCGGGGTGGCAGGCCTCGAGCTGCTCGGGCGACATGTACGAGAGCGAGCCGCCGAAGTACGAGACGGGATTGGTGTCGGTCGCGCGGCTGAAGCTGATGTTGAAGTCGGCCAGCTTGGGCACGCCCTCGGCGGTGAGCAGGACGTTGGCCGGTTTGACGTCGCGGTGCAGCACGCCGTTGCCCGCCGCGTGGTGCAGGGCGGCGGCGAGCCTGCTGCCGAGCCAGGCGACGGTCTCCGGCCAGCTGAGCCGGGCCAGGTGGGCGCGCACGGCCGAGTCGGCCGGGCGGATCTCGCCCTTCTCCTCCATCGCGGCGTCGACGGCGTCGAGCAGCAGCCCGCTGGTGCGCTCGGCGAGCGGGGTCGCGCGGACCCAGCGAAGGACGTCGAGGAGGGTGCCACCCGGCAGGAACTGCATGTACAGCAGCCGCAATCGGGGGGAGCTGTCGGCGGGGTCGTCGAGCACCTGCTGGTCGAAGACGCGCACGATGTAGTCGTGGTCGAGCTGGGCCAGCGTCTGCGGCTCGCTGCCGCTGTCGGCGGAGATCTTCACCGCGACCAGTCGCTGCATCGAGCGCTGCCGGGCCAGGAAGACGCGCGCGAACGCGCCCGCGCCGAGCTCGGTGAGCAGCTCGAAGTCACCGATTCTGGTACCGACCGCGATCCGGTCGAGTCCACGCCGATCGGTCGGATGCGCCGCGCCGGTGCGGTCGAGTGCGGGCCTGGTCGCCTCGGCGGTGCGTGTGGAGCTCACGCCGGGGGTACGGGCGCGAGCGCCGGGTGGTTCATCGCGATGTCGGCGGACCCGCGCGCGGATAGCCGGACCCGGTCACCCGCAGCAGCGCTCGGATATCGGATTCGATGATCCGGAACAGCACATAGGAGGCGACGAAACCGATCAGCCCGCCCACGCAGATGGTGCGCAGCGGGGTGAGCGTGGTCAGCAGGTCCGGGACCGGCAGGAAGGTCGCGCTGGCGACGACCAGCAGCGGAATCGACGCCGCGACCACCAGGTACCGGCGGCACCAGGCGGCCAGCGCGATGAGCGAGGCGCCATCGCCGCGGAAGTCCTGGCCGTGGTGCAGGAACATCGGATAGACGCAGCGCAGCAGATACAGGGTGATCAGGAAGAACGGGTACGTCATGGCGACGGCGGCGCAGATCGCGGACACAAGCAGCAGGTGCACGACCGTGCGGACCGGCAGCACGCCGTCCGCGACCCCGATGGTGATCGCGTAGATCACCCCCGCGACGACCCACAGCACGAACACCACCGCGACGGCCAGATGCCCGAGCCGCAGACAGTCCTGTCTGGCCCGCTCGAGGGCACGGGGTGAACAGCGCCGGCCCGCGCGGAGCCGATGCGGGATGGTCAGCAGCCGCCTGCCCAGGTAGATCAGGGTGGCGCCGCCCGCGGAGAAGAAGAGCAGATTGGTGAGGTCGGAGACCTCGCGCTGGGTGGCGCGGGTGCCGGGGTCGAGCCTGCTGTGCAGCAGCGCGGTGTTCAGCTGTCGCTGGTAGTAGGCGGCCAGCACGTTCGGGATCGCGATCGAGAGCGCCAGGATGGGGAACAGATACGGCCGCAGGCGGATGCGCCAGCTGTTCGGCGGCGGGTCGACGAGGTCGCGGGCGTGCGGGTCAAGGCACAGGTCGAACTGCGCGGCCAGGATCGCGCCGTCGGCCCACCGGTCGGCGCGGTCGGGGGCCAGGCAGGTCAGCAGGATGCGGCGCAGCGCGGCGGGGCAGTCGGCGGGCACCTGGTCGACGGCCGTCGCGGTGGCGCCCGCGGCGCGGCGTTCCAGGGCGGCGTCCAGGGCGATCTCCGGGTGCAGGTCGTTGTCGGGGACGGTGGTGTCGTCGAAGGGTTTCGCGCCGGTGAGCAGTTCCCACAGGAGTACGCCGAGGGAGTAGATGTCGGCGCGGGTGTCGAGGTCGGCGGCGGTGCGCTCGTAGCCCGGATGGCAGGCCTCCAGCTGCTCCGGGGACATGTAGGCCAGCGAGCCGCCGAAATAGGACACCGGGCTGGTGTCGGTCGCGCGGCTGAAGCTGATGTTGAAGTCGGCCAGCTTGGGCACGCCCTCGGCGGTGAGCAGGACATTGGCCGGTTTGACGTCGCGGTGCAGCACGTCGTTGCCCGCCGCGTGCTGCAAGGCCGACGCCAGCCTGCTGCCCAGCCACGCCACCGTCTCCGGCCAGCTCAGCCCGGCGAGCTCGGCGCGCACGGCCGAGTCGGTCGGGCGGATCTCGCCCTTCTCCTTCATGGCCGCGTCGACGGCGTCGAGCAGCAGCCGGCTGGTGCGCTCGGCGGGCGGGGTGGCGCGGACCCAGCGCAGTACGTCGAGGAGGGTGCCGCCGGGCAGGAACTGCATGTAGAGCATGCGCAGCCGGGGTGAGCCGTCGAGTATCTGCTGGTCGAAGACGCGCACGATGTAGTCGTGGTCGAGCTGGGCCAGGGTCTGCGGCTCGGTGCCGGTGTCGGCGGAGACCTTCACCGCGACCAGCCGCTGCATCGAGCGCTGCCGGGCCAGGAAGACCCGGGCGAAGGCGCCGGTGCCGAGTTCGGTGAGCAGCTCGAAATCGCCGATCCGCGCGCCGACCTCGATCCGGTCGAGGCCACGCCGGTCGGCCGGATACGCGGTCTCGGGCGCGGGCCGGGTCGCCTCGGTCGTGCGTGTCGAGCTCACCTCAGGTGGTACGGCCGCGCACCGGCGCGGGGTTCATCGCACCGGTCAGCTGACGACCCGCTCCAGGGCGGCCAGGTCGGCCTCGAGCTGACGGAACAGCAGGTAGGAGCCGACGAAGGCGACGATGCCGCCGACGCACAGGACCCGGACGGCGACGATCACCTGCGGGATGTCGGTGGGCGGCAGGAAGGTCACACCGGCCACCGCGAGCAGCGGGATCGACGCGGCCACCGCCAGGTACCAGGTGCTGCGGCGGCTGAGCGCGCGCAGCCAGACGGCGTCGTCGGTGCTGATCTCGCCATGCCGCAGGAAGATCGGGTAGATGCAGCGGACCATGTAGAAGGTGACCAGGAAGAACGGGTAGGCGACCGCGATCGCGCCGCAGACCAGTAGCGAGGCGAGGAAGTGGACGACCGCGTGCGCGGGAACGTCGCCGGAGGCCAGCTGCAGGGCGATCGGGAAGGTGACCCCCGACAGCGCCCACAGCGAGAACGCGACGATCACCGAGCGGTCGCCGAGGCGCAGGGTGTCGTGTCTGGTGCGGCGCAGCGTCGCCGGGTCGTAGCGTTTGCCGTGGCGCATGCCCCGTGGCACCGAGAGCACGAACCGGGCCAGGTAGATGAGCAGGACGGTGCCTGCCGGGAAGAACACGAGGTTCACCCCGGCGGTGATCACCACGAACGATTGCTGCGCGGACTCGCTGAGCCTGCTCACCACCAGCGTCTGGTTGTGCACGATGTTGTACCAGGACGCGAGGGCGTTCGGGATGCCGATGGCGATCACCATCACCAGCAGCGGCAGCCTGCGCAGCACCATCCGCCAGCTGTTGGGCGGTGGGTCGACCAGATCGCGGGCGCGCTCGTCGAGGCACAGGTCGAACTGCTTGGCCAGCACCGCGCCGTCGGGCCAGCGCCGGGAGCGGTCGGGTTCCAGGCAGGTCAGCAGGACCCGGCGCAGGGCGGCCGGGCAGTTCGCGGGTACCCGGTCCAGCGCGACCTGGTCGACACCGCCGGTGCGGCGTTCCAGCATGGCCTCGAGGGTGGTCTCGTCGCCGCCGCCCGCCGCCTCGGCGGTGCTGTCGTCGAAGGGCTTCGCGCCGGTCAGCAGTTCCCACAGGACCACGCCGAGGGAGTAGATGTCGGCGCGGGTGTCCAGGTCGGCGGCGCTGCGGCCGAGCCCGGGATGGCAGGCCTCGAGCTGCTCGGGCGACATGTACGACAGCGAGCCGCCGAAGTACGAGACCGGGCTGGTACCGGCGACGGTGCGGCTGAAGCTGATGTTGAAGTCGGCCAGCTTGGGTACGCCCTCGGCGGTCAGCAGGACGTTGGCGGGCTTGACGTCGCGGTGCAGCACGCCGTGCGCGGCCGCGTAGTCGAGTGCCTCGGCGAGGCGCCTGCCCAGCCAGGCCACGGTCTCCGGCCAGCTCAGCTCGGCCAGTTCGGCGCGCACGCTCGAGTCGGTCGGGCGGATCTCGCCCTTCTCCTCCATCGCCGCGTCCACGGCGTCGAGCAGCAGCTTGCCGCTGCGCTCCTCGGGCGGCGTCGCGCGGACCCAGCGCAGCAGGCCGAGCAGGGTGCCGCCGGGCAGGAACTGCATGTAGAGCAGGCGCAGGCGGCGGGCCGCGGACGGCGTCGCGTCGGTGTCGAGCAGCTGCTGGTCGAACACGCGCACGATGTAGTCGTGGTCGAGCTGGGCCAGGGTCTGCGGCTCGGTGCCGCGGTCGGCGGAGATCTTCACCGCGACCAGCCGCTGCATCGAGGTCTGCCGAGCCAGGAAGACCCGCGCGAACGCGCCGGACCCGAGCCCGGTCAGCAGCTCGAAATCGCCGATCCGCTGACCGATCTCGATCCGGTCCAGCGGTGCGAACGCGCCGGGCCCGGACGCGTCGGCGGTCGCCGCGGCGGTTGCCGCAGCGGTCGCTGTCGCGGTGAGGTCGAGCTCGGGCGTGGTCACCTGGGTAGTACGACGTGACGCGGGCGGTTGGTTCACCGTGGGGTCGGGATCGTCGGTGCGGTGGGTGCTCTGTTCGAGCTCGTCGGTGTTGAGCAGACCGCGCAGGCTCGCCGCCTGATCCGGGTATTCGCGCAGGCAGTCGCGGGGGTCGACGCGCTCGCCGCTGTGCCTGCGGATGACGAATTCCTCGAACACCAGCCCGGCGGGCAGCGTGGTGCGCGCGAGTTCGGGGAACTCCGCGCAGTAGTCGGCCAGGCGCTTGCGGGCGACGGTCTCGCCCGCGTGCTGCAGCCACCGGTGCCGCAGATCGACGCGGATCAGCTCGTGCAGCGCCTGCCTGCGCAGGGTCTGCGCATCGGGCAGGAACTCGGACATATCAGGCGGCTGACCGGTGGCTCCCCAGGCTTCGGCGAACGCGTCGACCATGCTCGCGCGCACGTTTGTACCCGGACCGGCGCTCGTGTCGGGTCCGTCACCGCTTCCGGTGTTATCGCTCATCCAAACCGACCTAAGGTTCGCGTGGAGCGTGACCGAAATTCCTTCCGCCACACCCGACACCATCGGCCCCCGAGCCGTACCCGAATGATACTTTGCGCCTCGAGAGCAGATCACCCGAATTTCGACGACCATGCGACGGGGGCGAATCCGCACATGCACGATGACCTCACAGCGGTAGCATGGGAGTCCGTCGACGACGACGGCGTGACGGACGCTGAGGTGGCGATGAACTCTTCCCACCCACCCGCCGACGAGTACCCCATCGGCGGCCCGGCGGCGGCGCTGGCCGCCCGGGTACGCGCGGGCACGATCGCGCCCGTCGACGTGGTGACCGAGGCACTGACCCGCATCTCCTCGGAGAATCGCAAGATCAACGCGTTCACCGTCGTGCGCGCCGAGCAGGCGCGCGCCGAGGCGCGCGAGCTGACCGCCCGCGACGAGCTGGACGAGCTGCCGCTGGCCGGGGTGCCGGTCGCGGTGAAGCAGAACATCGAGGTCGCCGGCGTGCCGACCAGAACGGGGTCCGCCGCCACCTCGGCCGAGCCCGCCGCCGCCGATCACCCGGTGGTGGCCCGGCTGCGGGCCGCCGGCGCGATCGTGGTCGGGGTCACCGCGATGCCCGAGCTCGGCCTCTGGGCGACGACCGACGAGGACGGCACCGTCACCCGCAATCCGCGCGATGTCGGCCGGTCGGCCGGTGGGTCCTCGGGCGGGGCGGCCGCCGCGGTCGCGGCCGGGCTGGTGCCGATCGCGCACGGCAACGACGGGCTCGGTTCGATCCGGGTGCCCGCCGCGGCGTGCGGGGTCTTCGGGATCAAGCCGGGTCGACAGGTGGTGCCCGCCGGGATCGGCGCCGACTCCTGGGGTGGCATGGCCGAGAACGGCGTGCTCGCGACGACCGTGTCGGACGCGGCGCTGGCGCTGTCGGTGCTGGCGGATCGGTCGGATCTGGCCGAGCTACGCGCGCCACAGCGACTACGCGTCGGACTTGCCGTGGCTCCGCCGTCGCGACTGGTCCGGGTGGATCGACACTGGACGGCGGCAGCGCGTACCGCGGGTGCGCGCGCGGCGGCGGCCGGTCACCTGGTGGAACCGGTCGAACTTCCCTATGGCGACGTGGCGCTGCTGATGCTGCTGCGCTGGCCGAGCGCCGGCCTGGCCGACGCGGCGCGGCTACCGCACCCCGAGCTGTTGCAGCGCCGCACCAAGCGGCATCTGGCGCTGGGCAGGCTGATCCGGCGGCTGCGGCTGGTGCGCCCGGATCAGGTCGACCGGACCGAGGCCCGGCTGGTCGACTTCTTCGAGAACTTCGACGTGGTGATCACCCCCACGCTCGCGGCGCCGCCGCCCAAGGCCAGGAAGTGGAGCGGGCGGGGCTGGACCTCGAACGTGCTGGCCTCGGCGCGCTACGCGCCGTTCACCGGCATCTGGAATCTGGTCGGCTGGCCCGCCGCGTCGGTGCCGATGGGCACCCATCCCGAGGCGCACACCCCGCTCGCGGCGCAGCTGGCCGGGCCGCCGGGGAGCGAGGCCACCTTGCTCGGCCTCGCCGCCCAACTGGAACTGTCGAACTAGACCGCGATCGGCTGCGGCTGCTGCTGGGGTTCGGAGAAGCCACCGTCGACGGCGCGACCGGCGAACTCCAGGATGGTCGGCCGGGTGTCGTCGGCGCGCCACGCCACCGCCAGCTCACACGGGGTGAGGCCGGCGACCGGACGCGCGGTCAGGCCGGGCCAGCGGTACATCGGGACGTTGTTCTCGGCGAGCAGGCACACGCCCAGGCCCAGGCTCACGGCCTCGAGCTTGTCCTCGGGGGTAGCCGCCTCGGCGCCGATCTTGGCCGCGCGTCCGCCGCGGGCGTCGTTGCCGAGCCAGAAGTCACGGACCGCGCCCGCCTCGGTCGGCAGGGCGACGAACGGCTCGTCGAGCAGATCGGCGAACTCGATCGTCTCCTGCTCGGCGAGCGGGTGGTTCTCGGGTAGTAGCACCCAGCGCGGCTCGGTGCGCAGCACCTGCCAGCGGTAGCGGTTGGGGTCGGGCAGCGGCAGCCACACCAGGGCCAGGTCGGCCTGTCGGCCCGCCAGGCCGCTGGACGGGTCGTTCCAGGAGGCGGCGTGCAGGGCCAGGCGGTGGCCGCTGGCGCTCTCCAGGTCGTTGAGCAGGCCGCGGCCGAGGGCGGATTGGATGCCGACGCGCAGCACTTCACCGGCTTCCTGCAGGGAGACGTTGGTCACCTCCCACAGCTCCAGGATCTTGCGGGCGCCTTCGAGCAGTTCCTTACCGGCGACGGTCAGGGCGACACTGCGCTGGTTGCGGTCGAACAGGACCACGTCGAGCTGGCGTTCGAGCTGGCGGATCTGGCGTGAGAGCGTCGGCTGAGCGATGTGCAGCCGCTGGGCGGCGTTGGTGAAATGCAGTTCCTCAGCGACGGCGACGAAATACCGCAGATCGCGCAAATGCGGGTCCATAGCACCTTGCTATCAGAATCGGTCGGGAAATTCCAGCCAAAACGGGCAAGGAAGTTCGCGTAAGTGGATCAAAACAGTCACCAGGTTGGTATCGCACAGCATATGGCCTGACATGGTGCGCTGCATCATTGAGGCGTCATTTGTGGACAGGCACCGGGCGACGACCGGTGGATGTGTGACTGCTGGGCGGTTGACCAGCGGAAATGCGTCCGGGCTCACACGATTCGGTGGGGTGTGGCGTGCGCCCCGGCGAGGCCGTCGGGCGATGAAACAGACCGCTGACCACTGTCCGTGCGGGAAACCCTGCGATGCAGTGAGTTTCGTCACAAACAGGTTTCGGTGGGTGGAATCCGGCCGTGGCGAGCGGTGCGCGCACGGCCGGATTCGCCGCCTCAGCTCACGCGGCGGGCGGTGCTCATCGACCGCTCTTGAGCCGCCACACCGCGGGGAGGTCGATGCGGCGGATGCCGCGCGCACCGGCGGCCCGCATCGCGCCCACCGCGATGACCAGCTTGTTCATGTCGTACGGGTACCAGAACAGTTCCTTGCCCATGGTGGGCAGCTTCGGCTTGGTCATCGCCTGCGCGCGGCAGTACTTGCGCAGGCCCGCCGCCCCGCCCCAGCGCGCGCCGACGCCGGACAGGCCCCAGCCACCCATCGGCATCGCCGGGTTGAACAGGTTCGAGAACACGTCGTTGATGTTGACCGCGCCCGCGTTCAGCTGCCGGGCCACCCGTTCGCCGCGCGCCTTGTCGCCGGTCCACACCGACGCCGACAGGCCGTAGATCGAATCGTTGGCCAGCCGGATCGCCTCGGCCTCGTCGGCCACCTTCATCACCGGCAGCGTCGGGCCGAAGGTCTCCTCGGCGACGCACGACATCGAATGGTCGACATCGACGAGCACGGTCGGCTCGAAGAACGTGCCGACCCCGGTGCGCTTGCCGCCGGTGGTCGCCCGCGCGCCCGCCGCGATCGCCTCGTCGACATGGCGCTGCACGATCCGCACCTGGTTCTCGTTGGCCAGCGCGCCCACGTCGTTCTTCGATTCGCGCCCGTCCTCGCCCTGGCGCAGGGCGGCGACGGCGGCGGTCAGCTTGGTGACGAACTCGTCGTAGACCGGCGCCTCCACGTAGACCCGCTCCACCGAGATGCAGACCTGCCCGGCGTTGAACATGCCGCCGAAGGCGATGCCGTGCGCGGCGCGATCGATGTCGGCGTCGGCCAGCACGATCGCCGGGTCCTTGCCGCCGAGCTCGAGGCTGTAGGGCACCATCCGCTCCGCGCAGGCGGTCGCGATCTTGCGCCCGGTCGCGGTGGAGCCGGTGAACTGGATGTAGTCGGCGTTCTCGACGACGGCCGCGCCGGTCGCGCCCGCGCCGGTGACCACCTTGAACACCGGCGGCGCGCCGATCTCGGCCCAGCCGCGGGCCAGCTCGACCGCCGACAGCGGGGTCACCTCCGACGGCTTGAGGATCACCGCGGCGCCGGCCGCCAGCGCGGGGAACACGTCGATCGCGGGCATCGCGAGCGGGAAGTTCCACGGCGTGATCACGCCGACGACCGGGTACGGCCGGTAGGCGACGGTCAGCGACTTCACCCGGGCCAGCGGGCTGTGCGGGGAGGGATGCTCGTCGGCGAGGAACTTGCCGGCCCGGCGCGCGTAGTAGCCGAGCAGATCCACGGCGAAGGCCGGGTCGATGAGCGCGTCGACGCGCGGCTTGGCGGTCTCGGACTGCAGGACCGCGGCCAGATGCTCGGTGTTGTCGATCATCCAGTCCTGCATCTTCAGCAGCCACTTCTTGCGGCCCTCGGGGCCGATCGCCTCCCATTCGGGCTGGTAGAGGCGCAGTTCCCGGACCGCGGCCGCCACGTCGTCCGGCGCGACGATCGGCACCGAGCCGGTCTGGACGCCGGTCGCCGGATTGTGTACCGCGATCACCTGGGCATCGGCCGCGGCGGTCTGGTCGAGTTCGGTCACTGTCGTGCTCCCCACTGCGTTGTGTGAATCAGTTCACCAACTATCAGCCTGGCACAATGAGAGCGCGGATTCTTGGCCGTTCACGTCAACGAAATCGGGATTTTTGGTGTCTGGAGAACAAATCACCGAACAGGTGCGCGGCTGGTTCGCCGAGTTCGTGTTCGATCTGCTGCGCACACAGTCGATGGACCGGATCCTGGCCCGGCTCGACGCGGCCGTGCTGGCCGGGTCACCCGAACTCGACGACCCCGATCTGCGCCGTGACCTGGCCGCCAGCACCCGCGCGCACGCCAGGGTGGTGCTCGGCGGCCTCGCCACCGACAGCGACGACCTCGTCCTGCCCGAGGAAGCGCACGTCCTAGCCAGGACGATCGCCCGCCGCGGCCTCGATATCCGGGTCCTGCTGCGCGCCTACCAGGCGGGCTTCGCCGAGACGCTCGCGGTGATGACCGAGACCGTCGACGAGGGGCAGGTGCCGCCGGATCTGGAACGGGCGGTCATGCTGCGCCTGTTCGACCGCACGGCCACCTGGATGGGCCTGTCGATCGAGCAGCTCACCGGCACCTTCATGGCCGAGCGCGAGCGGGTGCTGCGCGATGCCCTCAACACCCGCACCGAGCTGGTGCGGGCGCTGCTGGCGGGCACGTCGGTCGACGTCGACCAGGCCGCGATCGTCCTGGGCTACCGGCTCGCGCAACGACATCTGGCGTTCCTGCTCTGGACCGGCGACGCGGCGGGCGAGGAACCCGGCGGCCTGCTCGACCGCACCGCGACCAGGATCGCCACCGCGCTCGGCGCCACCGGCCTGCTCACCGTCGCGGCCAGCGCCAGCGGGCTGTGGGCCTGGGCGGCGATCGAGGACGACGCCGAGCTCGCCGAGCGGATCGCGCGCTGCGAGGTGGTGGCGCCGGTGCGGGTGGCGTTCGGGCTGCCCGGCGCGCACGTCGACGGGTTCGTCGCCAGTCATCGGGAGGCCGTCGCGGCGCGCCGGGTCGCCGAACGTGGCACGGGCGCGGTCACCAGTTACCGCGAGGTCGAGATCGCCTATCTGGCCGGGATCGACACGGCCGCGATGCGTGGGCTCATCGCCCGCGAACTGCGCGGGCTCACCGGAACCGATCCGGTCGCGACGCGGCTACGCGCGACCCTGCACGCCTACCTGCGCGCGCAGCGCAGCCCGGAGGAAGCCGCGCGCACGCTCGGCGTGCACAAGAACACGGTGCGCTACCGGATCACCCGGGTGGAGGAGATCCTCGGACACCCGGTGTCCGAGCGCGCGCTCGCGCTGGAGGTGGCGCTGGATTGCGTCGCCGCCTACGGAGTCTCCTGAACCGCGCCGTCCCTGGCCGCGATCCGGCGCAGCGGCGGTTCGGTGGGCGGCGGGACCCGGCGATCGGGTAGTTCGGCGAGCAGCGTCGTCGTGGCCGCGGCGATGGCCGCGACGGCCTTGTCGACCGCGGGTTTGGTGGTGCTGCTCAGCCCGGAGATGCCGCCGACTTTGCGCACGTATTGCAAGGCGGCAGCGTAGATCTCCTGCTCGGTGGCGGCAGGCTCCAGACCACGCAAGACGGTGATATTTCTACACATGTCAGAACCATAGACCTGTGTGGCAGGTCACGGCAGGCCAAGAAAGGAGATTCGCTCCTAGGCCCAGGACGGCACCCGCCGCACTAGACTCGGCCGCATGCCTGCCAGGGGAGTACCAGCGCTGACCACCTTTCCCTACCCGGAACTGGACGGCCGCGAGGAAGACCACTGGTCCGGAGCCGGTGTGAGCGACGATGAACTTCGCGCGCTGGCGCTCGGCGCCTTCTACTCCACCCGCTGGGACGCCTTCCACGACGCGATGCTGCTCGGTCCCGAGCGCGAGCACCCGCTGGGCGATCGCCGCGAACTCGCCATCGACACCCTCACCGGCGCGTGGGGCATCACCGACGGCACCGAGGCGCGCGCGTCGATGGAACAGCTCCTCGAGGGCATGCACGCGCCGCTCTACTCCCTGGTGCACCCGCTGGTGATGGCCTCGATCAACGCCAGCGAGCGCGACCGCTTCGGCGAGCGCGCCGACCGGCACCGCGCCTTCCTCCGTCAGGTCGGTTCGTTCCGCGGCATGGACAACCCCGAGGCCCTGGTCCGCGACTACGACATCTGGGCCCAGGCCATCAAGATCGGTTTCACCGACCACCTGGCCCGCCCGCTGCCCAACGACATCTCCGCCTGGGACCTGGCCCGCGTCGTCGCGGTCGCCCGGATGGCGTTCACCGCCGGCTACATCGATGCCGATGTCGCGTGGGAGTACTGCATGCGCGCGCTCGCGCCCGCCCAGCGCCGCTACCGCAACTGGCGGCAGTTCGGCGACGCCTACCTGGCCGGCTGGACCTACTGGCAGGCCACCGAGGACCTCGCCGAGCTCAAGAACGGCGGCGTTGACCGCCGGATGGAACTGCTACGGCTGTGGACCCGCCCGACCAGCCCGTGGCGCCGGATCGAGCTGAACGAGCCCGAGCAGAAGACCGAAACCGAAGCGGCCGAACCGAACTGAGCGTTCGGCCCGGCCGGTCGGGTCAGAGGCTGCGCAGGATGCCGCGGCCGTAGCGCTGGAACTGGGTGTCGTCGACCATGCCGAGCGAGTGCCGCTCGACCAGCAGTTCCCACTCCGCGTAGAGCTGGGACACGCCGGGGTCGGCGGGCCCGGCCGCGCCGTCGGCGGCCTGCCTGCGCACGGCGAAGTTGACCGCGCAGGTCACCCGTTCGGTGTCGGCGCGGTCGACGCCGGCGAAATGCAGCGTCCGGTTGCCGTCGCTGACGTCCATGCCCGAGCCGCCGTGCCTGGTGTCGACCTCGCCGGGCGCCGAGCGCGCGCCGTCGACCGTGCGGGCGCCGAGGATCGCGGCGACGGCCAGTTCGTGGGCGTAGCGCTCGCCGCTGCCGATCGAGATGAACAGCAGCCGGGTGGTGGTCGCCGCGAGCAGACCGGTGCCGGTGCCCGCGGGCGGCGCGGCGACGGCGATCGCGGTCTCGAGCACGTACTCGTCGGGGGTGACGTAGCGGTGCAGCGCGTTGACCGCCGAGCGGGCCTCCTTGCGCGGCGCCATCCGGCGCACCGCGCGCTCGACATCGGCCCGGACCGGTCCCGACTTGCCCCACTCGGGCGCGGGCGGGGTGAGGTCGGGCGCGGCGACGTCGATCCGCTGGGTGGCCATGATCTGGTCGTTGATCCGGTCGACGATGCCGAGCGCGGCGGGCACGTCGTGTTCGGCGATGAGGACGGGTAGCGGGGTACGGTCGGCGGGCACGCCGGTGAGCACCGGGGTGGGATAACGCAGGTAGATCTCGATCACCACCGCGTCGTCGGCGCGCCGGTTCAGCCGCACTTTGAGCAGGTCGGCGATGGGAACATCGAGAACCCGTTCGCCATCGGTACCCGGCCGCAGAACGGTGAGACGTCCACGGCCGTGGCGCAGAATCGCTGTGGGTGTTCGTAGCTCGACGATGTCCATACCCCCTGCGCTGTAGTTGTGTCGTCGCCCACGATAAGGCGGGCATGACATGATTGTGGCCACTTGCAACAACGCGTTCGGAGCTTTCGGGAACCGTTCCCCAGCTCTGAACGTTGACCAGTGCAACTGCACCAGCAGCCGAACTGCGCGATGTATCGAACTAGACCGTACGCGGTAACGTGGCATGTCCGCATCCGAAACCCGCCGATCTCGACGCTTCGCTAGGCACACCCGGAGAAATAACCGGAAAGGACTGGGCCGTCCGGCCGACGCTCTATGAACCGCAAGACAGTGTTTCGCACTTTGGCGATCATCTCGGGCATCATGCTCATGATCTGGCTGTTCAGCTTTCTCAGCGATGACACGCGCGGCTGGGAGAGTGTCGACACCTCCGTGGCGCTCAGCCAGCTGAACGACAAAGCCAACGTCAAGAACGTCCAGATCGATGACAAGGAGCAGCAGCTCCGCATCGAATTGAACAACGGCAACGAGGCGACGAACAACAACACCAAGATCGTCGCCAAGTATCCGGGCGGCGGGGAGACCTCGGCGCAGATCTTCGACGCGGTGCAGCAGTCCGGCGCGAAGTACGACACGGTGGTCAAGCAGGAGAGCTGGCTGTCGCAGCTGCTGCTGTTCATCGTGCCGATGGTGCTGCTGGTCGGCCTGTTCATCTTCGTGATGTCGCGCATGCAGGGCGGTGGTCGCGGCGGCATGATGGGCTTCGGTAAATCGAAGGCCAAACAGCTGTCCAAGGACATGCCCAAGACCACGTTCGCCGATGTGGCCGGCGCCGACGAGGCCGTCGAAGAGCTGTACGAGATCAAGGACTTCCTGCAGAATCCGGCCCGCTACCAGGCGCTGGGCGCGAAGATCCCGAAGGGCGTGCTGCTCTACGGTCCCCCCGGTACCGGTAAGACGCTGCTCGCGCGCGCTGTCGCCGGTGAGGCGGGCGTCCCGTTCTTCACCATCTCCGGTTCGGACTTCGTCGAGATGTTCGTCGGTGTCGGCGCCTCGCGCGTGCGTGACCTGTTCGAGCAGGCCAAGCAGAACAGCCCCTGCATCATCTTCGTCGACGAGATCGACGCGGTCGGCCGCCAGCGCGGCGCCGGCCTCGGCGGCGGCCACGACGAGCGTGAGCAGACCCTCAACCAGCTGCTCGTCGAGATGGACGGCTTCGGCGACCGCACCGGCATCATCCTGATCGCGGCGACCAACCGCCCCGACATCCTCGACCCGGCGCTGCTGCGCCCCGGCCGGTTCGACCGGCAGATCCCGGTCGGCAACCCCGACCTGGCCGGTCGCCGCGCGATCCTGCGGGTGCACTCGCAGGGCAAGCCGATCTCGCCCGACGCCGACCTCGAGGGTCTGGCCAAGCGCACCGTCGGCATGTCCGGCGCCGACCTGGCCAACGTCATCAACGAGGCCGCGCTGCTCACCGCGCGTGAGCACGGCTCGGTCATCACCGGTGAATCGCTGGAGGAGTCGGTCGACCGCGTCATCGGCGGTCCGCGCCGCAAGAGCCGGATCATCAGCGAGCACGAGAAGAAGATCACCGCCTACCACGAGGGTGGCCACACCCTGGCGGCCTGGGCGATGCCCGATATCGAGCCGGTCTACAAGGTCACCATCCTGGCCCGCGGCCGCACCGGCGGCCACGCCATGACGGTGCCCGAGGACGACAAGGGCCTGATGACCCGCTCGGAGATGATCGCCCGGCTGGTGTTCGCGATGGGAGGCCGCGCGGCCGAGGAACTGGTGTTCCACGAGCCGACGACCGGCGCGTCCTCCGATATCGACCAGGCGACCAAGATCGCGCGCGGCATGGTCACCGAGTACGGCATGAGCGCCCGCCTCGGCGCGGTCCGCTACGGCCAAGAGCAGGGCGACCCGTTCCTCGGCCGCTCGATGGGCCAGGGCTCGGACTACTCGCACGAGGTGGCCCGCGAGATCGACGAGGAGGTGCGCAACCTGATCGAGGCCGCGCACACCGAGGCCTGGTCGATCCTGAGCGAGTACCGCGAGCAGCTCGACGCGCTGGCGACCGCGCTGCTCGAGCGCGAGACCCTGCACCGCAAGGACCTCGAAGAGGTGCTGGCCGGGGTCGAGAAGCGGCCGCGGATCACCGCGTTCAACGACTTCGGTGACCGTCATCCGTCCGACAAGCCCCCGGTGAAGACCCCGGGCGAGCTGGCCGCCGAGCGCGGCGAGCCGTGGCCGCCGGTGCAGCCCGCCCCGGTGCCCGCCGGTGCCCCGCTGGAACCCGCCAACGGCTACCCGGCGCAGCCGCCGCAGTACGGCCAGCCCGCTCCGCCCGCCAGCGGCTACCCGCTGCCCGCCGCGCCCACCCAGGCGATCCCGCGGCAGCAGGGCACGCACGGTTCGCGGCCCGACTACGGCGCCCCGGCCGGCTGGTCGGCGCCCGGCTGGCCGCCGCGCGACGAGCCGCAGCAGCCCCAGCCGCCGCAGGCCCCGCAGGGCCAGGGCAATGCCTGGGGCCAGCCGGAGCAGCCGCGGCACGCCGGTGGCTTCCAGCCGTGGGCTGAGCCGCCCGCCGCGCCGCCGCAGCAGCCCGGCACCGATCCGGAGAACAACGACTGGGAAGGGCCGAACGGCCGCCGCTGACCGGCGGCCAACTACGCTCGACCGTCGGATGCCGGACGATCACCGGCGTCGACATGTGGAGGTGCGGAGAAGTGTCGGCCAACAAGAAGGTCGCTGAGCCAACAGGGAACGGGTCGATCGCCGACGGCGAACTCGGCTCGACGAGCCCGACGGACCTGACGGCGCTGGCCACCGGTCGTCCGTTCGACCAGGACCGGGCCGAGCGCGCGGTCAGGGAACTGCTGCTCGCGGTCGGCGAGGATCCGGACCGTCCCGGTCTGCTCGACACGCCGGCCCGGGTGGCGCGGGCCTACCGGGAGATGTTCGCCGGGCTCTACACCGAGCCCGACGAGGTGCTGGCGACGACCTTCGACGAGGGTCACCAGGAGCTCGTGCTGGTCCGCGACATCCCGATGTTCTCGACCTGCGAGCACCACCTGGTGTCCTTCCACGGCGTCGCGCACGTCGGCTACATCCCCGGCACCCACGGCCGGGTCACCGGCCTGTCCAAGCTGGCCCGCGTCGTCGACCTGTACGCCAAGCGCCCGCAGGTGCAGGAGCGGCTGACCAGCCAGATCGCCGACGCGGTGATGCGCAGGCTGGACCCGCGCGGCGCGATCGTCGTGATCGAGGCAGAGCACCTGTGCATGGCCATGCGCGGCATCCGCAAGCCGGGCGCGAGCACCACCACCTCGGCGGTGCGCGGCCTGCTGCAGACCAACGCCGCCTCGCGCGCCGAGGCGCTGGACCTGATCCTGCGCAAATGAGCGAGCACCTCGTGACCGCGCCGCGGGACGGCCGCTCGTGTGTGGTCATGGGTGTGGTGAACGTGACCGGGGATTCGTTCTCCGACGGCGGTCGCTATCTCGATCCCGAACTCGCGATCGCGCACGGTGTCGCGCTGCACGCGGCGGGCGCCGACATCATCGACGTCGGCGGTGAGTCGACCAGGCCGGGCGCCGACCGGGTCGACCCGGCCACCGAGGCGGGCCGGGTGGCGCCGGTGATCCGCGGCCTGGTCGCCGCCGGCGTGCCGACCAGCGTCGACACCATGCGCGCCGAGGTCGCCGAGGCGGCACTGGAGGCCGGCGTCTCGGTGGTCAACGACGTCTCCGGCGGGCGCGCCGACCCGAACATGGTGAAGGTCGTCGCCGAGTCCGGCGTGCCGTGGATCCTCATGCACTGGCGCGCGGGCGCCGACTACCGCCACACCGGTCCGGCCGACCACTACGACGATGTCGTCGCCGAGGTCCGTGCCGAGCTCGCCGCCCAGGTCGAGCTGGCCGTCGCCGCCGGTGTCGCCCCCGAACGGCTGATCCTGGATCCCGGCCTCGGCTTCGCCAAGAACGCCGAGCACAACTGGGAACTGCTCGGCGCGCTGCCCGAGCTGATCGCGGACGGCCTGCCGATCCTGATCGGCGCCTCCCGGAAACGTTTCCTCGGCGCGCTGCTGGCCGACGAGTCCGGCCCGCGTCCGCCGGACGGCAGGGAGACGGCCACCGCCGCGGTCTCGGCGATCGCCGCCAGCCAGGGCGCGTGGGGTGTGCGGGTGCACGATGTGCGTGCCTCGCTGGACGCGATCGCCGTTGTCGACGCGTGGCGCCGAGCCACTGCCGCCCGAGGAGCCACCCGATGACCTCACCGCTGCTGCCACCGCCCGCCGGCCGGTCCGCGACCTCGCGGATCGAGCTGCGCGGCCTGCGCGTGTTCGGCAGGCACGGCGTGTTCGACTTCGAGCGCCGCGACGGCCAGGAGTTCGTCGTCGACCTGACGGTGTGGGTCGATTTCGCGGCGGCCGCCGCCTCCGACGACCTGGCCGACACCGTCGACTACGGCGCGCTCGCCGAACGCGCGGTGAACATCGTCGCCGGTCCGCCGCGCGATCTGATCGAGACCGTGGTCTCCGAGATCGCCGACGACGTGATGACCGATCCGCGGATCGAGGCGGTGGAAGCCGTGGTGCACAAGCCGTCCGCGCCGATCCCGCACACCTTCGCCGACGTGCGGGTGGTGGCGACGCGGTACCGCACGATCGAGCCGGGGCCGCGCCGATGAGTCGCGCCGTCCTGTCGATCGGCTCGAACCTGGGCGACCGGCTCGCGCACCTGCGCGACGTCGTCGCCGCGCTGGGGGAGCGGGTGCTCGCGGTCTCGCCGGTCTACACGACCGCGCCGTGGGGCGGTGTCGAACAGGACGACTACCTCAATGCCGTTGTGCTGGCCGAGGATCCGGCCTTCGACGACTACGCCTGGCTGCGGTTCGGGCAGGACCTCGAGCAGGCGTCGGGGCGGGTCAGGGAGATCCGGTGGGGGGCGCGCACCCTCGATGTCGACGTGGTCGCCTGCACCGACGCCACCGGTGCCACCGTCGTCCGCGCCACCGATCCCGCGCTGATCCTGCCCCACCCGCAGGCGCACAACCGGGCGTTCGTGCTGGTCCCGTGGCTCGATGTCGAGCCGTCGGCGCGACTGCGGGTCGACGGTGTCGACGTGCCGATCGCCGAATTGCTGGCCGGTCTCGACCCGGCCGAGCGCGCCGGGGTCGTGCGCACCGAGCTGGTGTTGCGGGACGAGAGCACTCGCCCGTGCTGAAGCCGACCAGGGTGCTCGATCTGGCGCTCAATGTGGTGGTCGCCGCGGCGATCGCCTGGGTTGCCACCCGATTCGCGTATTCGACCTTCCCGACCATCTCGGTCGCGGCGGGCGCGTCGCTGCTGCCGGTCGCCGCGATCGAGGCGGCGCTCGGGTTCGTCATCAAGGCCAAGATCGCCGACGAGAAGATCGGCGACGGCCCGAACGAACTGCATCCGATCAATGTCGCGCGCGCGGCCGCGCTGGCGAAGGCCTCCATGCAGGTGGGCTCGCTGGCCGCCGGTGTGTGGCTTGGCTTCCTACTGTGGGTATTCCCACAGCGCGGCACCCTGACGGCGGCCGCCGCGGATTCGCCGGGCGCGGTCGTCGGCCTGCTCGCCGGTTCCGCCCTGGTTGCTGCGGCTTTGTGGCTGGAGTATTGCTGCCGGGCCCCCGAGGAACCGCCGGACGAACCCGCTACCACCTAGCAACTTGCGGATGGAATCACCGCCGGGTTCGGTGGGCCGACCAGCACTTTCCGGCTACCCTGGCCCACATGGTTTCACCCTCCCGTAGCACTCCGCCCCGTCGACGGCGGGACGACGCGGGAAAGCTCTTCATCGGCGTGCTCATCCTGCTCGGTCTGACAGCAAGCGTTTTCCTGATCTTCAGCGAGAACGTCCAATACGTTCGAGTAGGCCTGGTAGCGGCCCTGTGGGCGGCGGTGATCGGCGCCCTCGCGGCGACTCGGTACCGCAAGGACGCCGCGGTCGACAAGGCGAAGGTGCGCGATCTCCAGACGGTGTACGAGTTGCAGCTCGAACGCGAGATCAACGCCCGCCGCGAATACGAGATGGGCGTCGAGGCGCGCGTGCGCGCCGAAGTCGGCGCCGACGCCTCCGAGATCGCCGCACTGCGGGCCGAACTCACCCTCCTCCGCCAGAACCTGCAGGTCCTCTTCGATGGCCCGCTGCCCGACGAGCAGCCCGCCCTGCAGGCCGACGCGGTCCGCATCGACGCCCTGCCCGCCGGTGG
Source organism: Nocardia sp. NPDC051833 (assembly GCF_040681225.1). Classification (NCBI taxonomy): domain Bacteria; kingdom Bacillati; phylum Actinomycetota; class Actinomycetes; order Mycobacteriales; family Nocardiaceae; genus Nocardia; species Nocardia sp. NPDC051833. Next base: position 3,105,285 of record NZ_JBFAYK010000001.1, read on the forward strand.
CTTCGACGCGTTCGACGACGCGGACCACGATTACGCCGATAGCCCGGTGGATGCCAATGCCGCCTGGTTCGGACCGTGGCAGCAACCGCCCAGCGCGCTGAAACCCGTCTTCATGCAGCCGGTTTCGGCCAATTTCGCCGACCCCTACGACGACCCGGTCACCGCCGAGACCTCCGCTGTCCAGCTCGACGACTACGCCGAGGCCCAGCAGGCCGAGGCCGCGCAGCCCGCCCCGACACCACCGCCGGCCCCGCAGCCCGTCGCGCCCACTCCGGCCCCGGCGAACGGCAAGACCCCGCCGCCCCGCCTGTCGGCCCCGAACACCCGCAAGGTCGACGAATTCGGCGCGACGATCTCCGACACCGCCCCGGCGAACGCCGCCAACGGCTCGCCGGCCGAGAGCGCGGCGGCGAACGGTACGCCCACCGAGCCCACCGCCACCGGCACGGCCGGTGCCCCGGTGTCGGCCGACCCCTACGTCGCCCCGGCAGCGGACAGCACTCCCGCCTCGCCCGAGCCCGCCGCGGACACCGACGGCCCCGCCGAGGCCCCGGCCGCACCCAAGCCCGCCGACCCCACCCCGACCGTCGGCACCAGCTCCCGTCGCCGCCGCCGCGCCGAGGAAGAGGGTGCCCCGCGCCTATCGGTCGCCGACATCATGGCCAACCTCCAGTCGGAGTCCGGCGCGCGCAACTGACGCACCGGCATCGAACCGCTCGCGCCGCACCGGCGTGGGCGGTTTGTCGTTTTCCGGCATCGCCGCAGGTGGCGAACGAGTCGTAGATCACGTGACGGGTCCGTGGCGGCGCTCGGGGGCTCCCCGATATTCTCGATCCGTAACGTCCGGTACCCGCACTGCGGGACTGGAACGCAAATCGAGAGGACAGTGTTGACCTCGAGAAGTGTCAATTCCGATGGCGCGAACGTGGGTGTCGACCCTGCGCCCGCACGACTGACGGTGGGAATCGTCTCGGCGGGACGGGTGGGTTCGGCGCTCGGTGTCGCGCTCGAGCGAGCCGGTCACGTGGTGTTCGGTGTCGCCGCGATCTCCGATGCCTCGGTGCACCGGGCGCAGACGCGGCTGCCCGATTCGCAGATCCTGCCGGTGGAGCAGATCGCCCAGCGCAGCGAGCTGCTCCTGCTCGCCGTCCCCGACGCCGAGCTGGCCGGGCTGGTCCGCGGCCTGGCCAGTGCCGGGGTCGTGCGTCCCGGCACGATCGTGGTGCACACCGCGGGCGCGCACGGCGTCGGCGTGCTCGCGCCGCTCACCGAACAGGGCGCGCTCGGCCTGGCCATCCATCCCGCGATGACCTTCACCGGCCACGACGAGGACATCGACCGCCTCGCCAACGCCTGCTTCGGCGTCACCGCCGCCGACGAGGTCGGCTACGCGATCGGCCAGGCGCTGGTCATCGAGATGGGCGGCGAGCCGGTGAAGGTGGCCGAGGAGCAGCGCACGCTGTACCACGCCGCCCTCGCGCACGGCGCCAATCACCTGGTCACGGTCATCGTCGACGCGGTCACCGCGCTGCGCGCGGCCATGGACGGGCCGGGCCTGCTCGGTCAGCCGGTGGTCGACGATCAGCCGGGCGGCCTGCCCGAGCGCCTGCTCGCCCCGCTCGTCTCCGCCGCGCTGGACAACGCGCTGCGCCGCGGCAAGGCCGCGCTGACCGGCCCGGTCGCGCGCGGTGACGTCGACGCGGTCGCCGCGCACCTGTCCGCGCTGGCCGCGGTGGACGAGCGCCTGGCCGCCGCCTATCGCGCGATGTCGCTGCGCACCGCCGAACTCGCCCAGACCAATCCGGCCCTGCTGGACCTGCTCGCCAAGGAAGGCCACTGATGGAACCCAGAGAAGTGCACCACCACCAGGGCGGCGCGCGGGCCACCGGCGCGTACAAGCCCGGCGTGCTGACCGTCCACCACAGCCCCGAGGTCGTCGACACAGTGACCAAGGCGCTGCGCGGCGCGGGCCGCACGATCGGTTTCGTGCCGACCATGGGCGCGCTGCACGAGGGCCACCTGCAGCTGGTCCGCCAGGCCAAGCTGACCAATCAGGTCGTGATCGTCTCGATCTTCGTCAACCCGCTGCAGTTCGGCGCGAACGAGGATCTCGACGCCTACCCGCGCACCCTCGACGCCGACCTCGAACTGCTCCGGCACGAGGGTGTCGACCTGGTGTTCGCGCCGTCGGTGTCCGACATGTACCCCGAGGGCCCGCGCACCACGGTGCTGCCCGGCCCGATCGGCGCCGAGCTCGAGGGCGGCAGCAGGCCGACGCACTTCGCGGGCATGCTCACCGTCGTCGCCAAGCTGCTCAATATCGCGCACGCCTCCGAGGCGTACTTCGGCGAGAAGGACTACCAGCAGCTCACGCTGATCCGGCAGATGGTCCGCGACCTGAACATGGACGTGAAGATCGTCGCCTACCCGACGGTCCGCGAGCCCGACGGTCTGGCGCTGTCCTCGCGCAACCGCTACCTCGACGCCGCCCAGCGGGAGTCGGCGCTCGGCCTGTCGGCCGCGCTGGCCGCGGGCAGGCACGCCGCCGGCCTCGGCCCGGAGGCGGTCGTGCGGGCGGCGCGCGCCGTCATCGACGCCGTCGACGGTCTCGACGTGGACTACCTCGAACTGCGCGACAGCAACCTGGGCCCCGCGCCCACCGCGGGCAATGCCCGGTTGCTCGTCGCCGCCAAGGTCGGCGACACCCGCCTGATCGACAATGCCCCGATTGTTCTCGGCGCCCAGATCGACGGGCACCCCGACGCGAACTCCCTGCCTGCCGCGCAGGCGAACTGAGAAAGGCGACGACGATGTTGCGCACCATGATGAAGTCGAAGATCCACCGTGCCACGGTGACCCACGCCGACCTGCACTACGTGGGCTCGGTGACCGTCGACCAGGATCTGCTCGACGCCGCCGATCTGCTCGAGGGCGAGCAGGTCTGCATCGTCGACATCGACAACGGCGCCCGGCTGGAGACCTACGTCATCGCCGGCGAGCGCGGTTCGGGCGTGATCGGGATCAACGGCGCCGCCGCCCATCTCGTGCACCCCGGCGACCTGGTCATCCTGATCGCCTACGGCCAGATGGACGAGCAGGAGCTGCGCGACTACGACCCCAAGGTGGTCTTCGTCGACGACCGCAACCGCCCGGTGGAGCTCGGTTCGGACCCGGCGCACGCGCCCGAGGGTTCCGGCCTGACCTCCCCGCGCTCCCTGTCGTTCGCCTGAGCGCGGCGGGGGGACAGCGATGCTGCTGACGATCGACGTCCGCAACACCGGGATCGAACTGGGCCTGTTCACCGGCAGCGGCGAGCACGCGAAACTGGCGCGGCACTGGCGTATCCACACCAATCCGCTGCTCACCGCCGACGAGTTCGCCATGCAGGTGCGTGGCCTGGTCGGTGCCGAGCTCGACCAGGTGGTCGGCGTCTCGGCCTTGTCGACGGTGCCGCCGGTGCTGCGCGAGCTGCGCACCATGCTCGCGCGCTACTGGGCGCACGTGCCGCATGTGCTGGTCGAACCCGGCGTGCGGACCGGCATCCCGCTGCTGGTGGACAACCCGAAGGAGGTCGGCGCCGACCGCATCGTCAACTGCCTGGCGGCCTACCGCCGCTTCGGTGGTCCGGCGATCGTGGTCGATTTCGGCACCGCCATCTGCGTCGACCTGGTCTCGGCCAAGGGCGAGTTCTTGGGCGGTGTGATCGCGCCCGGCGTGGAGATCTCCACCGAGGCGCTGGTCGAGCGCAGCGCGCTGCGCCGGGTGGAACTCACCCGCCCGCGCTCGGTGCTCGGCAAGAACAGCATGGAATGCATGCAGTCCGGCGCCGTGTTCGGTTTCGCGGGCCTGGTCGACGGCCTGATCGATCGCATCCGCGACGAGTTCGACGCCTTCGCGGGCACCGATGTCACCGTGGTCGCGACGGGCGCGGGCGCGCCGCTGATCGTGCCGGAATCGGAGACCATCGATCAGCACGAGCCGCATCTGACGCTGACCGGGCTGCGCCACGTCTACGAACGCAACAAGAAGTGACTGTGGCGCAGGTCATTTTCGCCGGAGCGCGTGTCAACTGCTAAACTCACGCTCGTGTCCTTCCGTGTGAGCACCCAGGAGTGTTGTCGAGGCTGACCTGCCTCGACCGTTCGAGGCTGACGTTTTCCCCTCGACCGTTTCGCACCTCCTGGAGATTCGCTCATGCGTTCTTCTGTCCTTTCCCTGACGTCCGCCCGCGACGGCTACTCCGCGACGCCCCCGCTCGACCGGGCGGTGGCTTCGGCGTTGCCGACCCGGCTGCGGCCCGCTGACCTGCTGCGACTCACCGACGAGGGCGCCGAAGACGTTCTCGCCGGTCGCTACGATCACCTGCTGCCCGCCGACGGCGTCTGGCCGACAGAGGAACGCTGGGCCACCCGGCTGATCGCCGACGACGAGGTCGATGTCTGGCTGATCAGCTGGACGCCGGGTAAATCCACCGAATTGCACGATCACGCCGGCTCGCTGGGCGCGCTCACCGTGCTCAGCGGCGCGCTCTCGGAATTCCGCTGGAATGGTTCCGAGTTACGCAGGCGCACGCTCGCCGCCGGCGATCAGGCCTCGTTCCCGATCGGCTGGGTACACGACGTGGTGCGGGCGCCCGCCGCCGCCGAATCCGTCGGCCCGCTGGATCCCACGCTGAGCGTGCACGCCTATTCCCCGCCGTTGTCGGCGATGTCCTATTACGAGGTGACCGGACACGGCACCTTGCGGCGAACCAAAACCGTCCTCACCGACCAGCCCGAAGGTGACCTGTGATGAGTCGTTTGACGATTGATCAGATGCTCGAGAACGCCCGCGCCGACCTACGCAGGCTCTACGTCTACGACCTGTCCGCCGCATTGGCCAGGGGTGCGATTCTGGTGGACATCCGCCCGGCCGCGCAGCGGGTTCGTGAAGGTTCCCTACCCGGTGCGCTGGTCATCGAACGCAATGTCCTGGAATGGCGCCTCGACCCGACCTCGTCGGCGCGTTTGTCGCTGGCCGTCGACCACGACGTGGAATGGATCATCTTCTGCTCGGAGGGCTACACCTCGAGTTTGGCGGCGGCGTCGTTGCAGCAGCTCGGTTTGCACCGCGCCACCGATCTCATCGGCGGCTACCAGGCATTGAAGTCCGCGGGCTTGCTGACCGTCGCCGTGGGGGCGCCGCACTTTGCCCGTGAGGTGAATGCGCTCGCCTCGTTGTAGGACACCTGGCCGGTGGCCGGGCCGCCCGAGCGGTGGCCCGGCCACTGCTCGTCCAGGGGTGAGTTGGCTTGTCGGCGTGCTGATTCGGGGGCCTCGGGTGCGTGAGTTTGTTTCGATGGTGTGACGTGGATTGCATTCGGCCGAGGAATGGCCGGTGCGGTGTCCGGTTACCGACGAGTCGTCCGTGGGCGGGCCGCTTATCCATTTCCGGCGCACGCTACTGTTATCGGATGTGAGCACCCCTAACCCCGCCGATACCGGCCGCGCCGTCAGTTCCGCCGTGGACAGCGATGTTCCCGAGCAGATGCGGATTCGCCGGGACAAGCGGGAACGGCTGCTCGCCGAGGGCGGTGAGGCCTATCCGGTGGTGGTGCCCCGCACGCATACGCTGGCCGAAATTCGGGCCGCCTACCCGGATCTGGAGCCCGATACCCAGACCGGTCTGCAGGCCGGCATCGCGGGCCGCGTCATTTTCGTCCGCAATACCGGCAAGCTCTGCTTCGCCACCCTGCAGGAGGGCGACGGCACCAAGCTGCAGGCGATGATCAGCCTCAACGGCGTCGGCGCCGACGCGCTGGCCGCCTGGAAGTCCGATGTGGACCTCGGTGACTTCGTGTTCGTGCACGGTGAGGTCATCTCCTCGCGGACCGGTGAATTGAGCGTGATGGCCGATTCCTGGTCGATGGCGGCCAAGTCGCTGCGGCCGCTGCCGGTCGCGCACAAGGAGATGAACGAGGAGTCGCGCGTCCGGCAGCGCTACGTCGACCTGATCGTGCGTCCCGAGGCCAGGGAAATGGCCCGTACCCGCGTGAACGTGGTCCGCGCGCTGCGCACCGCGCTGGAGCGCCGCGGCTTCCTCGAGGTCGAGACCCCGATGCTGCAGACCATCCACGGCGGCGCGGCGGCGCGCCCGTTCGTCACCCATTCCAATGCCCTGGACATGGAGTTGTTCCTGCGTATCGCGCCGGAACTGTTCCTGAAGCGCTGTGTGGTCGGCGGCCTGGAGAAGGTCTTCGAGATCAACCGGAACTTCCGCAACGAGGGCGCCGACTCGACCCATTCGCCCGAGTTCGCGATGCTGGAAACCTACGAGGCTTACGGCACCTATGACGACTCCGCGAAGATGACCCGGGAATTGATCCAGGAAGTCGCGCAGGAGGCATTCGGCACCCTCGTGGTGACACTGGCCGACGGTACGGAATATGATCTCGGCGGCGAGTGGACGACGGTCGAGATGTATCCGTCGCTGTCGGAGTCGATCGGTGTCGAGGTCACTCCCGAAACCACTGTCGAGGAATTGCTGGCGCTCGCCGATCGGGTCGGTCTGGAAATTCCCACGGGCAAGGGCTACGGTCACGGGAAACTTGTCGAAGAACTGTGGGAACACGCGTATGGCGACAAGCTGTACGCGCCGACTTTCGTTCGCGACTTCCCGGTCGAGACGTCGCCGCTGACGCGTCAGCACCGCAGCAAGGGCGGCGTCACGGAGAAGTGGGACCTGTATGTTCGCGGCTTCGAGTTGGCAACGGGCTATTCGGAGTTGGTCGACCCGGTGATCCAGCGGGAACGGTTCGTCGATCAGGCGAGGCTGGCCGCCGCGGGCGATGACGAGGCCATGGTGCTGGACGAAGACTTCCTCGCCGCGATGGAACACGGCATGCCGCCGACCACCGGAACCGGTATGGGAATCGATCGCTTGTTGATGGCACTGACCGGTTTGGGAATCCGGGAAACGATCCTGTTCCCGATTGTCCGCCCGACTAGTCGCTGACCAGTCGATTTGCGGGGTGAAGACCTCGTGTTGGAATTTTCGTAATTAGAGGTATTCTTGCCCTGGGTATTCGGCCTGGAGGCAGGCTTGACGATTTCGAGAGGACGTTCATCTCATGGCAAAGAAGGTCACCGTTAGCCTGATCGACGATGTCGACGGTGAGTCCATCGCGGACGAGACCATCGAGTTCGCTATCGATGGCGTGTCGTACGAGATCGATCTGTCCGAGGCTAACGCGGCGCGGCTGCGCGAAGGCTTGGACGAGTGGGTCGCCAACGCCCGTCGCGTGAGTGGCCGTCGCCGGGTGAAGGCGGCAGGGGCGCCGGCACCGCAGGGGAAGAGCCGAGTTTCCATGGACCGGGAACAGAGCGCCGCAATTCGTGAATGGGCCCGCCGCAAGGGCCACAAGGTCTCCGCGCGCGGCCGCATCTCGGCCGACATCACTGAGGCGTACAACAAGGAAGTCGGCAAGGCCTGAAGTTCGACGGCGGTCCGGGGTTGCTGACGCGGCGATCCCGGACCGCTCTGCTGTCAACGGTGTACCCGCAGGTCGGGACATGCGTGGGCGGACTCAGGGGAACTCCTGGGGAGATAGACTGATGTTCGTGCGCAAGGTTTTTCACGTCGGCGATGGCCGACCGTCCGACCCGATCCGGCGAGTACATGGGTAACTCACCGGGTACGGGCGAACGGGCGAAGGTCTCACCGCCGCCCGCCGTCGATTCGGCCAACGCGCACGAGTCCGGCCAAAATCGCGGAGAGGCGGGACTGTGACCGGCATGGCGAGTTCTTTTTTGCGGTATACCGATGACACGGGGCGCCAGCACGAGCTGGCGCTCGAACCCGCGCAGCAGCGGTTCACCATCGGCCGCAATGTGCAGGCCGACCTCGTCCTCGGCTGGGACGCCGAGGTCTCCCGTCTGCATGCCGCCGTCGAGTACCTGGGCGCGCACTGGACCATCGTCGACGACGGCCTGTCCCGCAACGGCACCTTCGTCAACGGCGAGCGGCTGATCGGCAGGCGCAGGCTGAGCCCGGGTGACCGCATCCGGGTCGGCACCACGCTGGTGCATTTCTTCGATTTCGGCGGGGTCGTCGACGACGCGACGCACACCGCGTCCGGTTCCATTCCCACCATGCGCTCGCTCACCGAGACCCAGCGCGCGGTGCTGATCGCGCTGTGCCGCCCGTACAAGCACGGCACCGGTTTCGCCACCCCCGCCTCGAATCAGCAGATCGCCGAGGAATTGTTCCTTTCCATCGACGCGATCAAGACGCATCTGCGCGCGCTGTTCGCGAAATTCGGGGTGGAGAACCTGCCGCAGAACCAGAAGCGCACCCGGCTGGCGGCGCTGGCGATGCAGAGCGGGATGATCTCCGACCACGATCTGTGAGGTCGCGACGCTCGCGCAGGTGCCTGAGCGTCTGAACCATGTCGGCGAGCCGCATGACAAGGTTGACTTACTCGTAACACCGGAGCACAGGGATCGAGCTCCGGAACACGAGTCAGGAGACCTCACATGTTCGCACTTCGGATGGCCGCCATGGTTCTGGCGCTGCTCAGCACCGGGCTGATCGCGGGTGTGTTCTACGCCTACGCGATCTCGGTGATGCCGGCCCTGGCGCGGACCGGCGACCGCACGCTGATCGACGTCATGCAGAAGATCAACGTGGTGATCATCAACCCGTGGTTCATGCTCGGCTTCCTCGGCACGGTCGGGTTCACGGCGCTGGCCGCGGCCCTGTCGCTGGGCAAGGAACACCGCACCACGCTGATCTGGCTCGGCGTCGCCCTCGCGCTGAACGTGATCGCCTTCGCCGTCACCTCGGGGCTGAACGTGCCGCTCAACGACGCGCTCGCCGCGGCGGGTGACCCGTCGGCGATCGCCGACACCGCGGCCGTGCGGGCCGACTTCGAGGCGGCCTGGGTGCGCTGGAACATCGTCCGCGGGGTGCTGCACACGCTGGCGTTCCTGGTGCTGTGCGGCGCGCTGTTCGCGGCGGGTGTGCAGCAGGGCAAGACGAGCGCCGCGGGCGCCGGTGCGGTTGCCGGTCAGCCGGTTCCCCAGGCGATGGGCGCGCCGCTGGCCGGTGGCTACGCGCCCGCGCCGTTCCAGCGTTGATGGCGATCTGCCAATAGGGCCACGCGATCACTAGAACGTGTTCCATGATGAGCGGAACACGTTCTAGTGAGGAGTCGTTTCATGCGACGTAGTTCGGGATCGTTGCTGGTACTGGCCGCCGCCGCGCTGCTGACCTGGGGGACCGGGGGCACCGCCGCCGCCGAGTATCCGGTCGACTACAACTTCTTCGCCGGCATCGCCCCGGAGCTCGCCAACCCCGGCGGCGCGCTGCCCGGCGCGAACGATCCGGGCTGCGTCCCCTCCGCCGAGCATCCGAACCCGGTGGTGCTGCTGCACGGCACCGGCGGTGGCGCGCAGACGAATTGGGGCGTGTACGCCCCGCTGCTGGCCAACGAGGGCTACTGCGTCTTCGCCCTCACCTACGGCGCGTACGGGTTGCCCTGGCCGGTCTCGGCGGTCGGCGGGATGCGGCCCATCGAGCAGAGCGCGGCCGAGGTGTCGGCCTTCGTCGACCGGGTGCTCGCGCGCACCGGCGCGGCGCGGGTCGACTTCGTCGCTCATTCGCAGGGCAACATCGTCGGCAACTACTACATCAAGCGCCTCGGCGGCGCGGCCAAGGTGGACAAGCTGGTCGGGATCGCCCCGCCGTGGCTCGGCACCAACGCGCTCGGCGCGGGCGACATCGCGGCCTACAGCCGGGCGCTGGGCGCCGGTCCCGCCTTCGACGCGGTCGCCACCTCGCTGTGCCAGGCGTGCGGGCAGATGCTGACCGGCGACGACTTCATGGCCGCCCTCAACGCCGACGGGGTGTACAGCCCGCAGGTCACCTACACGAACATCGTCTCCTCGATCGACGAGCTGGTCGTGCCCCACACCTCCGGCCTGGTGCCCGGACCGAACGCCACTTCCGTCGTCGTCCAGGACGGCTGCGCCCAGGACTACTCCGAGCACTTGGCCATCGCGGGCAGCCCGCGCGCGGCCGGTCACGTCCTCAACGCCCTGGATCCGGCCCGTCAGGCCCCGGTTCCGTGCGAGTTCGTGCCGCCGTTCACCGGCTGAGGCCGTCACCGCTCCGTCATATTTCGCTGTAGGCAAAACTCCGAGGGAAACGAATGCCGCGACGTGCGCGTTATGAATGAATGACCATGTTGCCGCCGGTCATCAATAGGGTGGACCGGCGGCGGCGGAATCCCCTGCCAACTAGAGTGGAGGCGGGGGCCGCAACCCCCGGGCTTCATGGCAGGCTGACGGCGACAGTTGTCGGTCCGACGCCCTAGGTTGTACCGAGCACACTGCGGCGTCTGTTGCCAGAATGTCGGAGCAGGAGAGTGAGGGAGCGATGTTCGAGAGGTTCACCGACCGCGCGAGGCGTGTCGTTGTCCTGGCCCAAGAAGAGGCCCGGATGCTCAACCACAACTACATCGGCACCGAGCACATCCTGCTTGGGTTGATCCACGAGGGCGAGGGCGTGGCGGCGAAGTCGCTGGAGTCGCTTGGCATCTCGCTGGAGGGTGTGCGCAGCCAGGTCGAGGAGATCATCGGGCAGGGCCAGCAGGCGCCGTCCGGCCACATCCCCTTCACCCCGCGCGCCAAGAAGGTGCTGGAGCTGAGCCTGCGCGAGGCGCTGCAGCTCGGCCACAACTACATCGGTACCGAGCACATCCTGCTCGGTCTCATCCGCGAGGGCGAGGGCGTCGCCGCCCAGGTTCTGGTCAAGCTCGGTGCCGACCTGAACCGCGTCCGTCAGCAGGTCATCCAGCTGCTGTCCGGGTACCAGGGCAAGGAGCCCGTCGAGGGCTCCGGCTCGCGCGGTGAGGCGGGCACGCCGTCCACTTCGCTGGTGCTCGACCAGTTCGGCCGCAACCTCACGCAGGCCGCGCTCGAGGGCAAGCTCGACCCGGTCATCGGCCGCTCGAAGGAAATCGAGCGCGTCATGCAGGTGCTGAGCCGCCGCACCAAGAACAACCCGGTGCTGATCGGTGAGCCCGGTGTCGGTAAGACCGCGGTCGTCGAGGGCCTGGCGCAGGCCATCGTCAACGGCGAGGTTCCCGAGACCCTCAAGGACAAGCAGCTCTACACCCTCGACCTGGGTTCCCTGGTCGCGGGCAGCCGCTACCGCGGTGACTTCGAAGAGCGCCTGAAGAAGGTGCTCAAGGAGATCAACACCCGCGGCGACATCATCCTGTTCATCGACGAGCTGCACACGCTCGTCGGCGCGGGTGCTGCCGAAGGCGCCATCGACGCGGCCTCGATCCTGAAGCCGAAGCTGGCCCGTGGCGAGCTGCAGACCATCGGCGCGACCACCCTCGACGAGTACCGCAAGTACATCGAGAAGGACGCCGCCTTGGAACGCCGCTTCCAGCCGGTGCAGGTCGGCGAGCCGACCGTCGAGCACACCATCAACATCCTCAAGGGTCTGCGCGACCGCTACGAGGCGCACCACCGGGTGTCCATCACCGACGGCGCCCTGGTCGCCGCCGCGACGCTGGCCGACCGCTACATCAACGACCGGTTCCTGCCGGACAAGGCGATCGACCTCATCGACGAGGCGGGCGCGCGCATGCGCATCCGCCGGATGACCGCGCCGCCGGACCTGCGCGAGTTCGACGACAAGATCGCCGACGCCCGCCGCGAGAAGGAAAGCGCGATCGACGCGCAGGACTTCGAGAAGGCCGCGCGCCTGCGGGACAAGGAGAAGCAGCTCGTCGCCAAGCGCGCCGAGCGCGAGAAGCAGTGGCGTTCCGGTGATCTGGACGTCGTGGCCGAGGTCGACGACGAGCAGATCGCGGAGGTGCTGGCCAACTGGACCGGCATCCCCGTCTTCAAGCTCACCGAGGAGGAGACCACCCGTCTGCTCCGCATGGAGGACGAGCTGCACAAGCGGATCATCGGCCAGGAAGACGCCGTCAAGGCCGTCTCCAAGGCGATCCGCCGCACTCGCGCCGGCCTGAAGGACCCCAAGCGCCCCTCCGGCTCGTTCATCTTCGCCGGTCCGTCCGGTGTCGGTAAGACCGAGCTGTCCAAGGCGCTGGCGAACTTCCTGTTCGGCGACGACGACGCGCTCATCCAGATCGACATGGGCGAGTTCCACGACCGCTTCACCGCGTCGCGGCTCTTCGGTGCCCCTCCCGGGTACGTGGGCTACGAGGAGGGCGGCCAGCTCACCGAGAAGGTGCGCCGCAAGCCGTTCTCCGTGGTGCTGTTCGACGAGATCGAGAAGGCGCACCAGGAGATCTACAACACCCTCCTGCAGGTGCTCGAGGACGGCCGTCTCACCGACGGTCAGGGTCGTACGGTCGACTTCAAGAACACCGTGCTGATCTTCACCTCGAACCTGGGCACCTCCGACATCTCCAAGGCTGTCGGCCTGGGCTTCACCCAGTCCAACGCCGAGGGCTCGAACTACGAGCGGATGAAGCTCAAGGTCAACGACGAGCTGAAGAAGCACTTCCGCCCCGAGTTCCTCAACCGCATCGACGACGTGATCGTCTTCCACCAGCTCACGAGCGAACAGATCGTGATGATGGTGGACCTGATGATCGGCCGCGTCGCCAAGCAGCTGAAGAACAAGGACATGGGCATCGAGCTGACCGAACAGGCCAAGAGCCTGCTCGCCAAGCGCGGTTTCGACCCGGTCCTCGGTGCGCGGCCGCTGCGTCGCACGATCCAGCGCGAGATCGAGGACCAGCTGTCGGAGAAGATCCTCTTCGGCGAGATCGGCGCGGGCCAGACCATCACGGTCGACGTGGAGGGCTGGAACGGCGAGGGCCAGGGCGAGGACGCCAAGTTCACCTTCGCCGGCAAGGCGAAGCTGACCAAGGCGCCCGCGGGCGACGACAAGCCCGAGGTCGTCCTGACCGGCGCTGCCGAGGGCACCGCGCCCGAGGCCGCCGCCTCCGGCGAGTAAACAGCTGAACCGACGAAGCCCGCTCCTGGATTTCCAGGGGCGGGCTTCGTCGTGTGCTGGTCAGCCGAAGTGCTGGAGGAAGCCGGATCCGCGCGCGGCGGCGTACCGGAACACCTGCTCCAGGCCGTCGTAGTGGTGGCGCAGGTAGTGCAGCGCGCTCTCACCGTCGCGGACCCAGATGTTCGGGTACACCCCGGCCGCGTCCATCGCCGCGGGGTCGTAGAACAGCGCGGGCTCGTCGAACGGGAAGCGGCTCAGGACCTTCGCCGTGGCGGACACGTCGTCCGGGGACCACGCGAAATAGTTCTCGTGGTCCAGCGGACGGCCGGTGTCGACGAGGTCGATCCCCAGGTCCGCCTGGGTCAGTAGATAGCCCAAGCCCGCCCACGCTTTGTCCAGATAGCCGCTCGGCCCGCCGTCCTGGACCACCAGACCGTCGAGGAAATCGTCGGGCCACTCGGTCGTCGTCGTCAGCCGCGCTAGCTCCTCGGCACTCACCCTGGTGAACGACATGGTCAGCCCCATCCGGAACTTCCTTTCCTCCTGCGGATTCCGGCCGAAGCTAGCAGTGCCGACCGACATGTCGCGGGCGAGTAGGGCTGGGCGGCGCGAACTTTCAGCGCGCCGGATTGCTAGGTTTGTCAGCGTGTTCGGGTGGGTAAAGGCGCGTGGCGCCGGAATGTTCGTTGTCGGGGTGGCCGTGGCCGGGTGTGGCGCGGAGGACGCCGGATCCGCGCCGCCGACGATCGCGTCGTCGGCACCCGCGCCCACGAAGGCCCCGGTCGTCGACGGGGTGCTGCCGAGCGGCGCCGACAAGCAGGGGTGGCTCGATCCGGGTGCGCGCTGCCTCGACGGTGAGCGGCCGGTGCTCCTGATCGGCGCGACCAGGAGTTCCAAGGAGAAGTTCGCGGTGTGCGAACGGGCCGACGCGACCCGCGTGTTGCGGGCCGCGGCGCCGAGCCTGCGCGCCCAGCCGTTCGAGGCGCCGTTCTTCACCTACACCGCCAACAGCCAGCAGTTCTTGAACGGCGACGGGATGAAGATCGACCTGTCCAAGGCGACCGTCACGGTGACCGACGATCCGCAGAATCCGCGCTACATCGTCGGTTTCGTCGTGGAGGCGTACTGGAGCGTCATCTACTGAGCGCCAGCTCGAGCGTCGGTGCGAACGACTCGGCGAGTTCTCCGGGGACGATCAGCTCGTCGATTCCGTAGCGCGCGCTGCGGGATTCGAGGATCTCCACAGCGGCCTGTGGATCGCTGGGGAGAAGTCCGGCGGCGTTCGCGTCGCGCAGTTTGCTCGCGGTGTAGCCGAGGCGTGCGCTGAGCCAGATCGGCAATTGTTCACCGACGCCGACCAACTGGAGCGTGAATCGGACGTCGCGATCGGTGTGCTCGGTGACCGTGGCGACCATGGCGGCCAGTTCGTCTTCGGTGGCGTCGGGTGCGGCGGCCAGCAGGACGCGATCGGCGTTGGCGGCGGCGGTGGCCAGCATGCGCGGGCCGCTCGCCGCGATCACGATCGGCGGAGCCGGGTCGACCTGGGCCCGGACCGCTGCCACGGTGTCGATCAGCTGCTGTCGTCGTTCGCGCGCCGAACCCCAGGGCATGCCGAGCTTTTCGGCTTCGCCCCGGGCGTCGGGTCGGCCGGTGCCGAGACCGAGCTCGAATCGGCCGTCCGAGAGCAGTTGCAGGGCGGCGACTTCCCGGACCGTCGAACCGATGGTGCGCAAGGGCGCCGCGAGGACATTGGGCCGCAGCCGCAGTGTCGTCGTCACGGCGGCCGCGGCGGCGAGCACGGGGAGCGGCGACGGGGTGTACAGGGTGTCGGGGAGCAGCACGGTGGCGTATCCCTGCCGCTCGGCGTCGACCACCGCGCGTGTCCACTGTGCCCCGGAGCTGGGCGTCAGCACGATCCCGAATCGCATCGCGGCCTCCTACTTCTTCTCGCGCCGGGGCTCGTTCAGCACCGCGAGCCTGCTGCGGTACTCGGACTCGCTGATCTCGCCCCGGGCGAACCCGGTGCGCAGTGCTCCGATCGCGCCGCCGCGCCCGACGCACCGTCTGCGCGCGAAGAACAGGACCGCGATCACGGTGATCCAGAACAGCAACGGAAAGATCCAGAAGAACGGCCAGGGGTGCCAGCCGCCGTCGTAGTGGTCGGCCAGGAAGGTCAGCGTCGTCGCGCTGTCGACAATGTTCATGACTTCAGCCTGCTCGCGACGGCCGTCGCGGACATCGGCCGCGCGACCCGATCCCGGCTACGTCTGCGCGCGTAGGGCGGGGCGGGATTTCACGGCCGCACCGCCGCCGAGCTGCCTTGGTACCGTGAATCCGTCGGAGATCCACCCGGAGGTTGTGCACGGTGACGCTGATCGAATCTGGTGCGAGCGGTCTCGACGATGTGCTCGCCGGTCTGCAATGGCGGTTCGCGGGCCGGGACGAATTCGCGCTCCCCGCCGGCGGCTGGGAGCACCTCGCCGGCGAGCCGACCGCCCTGGTGGTGATCGACGGCTTGGTCCGGGTCCACTGCCCGGCGTCCGGCGATCACGACGCCGAGGCCGAGGATCTGGCGAGCGGCGATTTCCTGTTCGTCCCCCGCCCGAACCGCCTCGCGATCACCGGCCTCACCGACAGCACCGTGCTGCGGGTGCGGCTGGATCCGGTCGGGTCGGGCAGTGCGATGGACGCGCTGCCGCGCCGGGTGCTGCTCACCGAATTCGTCCGGCACGCGCCGCTGGCCGCGACGATGCTGGAGCACCTGGTGCGGGACTGCCCCGATCCGTACGGGGTGCAGGGCGATCGGGTCGCCACGCTGATCGGCTCGATGGCGGTCGAGTCCTGGCACGCGCGCGGATGCGCGCCGAAGCGGTGGCTGCTCCGGGTGCACGAGCCGGGCGTGGCGCGGGCCGTGGCCGCGATGCACGCCGAACCCGGCCGGGAGTGGACCGTCGAGGCGCTGGCCCGGGTCGCGCTGGCTTCGCGCTCCGGCTTCGCCGCGCGATTCCAGGCGGCGACCGGGCTCACGCCGGGGCGATATCTGACGAAGCTGCGGGTCGAACGCGCGCAGCTGTTCCTGGCCGAGCACAACGTGTCGGTCGGCGCGGTGGCGCGGCGGCTGGGCTACCGGTCCGAAACCGCCTTCGGCCGGGCGTTCCGCAGGCACACGGGCCACACGCCGTCGGAATGGCGACGCGCGGCCCGCTCGGCCTCGGGCTGACCCGACCGCTAGCTCGCCGCGCGGGCGAGCGACACCCGCACCAGCACCCCGCCGAGCACGGCGGCCAGCGCCGCGAGTCCGTAGGTCGCGGCCAGGCCGATGCCGTCCACCCCGCGCCCACCGACCGCGGAACCGAGGATGATCGCCAGCTGGAAACCGCCGACCACCAGCCCGCTGCCCGCCTCCATCCGCTCGGGCAGCACCCGCGACACCCACACCTGCACCAGGTTGAGGATGCCGCCGAACGCGCCGCCCCACACCACCACGGCGACATAGCCGAGCACCGGCACCGCACCGGAGACGATGATCGCCAGCAGCGACAGCCCGATGGCCGTCGGCACCGCGACCAGCAGGACGCCGAGCTTGCGGTCGGCCAGCGACCCGAGCACGAAATTCCCGAGCAGACCGCCCACTCCGAACAGCGCGAGCAATACCGGAATCGCCGACGGACCCGCCTCGAGCAGTTCGGCGAGCGCGGGCCGGATGTAGGTGAACCCGGCGAAATGCCCGCCGATCACCGCGACCACGCTGACCAGCCCCAACGCCACTCCCGGCGCCCGGAGGGCCGCGCCCATCGCCGCGAATCCGATGCCCTTGCTCGGCGCGATCGGCGGCAGCATCACCCGCACCGCCACCGCCGCGACCACGGTCAGCGCCGCGGTCACGACGAACACGGTCCGCCACCCCGCGTAGGTGCTCAGCAGCACCCCCAGCGGCACCCCGGCCACGGTGGCGACGGTGGTCCCCGAGTTCACGATCATCATGGCCTTGCCGAGGCGATCCGCGGGCACCAGCTGCGCGGCGATCACCAACGCCATCGACCAGTACCCGCCCACCGCGACTCCGAGTAGCAGTCGCGCGACCAGCAGCAACGCGATGTTCGGCGACACCGCCACCAGCACGTTCGACGCGGCGGCCCCGATGGTCAGCACCAGCAGCAGTGTGCGGCGGTCGGTCTTGGGAAACAGGGAGCCCAGCCCCAGCGCGGCGAGCAGCGCGGTCAACGCGGTCGCGCTGACGGAGAGCCCGACCACTCCTTCCGGTACCCGCAGGTCATCGGCGAGCGCGGTCAGTACGCCTGGTGGCAGGAACTCCGCCGTCACCAGCGTGAAGCTGCCGAGGAACATGGTGAGCAGCGCGGGCCAGGCGCGGCGGCCGGTCTCCGGTGCCGCGGCGTCGATGGTCGATGTCGTCGTCATGCCCGGTGCAACAACGCTTCTCGCACCGGTTCGCGACCCGGACGCCACACGGTCCGACCCAAACGCCAGG
This sequence comes from Nocardia sp. NPDC051833, assembly GCF_040681225.1. NCBI lineage: Bacteria > Bacillati > Actinomycetota > Actinomycetes > Mycobacteriales > Nocardiaceae > Nocardia > Nocardia sp. NPDC051833. The sequence goes on from NZ_JBFAYK010000001.1 coordinate 3,122,758, forward strand.
GTTCAGGCGAAGCTTTGGACGAACCCCGATCCGTGCCGGTCGGCGAAATCGAAGACCCGCACCAGCTGGGCGTAGTGGAAGCCGAGCTCGCGCAGGCCGTCGTCACCGTCGCGCACCCAGACGTGCGGGTAGACCAGGGTCGCGTCCATGCGCTCCGGGTCGTAATGCGCGGCCAGCTGGTCGAAGGTGAGGGCGCGCAGCAATGCGGCCGTGTGGGACACGTCCTCCGGGCTCCAGACGCTGTAGCCCTCCGCCTCGATATCCAGTGGACGGCCGGTGAAGAACAGATCGACACCGGTGCGCGCCGCTTCGAACAAATACCTCAGGCCCGCCCAGGATTTGTCCAGATAGCCGGTGGGCTCGGTATCGGGAGTCCGCACCTGCTCGACGAATCGCGCCGCCAGCTCCCTGTCCGCGACGATCCGTTCCAGATCGGCCGCGCCCACCCTGGTGAACGACATGACCGCACCCATGAATCCCCCTCTGTTCGTTCCGATTTCGGTGATACCGGCCATCGGTGCCCGACAGCCTCAGGCAGTGAATGTTCGCCGCCTTGGAGTTCGCTTTTCATCGGCTTTCGGTGGCATTTCGGGGTCGGTGAATCGGCGTACGGTGGGAATTGTTCGTCGCAGAGAAACAACACGGGGGTGTTCACATGACCGATTCCAACCGCACACTGATTGCCGTACTGCTCGACCGTTCCGGGTCGATGCAGTCGATCAAAGCCGACACCGAGGGTGGGCTGGCCGCCTATTTCGAACAGCAGCGTTCGGTGCCGAAATCCATCGAGGTGACGCTGGCGCAGTTCGACACCGCCTACGAGGTGGTCTACGCGAACGTGCCGCTGGACCAGGTGCCGCCGCCGAACCTGTTGCCGCGCGGCGGAACCGCGCTCTACGACGCGGTCGGCAAGCTGGTCACCGACGTCGGCGCCGAACTCGCGGCCCGCCCCGAGCCCGAGCGCCCCGGCACCGTGATCGTCGTCGTCCTCACCGACGGCCACGAGAACTCGAGCAGGGAATGGACCCACCCCGCGGTGAAGTCCCTGATCACCCAGCAGCAGGACGTCTACAACTGGACCTTCGTCTTCCTCGGCGCCAACATGGACGCCGTCGAAGTAGGCGCCCACCTGGGCTTCGACCGCGACTCCGCGATCACCTACGCCCCGGTCGCCGGCGGCGTCCGCGGCGCCTTCGACGCCCTCGCCGCCTACTCCGCCCGAGCCCAAGCCGCCCCCGCGGGCACCGCCCGCCGAGCCAGCTTCTCCGCCGCCGAACGCCGCAAGGCCGACCCGGGCACGTAGTCGGGACCGCTACTGCCAGCCCGGGCGGACCAGGCCGGATTCGTAGGCGAGGACGACGAGTTGGGTGCGGTCGCGGGCGTCGAGTTTGGTGAGGATGCGGCTGACGTGGGTGCGGGCAGTGGCGGGGCTGAGGTAGAGGCGGGCGCCGATCTCGGCGTTGGTGAGGCCTTCGGCGACGAGGATCATCACCTCGCGTTCGCGGTCGGTGAGGTCGGCGAGCGCGGCGGGTGGGGGTTGTTTGGCGTGGGTGGAGAACTCGGCGAGGAGGCGGCGGGTGACGCCGGGGGAGAGCAGGGCGTCGCCCGCGGCGACCACCCGGACCGCGCGCAGCAGGTCGGCGGGTTCGGTGTGTTTGACCAGGAACCCGGCCGCGCCGGCCCGGATCGCCTCGAAGACGTATTCGTCCAGCTCGAAGGTGGTGAGCACGACGACGCGGACCGCGGCGAGCGTGGGATCGTCGGCGATCATCCTGGTGGCGGCCAAGCCGTCGAGGATGGGCATCCGGATGTCCATCAGCACCACGTCGGGGACGAGCGCGCGGGTCAGCCGGACGGCCTGTTCGCCGTTCTCGGCCTCGCCGACCACCTCGATGTCGTCCTGGGCGTCGAGCAGCGCGACGAACCCGCCGCGCACCAGCGCCTGATCGTCGGCGACGAGCACCCGCGTCGTCGTCTTGTCGGACGGTTCGCTCATGCCGTCTCCTTGTCGCCGGACACCGAATCCGCCACCGGCCGGGCGGGCAGCCTGGCCGCCACCCGGAACCCGCCGGACGGCCGCGGTCCCGCCGTCAGCGCGCCGCCGAGCGCGTGCGCCCGTTCGCGCATCCCGATGATCCCGTTGCCACCGGCGCCGGTGCGGACCGCGGTGCCGGTGGGCCGGGTGTTGTCGACGGTGATGTCGACGGTGTCGGGCGTATAGCGCAGGGTGATCAGCGCGGTGGCGCCCGGCGCGTGCCGCACCACGTTGGTCAGCGATTCCTGGATGATCCTGGCCGCCGCTACATCGATCACGCTCGGCAGCTTCTTGGGCGTGCCGATGATCTTGGTGTCGACGGCGAGTCCGGTCGCACGGGTGCGTTCCAGCAGGGTGTCGAGGTCGTCGAGCGAGGGCACCGGCGCGCGGGGCGCGGGCCGGGGTGGCGGCGCCGGCGCGATCGGCGGCGGCGAATCGGCCACGGCGGCAACCGAATCGACGGGCGCGGTGACCACCGGCGCGACCGGGGCGCCGCTGCGGATGGCGTGCAGCAGCGTGTGCACCTCGGCCAGCGCCTCCTTGGAGGTCGTCTTGATGGTGGCCAGCGCGGCCGCGGCCTGCTGCGGTTTGCGGTCGAACAGCTCCAGCGCCACCGAGGACTGCACATTGATCAGCGAAAGACTGTGCGCGAGTACGTCGTGCAGCTCCCTGGCGATGGCCAGCCGCTCCTCGCTGGCGGCCCTGGCCTGCTGCGCCTCCGCGTCGCGCTGCGCGGCCTCGGCGCGCTGCCTGCGCGCGACAACGACGGCCCGCCGCTGCCGCACCCCCTCGGCGATCGCGACCAGAATCCCCATCCAGGCCAGCAGCCCGAACAGCTGCCACGCGCCGGTCTCGCGCCCGAGCAGCGCGGGCACCGGCCACACCATGGTCAGATAGCCGACCGCGACCAAGGGGTAGGTGCGCCAACGTGATCCGTTGACCGCCGCGCTCACGAACGCGATCACCAGCGACAGGAAGATCGGCCCGTACCCGTAATCGCGCAGCACATACGCCACCGCGGCCAACAGCGCGACCAGCAGCACCGGCTCGGGCAGCACCCGCCGGAAGCCCAGCGCGATCGGGCCCGCGAGCAGCAACAGATACGCGAACGCGTCGAGCGAACGCACGCCGGTCTGATGCGCGTTGGCGCCGGAACTCCCGGCCAGCTGGATCAGCGCGACCACACCCGCCAGACCCCAGTCCTGCAGGACCGAGCCACGCTCCCATTTCGCAGACGCTCTCACCTCCCTCACCCTATTGCGTAGGCGCGCCCTCCGCGTCGGCCTGCGCTCGTAATTCCGCCGCGAACCCCGTCATCGGGCCGGATCGGCCGGTCGGCGGGCCCCGCGAGGCGAATTCTCAGCGTCGGCGACGGGCACGGGTAGGCCGCGCGGCGTAGTGCGGGAGTCGCTCCGGGACGGATGTCCGAGGACCCCCGTGACGCGGATTCTGATTCGCATGAACGATTCGATCGTGGTCACCGACGGGCTGACCAAACGCTATGGCGAGCACCGCGCGGTGGACGCGGTGAGCATGCGCGTCGCGGCCGGGGAGATCTACGGCTTCCTCGGCCCGAACGGCGCGGGCAAGACCACCACCCTGCGCATGCTGGCCGGCCTGATCCGGCCCAGCGCCGGCACCGCCCTGGTGCACGGCCGCGCCCCGGGCGACCCGGCGGTCCTGCGCCGCATCGGCGTCCTCATCGAGGGCCCCGGCTTCTATCCGTACCTCTCCGGCCGCGACAACCTGGGCATACTGGCCCGCTATCGCGGCCACCGCCCCGCCGATGTCGAACAGGCGCTGGCCCGCGTCGGCCTGACCGACCGGGCGGACGACCGTTTCCGCACCTATTCGCTCGGCATGAAGCAGCGCCTCGGTGTCGGCGCGGCCCTGCTCGGCGACCCCGACCTGCTGATCCTCGACGAGCCGACCAACGGTCTCGACCCGGCCGGACTGGCCGAAATGCGCACGCTCATCGTCGAACTGGCCGCCGACGGGCACACCGTGCTGCTGTCGAGCCACCAGCTCGCCGAGGTGCAGGAGATCTGCCACCGGGTCGGCGTGATCTCCGGTGGCCGCCTGCTCGCCGAATCGACGGTGGCCGAATTGCGGGGCAGCGCAACGCTGGTCGTGCGGGCCGAGCCCGCCGACAGCGCGCTCACGGCGATCCGTTCCGTCGCGCCCGCCCGCGCCGGCGTCGACGGCATCCGGGTCGAGACGACGGCCGCGACCGCGCCCGAGGTGGCGCGCGCGGTGGTCGCGGCGGGCGTCGATCTGCTGGAACTGCGGGTCGACGAGAAATCCCTGGAAGAAGTGTTCTTCGAGATGACGGCTGTGGAGGTCGCGAAATGACCGGTATGACAAGGGATCTGTGGGCGAGCATGCGGGCGGAGTCGGTGCGGCTGGGGCGCTGGCCCGCGTTCTGGATCGTCCTCGGCGTCTGGATCCTGCTGAACCTGACCTTCGCCTACCTGTTCAACTATCTCGCCTACACCTCGGGCGAGAGCGGTGCGATGTCCGACGGGCTGCCCCGCGATGTGCTGCTCGGCCAGCTCCTGCCCGCCGCCGTCCCCGAGGTCTTCACCCAGGGCATGGCGATGTTCGGTGGCGCGTTGATGCTGGTCCTCGGTGCGCTCGCGGTGGGCAGCGGCTACGGCTGGGGTACCTGGAAAACCGTGTTCACGCAGGGGCCGAGCCGTCCGGCGGCTGTCGGCGGGCTGCTGGCGAGCCTGCTGGTCGTGGTGGTGGCGCTGGTCTGCGTGGCGTTCGCCGTCGACCTCGGCGTCGCCTCGCTCATCGCGGTGAGCGAGGGGCAGCCGCTGGTGTTGCCCTCGCTGACCCGAACCGTGCTCGGCCTCGGTTCCGGCGCGGCCATCCTCGGCATGTGGACGCTGGCGGGCGCCCTCATCGGCGCCATCGCCCGTGGGCCCGCGCTCGCCGTCGGCCTCGGGCTGATCTGGGTGCTCGTCGTGGAGAACCTGCTGCGCGGGGTGGCGGGCATCTTCGGCCCGATCGAGGCCGTCACCGACCTGCTGCCCGGCACCGCCGCGGGGTCGCTGGCGGGCGCGATGCGCACGGTCGGCGGCCCGGCCACCCCCGGTGTGCTCGATATTCTCAGCCGAGGCGAGTCACTGGCCCTGCTCGGTGCGTATGTGCTGGTCTTCGCGGGCGGCACGATCGGGCTGATGACGCGCCGCGATCTGACCTGACGCTCAGTGCCACCCGGCCGGGTTCGAGGCGCTCTCCCTGGAGATGCCCGAACCCGTGTCGGGGAACCCGCCGTAGAGCTTGTCGTGCAGGTGGGCGAAGAAATAGCAGAGTTCCTCGCACTCGGCGTCCGGCACCGCGGCCGTCGGATCGGCGCGCACGGCGTCGTAGTGCTCGCGGCCCATCGCGACGATGAAGCCGCGGGCGTAGAGGAAACCGTCGTCGGAGCCGTCGGTGATCTCCTGGATGTCGGCGCGGTCGATCTCGTAGAGCGCCCGCTCGACGACGCGATCCAGGGCGGTCAGCTCGGCGCTGGTGAAATCGGTGCTCACCGAGCGCAGGGCATCGATGAACCGGCCGAGCAGGTCGTAGTCGAAGTCGCCGTCGAGCAGTGCCCGGCGCGCGGCGGCCGAACCGGTGCGCTCCCAGGCGGTTTCGATCAGGTCCCAGAATCGGGCGGCTTCGGTGTCGGTCGGAAGTGTCGTCACCCGCGTGACGGTAGCGGCAGGGACCGACAGGTCAGGCCCCGCCGAGCAGCCGGTGGGCGAGCAGGGTCAGCCCGTCGACGATCCGCTCCGCCGACAGTCCGCGCTCGCGCTGCTGCAGGTAGACCTCGGCGGCCAGCGGCGCGAGGACGGTGTCGACCAGCGAATCCGGGTGGGCCACATCGGCATCGGCCAGCAGGGCGCGCACGTGCGCCGACCAGAACCCGTACGCGCCGGTCGCGAAGCGGGCGCCGCCGGTCTCCGCCCCGAGCACCAGATGCGCGTGGGCCGAGAGCAATTCGATCATCGCCGCGTAGAACGCCGCGAGCCGCTCGGCCGGTGGCGCGCCGGGGCCCAGTGGCGGATCGCCGCGCAGGAGATGTTCCTGCAGCGCGCGCTCGTGCTCGTCGAGCAGGGCGACGGCGATGGCGGTGCGGTCGGGGTAGCGGCGGTAGAGGGTGCCACGGCCGACGCCCGCCGCCTTGGCGATGTCGTCCATGGTGACGGTGCGCGGGTCGCGGGTGGCGAAGAGTTCGGCCGCCGCCGCCAGCACCTTGGCCCGGTTGCGGGCCGCGTCGGTGCGCTCGGCGGGCTGCGGTGCGTCCAGCGCGGTGCCGGTGAGCAGGTCGGATCGAGGCTCCATGGTCTCGACTGTAGCCCAGAAACGAATATGTGGACAAGCTGTCCACTTGTGTTCTATCGTCGAGTCCTCGACAAGCGGACATGATGTCCAGTTCTGGAAGGGTTCGACCATGACACACCTGCTGCACCTCGACGCCAGCGCTCGCACCCGGTCGGTCAGCCGCAGGCTCGGCGCGGAATTCGTGGATTCCTGGCGCGCCGCGGAACCCGACGGCGAGTACACCTACCGCGACCTGGCCGTCGACCCGGTGCCGTTCATCGACGAGGGCTGGACCGAACTCTGCGACGCCGTCCTCGCCGCGGGCAGCACCGACCTCGACCGTCTCCCGGAACTGGCCGCGACCCCCGCCGCCAGGGTCGCCTGGGCGATCGTCGAGCCGCTGCTCGCGCAGGTGCTCGCCGCCGACGTGATCCTCATCGGCACGCCGATGTACAACTACTCGATTCCCGCCACCCTCAAGGCGTGGCTCGACCAGGTCACCTTCCCTCGGATGTCGCTGGGGGAGCGCAGGTTCGTGGTGGTCGGGGCGCGCGGCGGCGCCTACTCGCCGGGTGCGCCCAAGGCCGCGTTCGACTACCAGGAGCGCTATCTGCGCGACTTCTTCGCCGGGCACTACGCCGTCACCGACACCGTGTTCGTCAACGCCGAACTCGCCAACGCCGTCCAGGACCCGAACCTGGCCCACCTGCGCGACGCGCACGAGGCCTCGCTCGCCGCGGCGCTGACCGAAGTTCGCCTGCTCGCAAAGGATTACGTGAAATGAGCTGGGTAGTACTCGGCCTCGCCGGCCTCGTCGAGATCATCTGGTCGCAGACCATCAAGCCCACCGAGAACTTCACCAAACTCGGTCCCACCCTGCTCTGCATCGCCCTCGGCTCGCTCGCGGTGTACCTGCTCTCCCGGGCCATGCACACCCTGCCCGTCGGCACCGCGTACGCGGTGTTCACCGGCATCGGCGCGCTCGGCGCGATCAGCCTCGGCGTGCTCGTCCACAAGGACCCGCTCAGCGCGGGCCGGATGCTGGCGCTGGCGCTGATCCTCGGCGGGATCGTGCTGGCCCGCGTCACCAATCCCGAGTGACGCTGTCGCACACCCGATGCGGCGAACGGCCGGTCCGAGCCGGTAAGGTCGGCTGATGGACCAGCCAGTTCGCCCCCCGGACCTGTCTGCGCGACCGCACGAGCTCACGGTCGAGCGCGTGATGAAAGCCTCGCCCAGCCTGCTCTACGCGGCCTGGACCCAGGGCCTGGACCTGTGGCTGGCCGTGCCCGGATCGGTGCTCGGGCGGCCCGGCGTCAACGAACCCCTGTACTTCGACACCGGCACGGCCGACAAGCGCAACCCGCACTACGGCCGCGTCCTGCTGCTGGAACAGGACCGCCGGGTCGAGTTCACCTGGGTCACCGCCGCTACCGACGGCGTGGAGACCGTGGTCGCGGCCGAATTCCTCAAGCAGCCCCGGGGTATCCGGCTGCGGCTGCGGCACTCCGGGTTCCCCACCGCCGCCATCCGCGACCTGCACCAGCAGGTCTGGCCGGAGATGCTGGAACGCCTGGACGAGGTCACCGGCACCGTCGCCTGAACGGCGAACCCGGGCGGGGAGCGGCCGGGATCCGAGTAGGTTCGTCATCGAACGCAACACCCAACGAATCGAAAGGATTGTCATGCCGACTCGTAGCGCACGCACCCTCTGGGCAGGCGGACTGCAGGACGGTTCCGGGCAGGTCGAACTGGTCAGCTCCGGTGCTGGCAAGTTCGATGTGACCTTCCCGCGCCGCGTGGCCGACACCGCCGAGGGCACCAGCCCGGAGGAGCTGATCGGCGCCGCGCATTCGTCGTGCTACTCGATGGCGCTGTCGGCCGAGATCGCCAACGCGGGCGGCACCCCGGAGAGCCTGGACGTCACCGCCGACGTGACCCTCGGCCCCGACCCGGCGGGCGGCTTCCGGATCAGCAAGATCAAGCTGACCGTGCGCGCCGTGGCCGCGGGCCTGGACGCCGAGGGCTTCTACGCCGCGGCCGTCGCCGCCAAGAACGGCTGCCCGGTCAGCAAGGCGCTGGCCGGTGTCGCCGAGGTCGAACTGGACGCCGAGATCATCTGATGTCCCCGCCGCGGCTCATCGCTGGGTGAACCAGCGGTGGGCCGCGGGCGTGTACATGGCCGCGATCGCGACGACCACGGCCAGGATGTGGACGGCGCGGCACCCGGCGAGCACCGCCGACGACGGTGCCAGGCCGGCGAACAGCGCGCCGAAGTCGTCGGTGGACAGCAGCACCGCCAGCGGCTCGATGATCAGCGACAGCAACCCGACCACGCCGATCCCGACGGTGAGCAGCGCCCGCGCGACCCGGCTGCCGTTCACCATGTACATCCCCACCGCCGCGACGACCAGATAGATGGCCAGCCGGGGCAGCAACCCGGACGCGGTCGCCGCGAACTCACCCCCGCCGCGCACCGCGCGCAGCAGTCCCTCGGCGGCACCGGCCGCGAGCGCGGTCACGAGACCGCCGAACGCGACATTCACCGCGCGCGGCCGGGCGTCGGAAACGGAAACGGAAAAGGCAGTGCCGGTCATGACACCGACACTGCCTTCCACTGATACCCGCGAGGATCACCCTGCGGTAGCGACCTGCCCTGCTACCGGAGTGCTACGCCGCGAGGCGAATTCGGTGAGCGCGGCGAAGGCCAGGCCCAGTGCGACCCACAGCGTGGTGGTCTCGGCCAGCGAGGCCACCCGGAACTTCCACAGCAGGGTCGCCGGGAAGTCGTCGGCCACCTCGTTCACGCCCGGCAGCAGCACGTAGCCGACCGTGGTGACCAGCACGAACGCGAGCACGCCCGCGATCAGCCGGAGCGTGTCCAGCTGTCCGGCCAAGGCCCGGTACGCGGCGACCGAGGCCGCGACGGCGAGCAGGCCGAGCACGACGGCCGCGACCCACAGCCAGGTGCGGTTGTTGATCGTCTCCGGATCGCCCACCGCCGGTGGGTTGGCCGGGTACTTGAAGAACGGCACCGCGACGATCGCGGCCCACGCGAATCCCGCCGAGGCCAGCGACAACGCGACCCCCGACAGGGTGGTGAACCGGCGGGCGATGTTGACGGCCGAGGCGAACAACGCGCCGAACGCCATGCCGGCCAGGCCGAGCGCGAGGAACTGACCCGCCTTCTGTCCGGTCCGGCTGACCAGCGGTTCTTCCTCGCCGCCGTGCGAATGGCCCTGGGGCTCGGCCGCCTCGTGCGGATGATCCGCCGGAGCGGCGGCAGCTTCTTCGATGGCGATCGCGGCGTCTACCTGGGGCTCGCCGACGAAATAGCCCACTGTGGCGGCCAGCAGGCCGGCGATCAAGCCGGCCAGCAGGCCACGCAACAGCAGGGTTTTGAGTGATCCGGTCAGTGGCACGGAACACCCAGCAGGTGACGTCCGTCGTGCATCAGCTCGTGCAGGAACATCCCGCTACGCGAGACGGCCCCCTGATCGAAACCGACCAGGTACAGGGCGAGCAGTGCAAGCAGAACGACACCGACCGTGACGAGCACGGTTGCCAGGGTGTCCAGGCCGGCAGACCGGCTGGGTGAATGCGCGATAGCCATTCGGGTCCTCCTCAGGGATACGCGTCCCATGGTCGAAGTGGTGCGAAGGTGCCGGTGTCTGGCTCTCCGGCACCGGGGACCCGGTACGTGGATACAGTGGCGCGACCGCTCCGGAATCTCACCGGAATTACCGCGCACCCTCGCGTATGTTCCCTCGAACTGTGACAGTCACGGGGCGTCCACGTCAATACGCGCATCCGCATGTCCAGCGGAAACGCCGTCGTCAGGCCTTCGCGGGGACGTCGAGGACGACCTCGAACTCGAGCAGCGACGCACCGGTCGAGACCGGCTTCGGGCGCTCGCCCTCGCCACCGTTCCCGGCGTGTGCCGCACGGGCCGGACCGTCGCGCCACGCGGCGAAGGATTCCTCCGAATCCCATTGCGTCACCACGAAATACCGGTTGTCGCCGGCCACCGGGCGCAGCAGCTGGAAGCCGAGGAAACCGGGGGAGTTCTCCACCGCGTGCGCGCGGGCGGCGAACCGCTTCTCCAGCTCCGGGCCGGCACCTTCAGGGATCTCGATCGCATTGATCTTCACAACAGCCATGAGCCGACAATACGACCGCGCGGGAAACATCCCGGTCTGGGGCACAATCGGCAGGGTGTTGTACGACGAAGGCGGGACCGGCGTCCCGATCCTGCTGTTGCACGGGCTGATGGGCAGCGCGCGCACCTGGACCGATCAGCTGCCATGGCTGCGCGAATACGGCCACCTCTACACCGTCGACGCCGCCGGGCACGGTCGGGTGCCGCCCGCCGAGCTCACGACCGAGGCGTTCGTCGCCGATCTCGCCGAGCTCACCGCCGCGATCACCGAGCCGATGGTGATCGTCGGGCACTCGATGGGCGCGATCCACGGCTGGGTCTTCGCCGCCACCCATCCCGAGCGGGTCCGCGCCCTCGTGGTGGAGGACATCGCCCCCGACTTCACCGGCCGCACTGCCGCGCACTGGGCCGAGCTGATCGGATCCTGGCCGCAGCCGTTCGCCGACGACCAGGCGGTGCTCGACTACTTCGGGCCCGTCGCGGGCACGTATTTCCTGCGTGCCTTCACCGCGGGTCCCGACGGCTATCGGCTGCACGGTGCGGTCGACACCTTCCGTGCCATCTCCGAGGAGTGGGGGACCAGGGACTTCTGGACCGAATGGAAGTCGCTGGAGCTCCCCGTGCTGCTCATCGAGGGCGAGCACACCATCACCCCGCCGGGGCAGATGCGCACGATGGCCGAAGTGCACCCCGACGCGGAGTACACGCTCGTCGCCGGGGCCGCGCACCTGGTGCACGACGAGCAGCCCGAGGTCTATCGCGACCACGTCGGCCGGTTCCTGCGCCGCGTGCTGGGCTGACCAGCCCGACGGTCTGCTCGGCCGGGCGAGGGCGCGCAGCCCGGTGACTAGCCCGCAGCCCCGCCTTCACCGGCCAGCGCGAACAGGCCGTCCTCGGTCTGCTCGATCAGGCCGTCGACCAGCAGCGAGTCCAACGCCCGCGCCCGCTGGCCGGGATCGCGGGTCCAGGCCAGGTCGAGGCGGACCCGCTCGACCGGGCCGGACGCGTCGCGCAGGACGTCGAGCAGCCTGCCGCGCGCCTGCCGATCGGTGCCCTCGTACTTCTGCACCTTGCGGACCACCTCGGCGGCGGGCTTGCCCGCGTCGACCCACGCGCACGCGGGCAACGGGCACCGCGCGCAGTCGGGATTGCGGGCGGTGCAGACCAGCGCGCCCAGTTCCATCAGCGCCGCCGAGAACTTCGCGGCGCGCGGCACCGAGATCGGGAGCAGGGCAGCGGTTTCGGCGAGGTCGCGCGAGGACGGATTGCCCGGCTCGCGTCCGTGCACCGCCCGCGCGACGACCCGGCGGACATTGGTGTCGACCACCGGGACGCGCCGGCCGTAGGCGAAACAGGCCACCGCGCGGGCGGTGTAGTCACCGATGCCGGGCAGGCTCAGCAGCACGTCGACGTCGGTCGGCACCACGTCGCCGTGCTCGGTGGCCAGCACCCGCGCGCACTCGTGCAGCCGCAGCGCCCGGCGCGGATAGCCGAGCTTGCCCCAGGCGCGCAGCACCTCGGCCTGCGAGGACGCGGCCATCGCCGAGGGCACCGGCCACCGCGCCACCCATTCCCGCCAGATCGGCTCGACCCGCACCACGGGGGTCTGCTGCAACATGATCTCGCTCATCAGGATGTGCCACGCGGTCGCTTCCGGCCTGCGCCACGGCAGGTCACGTGCCGTCTCGGTGAACCAATCCAGCAGCACTTCCGCGTCGATACTCACTGTTCCCGTTCCGCCTCAGCCAGGCCATCTTTGCCGACGCGTAACGCGGCGGACTCGCTGGTAACCACAGGTCTGTGCACAATGGTCGGTATGCCTGGTTCCAATCCGATAAGCGCCTGGAAGTCGCTGCGCGAAGGCAATGAGCGCTTCGTCAACGGCACCCTGCTGCATCCTAGCCAGGGCGCCGCCGACCGAGCCAAGCTCGTCAGCGGCCAGCACCCGCACGCGATCCTGTTCGGCTGCGGTGACTCCCGGGTGGCCGCGGAACTGATCTTCGATCAGGGCCTCGGCGACATGTTCGTCGTGCGGACCGCGGGTCACGTGGTGGACAGCTCGGTGCTCGGCTCGATCGAGTACGGCGTCGAGGTGCTCAACGTGCCGCTGATCGTCGTCCTCGGACACGACAGCTGCGGCGCGGTGAAGGCCACCATCGACGCGCTCGACGGCGGCGAGGTCCCCGGCGGATTCATCCGCAGCGTGGTCGAGCGCGTGACGCCGTCGATCCTGGTCGGCCGTCGTGAGGGCCTCAGCTCGATCGACGAGTTCGAGGCGCGCCACGTCGTGGAGACCAGCAGGCTGCTGATGCAGCGGTCGATGATCATCTCCCAGCGCGTCGCCACCGGTCAGTGCGCGATCGCGAGCGTCACCTACAAGCTCGAGGACGGGCGCGTGCACCTGCGTCGCGTCGTCGGGAACATCGGCGAGGTGGTCTGAACCGGGCGATCGTCCCGGTTCCACCCCCGACACGCCGAGGTCATCGAGCGCGGGCCCGCGCGGTGCGCTTACCGTTGAGGCGTGCTGGAACCGAATGGACCGCTGCCACCGGAGATCTACTGGCGTCGCCGCGCACTCGCCATCGGCGTCATCGTCGTCGCGCTCGCGATCGTGATCTGGCTCGTCACGATGGTGGCGCGTGGTGGTGACTCGTCCAGCGACAATGCCGCGGCCACGTCGACCACCGCTCCGGCGAGCAGTGCGGCGTCGACCAGCAGTGTCGCGGAGTCGAGCAGTGCGACCGCGACCAGCGCCGCCGCCACCTCGAGCGCCGCGGCGAGCAGTTCGCCGACGGATCAGCCCGCGGCGCAGCCGTGCAGTGATCAGTCGCTCGCGTTGAAGGTGACCGTCGGCCAGCCGACGTACCGGGTGGGCGATCAGCCCGGATTCGGCACCGTCATCACCAATATCTCCTCGGCGCCGTGTTCGCGCGATCTCGGTCCCGGCCCGCAATTCCTGGTCTACACGCTCGACGGGCAGCGTCGGCTGTGGGCGAGCAACGACTGCAACCCGGATGGACCGCCGGAAGTGAAGACGCTCAAGGCCGGTGAGCAGTTGTCCTACAAGGGCAGCTGGTTCGGGACCACCTCCCAGCCGAACTGCGCCGGTGATCGGCTACAGGTGCCCGCCGGGGCCTACATGGTGGTGGCCCAGCTCGGCGCTGTGCGCAGCGCCGCCGAGCCGTTCAACCTCGCGACCTAGCCGCGGACGCCCGCGCGCACCCGGCATTGTGCGGGTGCGCTATAAGTCACATGTTCAACTCGGGTGGATTTGCAGGCTTCGCATGATCGGTGACTATGTCAATGGTCGTTGCCACGGGAATGGCCGATATCGGCGATATCCCGGGTTTGCCGGAGTTATTCCACGGGGACCGGCTCCCTGGCTGCGCGTGATTTGCGGAGTTCGGCCAATCGCAGCGCCGAGCGCAGATCGCCGACCTCGTGGATACGCATCGAACCGATCTTGGTTTTCTCCGATCCGGGCGGTACCAGCGCGGTGGTGAAGCCGAGCCGTTCGGCCTCGGCCAGGCGCCGCGACAGCCCGGTGACCTTGCGGACCTCGCCCGCCAGCCCGACCTCGCCCAGGATCACCCAGCCCGCGGGCAGCGCGATATCGGCCTCGGCGGAGGCGATGGCCAGCGCGATGGCCAGGTCGGCCGTCGGCTCGTTCAGGCGCATGCCGCCGACGGTGGCGGCGTACACGTCGTGCTTGCCCAGGAACACCCGCCCACGGCTCTGCAGGACGGCCAGCACCATGGCGACGCGGTTGTAGTCCAGGCCGCTCACCGCGCGCCGTGGCTGCGGGATCTCGGTCTTGACGGTCAGCCCCTGCACCTCCGCCACCAGCGGGCGTTTGCCGTCCATCGCGACGGTCACCGCGGTGCCGGGGACGGTGTCGGTGCGGTGGTGCAGGAACAGGCCCGACGGGTCGTCGACGCAGGCGATGCCGTCTTCGTGCAGTTCGAAGCAGCCCACCTCGTCGGCGCTGCCGAACCGATTCTTGATGCCGCGGATCATGCGCAGCGTCGAGTTCTTGTCGCCCTCGAATTGCAGCACCACGTCGACCAGATGCTCGAGGGTGCGCGGACCCGCGACATTGCCGTCCTTGGTGACGTGACCGACCAGCAGCACCGCGATCCCGCTGGCCTTCGCCAGCGAGGTCAGCGCCGCGGTCACCGCGCGCACCTGGGTGACACCGCCGATCACGCCGTCCACCTCGGGCGCCAGCATGGTCTGCACCGAGTCGACCACCAGCAGTGTCGGCCGCACCTGTTCCACGTGCCCGAGCACGATCGACAGGTCCGATTCGGCGGCCAGGTACACCCGGTCGTGCACCGCGCCGGTGCGGTCGGCCCGCAGCCGCACCTGCCCGGCCGACTCCTCCGCGGTCACGTACAGCGAGGTCTCGCTGCGCTGGGCGGCCCAGCGGTGCGCGACCTCGAGCAGCAGTGTCGACTTGCCGACGCCGGGCTCACCCGAGAGCAGCACCACCGATCCGGGCACCACGCCGCCGCCGAGCACCCGGTCCAGCTCGCTCACCCCGGTCGAGCGGGCCTGGGTGATCTTGGCGTCGATCTGCGACAGCGGTGCCGCCGCCGTGCTCGGCAGCATCGCGCGCCTGCCCGGCGCCGCGGCGGCCGCGGACACGGCCACCTCGTTCACCGTGCCCCAGGCGCCGCAATCCGGGCACTTACCCACCCATTTGGACACCTCGTGCGAGCACGCGGTGCACCGGAAGACAGCTTTGGTCTTGGCCACACGCGCACCCTACGGACCGGCTCCGACAAAAAGAAAAGCCGCCGCGGACACGCCGCGACGGCTTTCTGTTCGGCCTGGTCTCAGTGACCGGCGCCCTCGGGGGCCGGGCCGGACTTCTCGTTCTCGACGCGGTCGACCTCGGCGGCGTCGACCGGGACCGACACCTGCACGGTGCCCGCGTCCTTGAAGTTGAAGGTGACGTTGTAGGTCAGGCCGGGGTAGATCTGCTTGCTCAGGCCGGTGATCTCGATCGAGCCGGGCTTGGCCTCGGGATCGATCGAGGGCACGTCGTGACCGGCCGCGGACGTGGTGGGCGCCGCGGAGGTCGTCGGGGCCGCGGTGGTGGTCGGCGCGGCCGTGGTGGTCGGTGTGGCGCCGTGGTGGTCGTCGGACTCGGCGGCGGCGACCTTCACCGGGCCGGCGACGACGGTCTGCTGCGGCTTCAGCACGAACTTGGGGTCGCCCGCCGGGCCGGTGAGCTTGACGGTGCCGAGGTCGGTGGTGACGCTGGTCAGCTCGTCGGTGACGGTCTCGCTGCCGTTGATGATCGACAGCGCGATCACCGCCTTGCCGCCCTTGTCGTGCTCCGCCGGGGACGCCGGGTAGATGATGTGCACGTTGCGCAGCGAGATCGGGCCCACGTTCGCGTGGTTGCCGTTGATCGCGGCGGCCTGCGACGAGGTCTGCGTGTGCTGGCCGGCACTGCAGCCGCTCAGGGCGATACCCGCGGCGGCGGCGAGCGCGGCAACCGTCGCCATGCGACGTCGCGCCGACGGGGCGGTCACAGCTTTCAGGGCAGTCACGGTTTGTCCTCCATGTCGACCGGGCTCACTCCGTCCACACAGCGGATCGGAGGGTAGTAACTAGGCAGCGTAGTAGTTCGCTTCGCGCGCGTGGCGTCCGGGCTCGCGACGCGCGGGCGCGGAAGTAACAGTTCGGTGTCTCGGACGGGGTTGCCGGATCGGTGCCGGGGGAGTGGGGCGCGGATACGGCTCGCTGTGCTGGTGGTTAACCCGTTCTGGCGCAACACAATGCACACCAATTCCGCGTTGTCAACCCCTACGATGGCCTCGTTGTGGCCCTGACCTGCACAGTTGATCGCGCCGTTATCGAGTCGCATGTTAAACTGTGAACATCGAAAGGGGCACGGGACACATGATTTTTAAGGTCGGAGACACCGTCGTTTACCCCCACCACGGAGCGGCGCTGATCGAAGCAATCGAGACCCGCACCATCAAGGGTGTGCAGAAAGAGTATCTGGTCCTGAAGGTCGCGCAAGGCGACCTGACCGTTCGGGTTCCCGCGGAGAACGCCGAATATGTCGGCGTCCGTGACGTCGTCGGCCAGGAGGGTCTCGACCGCGTCTTCCAGGTGCTGCGCGCGCCACACACGGAGGAGCCGACCAACTGGTCCCGCCGTTACAAGGCCAACCTCGAGAAGCTCGCCTCCGGCGATGTGAACAAGGTGGCCGAGGTCGTGCGCGACCTGTGGCGTCGCGAGCAGGATCGCGGCCTGTCCGCCGGTGAGAAGCGGATGCTGGCCAAGGCTCGCCAGATCCTCGTCGGTGAGCTCGCGCTCGCCGAGGGCACCGACGACGGCAAGGCCGAATCGCTGCTCGACGAGGTCCTCGCCGCGGCTTCCTAGAGTGCGACCTGTCGTAGCACTGGTCCCTGCCGCCGGTCGTGGCGTGCGCCTGGGTGAATCCACCCCGAAGGCGTTCGTCCCGGTCGGCGGCACACCTATGGTCCGGCTGGCCGTCGACGGGCTGATCGCGTCCGGTGCGGTGCACCGGGTCGTCGTGGTCGTGCCCGCCGAGCTGGTCGATGCCGCGTCCGCTCTGCTGTCAACCCCCTCGCTGACCGGCGGTTCGATGCCCCCTGTGCCGGTGCAGGTCGTCGTTGGCGGCGCCGAGCGCACCGATTCGGTGCGCGCCGGGATCGCGGCCGCGCCCGACGCCGCGTTCTACCTCGTGCACGACGCCGCTCGCGCGCTCACTCCACCGGAGCTGATCGCGCGGGTGGCCGCCGAGCTGCACGCGGGCAGTCCCGCCGTCGTGCCCGCCCTGCCGGTCGTCGACACCGTGAAATCGGTCGACGACGCCGGCGTCGTCACCGGCACCCCCGATCGCGCCCACCTGCGCGCCATCCAGACCCCCCAGGGCTTCGCCGCCGATCTGCTGCGCGCGGCGTACGCCACCGAGGTCGGCGCGACCGACGACGCGGGCTTGGTCGAACGCCTCGGCGTCGCCGTGCGCACCGTCGCGGGCGACCCGCTCGCCTTCAAGATCACCACCCCGCTCGACCTGCGCCTGGCCGACGCCCTGCGCGCCGATCAGGCCGCCGTCGACGCACCACGTGCCGCGCAGGCGGTCGCGCGATGAGAGTCGGCATCGGCAGCGATGTGCACCCCATCGAGCCAGGTCGTCCCTGCTGGATGGCCGGTCTGCTGTTCCCCGACGCCGACGGCTGCGCCGGGCACTCCGACGGTGACGTCGCCGCGCACGCGCTCTGCGACGCGCTGCTCTCGGCCGCAGGCCTCGGCGACGTCGGCGCCGTCTTCGGCGTCGGCCGTCCCGAATGGGCCGGAGTCACCGGCGCCGCCATGCTCACCGAGGTCCGCAGGCTGCTGGCCGAGGAGGGCTTCGCGGTCGTCAACGCCGCGGTGCAGGTCATCGGCAATCGACCGAAGATCGGGCCGCGCCGCGCCGAGGCGCAGAAAGTGCTCGGCGAACTGCTCGACGCGCCGGTCTCCGTTTCCGGCACCACCACGGACGGTCTCGGGCTGACCGGCCGCGGCGAAGGCATCGCGGCCATCGCCACCTGCCTGATCGCGGCGTGTTCGTAGCCCGCACGGGCCCCGAAAATTTCCTGCCGCACCACGCCTTCTCGCCGCTTCCTTTCGCCGGGGTACAACCACGGCGAGCCACGAACCGGCCGGTCATCTCCACCACCATCCCACCGACTAGGATCGAATGCCGTGACCTTGCGCCTTTTTGACACCGACACGCGGACCCTGCGGGAATTCACCCCGCTGGTCCCCGGCCGTGCCTCGGTGTATCTGTGTGGGGCCACCGTGCAGGGTCAGCCCCATATCGGGCACGTGCGCAGCGGCGTCGCGTTCGATGTGCTGCGCCGCTGGCTGCTCGCGCACGACTACGACGTCCGGTTCATCCGCAATGTCACCGATATCGACGACAAGATCCTGAACAAGGCCGCCGAGGCGGGCAGGCCGTGGTGGGAATGGGCCGCCACGCACGAGCGCGCCTTCGACGCGGCCTACGAGGTGCTCGGCGTGCTGCCGCCCTCGGCCGAGCCGCGCGCCACCGGCCACATCACCCAGATGGTCGGGCTGATGGAGCGCCTGATCGAGCGCGGCCACGCCTACGCCGCCGACGGTGACGTCTACTTCGACGTGCTGAGCTGGCCGAACTACGGCGAGCTGTCCGGCCACAAACTCGACGACGTGCACCAGGGCGAGACCCCGACCCGCGGCAAGCGCGACCCGCGCGATTTCACGCTGTGGAAGTCGGCCAAGCCGGGCGAGCCGAGCTGGCCGTCGCCTTGGGGCCCCGGCCGCCCCGGCTGGCATCTGGAATGCTCGGCCATGGCCGAGTTCTATCTCGGCCCCGAATTCGATATCCACTGCGGTGGTATGGATTTGATTTTCCCGCACCACGAGAACGAGATCGCTCAGTCCAAGGCGGCCGGTGACGGTTTCGCGCGTTACTGGCTGCACAACGGCTGGGTGACGATGGGCGGGGAGAAGATGTCGAAGTCGCTCGGCAATGTGCTCTCGGTGCCGAATGTGCTCAGCCGGGTCCGCCCGGTCGAATTGCGTTTCTATCTGGGCAGCGCGCATTACCGCTCGATGCTCGAATACTCCGACAAAGCACTCGACGACGCGGTCGCCTCGTATCAGCGCATCGAGGCATTCGTGCATCGCGTGCTCGACCGGGCCGGCGAGGTCCCGATCGGTAAATGGACCGACGGATTCGCCGCCGCGATCGACGACGATCTGGCGATTCCGAAGGCGCTGGCCGAAATTCACCACGTGGTGCACGAGGGCAATCGCGCGCTGGAGGCTGGCACCGTGGAGACCGCGGCCGAATTGGCCGGTCAGGTCCGCGCGATGCTCGGCGTCCTGGGCGTCGACCCGCTCGACCCGCACTGGTACACCCCGGCCGACAACTCGGCGGCGCTGGAGGCGCTCGACGTGCTGGTCCGCTCCGAGCTGGATCGCCGGGCGAGCGCGCGAGCGGAGAAGAACTGGGCAGAGGCCGATGCCGCACGGGATCGGCTCGTGGCGGCGGGTATCGAGGTCACCGACACCCCGCAGGGGCCGGAATGGTCGCTGGGCGCAGCTAGCGGAAAGGCGAACTGATGGCAGGCAATTCACAGCGACGCGGAGCGATCAGGAAGGGCGGCACCAAGAAGGGCGCCGTCGTCGGTTCCGGCGGCAAGCGCCGTCGCGGCCTCGAGGGCAGGGGCGCGACGCCGCCCGCCACCGAGCGCACCAAGCATCCCGCCGCCAAGCGCGCCGCGGCCGCCGCCAAAGCCAAAGCGGCGCAGTCCCGTCCGACCGGTAAGGCCGGTGTCCCGCGGGTCGGCCGCAAGTCCGACGACGGTCCCGAGCTGGTGCTCGGCCGCAACCCCGTGCTCGAGTGCCTGCGTGCCGACGTGCCGGCCACCGCGCTCTACGTGGCCGTCGGCACCGAGAACGACGACCGCCTCTCCGAGAGCGTGCAGCGCGCCGCCGACATGGGCATCTCCATCCTCGAGGTGCCGCGCACCGATCTGGATCGGCTCAGCGCCAACGGTTTGCACCAGGGCGTCGCCCTGCAGGTGCCGCCGTACCGCTACGCCCACCCGGACGACCTGATGGACCGGGTGAAGACCTCCGGCGAGCCGGGTCTGCTGGTCGCGCTGGACAACATCTCCGATCCGCGCAACCTCGGCGCGGTCATCCGCTCGGTCGCCGCGTTCGGCGGTCAGGGCGTTGTCATCCCGCAGCGGCGCAGTGCCAGCGTCACCGCGGTGGCCTGGCGGACCAGCGCGGGCGCCGCGGCGCGCCTGCCCGTCGCCAGGGCGACCAACCTGACCCGCACGCTGAAGGACTGGGCGTCGCAGGGCTTCCAGATCGTCGGCCTCGACGCGGGCGGTGACACCCCGCTCGACGAATTCGACGGCAGCGTGCCGACGGTGGTCGTCGTCGGGTCCGAGGGCAAGGGTCTCTCGCGCCTGGTGCGCGAGAACTGCGACTCGATCCTGAGCATCCCGATGGCCGGTCCGGTCGAGTCGCTCAACGCCTCGGTCGCCGCCGGTGTGGTCCTCGCCGACATCGCCAGGCAGCGCCGTCTGGGCTGACCCCGCGCGGTTTCCGGGCAAATCGGCTCTGTCGCCGTAGAATTCGATGCGTGGCGATACCCAACCAGCCGATCGGTGAGACGGTCGAGCACCCGCAGGCCAACCTGATCCTGACGCTCGGGCTGCTCAGCCCGTTCTGCTGCGGGATCTTCGGGCCGGTCGCGTGGGTGCTCGGCAAGCGGGCCCTCAACGAGATCGACGCGTCCTACGGCGCCCTGTCCGGGCGCTCCCAGGTGTTGATCGGGTACATCGCGGGCATCATCGGCA
Source organism: Nocardia sp. NPDC051833 (assembly GCF_040681225.1). Lineage (NCBI taxonomy): Bacteria > Bacillati > Actinomycetota > Actinomycetes > Mycobacteriales > Nocardiaceae > Nocardia > Nocardia sp. NPDC051833. The sequence continues at coordinate 3,143,654 of NZ_JBFAYK010000001.1, forward strand.
CCATCTTGATGGTGTTGTTCGCGATGCTCTACATCGCGGGTTCCTGCAACGGGAACTTCTGACCCTCAGTCCAGGCTGGGGCGCTCCTCGGGGGCGTCCCAGGCCGGCCATTCCGCGCTGATGCTGCCGGTCCACTTGGGCTGACGGCGCTCCTTGAACGCGGCCATCGCCTCGCCGCCGTCGATGCTCTTGGCGACATGCGCGTTGAGCTCGGATTCGAGCTGCCCGACGACGGCGGGTGTCATCCCGAGGCTCTCCCAGATCAGTCGCTTGGTCAGCGCGACCGGCAGCGGAGCTGGCCCGTTGGCGATGTCGTGGGCGACCGCCATCGCGGTGGGCAAGACCTCGCCCGCGGGCAGGCTGGCATTGGCCAGGCCCATCGACTTGGCCTCGTCGCCGTCGAAGGTGCGTCCGGTCAGCATGATGTCGGCGGCGTTGGCCAGCCCGGCCAGGCGCGGCACGGTCCAGTGCGCGTAGCCGTCGGCGAGGACGCCGCGGCGGACCTGGCTGAGCCCGTAGACGGCGTCGCGGGCGAAGTACCGCAGATCGCATTGCAGCGCCAGGGCCAGCCCGATCCCGACCGCGTGGCCGTTGACGGCCGCGATCACCGGCTTGCGGACCTGCCACGGCGGCGGATCCAGCGTCACCTCGCCGTTGACCCGGGCGGACAGATCCGCGCCCGCGCAGAAGGCGGGCGCGGTGCCGGTGATCACGACGGCGCGAATCGAGTCCTCGCTGTCGCAGCGGCGCAGTGCCGCGCTGAGCTCGGCGGCCATCGTCGGGGTGACGGCGTTCTGCTGGGCCGGCCGGTTGAGCGTGAGCACGGCGACTCCGGCAGAGACATCGACGAGCAGTTCCGAACTCATGGGATCGAATGGTACTAGCGGGCGGGCGTCAGCGGCCGGAGACGGTGGCTTGCGTGGCCCCGGCCTGCCGCGCCCGAGGTCATTCGCGGAGCAGATGCTTGCCGATGGCGTACTTGTGCACCTCGGTCGGGCCGTCGTAGAGGCGGAACGCGCGCATGTCCCGGAACAGCATCTCCACGACCGTCTCGTCGCTGATCCCGATCCCGCCCAGCACCTGCACGCAGCGGTCGGTGACCTTGAACAGTTCCTCGGAGACGTAGGACTTGGCCATCGACGACTCGTGCCTGGCCTGCTGCCCCTGATCCATCAGCCAGCAGCTGTGCCAGATGGTCAGCCTGCACTGGTGCAGCGCCACCTCGTTGTCGGCGAGCATGAACGACACGCCCTCGTGCTCGCCGATCGGCCTGCCGAACGCGGTGCGGGTGCGCGCGTACTCGACGGCGATGTGCTGCGCCCGTTCGGCCGCGCCGAGCCAGCGCATGCAGTGCGTGAGCCGGGCGGGCGCCAGCCGCAGCTGGGCGTAGCGCAGGGCCTGCCCGGTGCGGCCGAGCACGGCCGAGGGCGGCAGCGTCAGGTTCTCGAACCGCACGACGGCGTGCCCGCCGACGTAGTTGCGGTCCATCGTGTTCATGATCCGCTCGATGACGATGCCCTCGGTGCCGCCGTCGGCGAGGAACAGCGTCGGCCCGGCGGGCAGGTGCGGGTTCTCGGCGAGGCGGGCCATGATGATCCAGGTCTTGGCGCCGTCGGCGCCGGTGATCAGCCACTTGCGCCCGTTGATCACGAAGTTCTCGCCGTCGAACACCGCTTCGGTGCGCAGCTGACCCGGGTCGGAGCCCGCGCCGTCGGGTTCGGTCATCGCGAACACCGAGCGCTGTTCGCCGCGGATCATCGGCATCAGGTACCGGTCCACCTGGTCCGGGTCGGCGACTTTGCCGAGCAGGAACATATTGCCCTCGTCGGGCGCGGCGCAGTTCATCGCGACCGGGCCGAGCGTCGACCAGCCCGCGGCCTCGTACACCACCGCCTGCTCGACATGGGACAGGCCGAGCCCGCCGTACTCCACCGGGGCCTGGACGGTCAGCAGCTTCTCGGCCCTGGCCAGGTCGACGAGTTCGGCGCGCAGTTCGTCGGTCGGACCGTGCGCGGTCAGGCGCGGATCGCGTTCGAACGGCACGATCTGTTCGGCGACGAAGGCGCGAACTCGATCCCGCAGGGCGGCCAGATCTTCCGGGACGGCGAAGTCGATCATGCTGTGTAGTCTGCTCGCCCGCGCCCCGGTTCGGGCAATTTCGGCCCCAAGTGGCACCAAATTTCAGTGGGCGGTGGCCAGCCGCCGATTGCGGTGGCCGACGAACCGGCACACCAGATAGATGGTGAACGAGATTCCGGTGACGAACGTCGACACCGGCACCCCGGGCGCCAGCGACAGCAGCAGTCCGCCCACCGCCGCGACCTCGGCGAAGACCACCGACAGCACCGTCGCCCGCAGCGGGCTCGCGGTGAGCTGCGCCGCCGCGGCGGCCGGGGTGATCAGCAGCGCCAGCACCAGCAGCGCGCCGACGATCTGCACGCCGAAGGCGGCGGTGATGCCGAGCAGCACCGCGAACACCACCGACAGCGCCCGCACCGGCACCCCGCGCGCCACCGCGACCTCGGGGTCGGAGCTGGCGAACAGCAGCGGCCGGTAGATCACCGCGAGCACGGCGAGCACGGCCGCGGTGCAGGTGACCAGCAGCGCGAGCCCGTCGTAGCCGACGCTGGCGACCTGGCCGGTGAGCAGCGAGAACTTCGAGCCGGCCCGGTCCGGTGCCAGCCACAGGAACAACACGGACAGGCCGAGGCCGAACGAGAGCACCACCGCGATCACCGAATCGCGTTCCCGCGCACGGGAACCGAGCCAGCCGAACAGGACGGCGGCGACCACCGAACCGGCGATCGCGCCGATCCCGACGCCGACACCGGCCAGCAGCGCCGCCGACGCGCCGGTCAGCGAGAGCTCGCTGGTGCCGTGCACGGCGAACGACATCTGCCTGCTGACGATCAGCGGCCCGATCAGGCCGGCGAGCAGCCCGAGCAGCGCGCTCGCGAGCAGCGCCTGCTGGACGAAGTCGTAGGTGAGCAGGTCGGCGGTGGTGCCGAGGTCGAACATCTGGTGCAGCACCTTGTTCAGCTTGTCCATCAGGCGGTACCGCCGAGCGCGTCCATGTCGTCGCCGGTGCCGACGACGACGAGCCGGTCCCGCACCCGCAGCACCTCGACCTCGGTGCCGTAGAGCTCCGAGAGCGTCGCCGAGGTCATCACCTCGTCGGGGGTGCCGATCCGGAATTCGCCGTCGACCAGGTAGAGCACCCGGTCGACCATCGGCAGGATCGGGTTGATCTCGTGGGTCACGAACAGCACGGCCGTGTCGTGTTCGCGGCGGCGCTTGTCGACGAGTTCGGCGACCAGCCGCTGATTGGCGAGGTCCAGGCTGAGCAGTGGTTCGTCGCAGAGCAATACCGCCGGGTCGCCGACGAGCGCCTGCGCGACCCGCAGCCGCTGCTGCTCACCGCCGGAGAGGGTGTCCAGCGGGGCGTGCGCGAAACGCTGCGCGCCGACCGCGGCCACGGCGGCCTCGACCTTGCGTGCCCGCTCCCGGCGGCCACGCCAGCCGAGTCCCCACCGGTGCCCGTCGACGCCGAGTCCGACCAGATCGACCCCGCGCAGCTGCACCCCGGCATCGATCGTCTTCTGTTGCGGCACATAGCCGATGCCCGGATTGCCGACCCCGGCCGGCGCGCCAGCGACCTCCGCGGTGCCCGAGCCGAGCTCCAGCAGGCCGAGCAGGACGCGCAGCAGCGAGGTCTTGCCGGAGCCGTTGGGGCCGAGGACGGCGATGAATTCCCCTGGCGCCACATCGAGATCGAGATCGCGCCACAGGGTGCGCTCGCCGAAGGACAGGCTTGCCCCGCGCAGCCGGATGGCCCCGCCGACGGGGTCGGCGGGGGCGATCGGCGCGGCGGGCGGGGCCGCTCCCTCGGTCGTGGACACGGCGATCAGCGCAGCGCCGCGGCGAGCGCCTTGGCGTTCGCGGTCTGCCACTGGATGTAATCGACCCCGGCGGGCAGCGTTTCGGTGACCTCGACGACGTTGACCCCCGAGCTCTGGGCGGCGGCCCGCAGGTCCTGGGTGATCTTGTCCTGGGTCTGGGTGTTGTAGATCAGCGCCTTGACCTGCTTGCCGGTGATCAGGTCGCGGGTGGCGGCGACCGCGGCGGGCGCCGGGTCGGTCTCCTGCTCGATCGCTTCCTGGAACTCGTGCGGGGTCTTGTCCTGCGCGGTCGCGGCGAGCAGCAGGTAGTGCGCGAGCGGCTCGGACTGGGCGACCGGCGCGTTCGGGTGCTGGGTGGCGATGGTGCCGGTGATGGTGCTGACGCCGATCAGCTGGTTCTTGAAGGCGGTCGCCCGCTCGGTGTAGGCGGCGGCGTTGGCGGTGTCGACCTCGCCGAGCTGGGCGGCGATCCGGTCGGCGACCGCGGCGACGGTGGTGACGTCGTACCAGACGTGCTCGTTGTCATCGCTCTTGTCGGTCCGCTGCTCGAACGCCTCGACGGTCCGCTTGTTCTTGCCCGAGATGGCCTTCTCGATGAACTCGTCGTAGTGCCCGCCGTTGAACACCACGAGATCGGCGTCGCTGATCTTGGCGGTATCGGTCGCCGAGGTCTCGAACGAGTGCGGGTCGGCCGCGGGATCACTGATGATCGAGGTGACCTGGACATCCGGCCCGGCGACCGCCGTCGCGATGGACCCCCACACATTGGTGGAGGCCACGATCGAGAGACCGTCGCCATCCTTCGAGCTGCCCCCGCAGGCCGTGAGCACGACCGCGGCCGCCACTCCCGCCGTGAGACCGGCACACATGCGGGCGAATCGACTGTTCACGCGGTACTCCTGGCCGTGCTCGATCAGGCACGGGGAGCTGTGCCCTAGATCATAATGGAAATCGTTACCGTTTTACTTTAGCAGGATCGAGTACTCGGTACGAACCACACGGAAATCTGGACCCGAAGTCCGGGCCGGCTGCTGGTCCTGCTCGTAGTCGCGGCGTACTTCGTGTGCGCCTGCCGACAGTTCTGACAGGGTGACCGTGCTGATCGCCATGGCATCGGGCAGGGGCGCCGGGTCGATCCACCGACGCAGGATCATGATGTTGGTGTCGAGCAGGCCGATCCGGGATCGATCCGAGTTCTCAATCGTGAATGAGATCACCCGGCTGCACCCTATTTGATATGGATTCCGAAAAGACAAGCGTGCAGAAACCTGGCTTCTGCCGGTGCAGGTTGATGGCTTCGAGAATGCCTGGCACTGTGGTTCCATCCTGCTGGCGAAGCGTAACGCTCTGCCCGATTTCAAATACTCCGACCATCCTGCCGACAATGAAGCGCTTGCTTATGGAGCTCATCCAAAATACGTCTGTAACATGAAATTCGCTAACGGTAGGCTCCGCTCTACTTGTTCCCATGCATGCTTCGTAGTTGTCCCGCAAAGATCGCCCGGCTCGTCAAGGCGATCGGCGCTTTCAGGTCCGCGAGCGTCAAGTCGCTGCGGCAGGATGTAGATGGCTCCGTGAACCGGTCGGTGACCGCCGACGTCGCTGTCGCCGACGTCGCGATCCGGTGGTCACCGGGGGTTGTGATGTCCCATATAACGCTCGATCTGGGCCAGCCCAGCGCGAAAATCGTCGGTCTCGGCGAGGACGTCGAACGATCTCAAAGTGTCCAAGATCGGCACCTCGCCGAGCGCTTCGAGTTCCTCGATCTTGTACATGATGTAGTCGGCATCCGGGTCATCGGGAGTCCGGCCGATCTCGGCCGCGATGGCTCGGATGCCGGCTTTACCCCCGGTTCGAGCCAGGGCCTCCGTGGCGTCGATCATCACGGTCACGTTCTGGTCATGGAGCATGTCGCTGAGCCTGGCCAGTACGGCCGATTGGCTGGCCCATGGAGCGAGCTTCTCTATTGCGTCGATTCTTACGCTGGTATTTGCGCTCATGGAACGTTCGAGTGCGCTGCTCACGGTATCGGTGTAGCCATCAGCGGATGGCATCGTGGTATCTCCTCTGGTGCGGCGGACCAGTACGAACCACACGGAAAAGCCGGGCTCGGAGTCCGAGCCCGGCTTTGCGGTGATCCGTCAGACCAGGACGTCGGCCGGCTGGCTGAGCAGTTGGGCGCAGCGCAGCAGGCCGAGGTGGCTGTAGGCCTGGGGGTGGTTGCCGAGGGAGCGTTCGGCGACCGGGTCGTACTCCTCGCTCAGCAGGCCGGTCGGCCCGGCGGCCGCGACGAGCTGGGCGAACAGCGCTTCGGCGTCGGAGCGCCTGCCGATGAGCAGGTAGGCCTCCACCAGCCAGGCGGCGCACAGGTGGAACCCGCCCTCGCCGCCGGGCAGGCCGTCGTCGTGGTGGTAGCGGTAGACCGTCGCGCCGCTGCGCAACTCGGCCTCGGTCGCGACCACCGTGGCGGCGAACCGCGGGTCGGCCGGGTCGATCAGCCCGCTCAGGCCGATGTGCAGGGTCGCGGCGTCGAGGTCGGTGCCGTCGTAGGCGGCGGTGTAGGACTGCACCTCCTCGTTCCAGCCCTTCGCCTTCACCTCCTCGGAGATGGTGTCGCGCAGCGTCGCCCACTCGGGATCGACCGGGCGGTCGAAGCGCGCGGCCAGGGTCAGCGCGCGATCGATCGTGAGCCAGCCCATCACCTTCGAGTACACGTGGTGGCGCGGGTTGCCGCGGATCTCCCAGATGCCGTGATCGGGTTCGGTCCAGCGCCGCTGCACCGCCGAGACCATGGCGTGCACCAGTTCCCAGTCGGCGTCGGGCAGCGCCTTGACCGCCTCGACCGCGCCTTGCCGCTCCCGCTCGTGCGCCATCGAGGTGATCAGGTCGACGATCGGCCCGAACACGTCGAGCTGCACCTGCATGTTCGCCGCGTTGCCGACACGCACCGGCCGCGAACCGGCGTAGCCGGGCAGCAGGTCGATGACGGCCTCGGGCGGCAGCGTCTCGCCGTAGATCGTGTACAGCGGGTGCAGGCGCTCCGGACCGGGCAGGGTGTCGAGGACCCGGTGCACCCAGCCGAGGAATTCCTCGGCCTCGGTCAGCGAGCCCAGCGTCACCAGCGCCTGCGCGGTCAGCGAGGCGTCGCGCAGCCAGCAGTAGCGGTAGTCCCAGTTGCGCACGCCGCCGATGTCCTCGGGCAGCGAGGTGGTGGCCGCCGCCAGGATCGAGCCGGACGGGCGGTGCACGAGCCCGCGCAGGGTCAGCGCGGAGCGCTTCATCAGATCCGGCTTGAGCGGCGGCAGCTGCAGCCCGGCCGCCCACTGCGACCAGTACTGCTCGGCCAGCTGACGACGCTGGTGCTCCGGCGTCATCGACGGGGCCAGATCAGCCGTGCCGCAGCGCAATTCGAGGATCACCGGCGCGCTGGCCGGATCGACGACGGCGCGTGCCTGCTCGTTGGTGCCGTCGGAGGAGATCTCCCACTCCACGCCGGGCGAGCGCAGCACCATCGGATCGTTGGTGCCGCTGACCCGCAGGCCGTTGGGCACCGCTTCGATGCGCACCGGCACCTGGCCGAATTCCGGTCGCGGCGCGAAGGTCACGACGGCCTTCGCGTCACCGGTGATCACCCGGGTCAGGTCGGTGCGGTCGGGGGCGACGTCGTGCGGCAGGTAATCGGTGACCTGCAAACTGGCCCAGCGGGTTTGGACGGTCATCGTGCCGTCCACGTACCGCTGCGACAGCGGCAGGCCGGCCCGCTCCGGCGCCACGGTGAAGTGGCCTGCGCCCGCGCCGCCGAGCAGGTGCGCGAACACCGCCGCGGAATCCGGCTCGGGGTGGCAGAACCAGGTGACCGTCGCGTCGGGGGTGAGCAGCGCGACCGAGCGCGGGCTGGCCAGCATGCTCAGCCGCTCGATCCGGGGCGCGCTGGCGCCTGCCAGCCAGGTCCGGCGCTCCTCCACCAGGAACGCCAGCGCGCGCGCCACGTCCTCGGTCGAGCTCACCCGCAGTTTGGCCAGGCTCTCGCCGTCGCCGACCTTGATGCCGACGTCGGGACCCGACAGCACCCGGAACGCCTTCTCGTCGGTGACGTCGTCACCGAAGAACACTGCGGCCGAGGCGCTTTCCTGATGCCGGATGGTGTCCAGCGCGGTGCCCTTGTCGGTGGGAATCACCGCGAGCTCGATCACCGCCTTGCCTTCGGTCACCTGGACGCCGACCCAGCAGGCCGGGCCTTGGCGCACGGAATTCAGTGCGCGCCTGCCGATCTCGGGGCTGGCGTTGCGCACGTGCAGTGCGGCGCTGGCCGGTTTCGACTCGACGGTCACACCGGGGTTCTCGGCCGCGATCTGCGCGAAGGCGGTCTGGATCTCGGCGAGCAGTTGTTTGGCGTCGTTGTCGATCGCGTGCACGAAGCCGACGTCGAATTCCGAACCGTGACTACCGATCAGCTGCACCTCGACCGGCAGGCGCGACAGCGCGGCCAGATCGCGTAGTGCCCGACCGGAAATCACCGCGGCGGTCGTGTTGGCCAACCCCGCCAGCGCGCGTAAGGCGCTGACCGATTCCCGTTGGGGAAACGCTTTCGCGGGGTCGGACACGATCGGGGCAATAGTCCCGTCGTAGTCCGAGGCAACCAAGAGCCGTGGCACGCGCGCAACCGACGCCAGTGCACGGCGGACATCCAAGGGCAGATCCTGTGCGCTCACGCATCCAACCTAGTGATGGGAGGAGTTGATCAGGGGGCGCGAAAAACAATACTGCGTCAATTTTGCCGCGCGAGCGGCGCGGCGGGTTGTGCGCTCGGGTGTCGGCCGGGCTGCTCGCGACCGCGTCGCTAATTCCGGGCCTTTCGCCCATCGGGGTGGACCGTGTTCGCCGAGCTCATCGGGCCCGCGGGCCGGTCGGGGAGGCCCGCGGGGCTGGTAGATGCATGGTTCCGCATATGCGACGTCGGCTATGCATCTTCTCAGGGGAAGACGCGCAGCCGACGCGTGTCAACGGGCGTGGGTGATTTGTGGTCTATCCGCGATCGCCCAGCAACAGGTCGACCGTGAGCTCGAGCCGTTCCGTGACGTCGGTCGCCGAAGCGCGGCGGGTGAGCCACGCGACGAGGTTGGACAGCCACACATCGGAGATGACCCTGGCGATCGCGAGCTGACGCTCGTCGGGCTCGCCGTCGCTCATCGCGCGGGCGAAGACCCGGTCCATCACCTTGCCGACCCGGTCCACCTCGGCGGCCGCCGAGGCGTCGGCGAACATGAACGCGCGCGTCATGGCCTCGGTGAGCAGCGGGTCGCGCTGCATCATCCGGGTGATCTGGGTGAGCAGGCCGTGCATGCGCTCGGACGGGCCGTCGCCGGGTAGCGGACGGCGCTTGCCCTCGAACTGCTCGAATTCCCTGGCCAGCGCCGAGACCAGCAGGTGCACCTTGGACGGGAAGTACCGGTACAGGGTGCCGACGGCGACATCGGCCCGCTCGGCCACCGCGCGCATCTGAACAGCGTCGTAGCCGCCCTTGGAAGCCAGCGACAGGGTGGCGTCGAGGATGCGCTTGCGGCGCTCCCGCTGCGCGTTGGAGCTCAGCTCGTCCTCGGACAGTGTCGTCACGGTGGGCGTGGGGGCCGGACTGTCCATCGTGGAAACCCTTTCGCTGCGAGCGCCTGAAAACACGGGCCAAGTGTAGGTCTCTTGACTTACACCCGGCCCGGATATTAGAACATGTTCTAGGAGTGGGAGCCACGCCGGAAGGGCGGTTTTTCTTGTGACCATCGCCACCACTGACGAGCATAAAGCCGCCGCGGAGTCGCTGCGGGGCTGGGCGAGTTCGGTCGCGCCGATTGCAACAATGCGGGCCGGCGGCGCCGGTAGCTGGCGCCAGTACTGGCCCGCGCTGACCGAGTTCGGCCTGTTCGAGGTCGCGCTCGACGAACAGCACGGCGGCCTGGGCGGCACCGTGGCCGACCTGGCCGTGCTGCTGGAACAAACCGCCGATGACCTGGTCGGCGGTCCGGTACTGGCCACCGCGCTGGCCGCGCTGATCACCCGGGGCGCGGTCGCCGAGGGTGCCCCGTGCGGTATCGCCGTGCCGACCGAGGAGCCCACCGCGAAGGCGGTCGGCACCGACGACGGCTGGACCGTCACCGGCACGTGGGACTTCGTCTACGGCGCCGACGCCGACACCCAGGTGCTGCTGCCGGCGAACACCGTCGACGGCGTGCGCTGGCTGCTGATCCCGGCGGCCGATGTGACGATCACCACGCTGGCGAACAGCGATCACACGGTGCCGCTGGCCCGCGTCACCGCCGCCGACGTGACCGTCGCGGCGGCGCGCGGCTTCGAGGCCGCGGCCGATGTCACCGACCTGTTCGTCGCCCTCGCGGTCGCCGAGCTGGCCGGCGTCGCCGGCTGGTGCCTGCGCACCGCGGTCGACTACGCCAAGGTCCGCGAGCAGTTCGGCAAGCCGATCGGCAGCTTCCAGTCGATCAAGCACATCTGCGCCTGGATGCTGTGCCGCACCGAGCTGATCCGCGCCGTCGCCGCCGACGCGGCCGCCGCGATCGACGAAGGCGGCGCCGAACTGCCGATCGCCGCCGCCGTCGCCGCGGCCACCGCGCTCGACGCCGCGGTCGACACCGCCAAGGACGCCATCCAGGTGCTCGGCGGCATCGGCTTCACCTGGGAGCACGACGCGCACTTCTACCTGCGCCGGGCCAGCGCGCTGCGACAGCTGCTCGGCGGGTCCGCCCGCTGGCGGGCCAGGGTCGCCGAGCTCACCAGGGCCGGGCAGCGCCGCACCACCGGCGCCGAGCGCGTGCTCGGCGACGTGGCGGGCGATACCGCGCTGACCGCCGAGATCGCCGCCATCGCCGCGCTCTCGCCCGAGGAGCAGCAGCGTGCCCTGGTCGAGGGCGGCTTCGTGATGCCGCACTGGCCGAAACCGTATGGGCGCGAAGCCGATCCGATGACCTGCCTGCAGATCGGCGAGCAGCTGCGCCGCGCCGAGCTGACCACCCCCGACCTCGCGGTGGCCGGCTGGGCGGTGCCGACCCTGCTGCGCTACGGCACCGAGGCGCAGATCGAGCGCTTCGTCTGGCCGACCCTGCGTGGCGAGGTCACCTGGTGCCAGCTGTTCAGCGAACCGGGCGCAGGCTCGGACCTCGCCGCGCTGCGCACCACCGCCGAGAAGGTCGACGGCGGCTGGGTGCTGCGCGGCCAGAAGGTGTGGACCTCGCTGGGATCCGAAGCGAACTGGGGCATCTGCCTGGCGCGCACCGATCCCGCCGCGGCCAAGCATCGCGGGATCAGCTACTTCCTGGTCGACATGCACGCCGCGGGCGTGCAGGTGCGCCCGCTGGTGACGATCACCGGGGAGGCCCGCTTCAGCGAGGTCTTCCTCGACGAGGTCTTCGTCCCCGACGAGGGTCTGGTCGGCGCGCTGAACAACGGCTGGAAGATCGCCAGGACCACCCTGTCGGCCGAACGTGTCGCCATGGGCGGCGGCGGTATCGGCGGCGCGCTGGAGGCGCTGCTCGACCGTTTCCCGGTCGGCGGATGGGGAACCGAACTGCGGGAGGACCGCTTCGGCGAGCTCATCACCTCCTCGATCGCAGGCTCATTGCTGGAGCAGCGCATCGCGGTGGCGACGATGGCGGGCGTCGACGCGGGCGCCCAAGCCAGCGTCCGCAAGCTCGTCGGTGTCCGGCACCGGCAGGACCTGGCGGAGTACGCCCTGGAGCTTTCCGAACGAGAAGGCTCCCTGGAAGACGAAGCCCTGAAAGAATTCTTGCTCACACGCTGTCTCTCCATCGCGGGCGGTACCGAGCAGATCCTGTTGACCGTGGCCGCCGAACGGATTCTCGGCCTGCCGCGCGATGCGGACAGTTAGCTCGATGAGGGAGGACGCCGTGGACTTCACCCGCGACGAAAGCGCCGACGCCGTAGCCGAGGTGGTCGTGAGCCTGCTCGAACGTGAGCAGGCCCGAGATATGGAATTGTGGCCGAGCCTGATCGACTCCGGCCTGCTCGCGGTCGCCGTGCCCGAGCAGTTCGGTGGCGACGGCATGGGCCTGCTGGAGGTGTCGGCCCTGCTCATGGAGCTGGCCACCGACGCCGTCGCGGTACCGGCGCTGCCGACCTTCGGGTTCGGCGTGCTGCCGCTGCTGCCGTCGCTGTCGGACGAACTGGCAGGCCGCGTGGTCGCCGAGGTCGGCAAGGGCACCGTGCTCACCGCCGCCCTGAGCGAGCCGGGCGCGCCGTTCACCGCCGCGCCGACCACCAAGGCGGTCCGCGACGGTGACACCGTGCGGATCACCGGCCGCAAGGTCGGCGTGATCTACGCCGAACAGGCGCGCTGGATCCTGGTGCCCACCGACGCGGGCGTCGCGCTCGTGGAGTCGGTCGCGCCGGGGCTCACGCTCCTGCCGGTCGAGGGGTCGGCGGGCATTCCCGAGGCGACCGTGGTGCTCGACGACGTCGAGATCCCCGCCGACCAGCTGCTGCCCGCCGACGTGCTGCCCCGGCTGCACCGGTACGCGCTGGCCGGCATCGGCGCGGTCGCCGACGGCCTGCTCAAGGGGGCGCTCGCGCTCACCGCCGAGCACGTGCGCACCCGGGAACAGTTCGGCAGGCCGCTGGCCGAATTCCAGGCCGTGGCCCAGCAGATCGCCGATCTGTACGTGGTCTCGCGCACCCTGCACGTGGCGGCGGAATCGGCGTGCTGGGCCCTGGCCCAGGACGACGCGTCGCCCGAACACCAGCACCGTATCGACGAGGATCTCGAGGTGCTCGCCTACTGGGCGGCCGCCGAAGTTCCGCGCGCCATGCAGAAATGTCATCACCTGCACGGTGGACTGGGTGTGGATATCACCCACCCGATGCACCGCTACTACTCACAGGCCAAGGATCTCGCCCGTCTGCTCGGTGGCGAGGGCCTGCGCCTCGACCTTCTGGGAGCAAGATGTTCATCGATCTGACCGCCGAACAGCGGCGGTTGCGCGAGGAATTGCGTTCCTATTTCGCCGATCTCGTCACGCCCGAGGAACACGCCGAGATGGCGGTCAACCGGCACGGCGACGCCTACCGCGAGGTGGTGCGCCGGATGGGCCGCGACGGCTGGCTCGGCGTCGGCTGGCCGAAGGAATTCGGCGGCCAGGGTTTCGGCCCGATGGAACAGCAGATCTTCTTCAACGAGGCGGTGCGCGCCGATGTGCCGCTGCCCCTGGTGACGCTGCTGACCGTCGGCCCGACGCTACAGAAGTACGGCACCGACGCGCAGAAGCAGAAGTTCCTGCCCGGCATCCTGTCCGGTGACATCCATTTCGCGATCGGCTACTCCGAACCCGAAGCGGGCACCGACCTGGCCGCGCTGCGCACCACCGCGGTGCGCGACGGCGACGGCGACTGGATCGTCAACGGGCAGAAGATCTTCACCACCGGCGCGCACGAGGCCGACTACGTCTGGCTGGCCTGCCGCACCGGTTCGGTGGAGTCGCGCCACCGCGGCATCACGATCCTGATCGTCGACACCAAGGATCCGGGCTACTCCTGGACCCCGATCATCACCTGCGACGGCGCCCACCACACCAACGCCACCTACTTCGACGACGTGCGGGTGCCCGCGGAGATGCTGGTCGGCGAGGAGAACCGGGGCTGGCGGCTGATCACCACCCAGCTCAACCACGAGCGGGTCAGCCTCGGCCCGTCGGGCAAGATCGAGCAGCTCTACGACCGCCTGCACGACTGGTCGGCGCAGCATCAGCTGCTCGGCGAGCCGGAGGTCCGGCGCGCGCTGGGCCGGGTGCGGACCATGGTGCGGCTCAACGAGTTGCTGAACTGGCAGGTCGCGGCCGCCGACCCGGCCGCGGCGCAGAACACCGTGATCGCCGACGCGTCGGCCACCAAGATCTTCTCCACCGAGTCGCTGCAGGAAGCGGGCCGCGTGGTCGAGGAGATCATCGGCCGCTTCGGCGATCCGGCCGAGCCGGGCACCGCCGAACTGCTGGGCTGGCTGGACCGGCGCACCAAGCAGAACCTCGTCGTCACCTTCGGTGGCGGCGTCAACGAGATCATGCGCGAACTGGTCGCCTCCGCCGGCCTGGAACTGCCGCGCGTCCCCCGATGAACAAGGAGCAGGGCGTGCAGGAAGCACTCTCGAAACTCGCCGCGGCGGGCGAGTCCGCGCCGCGGGCCGGGCGCGACCCGGTGAACCAGCCGATGATCCACAACTGGGTCGAGGCGATCGGCGACACCAACCCGATCTACGTCGACGAGGCCGCCGCCAAGGCCGCCGGTCACCCCGGCATCGTCGCCCCGCCCGCCATGGCCCAGGTGTGGACGATGAACGGCCTGCACGGCGTGCGCACCGCCGACGACCCGCTCGGCCTGGCCACGCAGCTGCTCGACGACGCGGGCTTCACCTCCGTCGTCGGCACCAACTGCGAGCAGACCTACCACCGTTACCTGCGGCCGGGCGAGGAGGTGACCGTCTCGAGCCGGCTCTCGGAGTTCAAGGGCCCCAAGCGCACCGGGCTCGGCGACGGCTGGTTCCTCACCTTCACCACCACCTGGTCGGTCGGTGACGAGGTGGTCACCGAGATGCTGTTCCGCATCCTGAAGTTCGTGCCCGCCGCGAAGGAAGCGCCCGCGGCGTCGGAGATCGCGGTCGCGCCCGCCGAACGGGTCGGTCCGGTCATCTCCAAGGACACCGAATTCTTCTGGGCCGGTACCGAGATCGGCGAGCTGCGGATCCAGCGCCTGCCCGACGGTTCGCTGCGGCATCCACCGATCCCCGCCCTGTGGCAGGACAAGGCGGAGACCACCGATTACGTCGTCGCGGCCGGCACCGGCACGGTGTTCAGCTTCGTCGTGCACCACGCGCCGAAGGTGCCCGGCCGCGAGCTGCCGTTCGTCGTCGCCCTGGTCGAGCTCGACGAAGGGGTGCGCATGCTCGGTGAGCTGCGCGGTATCGAACCGGGCGAGGTCGCCGTGGGCGTGCCCGTCCGGGTCGCCTTCGAAAAGCTGTCCGACGGAACCGTTCTGCCCTACTGGGAGGCCGCGCAGTGACCGCCACGACCGAACCCACCGCCGTCGCGGTGGGTGACCAGCTACCCGAGCTGGTGATCCACGCCGATCCCACCTTCGTGATCAGCACGGCCCTGGCCACCAGGGATTTCCAGGACGTGCACCACGACCGCGACAAGGCGGTCGAGCGTGGGTCCAGCGACATCTTCGTCAACATCCTCACCGACACCGGTCTGGTGCAGCGCTTCGTCACCGACTGGGCCGGGCCCACCGCCCTGGTGAAGTCGATCGCGCTGCGGCTGGGCGTGCCGCTGTACGCCGGTGACACGCTGACCCTCTCGGGCACCGTCACCGCGGTGTCCGGCGCGCTGGTCACCATCGATGTGCGCGGCCGCGACAGCCTCGGTGAGCACATCACGGCGACCGCGGTGATCGCCCTTCCCTCTCTGGAGATCTCATGACGGGCCTGTCCGGGCATGCCGCCATCGTCGGCATCGGCGCCACCGATTTCTCGAAGGACTCCGGCCGCAGCGAACTGCGGCTGGCCGCCGAGGCGGTCAGCGCGGCACTGGCCGACGCCGGGCTCACGCCCGCCGACGTCGACGGCCTGACCACCTTCACCATGGACACCAATACCCAGGCCGCGGTGGCCAGGGCGGTCGGCATCCCGAGCCTGAAGTTCTTCAGCCACATCGGCTACGGCGGCGGCGCGGCCTGCGCGACCGTGCAGCAGGCCGCCATGGCGGTGGCCACCGGGGTCGCCGACGTGGTGGTCGCCTACCGCGCGTTCAACGAGCGCTCCGGCGCCAGGTTCGGGCAGTTCTCGCCCGCGCTGGCGGCCGCGCCGACGTCCTCGGGCATCGACGCGGGCTGGGCCTACCCGCAGGGCCTGGGCACCCCGGCCGCGCAGGTCGCCATGGTGGCGCGCCGGTACATGCACGTCACCGGCGCGACCAGCGCCGATTTCGGCGCCGTCGCGGTGGCCGATCGCAAGCACGCCGCGGTGAACCCGAACGCCTTCTTCTACGGCAAGCCGATCACCCTGGAACAGCACCAGGATTCGCGCTGGATCGCCGAACCGCTGCACCTGCTCGACTGCTGCCAGGAGTCCGACGGCGGCGTCGCCATCGTGGTCACCAGCGCCGAGCGCGCCCGCGACCTGCCGCAGCGTCCCGCGATCATCGCGGCCGCCGCCCAGGGCAGCGGCGCCGACCAGTACGTGATGACCAGCTACTACCGCGACGCCATGACCGGCCTGCCGGAGATGGGTCTCGTCGGTGACCAGCTGTGGGCCCAGAGCGGCCTGAGCGCCGCCGACATGCAGGCCGCGATCCTCTACGACCACTTCACCCCCTTCGTGCTGATGCAGCTCGAGGAGCTGGGCTTCTGCGGTCGTGGCGAGGCCAAGGACTTCATCACCGACGGCGCGATCGAGATCGGTGGCAGGCTCCCGCTCAACACCCACGGCGGCCAGCTGGGCGAGGCCTACATCCACGGCATGAACGGCATCGCCGAGGCGGTGCGCCAGATCCGCGGCACCTCGGTCAACCAGGTCGATGACCTGGAGCGCATCCTGGTCACCGCGGGCACCGGCGTTCCCACCTCGGGGCTGGTGTTGACCGCGTAGTCGGCACTCCTCCTCGCTGTAACGTCGAGGCCCGTCGCGGAACCGAACTGGCGTCGAGCATCGAGAACGAGGTGGAGATGACTACCCAGCCAGAGACCGCGACGACCATCCGCCGCGCCGGAACCGCCGACGACCTGGCCGCCGCCGCGCGGCTCCTGGTCGACTTCAACCGGGAGTTCGGCGAGCCCGCCCCCGAACCGGACGAGCTGGCCGCGCATCTGGCCGACCTGCTCGCCGCGGGCGACACCGATGTCCTGCTCATCGGCACGCCCGCGGTGGGCGTCGCGGTGCTGCGGGCGCGCGTCAGCACGTGGTCGGCGACCGTCGAGGTGGATCTCGACGAGTTCTACGTGGTCCCGGGCGTACGCGGCCGCGGCCTCGGTTCGGCCCTGCTGGCCGGTGTCCTCGATCGCGCCCGCGAGCGAGGGGCGACCTTCATCGGCCTGTCGACGTCGGAGGACGACACCGCGGCCCGGCGGGTCTACGAGAAGCACGGCTTCGCCTGCCACGAGGGCGCCGCCGCCGGACCGATGGCCCTGTACTACCAGCGGGACCTGGACTGATCCGGCGGGTTTCGTAGGCTCGACCGGGTGACCCCACGCCACCTGGTCGACGTCCACCTACTGCTGATCCGCGACGGCGCGCTCCTGCTGAGTCTGCGCCGCAGCGGTGACGAGTACGACCACCGCTGGCATCTGCCGTCGGGCAAGGTGGAGCTCGGCGAGTCGGTGACGGCCGCCGCAGCCAGGGAAGCCGCGGAGGAGGTCGGGGTGGACATCGACCCCGCCGCGCTGCGGCTGATCCATGTCGCGCACGTGACCGCGCCCGGCCGGGACGCACGCCTCGGGCTGTTCTTCCGCGCCGATCGGTGGCAGGGCGAGCCTTTCAATCGGGAACCCGATAAATGCTATGCGGTGCAGTGGTTTACACCGCATGAACTCCCCGCGGATCTGATCGAGTATTCCGCGCTCGGAATCGCCGCGCTGAATTCGAACGAGCCCTATTCCGAATTCGGTTGGGCAGGCGCCTGATCAGATGCGGCCGAATCGGCGACGGCGGTCAGGAATATCGACAGCGGGCGGGTGAGTTGCTCGACGCTGTCCGGCGTACCCGCCGGTACGTCGGCGCGGGTGCCCGCGAGCCGATCGAAGACCAGGCCTTCCAGTAGCGCGAGGAAGTCGCCCGCCGAGTCGAGGGGCTGGGCCGCGCCGAGGGCGGTGAACAACTCGGTGGCCCGGTCCAGCGAGAACAAACTGCCTGCCAGGCGGGACCGCGCCGGGGGATCGGCGAGCACCTCGACGATCAGCGCATGGCGGGCGATGAGCTCGTTGCGGCGCTGGTCCAGCAGCTGATCCAGCCAGCCGGCGACCCCGCGCGTGATGTCGTCCGCGGGCCCGCCCTGGCGGCTGAGCCCGGTCTGTGCTGCGTGTTTGCCGAGCGAGCCGGGCCTTTCGCGCATCGCCGCGAAGTCGGCGCGCGAGCGCGCGGTGATGCCGTCGGCGACCGCTTCGATCAGCGCCTGCCTGGTGCGGAAGTAATAGGACGCCGAGCCGAGCGGCAGTCCCAGCCGGGAGTCGAGCGCGCGGTGGGTGAGCGCGCGGATTCCGCTGGTCGCGATGAGGTCGATCGCGCCGGTCACCAGCTGTGCGCGGCGGTCTGTGGACATCGTCACCTTCCCTGGTCGTCGTTCCGTCGGTCCTCTACAACTGTAGAGGACCGAGGAGGTTGGCATGACACCAGGAACGGTTGTTCTGGATCCGGCGCAGGTCGCGGCGGCCGACGCGCTCGCGGCGCTGCTCGATCGCCACGGCAGGCCGCGCAGGCGTCATCGCGGCGTCTACCTGCACGGCAGGCCCGGCCGCGGCAAGACGATGGTGATGGACCGGTTCTTCGCGAGCGCGGCGCCGGAACGCAAGCGCCGCTTCCACTTCCACACCTTCTTCGCCGCGCTGCACACGGCCGCGCACACGCTCGGCTCCATCGAACGGGCCGTCGGTGACCTGCTCGGCGACGCCGATCTCGTGTGTTTCGACGAGTTCCACGTCCATGACATCGGCGACGCCATGCTCATCGCCCGCCTGCTCGAGACCCTGTTCGCCGAGCGCCGCACCCTGGTCGTCACCTCGAACTACCCGCCACGCGAGCTGCTGCCGAACCCGCTGTTCCACGACCGATTCGTGCCGACCATCGAGCGCATCCTGGCCCACCTCGACGTGGTCACCCTCGACGGACCGCTGGACTACCGCACCATCGGCGCCCACCGTGACAGTGGTTTCGTCGCCGGTCGCTACATGCTCGCGCCGGACGAACCCACCGACGACGGCGTCGACCTCGACCTGGGCGACGGCCGGACCGTGCGGGCGCGCGAAGTCGACGGCGACGCGGTCACCTTCGACTTCGCGCACCTGTGCGGCGCGCCGACCAGTGCCGCCGACTACCTGCGCCTGACCGGCCGATTCCGCCGCTGGACCGTCTGCGCGGTCCCTGCGCTGCGCACGGTGCCACCCGACTGGGCGATGCGCCTGGTCAATCTCGTCGACGTCCTCTACGACGCCGACCTGCCCTGCACGATCCACGCGCCCGAGCCGGTGACCACGCTGACGGCGGGCGTCCCCGCGGTGCCCGACCTGGCCAGAACCGCGAGCAGACTCGGTGAGTTGCCCCTGGTCGGCGCGGCGATCGTTCGCGGCGCGTAACAAGACACGGAATTCGGGGGGACAATAAATAGGGAGGTCATCCAAACTATCGATTTCCTCCCGAGCGAACCACTCGGCGTGTAACTATGTGGCTGTTTTGTGCAGGCTCTGGGGTTTGGTGGTACAGCTGTGATCGGGGTGAGTCAGCCCATTCCGCGTGCGATCGTCGTGATCGCCCTGCTCGCCGCCGCGACGATCGCGTTGCGGGGTTATCTCCCCGGTGCCGGACCCGCCGAATCGAACGGCACGCCCTCGCCGCTGCTGGTCGCGGTGATGCCGGTGTTGCTGCTGGTGTCGGTCGTGATCCTGGTCGCCGGGGTGATCGCCAGTCAGCATCGTCTCCCGCTGGCCATGCCGCAAGCCGAACGTGAAGCGACACCGCGCTTCCGGTGGCGCAGGCTGGCCCTGCTCGGACCGATCGTGCTCGCCGTGATCGCGCTGGTCTTCGCCGGCGGCGTCACCGCACTGTTCCTGCTGCCGGGAGCGCGTCCGATGCGCCCGGCCTCGGAGACCCTGCCGGAGGGCTCGGGTCCCGTCCCGACCCCGACCGACGCGCCCGCACCCGATCCCGGCACCGGTGCCGCCGAACTCACCGGCACCGCGCTCATCATCGCCGCGGTGCTGGCCGTCGTGCTGATCGTGGTGGCCCTGCTCGGACTCGTCGTGGTCGCGATGGCCACCCGCCGCGAGCCCGTGCAGGCCGCCGCGGCCGCACCCGAGGTCACCCCCAGCGCGGTCGACTCGCTCACCAGGGCCGCCGAGATGGGCCTGGCCGCGATGAACGCGCCGGGCCAGGACCCGCGCACCGCGATCATCGCCTGTTACGTGGCCATGGAGCGCGGTCTGTCCAGCGACCGCGCCGCTCGCCCGCAGGCCTCCGACACCCCCATGGAAGTGCTGGCACGCGCGTTCGAAAGCGGTGTGCTGCACGACGCTTCGGCGCGCGAGCTGGTCGCGCTGTTCGAGGAGGCGCGGTTCAGCCCGCACTCGATGCTCGAATGGCAGCGCATGCGCGCCGAACAATTGCTGCGCATCGTCCTGTCCGATCTGCAGCGAAGGCTGGTACCCGCATGAGCGCGACAACGCCGGAATCCGGTGCGGCGATGAGCCGTTCGGCCGTCATCGTCACTGCGGTCGTGGTGGTGCTGCTGATGGAGGTCGCGCTGGTGCGGATGGCCCGCGACACCGTCCTGCTCGCCGTCGCCCTGCCGGTCGCGATCGCGCTGGCCACGCTGCTGTGGTCGCTGCGCAGGCGCGTGGTGCGCGAGGAACCGCTGACCGAGTACATCGACAACGGCCCGGCCGAGATGCTCGGCCGCTGGCACGCGCGCGCGGAGATGCTGACCGCCCGTGCCGACGGCACCCGCGCCGACTGGGACCGCCACCTGCGGCCCCTGCTGGCCAAGGAATTCGAATTGTCGACCGGATTGCGGGTAGCCAAGAACCGGCGGGCCACCGAGGTGGCCGGGCAACTGCAGTTCGGACCCGAACTGTGGCGCTGGGTCGACCCGGCGAATTCCGCACTGCGCGACCAGACCGGTCGCGCGCCGGGTAGGGAGGCGCTGGACGAGATCCTGCGCCGATTGCAGACGATGTGAGGGGTTAGAGGCCACCGATGACCATGCCGTTGAACGTGACCGTCCAGCGCTCCGACGCCGTGCTGCGTGAGCTGGGCCGAGTCGTGGTCGGCAAGCGAGATGAGTTGCAGCTCATCATGATCGCCGTGCTGTCCGGAGGACACATCCTCATCGAGGACCTGCCAGGTCTGGGCAAGACGCTGATCGCGCGGTCCTTCGCGGCCGCGCTCGGCCTGGATTTCACCCGCGTGCAGTTCACACCCGATTTACTGCCCGCCGACCTGCTCGGCTCGACGATCTACGACATGTCGTCGGGCCGTTTCAACTTCCGTCGCGGTCCGGTTTTCACCAATGTCCTGCTCGCCGACGAGATCAACCGCACCCCGCCCAAGACGCAGGCGGCGCTGCTGGAGGCGATGGCCGAGGGGCAGGTGAGCATCGACGGCGAAACCTTCCTGCTGCCACAGCCTTTCATCGTGCTGGCCACCGACAACCCGATCGAGTACGAGGGCACCTACCCGCTGCCGGAGGCCCAGCTCGATCGCTTCGCCATCCAGCTGCGGCTGGGGTATCTGTCCGAGCAGGACGAGACGCAGATGATCCGGCGCAGGCTCGAACGCGGCGCGACGCCGCCGCAGGTCGGTCAGGTCGTCGACGCGCAGGGCCTGATGGAGATGCGCCAGTCGGTCGAGTTCGTCACCGTGCATCCCGATGTCGTGAACTACGTGGTCGCGCTCGCCTCGGCGACGCGCAGCCACCCGCAGGTCGAGGTCGGCGCCAGCCCGCGCGCCGAGCTCGATCTGGTGCAGATGTCGCGGGCCCGCGCCCTGCTGCTCGGCCGCGACTACGTGATCCCCGAGGACGTGAAGGCACTGGCGGTGCCCGCGATGGCGCACCGCATCACGCTGCGGCCGGAGATGTGGGTGCGCCGCATCCGGGGTGAGGACGTCATCTCCGAGCTACTGCGCCGGCTACCGGTGCCCCGCGCCACCAGCACATGAAGCACCGCGACGAATCCAGGACGGTCGAGGTCGACCTGCGCTGGCGGCCCGCCCCGCTGGTGTTCATCCTGGCCGGGTGCGCCGCGGCGGCACTGGTCGTCGCGGTGTTGCGCGGGCAGTGGCAGCTGGTGGTCTTCGCCGCCCCGATGCTCGGTGTGCTCGCCACCGCGCCGTGGCAGCAGAACCCGACCAGGATCCAGGTCGACGGCAGCGGCACGGTGCGCTGTTTCGAGGGCGAGGTGGTCGGCTGCAACGCCGCCGCCTTCGTCGACAGCGGGCACGCGCTGCTGCGGATGACGCCCGTCCCGCTGACCGGCCTCGAGGTGGAGGTCGAGGAGTCGCACGATTCCGGCGGCGCGCCCGCCGGCCTCCAGCTGGCGCTCTCGGCGAAACGCTGGGGCCGATATCCGGTGCAGGTCGAGGTCTCCGCGCTGAGCCCGGCCGGCTTGGCGGTGGCCACCGCCGAGCTGCCCGCGGCCGAGCTGTACGTGTACCCGATCGCCGACCCGCAGCGAATGCGCCTGCCGCGCACCGAACTTCCCGACCGGATCGGCACCCACCTCACCCGCAAGCACGGTCCCGGTGTCGAGTACGCCGACATCCGCGCGTACGCGCCCGGCGACCAGTTGCGCACCGTGAACTGGCCGGTGAGCGCGCGCCGCGGCAGGCTCTATGTCACCGAACGCTTCACCAACCGTTCCGCCGACGTGGTCGTCCTGGTCGACACCTCCCAGCAGGCGCCAGGCCCGGCCACCGCCTCGCTGGAGCTGTCGGTGCGCGGCGCGGCGCAGGTGGTGCAGTCCACCCTCCAGGCCGGCGACCGGACCGCGGTGGTGTGCCTGGGCGACACACCGCGCTGGCTGCGTCCCGACATCGGGCGCAGGCAGTTCTACCGGATCGTCGACACGGTGCTCGGTGTCGGTGACGAGCACGTCGAGACCACCGGAACGCTGGCACCGCACGCCGCGGTGCCGATCGGCGCGATCGTGGTCGCGTTCTCCACCCTGCTCGACACCCAGTTCGCGCTCGCCCTGATCGACCTGCGCAAACGCGGTCACGTGGTGATCGCCGTCGACGTGCTGCGTGGGACACCGTTCGAGGACGGCCTCGACCCGACCATGGCCAAGATGTGGCAGCTGGAGCGGGCCTCGATGTACCGCGACATGGGCACCGTCGGCGTCGACATCATCGCCTGGCCCGCCGAGACCAGGCTCGATCAGGCCATGCGCCTGCTGCCCGACCATCGCCGAACAGTCCGGGTGCGCCGATGACCAGATTCCTCGCCCTGCTCGCCGGACTGCTGCTGGTGGCCGCGGTCGCGCTGATCAACCCGTTCGCCGGGGTGGCCGCGCTCGCGCTGGTGATTGTGAGCTGGTGGTGGCGGCCCGCCGCCGTCGGCGCGGTGCTCGTGGTGATCGCGGCGCTCGCCTTCGCCGACGTCGGGGTGATCGCCGCGGCCGCGACCGGCCTGGTCGCCACCACCTACCTGCTCAACGCCGCCGTGCTGCACGCCCCGGAAGGCGTTGTGCCGACGACGATTCCGTCGGTCGGCGGCGCGGTGCTGTTCACCATCGCCGCCGCCACCGCGGCCCTGGTCCCGGTGGAATTGAGGTGGGCGCCGCTGGCCGCGCCCATCCTCATCGTCCTCATCTACGCCCTGCTGGTCGGCGGACTCACCCTGCGCCCGCCCGCCGGTTAGCCACGCGCTACCCGAGCAGGGCGCCCAGCCAGTGTTCGGGCTCCAGCCAGACGGTGACGTGCTCGCCCAACTGCTCGTGCGCGAAGACCAGGTACTGCTCGAGGGCGTCGCCGCTGAGATACCGCGCCGCGATATCGGCGATCTGCGCGCCGGTCGAGGGCTGGACATCGGCCACCGGTCCCTCCACCGACACGTACTTCACCTCGGGCTCGACCGTGTCGACCATCAGGGTGAATCGACCGGCCTCGGTGATCGCCCGCATCTTCGCCGAGGCGGGCAGGGTGGTGATCCACGGCCGGTCACCGGGGGTGTAGGCGTACCAGATGGGGACGGTCAGCGGGCCCCGAGCGGAGCGGGCGACCGACAGCGCGGCCACGTGCGGTCGCGCGAGAAACTCTTGCTTTTCCGTGTGTGTGAGCGCCATCGTCCGATGGTCGCACCGCGCACCGACAGGTCTACCGCGCGCAAACGAATGCCCTGGTGACGAGACCGGCACGGGCCGATCCGCCACCAGGGCAGTGTTTCGATCAGGCGATCTTCAGCGCGATCTCGCCGAGCACCGGCGCGTCCTCGCGTTCGACCACGGTGGCGGCGCCGATCAGCTCGTCGCCCTCGCGCCACACCTTGATCCGCAGCGTCTCGCCCGGGTACAGCACCCCGGCGAACTTGGCCCGGAAGCCGCCGACCCGGCTCGCGTCACCGTCGAGCAGGCCGTCGGTGAGCGCCTTGCAGACCACGCCGTAGGTGCACAGGCCGTGCAGGATCGGCGCGGGGAACCCGGCGCCCTTGGCGAACTCCGGGTCCGAGTGCAGCGGGTTGCGGTCACCGCAGAGCCGGTAGAGCAGGGCCTGCTGCGGCAGCGTCGGGATGATGAGCTCCGCGTCGGGCGCCCGGTCCGGCAGCGCGGCCTTGGCACTCGGGCCGCGCTCGCCGCCGAAACCGCCCTCGCCCCTGGCGAAGATCGAGGAGCGGACGGTCCACAGCGGCTCGCCGTCGGAGCCGACCACGGTGTTCTCCTGGACGATCACCGCGTTGGCGCCCTTGTCCCAGATCTCGCTGATCCGGCCGGTGCTGCTCGCCTTGCCGCTGGCCGGAATCGGCTTGTGCACCACCACTTCCTGGTGGCCGTGCACGACCTTGGCCAGGTCGATCTCGATGCCGGGGAAGCTGACCCGCGGCGCCTCGGTCTCGCGCAGGGTCGGCGCGACCGTGGCGAACGTGGGCAGCACCTGGGGCGCCTGGTCGTCGAGATAGGTCAGCTCGACCGGGTCCGTCGGGTGCGCGCCCGCGCCGAGGCCGAGGTGGTAGAGCTGCACGTCGGTGGGCGTCCAGCTGAACTCGCGCTCCGGCAGCGGGGCGCCGAGCGCGGTCTGGAGGTCGATGGGCATTGCTTACTCCTGCGAGGTCGGGGTCGGTGCGTGCGTCACGCGGTGGCTTTCGCCTTCTCCGCGATGTCGAGCACCGCGAGGTAGGCGAAGGTGATCGCGGGGCCGATGGTCGCGCCGGGGCCCGCGTAGGTGTGGCCCATCACCGGCGCGCTGGTGTTGCCCGCGGCGTAGAGGCCATCGATCACCGAATCGTCTTCGCGCAGCACGCGACCGGCGGTGTCGGTGACCAGGCCGCCCTTGGTGCCCAGGTCGCCGGGGACCATCTTGGCCGCGTAGAACGGGCCCTGCGAGATCTCGGCCAGGCACGGGTTGGGCTTCACGGTGGGGTCGCCGTAGTAGCGGTCGTAGTGGCTGTTGCCGCGACCGTAGTCCTCGTCCTTGCCCGCGGCCGCGAAGCCGTTGAACCGGGTCACCGTGGTGCTGAGGCTCTCGGCGGGCACGCCGATGCGCTCGGCCAGTTCCTCGATGGTGTCGGCCTTGACGATGTAGTCGTTCTCCAGCCAGCGCGAGGGGAAGCGCTGCCCCGGCTGCAGCCCGGCGAAGATGTAGCGGTTGCGGTAGCGCTGGTCGAACACCAGCCAGGCCGGGATGTTCTCACCCGGGCCCGCGCCCTGGCCGTACTCACCGCCGTACATGGTGTGCACCGCCTCGACATACGGCGCCGACTCGTTGCCGAACCGCTCGCCGCGGTCGTTGACCATGATGGTGCCGGGCAGATTGCGCTCGGCGAGGGCGAACCAGGGCTTGCCGCCCTTGAAGATGGTCGGACCCCACCAGGCGTCCTCCATGAATCCGACCGTCGCTCCCGCTGCCATGCCCGCGACGATGCCATCGCCGGTGTTGGCCGCGGCGCCCGTTGTCCACTCAGTGGTTATCGGCTGCCGCTGGTACTTGGCGCGCATGTCGGCGTTGTGCTCGAACCCGCCGCTGCCGAGCACGACGCCGTAGCGCGCGGTGAAGGTGACCGACTCGCCGTCGACGGTGGCCTTGACCCCGGTGACCTTGCCGTCGGTGACCACCAGGTCGGTGAGCGGGGTGTTCAGCAGTACAGGGACGCCCGCGTCGAGCAGGCCCTTGCGCATGGCGGCGATGATCGCCTGGCCCATGCCGAGCAGGTGCTTGCCGGTGAACTTGGCCAGGTAGGTGCGCGCGCCGACGCGCAGCGCGCGCATCATGCCCTTGGGGTGGCGCTTGATCAGGTTGAGCCGCACGAAGTCGGCCTGCATGACGACCACGTTCAGCGGCGCCTTGGCGTAGGGCGGTTCCAGATTGGCCAGCTCCGCGCCGAGCACCTTGCCGTTGAACGGCGTCGGCTCGCACGAACGCCCGTCGCCGAGGCCGCCCGGAGCCTCCGGGTAGTAGTCGGAGTAGCCGGGCACCCACTTCATCTTCAGCGGGGTGTGATCGAGGACGAAGTCGAACGCCTCGGCGCCGCGATCGAGGTAGGTGTCGATCTTCTCGGCGGGCACCACGTCGCCGATGATGCTGTGCAGGTAGGTGCGCGCGTCCTCGCGGTCGTCGGGCCGGCCGGAGGCCTTCAGCGCCTTGTTGCCCGGAATCCACACGCCACCGCCGGATCGGGCCGTCGACCCGCCGTAGTGCGCGGCCTTCTCCAGCAGCACCACGCTCAGTCCCTTGTGGGCCGCGGCGAGGGCGGCCGTCATCCCGGCGGCGCCGCTACCGACCACCACCACATCGTATTCCCGATCACTCATGTGCAACACGTTATAGAAGGGGTCCGATGTTTGACAGTCCAAACTGGAACTTGTTCCAGTGGGCTCGGCGTTTCCCCTCCACATACTGGAACGTGTTATAGAAATCACCTGAGGTTGCGTTGTATTGTCAGGTGAATGGGCGACGGTCGTCCGGGAAACCCGTTACAGTTTTGTGGTCTGGAGGCCTCGCTGTGCGGCCTGCTCCGACCGACGTGTTGCCACAACCATCGACCGTGCTGCCAAGGAGGTCCGCGTGCTGCCTGACGCGGTACGAACTCAACTCGCCGACGAACTGGCCCGTGCCGAAGACGATCGGGTGGCCGTGCCGCCGCTCGTCGACCGGTATCCCGACATCGACGTCGTCGACGCCTACGAGATCCAGCTGCTCAACATCCGGCGCAGGCTGGGCGGTGGCGCGAAGATCGTCGGCCACAAGGTGGGGCTGTCGTCGAAGGCGATGCAGGAGATGATGGGCGTCGACGAGCCCGACTACGGTCATCTGCTCGCCGAGATGGAGGTCTTCGAGGACGTTCCCGTCGACACCTCCAAGTACCTGCTGCCGCGCGTGGAGGTCGAGGTCGGGTTCGTGCTCGGCGCCGACCTGCCCGGCGAGGACTGCACCGAGGCCGACGTGCTGGCCGCGACCGTCGCCTACGCGCCCTCGATCGAACTCATCGACTCGCGCATCAACGACTGGAAGATCGGTCTGACCGACACCATCTCCGACAACGCCTCCTCGGCCGGTTTCGTGCTCGGCAAGGAGCGCGTGGCGCCCGGCGACATCGATATCAAGGGCATCGACGCCGTGCTCACCCGCAACGGTGAGGTCATCGCCGAGGGCCGCAGCGACGCGGTGCTCGGTGATCCGGTGATCGCGGTCGCGTGGCTGGCGCGCAAGGTCGCGACCTTCGGGGTGCGGTTGAAGAAGGGCGACATCGTGCTGCCCGGTTCCTGCACGCGCGCCATCGACGCTCGCCCCGGTGACGACTTCCACGCCGAGTTCTCCGGACTCGGTTCCGTCCGCCTGCGTTTCAGCTGACCAGACTTCCCAAGGAGTACACCGTGACCAGCAAAGTCACCGCCGCGATCGTGGGGTCCGGCAACATCAGCACCGACCTGCTCTACAAGCTGCTGCGCTCGGACAAGATCGAGCCGCGCTGGATGATCGGCATCGACCCCGACTCGGAGGGGCTCAAGCGGGCACGCGGGCTGGGTCTGGAAACCTCCGCCGAGGGCGCGGACTGGCTGCTGGCCCTCGACGAGAAGCCCGACCTGCTGTTCGAAGCCACCTCCGCCTACGTCCACCGCGCCTACGCGCCGAAGTACGAGGCCGCGGGCATCCGCGCCGTCGACCTGACCCCGGCCGCGGTCGGCCCGGCCGTGATCCCGCCGGTCAACCTGGACTCGCTGCGTGACGCGGCGAACGTCAACATGATCACCTGCGGTGGCCAGGCCACGATTCCGATGGTCAACGCGGTCTCGCGGGTCGTGCCGGTGTCCTACGCCGAGATCGTGGCCTCGGTGTCCTCGGTCTCGGCCGGTCCCGGTACCCGCGCCAACATCGACGAGTTCACCAAGACCACCTCCAAGGGTGTGGAGACCATCGGTGGTGCCGAACGCGGTAAGGCGATCATCATCTTGAACCCGGCCGAGCCGCCGATGATCATGCGCGACACCATCTTCTGCGCCATCCCCGAAGACGCCGACCGCGACGCGATCTCCGAGTCGATCTTCCGGATGGAGAAGTCGATCCAGGAGTACGTGCCCGGCTACCGGCTGCTCAACGATCCGCAGTTCGACGATCCGTCGCTGGTGTCCGGTGGCCTGGCGAAGGTGTCGATCTTCGTCGAGGTCGAAGGCGCGGGCGACTTCCTGCCCCCGTACGCGGGCAACCTCGACATCATGACGGCCGCGGCCACCAAGGTCGGCGACGTGCTGGCCGATCAGATCATCTCGGCTCGGGTGTAAGGAGATTCGACCATGAACAACATCCTGCAGCCCTTCTCGGGCGAACTCGATGTGCGCGTCACCGATACCTCGCTGCGTGACGGCTCGCACCACAAGCGCCACCAGTTCACCGTCACCGAGGTCCGCGACATCGTCGGCGCGCTCGACGCGTCCGGTGTGCCGGTCATCGAGGTCACCCACGGTGACGGCCTGGCCGGGTCCTCGTTCAACTACGGGTTCTCCAAAACCCCGGAGCAGGAACTGATCAAGGCCGCCGCGGAGACCGCCAAGCAGGCCAAGATCGCGTTCCTCATGCTGCCCGGTGTCGGCATCAAGGAAGACATCAAGATCTCCCAGGACAACGGCGCCTCGATCTGCCGGATCGCCACCCACTGCACCGAGGCCGACGTCTCCATCCAGCACTTCGGCTACGCCCGTGATCTCGGCCTGGAAACCGTCGGGTTCCTGATGATGGCCCACTCCACCACGCCGGAGAACCTGGCCAAGCAGGCCCGGATCATGGCCGACGCGGGCTGCCAGTGCGTCTACGTCGTCGACTCCGCCGGCGCCCTCGTCCTGGAACAGGTCTCCGACCGCGTCTCGGCCCTGGTCGCCGAACTCGGTGACGACGCCCAGGTCGGCTTCCACGGCCACGAGAACCTCGGCCTCGCCGTCGCCAACTCCGTCTACGCCGTGCGCGCCGGCGCCACCCAGATCGACGGCTCCGCCCGCCGCTTCGGCGCAGGCGCGGGCAACCTGCCCGTCGAAGCCTTCATCGGCGTCTGCGACAAACTCGGCATCAAGACCGGCGTCGACTTCTTCGCCGTCACCGACGCCGCCGAAGACGTCGTCCGCCCCGCCATGCCGTCGGAATGCCTCCTCGACCGCCAAGCCCTGATGATGGGCTACGCAGGCGTCTACTCCAGCTTCCTGCGCCACGCCGAACGCCAAGCCGAACGCTACGGCGTCTCCGCCGCCGAAATGCTCGTCCGCGCAGGCAAGCGCAAGCTCGTCGGCGGCCAGGAAGACCAGCTCATCGACATCGCCCTGGAACTCCAGCGCGAAGCCTCGGCCACCGCTTCGGCCTGACCGCCCACCCCGAAACGGCGTGACCCGAACCCTCGGGCCACGCCGTTCGGCGTTTCGGGACAACTTGATCGATTCCGCCCGAACAGCCGGGATGCACCGCGTCGGTTATTCCATTTCTGCATGATCGCGCAGAATCGTCTTGCTGACGGTCTTCGTCAAGACGCGGATGGTTGAGCGGCGTGAGATAGCTCGGGCGCGCGGCGTGATGCGGCGTTGCGACGCCGAGCGGCATGTTCTGGAGGAGGGCGACGATGACGGAGCGTAGTGAGTGGGCTGACCTGCGGGATCAGCGGATGCGGGAGCCTGGGGCGGCGGAGGCGTACGACGCTGCGCGACTGGCTTTCGAACTGGGTCGGACCATTCGGGGTATGAGAGAGAGCCGCGGCTGGAGCCAGTCCGCGCTGGCGGACGCTGCGGGGATGACCCAGTCCGCTGTCGCTCGCTTCGAAGCCGGCGGCACCGTACCAAGCTTGCCGGTGCTCGAGCGTCTGGCCCGCGCCCTCGACGCCGACCTGGTCGTGCAGGTGCGTCCCCGCGTCGCCTGACTCCGACCGCGATCGACTGCTCGGTCGGCGCTGGATGCTGCGCGTGATCGGGGAGTCTTCAGCGTGAAGCTTCCGTCGCGGCAAGGTAGTCGTCGCCGCCGACATAGAACGTCTCCCCGTCGGTGGCGGCGCTCGTGCTCGCCCGGACGATGACGCGCGCGAAATCTTCGATAGTGGGCAGCGGGCCTGCCGCACGGCGTGATTCGACACTGCTCGGGTCACGCCGTTCCAGCAGGCGGACGATGATGGTGCCGTCGATCATGTCGCCGGATACCACCGTGAAACCGACTCCATGTGCCCGGAACTCGGGAATCAGGGCGCGCAGCGCGTCCTCGCCTGCTCGCTTGCTGGTGGCGATCGGGATGTAACCCTGTGGTACATCGGTCTTTTCGTGGATGAAGTGCGCTTGATGGCTGGTAACGAAGACGATCCGGCCGCCCGCCGGCAGCAACGGCAGCAACGATGTCGCAAGATTCACCTGGGCATCTCGGTTGAGCCGAAGCGCGTATCCGGGATCGGCATCGCGTTCCAGTCCGCCGGAAGCGTTGAGTACCAAGGTGTCCAGGCGACCGAATGCCTGCCGGATCTCGGCGGCCATCTCCGTGACCTGCTCCGGATCGGACACGTCCGCGCCGAGTGTCGACGCGCTGCCACCAGCGCCGATGATTCGGTCCACCACGACCTGTGCTCGCTTGCGCTTCTCTCGGAAGTTCACGATCACGTGCGCCCCTGCTGCCCCGAACTGCACGGCCGCCTCTGCCCCGATCCCACGAGAGGCGCCGGTCACCAGCACCACCCGCTGCGCCGTCGAATCCATGATCATTCTCCTTCCGCCGTCCCCGAGCGGTCCAGATGCTTCTGATTCAGAAGCAACTATCGTGCTTCTGAATGAGAAGTGCAACAGGGGACAGCGTCCCCGCCGAACCCTCCGAGAAGATCCTGGCCGCGATCGACCTGCTCGGTCAGCGCTGGATGCTGCGCGTGATCTGGGAACTCGAACCCGGCCCCCTCGGTTTCCTCGACCTGCGCCGCCGGATGGGAAATTGCTCGTCGAGCATGCTCTCCGACCGCCTGCAACAACTCCAATCCGCCGGCCTCACCCGCAAACACGGCCCGCGAGGGGCCTACGAACTGACCACCGAAGGCTCGCTCCTGGCCGAATCCCTTCAACCTCTCTGGGACTGGTCCGAACAATGGACCCCCAGCGGCGACGGCAACGGACGGATCCCCTGGCGCCCCGCCCGCTAGCCGCGGCCGCCTGGACGGTTGGTCACAGCGCTGCGCTGCAAGCGGCCGGTCGGGCGCTGCTCACGGAACACCTCGGTTCGCGAAAAGTGCTGGACAGGGGGGATATAAGTGGTTCATGAGTGATGACTTGGGGACGTTGTTCTGTGGAGGCGCGATGGCGGCTCGGGTCGAGCGGCTGGAGGCGGATGCCATTGTGGGGGCTACGCGGGTGGCGGCGGGGCGGGGGTCGGGTGGGTTCGTGCGGGAGTTCGCTGGTGGGGCGGCGTGTTTCGCGGAGGTGGGGTCGCCGTTGAACAAGGTGGTGGGGGTCGGGTTCGGTGGGGTGCCTTCGGTGGGGGAGTGGGCGGAGATCGAGGCCGCGTATGCGGCGGTGGGGGTGCCGGTGCAGGTGGAGCTGGCGCAGTTGGGGGATCCGCGGATCGGGGCCGAGTTGACCGGGCGGGGGTATCGGTTGGTGTCGTTCGAGAATGTGCTGGGGACGGAGCTGGGCGGGCGACGGTGGGTGGGGTCCGCCGACGTCGAGGTGCGGCGGGACGAGGGGGATGGGCTCGAGCAGTGGCTCGATGTCGTCGTCGACGGGTTCGCGCATCCGGATGACGAGGGTGTCCCGTCGCACGAGGAGTTTCCGCGGGAAGCGCTCGCCGCCGTGATGCGGGATATGGCCGCCACCGGTGACACCCGTCGGTATCTCGCCTATCGGGACGGGGTGCCTGCCGGTGGGGCGAGCATGCGGACCGACGGTGGCGTCGCCGCGCTCGCGGGTGCGGCGACGCTGCCAGCGCATCGCAGGCACGGAGTACAGACCGCGCTCCTGTCGACGCGCCTGACGGAGGCGGCCGCGGCAGGGTGCGACCTCGCGGTGATCACGACCCAGCCCGGCTCCAAATCGCAACAGAATGCGCAGGGCAGAGGGTTTTCGCTGCTCTACACCCGCGCGGTATTGGTCAAAGAGGTCTGACGGGTCCGGGCGCATGGCCAGCCCCCACGATGCGAACACTCCGGCGGCGGGCCCGTGCACCGCTCACTCGGTGTGGCCGACAGCCCAGCCCGCGTACCGGCGGCGCTTCGACGCTGGTAGCGGCACCACAATCGCGTTGCGCTACAGGGCGTTGACGACCTGGGCGACTCGTGTCGCGCGTTCGGCGGGAGTGGTCGCCTTGAGGATCGGCAGGAACAGCCGGTACTGATCGGAGCGGCCGAGTGCGGCGTAGGCGGCTTGTGCCTCGGGTGCGTCGGCGAGTGCGGCGACGAGGTCGGCGGGTGTCTCGGCGGTGCGCTGGCGTTCGTACGCGCCCGCCCAGCGTCCGTCGGCGACGGCTTCTTCGATGGCCGCGAATCCGGCGGGGCGCATCCGGCCGGCCGCGATGAGCGCCTCGGCCTTGGCCACATTGACCTGCGACCATGGGCTGCGCGCCCGGCGCGGGGAGTACCGCTGCAGGTAGTGATGGGCGTCGAGGCCGCGGCGATGGCTGTCGATCCAGCCGTAGCAGAGCGCGCCGTCGAGGGTTTCGGTGATCGTCACCGACGGTTCGGGGGCGCCCTTCTTGGCGATCCGCACCCAGACCTCACCGGCGGTGTCGTGATGGGCGGCCAGCCACGAATCCCAGTCGCTCGCTTCGGCGCAGGTGATGTAGTCGATGGTCATGGAAACCATGATCCGCCCCAAAGTGCTCACCGAATGAGCACTTAAAAGCGAAAGAAACGGGTGCGGCCGCGCATTGTGTGGGCGGCCGCACCCGCGGGACTCACAGCCAGGTGTCGAGGCTGGTGGTCGTGAGGAAATGGTCCAGGTCCGCGCGCCAGGGCGCGGGGGTGGTCTTGTCGGGTTCGATGCCGGTGTACTGGCCTCGGTAGAACAGCAGCGGACGACCGTTGGTGGTCTCCGATTCCGACAGGGCGTGCACCCGGCCGATGACGATGTAGTGGTCACCGCCGTCGACGACGGAGTCGACGGTGCACTCGATGGTGGCCAGCGACTCGTCGAGCACCGGCACCCCCAATTCGGAGGTGTGCCAGGCGACTCCGGCGAACTTGTCGGTCTCCCGCGAGCCGAAGCGCGCGCAGGTCGGCTGCTGCGCCTCGGCGAGCACGTTCACGCAGAACTTGCCCGCCGCCTCGATCGCCGCCCAGGAGCGCGACCCCTTGGTGGGGCAGAACAGCACCAGGGGCGGGTCGAGGGAGAGGGCGGCGAAGGACTGGCAGGCGAAGCCGATCGGCTCGCCCGCCGGATCGAGCGCGGTGATCACGGTGATGCCGGTGCAGAACTGCCCCAGCACATTACGGAATTGCCGGCCGTCGATCGCCGGTGTCAGTTCGGTCATGTCCCTCGCCGCCATTCCTATTGCTGCTTGAATCCGACGGTGAAGTCGTGACCCCACAGGCTGACCGCGGTCGACTCGCGCGCGATCCAGTCGTCGTCGTCGACTTCGAGTCCCTCACAGCCGAATTCGATGTCGAATCCGCCGGGAGTCTTCATGTAGAAGGACAGCATCTTGTCGTTGATGTGCCGGCCGAGGGTGGCCGACATCTTCACCTTCTTGCGGTACGCGCGGTCCAGGCAGAGGCCGACGTCGTCGGAGTTCTCCACCTCGACCATCAGGTGCACGATGCCGGTCGGGTTCGGCAGCGGCAGGAACGCCAGCGCGTGATGGCGCGGGTTGCAGCCGTAGAAGCGCAGCCAGGCCGGGTCGCCGTCGGCGGGACGGCCGACCATCTGCGGTGGCAGCCGCATGGAGTCACGCAGCCGGAAGCCGAGGACGTCCTGGTAGAACGCCTGCGCGGCGGCATCGTCGGTGCAGGTCAGCACCACGTGGCCCAGACCCTGCTCGGCGGTGACGAACTTGTGGCCGTAGGGGCTGACGAAGCGGCGGCCCAG
This sequence comes from Nocardia sp. NPDC051833, assembly GCF_040681225.1. Lineage (NCBI taxonomy): Bacteria > Bacillati > Actinomycetota > Actinomycetes > Mycobacteriales > Nocardiaceae > Nocardia > Nocardia sp. NPDC051833. The sequence continues at coordinate 3,177,985 of NZ_JBFAYK010000001.1, forward strand.
GTACTGCGCGCCGTAGAACGCCTCGAGGGTGTTCCCGGACGGATCCTGGAACCGGATCATGCCCTCGACGCGCCGCTCGCCCAGCTCTTCCTTGGTGCCCTCGGTGAAGGCGACCCCGGCCTTGTCCAGGGTCTCCCGCAGCCGCTGCAGGCCGGGACCGTCGGTGACCTCCCAGCCCGAGACCAGCAGCCGGTCCTGCTCACCCGGGACGATCACCAGGCGGGCGGCGAAATCGTCCATGCGCAGGTAGAGCGCGTCGGGGTTCAGCCCGGTGCCCTCCATCATGCCGAGGACCTTCAGGCCGTACTCGCGCCAGGCCGCCATGTCGGTGGCCTCGATGCGCATGTAGCCCAGTGCGCGGATACTCATTGCTTCTCCTCGAGGAAATCGACCGTGAGCCGGTTGAATTCGTCGAACTTCTCCAGCTGCGCCCAGTGGCCGCAGCCACCGAAGACGTGCAGCTGCACGCGCGGGATGACCTTGGTGGCCACCAGCGCGCCGTCGAGCGGGTTCACCCGGTCCTCGCGACCCCAGATGAGCAGCACGGGCTGACGCAGCTTGTACGCGTCACGCCAGAGCATGCCCTTCTCGAAGTCGGCGCCGGCGAAGGACTTGCCCATCGCGCGGACCGCGGCCAGCGATTCGGGCGTGCTCGCCAGGGCGAACCGCTCGTCGATCAGTTCCTCGGTGATCAGCGACTGGTCGAAGACCATGATCCGCAGGAACTTCTCCAGGTTCTCCCTGGTCGGCGCGTAGCTGAAGGCCGAGAGCAGCTTGACGCCCTCGGTCGGGTCGGGCGCGAACAGGTTGGTGCTCAGTCCGCCGGGGCCCATCAGCACGAGCTTGCCCGCGCGCTTGGGGTTGTCCAGGGCGAAGCGCACCGAGGTGCCGCCGCCGAGCGAATTGCCCAGCAGGTGCACGCGATCGGTGATCTGCAGGTGATCCAGCAGCGCGAGCAGCGCGGTGGACGCGTGCACGAAGTACTGCGGGTGGTCGACCGGCTTGTCGGACTTGCCGAAACCGGGCTGGTCGAGCGCGATCACGTGGAAGTTCTCGGCCAGCACCGGGATGTTGCGGGCGAAGTTCGACCACGCCGAGGCGCCGGGCCCGCCGCCGTGCAGCAGCACGATCGTGGGGCCGTTGCCGACGCCCGCCTCGTGGTAGTGCAGCTTCAGTTCGGGGGTGACCTGCGCGTAGCGCGAGGTCGATTCGTAGGTGAGTTCAGCGGTCTGGGTCATCGGCTACACCATGGCGTCGGTGACGGGCAGGCCGAACTCGTGCGTGCCGTACATGACGTAGGCGCGCTCGGGATCGTTGGCCGCGTGCACCCGGCCCGCGTGCGCGTCGCGCCAGAAGCGCTGCAGCGGCGTGCCGTTGGCCAGGGCGGTGGCGCCCGAGGACTCGAAGAGCTTGTCGATCGAGGCGATCACCCGGCCGGTCGCGCGGACCTGGTCGCGGCGAGCCCGCACGCGCAGGTCGAACGGCACATCCTGGCCTGCCTGCAGCAGCGCGTACTCCTCGGCGACATTGCCCGAGAGCTGACGCCACGCGGCGTCGATGTCGCTGGCCGCCTCGGCGACGCGCACCTTGGCGAACGGATCGTCCTTGGCGTTCTCGCCGGCGAAGGCCGCGCGCACGCGCTTGCCCTGGTGCTCGACGTGCGCCTCGTAGGCGCCGTAGCCCATGCCGACGATCGGCGTGGAGATGGTGGTGGGGTGGATGGTGCCCCACGGCATCTTGAAGACGGCGTCGGTGTTCTGCTCGAGGCCGGGCGCGCGGCCCTCGCTCATCGCGCGGAAGCTCAGGAAGCGGTGCGCCGGGACGAAGACGTCCTCGACGACCACGGTGTTGGAGCCGGTGCCGCGCAGGCCGACGACGTTCCAGACGTCGTCGATGCGGTAGTCCGAGCGCGGGATCAGGAAGGAGCCGAAGTCGACCGGCTTGCCGTTCTTGATCACCGGTCCGCCGAGGACGGCCCAGGTGGCGTGATCGGAACCCGAGGACCAGGCCCACGAGCCGCGCACGATGTAGCCGCCGTCGACCGCCTGGCCCGCGCCCATCGGGGCGTAGGAGGAGGAGATCCGCACGTCGGTGTCCTCGCCCCAGACGTCTTCCTGGGCCTGCTGGTCGAACAGCGCGAGGTGCCAGTTGTGCACGCCGATGATGCCGGCCACCCAGCCGGTGGAGCCGCACGCGCTGGCGATCTTGCGGACCGTGTCGTAGAAGACGACCGGATCGGCGGCGTGGCCGCCCCACTGCTTGGGCTGGAGCAGCCGGAAGAACCCGGTCTCCTGCAGCGCCTTCATGGATTCGTCGGGAATGCGGCGCAGGTCTTCGGCCTCCTGCGCACGTTCACGCAGTGTCGGCAGCAGTGCCTCGACCCGTTCGGTCACTTCTTGCGTCATTTCGGAGCCCGCTCCTGCCTTGTCGGATCGACAACCGGTTCTTGTTCGACTCTGAGATTAGAACAGGTTCTCATTTCTGTCGAGAAGATCGCCCTACCTCGGATATAACAGGGGCTCGGAGCGAAGTTCGCTGGATAGCTGGCGTGAAGCGCCCTCGTTTTGTAACGTGTTCTAGTGAAGAAGGAGGGTTCGGGATGGCAGTCAACCCCAAGGTGAGGGAACTCGATGTCGGTACAACGCCGACCAGGTTTGCGCGCGGCTGGCACTGTGTCGGCCTCACGAAGACCTTCCGCGACGGCAAGCCGCACGCGATCGAGATCTTCGGGACCAAGCTCGTGGTGTGGACCGACACCAACGACGAGATTCGCGTGCTCGACGCCTACTGCAGGCATATGGGCGGCGACCTGAGCATGGGCACGGTCAAGGGCGACGACATCGCCTGCCCGTTCCACGACTGGCGCTGGGGCGCCAGCGGCAAGTGCACGTCGATCCCCTACGCGCGCCGCGTTCCGCCGCTGGCGCGCACCCGGAAGTGGACGACGCTCGAGCGCAACGGCCAGCTGTTCATCTGGCACGACCACGAGGGCAACGAGCCGCCCGCCGAGGTCACGATCCCGCACATCGAGGGTCCCTACACGGACTCCGAGGGCAACCCGCGCGAGGATCATGACAGCGGCTGGACGCCGTGGACGTGGAACACGATGCGCATCGAGGGCTCCAACTGCCGCGAGATCATCGACAACGTCGTTGACATGGCGCACTTCTTCTACATCCACTATGCCTTCCCGACGTACTTCAAGAACGTCTTCGAGGGGCATGTGGCGACGCAGTTCCTGGAGACCAAGGGTCGGCCGGACATCGGCATGGCGGCCAAGTACGGCGGTGAGACGCTGCTCAAGTCGGAGGCGTCCTACTTCGGCCCGTCCTACATGATCAATCCGCTGGTCAACATCTACGGCGGGTACGAGATCAAGGTCGTGCTGATCAACTGCCACTACCCGGTCAGCCAGGACGAGTTCGTGCTGCAGTACGGCCTGGCCGTGGAGAAGCCCAAGGGCATCGACGACGCGACCGCCGAGAAGCTGGCGGCCTCGATGACCGAGTTCTTCGGCGACGGCTTCCTCCAGGACGTCGAGATCTGGAAGCACAAGTCCAAGGTCGAGAACCCGCTGCTGTGCGAGGAGGACGGCCCGGTCTACCAGCTGCGCCGCTGGTACGAGCAGTTCTACGTCGATGCCGCCGATGTCACCGAGAAGATGACCCAGCGCTTCGAGTTCGAGGTCGACACCACCAAGGCCAACCAGGCCTGGGAGGCCGAGGTGGCGGAGAACCTGCGCCGCAAGGCCGAGGCAGAAGCCGAAGCGGGCGTGTAACCATGTCACCGACCTGGGCCAAAGCCCCCGATTTCGCCGATCAGCCCGTGCGGCAGGCCGCGGTGCGGGCCCAGACCACGGTCGACAAACAGCACTACCTGGACGACGGCCTGACACCGGTGCGGTGTCAGGCCTGTTCCGCCGAGGTGCTGGTGCGCAAGTCCAGCGCGCACCAGACCTCGGTGCAGTGGACCGAACGACCGGACACGCACTGCCCGGTCTTCGCCCAGCTCAGCGCGCACGGTGCCCGGCCGGGCAGGCCGGAATCGTGCCCGTCGCTGGAGAAGTCCATCAAGTGGGCGGTCGACGAGGGCGTGCTCGAGATCCCCGAATGATCAGCTGAACGGGGTGTGCGGCCGGTCCTGCCGGACGCCGTCGAGGTAGATGTCGACCTTCTCGTTGTAGAAGCACGCCAGGCCGGCGATCTTCTGGCTCTCCGGCAGCGGCGTGCGATAGATCCACACGATGTCGCGGTGTTCGGTGCCGTCGATCTCGACGTTCCAGTAGTCGGCGGTGCCCTTGTACGGGCAGCTGGTGTGGGTGTCGGAGGCGGTCAGCAGATCCATCCGGACATCCGGCAGCGGCAGGTAATACCGTGCGGGCAGGCCGGTTTCGAACAGGATGCGCGGTGAGGTGGAGTCGGCGACGGTGACGCCGTCGATTTCGACCCGGACGTTCCGTGAGCTGCCGAGGATGTCGACCCGGGAGTACGGGTCGCGCGGGTGTACGAAGATCGGCTCGTCCTCTTCGAACCAGTCGAAGGTGGCGAAATCCAGGCGTACGGCATCTTTCAGGTCGGGGAACGGTGAGTCGAGATACCGGATCGCCGAACCGTCGGCTCGTAAGCCGTCGATGACCAGGTCGTACCCCGTCGCCGTTCCGCGGCCTGTGTGCTGCTCGCTGATTCCGCTCGGTTCCAGGTCAGCGCTGATATCGACGAGTGGCACATAGTAGGTGGGGTAGTAGGGGATCTCCCAGACGAGCAGTGGCCGCAGCGTATCGGCGACCATTCGTCCGTGCAGGTAGGCCCGCACACGCTTCGGTGAACCCGCGAACTTGGGCCGCCAACGTTTGGCATCAGTCACCTATCCGACGGTACGCGCGTGTCTGGCAGTGCCGCACGCTCGCGGATATAGCACCGCAGTCGATCGCCGGGCTACGTCGAACGCCCCCGCGGCTGTTCGCAACGGGGGCGTTCATCGACCGGGGCGGCTGGTCAGTCGCCGACGGTGATGGCCTGTGCTTCCTCGACGCTGTGCGGCGCCGGGTCGTGCTCGTCGAGGTGGGCCAGCGCCGTGCGGCCGACGTACAGCGCGCCGACGGCGGCGGCGGTGAAGGCGGCGCCGAGCCAGAACGGCAGCGAGACGCTGTGCTCGCCGAGCTTGCCCGCCACCCACGGCGCCGCGGCGCCACCGGCGAACCGGACGAAGCTGTAGGCCGCCGACGCGGTGGAGCGCTCGACCGGCGCGGAGATCATCACGGCCTCGGTGATCAGCGTGTTGTTCACGCCGAGGAACAGGCCGGCGATGACGACGCCGACGACCAGCACGACCTTGTGCTCGGTGAACATGCCCATCACGGCCAGATCGACGGCGAACAGGCCGAGCGACAGGGCCATCATCGGCAGGGTGCCGAAGCGCGCCTGCAGTCGCGGCGCCAGGAACACCGAGGCCAGCGCGAGCAGGATGCCCCAGCCGCAGAAGATGAAGCCGATCGCGTAGGTGCCCATGTCCAGGGGGAACGGGGTGTAGGCGAGCAGGGTGAAGAAGCCGAAGTTGTAGAGCAGCGCGGTGATGCTCACGGTCAGCAGACCCCGGTGCCGCAGCGCCTTGAACGGCGCGGTGATCGAGGTCGGCTTCGCGGGCTTGGGCATCTCGGGCAGCAGCACGACGATCGCGATGAACGCGACGGCCATCAGCACCGACACCCCGAAGAACGGTCCGCGCCAGCTGATCCCGCCGAGCAGGCCGCCCAGCAGCGGGCCGGTGGCGATGCCGATCCCCAGCGCGGCCTCGTAGAGGATGATCGCCTTGGCGACACCGCCGGTGGCCGCGCCGACGATGGTGGCCAGCGCCGTCGCGATGAACAGCGCGTTGCCCAGGCCCCAGCCCGCGCGGAAGCCGATGATCTCGCCGATCGTGCTCGACATGCCCGCCAGCGCGGCGAACACCACGATGATCGCCAGGCCGGACAGCAGCGTCTTCTTGGCGCCGAAGCGGCTGGAGATGACCCCGGTGATCAGCATGGCGACGCCGGTGACGGCCATATAGCTGGTGAACAGCAGCGAGACCTGCGACGGGCTCGCGTGCAGTTGTTCGCCGATCGGCTTGAGGATGGGGTCGACCAGGCCGATGCCCATGAACGCGATCACGCTCGCGAAGGCGACGGCCCAGACGGCCTTGGGCTGTCCGGACGGGGTGGTGGTGGCTGCGGCGGCGGTGTCGTCGGCGCGAGTCAACTGGGGAATGCTCACTGGCGCTCCTGGTTGCATCACTGATGACCGCGGGCAACCGCACGCAGGGCTGTCAGCAGGTCGTTCATGTCGGTGTCGAGCCGGATCAGGCGATCGAGATCGAAGTCGGCGAGTCCGGGAGCCACGGCGGCCGCGAAGGCGCGCCTGGCCTCGACGAGGCGGTTCCGGCCCGCCGGGGTCAGTTCGATGAGAACCGCCCTGGAGTCCTGCGGGTCCCTGCTGCGGGAGGCGAAGCCGTCGGCGACGAGCCGACCGATCAGCGCCGTTGCCGCCGGTTGGGAACATCGATCGATCCGGGCGAAATCACTGACCCGCAGACCGCCGTGCTCGTCGAGCACGGCGAGGGCACGCAGGACCGCGCGGGGCAGATCGTCGTCGCTGATCGCCCCGGCGAGCCTGGTGAGCCGACCGGCAGTGACCAACAGGTCGACCACGATGTCGTCCGGGGATGGCTGCTCTGTCTGCTGCACGAACAATATTATTGCATAAGCTAACTATCTAATTCCAGCGGTCGCTCCGGTGACCTCTCGCACAGCCGCCGAAAGCCCCGGCCGCGGGGTCGCGACCAGGGCTTTCGAAGGGATGCGGTCAGGCGGCCGCGACCGGGCGACGGCCGGTGCCGAAGAGCTCGGAGGTGGCGTGCGCCCGCTTGAAATACAGGTGGGCGTCGTGCTCCCAGGTGATGGCGATACCGCCGTGCAGCTGGATCGTCTCGGCGGCCACGTGCGAGAAGGTCTCGGTGCAGTGCTTGCGCGCGACGTAGACGTCCTCGGCGGCCGAGGCGCTGTTCTCCGCCACGGCCTGGGCGGCGGCCAGCGCCGTCGACTCGGCCGACTCCACCAGCACGTACATATCGGCCATCCGGTGCTTGAGGGCCTGGAAGCTGCCGATCGGCCTGCCGAACTGCACGCGCGAGGCGGTGTACTCCACCGTCATCTCCAGGCAGCGCCTGGCCGCGCCGACCTGCTCGGCGGCCAGCGCCGCCCAGGCGATCTCGCGCAGCCGGGTGCGCAGGGCGGCCGGGTCGGCCGTGCCGATCCGCGTCGCCGGGGTGTCGGTGAAGGCGACGACGGCCAGCTCGCGGGTCGGATCGAGGGCGGGCGTCGGGGCGACGACCACGCCCGCCGCGTCGGCCGTCGTCTCGTACAGGCCGTCGCCGGTGAGTACCAGCAGCAGGTCGGCCTGGGCGCCGTGCAGCACGTAATGCGCCGCGCCGTTGAGCTTTCCATCGCTCGCGGTGACGCCGGAGGCGTCCCAGCCCGCCGCGTCGGCCCAGCACAGCGCGGCCGTGCGCGAGCCATCGGCGAGGTCGGGCAGCAGCCGGGCGCAGGCCTGCTCGTCGCCCGAGAGCAGGATTGCCTGCACGCCGAGCACGGCGGAACCGAGCATCGGGACACCGGCCAGCGTGCGGGCCAATTCGCCGACCACCATCAGTGATTCGACCAGGCCCGCGCCCGCGCCGCCCCACTCCTCCGGCACCGCGAGCGCGGCGACCCCGACCTGCTCGCACAGCATGGTCCACAGCTTCGGGTCGTACCCGAGGTCGGTGTCCATGGCGGCGCGCACCGCGGCCGGCGTGGCGTGCTTGGCCAGCAGGGCGCGGACGGAAGTGCGGAATTCGAGCAGTTCATTCGATGACATGAGATTCCTTCGATCAGCCCGCGGCGGGCGCGGCGCGCAGGGCGTCGGCGATACGGCCGCGGTGGAAATCGGCGGTGCCCCAGGCGGTGCGCAGGGCCGCCACCTTGGTGATCCACAGCGACAGGTCGCATTCGGCGGTGTAGCCGATGGCGCCGTGCACCTGCAGACCGGCCCTGGAGGCGCGGTGGGCGGCGTCGCCGCAGGCCACGATGGCCGCCGACACGTCGCGCGCGCGATCGTCGGAGTCCAGCGTGAGGGCGGCGCGGTAGAGCAGCGGCTCGGCCAGATCCAGCGCGATCAGCACGTCCGCGAGCTGCTGCTTCACGGCCTGGAACTCGCCGATGGCGCGGCCGAACTGCTTGCGCTGCTTGGCGTAGGTGGTGGTCTGGTCGAGCAGCGCGCGGCCCGCGCCGAGCAGCAGCGCGGCACAGGCGAGCACGCCGAGATCGAAGGCGTAGTCGATGGCGTCCTGCGCGTCCTCGGCCACGGCCTCGTCGGCCTCGACCTGGAACAGCTTGCGCGCCGGATCGATCGAGGCGAGCGGTCCGGCCGCGGTGCGCCGCCCGACCGCCAGCGTGCCACCGTCGGCGACCAGCACCAGGTCGGCGGCATCGGCGTCGAGGGCGATACCGCGCTGCGTGGCACCGAAACTGACGGTGCCCAGCAGCGCGCCGCCCGCGAGCGCGGGCAGCCAGCGCCGCGCGGGCTCGGTGTTCGGAAGCCGCTGCAACAGTGCCGGAATCACCGCGGCCGATTCGATCACCGGGCCCGGCGCGGCGGCCCGGCCCAGCTCGACGAGCGCGACGACGAGGTCGACCGGGGTGGCTTCGGCGCCGTCGTACTGCTCGTCGACGATCAGGCCGAAGGCGCCCATCTCGGCCACCTGGCGCAGCAGCGCGGTGCCCTTGGCGGTGTCGCCCGCGGCCCAGGCGCGGGTCGCGGCGGGCGCCTGCGCGGCGTCGAGGACCTTGCGCAGTTCGGCGGCGAAGTCCTGCTGTTCGGTGGCGAGTGCGAACTTCATCGCGGAACTCCTGTGGTCGAACGGGTGGCCGGCCGACACGCTGTGGCCGAGCGGCTGTGGGCAGAAGCCGAGGCGGCGAGGGTCATCGCTTGCTCTCCCGCGGCAGGCCGAGGATGCGCTCGGCGATGATGTTGCGCTGGATCTCGTTGGTGCCCGCGTAGATCGGGCCCGACAGCGAGAACAGGTAGCCGTCGGTCCACTTGCTGGTCAGTTCGGCGGCGGGGCCGAGCAGGTCGAGTCCCGTCTGGTGCATGGCGATGTCGAGCTCGGACCAGAACACCTTGGTGATCGAGGACTCCGCGCCGAGCTGGCCGCCGTCGGTCAGCCGGGTGACGGTGCCGAAGGTGTGCAGCCGGTAGGCCTCGGCGCCGAGCCAGGCGTCCACCACGGCATTGCGCGCGGCGGTGTCGGTGGGCTCGGACGTCTCGGTCCACAGGTCGATCAGCCGCTGCGCGGTCGCGCTGAAGCGGCCGGGGCTGCGCAGCGACAGGCCGCGCTCGTTGCTCGAGGTCGCCATGGCGACCCGCCAGCCCTCGTTCGGCGCGCCGATGACATCGCGGTCGGGGACGAAGACGTCGTCGAGGAAGATCTCGGCGAAGCCGGGCTCGCCGTCGAGCTGCGGGATCGGCCGCACGCTGACGCCGTCGGCGGACAGCGGGAACATCACGTAGGTCAGGCCGTGATGGCGCTGCGCGTCCGGGTCGCTGCGGAACAGGCCGAAGGCCCAGTCGGCGTAGGTGGCGCGCGAGCTCCAGGTCTTCTGGCCGTTGAGGATCCAGCCGCCCTCGGTGCGGCGCGCGGTCGAGCGCAGGCTCGCCAGGTCGCTGCCCGATTCGGGCTCGGACCAGGCCTGCGCCCAGATGTCGTCACCGCGCGCCATCCGCGGCAGGATCCGGGCCAGCTGCTCCTCGGTGCCGTGCTCGAACAGGGTCGGCGCGAGCAGGAAGATGCCGTTCTGGGCGACGCGCCCCGGCGCACCCGCCGCGTAGTACTCCTGCTCGAACAGCACCCACTCGAGGATGGAGGCGTCGCGGCCGCCGTACTCGGTGGGCCACGACACCGCCGACAGGCGGGCCTCGGCCAGCTTCGCCTCCCAGGCACGGTGGGCTTCGAAACCCTCGGCGGTGTCCATGGACGGCAGCGGTTCGCTGGGGACATTGGCGGCGAGGAACTCGCGCACCTCCAGCTGGAACTCCCGGACTGCCGGGTCGATCTCGAGGTCCACTTACTTCGTCCCGTTCTGTTCGGTCGCGGCGCCCTTCATCGAGCGGGCGGTCATCCCGCCGAGCGAATCGGCGCCGACTTCGGCGTTGTGCGCGTGCGCGAAATGGTGCAGCCCGAAGACCGAGTCCATGCCGGAGCGCATGCCCATCAGGTCTTCGGCCTGGTTGACGGCCTTCTTGGTGAGCGCGAGCCCGAATTGCGGCATGGCGGAGATCTTCTCGGCCAGCGCCAGCACCTCGGACTCCAGGTCCTCGCGCGGCACGACCCGGTTGACCATGCCCCACTCCTTGGCCTGGGCGGCGTCGAACCGGTCACCGGTGAAGAGGAACTCCTTGGCCGCGCGCGGCCCCATCACCCACGGATGCGCGAAGTACTCGACGCCCGGGATACCCATCCGGACAACGGGGTCGGAGAAGAACGCGTCGTCGGAGCAGACGATCATGTCGCACACCCAGGCCAGCATCAGCCCGCCGGCGATGCAGGCGCCCTGCACCATCGCGACCATCGGCTTGGGGATCTCCCGCCAGCGGCGGCACATGCCCAGGTACACCTCGGACTCGCGCGCGAAGCGCTGATCGCCGCCCGCGCGGTCGAGGTGGTCCCACCACAGCGCGGCCTTGTTCTCGTAGTGCGCGTCGTGGTCGCGGCCCGGGGTGCCGATGTCGTGGCCCGCGCTGAAGTGCTTTCCGTTGCCCGCCAGCACGATCACCTTGACCTCGGGGTCCTCGACGGCCCGCACGAAGGCGGCGTCGAGGGCGTAGGTCATCTTCGAGTTCTGCGCGTTGCGGAACTCGGGCCGGTTCATGGTGACGACGGCGACCGACCCGCGCACCGCATAGGTGACGACCTCGGTCTCGGTTTCGGAACTCACGACTTCTCCTCACGAAGCTCACGCTTGAGCACTTTGCCCGCCGCGCTGTAGGGCAGCTGGTCGCGGAACTCCACGAGCCGGGGCACTTTGAAATTGGCCAATGTGGACGCGGCGAAGGCGATCACCTCGTCCGCGGTCAGCGTCGAGCCGGCCTTGCGGACGACGACGGCCTTGCCGACCTCGCCCATCCGCTCGTCCGGGATGCCGATGACCGCCGACTCGGCGACGCCGTCGAGCCTGGCCAGGGTCTGCTCGATCTCGGCGGGGTACACGTTGAATCCGCCGGTGATGTACATGTCCTTGAGCCGGTCGGTGATCTTCAGGTAGCCGCGCTCGTCGACGACGCCGATGTCGCCGGTGTGCAGCCAGCCGTCGGCGTCGATGGCCTCGGCGGTGGCCTCGGGATCGTCGAGGTAGCCGAGCATCACGTTGGGGCCGCGCAGCAGCACCTCACCGGCCTCGGACAGGCGCAGTTCGAAGTCGGCGATCGGGCCGCCGCAGGTGTTGGCGATGGTGGCCGCGTCGTCCTCGGGGCGGCACATGGTGCCGAATCCGGCCGACTCGGACAGGCCGTAGGCGGTGATGACCACCTCGAAGTCGAGGTCGTCGCGCATCCGCTCGATCAGCACCACCGGCACCGTCGCCGCGCCGGTCACCGCCACGCGCAGCGAGGACAGGTCGCGCGCGTCGCGCTGGGGATGCTCGAGGATGGTCTGGTAGATCGTCGGCGGGCCGGTCAGCACGGTGATCCGCTCGGATTCGATCAGCGCGAGCGCGGCGGGCACGTCGAAGGTGGCCTGCGGCACGATCGTGGCCCCGGTGACCAGGCAGGCGAGGATGCCCGCCTTGTAGCCGAAGTTGTGGAAGAACGGCGGGATCATCAGGTAGCGATCGCCCGCGCGCAGGGTGGAGCACTCGACCCAGCCGCGGACCACGCCCAGCGCCTGCCGGTGCGCGACGAGCGTGCCCTTGCTGCGGCCGGTGGTGCCGGAGGTGAACAGGATGTCGGAGATGTCGTCGGGGGAGACGGCGTTCGCCCGCTCCTCGCCCGCCTCGGCGGTGACGGTCGCCGCCAGCTCGAGCAGCGCCGACCAGCTCAGCGACCCGTCGTCGACGGCGGATTCGCCCTCGACCGGGATCACCACGACGGTGCCGATCTTCAGCTCCGGCGCGGTCTCGCGCAGTTCGGCGGCGCGATCGCGGCCGAGGAACGACCCGGCGACGAACAGCGCCTTCGCGTCCACCCGGACCAGCACGTCGGCCGCCTCGGCGGCGACATAGCGGGTGTTGAGCGGCACCAGCGCGGCGCCGACCGAGTGCGCGGCCAGCGCGGCCACCACCCAGTGATGGGTATTGGGCGCCCACATCGCGACCCGGTCGCCGCGGTCGATCCCGCGGGCGATCAGGGCGCGCGCCGCGATCCGTACCTGATCGAGCAGGTCGGACCAGGTCAGGCGGGTCGCGCCGTCGATCAGGGCCGGCTCGTGCGGATGCGCCGCGGCGACGTCTCGCAGAGCCTGCGGGGTGGTCTGTGCAGGGGTTGTCACGGGGTCCTCACCAATCGGCTAACAAAGCAAGTGCTTGGTAGGTTATCCTACCGACGTGGGCGTGATCCAGACCTCAGATTCCGATACCGCGACCTCCGACGCGGAGTTTTGCGCGGAAATACGCGACTGGCTGGCCGAAAACCTGGCCGGAGAGTTCCGTGACCTGCGCGGCACCGGCGGGCCGGGGCGCGAGCACGAGTTCTTCGAAGAGCGGCTGGCCTGGGACCGGCACCTCGCCGCGGCGGGGTGGACCTGCCTCGGCTGGCCGGTCGAGTGGGGCGGCCGCGGTGCCAGCGTGCGCCAGCAGGTCATCTTCCACGAGGAGTACGCGAAGGCCGACGCGCCCGCGCGCGTCTCGCACGTGGGTGAGGAACTGCTCGGCCCGACGCTGCTGGCCTTCGGCACCGAAGAACAGAAGAAGCGATTCCTGCCGGGCGTGCGCTCGGTCGGCGAGCTGTGGTGCCAGGGCTACTCCGAGCCGGGCGCCGGCTCCGATCTGGCCGCGGTGAGCACCACCGCGCGCCTGGACGGCGACCGCTGGGTGATCAACGGCCAGAAGATCTGGACCTCACTCGCGCACGTCGCCGACTGGTGCTTCGTCATCGCGCGCACCGAGAAGGGGTCGAGCAGGCACAAGGGCCTGTCCTACCTGCTGGTGCCGATGAACCAGCCGGGCATCGAAGTCCGCCCGATCGAACAGCTCACCGGCACCTCCGAATTCAACGAGGTGTTCTTCGACGACGCCGTCACCGAGGCCGGTCTGGTGGTCGGCGAGCCGGGCGACGGCTGGCGCATCGCCATGGGCACGCTGACCTTCGAGCGCGGCATCTCCACGCTCGGCCAGCAGATCCGCTTCGCCCGTGAGCTCGCCGACATCGAGGCGCTGGCCCGGCGGACCGGCGCCGCGGACGACCCGCTGATCGCCGAGCGCATCGACAACGCCTGGGTCGGCCTGCGGGTCCTGCGCGCGCACGCGCTGCGCACCATGAGCGAGGACGTCGACGACGCCGGTGGCGCGTCGGTCTCGAAGCTGTTGTGGGGCAACTGGCATCGCGGGCTCGGCGAGCTCGCCATGGCGGTGCAGGGCGCCGCCGGGCTGGTCCTCGGTCCCGACGACATGACCGCATGGCAGCGGCTGTACCTGTTCAGCCGCGCCGACACGATCTATGGAGGTTCGAACGAAGTGCAGCGCAACATCATCGCCGAGCGTGTGCTCGGCCTGCCGCGGGAGGCCCGCCCGTGACCGGTCCGCTCTCCGTCCCGCCCCCGTCCATCCCCGGCCACGGCCTGCTGACCGGCCGCAAGGCCGTCATCACCGCCGCGGCGGGCACCGGCATCGGCTCGGCCACCGCGCGCAGGCTCTTGGAAGAGGGCGCTGACGTCGTCGTCTCCGACTGGCACGAGCGCAGGCTCACCGAGACCGCCGAGCTGCTCGCCAAGGAGTTCCCCGAGCGCAAGGTCGGCGCGGTGGTCTGTGACGTCCGCGATACCGCGCAGGTGAACCAGCTGCTCACCGACGCCGCCGCCGAACTCGGCCGGATCGACGTCATGGTCAACAATGCCGGCCTCGGCGGCGAGACCCCGGTCGTCGACATGACCGACGAGCAGTGGGACCAGGTGCTCGACATCACCCTGACCGGCACCTTCCGCTGCACCCGTGCCGCGCTCGGGTACTTCCGGTCGGCGGGCCACGGCGGCGTGATCGTCAACAACGCCAGCGTGCTCGGCTGGCGCGCGCAGCACGGCCAGGCGCACTACGCTGCCGCCAAGGCCGGCGTGATGGCGCTGACCAGGTGCAGTGCGGTCGAGGCCGCCGAGTTCGGGGTGCGGATCAACGCCGTCGCGCCGAGCATCGCGCGGCATCCGTTCCTGGACAAGGTCAGCTCGAGCGAGCTGCTCGACGCCCTGAGCGAGCGGGAGGCCTTCGGTCGCGCCGCCGAGCCGTGGGAGGTCGCCGCGACGATCGCCATGCTGGCCAGCGACTACACCTCGTACCTGACCGGCGAGGTCGTCTCGGTGAGCAGTCAGCGCGCATGACGAGCGGGCGCCCGAGTGCGGAGTTTCCAGAAACCAAGCAAGTGCTTGGTTGTAGGATGACGTCGTGACCGCATCCGACACCGTGAAACGTTCTCGCCGCGCCGAACTCCTCGACCTCGCCGCGAACCTGTTCGCCGAGCGCGGGTTGCGCGCCACCACGGTGCGCGACATCGCCGACTCGGCGGGCATCCTGTCCGGCAGTCTCTACCACCATTTCGACTCCAAGGAGTCGATGGTCGACGAGATCCTGCGCGGCTTCCTCGACGACCTGTTCGGCCGCTACCGCGAGATCGCGGCCGCCGGGTTGAGCTCGCGAGCGACCTTGGAAGCCTTGGTGATCGCCTCCTACGAGGCCTTCGACCGGCACCACGCCGCGGTCGCCATCTACCAGGCCGAGGCCAAGAACCTGCGCGACGTCGAGCGGTTCGGCTACATCCGCGACTTCAACACCGAGTTCCGCGAGCTGTGGCACAAGGTGCTGGCCGCCGGTGTGTCCGACGGCAGCTTCCGCCCCGAACTCGACGTCGAACTGGCGTTCCGCTTCCTGCGCGACACCGTGTGGGTCGCGGTCCGCTGGTACACCCCCGGTGGCCCGATCACCGTGCAAAGCCTTGCTCAGCAATATCTCACCATCGTGCTCGACGGGCTGACCGTGCCCGGGAGCACCGCGAAATAGGAGTTCCATCATGACCGCATCCGCCGAGCGCCGCCCCTACGCCCCGTTGCGGGAGGCCTATGTGATCGATGCGGTGCGTACCGCGGTCGGCAAGCGCGGTGGCGCGCTGGCCGAGGTGCACTCCGCCGATCTCGGCGCGGCCGCGCTGCGTGGTCTCGTCGAGCGCACCGGCATCGACCCGGCGATCGTCGACGACGTGATCGTCGGCTGTGTCGACAACCTCGGCCCGCAGGCGGGCAACATCGGCCGCACCATGTGGCTGGTCGCCGGCTACCCCGAGGAGGTGCCCGGCGTCACCGTCGACCGGCAGTGCGGTTCCAGCCAGCAGGCGATCAACTTCGGCGCGCAGGCCATCATGAGCGGTACCGCCGAGGTCATCGTGGCAGGCGGCGTGCAGAACATGAGCGCCATCCCGATCGGCGCCGCCATGCTCGCGGCCAAGCCGTACGGCTTCGAGTCCTCGTTCATCGGCGCGAAGGGCTGGGACTCGCGCTACGGCACCGGCGAGGTCTCCCAGTTCAAGGGCGCCGAGATGATCGCCGAGAAGTGGGGCATCAGCCGCGAGGACATGGAGCGCTGGGCGCTGCAGAGCCACGAGCGCGCCAAGGCCGCCATCGCCGAGGGCCGCTTCGACAACGAGATCGTGCCGGTCGGCGACTTCACCGTCGACCAGGGTCCGCGCGAGACCAGCCTGGAGAAGATGGCCTCGCTGCAGCCGCTGTCGGAGGGCAGCCCGCTCACCGCGGCGGTCGCCAGCCAGATCTCCGACGGTGCCAGCGCGACGCTGCTCGCCTCGGAGTGGGCGGTCAAGGAGTACGGCCTCACCCCGCGCGCCCGCATCCATCACGTGAGCGCGCGCGGCGCCGACCCGATCTTCATGCTCAGCGCGCCGATCCCGGCGACCCAGTGGGCGCTGGAGAAGACCGGCCTGACCATCGACGACATCGACGTCATCGAGATCAACGAGGCCTTCGCGCCCGTGGTCCTGGCCTGGATCAAGGAGATCGGCGCCGATCCGGCGAAGGTGAACGTCAACGGTGGCGCCATCGCGCTCGGTCACCCGCTCGGCGCGACCGGCGCCAAGCTGTTCGCCACGCTGCTCAACGAGCTGGAGCGGGTGAACGGTCGCTACGGCCTGCTCACCATCTGCGAGGGTGGCGGCACGGCGAACGTGACGATCATCGAGCGGCTGGACGCGGACAAGTAGTTCCGGACGAAGTCTGGTGGTCCTCGGCGGATTCCGCCGGGGACCACACCTCGTTCACCACCAATAGGTCACGACATCCCAGCGTTGGAGTGTCCCGGGGAAATCGCAATGGGCCCAGGACTGCTGGCCATCCCACGCGATCGGGCCGCGGCGTTCGTAGGTGGCCCAGCTGCTGCCGAACCAGCCCCACCAATGCCTGCATTCGATCCGCACCTGATGCCGGACCGGCCAATAGCACTGTGAGTACGCCGACGTGTTGTTGATCGGATACGCCGAGCATCCCGACGGACCCCACTGCGCCTGTACCGGCGCCGCACCCATCACCACCCCCGCGCCGAGCAGCATCGCCGCCGACGCGCTGACCACCATCTTCTTGCCGAGCTTTATCATCTCCTACCTCCCACCGAGCGTGGGGGCACGACGCCCCGACCTGTGACAGGGCCTCCGCGCATCTCGTGCTCCGACGGCGCCACAGCCGTGAAACCGTCCTTACGTGACTTACATCACATTCCGGGCGGTCGGTGTTACCGCTGTCGGCCGCCGGGCGGCTGTCGTACCCCCGGCCTACGATGGGTCGGGTGAAGGTGCTCGGTGCGTGCCCGCTCGATTGCCCCGACGCGTGCTCGTGGGTGGTGACCGTCGAGGACGGTGCGGCCACCGCGCTGCGGGGGAACAAGGAGCACCCGGTGACCCGGGGCGCCTTGTGCGTCAAGGTCAATCGCTATCTGGAGCAGGTCGGCTCGCCCGACCGGCTGCGCTATCCGCTGCGCCGGGTCGGGCCCAAGGGCTCGGGCCGCTTCGAGCGGATCAGCTGGGACGACGCGCTCGACGAGATCGCCACCCGGCTCACCGGCATCATCGACGAATTCGGCGGCGAGGCGATCTGGCCGTTCCACGGCACCGGCAGCCTCGGCTATCTCCAGGGCCTCGAGGGCTATCCCGGTCGCCGGATGTTCAACGTGCTCGGTGCCTCGCACCACGCCGCGACGATCTGCTCGGTCGCCGGCGGCGCCGGCCTGCGCTACACGCTCGGTACCTCCGGCGGCATGGATCCCGAGGATTTCGCGAAGTCGGAGCTGATCCTGCTGTGGGGCACCAACCCGCTCACCTCCGGGCACCACCTGTGGAAGTTCGTCCAGGACAGCGGCGCCTACCTGGTGTCGATCGATCCGGTGCGCACCAAGACCTCCGAACGCTGCGACGAGCACATCGCGCCGCTGCCCGGCACCGACGCCGCGCTCGCGCTCGGGCTGCTGCACGTCATCGTCTCGCTCGGCGCGCAGGACGAGCGCTTCCTCGCCGAGCACACCGAGGGCTGGCCCGAATTCCGCGACCGCGTCCTGGAATTCACCCCCGAGCGCACCGCGGCGATCACCGGCGTGCCGCAGGAGCGGATCGTCGCACTCGGTGAACGGATCGCCCGCACCAGGCCGACCGCCATCCGCGCCTCCCAGGGAATGCAGCGGCACGCGGGCGGCGGCATGGCCCTGCGGGTGCTGGCCTGCCTGCCCGGCGTCACCGGCGACTGGGCGATTCCCGGTGGCGGACTGCACTATTCGACCAGCGGCCACTTCCGGCTCGACGACGCCGCGCTGGTCCGCGACGACCTCCTGCCGCACCCGGTCCGCACCCTGTCGATGACCCGGCTCGGCGAAGCCCTGCTCGAGACCGAAAACCCGCCGGTCAAGGCGCTGTTCGTGATCGGCGCGAACCCGGTCGGCTCCAACCCCGACCAGCGCCGGGTGATCGAAGGACTCTCCCGAGACGACCTGTTCACCGTCGTGCTCGAGCACTTCGGCACCGACACCGTCGACTACGCCGACATCGTGCTGCCCGCCACCATGCAGCCCGAACACCTCGACGTGATCGCGGGCTACGGCCACCTCTACCTGGTCTGGAACGAACCCGCCGTCGAACCGCCGGGCGAATGCCTGTCCACCACCGAGACCTTCCGCAGGCTCTCGCGCCGCCTCGGTCTCACCGAACCGGCGCTCTACGACTCCGACGAGGAACTGGCCAGGCAACTGCTGAAGGGCCACGACCTGGACCGGCTCCGCGCCGACGGCTTCCTGAAGATCCAGCCCGGCTCGGTCCCGGCGGGCAAGCTGCAATTCGTCTCGGCGCGTGCCGAACTGGCGGGCCACGATCCGCTCCCGGACTACACGCCACCGGCCGACCAGGGCGACGGGCTGGTGCTGATCTCCGCCGCCTCGCACTACTTCCTGAACACCTCCTTCGGCGGCAATCCCGAATTACGCCGCCGGGCAGGCGAATCCACCATCACCCTGCACCCCGACGACGCCGCCACGCGCGGCATCGCCGACGGCGCCGACGTGCTGGTGTCCAACGCGCGCGGATCGTTCGAGGCCGTGGCCGAGGTGTCGGACCGGGTCCGGCCGGGCGTCGCGGGCACCACGAAGGGCCGCTGGGCCAAGTTCACCAACGGTGCCACCGTCAACGCGACCATCGCCGAACGGGATTCGGACTACGGCGGCGGCGCGGTCTTCCACGACAACCGGGTCGAGGTGCGTCCGCGCTGATCCGCCGGGCTCAGAACTCCACGGCGTCGCGGATCAGCGGGCAGGTCATGCAGTGGCCACCGCCGCGACCGCGACCGAGTTCGGCGCCGACGATGGTGATCACCTCGACGCCTTCCTTGCGCAGCGCCGCGTTGGTGTGGGTGTTGCGGTCGTAGGCGAACACGACACCCGGCTCGACGGCGACGAGGTTGTTGCCGCTGTCCCACTGCTGGCGTTCGTTGGCGTAGTAGCCGCCGCCGGTCTCCACCACCCGCAGCTTCGGCAGCTTCAGCGACTCGGCCACCACGTCGAGGAACGGCGCGGTCTCCTCGGTCACCTCGACACCGGGGGCACGGTCGCTGGGCCGCAGGGAGAACGGGTGGATGCCGTAGACGATGTCGGGGTAGACGGTGACCAGATCGCGGTCGGCGAAGGTGAACACGGTGTCGAGGTGCATGGCCGAGCGTAGCTTCGGCATCCCGGCCACGATCACCCGCTCGGCGGCGCCCGCCGCGAACAGCGCCGCGGCCACCTGGGTGATCGCCTGCCGCGACGTCCGTTCGCTCATCCCGATCAGGACCACCCCGTTGCCGACCGGCATCACGTCGCCACCCTCGAAAGTCGCCAGCCGCCAATCCCGTTCGGGGTCGCCCCACCAGACCTTCGCGCCGGTGAAGTCGGGATGGAAGGCGTAGATCGCGCCCATCAGCAGCGTCTCGTCGTGCCGGGCGGGCCAGTACAGCGGATTGAGCGTCACACCGCCGTAGAGCCAGCAGGTGGTGTCGCGGGTGTAGAGGGTGTTCGGCAGCGGCGGCATCAGGTACTCGCGGACACCGGTCTGCTCGCGCGCCAGCGCCAGGTAGCCGGAACGGAATTCCGCGGGCAGGTCCGCGGTCGCGAGGCCGCCGATCAGGTAGGTCGCCAGGGTGCGGTCGTCGAGCGAGTCCAGGTAGGCCCTGGTGTCGTCGATCAGCCCGAGCCCGACCTCGTCGGCCACGATCTTGCGATCCAGCATCCAGTCCTTCGCGCCGGGCACGGCCATCGTCTCGGCGAGCAGATTGTGCAGCTCGACCACCTCGACGCCGCGGTCACGCATCTTGGTCATGAAGTCGAAGTGGTCGCGTTTGGCGTTCTGCACCCACAGCACATCGTCGAAGAGCAGGTCATCGCAGTTGGTCGGGGTGAGCCGCTCGTGGGCCAGGCCGGGCGCGCAGACCAGCACTTTGCGCAGCGTGCCGACCTCGGAATGGACGCCGAACGCGGTGGCGGGGGTTCCAGTCATTTCTGCTCCTCGAAAGATCGACGGACTCAGATCGAGATGGCTCCGGTCGCCAGGCCGACGATGCCGACCACGGCGCCGAGGGCGACGGCGGCGAACAGCACCGCCTCCCAGGGTGAGAACGCCCGCTTGCCCGCCTCGCGACGGGTCAGGACGAACAGGAGGGTGCCGGGCGCGTAGATGATGCACGACAGCAGCAGGAACTCGAGTCCGGCCGCGACGAGCATGAACGCGGTGTAGAACGTGGCGACGAAGGCGATGAGGAGCTCTTTGGTGCGGTCGCCCGGCTGGATCCGCTCGTAGGTCTCCCTGGTGTAGGCGAGCTTGAGCGCGTAGGCCGCGGCCAGCAGGTACGGCACCAGCGACAGCGAACTGCACAGCTTGAGGGTGAAGGTGAAGGCGTCGTCCGAGAACAGTGTCGTGACCAGCACGATCTGGATCAGCACCGTGGTGAAGACCAGCGCGACCGCGGGCACATCGGCGTTGTTGACCCGAGCCAGGAACGACGGCATGTCCCGGTCCTTCGCCGCGACGAACAGCACCTCGGCGGCCATCAGCGTCCAGGCCAGGTAAGCGCCGAGAACCGAGATGATCAGGCCGATGCTGATGAACCAGGCGCCCCAGGTGCCGACGGCGGATTCGAAGACCGGCGACATCGAGGGCTGCTGCGCGGCGGCCAGTTCGTCGCGCGGCATGATGCCGAACGACACCATGGTCACCGACGCGAAAATGGCGAGCACGCTGACGAATCCGAGCACGGTGGCGCGGCCGATGTCCTCGCGCTTGCGCGCGTACCTGGAGTACACGCTCGCGCCCTCGATGCCGAGGAAGACGAAGACCGTCACCAGCATGGTCGAACGCACCTGTTCGACCAGCGATTCGGAGTACGCCTCGCCGCCCCAGAAGTTGTCCGCGAAGACACCGGGGTCGAAGTAGAACAGCAGCACCACGATGAACACCAGGATCGGCACCAGTTTGGCCACGGTGACGATCTGGTTGATGGTCGCGGCCTCCTGCACTCCGCGCAGCACCATGAAATGGAACGCCCAGATGCACACCGTCGACAGCAGCACCGCGGGCACGGTGTTGCCCTCGCCGAAGATCGGCAGCACCTGCCCGAGGGTGGACTTGATCAGCACCCAGTAGCTGACATTGCCGACGCAGGCGCTCGCCCAGTATCCGAACGCGGAGAAGAAGCCGAGGTACTCGCCGAACCCGGCCTTGGCGTAGGCGTAGACACCGGCGTCGAGGTCGGGCTTGCGCACGGCCAGCGTCTGGAAGACGAACGCCAGCATCAGCATTCCGGTACCGGCGATCGTCCAGGCGATGATCGCGCCGAATCCGCCGGTGGCCTGCCCGAAGTTGCGCGGCAGCGAGAAGACGCCGGCACCGACCATCGAGCCGACCACCATCGCCGACAAGGTCAGCAGCGGCATCTTCTTCGTCGCGGTCTGTTCCGAGGCTGTCATCGCGCTACTCCTCCGGATCGGTGGTGCCGGTGGGGCGGACGCGGGCCGAAGGATTCGGCAATCATCTCGCATACCAGCAGCGACGAGGCCGGAATTGCGGATGGCGACCGGTTTCCCCGCTACCTCCCACGGTGATATCGATGCCCGGCAAATTCTAGGCGACCGGATGACGTCGGCGACGGCTTCGAGCCCGTGTCGTGCTGGGTCGTGTGCGCGCGCCGAGCCCGAAAAGAGCACCGGACCCGGTGCGCACCTCGTGAGTGCGGCACCGGGTCCGGTGTTCGATCGCCCCATGGTGACCGACGGTTGGCTCTGGGCCGTCGATCGGGGGCGAGCTTGTGGTGGGAGCCGGGTACGGCTCCTGGTCAGTGGGCCTCGGCGGCAGGCTCGGTGGTCAGCGCCGAGACGGCCTCGATCCGGGCGACGGCGTCGGCGACGATCCCGTCGATCAGCTCGGCCACGGTCGGCAGGCTGTCGATGATGCCGGTGACCTGGCCCGCGGGCAGCACGCCCGCGTCGGTGCGGCCCTCGACGAGACCGGCCTTGGTCAGCATCGCCGAGTTCGCCGCCATGACGACCTGGGACCAGCTGAGGTCCTTGGTCTTGCGCATGGCGAGACCGTCGCGCATGATCGTCGACCACTTCATGCCGGTCATGGACTTGAACTTGGCCGCGTTGCCGACCGCCGCCGACAGTCCGCGCCAGCCGCCGGAATGCTCCAGCTTGTCGACCAATTCGGTGTTCAGCATCCGGTGCGGCATGCCGTCGACCTTCACCGAGACCACCGTGTCCTGCAGGCCGCGCGCCAGGTACTCCTGCTTCACGGCCTCGGGGACGGTGCTCTCCTGGGTGAGCAGGAAGCGAGTGCCCATCGCGACACCGGCCGCGCCGTAGGACAGCGCGGCGGCCAGGCCGCGCCCGTCGAAGAAGCCGCCCGCCGCGATCACCGGGATGTCGACGGCGTCGAGCACCGACGGCAGCAGCAGCGTGGTGGCGACCGGGCCGGTGTGCCCACCGCCCTCGCCGCCCTGCACGATCACCGCGTCGGCGCCCCAGGAGGCCACCTTCACCGCGTGCTTGGCGGCGCCGATCGACGGAACCACCACCACACCGGCGTCTTTCAGCTTGGCGATGAGGTTCTGCTTCGGCGCGAGCGCGAAGGAGGCGACCTTGACCTGCTCGCGGATGAGCAGGTCGATGCGCGCGGTGGCGTCGGTCGCGTCGGCGCGGATGTTCACGCCGAACGGCTTGGTGGTGAGCGACTTGGTCTTGGCGATCGCCGCCTCGAGCTCCTCGAAGGTCATCGTGGCCGAGGCCAGGATGCCGAGGCCGCCCGCGTTGGCGGTGGCCGCGACCAGGCGCGGACCGGCGACCCAGCCCATGCCGGTCTGCACGACCGGATGCTCGATGCCGACCAGCTCGGTCAGCGGAGTATGCAGCCGCGCGCTCACGCCGCCACTTCCTTCTCCCGGAAGCCCTTGGGGTCGAGCACGGTACGGATGATCCGCAGTTCTTCCTCGGAGGGCAGCCGGGTCTCGCCCGCGGTTCCCAGCTCGGCGACCTCGAAGGAGGTGTTCTCGGCGACCTCGTCGGCGCTCACGCCCGGATGCAGCGACAGCGCGCGCAGGGTGTGGTCGGGGCCGTTGAAGTCGAACACGCCCAGGTTGGTCACCACGCGGTGCAGGTGGTGGAAGCGGTAGGCCGGGTTCTCGGGATCGATGCGGTCGTAACCGATGCCGGAGATGATGTCGACCTGATCGACGAACACCCGCTTGTTGTGCCGGGGCACGAAGTAGCTGGTGGCGTGGTTGATGGTGTTGCCCGGCGCGCCGCGCACGCCGAACATCTGCCGGGTCGGCTGTTGCAGCGGACCGAAGGCCGACAGGTTCTGGTTGCCGAACCGGTCGATCTGGTTGGCGCCCATCACCACGTGCCGACGGCCGGAGGCGACCACGTCGAACACCTTGGAGAACGGAATCCAGCCCTCGACCGGGGCTTTCGCGCCGATCGCCGGAACCTCGGCGAAGAACAGCGCCTCGCCGTCGGACAGCAGCAGGTCGGGCTCGAAGGTGAGCCGGGCCAGCCGGGCACCGATGGTGGTGACCGTCGACATCGGGCTCGCCATGATCTCACCGGCTCCGCGGAAGATCTCTGCGGCGGCGACCACGCAGACTTCAGCACGGGTAATCGTCATAGCTTCTGCTCCTCGGCGAAAGCGGTAACAGCGGCCTGGTATTCGTCCTCGGAGACATCCAGGTAGCGAGCCTTGAACTCGGCCCACGACTCGGGAGTCGCCGCGGCGGCCACATAGTGCTTCTGGAACTTCTCGTCGCGGCCGTAGCTGCCGGAGAAGGTGAAGTGCGCGCCGCCGGGCGATTCGACGACGCCGTCGACCAGCATGCGGTTGAGGATGATCGACTGCTGCGGAACGGCTTTCACCAGTTCCTCGGTCTCGACGATGCGATCCACCGAGACGTAGCGCCGTTCGGCGGCCAGGCAGTAGAGATCGTCGAAGTACGGGTCGACGCCGGTGTAGGCGGCGTTGCCGTGCTTGTCGGCCAGATCCAGGTGCACGAAGGCGGCGTCGAGGTTCAGCGCCGGCATGGCGACGAGCGTCTCGGTCCGGCCGTCGGCGGCCGGGTACGGCGACTGGACCGTCGCCAGCTCGCCGTCCCAGAAGTCGATGACCGAGGAGCCGAGACCGGCCCGGATCGGCAGGAACGGCAGCCGGGCGGCCGCGGCCTGCAGACCGCACTTGACCATGCCCTCGTCCATCTCGCGCACGGTGATCGCGCCCTCGGTGCGCGCCTTGGCGAACCACGGATCGTAGAAGGGCGCCGAATCCAGCGAGACGAAGCCGTAGTACGCCTTGCGCACCTTGCCCGCCGAGCACAGCAGGCCCAGGTCGGGGCCGCCGTAGGTGACCACGGTCAGATCGGTGACGTCCGAGCGCAGCAGCGCGCGCACCAGCGCCATCGGCTTGCGCCGGGAACCCCAGCCGCCGATGCCGATGGTCATGCCGCTGCGCAGCTCGCCGACGACCTCGTCGAGCGTCATTCTCTTGTCGCGCATGGCGTCTACTTCTCCTTCTTCTGCGCGGCGAGATCGTCGTCGAAACGCGCCCGGATCTCATCGGCGACGCCGGCGAGGTTGAGCTCCATGGTGAAGCCCTGCTCGTAGCGGTAGGAGCGGTGCACGTCCTGCACGTCGATGCCGTTGAGCGCGCGCTTGGCGGCCCGGATCACGCGGCCGTCCTTGTTCGCGATGTTCTTGGCGACCTCCATGGCCGCGGCGTCGAGCTCGGCGCGCGGCACCACCTGGTACACCGAGCCGTAGTGGTGCAGCTGCTGGGCGGTGAGCTTGCCCGCGGTGTAGAACATGGTCCGCATCAGGTGCTGGGGGACCAGCCGGGCCAGGTGGGTGGCCGCGCCGAGCGCGCCACGGTCCACCTCGGGCAGGCCGAAGGTGGCGTCGTCGGAGGCGATGATCACATCCGAGTTGCCGACCAGGCCGATGCCGCCGCCGAGGCAGAAGCCGTTGACGGCGGTCACCACGGGGACCTCGCAGTCGTAGACGGCCGCGAAGGCGTCGAAGCAGCCGTGGTTCGCGCGGATCAGCGCGGTGTGGCCGGTGTCGGCGTTCATCTCCTTGATGTCGACGCCGGCGTTGAAGCCGCGGCCCTCGGCCCGCAGCACGACCACCCGGGTCTCCGGATTACGCCCGGCCGCCCGGACGGCGTCGGCCAGGGCGAACCAACCGTCGGACGGTAGTGCGTTGACCGGCGGGTAGTCGACAGTGACGACTTCGACGCCCTCGGTTTCGGTGTGACGGTTTATCCCCATCGCAAGTCCCATCGTGCGCGCCTCGGCGAACCCGAGACAAAGCAAGCAATTGCTTGGTAGGTTAGCACGGTGGCTGTAGAAATCGACCTTTCCGAGCAGATCGTTCTGGTGACAGGCGGAGTCCGCGGTGTCGGCGCCGGTATCAGCCGGGCCTTCCTCGCCGCGGGCGCGACCGTGCTGACCTGCGCGCGCAGGCCCGCCGACGAACCGATCACGGTGGGGGATCGCGGCACCGAACACCTCACCTGCGATGTGCGTGACCCCGACGCCGTCGCCGCGATGTTCGCCGAGATCGTCGCCAGGCACGGCCGGATCGACCATGTGGTGAACAACGCGGGCGGTGCCCCGTTCGCGATGGCCGACGCCGCGAGCCCCAAGTTCCACGCCAAGATCGTGGAGCTGAATCTGCTCGCGCCGCTGCTCATCTCGCAGCAGGCCAACGCGGTCATGCAGAAGCAGGACGCGGGCGGCTCGATCGTGATGATCACCAGCGTCAGCGGGCACCGGCCGTCGCCGGGCACCGCCGCCTACGGCGCCGCCAAGGCGGGCCTGGACAACCTGGCCACCTCGCTGGCCGTCGAATGGGCGCCCAAGGTTCGGCTCAACTCGGTGGTCGTCGGCCCGGTGGAGACCGAGCTCAGCCACCTGCACTACGGCGACGCCGACGGCGTGGCGGCCGTGGCGCGGACGGTGCCGCTCGGCCGCCTCGCCAACCCCGCCGACGTGGGCAACGCCGCGCTGTTCCTGGCCTCCCCGCTGGCCGCGCACGTCAGCGGCGCCACCCTGCTCGTCCACGGCGGCGGCGAACGCCCGGCCTTCCTGGACGCCGCCAACGCCAACCACTAGACCCACCGATAGACACAGGAGCTTTCACATGGACGACCAGCAGTTGATCTGCGCGGGCCGCACCGTCATCGTCACCGGCGCAGGCCGCGGGATCGGCCGCGCGCACGCGCTGGCCTTCGCCGCGGCGGGCGCGAAGGTGGTGGTCAACGATGTCGGCACCGCGCTCGACGGCGCCGCGACCACCGAGACCCCGGCCCAGCAGGTGGTCGACGAGATCGTCGCCGCCGGTGGCGAGGCCGTCGCCAACTACGACGACGTCGCCGACTGGGAGGGCGCCCGCAACCTGATCCGCCAGGCCGTCGACACCTTCGGTGGTCTGGACGTGCTGGTCAACAACGCCGGTTTCGTGCGCGACCGGATGCTGGTCAACCTGGGTGAGGACGAGTGGGACGCGGTGGTCCGCGTGCACCTCAAGGGCCACTTCGCCACCATGCGGCACGCGGCCGAGTACTGGCGCGGCGAGGCCAAGGCCGGTCGTCCGGTCGACGCCCGCGTCATCAACACCAGCTCCGGCGCCGGTCTGCAGGGCAGCGTCGGCCAGGGCAACTACGGTGCGGCCAAGGCGGGTATCGCCGGTCTCACCCTCACCGCTTCGGCCGAGTTCGGCCGCTACGGCGTGACCGTGAACGCCATCGCGCCCGCCGCCCGCACCCGGATGACCGAGACGGTCTTCGCCGACACCATGGCCGCCCCGGACGCGGGCTTCGACGCCATGGCGCCGGAGAACATCTCCCCGCTCGTCGTGTGGCTCGGCAGCACCGAGTCGGCGGGCGTGACCGGCCGGATGTTCGAGGTCGAGGGCGGAAAGGTGGCGCTCGCGCAGGGCTGGCGGCACGGCGCCCCGGTCGACCGCGGTGCCCGCTGGAACCCCGCTGAGCTGGGTCCGGTGGTGGCCGAACTGATCGAGAAGAGCACTCCGCCGGAGCCGGTGTACGGCGCATAGCAAACTCTATGAGCGCAGGCCGGGGAAACCTCCCCGGCCTGCGCTTATGGCATGTCACACACGTTCAGGGGGCTGGACGACTCTTGCTCTCTTCTGCGTGGAATCAGGGGTGGGTTTACTATGGGCTACTGTTCGTCGATCCCGGAATGTGTCGCGACCGGGGGTAATGCTGCGCTGAAAAACTAAGGGGATGACAAGCGCATGGCCGTTGGTCGCATCTTGCGCGTACTTGCCGCTGCGAGCGTGCTGGCCGGTTCCGCTCTACTGGGTCCGGCGGTAGTCGCCGTCGCCGCGCCGGAGAAACCGCCGACTCCCGCCGCGCAGGCGCCGGGGAGTGGCAGCAGCGGCCAGGACGACAACAGTCCGAACAACGGTGGTCAGAACACCGGCAAGCCCACCGAACTGCGCCTCCCCAGCGGTTCCGGTGCCGGCACTCAGGGCAACAACAACGGTCAGAGCGGCGCCGACGGCACCACCGGGCCCGGCCAGGCCGATCCGCAGCGCCCCTCGGGTGCGCCGGTCGCCGGCGAGGGCGAGTGGCAGCCGCTGACCATCCCCGGCCAGGTCGCCCAGGACATCCCCAAGAAGGAAGTCGCCGGTTCCGGTTCCGCCGCGGGTTCCGCGGCCGCCGGTTCGGCGGCGGGCTCGGCGGCCGCGGGCGCGGTCCTCGGTACGGGCTCGGCCGGTCTCGGCCTGCTGCTCGGTTCCGGTTCGGCGGGTGTCGGCGCGATTCTCGGCACCGGATCGGCGGGCGTCGCCGCGGTCCTCGGTACCGGCTCGGCGGGCGCGGGCGCGGTCCTCGCGACCGGTTCGGCCGGTGCGGCCGCGATTCTCGGTACGGGTTCGGCCGGTGCGGCCGCGGTGCTCGGCACCGGTTCGGCCGCCGTCGGCTCGGCCGCGGTGGGCACCGGGTCCGCCACCCTCGGCCTCGGCTCCGCCCTGCTCGGCACCGGTTCGGCCGCGGTGGGCTCGGCCGGTATCGGTTCGGCCGCCGTCGGTTCCGCGGGCACTGGTTCGGCCGCGGTCGGTTCGGCTGCCGTCGGTTCCGCCGCGGTCGGCTCCGCCTCCCCGCTGCTGTTGCTGCTGCTGCTCCAGGTCCCTTCCGTCCCGGCCGCGCCGGCCCTGCCCTCGATCGCGATTCCGCCCGCGCCCGGCGCGCCGTCGGTCTCCGCCCCGAATATCGCTGTGGCAGCACCGGTTCCGGCCGCGGCGCCGCCCGCGGTCGAGGCGCCCGCCGCGCCGCCCGCGGCCGCCGCGCCGGCGCCCGCCGCCAAGCCGAACCCCGAGTTCAAGCCGACCAGCGACAACAGCGGTCTGCCCGAACCGAAGCTGCTGTCGGTGATCGGCGGCCTGATCGCGTTGACCCTGGCCGGAACCGGTTCGGGCGCAGTGAGTTTCCAAGGTGCCGCGGCCGCCCAGGCACGGGTGAACGCGGCGCGTGCCGAATTCTTCGGACCGAGGTCGTGAGGGGATCTTCGATGAGCAAGAGCAAGACCCAGAGCACCTCCCGGTCCTACCGCCGCGTCGCCGCAGCGGTCGACGCGGTGTGCGCGGTCGCCGCCGACTCCGACGCGACCACCCTCGATGAGGTGGTCGCGGCGATCTCGCTGGAGCGGCAGCGTGAAATCGAGATCACCAGCGCGCAATTGGGCCCGGGCGTGTGCGGCCAGCGCCGGTTCTACCCGGAACGCGACATCATCGTCCTGGCCGATGCCCTGCCGAGCCGGGATCACACCCTCGCGCACGAACTCGGCCACATCGTCTTCGACCACGAAGGTGCCCCCGCGGTGGAGACGACGCTCGAGGTCAGCGACGACCTGATCGCCTACATGCTCAGTCAGCGCGCCCACGCGCAGATCGTCGACGACGGCGCCGACGATCTCGCCGAGTGGGAGGCCGAGACCTTCGCGGCCATGCTCATGACCCGGCTGCGCGTCTTCAACAACCGGGGCGCAGGCGTCTCGGTCCTTCGATTCGATGAGGCACTCGGATGACACTCTGGTTGACAGCCCTGCTGGTCTGGGTTGCCGCGGGTGCGCGAGTGGGTCGCGTGCTGGTGAAGCCCGCGACGACCGCCCGCGTCGCCATCGTCGTCGCGGTCGCCGCTGTCGCGCTCGCGTCGACCGTCGCGATTCCCGATATCGCGGTGGCCGTCGATAATCTGCTGCCCGGCGGGGTGCGTAGCGGGTGGTTGTCCACCGGCATCGTGGATTCGGCGTGGATTCTGTTCACCACCGCCACCTCGGTGGTCGCCTCGGCCGCGTGGCCGGTGGTCTCGCGGCGCAATCTGCGCCAGATCGCGATGGTGGTCTACGGCATCGGCGCGCTCGCCATCGCGATCACGCTGGGGTGGTCGTTCACCTTCGGCTGGATCGTGGTCGCGCTCGGCGCGGTGTTCATCGTGACCACCGGTCTGCGCAACCTGGATTGGACCACCCTGGGTCGCGGCATCGCGATCTACACGGCGGGAACGGCTTTGGTCGCCGTGCTCGCGGTCGCCAACGCGGGCCGCGCCTTCCAGCACGCCGAGCCGTCCCCGCCCGGCGAGCCGACCTGGGGCTGGCAGGCCTGGGAGATCGCGAGCCTGCTGATCGCGTTCGGCGCGGTGTCGATCGTGGTCGAGTTGTGGTGGCGGGCCCGGATTCTGCTGCGCCGGATCCGGCCGTTGCACAAGCTGATGGTCGGCCGCTTCCCCGATGTGGTCGCGCCCGAGCAGAACGCCACGTCGACGCAGCTCAAGGCGTCCGACCACGTGGCCCAGGTGATGGACGCGCTGTACCTGCTCTCCGGCAGCGGCATCGTCATCCCGGCGGCGGGCGAGCCGCCCGCGTCGGTACCGGAGCGGGCCGCGGTCGTCGCCGAGTGGGTGCGAGATCCGTTGGGGGACTTGTTCGTCGACGCGCGCTGGATCGCGCCCCCGCCCGGAGTGAGTCCGCGCGGCTGGGTGCTGGCGATCGCCTCCGAGTACGACTCGGCGGTCGCCGCCGCGGGCGCCGCGCCGAAGAGCGCCGCCGCTTCGAGCTGAAACGAGTACAGAGAACGGGCCTGAGCTGGTGGATCACACCGTCTCAGGCCCGTTCACTGTGCACGTATCCGTCTGTCACGGCCGGTCCCAGGACACCATCAGGTGCGTCAGGCCGACCGCTCTGTGGTTCCTATTCCGTTCCGTCCGGCGGAATTTCGGGCAAACCTTCGCTCGCCCGCAACTTCTCCGCCATGGAGGTGAGCAAATTCTGTGATTCTTCCGAGAGGTCGAATGCCCTGCTGGACAGTCGACGCAGCCCGTAGCCCTGCAGCTGCGCGAGCAGCTCCAGGTCGTGATCGATCTTGGCCGCGTAGATGTCGTTGAAGAAGTAGTCAGGCTTGACCTTGAAGAACTTCGCCAGGGCGGCCACCGTCTCGTCGGACGGGTTCGTTCGTTGTCCCGACCGCAGCTGCGAGAGATACGGCTTCGAGATCGGATGCCCGGAGGCAGTCAGCGCAGCCGCAACCTCTGCGTTGGTGTGCGGCTTGCGCC
Source organism: Nocardia sp. NPDC051833 (assembly GCF_040681225.1). Classification (NCBI taxonomy): domain Bacteria; kingdom Bacillati; phylum Actinomycetota; class Actinomycetes; order Mycobacteriales; family Nocardiaceae; genus Nocardia; species Nocardia sp. NPDC051833. The sequence continues at coordinate 3,208,875 of NZ_JBFAYK010000001.1, forward strand.
CCGGGGGATGCACGGTTTCGAACAGCTTGTTCAGCCGCGCCGCGAAATCAGCCATTGTGAGCCGCCCAATTCCCTTCACTGTACTAACAGTCGTTATCTCGGATACGTATCATTGATATTAGCGGCTCAGTAACTGAAAACCTACGCCTGATTCAGGATTTCTCTACGGTTTCCGACGCTCACCTGCGTGCAGGGGCCGCGACGGTCGCGTTTGCGGGTCACGCCAACGACTCTTGTGGAGCCGGAGGGTGCCCGGGTTCGTGCCCGTCGCGGGGTTCTTCAACCTTAGGTCGATGGTAGCCCAAAGTTAGCTGATGTCTCATGTTCCCCCTCGCCCCCTGGATTGTGTGGCGTACGACACGTTCCGGGCGCCCTGGGATGAATGTTCAACCTGGGCGCCCGGTTTCGGTGATCGTCAGTCTACAGGCGTTCGATGATCGTTCCGGTGGCGAGTGCGCCGCCTGCGCACATGAGCACCATGGCCGTGCCCTTGCCGGTTCGCTCCAGCTCGTGCAAAGCCGTCGTGATGAGCCGGGAGCCGGTGGAGCCGACCGGATGCCCGATTGCGATCGCACCGCCGTTGACATTTACCCGGTCCATGTCCGGCTGATGTACAGAAGCCCACGAAAGTGCGACGGAGGCGAATGCTTCATTGATCTCGAAAAGGTCGATATCCGAAATCTTCATTCCGGAGCGCTCGAGCAGCCGGGTGCACGCCTGCACCGGGCCGTCGAGGTGGAACTCCGGCTCCGCGCCGACGAGCACCTGGGTGCGGATGCGGGCCCGCGGGCGCAAACCCTTGTCGCGCGCGACGGTTTCGTCCATCAGCAGCACGGCGGCGGAGCCGTCGGAGATCTGCGACGAGGTGCCCGCGGTGTGGATGCCGTCGGCGACGACCGGCTTGAGCGCGGCCAGGCCCTCGAGCGTGGTGGCGCGCAAGCCCTGGTCCCTGGTCATCTCGAACTTCTCGCCGGTGGCGTTGCCCTCGCTGTCGAGCACCGGCGCCGAGACCGGGAGCACCTCGCGGTCGAAGCGGCCCTCGGCCCACGCCTGGGCGGCCAATTGCTGTGAGCGCAAACCGAATCCGTCGATATCGGCGCGGGTGATGCCGCGCCTGCGGGCGATTCGCTCGGCGGCGCCGAACTGGTCGGGCAGGTCGATCGACCACGACGCGGGCCTGCGCGGGCCCGCCTCGGTGCCGACGTTCGCGCCCAGCGGCACCCGGCTCATGGCCTCGACGCCACACGCCATGCCGACGTCGATCGCGCCGGTCGCGATGAGGCCGGCGATGAGGTGGTTGGCCTGCTGGGCCGAGCCGCACTGGGCGTCGATGGTGGTGGCGCCGGTCTGCCAGGGCAGGCCCGCGTGCAGCCACGCCACCCGGGTGACGTTGTTGGACTGCTCGCCCGCCTGGGTGACGCAGCCGCCGATCACCTGCTCGACCTCGGCCGGATCGATGCCGGCCCGATCGAGCAGCCCGCGCTGGGCCAGTCCGAGCAGTTCGGCCGCGTGCAGTCCCGAAAGCTGTCCGCGGCGCTTACCGATCGGAGTACGCACGGCCTCGACGATGACGGGTGTGCCCATCTGATTCTCCCTCGTAACTGCAACAAGTTCTGTTCCTGTGCCCAGGGTAAAACCGCGTGGTTCTTCCGTCACGGCAACCCCTGTGCTTGAATGATTGTAGAACGTGTTTCAGTTTGTCGAAGGAGACATCTGGTGGTAGATCCGCGCACCGAACACGCCGGCCCCGGTCACGCGACGGGTACCCGGCCGAACCTGCCGGACGGGTTCGACGTCACCGACCCCGATATCTACGCCGAGCGTGTCCCGGTGGAGGAGTTCGCCGAGCTGCGGCGGGCCGCCCCCATCTGGTGGAATGCGCAGTCGCCCGACGTCGGCGGTTTCCATGACGACGGCTTCTGGGTGGTGAGCAAGCACGCCGACGTGAAGGAAGTGTCGCGACGCAGCGATGTGTTCTCCACCTACGAGAACACCGCGATCCCGCGCTTCAACGACGACATCCAGCGCGAGCAGATCGAGCTGCAGCGCTTCGTCATCCTCAACAAGGACGCGCCGGAGCACACCAAGCTCCGCAAGCTGATCGCCAAGGGCTTCACCCCGCGCGCGGTCAACGGCCTGCGCGCCGAGCTGTCGGACCGGGCCGAGAAGATCGTCAAGGCGGCCGCCGAGGCGGGCTCGGGCGACTTCGTCACCCAGGTCGCCTGTGAGTTGCCGCTGCAAGCGATCGCCGAGCTGATCGGCGTGCCGCAGGAAGACCGGATGAAGGTCTTCGAGTGGTCCAACGACATGACCGGCTACGACGATCCCGACAATGTCGACATCGATCCGGTCGCCGCGTCGATGGAACTGCTCGGCTACTCGTACCAGATGGCCGAGGCGCGCAAGGCCAACCCGACCGACGACCTGGTCACCACGCTGATCGAGGCCGACGTCGACGGCGAGGCGCTCACCCCGGAGGAGTTCGGCTTCTTCGTCATCCTGCTCGCGGTCGCCGGTAACGAGACCACGCGCAACGCCATCAGCCACGGCATGGTCGCGTTCATGGAGAACCCCGACCAGTGGGAGCTCTTCAAGAAGGAGCGCCCGGCCACCGCGGTGGACGAGATCATCCGCTGGGCGACCCCGGTCACCTCCTTCCAGCGCACCGCGCTCGAGGACACCGAGCTCGGCGGCGTGCAGATCAAGAAGGGGCAGCGTCTGGTGATGCTGTACCGGTCGGCCAACTTCGACGAGGACGTCTTCGAGAACCCGGAGAAGTTCGACATCATGCGGGCCGACAACCAGCACCTGGCCTTCGGCGGCACCGGCGCGCACTTCTGCGTCGGCGCGAACCTGGCCCGGCTCGAGGTCGACCTGATCTTCAACGCGATCGCCGACCACCTGCCCGACATCACCAAGGTCGCCGACCCCAAGCGCCTGCGCTCGGGCTGGCTCAACGGCATCAAGGAACTGCCGGTCGACTACAAGACCTCCGGGTGCCCGGTAGCGCACTGATATCCCGGAAACGAAACAGCCCCGGACCGAAAGGTCCGGGGCTGTTCTCGTCGGTGCGGTTCAGGACACCTTGCGGGTGGTGGCCATGGCGCGGTCCACCTCCCAGAACGCGCGCAGGGCGGCGATCTTGCCCTCGGCGTCGACCCTGTAGGTGAACACGCCCTCGGCATCGATCACGTGACCCGCCATGGTGGTGCGGATCTTGCCGGTGAAGGCGATCTCGTTGCCGCAGGCGAAGGAGTCCTCGAAGAGGAACTCGATCGACTCGGTCAGCGCGATGGCCTTGTCCCAGAACGCGCCGATCGCCTCGTGGCCGCGATGGCCGACGCCCTCGGGGTCGAAACCCGAAGGGCCGACCGGATCTTCGACGATCCCGTCGGTCGCGAACAGGGCGATCCACGCCGCCCGGTCCCTGGCCCGCACCGCGGCCTGGGAGGCCAGGCCCGCCGCGCGCGCCGAGCGGTCCACCGTTGTCTCGGTCATGACTCGTCCTTCCCGATGATGGGGTCGGCGATGTACTTCGCGGCGAATTTGCGCAGCGAGTCCTGCTTGGCCGCCAGCTCGCCGTCGAAGCCGATCCCGTCGGAGAGCCACGGCACCACGATGGTGTCGGTGACGCCGGCGTCGGCCAGATCCTGGTAGCCGTCGCGACCGAACTTGTCGATGCACACGGCCTGGATCTCGAACGGCACGTCGGACCGGTCGTACTCCGCGCGCAGCTCGTGCAGGCTGGCGATGGTGGTGACCAGGTCGTCGAACTTCATCATCGCCGAGGTCCAGCCGTCACCGATCTTGGCGGCCCGGCGCAGCGCGGGGCCGGTGTGCCCGCCGACGTAGAACGGCACCCGCTCGCTCGGCGCCGGGCTGATCTGCAACTCGTCGAAGTCGAAGAACTCGCCGTGGTACTCGACCATGCCGCCGTCGAGCACCAGCCGGATGATCTCGATCATCTCGTCGACCCGGGCGCCGCGACGGGCGTAGGGGACCCCGCACCACTCGAATTCCTCGGGGGCCCAGCCGATCCCGATGCCGAAGCCGAAGCGGTTGCCCGACATGTTGGCGATCGAGCCGACCTGGCGGGCCAGCAGCAGCGGATTGCGCGAGCCGAGCTTGAGGACGTTGGTGTAGAACCGCAGCGTCGTGGTCACCGCGGCCATCGAGGCCGCGGCGATCAACGGGTCGACCCACGGCGTCTCCGGACCCCAGAACCGGCTGCCGTCCGGGGTGTACGGGTAGTCGGCCGCCTGGGACTTCATGTAGAACAGCGAGTCGGGCAGGCCGATCGAGGCGAATCCGCATTCTTCGGCCGTCTTGGCCAGCTCGGTGAGCTGGTCGAGCGGGCTCAGCGCGACACCGAGGGTGAACTTCATTCCGGTCGCTCGCTTCCCACGACCCACATCGAGAAGTACTGGGAGCCACCGCCGTACGCGTGGCCCATCGCCTTGCGGGCGTTCTCGACCTGGTAGTCGCCCGCGCGGCCCATGACCTGCTTGGCCGCTTCGGCGAAGCGGATCAGGCCGGAGGCGCCGATCGGGTTGGAGGAGAGCACGCCGCCGGACGGGTTCACCGGGATGCGGCCGCCGATCTCGGTCTCGCCCTTGTCGGTGAGCTTCCAGCCGTCGCCCTCGGCCGCGAAGCCCAGGTTCTCCAGCCACATCGGCTCGAACCAGGAGAACGGCACGTAGATCTCGGCGACGTCGATCTCCTCGAGCGGGTCGGTGATCCCGGCCGACTTCCACAGCGCGGCGGCCGCGTCCCGGCCCGCCTGCGGATTCACCTGGTCGCGGCCCGCGAAGGTGGTCGGCTCGGTGCGCATCGCGGTGCCGTGCACCCAGGCGACCTTCTTGCCCTGGGCCTCGACCACCGCGGCGGCCTCGGCATTGCCGATCACCAGGGCGCAGGCGCCGTCGGAGGACGGGCAGGTCTCGTCGAACCGGATCGGGTCCCACAGCATCTGCGAGGCCAGCACCGACTCCATGGTGATGTCGGGCTGGTGCAGATGGGCGAGCGGGTTCTTGGCGCCGTTGCGCCGGTCCTTCACCGCGACCATCGCGCCGATGTGCCCCGGGGCGTTGGAGCGGCGGATGTAGGAGCGCACGTGCGGGGCGAAGTAGCCGCCCGCGCCCGCGCCGACCGGCATGGTGAACGGCACCGGAATCGACAACGCCCACATGGCATTCGACTCCGACTGCTTCTCCCACGCGATCGCGAGTACCTTGCCGTGCACGCCCGCCTGCACCAGGTTGGCGGCCACGACACCGGTGGAGCCGCCGACCGAACCGGCGGTGTGCACGCGCAGCAGCGGCTTGCCGACGGCACCGAGGGCCTCGGCGAGATACAGCTCCGGCATCATGACGCCCTCGAAGTAGTCGGGCGCCTTGCCGACGACGACGGCGTCGATGTCGTCGATGGTCAGGCCCGCGTCGTCGAGCGCGCGATCGATCGCCTCACGGCACATGCCCGCCATGGACACGTCCGAGCGCTTCGTCACGTGATGGGTTTGGCCGGTGCCGAGCACCGCCGCGGGGAAGCTCATCGTGCCTCCGATTCCAGAACGGCGACCAGGTTCTGCTGCAGCGCGGGGCCACTGGTCGCATGAGCGAGGGTCCGGTTCGCGCCGCCGGAGATGATGGCGGTGGCGGCATTGCCGATCCGCTCCAGACCGGCCGCGAACATCGGGTTGGCGGCGAGTGCGCCGCCGGACGGGTTGATCGTGGTCCCGGCGGGCAGGCCGATGGCCTCGGCCAGGATCAGCTGCTGATGACTGAACGGCGCGTGCAGCTCGGCCAGGTCGAAGCCGGTGGTGTCGCCCCGGGTGGCCGCGGCGGCCGCCGCGGTGGCCGACGGCGCGCGGGTGAGGTCGCGTCCGCCTAGCGCCTGGGCATCGATGTTGTGCGCGATTCCGGTGATCCACGCCGGGCGCTCGCACAGTTCGCGGGCCCGATCGCCGACCGCGAGCACGATCGCGGCGGCACCATCGGTCACCGGCGCGATGTCGTGGGCGCGCAGCGGATCGGCGACATACGGCGCGGCCAGCAGTGCGTCGATGTCACCACCGGCGACGGCGGCCATCTCCTGCTCGGTCCAGCGGCCCGCGTCCAGCCCGGCCCTGGCCTGCAGACCCGCGATCGACACGGCGTCCGGCCACAGCGGCCCGACCAGGTACGGATCGAGCTGCATGGTCAGTACCTGCTGGATGGACGCCGCGGCCGAGGACTTGCCGAAGCCGTAGACGAGCGCGGTCTCGGCCTGGCCGGACAGCAGCTTCACCCACGCCTCGTACAGCGCCCAGGCCGCGTCCATCTCGACGTGCGACTCGTTGATCGGCGGCACGGCGCCGATCGCGTCGACCGCGGAGATGAACGAGAAGGCGCGACCGGCCAGGAAGTCCGACGACCCGGAGCACCAGAAGTCGATATCGGACTTGGTGATGCCGAGATCGGCGTAGAGCTGCTGGAAGCACGGCACGAGCATCTCGACGCCGTTGGTGGTGCCGAAGGTCTCCGGCACGTGCGGTGCGTGGGCGAATCCCACCACCGCGATTTCTGGTGTACTCAACGTCGCCTCTCAGAGGTGGTGCTGGTAGGACTCGTACGGGGCATCTGGCTCGCCGGACGGCCGGAAGTGATCGATATTGGCCAGCGCGTGGCCCCATTCCTCGCGGGGTTTCCACACCGCCTCGACCCGCATGCCCATCCGCACCTCCGACGCATCGCAGCCGAGAACCAGGTGCAGGAACGGGATGTCGGCGCCGTCGAGGAGCACGTAGGCGGCCACATACGGCGGCTTGATGCGCTGGCCGAGGAACGGCACGTTGACGATGCAGAAGGTGGTCACCGTGCCCCTGTCGGGCAGTTCCACCAGATCGTCGGTGGGCGTACCGTCGGTCGGGTTGGCCCCGCGCGGCGGGAAGTACACCTTGCCACCGGCCTCGGACCGGCCGCCGATCAGTTTGCCTTCGGCCAGACCGCGCAGGTAGACGCTCTCCTGAGGGGACGCGGTGTGCTTGTAGCTCAGATCGACGGGGGTGGTCAGCACGGTCACCGGCTCGGCGGGGTCGCCGGCGGGTGCCGCCTGCTCGACGGTCTCGCCCGGCTCGAAGCAGGCGATATCGGTGATGCTGCCGGTCGGCTCGTCGGCCCACCGGACACGCACCCGCATTCCGGTGTGCACTTGCGCGGGGTCGGTCACGTCCAGCGCGTGCAGCAGTGCCGTGTCGGCACCGTCGAGCTGGATCAACGCCCATGCGAACGGGCGGTCGAACGGCTGTCCTTGCAGCGGTTCGGCCACCCACGTCCACGACTGCACCGTGCCGGTCGGCGCGACCTCGACCAGCTCGGCCAGCGGGGCCGAGGTGATCGGGTCGTATTCCTGCGCCGGCACCAATACCCGGCCGTCACTGCCGCGCACGCCGAGTATCCGGCGGTCGCGCAGTCCGGTCAGGAAGGCGCCGATGATGGGTCCGACGGACCTGGTGTAGTCGAACTGCACCCGAAGGGGTGCACTCAATACTTCCACTGCGGTATTCCCCTGGGTCACGATATCGAGTAGAACAGGTTCTTATTCTGCTGGCAAGGATTCGCCGGAAAGGGCGTCGGTCATGAAATTCGGACTGCAACTCGGTTACTGGGGTGCGCAGCCGCCCGCCAACGCAGGCGAGCTGGTGATCGCGGCCGAGGAAGCGGGCTTCGACGCCGTGTTCGCGGCCGAGTCGTGGGGCTCGGACGCCTTCACGCCGCTGGCCTGGTGGGGCTCGTCGACCGAGCGGGTTCGCCTCGGCACCTCGGTCGCGCAGCTCTCGGCCCGCACGCCCGCCGCGGCGGCGATGCACGCGCTCACCCTCGATCACCTCAGTGGCGGCCGGGCCATTCTCGGCCTCGGTGTCTCCGGGCCGCAGGTGGTGGAGGGCTGGTACGGGCAGCCGTTCGCGCAGCCGCTGCGCCGCACCCGCGAGTACGTCGACATCGTGCGCCAGGTGCTGGCCCGCGAGGCCCCGGTGACCTCCGACAGCAAGTACTACGGCCTGCCCTACGCCGGTCCCGGCGCCACCGGCATGGGCAAGCCGCTCAAGCCGATCGTGCATCCGCTGCGCGCCGACCTGCCGATCTGGCTGGGTGCGGAGGGTCCGAAGAACGTCGCCCAGACCGCCGAGATCGCCGACGGCTGGCTCGCGATCTACTACGCCCCGCGCCTGGCCGGCATGTACAACGAGTGGCTCGACGAGGGCTTCGCGCGGCCCGGCGCCCGGCGCAGCAGGGCCGATTTCGAGATCGCCGCCAGCGCGCAGGTGGTCCTCACCGACGACCCGGCCGCCGAGATCGAGCGGATGCGCTGGGTGACCTCGCTCTACATCGGCGGCATGGGCGCGCCGGAGCTGAACTTCCACGCGCAGGTCTACAAGCGGATGGGGTACAGCGCCGAAGTCGACGAGATCTCCGCGCTGTTCCAGGCGGGACGCAAGGCCGAGGCCGCCGCCGCGGTGCCCGACGAGCTGATCACCGACACCGCGATCTTCGGCGACGAGGCGCACGTCCGCACGCGACTGAAGGAATGGGAGGACGCCGGCGTGACGATGATGCTGATCTCGGTTTCCGACGCCGAACAACTTCGTCGGCTTCAAGCCCTTGTAACCGAGTAGAACAGGTTCTAAATTCGATGGGGTGAGCAGCCAGCAGACAACGGAAGTCCTCGGACTGTGGAATATCGCCGCGGCCGATCCCGAGCGGATCGCCGTCGTCGACCCGGACGGCAGGGAGATCACCTATCGAGAATTGGCCACCCTCGCCAACCGCTACGCCAACGGACTACGCGGCATCGGATTGCGCACCGGCGACGTGGTCGTCAGCATGCTGCACAACGGTGTGGAGGCGATCGCCGCGTACTTCGCCGCCTATCAGGCGGGGCTGTACATCGTCGCGGTGAACTGGCACCTCACCGCGCCGGAGATCGCCTACATTCTCGGCGACAGCGAGGCCGCGGCCTTCCTGGCCAGTGAGCGGTTCGCCGCCACCGCCGCCGAGGCCGCCGACCTCGCGAACCTGCCCGCCGACGCCCGCTTCTCGGCGGGCACCATCGAGGGCTTCCGCCCGGTGTCGTGGCTCGGTGCCGCCGACACCGGCCGCCCCGACGAGCGCTCGGTCGGCGCGCCGATGCTCTACACCTCGGGCACGACCGGTCGCCCCAAGGGCGTTCGCCGCCCGCTGACCGGCGCCGATCCCGACCAGGTCCCCGCGCCGAACAAGGCCTTCTTCGCCCTGTTCGAGCTCGCGCCCTACGACGAGCACGTGCACATCTGCGGCTCGCCGCTCTACCACACGGCCGTGCTGAACTTCTCGACCATCTCGATCCAGATGGGCCACAAGCTGGTGCTGATGGATCGCTGGGACGCCGAGGACATGCTCGCGCTGATCGAGCGGCACAAGGTGACGCACAGCCACATGGTGCCCACCCAGTTCCATCGCCTGCTCGCCCTGCCCGAGGACGTGCGCGCCCGCTACGACGTGTCCTCGCTGCGCAGCATGGTGCACGGCGCCGCGCCGTGCCCGCAGGCGACCAAGCGGCAGATGCTCGAGTGGTGGGGTCCGGTCGTCACCGAGTACTACGCGGCCACCGAGGGCGGCGGCACGGTGATCAACGGGACCGAGTGGCTGAACAAGCCCGGCTCGGTCGGCAAGGCCTGGCCGTGGTCGGTCATCAAGATCCTCGACGAGACCGACGGCTCCGAACTGCCCGCGGGCAAAGAGGGCATGGTCTACATGAAGATGGGCGCGTCCAGCTTCGAGTACCACCACGCCAAGGAGAAGACCGAGGAGTCGCGCGTCGGTGACCTGTTCACCGTCGGCGACATCGGCTACCTCGACGAGGACGGCTACCTGTTCCTCTGCGACCGCCGCTCCGACCTGATCCTGTCCGGCGGCGTGAACATCTACCCGGCCGAGATCGAGGGTGTGCTGATGAGCCACCCGAAGGTGGCCGACGTGGCGGTTCTCGGTGTGCCCGACCCGGATTGGGGCCAGCAGGTCAAGGCGTTCGTGCAGCCGGTCGACGGCGCCGCGGGCGACGACGCGCTCACCGCCGAGATCCTCGAGTTCGCGGCCGGTCAGCTCGCCAAGTACAAGCTGCCCCGCACGGTGGAATACCGCGCGGAGCTGCCCCGTGATCCCAACGGCAAGCTGTACAAGCGCCGCTTGCTCTGAAAGATATTCCCGCTCAGACGGCTTCGCGCCACTCCGGCGCGAGCCCGAAGAGCGGGAACAACTTCTCGGTGTCGAGGAAGAAGTTCAGGCCCGAGATGGTGTCGCCCTCGAGCTCGAGCACGGTGATCGACCACGGCACCCATACGCCGGGCTCCCCGCTGGGCTTGTAGTGGCCGAAGGCGGGCAGGCCGTTGGCGCCTGCCAGCGGAACCATGCGCGAATCGCGGCACGCGCTGCCCGTGCTGAGCATGAACGCGGCCACATTCTCCGGCCCGGAGATCCAGAGATCGAAGGGCGGCATCGACAGCGCCACATCGGCTTTGAGCAGCGTGGTGAGCGCGTCCATATCGTAGGCCTCGAAGGCCTTCACGAAATCGTCGACCAGCTTGCGCTGCTCGGGATCGGTCTCGTCGAAACCGTCGGTGACGGTCGGCTGGACCTTCGACATGGTGGCGCGGGCCCGTTGCAGCGCGCTGTTCACCGACGCGGGCGACATCATCAGCGCCTCGGCGGTCTCACCCGCGGAGAAGCGCAGCACCTCACGCATGATCAGGATGGCGCGCTGGGTCGCGGGCAGATGCTGGCAGGCCGCCACGAACGCCAGGCGCAGCGTGTCCTTGGTCGAGGCGTGCTCGGCCGGGTCGGCGCCGAAGGCGAGCGCGTTCGGGATCGGCTCGATCCACACGTAGTCGGGCTGCGGGGCCGGCAGCGGCGAATCGGGGCGGCCCGGACCGTTGAGGTCCATCGGTCTGGCCCGGCTCTGCGGCCGGTCGAGCATGTCCAGACAGATATTGGTGGCGATCTTGTACAGCCACGAGCGCAGGCTCGCGCGGCCCTCGAAGGAATCGTAGGAGCGCCAGGCGCGGGTGAAGGTCTCCTGCACCGCGTCCTCGGCCTCGAACGAGGAGCCGAGCATGCGGTAGGCGTACGCGCACAATTCGCGCCGGTGGGTTTCGAATTCGGCCAGGACTTCGGGGTCGGGGCCGGTGGTAGCGGTTGTGGCGTCGCTCATAGTTTCCCACGATGCCACAGGGGTCCGACACTCGACAGAGGAGAAAACGGACCATCGAAATTTCGCGAACTTCGCCGTGTCTCGATGAATTCGCCGTCGCCGCCGCGTCTACATGAACGAGACCGCAACGACGTTCCCGAAAGGCTGACACCCATGAGCAGCAAGATGATCTTCATCAACCTCCCCGTCGCCGACCTCGACCGCTCGAAGAGCTTCTACGAGGCGCTCGGCTGGAAGGTCAACGAGGATTTCACCGATCAGAACGCGTCGTGCATCGTCATCGACGACAACATCTGCCTGATGCTGCTGACCAAGCCCTTCTTCTCGACCTTCAGCACCCGTCCGATCGCCGACACGATCAACACCGCCGCCGCCGGCTACGCGCTGTCGCTGGCCAGTGCGGCCGAGGTCGACGCGCTGACCGACGCCGCCGTCGCCGCGGGCGCCACCGAGGAGAAGAACGAGGACAAGCGGGCGCAGGAGGCCCAGGTGGGGATGCACGGTCGGACGTTCATCGACCCCGACGGCCACCAGTGGGAGCCGTTCTACATGAACTACCCGGGCGCGTAGGCACCCCGGTGGAACAGGGCGCGAGGCTGCTGCCCGCGCCCTGTTCGCGGTGACTACTGCCCGGTGAAGTTCGGCTTGCGCTTCTCCGCGAAGGCGCGCGGCCCTTCCTTGGCATCGGCGGACCGGAACACCTCCATGCCGATCTTCGCCTCGATCGGGAACGCCTCGTTCTCCGGCATCGCCTCGGTCTCGCGCAGCGTGCGCAGCATCGCCTGGACGGCGAGCGGGCCGTTGGCGGCGATCTGGCCCGCCAGCGCCAAGGCCTTGTCGAGCGCGGTCCCGTCGGGGACGACGTGGCCGATCAGGCCGATCTCCTTGGCCTCGGCGGCGGTGATGTGCCGTCCGGTCAGCAGCAGGTCAGCGGCCACGGTGTAGGGGATCTGCCGAGCCAGCCGCACCGCGGAACCGCCGAGCGGGAACAGGCCCCAGCGGGCCTCGGAGACGCCGAACTTGGCGCCTTCCCCGGCCACGCGCAGGTCGGTGCCCTGCAGGATCTCGGTGCCACCGGCGATGGCCGGGCCCTCGACCGCCGCGATCAGTGGCTTGCTCAGCCGCCGCCCTTTCAGCAGCGCGGGGAGGTAGGCCGGGTCCCAGGTGCCCGCGGTGGCGGTGTCGCCCGGATGCTGCGAGCTCATCGCCTTCAGGTCCATCCCCGCGCAGAAGGCCCCGCCCGCGCCGGTGAGGATCGCGACGCGGATATCGGGATCGCTGTCCACCTGGTCCCAGGCGTCGCGCATGATCGCCATCATCTCGCCCGAGAGGGCGTTGCGAGCCTCCGGCCGGTTCATCGTGACGATGAGGACGTGGTCTCGCTTCTCGACCAGACAGTGGGCCATTTCGATATCTCCTGACGTTCGAGCTTGTCAGAAACAGTAACACGTTCTATTTTTGTCTTTGTGAGCTACAACATAGCCGATCTCGTCGAACACGCCGTCGACCTGATGCCCGACCGGATCGTGCTGGTCGGCGAACATCGCGAGTCGACCTACGCCGAACTGGAGGAGCGGGCCAACAAACTGGCCCACTACCTGCTGGAACAGGGTGTGAAACCCGGCGACAAAGTCGGAATCTACTCCCGTAACACCGTCGAAGCCGTCGAGGCGATGGTGGCGATCTTCAAGGCGCGGGCGGTGATGATCAACGTCAACTACCGCTACGTCGAGAACGAGTTGCTGCACATCTTCGACAACTCCGACATGGTCGCGCTGATCCACGAGCGCCGCTACACCGACAAGGTCGCGGCGGTCCGCCCGAAGGTGCCCGGCCTGAAGACGGTGCTCGTCGTCGAGGACGGCACCGACGGACCGACCGCGCCCGACACGGTGGAGTACGAAGCGGCGCTGGCCGCCTCCTCCGGTGAGCGCGACTTCGGCGAGCGCTCGCCCGACGACATCTACATGCTCTACACCGGCGGCACCACCGGCCTGCCCAAGGGCGTGATGTGGCGGCACGAGGACGTGTGGCGGGTGCTCGGCGCCGGCATCAACTTCATCACCGGTGAGTACACCAAGGACGAGTGGGAGCTGGCCAAGATCGGCGCGGCCAACCCGCAGATGGTGCGTTTCCCGATCCCGCCGATGATCCACGGCGGCGCGCAGTGGGCCACCTTCCACAGCCTGTTCGGCGGCGGCAAGGCCGTGATGATCCCCGAGTTCAGCGGGCACGGTGTCTGGCAGGCCGTCGACAAGCACAAGATCAACCTGATCTTCATCACCGGCGACGCGATGGCCCGGCCGATGCTCGACGCGCTGGAGGAGGGCAACCCGGAAACCGGTGAGCCCTACGACCTCTCGTCGCTGTACGTGCTCGCCAGCAGCGCGGCGCTGTTCTCGCCGCCGCTCAAGGACAAGTTCCTCGAGCTGCTGCCCAACCGCCTGCTCACCGACTCCATCGGTTCCTCGGAGACCGGCTTCGGTGGTCTGGCGACGATCGCCAAGGGGCAGACCCACACCGGCGGTCCGCGGGTGAAGATCGACGCGGCCACCCAGGTGCTCGACGAGGAAGGCAACCCGGTCGAGCCGGGCTCCGGCGTCGTCGGCCTGCTGGCGCGCAGCGGCCACATCCCGCTCGGCTACTACAAGGACGAGGTCAAGTCGGCCGCGACGTTCAAGGAGTTCAACGGAGTTCGCTACGCGATCCCCGGCGACTTCGCCCGCGTCGAGGAGGACGGCACCGTCACCATGCTCGGCCGTGGTTCGGTGAGCATCAACAGCGGTGGCGAGAAGATCTACCCCGAAGAGGTCGAGGGCGCGCTCAAGGCGCATCCGGAGATCTTCGACGCGCTGGTGGTCGGCGTCGAGGACGAGCGCTGGGGCCAGCGGGTCGTCGCGGTGGTGCAGTGTCGCGGCGCGAACCGGCCGACGCTGGCCGAGCTGAAGCCGGTGCTGACCCAGGAGATCGCGTCCTACAAGCTGCCCCGCAGCCTGTGGTTCGTCGACGAGATCAAGCGCTCGCCCGCGGGCAAGCCGGACTACCGCTGGGCCAAGTCGCAGACCGACGAGCGGCCTGCCGACGAGCACGCCGACGCGGGCTCCGCGTAGGTAATCGACAGCACCAGGGGCCCTTCCGGCAATGTCGCCGGGAGGGCCCCTGTCGCGTGCGTCAGCGGTTGGCGAGTTCGGCGAGCTGGTAGGCCAGCTTGCCGCGGACCGCGGGGATGCCGGTGAGCAGGCGCAGCGCGGTGTTGCGCGCGGTGCGGGCCGGGCTCGACTGCAGGGTGGCCATCCGGGTCATCCGGTCGGTGAACGCGACGACGTCCAGCGCGATCGGCCTGCGCACGGTCTCGTACTCGTCGAGCAGCGCGTCCGGTTCGCCGGCGACCACCTTCGCCAGCAGCCGGGCGAGCAGCGCGGCGTCCTGGATGCCGGTGTTCATGCCCTGGCCGCCCGCCGGGCTGTGCACGTGGGCGGCGTCGCCCGCGAGCAGGATCCGGCCCGCGCGGTAGTGGTCGGCGACGCGGTGGTGCACGCGGAAGCGTGAGCTCCACAGCACCTCGTCGACGCGCACCTCGCCCGCCGGGCCCCTGGCGTCGAGGAGGGTCTGGATGTCCTCGCGCGTCGGGTGCTCGGGGGCCTCGTCGACGGTGGCGACGACGCGGTAGCGCTCCTCGGCCGGGTCGGGCAGCGGGGCGACCACGGTGACGCCCTCGGGCGAAAGGTGCAGCGAGACTTCCGAACGCGGGGTCGGCCAGCTCATCCGGACATCGGCCAGGACGAACGAGGCGGGGTAGGTGTCGCCGGTGAAACCGATGCCCGCCTGGTCGCGCACCGCGCTGTGCATGCCGTCGGCGCCGATCACGTAGTCGGCGGTGATGGTGCCGGTCGTGTCGTCCGCGGTGCGGTATTCGACGGTGACGTGGCCGTTCTCGTCGGCGACCCGCGCGACGGTGATCGGGCGGTGGACGGTGCCGCCCAGCGCGTGCAGCCGGTCGAGCAGGACCTGCTCGGTGACGTCCTGCGGGATCATCAGGGTGTAGGGGTAGGCCGTCGGCAGGTCGCCGAACTCGATGGTGGCCAACGTCTTCGGGCCGTCGTGCACCTTGAAGGTGGGGACCTGGATGCCGCGGGCGAGCAGTTCCTTCGCGATGCCGAGTTCGTCGAGGACCTCCAAGGTCCTGGCGTGCACGACCGCGGCGCGGGAGGTGTTGGCGCCCTCGCTCAGGCGATCGAGCAGGACATGGTCGACGCCGGCTTCGGCGAGCACGATCGCGGCGGTGAGACCGGCGGGGCCCGCGCCGACGATGACGACGGACGTGGCTTCGGGCAGTGGGGTGGCGGACATTGCGGCTCCTGGTCAACGCTTGTTTGCCAACGCTTGTAGGCATAAAGGTAAACCGGGTCGTCGGTGAAAGTCAACAGTTGTTGGCCTACACTTGTTGGCATGACTTCCGCCGACCAGGAGACCCCGGCCCGCCGCTCGGACGCCACCCGCGCCGCCATCCTCGCCGCCGCGCGCGCCCGCTTCGCCGCCGACGGCTACGCGAAGGCGACCATCCGTGCCATCGCCGCCGATGCCGCGATCGATCCGTCGATGGTCATGCGCTACTTCGGCAGCAAGGACGGCCTCTTCGCCGCCGCCGCCCAGATCGACCTGGACCTGCCCGACCTGGGCGCCGCCGACCCGGACACCATGGGGGAGCTGCTGATCCGCCGCTTCCTCACCATCTGGGAGGACAACGACAACACCGTCCTGCTGATCCTGCTGCGCTCCTCGATCACCGACGACGCGGTCGCCGCCCGCTTCCGCGAGGTCTTCGCCCAGCAGGTCCTGCCCGCGGTCCTCCGCTTCGGCACCCCCGCCGACGCCCCCCGCCGCGCCGCCCTCATCGTCACCCAGCTGCTCGGCCTCGCCCTGTGCCGCTACGTCCTGCGCCTACCCCCGGTAGTCGACCTGACCCCGCACCAGATCACCACCGACATCGCCCCCACCCTCCAGCGCTACCTGACCTCGGAACCCGGCTGAGGGACCACACTTCTGGCGAACCGCTTCGCGCGATAGGCGCGGGTGGGTGAACGCGGCAGGGCCCGTGCGGATCGGGGGAACGATCCGCACGGGCCCTGCTGTGTGCGAGCGGCTAGCCCGCCAGTTCGGCGCCGAGGGCGAGGAGGTGGGGAGTGGCGCCGCCGAGGGCGAATTCGTTGTGCTTGGCGGCGGTGAAGTAGTTGTGGGTGATGTGGTCGCGGTCGATGCCGAGGCCGCCGTGGACGTGGACGACGGTGTGGGCGACCTTGTGGCCCGCGTCGGCCGCCCAGAACTTGGCGATGTGGATGGATTCGGTGGCGGGGAGGCCTTCGGCCACGCGCCAGGCGGCCTGGGTGACCGTCAGGCGCAGGCCACCGATGTCGATGGAGGCGTCGGCCAGGCGCTGGGCGACGGACTGGAACGAGCCGATCGGCTTGCCGAACTGCTCGCGGGTGCGGGTGTGCTCGGCGGTCAGCTCGAGCGCGCGCTCCAGGGTGCCCAGCTGCAGGGCCGACAGGCCGAGCCAGGCGTGCTCGCGCAGCCAGGTGAGGACGTCGGCGCCGGACTCGATGGAGCCGAGCAGCGTGGCCGGGGTGGCCGCGAGCTCGACGACGAACTCGGGGCTCAGGTCGACGACCTGCTGGGCGGTGCGGGTGACCGACGCGTCGTCCGGGTCGACCACGAAGACGCCGACACCGTTGGAGGTGATGGCGGGCACCAGGATGCGCTCGGCTCGATCGGCGAAGGGGACGGTGGTCGCGGTACCGGTCAGGGTCCAGGCCGCGCCCGCGGGCTCGGCGACGATGCCCGGCGCGGCGGTGGTCGCGCGCAGTTCCTCGGCGAGGGCGGCGGTGAGCACGATCTCGCCCGCGCCCGCCCGCGCGGCCAGCTGCCGCTGGTCGGCGTCGCCGAACTTCGCCAGCGCGCCCGCGCCGACGACGATCGACCACAGGTAGGGCACCGCGGCGACGACGCGGCCGAGCTCACGCAGGATCGCGGTCTGCTCGAGCATGCCGAAATCGCTGCCGCCCAGCTCTTCCGGCAGGGCCGCGGCCAGCACGCCGGTCTCGGCGAGCGACTTCCAGAGCTGCTCGTCGTAGCGGCCCGCGGTGTCGAGTTCGCGCAGCCGGTCGGCGGTGACGAGCTTGGCGCAGATCTCGCCGGTCAGCCGGGCGAGATCGGTCTGGGCTTCGGTGGGGGTGAAATCCATGAGGGGATACCGGCTTTCGGGATCAGCGGGCGGACGCGGGCTGGCGCAGGGCGGTCATGGCGATGATGTCGCGCTGCACCTCGTTGGTGCCGCCACCGAAGGTGAGGATGAGCGCGGCCCGGTGCATCCGCTCGAGCCTGCCGAGCATCACCGCGCCGGGGGAGTCCTGGCGCAGGTAGCCGTGCGAGCCGACGACCTCCATCAGCAGGCGATAGGCCTCGGTGGCCAGCTCGGTGCCGTAGACCTTGCACGCGGAGGCGTCCCACGGCTTGGGTGCCGCCTCGCCGCCCTGGTCGGCGCGGCTGGCGATCTCCCAGTTGAGCAGCTTGAGGTACTCGACCTTGGCGTAGACGCGCGCCAGATTCAGGCGCACCCACTCCTGGTCGATCACCCGCTTGCCGTCGGAGGTGGTGGTCTCGCGCGCCCACTGCACCGTCTGGTTGACCGCGAGCGAGAGCGGCCCGGCCGAGGTCAGCGCGACGCGCTCGTGGTTGAGCTGGTTGGTGATCAGCGACCAGCCGCCGTTCTCCGGCCCGACCATCGAGGAGGCGGGCACCCGGACGTCCTGGTAGTAGGTGGCGCTGGTGTCGGGCCCGGCCATCGTGTGCACCGGCGTCCAGGAGAAGCCGTCGACATCGGTGGGCACGATGAACATCGAGATGCCCTTGTGCTTCTTGGCCGTCGGGTCGGTGCGCACCGCCAGCCAGATGTAATCGGCGTAGGCGATGAGGCTGGTCCACATCTTCTGGCCGTTGATGACGAAGTCGTCGCCGTCGCGCACCGCGGCGGTGCGCAGCGAGGCCAGGTCGGTGCCGGCGCCCGGCTCGGAGTAGCCGATGGCGAAGTGCAGCTCGCCCGAGGCGATCTTGGGCAGGAAGAACTTCTTCTGCTCCTCGGTGCCGTACTGCATGATCGTCGGCGCGACCGAGTTCAGGGTGAGGAACGGGACGGGCGCGCCCGCGATGGCGGCTTCCTCGACGAAGATCAGCTGATCCATCGTCGTGCGGTCCTGGCCGCCGTACTCCTTGGGCCAGCTCAGCGTCAGCCAGCCGTCCTTGCCCATCTGGCGGACGACGTCGCGGTAGACAGTGCCCTCGCCGTACTCGCCGGTCTGCAGGCTCAGCGCCGCGCGTCGTTCCGGCGTCATCAGCTGGGCGAAATACTCGCGCAGCTCGGCGCGCAATTCTTCCTGCTGCGGCGTATACGCGACGCGCATGGTTCCTACCTCGGTCTCAGCTGCGAAAACGGACGTCGGCGGGGCGCAGGGGATGGGCCCCGCCGAAACCGATCATTGCATATGAACTGGAACATGTTCCAGTATTGACGGTGAATCGACAGCTGTTCCGCCTCGCGGGCCGTGCTGTCTGGGTTAGTGTCGCGGAGACCGCGTGGAAGGAAGTTCTCATGAAGATCATCGTCGATTTCGACCGGTGCGAAGCGAACGGCGTATGCGTAGGAATCGCCCCTGACATGTTTGAACTCGATGACGACGACAATCTGCACGTGCTCGAGGGCGATGTGGCCGACGATCGCGTCGCCGATGTCGAGGAAGCGGTGGCGCAGTGTCCCAAGGCCGCGCTGCGGTTGGCGTGATCCGCTCTTGTCGGATAGTGAAACACGTTCTAAAGTCGGCCCGATGAGTGTGATGCAGACTTCACTGGACGGCCGAGTCGCGATCGTGACCGGCGCAGGCGCCGGTCTCGGCCGGGCCGAGGCCCTCGCGCTGGCCACGGCGGGCGCGGCGGTGGTCGTCAACGACCTCACCGAGGACGCCGCCGCCGAGACCATCGCCGCGATTCGCGAGCTGGGCGGCAAGGCGGAGTTCGTCGGCGGCAGCATCGCCGAGCGCTCGACGGCCGACGCGCTGATCGCGACCGCCCAGGAATCCCTCGGCGGCCTCGACATCGTCGTCAACAACGCGGGCATCACCCGCGACCGCATGCTGTTCAACATGTCCGACGAGGACTTCGACGCGGTGATCGCCGTGCACCTGCGCGGCCACTTCCTGCTCTCGCGCAACGCGGGCGCCTACTGGCGCGCGGCGTCCAAGGCCGCCGGCGCGCCGGTCTACGGCCGGCTGGTCAACACCTCCTCGGAGGCGGGCCTGCTCGGACCGGAGGGCCAGGCCAACTACGGCGCCGCGAAGGCGGGCATCACCGCGCTGACGCTGTCGGCCGCGCGTGGCCTGTCCCGCTTCGGCGTGCGGTCCAACGCGATCTGCCCCCGGGCCAGGACCGCGATGACCGAGGCCGTGTTCTCCGAGGCGCCCGAGGGCTCGGTCGACCCGCTCGCGCCCGAGCACGTCGCCAAGCTCGTCGCCTACCTCGCCTCGCCCGCCGCCGACGCGGTGAACGGTCAGGTCTTCGTCGTCTACGGCCCGATGGTCGCCCTGATGGCGGCTCCCGAGGTGGAGGCCCGCTTCGACGCCGCCGGCGCCGAATGGGCCGAGGAAGACCTCGCCTCGACGCTGCACGGCTACTTTGCCGAGCGGCCCGCCGACCACACGTTCTCGGCCCGCGCGCTCCGCGATCTGGGCTGATCTTCCTTCCACCGATTTGCCGGGTGTTGGCTCGCCGCGCGCCACGACGGGCATGTCTGCCGAGTTGTGTTGATCACAGGTCCAGGTGTTGGTAGACATGAGCGTCGGGGTGTGTGGCGGCTCACAGGAGGTAAATGGCATTCGGTCAGGATTCGTTTCAGTTTCCTCGACATATTTCGCGAAAAAGTCCTGGTAATAGTCTCCCCAAACGGCAGACATCAACAGGAACATGTTCTAGTCTTTGGGCAGTCTTCAGATCGGGGTGGCGGTGAAGTACGGGTGCGCGGGCAGGTCTGCCCGCCCGTCGGACAAGGAGGAAACCGAGTGAACGACCTCCTTGCTGTGCCGTTGCGGGCAGTTGGCGGATTCTTCGAACTCGGCGCGAATGTGGCGCGAGCCGCGTTCCGCCGTCCCTTCCAGTGGCGCGAATTCGTCGACCAGTCGTGGTTCGTCGCCCGCGTCTCGATCGTGCCGACATTGCTCGTCGCGATTCCGTTCACGGTGTTGGTGGTCTTCACCCTCAACATCCTGTTGCGCGAGATCGGCGCCGCCGACCTCAGTGGCGCGGCGGCCGCGTTCGGCGCCGTCACC
Organism: Nocardia sp. NPDC051833; assembly: GCF_040681225.1. Lineage (NCBI taxonomy): Bacteria > Bacillati > Actinomycetota > Actinomycetes > Mycobacteriales > Nocardiaceae > Nocardia > Nocardia sp. NPDC051833. The sequence goes on from NZ_JBFAYK010000001.1 coordinate 3,229,469, forward strand.
CAGGTCGGACCGATCGTCACGGTGCTGATCGTGGCGGGCGCCGGCGCCACCGCGATCTGCGCTGACCTGGGCGCACGCACCATCCGCGAAGAGATCGACGCGATGATGGTGCTCGGCATCGACCCGATCGCCCGGCTGGTCGTCCCCCGAGTGCTCGCCTCGATGTTCGTCGCGCTGATGCTCAACAGCCTGGTCTGCACGGTCGGCATCGTCGGTGGCTTCATGTTCTCGGTGTTCCTGCAGGGCGTGAATCCGGGCGCCTTCGTCAACGGGATTCCGCTGCTCACCAATCTGCCCGAGTTGATCCTCTCGGAGGTCAAGGCCGGGCTGTTCGGATTGATCGCCGGAATGGTTGCCTGTTACCTCGGTTTGCAGGTGAAAGGCGGGCCGAAGAGTGTCGGTGACGCGGTGAACCAAACAGTCGTATTCGCCTTCATGGCGCTGTTCGTGGTGAATGTCGTCGCCACCGCGATCGGCCTGAAATTCACGGTGCGGTGACCACGATGGCATTCGTTGTTCGCAGTAAGTTCCCCCGGACGGTTCGCCGTTTCGATCGCGCCTCGAAATCCCTGGATTCGTTGGGCGACAAGGCGATCTTCTTCGTCCAGGCGCTCGCCTCGGTGCCCAGGGCGCTGGTGCACTACCGCACCGAGACGATCCGGCTCATCGCCGAGATCAGCATGGGCTCCGGCGCGCTGGCCGTGATCGGCGGCACCGTCGTGATCGTCGGGTTCCTCACCCTCATGGCCGGTGGCACCATCGCGGTGCAGGGCTACAGCTCGCTCGGCAATATCGGTGTCGAGGCGCTGACCGGCTTCTTCGCCGCCTTCCTCAACGTCCGCATCGCGGCACCGGTGATCTCCGGTATCGGCCTGGCCGCCACCATCGGCGCCGGCGCGACCGCGCAGCTGGGCGCCATGCGGGTGGCCGAGGAGATCGACGCGCTCGAATCGATGGCGGTGCGCCCGGTTCCGTTCCTGGTCGGCACCCGGGTGCTGGCGGGCATGATCGCGATCGTCCCGCTCTACGCCCTGGCGGTGATCGCCTCCTTCGTCGCCAGCCGCTTCGCGACCGTGGTGATCTACGGGCAGTCGGCCGGTGTGTACGACCACTACTTCTCGACGTTCCTCATCCCGAGCGACATTCTCTGGTCCTTCGGGCAGGCGATCGTCATGGCGATGGCCGTGATGCTGATCCACACCTACTTCGGTTACAACGCCGCAGGCGGTCCGGTCGGCGTCGGCGTCGCGGTCGGCAACGCGGTGCGCGCCTCGCTGGTCGCGGTCGTCATGGTGACCCTGATGATCTCGCTGGCCATCTACGGCACCTCCAGCAACTTCCACCTCTCGGGATAGCGCGATGCATACATCACGGATCGTCGCCGCACTGCAGGGCGGGCTCGGGCGAAAGCTCGCCGCGCTCGCCCTGGTCGCCCTGCTCGTCGGGGCTGTGGCCTTCGCACTCGCGCTGTTCCAAGGCGCGTTCACCACCACCGCGGTGGTGCTGGTGGACACACCACGCACCGGCCTGGTGCTCGACCCCGATGCCAAGGTGAAGGTGCGCGGCGTCGAGATCGGCCGCGTCACCGATATCGCCCTGCACGACGAGGGCGCGCAGCTGCGGCTGGAAGTCGACCCCGATCAGCTGAAGCTGGTGCCGTCCAACGCGGGTGTCGATATCCGCTCGACCACCGTCTTCGGCGCCAAGTACGTCAACTTCATCGTGCCCGAGCAGCCGGCCTCGACCGCGCTGGCCCCGGGCAGCACGGTGTCGGCCAGCGCGGTGACCGTCGAATTCAACACGCTGTTCCAGCACCTGTCCGACGTGCTCGCCCAGGTGGAGCCGGAGAAGCTGAACGCGACACTGACCGCGCTCGGCACCGCACTCGAGGGCCGCGGCGACAAGCTGGGCGAACTGCTGGTGAGCTCGGACCGCTACCTGCGCGAGATCAACCCTTACCTGCCTACGCTGCAACAGGATCTGGACAAGACGGCCCAGGTGTCCGACATCTACGCCGACGCGTCCGGCGCGCTGTTGCGCACCGTGGACAACGCCACGGTCACCTCGCGCACCCTGGCGGAGCTGCAAGCGCAGTTCGACGACGTGCTGGTGAACGTGATCGGCCTGTCCGACACCACGGGTGCGGTGCTGCGGGAGAACGAAGCCAACATCGTCACCGCGCTCGACCTGCTGCGACCGACGACCAGCCTGCTGTTCGAATACGCGCCCGCGCTCGGCTGCCTCATCGACGGAATAGGTCCGATCATGCCGTTGGCCAACGAGGTATTCGGCGGTGTCCTGCCGGGCGTCGGCATGCACGCCTCCTTCATGCCCGGCCAGAAGCCCTACAGCTACCCCGAGGATCTGCCCAAGGTGAACGCGACCGGTGGACCGCACTGTGAGGGTGTCGTGACCCGGGTGCCGGACAGTCACGCGAACTACGTGGTGACCGATACCAGCGAGGGTGCGCCGTACACCCCGCGTACCGCGCCGCCCGCCCTGAACGACAGCGCACCAATGGTGTTCCAGCTCCTGCTGGACGGACTGCCGGGAGTGACACGGTGAAAAACACGGCGACGACGGTCAAGCTCGCGATCTTCTCCGTGGTGATGACCCTGGTCTTCGCCGGCCTGGCGATCGTGCTCAGCCAAGCGCGTTTCTCCAGCGAGAACGGCTACAAGGCGGTCTTCACCAGCTCCTCGGGCATGGTGCCGGGGGCGAAGGTGCGCATCGCCGGCGTCCCGGTGGGCTCGGTGACCTCGGTGAAGGTCGGCGACGACGATCTCGCGCACGTCGAGTTCGACGTGGACACCAAGTACTCCGTGCTGTCGAGCACCCGCCTGGCGATCAAGTACGAGAACCTGGTCGGTGACCGGTATCTGGAACTGATGGAAGGTCCGGGCTCGGCTCGCGTGCTGCCGGAGGGGTCCACCATCGGCAAGGAGCAGACCGCGCCCGCATTGGACCTGGACCTGCTGCTCGGCGGCTTCAAGCCGCTGCTGCGTGGGCTCGACCCCGGCCAGGTCAACGACCTGACCTCGGCGCTGCTGCAGATCTTCCAGGGCCAGGGCGGCACGCTGGTCTCGCTGCTCAACAGCGGCGGCAACTTCTCCCGCACCCTCGCCGACCGCGACGCCCTGATCGGCAGCGTGATCGACAACCTGAACACGGTGCTGGCCACCATCGACGATCGCGACGAGCAGTTCACCACCACGATCGACGAATTGCAGCGCCTGGTCAGCGGATTGGCCGCCGAACGCGACCCGATCGGCGCCGCGCTCCCGCGGATCGCCGGTGCGACGAAGGAACTCAACGACTTGCTGACCACAGCACGTCCCGATCTGCGCAACACCATCGAGCAGACCGGCCGGCTGGCCACCAACCTCGACAACGGCTCCGACCAGCTCGAATGGGTGTTGGGGAAGCTGCCGGACACCTACAAGAAACTGATCCGCATCGGCTCCTACGGCGCGTTCCTGCAGCTCTACATCTGCGGCACCGTCCTGCTGGTAGACGGCCCGAACGGTCAGCCGATGGAAGTGCGAATCCCGGGTTCGCAGGCGAGCGGAAGGTGTACGCCGAATGAGTGAGAGCAAGTCGTCGGCCGCCACCATCGGCGTCGTCGGCATCGTGCTGGCGGTGACGATCTCGCTTGCCACGTTGCAGTACACCAAGCTGCCGTTCATCCGCTCCGGCGCGACGTTCACCGCGTTCTTCGCCGACGCGGGCGGGCTGGTGCCCGGCGACCCGGTGCATGTGGCCGGCGTGCGCTCCGGCGAAGTCGACGATGTGTCGCTCGACGGCCCGAAGGTGCTGGTGAAGTTCACCCTGGACGAGTCGATCGTGCTGGGCGAGAAGACCTCCGCCGCGATCAAGACCAACACGGTGCTCGGTCGCAAGTCCCTCGATGTGGTGCCGACCGGACCGGGTGCGTTGCGTACCTCGGATACCATCCCGCTCGATCGGACCACCTCGCCGTACTCGCTCAACGAGGCGCTCAGCGATCTCGGCGGGACCGTCCGCGATCTCGACATGGATCAGATCGACCAGACACTGGACGCCCTCTCGGCCGCCTTCGCCGACACTCCGGGCCCGCTGCGCAACGCACTCGACGGCGTCACCGCGCTCTCGCGCAGCATCAACACCCGCGACCAGGCGCTCACCGATCTGCTCGGCCGGGCGCAGAACGTCACCTCGATCCTGGCCGACCGTAGTTCGCAGCTCAACGCGTTGCTGCTCGACGGCAACAACCTGCTCGGCGAGCTCGACAACCGCCGCGCCGCCATCAACCAGCTCATCGTCTACGTCGACGCGGTCGCCAAGCAGCTCTCCGGGCTGGTCGCCGACAACGAGGCGCAGATGAAACCGACGCTGGACCGGCTGAATTCGGTGCTCGCGCTGTTGCAGCGCAACAGGGAGAACCTGACCCAGGCGCTCGAGAACGTCGGCCCCTACGCCTCGGCGCTGGGCGAGCAGGTCGGCAGCGGCCCGTGGTTCAACGCCTACGTGGTGAACGCGACGAGTACCACGCTGCGTCCGCTGGTCGACGCGCTGGTCTGGCCCGAGCATGTGCCGCAGGACCTGCTCGACTACCTCACCCATCCGGCGCCGCCGAGCATCGTGCCTTCCGAGGAGGACCCGCCGCGATGAACATCGCATCGAAAGTTCGTGGCGTGCCACGTTGGACGCTCGGGGTCGCCGTGGCGGTGATCGTCGCCTTGGTCGCGGTCGGGGTCTACTTCAGCCTCGGCATCGGGAAGACCAAGATCACCGCGGCCTTCACCTCGACCAACGGCCTGTACGCGGGTGACGAGGTGCGAATGCTGGGTGTGACGATCGGCAGAATCGACGCGATCGAGCCCGGCGAAGGCCGGGTGCTGGTGCGGATGTCCGTCGACGGCGACGTCGACCTGCCCGCCGACGCGCGCGCCGTGCTGATCGCGCCCTCGCTGGTGTCGGCCCGGTTCATCCAGCTGGCACCCGCCTACGAGGGTGGTCCGAAGCTCGCCGACGGTGCCCAGATTCCGATCGAGCGCACCGCGGTGCCGGTGGAGTGGGACGACATCAAGGCCGAACTGTCCAACCTCGCGACGGCTCTCGGGCCCGTCGGGGACGACGAGCAGGGTTCCTTCGGGCGCTTCGTCAACACCGCGGCGGACAACCTCGACGGCAACGGCCAGAAGTTCCGCGACACCCTGCGCGAACTGTCGGCGACGCTGACCACGTTGTCCGACGGGCGAACCGACCTCTTCGGCACCATCCGCAACCTGCAGAAGTTCGTCGAGGTGCTCTCGGCGAGCAACGAGCAGATCGTGCAGTTCGGCGGCCGCCTGGCCTCGGTGGCCTCGGTCCTCGCCGGCGCGTCGGAGGAACTCGGTGCCGGCCTGGACAGCCTGGATGTGGCGCTCGCGGACGTGAAGCGCTTCCTCGACGGCAGCGGTGCCGAACTCACCGAAGGCGTCGAGCGATTGGCCGATGTCACCCAGATCCTGGCCGACAAGCGGCCGGAGATCGAACGGCTGCTGCATTCCGCGCCGACCGCGCTGGTGAACTTCTACCAGATCTACCAGCCGGCCCAGGGCGCGCTCAGCGGCTCGGTGGCACTGCCCAATACGGCCAACCCGTTGAGTTTCCTCTGCGGCTCCATCCGGGCGCTCGAGATGAACGACTCGGACCGGTCGGCGGATCTGTGCGCGGAATTCGTCGCCCCGGTGATCAGCTCGCTGGCGATGAACTACGCGCCGATCATGCTCAACCCGGTCCTCGGCACCACCGCCCTGCCCGGCCAGCTGACCTACAGCCCGCCGAGTTTGGAAGCGGAGGTGGACCCCGCGAAGGTGCCCCCGACGGCTGCGCCGATCACCGTGCCGAGCGGTCTCGCCGGACTCGCCGTTCCAGGAGGACAACGATGAGGCCCCAACGAATGCTCGCCGGGCTGGCGGTGGGCGTCGCCGTGACGCTCGGCGCGACCGGCTGTCAGTGGGACGGGCTGAACTCACTGCCCATGCCGGGTTCCGAGGGCACCGCTCCCGGTTCGTACACCGTGCGCATCCAGATGCCCAATGTCACCACGCTGACCAGGAATTCGCCGGTGCGGGTGGACGATGTCGAAGTCGGCAATGTCACCGGCATCGAGGTCGAGGGCTGGCACGCGCTGGTCACGGTCTCGCTGAATCCCGACGTGAAACTGCCCGCCAACGCGGTCGCCAAGATCGGCCAGACCAGCCTCCTCGGCAGCAATCACCTCGAGCTGTCCGCGCCGACCGATACGCCCGCCCAGGGTCAGTTGCGCAACAACGATGTGATCCCGCTGGATCGGGCCGGTGCCTACCCGACCACCGAGCAGGTGCTGTCTTCGCTGTCGGTCGTGCTCAACGGCGGCGGCATCGCTCAGCTCGAGACGATCACCAGGGAGATGAACGCGGCGCTCAACGGTCGCGAGGCCGAGATCGCCGACCTGCTGCCCCAGCTCAACGAGCTGACCACCGGCCTGGAAAAGCAGACCGGCAACATCATCGCCGCGATGGAAGGCCTGGACCGGGTGGCGGGCAGCTTCGCCGCCCAGAAGGACGTGCTCGCCCGCGCGCTCGACGAGATCCCGCCTGCGCTGACGGTGCTCGCCGACCGCACCGCCAACATCACCAGGGCGGTCACCGCGCTCGGCGAGCTCAGTGACGTGACCGAGCGGATCATCCAGACCAGTGGCGACGACCTGAAGGCCAACCTGGCCAGCCTCGGCCCGGTGCTGGAAACCCTGGCGAACACCGGCACCAACCTCATCGCGGCGATGGCCGTGCTGCCGACGTTCCCGTTCCCGATCAAGAACATCGACAACGCGATCAAGGGTGACTACCTCAATCTCTTCATCACCTTCGACCTGACCGGAAAGCGGCTGGACACCAACTGGCTCACCGGCACGCCGCTCGGTGGCCGCTTCGGTGGTGTCGAGGGTGTGCTCGGTACCTTCGCGCCGTCGACGTCGACCGACGCGGGCGACCCGAGCAAGGTCCCGGCGGCGCCCGCTCCCAGCGCGGCGCCGACGCCGACCCTGCCCGGCCTGCCGCCGATCCCCGGCCTGCCCTCCATTCCCGGCATCACCGTGCCGCTGCCCGGCCAGGAAGGAGCGGGTCGATGAAACTGACCAGGTTCGTCCATATTCAGCTCGCGATCTTCTCCGTCCTCACCGTGATCGGTCTCGTCGTGATGGGCGGGACGTACATCCAGATACCGGCGATGCTCGGGATCGGGCGCTACGGGGTGACGGTCCAGCTCGCCGCCACCGGCGGGCTGTATCCGACCGCGAACGTCTCCTACCGCGGCACCAATATCGGCAAGGTGGAGGCGGTCCGGCTCACCTCGGCCGGGGTCGAGGCAGATCTGTCGATCGACAGCGACTACAAGGTGCCCAAGGACTCGATCGCCTGGATCCGCAGTGTCTCGGCGATCGGTGAGCAGTACGTCGACCTGGTGCCCGAGCCCGGCGCGGGCTCCGGCGATCTGCGTGACGGCTCGGTGATCCCGGTGGAACGCACCAGGCTGCCCCAGGACGTCGGCTCGCTGCTCGACCAGACCGACAAGCTGCTCTCGACCGTCGCCGATACCCGGCTGCGCCAGGTGATCGACGAGGCGTTCAAGGCGTTCAACGGCGCTGGCCCGGACCTGCAACGGTTCATCGACTCGGCGGCGCTGCTGTTGCAGCAGGCCGAGACCGATGTGGAGCCGACCAAGAAGCTGCTCGATCAGATCGGCCCGCTGCTGGACACCCAGATCCAGTCCGATGCCAATATCCGTTCCTGGACAGCGGATCTCGCGACCCTCACCGATCAACTCCGCGAGCACGATCCGACATTGCGAAACCTGTTGCACGACAGTCCTTCCGCGATGCAGAAGGTGAACGAGCAGTTCCAGAGTCTGCGCCCGACGCTGCCGTTGCTGGCGAGCAATCTGGTGAGTCTCGGCCAGGTCGGCGTGACGTATCACGCTGGTGTCGAACAACTCCTGGTCGTTTTCCCGCCGCTGATCGCGGCGTTCAAGACCATCCTGCGCGGTCCGACCAAGTACGGCGCGATGGTCAACTTCATGACCGCGGTCCAGGACCCGCCCGCCTGTACCACCGGCTTCCTGCCCGCCGACCAGCGGCGCGAGCCGAGTGACTTCACCCCGATCGACACACCCCAGGGGCTGTACTGCAAGGTGGCACAGGATTCTCCGATCGAGGTGCGCGGCATCCGCAACAGCCCGTGCATGGAGAATCCAGGCGTTCGGGCGCCCACTCCCGAACTGTGCCGGACCGGGTACGTGCCCCTGGGCACCAACCCGCCGTTCGGCGCGCCGCAGCCGGTCGCACCGGCCTCGGCTCCGACCGGCGCGTCCACGGGCGGTGTGACCCCCGCCTCAGCGCGCCCCTATGATCCGTCCACAGGCACCTATCTGGGCACCGACGGACGTACGTACCGGCAAGGCGACATCGCTTCCGACGGCTCGGGCACTGTCCCGGCCAGCTGGCAGGCGATGTTGAAGGAGCAGCAACGATGAGTGACAACGACAACCGCCGCCCGCGCAGGCGGGCCGCACGGTCGGCCGGTCCGCCGGTCGACGAGCCGACGCAGGCCACGGTCAGCATCCGCAAGGACGACGCCGAGGTCACCGAGGTCGTGACCGCCGCGGCGGCTCCGGCCGAGACCGTGCCGGTGGCCGACAAGGCCGTGCCGGCGGATGTCGTTCCGGCCGCCGCGGACAAGACCGTGGTCCTCCCCGTCGCCGACGAGACCGTCGTCCTGGACAAGGCCGCTGTCGCGGCGGAGTCCGACGCCGACCTCGACGACGACGGCGCCGACGCGGCGACGCCGACCGGCCGCGGCCGGATCCTCGCCCTCGCCGCCGCGGTCGTCCTGGTGCTCGCGCTGGTCGTGGGCGCCGGTTTCGCCGCCTTCGCGGTCCGCTCGGTCGACGCCGACGAGGACCTGCGCGCGGAGTACACCCAGACCGCCCGCCAGGCGGTCATCAACCTCACCACCATCCGCGCCGACTCCGCCAAGGAGGACATCGACCGCATCCTGTCGGTGGCCTCGGGCGAGTTCAAGACGGAATTCGACGGTCGCCTCGATCCGTTCATGGACGTGGTGAAGCAGGCCAAGGTGGTGTCGCACGGCGAGGTCGTCGAGTCGGGCATCGAGTCGGCCGACGACACGACCGCCAAGGTGCTCGTCGCCGCGAAGCAGACGGTGAGCAACAGCGGCTCGGCCGAACCGCAGCAGCGTCAGTACCGGTTCCGGGTGACCGTCACCAAGGGCGATACCGGCATGACCGTCTCGAAGGTGGAGTTCGTCGGATGAGCGGGAACCGCGTAAAGATCGTCTTCGGCGGCCTCGGTGTCCTCGGCCTGATCGCCGCGGTGATCCTCGGCCTGAGCGGCTACCAGCTCTACCAGCACAGCCGCACCGAGCAGGCCCGCACCGACGCGCTGACCACGGCCGGCCGCACGGTGACCGCCATGTTCAGCTACGAGCCGGGCACGGTCGACACCGAGCTGCCCAAGGCCGCGGACAACCTCACCGAGGAGTTCCGCGCCGACTACCTGAAGCTGATCGAGCAGGCCATCGCGCCGGGCGCCAAGGAGAAGCAGCTCACCGTCAAGGCCACCGCGCAGGCCGAGGGCGTCGTCTCCGCCGACCCCGAGCACGTGGTGGTGTTGCTCTACCTGAACCAGCTGACCACCAGCAAGGATTCCCCGCAGGGCACCACCTCGGGTAGCCGGGTGCGGGTGTCGCTGGACAAGGCCGACAACCGCTGGCTGGTCGCCCAGGTCACGCCGGTCTGAGTCAGCGCGACACGGATGTTCCCGTCGGCCCGGCCTGATTCAGGCCGGGCCGCGGTCGTCGCGGGGCAGCCGGACCACGAAGGTCGCGCCGCCGCCCGGTGTCGGCCCGACCGTCACCTTGCCGCCGTGCGCGGCGACCAGCGCGGCCACGATGGACAGCCCGAGCCCGGTGCCGCCGCTGCTGCGAGTGCGTGAGGCGTCGGCGCGGTAGAAGCGTTCGAAGATCCGCGCCGATTCCGCCGCGGACAGCCCGGGGCCGGTATCGGCGACCTCGAGCAGCACCTCGTCGGCGGCGGGCGTGAGCCGCACGGTGATCGACGTACCGTCCGGCGTGTGCGTGCGTGCGTTGTTCAGCAGGTTGGTCAGGATCTGGCGCAGGCGGTGATCGTCGCCGAGGATCTCCAGGGTGCCGGTGCCGTCGGCGATCTCGAGGGTGATCGGCCGGTGCTCGCCCTCGGCGGCCGCCACCGCGCGGGCGCTGTGCACGGCGTCGCCGGCGATCGCGAGCAGGTCGACCGGCTTCAGGTCGACGGGGCGTTGCGCGTCGAGCCTGGCCAGCATCAGCAGGTCCTCCACCAGCAGGCCCATCCGCTGGGCCTCGTGTTCGATGCGGTTCATGAACATCGCCGGATCACCCGTCGCGCCCTGCCGGTACAGCTCGGCGAAGCCGCGGATGGTGGTGAGCGGGGTGCGCAGTTCGTGACTGGCGTCGGCGACGAAACGCCGCATCCTGGCCTCGGATTCGCGGGCGGCGGCCTCGGAGGCCTCGGTCGCGGCGAAGGCCTGCTGGATCTGGGTGAGCATGCTGTTGAGCGAGCGCGAGAGCCGGTCGACCTCGGTGTCGTTGCCGCGCACCGGAACCCGCCGATGCAGCTGACCTTCCGCGATCGCCGCCGCAGTGGCCTCGACTCGGCGCAGCGGCCGCAGGCTGCCGCGCACCACGAAGTAGGCGGCCACGGCCAGGGCAATCAGCACGATCGCGCCGACCACGACCTGCAGCACGACGAGCTTGCGCACCGTTTCGATGTCGTCGGTCAGCGGCCACGCGACCGTCGCCGACGCGCGGTGCCCGTTGACGGTCAGCACCCGCCACTGGTCGGTCGAGTCGCCCTGCGAGCCGACGGTGACCGGTTGCAGCGCGGGGGGATCCGGGAGATCCGGCTTGGCGTCGGTGCCGAAGACGTTGTCCAGGGTGATGTTCCGGGTGCCGTCGGTGCTCTCGGCCTCGAGGTAGTACCGCCCCGGCGGCTGCCGGTCCGGCGACGGCGCGGGCAGGGCGGGCGCGGGCATCCCGACCCGGCGCTCCCATTCGACGGCGGCGTCGGTCAGCTGCTGGTCGGTGCGGTTCTGCAGCGAGTTCTCCATCGCCTTGGTGACGACGAAACCCGAAGCGACCAAACCGAATCCGGCCATCGCCACCAGCATCAGCACCAGCGTCACGCGCAGCGGGATCGCCGAGAACCGCCGGGCGACACGCGCGCGCAGGCTCATCGCGCGGCCGACTCCCGCATGACGTACCCGACGCCGCGCAGGGTGTGGATCAACCGCTGGTCCCCGGTGTCGACCTTCTTGCGCAGATACGACACGTAGGTCTCCACCACGCCGACCTCGCCGCCGAAGTCGTAGCGCCACACGTGATCCAGGATGCGGGGTTTGCTGAGCACGCTGCCCGCGTTCACCATGAAATAGCGCAGCAGCGTGAACTCGGTGGGGGACAGGGCCACCGGCTCGCCCGCCTTCCACACCTCGTGGGTGTCGTCGTCGAGCTCGATGTCGGCGAAGCGCAGCCGGGTGCTGGCCTGCTCGGGCGCGGTGCGGCCGGAGCGGCGCAGGATCACCCGCAGCCGGGCCACCACTTCCTCGAGGCTGAACGGCTTGGTGACGTAGTCGTCGGCGCCGAGGGTGAGTCCGGTGATCTTGTCCTCGACCTCGTCGCGGGCGGTCAGGAACAGCACCGGCGCGTCGATGCCGTCGGCGCGCAACCGGCGCAGCAGGCCGAAGCCGTCCATGCCGGGCATCATCACGTCGACGATCAGCGCCTCCGGGCGGAACGCGCGGGCCTTGTCCAGGCCCTCCGCGCCGTCGCTCGCCGTCGCCACCTCGAAGCCCTGGTAGCGCAGGCTCACCGCCAGCAACTCGACGATCATCGGTTCGTCGTCGACGACGAGCACCCTGGCTTCGGGTGCTTCCGGCACACCACTCATGGATCTCATGCTCCACCACCCGGCTGGGAAGTGGCTGGACCCGCGCTGTGAGGTAGCTGTGAGCGCGTCAGCGGGATTCGCGGAAGACGTCCTCTTCCTCGCTGAGCAGGGCCGATCCGGCGACATTGCCCTGGGACAGGGCGTCGAGGAAGGCGCGGGCCCAGCGCTCGACGTCGTGGGTCAGCACCTGGCGGCGCATCGAGCGCATCCGGCGGCGCTTGGTGTCGCGGTCGTCGTCGAGCGCGCCGACGATGGCGTCCTTGACGCTGTCCAGGTCGTGCGGGTTGCACAGGTAGGACTGGCGCAGCTCGGCCGCGGCGCCGGTGAACTCGCTGAGCACCAGGGCGCCGTTGAGGTCGCTGTGGCAGGCCACGTACTCCTTGGCCACCAGGTTCATGCCGTCGCGCAGCGGCGTGACCAGCATGGCGTCGGCGGCGACGAAGAAGGCGATCAGCTCGTCGCGGGGGATCGGGCGGTGCAGGTAGTGCACGACCGGGTAGCCGACCCGGGCGAACTCGCCGTTGATCCGGCCGACCTGGCGCTCGATGTCGCCGCGCATCTTGATGTAGCTCTGCACCCGCTCCCGGCTCGGCGTTGCCAGCTGCACCATCACCGTCTCGGCCGGGTCGACCCGGCCCTCTTCCAGGAGTTCCTGCAGCGCGTTGAGCCGGATGTCGATGCCCTTGGTGTAGTCGAGGCGGTCGACGCCGAGCATGATGTTCTTCGGATTGCCCAGCTCGGCGCGGATCTTGGCGGCCCGCTCGCGGACCGACCTGCGCCGGGAATGCTCGTCGAGCTCGGCGGAGTCGATCGAGATGGGGAACGCGCCGACGCGCACCGTGCGGAAGCCGACCTGCACGACGCCCAGCTTGGAGCGCACCCCGATGGTCCCGCGTGAGGTGGGCTGACCGGCTAGTCGCCGGGCCAGGTAGAGGAAGTTCTGCGCGCCGCCGGGGAGATGGAAGCCGATCAGGTCGGCGCCGAGCAGGCCCTCGACGATCTCGGTCCGCCACGGCATCTGCATGAACAGCTCGACCGGCGGGAACGGGATGTGCAGGAAGAATCCGATGGTGAGGTCGGGGCGCAGCATGCGCAGCATCTTCGGCACCAGCTGCAGCTGGTAGTCCTGCACCCAGACGGTGGCGCCCTCGGCGGCCACCTTGGCGGTCTCCTCCGCGAAGCGGCGGTTGACCTCGACATAGGCGGCCCACCAGGCCCGGTCGTAGACCGGACGCACGATCACATCGTGGTACAGCGGCCACAGCGTGCCGTTGGAGAACCCCTCGTAGTAGTCCTCGACCTCCTGCGCCGTCAGCGGCACCGGATGCAGTTCCAGACCGTCTTCGATGATCGGCTCGACCTCGACGTCCGGGACGCCCGCCCAGCCGACCCACGCCCCCTTGTTGCTGCGCAGTACCGGCTCCAGGGCGGTCACCAGACCACCCGGGCTGCGCTTCCACCTGGTCGTTCCGTCGGGCAGACGCTCGAGGTCGACCGGCAGCCGGTTCGCGACGACCACGAATCCCGAGCCGGCACCGCTGGGTGCGGCCGCGACGGGTTCGCTGTTCTCGGACGGACGGTCGTTGGACTGTTTATCGATCATTTGGTCCACTCACGCATCCTTTGCGCGTCGCAGGGTCCCGCTTTGAGATTGTGGTCGTCAGGAGGGTCAGCTGGGGCCGATGCCGAGCATCGACAGCAGCATCCGGCACTCGTCGGCGTCTTCGGCGTACGCCGCGACGACCCGCTGTGCCTGGCGAGCGGTCTCGTCGGCCAGTGGCTCGAGCTCGTCGTCGGCGATGTCGTTGGCGCTGCTCTTGGCGGCCATAGTGGTTCGTCCTCCCGGTTTCCAAACGCTCTGCGTGCGAGTAGTCAATACTATCGGTCGCCTGTGCACGGCCGATGAACTCCCGACCCGATCACCCCACCCCGGTGCAGGGTCGTGGCGGTCCCGTTACCGTGAGTGTCGGACAGCTCCACCCCGCAGAGAGGTTTGTTTCATGCCAGTGGCCACGGTGAACGGCATCGCACTGAACTATCAGGTCAAGGGCGACCGTACCAAGGGCACCGACGTCAAGGGCGGCGGTCCGCTGGTGGTGTTGATCATGGGCACCGGATCGCCGGGCCGGGTGTGGGAACTCCATCAGGTGCCCGCGCTGGTGGCGGCCGGGTACCGGGTGTGCACCTTCGACAACCGGGGTATCGCGCCGTCGTACGAGGCGGCCGGTGGCATGCGGATCGAGGAGCTGGTCGCCGACACCGCGGCGCTGATCGAACTCCTCGGCGAGGGCCCGGCCCTGGTCGCGGGCACCTCGATGGGCGCGCGGGTGGCCCAGGAACTGGCCCTGGCCCGCCCCGACCTGGTCCGCAAGGCCGTGTTCATGGCCGGTCACGGCAGGCTGGACCAGTTCCAGAAGACGCTGTCGGCCGGTGAACAGGACCTCGACGCCGCCGGTGTGCAGCTGCCCGCCAAATTCGAGGCGGCGCTCACCGCCGTGATGAATCTGTCGCCGGCGACCATGTCCGACACCAACGCCGCCCGCGACTGGCTGGACCTGTTCGAGTTCACCGGCGGGCCCGCGACCCCGGGCATCCGCGCGCAGCGGGCGATGGACCACGAGTTCGACCGGGTGGCCGCCTATCGCGCAATCACGGTGCCCTGTCTGGCAATTGGCTTCGCCGATGATAGGATGATTCCGCCTTATCTGTCGCGGGAAGTCGCCGACGCCATCCCCGGCGCCAGGTACCAGGAAATCCCGGACACCGGCCACTACGGCTACCTGGAACGCCCCGAGGCGGTCAACAAGATCCTCCTCGATTTCTTCGCGGTCTGACCGCCGAGGCTGAGGTAACCACCTACCAGTAACGTCAGCCTTGCTAGGGTCGACACAACGCCCGGGGCCTCGCACCCCGAAGCGATCCCGTACACAGCGCCAGTATCCAGTGAGGTGAAATTGAGCACCAACCCCTTCGACGACGAGGACGGCCGCTTCTTCGTTCTGGTCAACGACGAAGAGCAGCACTCCCTGTGGCCCGCTTTCGCGGAGGTCCCGGCGGGTTGGCGTGTCGTGTTCGGCGAAGAGAGCCGGGCCGCGTGCGTCGAGTACGTCGAGAAGAACTGGACCGACATGCGTCCCAAGAGCCTGCGTGACGCGATGGCCGCCGACGATGCGGCCCGCGCCCAGTCCTGAGCAGTAACACCGATACTGCGCCGGGACATCGCTGAGCGCGACGGCCGCGTGGCACCTCTACCGATGCCACGCGGCTGCCGCGTCCCGCTATGATGATCGCTGCCCTCCGGGGCGCCTGTTCGTACCCGCCTCCTTAGCTCAGTGGTAGAGCACCGCTCTTGTAAAGCGAAGGTCGTCAGTTCAATCCTGACAGGGGGCTCTCGCAGAACCCGACCCGTGCAACGGGTCGGGTTCTTTGTCGTTCGTGGTGCGCGACGGCAGGTCGTGCCCCGGAAAGCAGGGGCGAGAGATCCGCTCCGAAACAGTGGTGTTTCTCACTAGGCTCACTCGCACGCCGAACACCGGCGTACCTGTTCGAGAGGGATCCTCGTGAAACGCTTCGCCATCCTCGCCGCCGCCGTCACCGCGATCGGCGCCGCCTCCGCCGGGTTCGCCACCGCGAGCCCGGCGCAGTCCGCCCCCGATCAGCTCGCGACGGCCCAGCCGGTTGTCCTGGTGACCGGCTCGGCGGTGATCGACCTGCTCTCCTTCCTCGCCGCGGGCTGTATCGGTAGCGCCCCGACTCTGCCCGCGCACTGCGTCGCGGACTGACCGCTCGGTCCTTCTCGGGTCGGACCCCCGGCCTGCGTCTCCGTGCGCGACGGGGGTCTGTCCATGTCGTCGCATCGTTCTCGGGCGGGGTATTCGCCGTGGCCCCAAGACTTTTGGGGCCACCTCGCGTCTATGTGCTGCGGTATCTTCCATGCGATCGCCGCACCAGCCGGCGCGCAGAGGAAGTCGTTCCCCCATGTTCAAGAAGTCCTTTGCGGCCGCAGTGCTCTCGGTGAGCGCCGCTGCCGTCCTCGCGGCACCGCCCGCCACCGCCGACCCGGTCAACTGGGGCGCCGTTTCCCTCAGCACGTGGGGCAATGTCTACGCGTTCTCGGTCAACCATCCGACGGAAGCCGACGCTGTTCGAGCCGCCGACCGGGCGTGCAAGGGTCAGGGCATCATCGACTGCCGGACGATGGTGACGTTCGCGGACGGCTGCGGTGCGGTCGCGACGAGTCCGCTCGCGATCGTCGCGGGGTTCCCGATCGTCGGCTTCGGTAAAGGGGCGAACCCGGGGGAGGCGATCGCGGACGCCACCCGCAATCTCCCTACCGGCACCGGAAGCGCCGGCTCGTTCGATCGCGACTACGCCTGCACCGTGCTCTGATCAAAAGGCTGTGTGACGGTAGGTCGTGCCCCAGAAAGCAGGGGCGATCGATCCACTCCGAAACAGTGGCTTTTCTCACTAGGCTCACTCGCACGCCGAACACCGGCGTACCTGTTCGAGAGGGATCCTCGTGAAACGCTTCGCCATCCTCGCCGCCGCCGTCACCG
>NZ_JBFAYK010000001.1:3246145-3979526 GCF_040681225.1 Nocardia sp. NPDC051833
CCGCGATCGGCGCCGCCTCCGCCGGGCTCGCCACCGCGAGCCCGGCGCAGCCCGCCCAGCCCGCGACGGCCCAGCCGGTCGTCTTGCAGACCGGCTCGGCCGTGATCGACCTGCTCGCCTACTTCGCCGCGGGCTGCTTCGGCAGCTGGAGCCCCGCTCCGCCGCCGCACTGCGTCACGCAGTAGCGGCGCGATCCCGGCCGGTCCGGCCCCCGACCTGCGCCGACGCGCGGTCGGGGGCCTTTCCCGTTTCGGCGGAATCCGGGAACCGCGCTCGCGCGCTATCCGGTCGGCTTAGGGTGAGGGACCGGCGAGCAACCAGGAAGAGCCGATGCACATCTTTCGTCCGACGTCCCTGGCCACCGGCGTCTCGGCGGTCATCGCGGCGGCCACTGTCCTGATCGTGCCCGGCCGAGCCGCGGCCGCGCCCGAATCGTGTGCGCAGTGGACGACGCGGACCATCGCGACCGGCTACGGCGTGCTGGAGAACCTCGCGTTCGACGGCCGCGGCAACGTTCTGCTGTCGGAGCAATCGGCCACCGGCGCGAGCGGATCGGTGCGGCGCCTGGCCGCCGACGGCACGAGGTCGGTCGCCGTGGGGGATGTCGACGGGCCCGGCGGCGTCCTCGTCGTCGGCGACACGGCCTATTTCACCACCGGAAACAGCGTCACGGCCGCGCTGATGGGCCGCGCGGACGGGACAATTCGGGCGCTCGACCTCGCCACCGGCACGGTGACCACGGTCGCCACCGGCCTGACGATGCCGAACGGCCTGGCGCAACTGCCGAACGGCGATTTCATCGTCAGCAAGGACGTCGGCGCCGGTTCCATGACGCGAGTCTCGGCATCCGGCGTGACGGCGCCCTACGCGCCGCAGCTCACCTCCACCAACGGTCTGGCCTTCGACCGCGCGCGCGACCGCCTCGTCGTCTCGACGACCTTCGACCCGGCGACGGTGGTCACCTTCGTCGACTACGCCGACCCCGCCCGGCCCGCCCCGCAGACCGTCGTGCCCGGCTTCGGCCCGCTGAACTCGGCGGACGACCTGACCGTGGGGCCCGACGGCACCGCCTACGTGGCGCTCAACCTCGCGGGCCGGATCGAGCGGGTCGACCTGGATACCCGACAGAGCTGCGCGATCGCCCACGGGCTCCCGCTGTCCTCGTCGGTCCGCTTCGGCGCGGGCCCTGGCTGGAACCCCGACGCCCTGTATGTGACGAGCTTCCTGGGAACAGTCACCGAACTGATCCCACCCGGACCCTGAGCGCGCGGGCGATCACCCAGCCGTCCTCAGGCCGGGACGTTGGCCTCGTAGCCGAGCTTCCGGAGGGCGGCCTTGATCTTGGCCTGGGCCTCGTCGAGGGACTCGGGCGTGGGGGCGGTGTCGGCGCCGGAGATGTCGAAGTCGCCCATGGTGTAGGCGGGGAAGACATGGGTGTGCAGGTGGGGGACTTCCAGGCCCGCGATGAGCAGGCCGGCGCGGGGGGCGTCGAAGGCGATGCGGACGGCCTGGCCGATCTGCTGGGCGAGGCCGGTCATCCGCGCCATGACGGCGGGGTCGACGTCCTGCCACTGGTCGATCTCGGCGCGCGGCACGATGAGGGTGTGGCCCTGGGTGACGGGGGCGATGGTGAGGAAGGCGACGAACTCGTCGTCCTCCCAGACGAAGCGGCCGGGAAGCTGTCCGGCGATGATCGCGCTGAAGACGGATGCCATAGCGGCGAGCCTAGCTAGATCGCCACGAAATGCGACAGGATGCCCTGCACCTCGTAGATGTCGACCTGGCGGTTGAACCGCTGCTTGACCGGCTCGTTCCCACTGCCGATCCAGATGTAGAGCTCGGCGTCGAGGTCGAAGGTGCCCGCGGTCTCGACGGCGAAGTGGGTGATCGAGCGGTACGGGATGGAGTGGTAGCTGACCTTGCGGCCGGTGACGCCCTGCTTGTCGACCAGGATCAGCCTGCGGTTGGTGAACAGCATCGCGTCGCGCACCAGGATGAAGGCCGAATAGACCTGCTCACCCTGGCCGAACAGCTTGGCGTACTCCTGCTGGGCGGCGGCCGGGTCGATCCGGCCCGCGTTGCCCATCATTCCGTCGAGTAGTCCCATGCCGTGCTCCCCTCGCGCGTTCCCCGGCCGCCGGGGACCCAGCATCATTGTCCCCCAAGCGAACCCGCTGTGGGTGGCGTGTGCGGGTGAATTCCCGGTGCCGGGAGCGGGCGCGGATGGGCCGTCGCGGTCGGGCGGCCGCCGCCGGATATCCCGACCGGGCAGCAAGCCGGGGCGTGCGAAGTGCGTGCGAAGTGCGCGACTAATCTGTCACGCGTGCGCGTACTCGTCATCGGTTCCGGAGCCCGTGAACATGCCCTCGTCCTGGCGCTGCGCCGGGATCCGTCGGTGACGGCGGTGATCGCCGCCCCCGGTAATCCGGGCATCGGCCAGCACGCCCAGCTGCGTCCTGTCGATCCCTGCTCGGCCGAGGCCGTGGTCGCCCTGGCCACCGACGTCGCCGCCGACCTCGTGGTGATCGGGCCCGAGGTGCCGCTGGTGCTCGGGATCGCCGACGCCGTGCGGGCCGCCGGATTCCCGGTGTTCGGCCCGTCCGGTGACGCGGCGCGGATCGAGGGCTCCAAGGCGTTCGCCAAGGACGTGATGGCGGCGGCCGGCGTGCGCACCGCGCACAGCGAGATCGTCGACAACCCGGCCGACCTGGACGCCGCGCTCGACCGCTTCGGCCCCACCTGGGTGGTCAAGGACGACGGCCTCGCCGCCGGCAAGGGCGTCGTGGTGACCGACGACCGCCGCGCGGCCCGCGATCACGGCGCCGAGCTGCTCGAACAGGGGCACCCGGTGCTGCTGGAGTCCTTCCTGGACGGCCCGGAGGTGTCGCTGTTCTGCCTGGTCGACGGCGAGACCGTGGTCCCGCTGCTGCCCGCCCAGGACCACAAGCGCGTCGGCGACGGCGACTCCGGCCCCAACACCGGCGGCATGGGCGCCTACACCCCGCTGCCGTGGCTGCCCGAGGAGACGCTCACCGAGATCGTCGAGGACGTGGTGAAGCCGGTCGCGGCCGAGCTGGTCCGCCGGGGCAGCTCGTTCTCCGGCCTGCTGTACGCGGGCTTGGCCGTCGGCACCAACGGTCCCGCGGTCGTCGAATTCAACTGCCGCTTCGGCGATCCCGAGACCCAGGCCGTGCTGGCGCTGCTGGACAGCCCGTTCGCCGAGCTGCTGCACGCCACCGCCACCGGCCGCCTGGCCGAGGTCGAGCCCCCGCGCTGGAAGGACGGTTCCGCGATCACCGTCGTGCTGGCCGCCGAGAACTACCCGGCCCGCCCGCGCACCGGTGACGTGATCACCGGCGCCGAAGACGGTGCGCTGGAAGGCGACACGCTGGTGCTGCACGCGGGTACCGGGCAGCGCGAGGACAAGGCACTGGTCTCCGCGGGCGGCCGCGTCCTCAACGTCGTCGGCGTCGGCGCCGACCTCGCCGAGGCCCGCGAACGCGCCTACGCCCGCCTGGCCCAGATCAAGCTGCCCGGCAGCCACTTCCGCACCGACATCGGCGCCACCGAGGTCGTCGTCCCGGAGCGCAAGGGGTAGTACCTCCACATCATTCGAGCTGTTCCATCGCCGTGCGGACCCAGGTGCGAACCTGCTCGCTCTCGTCGTCGGCGTAGCGGGCGATGAGCGGCAGTGTGCCGTCGGCTTCCGCGAGGATGAGGGCTTGCACAGCCCACTGGCGGGTGCCGCGATCAGCGAGTGCGTCGACGGCGATCTGGATGGCCTCCGGTGTCTTCGATCGCCCGAGGTAGGGAAGCAGCGCGGCCCGTGGGTTGTCGTCGGTGAGCTCGTGGAACAGTGCCAGGATCTCGGCATAGTTCTGCGGGCCCGCGATCTTGTCCAGTGCCTCTGCCGCCCACCACTGCAAATCGGACGGCATGGGTGGATTCCGCCGCAGCTGGGCGATCAGTGCCGCGATCGCGTCCTGATCCCCGTACGCGGCCGGATCGGCGAGATTGTGCAGCAGATGAGCCCGGATACCCTCCCGGTGCCGTGATTCGGGTCCCGGAATCTTCTCGTCCAGGTTGGCGAGCCAGTCCGTGTAGACCGGAATCGCCTGCGGATCGGTCCCCGCGTAGTTGTCGAGGTCGGTGAGTCGATAACAGCGAACTCCGACGGCGGCGAGGTCGTGGGCAAGCCGTAATTCGAAGCCGCCGGTACCGTCCCGATACTGCGCCGGCACGTCGGCCAGCCAGTCGTCCCCCTCGGGCATCCCGGGATAATTCGATCCGGACCAGGTCGGCTTCGCCGGTTCCGCCGCCTCCTGCACGCGGGCCTTCGCTCGTGCCGCGGCGGCGGCCTCGGCGATGTCTTCGGTGCCCGACTCGATTCGATTGATCTGCTCGCGAAGCCGTTGCAGATTCAATGCTCGATCGTGGTTTTGCGTCATTGTCGGTCGCAGGAGAGGCGAATCATCAAGGGGTGTGCGGCGATTCTGGTCCGGAGTGGTTTCGGGTCAGGTGAGTTGGAGGCCGTGCATGGCGAGCCAGGCCTGGGGGTCGACGTGGTTGCCGTTCTGGACGATTTCGAAGTGCAGGTGGGGGCCGGTGGAGTCGCCGCGGTTGCCGATGCGGGCGATCTGCATGCCCGCGGGGACGCGTTCGCCGGGGGAGACGAAGAAGTCGTACATGTGGCCGTAGATGCTGATGGTGCCGTCGTCGTGGCGGATGCGGACCCACAGGCCGAAGCCCTGGGCCGGCCCCGCTTCGACGACCGTGCCGTCGGCGACGGCGTAGATGGGGCTGCCGATGGGGGCGGCGATGTCGATGCCGCGGTGCATGGTGCCCCAGCGGGAGCCGAAACCCGAGGTGAACGCGCCCTTGGCGGGCAGGCTGAAGCCGCCGATGGACGGGGTCGACCCGGGCGTCACGACGCCGGGGACCACCGGCGCCCGCGTCCCCATCCAGTCCTGCCACTCACCGGAGGCCGCGGCCGCCGCCTCGGCCTTCGCGCGCTCGAGGGTGGCGCGGGCCGCGGCCGCGACCACCGCCGCCTCGCGGCGCTTCTCGCCGTTGGCGATGGCGGCGAGCAGGCGCGTCGTCGACTGCGGATTCGGCGCGAGCTCCGGGACATAGGCGATCGCGACGCGCTGCGCTTCACCCGGGGCCAGCGGGCCACCCTCGACGTCGCTGCCGATCCGCCCGTCCGCCGCGACGAACACCGCGACGATCGCCACGCCCGCGATCAGCACGCGCTGCTCGATCAGTATCCGCCGCAACTGATCCCGGCTCGGCCGCCGCTCCCACAGTGCCTCGGCCCGTGCCCTGGGGCGCAGCCAGAACACCGTGCGGACATCGCCGTCGCGCAGTTCTCCGGCGATCGCACCGACCGTCGGATGCTCGCCGAGCCAGGTCGTCACGCGCTCGCGCGCACCGACTTTCGCCGGCAATTGCGCACGCCAATTCGCCCGCAGCACACGGCCGTTGATGCCGACGACGCGCTTGCTCGCGGTCGGCTTCGAGTTGTCTTCGGCGCCAAGGGATTCCGGAGACGCCGAGTCCGTACCGTCGGGTCGGTCGCGGACCGGCGGGCCACCCTCCGGCTCGCGGCTTTCCCCGGCCGCGGAACCTCGGCGGTCCGCGGCGGCCCGCTCGCGAGTCCCGCCCGCGGCTGCCTCGGCATCGTCCTCGACCGGCGACGCGGCGGCACGATCGACCGTGTCCGCCTTCGTCCGCCGCACTCGCCCCGCCGTCCTTACCCACTCCATGGTGCCCCCGCGGCCCTGCCCCGACGCGGCCTGACCCGCCGCGCCGGTGGCTGCGTATTCGCTGTCGGAGCCATTGTGCCGACCATATCTGTCAACGTCCGCAATCGGGTGCTCTACCGTCAGTCGGGTGTCCAGAGAATCGCGCCGGTCGACCATTCCCCCCTTCTACGTGATGGATGTGTGGAAGGCGGCCGCGGAACGGGCCAGGTCGCACGGGGACGTGCTGGTGCTGGCGGCGGGGCAGCCATCGACCAAGGCGCCCGCGCCGGTGTTGCGGGCGACCAAGGCGGCGATCGACGACGAGCTGCTCGGATACACCGAGACGTTCGGGATCCTGCCGCTGCGGGAGGCGATCGCGGAGCACCACCGGCGGACCTACGGGTACGACGTGCACCCGGACGAGGTCGTGGTGACCACGGGCTCGTCGGGCGCGTTCACGCTGATCTTCCTGGCCGCGTTCGACGCGGGCGACACCGTGGTGGTGGCCCGGCCGGGCTACCCCGCCTACCGGAACACGCTGACCGCGCTCGGCTGCGAGGTCGTCGAACTCGACTGCGGCCCGCAGACCCGGTTCCAGCCGACGGTGGCGATGCTCGAGGCCCTGCCCGAGCCGCCCGCCGGCCTGGTGGTGGCGAGCCCGGCCAACCCGACCGGCACGATGATCGACCCGGCCGAGCTGGCCGCGCTGGCGCGCTGGTGCGAGCAGCACGGCACCCTGTTGATCTCCGACGAGATCTACCACGGCATCACCTTCGACGACGCCACGCCGACCGCGTCGGCCTGGGAGACCTCCCGGCAGGCGGTGGTGATCGGCTCGGTGTCGAAGTACTTCTCGATGACCGGCTGGCGGCTGGGCTGGATGCTGGCCCCGGCCGACCTGCGCCCGGCGCTGCAGCGGCTGGCCTCGAACATGACGGTGTGCCCGCCCGCCATCTCCCAGTACGCCGCCGTGCACGCGTTCGGCGCGGAAGCCAAGGATGAGCTGGACGGCCACGTGCGCCGGTACGCGCGCAACCGCGCGCTGTTGCTGGAGGGCCTGCCGAGTATCGGCATCACCGAACTCGCCCCCGCCGACGGCGCGTTTTACGCCTATGCCGATATCGGTCATCTGACCAACGATTCCCGGGCCTGGTGCGCCGAGGTGCTCGAGCACACCGGCGTCGCGCTGGCACCCGGTCTCGACTTCGACACCGTGCACGGCATTCGCACGGTTCGCTTCTCCTTCGCGGGCTCGGGCGACGACATCGCCGCAGCACTGGACCGGTTGGGAAGGTTCCTGAAGGGTTGATCGGCACCGCTGTCAACAGTGATGTGCGACAACAACTTTGCCTAGTACGAACACTTCCGTGCCGGGATGCGGTAAAACTCAGTTATCCCGATTTCCCGCGTTTCCCCGATGACGATTGCGCACGGTTGAACTGATGATGACTGGCACGATGGCACGGTGACCACCGCGACGACCCCGAAAGGCGAACGGCGTCGCCAGGCCCTGGTGGCGGCGGCGGCTGAACTGTTGCTCGAAGGCGGCTTCGACGCTGTACGACATCGCTCGGTGGCGTCGCGGGCCGATCTTCCGCTCGCCTCGACCACCTACTACTTCGAATCCCTGGAAGATCTGATCGCCAGGGCCGTGGAATTCAGCGGCGCGATCGAGCTCGACGCGATGCGTCGCCGGGTCGGTGAGGTCAGCCATCGCAGGCGCGGTACCGACGCGACCGTCGACCTCGTTCTCGACCTGCTGGTCGGCCCCGACGACAGCGATCTGGACGCGCGCGGTCAGCTGATCGCCCGCTACGAGCGCTCGGTCGCCTCGGCTCGTCATCCCGAGTTACGCGAGGTCCAGCTCCGACTACGCACGCAGCTCGAAGAACTGCTCGCCGACGTGCTGCGCCGCTCCGATCGAGTGGTGCGCCCCGAGCAGTTGCGCAGGCTCGTCGCGGTGGTGGACGGCGCCGTGGTCGCCGCCCTGATCGAGGGTCACCCGGAGCCGAGGCGGCCCGCAC
This sequence comes from Nocardia sp. NPDC051833, assembly GCF_040681225.1. Lineage (NCBI taxonomy): Bacteria > Bacillati > Actinomycetota > Actinomycetes > Mycobacteriales > Nocardiaceae > Nocardia > Nocardia sp. NPDC051833. The sequence goes on from NZ_JBFAYK010000001.1 coordinate 3,253,914, forward strand.
GGGCCGGTCTGCTGGAGATGATCGACATCGTCGCCCCGCCGGTGGTGCCCAACATGATGCCCCAGCAGCTGGAACGGGCGCGGCAACTAGACTGAGTGTTCGTGAGCCTTGTCCCGAACGTCCTCGCCACCCGATACGCCAGCCCGGAGCTCGTCGCGCTCTGGTCGCCCGAGAACAAGATCGTGCTCGAGCGCAAGCTGTGGCTCGAGGTGCTGCGGGCGCAGTCGGCACTCGGCATCGATGTCCCCGCGGGCGTGCTCGACGACTACGAGCGCGTGCTCGAACACGTCGACCTGGCCTCGATCGCCGAGCGTGAGCGGGTCACCCGCCACGACGTGAAGGCGCGCATCGAGGAGTTCAACGCGCTGGCCGGGCACGAGCACGTGCACAAGGGCATGACCAGCCGCGACCTCACCGAGAACGTGGAGCAGCTGCAGATCCGGCTCTCGCTCGAGCACGTCTACGACCACGGTGTCGCCATCGCGGCCCGGCTGGCCGAGCGCGCCGCCGAGTACCAGGCGCTGGTGATGGCGGGCCGCTCGCACAATGTCGCCGCGCAGGCCACGACGCTGGGCAAGCGCTTCGCCTCGGCCGCCGACGAGGTGCTCGTCGCGCTGACCCGGCTGCGCGAGCTGATCGACCGCTACCCGCTGCGCGGCATCAAGGGCCCGATGGGCACCGCCCAGGACATGCTCGACCTGCTCGACGGTGACGCGGGCAAGCTGGCCGCGCTCGAGCAGCAGGTGGCCACGCACCTCGGCTTCGCGAAGGTCTTCACCAGCGTCGGCCAGGTGTACCCGCGCTCGCTGGACCACGACGTGCTCTCGGCGCTGGTGCAGCTGGGCGCGGGCCCGTCGTCGTTCGCGCACACCATCCGGCTGATGGCGGGCCACGAGCTGGTCACCGAGGGCTTCCAGCCCGGCCAGGTCGGGTCGTCGGCGATGCCGCACAAGATGAACACCCGCTCCTGCGAGCGCGTCAACGGCCTGCAGGTGGTGCTGCGCGGCTACGGCTCGATGGCGGCCGAGCTCGCCGGCGCGCAGTGGAACGAGGGTGACGTGTTCTGCTCGGTGGTGCGCCGCGTCGCGCTGCCGGACGCGTTCTTCGCCATCGATGGCCAGATGGAGACCTTCCTGACCGTGCTCGCCGAGTTCGGCGCCTACCCGGCGGTGGTCGCCCGCGAGCTGGACCGGTACCTGCCGTTCCTGGCCACCACCCGCATCCTGATGGCGGCGGTGCGGGCCGGGGTCGGCCGGGAGACCGCGCACGAGGTCATCAAGGAGCACGCCGTCGCGGTGGCGCTGGCCATGCGCGAGCAGGGCCGCGAGCCCGACCTGCTGGACCGGCTCGCCGCCGACGACCGGATGCCGCTGGACCGCGCCGCGCTCGACGCCGCGCTGGCCGACAAGTCCGCGTTCATCGGCGCCGCGTCCGATCAGGTCGCCGAGGTCGTCGCCCAGGTGCAGAAGCTGGTCGAGGCCAACCCGGAGGCCGCGCGCTACACGCCGTCGCCGATTCTCTGAGTCCCGGTGCGCGTCAGCCCGCCGCTGTCGCTGTGGCAGCACCGGCGGCGGGCGATCGCACGGCGGGTCCGTGCGGCGTTTCGCTACCGTACTCGGGTGAATCCGTACACGATCTTCGCCGACATCATCGCCGGGCAGGCGCCCGCCTCCAAGGTCTACGAGGACGATGATGTGCTGGCGTTCATGGACATCCGTCCGGTGACGCCGGGCCATGTGCTGGTGGTGCCGAAGGCGGCCGCGCCGAGCCTGGCCGAGCTCGATCCCACCCTCGGCGGCAAGCTGTTCCAGGTCGGGCAGCGGATCGCCGCCGCGTTGCGGTCCAGTGAGGTGGCCGCCGACGGGGTGAATTTCTTTCTCGCCGACGGGGTCACGGCCGGGCAGGAAGTCTTCCACGTGCACCTGCACGTGATCCCGCGGACGCCGGGCGACGGTTTCGGGCTGCGGGCCCGGCCGACGTCGCCCGCCCGCGCCGATCTCGATTACCTGGCCGGGTCGATTCGCGGCGCGCTGTCCCGCTGACCTGCCTTTTCGGGCGAACCGGTCATTGCATACCGGTAAGTTTGCTGAAGAAACGCCCGAAACGCCGAATGCTTCCAGTTCGTTCACCTCTGGGTTACTTTGGACTGTCATTGGCATGCGGTTATGGAGGGTGGATCGTGCGTCGTACAGGTGTTGCTGCTGCAGTGCTGGCTTTCGCCATCGCGGTGATCGGACCCACGGTGGTGCACCCCGCCCCCGCAGCCGCCGCGCAGATCATCGGGGTGAACAACCTCAGCCCCACCCGCACGGCGATCACCGTCGCCTCGCCCGCGATGGGCCGCAATGTCGACCTGCAGGTCCTGCACCCGGCGGGCGGCGGCTCCCGCCCCACGTACTACCTGCTCGACGGCCTCGATCCCGGCGTCGGCCAGAGCACCTGGACCAACGCGACCGACGCCGAGGCCTTCTTCCGGACCAAGAACGTCAACGTCGTGATGCCGACCGGCGGGCAGGCCAGCTACTACTCCGACTGGATCTCCGACGACCCGCGCTTCGGCCGGTACAAGTGGGAGACCTTCCTGACCCAGGAGCTGCCCGGACTGATCGACGCGGAGTTCGGCGGCAACGGCGTCAACGGCATCGGCGGCCTGTCCATGGGCGGTAACGCGGCCTACATCCTGGCCGCGCGGCACCCCGGGCTGTACCGGGCCGTCGCCGGCTACAGCGCGTGTCCCGACAGCGCGATGGCGGCGGGCGCGATCATGTTCTCCATCGCCAACCGCGGCGGCAACCCGCTCAACATGTGGGGCGCGCCCGGCAGCCCCGAGTGGGCCTCGCACGACCCGGCCCTGATGCTCGAGGGGCTGCGCGGCAAGGCGCTCTACATGTCCACCGGCACCGGCATTCCCGGCCCGCACGAGGCCGAACTGAAGCCGCAGCTGGCGGAGAACATCTTCCTCGGCGGGCCGATCGAACTCGGCGTCAACACCTGCATGGTCGCCTTCGATCAGCGCCTGCGCGGTGCCGGGATCGGCGCCAAGATCGACTACCACCCGGTCGGCACCCACTCGTGGTCCTACTGGCAGGACGCGCTGCACGCCTCCTGGCCGACCATCGGTCCCGCGCTCGGGGCCTGAGAGCTTCTTTCCCAGCGGCCCGGTTCGACGGCTACCAGCCCGAGAGCCGGGCCGCGGTGCGTTCGGGGCTACCTGGTTCGCCGCCGGAGCGCGACGCCCACGATCACGCCGAACACCGAGAGCCCGGCGACGAGCAGCACATAGCCCGCGGGGAAGCCGAGGATCTCGACGTACTCCCGGCTCACCACCCGGTCGCGGACGATGTCGTCGTTCGCGGCGGGGCCGAAGGCGAAATCGGTGGTGATGGTCGCGGGCCGGGGGATGGAGACGGCGAGCTCGGTGAGGTAGGTCCGGCCCGCCGCGAGGGCGGTCAGGCCGGGATCGGTGAGTTCGGCGATGGGGGCGGCGAATTCGGTGTACGTGGACTGCGTCGCGGTGTCGGCGTCGGTGCGCGTCACCCGGTGATCGCTGAAGACGTACAGGTGGACCGACTGGGAGCCGGTGGCAGCGGCCGACATGCGCATCGGATACACGAGCCGGTCGGAGTCGAAGGTCAGCCGGACCGGATCGAGCGCGCCGGAGAGGGGTTTCGCGCTGGTCAGCCGCATGGCGACGAAGGACCAGCCCTCGCGGAGATAGGGGTCGAGGGTGGCACTGACCTCGGGGCGGAGCTGATAGCCGTTGGCATCCAGCCATTCCCGGACGCCGGTGAGGTCGCCGCCGCGCAGGGTGGTCGCCTCCAGCGGGCCGAGCTGCACCTGCCCCAGTACCTCGGGCCCGGAACCAGGCGCGGCGCCCGAAGTGTCGCCGGAGGAGTAGTCGCTGCCGAACCAGTGGTACTCGGTGACGACGTCGGGCGCGGTGAGCCGGGACAGCTCGCTGAACGAGGCCGCCGTGCCCGCCGCGACGGTCGCCGGTGTCGGCGTCGGCACGATCAACGCCGCGTCGGCGCCGTCGAACCGCATGCCGAGGCGCATGAGCACGGTCTCGCGGGTGCCGTCCCACCCCAGCACCGCCGTCTCGCTGTCGACCCGTGCCGAGTTTCCGCCGCTGACCACCCCGCCGCACGCGCACGCTGTCGCCGGTGTCATCGCCGCGGACCCCGCCGCCAGCACCACCCCGACAGTCACGACGAACGATCGAACCGCGTACCGCATCCCCATGCGAGCAGGCTACGCACTCGCCGCCACGCGCACATGCGCAGAAATACTCACCGAGCGGGCCCGGCCCGGCCGCCGCCCCGGCCGAGTTGGCGGGCCCGGCCGCAAAGGTCCGGCTACGGTGGACCCATGGCTGGCGAGAATGAGACGGTGTCGGCGCCGATCGCGAAGAAGGTGCCCTTCGAGCGGGTGCATCACGGCGACACGTTCGTCGACGAGTACGAGTGGCTGCGGGACAAGGAGAACCCCGAGGTCATCGCGTACCTGGAGGCCGAGAACGCCTTCACCGAGGCGCAGACCGACCAGCTGCAGCCGCTGCGGGACAAGATCTTCGACGAGATCAAGGCGCGGACCCAGGAGACCGACCTCTCGGTGCCGACCCGGCTCGGCGAGTTCTGGTACTACTCGCGCAGCTTCGAGGGCAAGCAGTACGGCGTGCACTGCCGCTGTCCCATCGACGCGAACGCCGACGGCATCGACGCGTGGACCCCGCCCCAGCTCGAGGTCGACACGGTGATCGAGGGCGAGGAGGTGCTGCTCGACAGCAACGTCCTGGCCGAGGGCCTGGACTTCTTCGCGCTCGGCGCGTTCTCGCTCAGCCACGACGGCACCCTGCTGGCCTACTCGGTCGACAGCACCGGCGACGAGCGCTACACCCTGCGGATCAAGGATCTGCGCACCGGTGAGCTGCTGCCCGACGAGGTGGCAGGCGCCGCGCCCGGCGCGACCTGGTCGCTGGACGGCACGCACATCTTCTATCAGACCGTCGACGAGTCCTGGCGGCCCGACACCGTGTGGCGGCACCGTGTCGGCACGGCGTCCGACGCCGATGTGACGGTGTTCCACGAGCCCGACGAGCGCTACTGGGTCAGTGTCGGCGCGACCCGCTCCGAGAAGTACCTGATGATCTGGCTCGGCTCCAAGATCACCACCGAGGGCTGGGTGCTGGAGTCCGACAATCCCGAGGGCGAGTTCCGGGTGCTGCTGGAGCGTCGCGAGGGCGTGGAGTACTCGGCCGAACACGCGGTGATCGGCGGCGAGGACCGCTTCCTGATCCTGCACAACGACGTGGTCGACGGCGTGAAGGCGGAGAACTTCGTGCTCGCCGAGGCGCCTGCCACCGATCCGTCGAACATGACGATCCTGATCGGGCACCGCGAGGACGTGCGGCTCGAGGACATCGACGCCTTCGCCAACCACCTGGTGCTCGGCTACCGCCGCGACGCGCTGCCCCGCCTGTCGGTGTGGCCGCTCACCGCCGACGGCTACGGCGAGCTCACCGAACTCGACTTCGGGCTCGAATTGTTCTCCGCCGGTGCGGGTTCCAGCCCCGAGTGGGAGCAGCCGACGCTGCGGGTCGGCGTCACCTCCTTCATCACCCCGATGCAGGTGTTCGACTACGTGCCCGCCACCGGTGAGCTGCTGCTGCGCAAGGAGCAGCCGGTGCTCGGCGGTTACGACGCGAACGATTATGAACAGCACCGGGATTGGGCGGTCGCGCACGACGGCACCCGGATCCCGATCTCGATCATCAAGCGCCGCGGGCTCCCGGCGGGCCCGAAGCCGACGCTGCTCTACGGCTACGGCTCCTACGAGGCCAGCATCGACCCGTCGTTCTCGGTCTCGCGGCTGTCGCTGCTCGACCGCGGCATGGTGTTCGCGGTGGCGCACGTGCGCGGCGGCGGCGAGATGGGCAGGCTCTGGTACGAGCACGGCAAGACGCTGCTGAAGAAGAACACCTTCACCGACTTCGTCTCCTGCGCGAGCCATCTCATCGACACCGGGGCCACGGCGGCGGACCGGCTGATCGCCGACGGCGGCAGCGCGGGCGGTCTGCTGATGGGCGCGGTCGCCAACCTGGCGCCGGAGCTGTTCACCGGCATCCTCGCCAACGTGCCGTTCGTCGACCCGCTCACCTCCATCCTCGACCCGTCGCTGCCGCTGACGGTGATCGAATGGGACGAGTGGGGAAACCCGTTGGCCGACAAGGACGTCTACGAGTACATGAAGTCGTACTCGCCGTACGAGAACGTCGAGGCCAAGGACTACCCGGCCATCCTGGCCATCACCAGCCTCAACGACACCCGCGTGCTCTACGTCGAGCCCGCCAAGTGGATCGCCAAGCTGCGCGACACCAAGACCGGTGACAGCGAGCTGCTGCTCAAGACGGAGATGAGCGCTGGCCACGGCGGCGTGAGCGGGCGCTACGAGAAGTGGAAGGAAGTCGGCTTCGAGTACGCCTGGGTACTCGACAAGGTCGGCCTCGCGGACGCGTAGGGATGAGTGCGGACGACGCGCTCGGGACGAAACGACCGTCCCGAGCCCTGCCGATGGTGATCATCGCCCTCATGGTGGGCTTCATCGTGCTGGCGTTGCTCAATCCGTGGTTCTGGATCGGCGAGGCGCTGGTCCTGGCGTCGCTGCCGGTCCTGGCGCGATGGGAGAAGCGCAAGCTCGCTCGGTAGTCGCGGGGTCAGGCCTTCGGGGCGAGGAGCTTGCCGAGCAGCGTGGTGAGCTGGGTGCGTTCGTCGGCCGTGAGTGCCGCGAAGGTGTCGTCCAGGAAGGCCGGGGTGGCGGCCTCGGCCCGGCGTAGCCGATCGCTGCCCGCTTCGGTGAGGGTGACGGCGTAGGAGCGCCGGTCCAGTGGATTGCGTTCGCGGCGAACGTATCCCGACTTCTCCAGGTCGTCGCAGACGGTCACCATCACGCTGCGGTCGATTCGCAGTTCTGCGGCGAGTGTCTGCTGAGAGCAGGCGCCGACCTCGGCCAGCATCTTCAGCACCAGGTGCTGGCCGACACCGAGGCCCTGCGCGGTCGCGTGCGCTTCGGCGGCGCGGGCGACGGCGGTCGAGGCCCGGCACAGGGCGATATCGGGGCGCTCGGCGGCGAGGCGGGGGAAGTAGGGCATGGCACTCCTCGGGCGGGTGTCTCCATTAAATCATCTGTGCGCAGATTGTTTGACGGCAGACGATTTGAGTCCTACGGTCGGAATCATCTGAGCGCAGATAGTTCTGTGCTGGACGATCTTCGGCGCTAGGAGCCCGCATGACCCTCGATCTGACCCCTGACCAGCTGCTGTCCACCACCAGGGCGGTGCGCAAGCGACTCGACTTCGATCGGCCGGTGCCGCGCGAACTGATCGAGGAGTGTGTCGACCTGGCCACCCAGGCGCCGACCGGGCGCAACCGGCAGCGCTGGCATTTCCTCGTGGTCACCGACGCGCGGCGCAGGCGGGTGCTCGCCGACATCTTCCGGCGGTCGCTGGTGCTGGGCGAGGCGGCGCCGCTGACGGCGCGGGACCGGGAGCGGATGCAGGTGGATCCGGAGTCCACGGCTCGGGTCTTCGACGGCCTGCGGTACCTGGCCGACAATATCCACCGGGTGCCCGCGTTCGTGATCCCGGCGGTGGAGGGACGCACTGATCGCGCGTCGGTGGAGATCCAGGCGGGGACCTGGGGCTCCATCCTGCCCGCGGTGTGGAGCTTCATGCTGGCCGCGCGGGCACGGGGGCTCGGTACGGTGTGGACCACCGCGCAGGCGCCGCTGGAGCGGGAACTCGCTGCGGCCCTTGATGTCCCGTATGACGAGGTGATGCTCGCCGCGTTCCTGCCGCTGGCCTACACGATCGGCACGGATTTCAGGCCGGCGGTGCGCGTGCCTCGTGCGGAAACACTGCACTGGCAGCGGTGGTGAGGCGTGCGCGGATGTTCGTCGGGGCGTCATCGGTGGAGCACGCGGGTGTCACCTGGGGCTGACACCGTAGGTTCATGAACGCTGAGCTGATCGTTTCCGTATCCGGGATCCGGGACACGACCCGCGACGCCGCGATCGAGTTCGCGGCGGAGATGGACCAGCGGGATGTGCGGCTGTCCCTGCTGGTCGCGCCCCGGTTGAAGAACAAGTACCGGCTGGTCGACGATCCGGCGACGCAGTCGTGGTTGCGCGGCAGGCGGCTCGAGGGCGATGCGATCGTGCTGCACGGCTACGACCAGGCGGCCACCAAGACCCGTCGCGCGGAGTTCGCGAGTCTGCCGAGGCACGAGGCCACGCTGCGGCTCAAGGCGGCCGACCGGGTGATGGAACAGGTGCAACTGCGCACCCGGCTCTTCGCCGCGCCGCGCTGGGACGCCTCGGCGGGCGCGCTGGCCGCGCTGCCCGATGTCGGCTTCCGGCTCGCGCTCGGCCTGACCGCCGTCCTCGATCTGGAACGCGATGTGGCCCAGCGCGCCCGGGTGTACGGAATCGGTGAGGGATTCCGTGCCGAGCCGTGGTGGTGCCGGGCGCTGGTGATGGGCGCGGCGCGCACCGCCCGGCGCGGCGGCGTGCTGCGGCTGGCGATCTCGGCCGCGCAGTTGCAGCGCTCGGGTCCGCGCCAAGCGATGCTCGACGCCGTCGACCTGGCGCTGTACCACGGCGCCCGCAGCGACGTGTACCGCTGGGAGCCGTTCACCGCGGCCAGGGCTGCCTGACCGGCCACCGTCGCGCGCGTCGGCGATCAGGCGCGCGACGGTGGCCCTCTGTCACGGCTGGGGGTGCGGCAGAGCCACTTCGGGCGCGGCGTCATGGGTGAACCCGCCCGCTTGCTCGCGGGTCAGTGGGGTTCGCCACGGGTTGTCTTCCAGCTGGCGCAGGCCGCGCCGGATATCGGCGAGCAGGAGTTCGGCCATGTCCACGGTGAAGCCGTGCCGGAACACCGCGCGCATGATCGTCTCGTCCTGCCGGTCGGCGGGCAGCGGATAGGCGGCGATGAGCCAGCCGCGGGCGCGGAGCCGATCGGACAGATCGTAGAGGTTGTAGTCGGCGCCCTCGGTGAGCCGCCAGGCGACCGCGGTGATCCCGCGATCGGGTTCGGCCGCGTGGATCAGCTCGAACGGGCCGACCGCGGCCAGGCCTTTCGCGAAGTGCCGGGCGACGAGATAGATCGCCGACTGCACGCGGGTGTAGCCCTCGCGGCCGAGCCGGATGAAGTCGTAGTACTGGGTGATCACCTGCCCGCCCGGCCGGGAGAAGTTGAGGTTGAAGGTGGGCATGTTGCCGCCGAGGTAGTCCACGTCGAAGACCAGCTCGCGGGGGAGATCGGCGGCTTCGCGCCAGATCACCCAGCCGACCCCGAGCGGCGCGAGACCCGTCTTGTGCCCGGAGGCGTTGATCGATTTCACCCGGGGCAATCGGAAGTCCCACACCAGCTCCGGCGCGGTGAACGGGCCGAGGAAGCCGCCGCTGGCCGCGTCGACGTGGATCGGGATGTCCGGGCCGCCCGCGGCGTGCATGCGGTCCAGTTCGGCGCTGATGGCGGCAACGTCCTCGAACAGACAGGTGAAGGTCTGACCGAAGGTCGGCACCACCGCGATGGTGTTGTCGTCGCAGTATTTCGGCAGATCGTCGGGGTGCAGGGTGTAGCGGTTCGCGCGCAACGGCACCTGCCGCAGTTCCACGTCGAAGTAGCGGGCGAACTTCTCCCAGCAGACCTGGACCGGGCCGCTCACCAGGTTGGGCACGCCGGTGCCGCCACGGGCTCGCCAGCGGAATTTCGCCGCGAGGCCGCCGAGGATCGCGGCCTCGCTGGAGCCGGTGGTCGAGGTGCCGAGCGTGGCCGCGGGATCGGGGGCCTGCCACAGGTCGGCGAGCATGCGCACGCAGCGCTTCTCCAGCTCGGCGGTCTGCGGGTACTCGTCTTTGTCGACGATGTTCTTGTCGATCGATTCGGCCATCAGCCTGCGCGCCTGATCGTCGATCCAGGTCGTGCAGAAGGTGGCCAGGTTCATCCGCGCGACGCCGTCGAGAATCAATTCGTCGTGCACGATCTCGTAGGCGACATCGCCGGGTAGTTCGGCGGCGGGAAAGCCGCCGTGCGGAGCGGGGCGGGTGAATCCGGGAAGGCTGAAAAGGTCTTGGGATCGGAGATTCTCGGCCACGGTTCCTCCAGTCAGGAGCTGCACTGCCAGGTGATAGCTCTGATGGCATTCTGCAACGATTACATAGCGTATGCCCTCGATTCGAGCCTACTTGGCAGATGCTGAACAGTTACTATGCTTGGGCAGTTGGTCAAGGGTTTCCGCTAGTTGTGCATCCACAGCAGGAGGCAGCGCTGATGACGGGCTCCGCGACGAAAGCCGCGACGACGACGAAGTATTTGTCCTGGGTGACATTGGCGCTGATGACCACGAGTTCGGTGGCCAGCCTCCGCTCGGCGCCCACGATGGCGGTCTACGGACTCGCCTGTGTATTCCTCTACATCATTCCCGCGATTCTGTTCCTGCTACCGACCTCGCTGGTCGCCGCGGAACTCGCCTCGGGCTGGCAGGGCGGCGTCTACAAATGGGTCGGGGACGGGCTGAACAAGCCGCTCGGTTTTCTCGCCGTCTGGTGTCAGTTCGCCATGACGATTTTCTACTACCCGAGCTTGCTCGCTTATGTGGCAAGTACTTTCGCTTACATCATCGATCCGTCGCTGGCGTCCAACGGCCTGTATGTGGCGATCGTGATCATCACCGTGTACTGGGCAGGCGTTTACGTGTCCTCGCAGGGCACCAAGACGGTGGCCGGGCTGTCGAGTATGGGCCTGGTGATCGGCACGCTTATTCCCGGCACCGTGCTGGTGGTGCTCGGTCTGGTGTTTCTCGCGCAGGGTAATCCGTCTGCGGCGCCGATGGATTCGAGTCACCTGCTGCCCGCCTGGACCGGGCTGGCCAGCCTGGTGCTGATCGTGAACAACTTCCTGTCCTACGCGGGCATGGAGATGAACGCGGTGCACGTGTCGTCGCTGAAGAACCCGGCCAGGGAATTCCCGAAGGCGATGTTCCTGGCGATGGGCCTGGTGCTGGTCATCTTCATCCTGCCCGCGCTGGCGATCAGCTGGGTCGTCCCATCCGCCAGCCTGAGTCTCACGGCCGGTGTGATGCAGGCGTTCGACGGCTTCTTCAGCCACTTCGGCGTCGGCTTCCTCACCCCGATCGTCGGCATCGCGCTGGTGGCGGCCGCGGTCGGCGGCATGCTCACCTGGCTGGCCGGACCGTCCAAGGGACTGTTGCTGATCGGGCGCAGCGAGGGTTATCTGCCGCCCTGGCTGACCACGATGAACAAGCACGGCGTGCAGCAGAACATGCTGGTGGCGCAGGGCGTGTTCACGACCTTCATCGCGCTGCTCTACGCCTTCATCCCGAATGTCTCCAGCGCGTACTGGATTCTGTCGGTGATCACCACGCAGGTGTATCTGATCATGTACGTGCTGATGTTCGCGGCGGCCGCCAAACTGCGCCGCGACGATCCCGATCATCCGCGCGGCTATCGGGCGCCCGCCCTGTTCGCGCTCTGCGGTCTCGGCGCCGTGTCCTCGATCGCGGCCTTCGCGATCGGCTTCGTGCCGCCTTCGCAATTCGGTGCGGGCAGTCCGTGGGTGTATCTGCTCATCGTCGGCGGCGGCATGGGCATCGTCGGTCTGCTGATCCCGTACCTGTTCTACCGAAATCGCAGGGACAGCTGGAAACTCGCCGTTCCGGAAGGGGAGCAGGTATGACGACCGGAGACGCCCCCGAACACAAGCGCCGCTGGATCTACATCACCGCGGGTGTGCTGCTGGTGGTGTTCGCGCTGATCGGTCTGCTCACCTTCAGCGAGATCCGCGAGAGCACCCAGGCCACCGCCAAAGCCGAACAGCTGCACAACAATCTGGTCGCGGCCGGCCTGCCCGCACCGGAGCCGCAGGTGATCGCCGACGCGCTCGGCGAGGACGGCGGCTCGGTCTGCCAGGATCCGAGTTCGCCGCTGATCAAGGCGAAATACCAGGCCTCGATCACCAACGGCGCCGCAGGGCCGGGGCAGCGCCCGGTGATCGGCCCGCGCGACACCACCCAGGCGGTGGCCCTCACCATCGCCGTCTACTGCCCGGATCGCCTGTCGGACTATCTTTCTCATCTCGACACCCTGAAGCTGGACGACACCACGAAGTGAGGCGCGAGCGATGACGGATACCCCCGAAGTGGCTGCGTTGCGCACCACGATCGCCGGGCTGATGGGCCGGGCGAAGAAGGATCTCACCGAGCTGGTTTCGCTCAAATCGGTCGCCGACCCGCGCCAGTTCCCGCCCGAGGGCTGCGAGCAGACCGCGCAGTGGGTGGCCGACGCCTTCGCCGCGGCCGGGCTGACCGAGGTGGGCCTGCACGAGACGCCCGACGGCAGCAAGGCCGTCATCGGGCACAAGCCGGGCCCGCCCGGCACACCGACGGTGCTGCTCTACTGCCACTACGACGTGCAGCCCCCGCTGGGCGACGACGCCTGGAACACGCCGGTCTGGACGCTCACCGACAAGGATGGTCGCTGGTTCGGCCGTGGTGCCGCCGACTGCAAGGGCAATATCGTCACCCACCTGACGGCCCTGCGCGCGATCGGGCCGGACTTCCCGATCGGGATCAAGGTGGTGTCGGAGGGCTCCGAGGAGCAGGGCACCGGCGGGCTGGAGAAGTTCGTCGTCGCCAATCCCGACCTGCTCGCCGCCGATGTGATCCTGGTGGCCGACTGCGGCAACTTCGCGGTCGGCGTGCCCACCTTCACCCAGACCCTGCGCGGGAACGTCAATGTCGTGGTCACGGTGAAGACGCTGGCGGGGCCGATGCACTCCGGCATGTTCGGCGGCCCGGCGCCGGACGCGCTGGCCGCGATGATCCGGCTGCTGTCGTCGCTGCGGGACGAACACGGCAACACCACCATCGACGGGCTCACCGACGATCAGAAGTGGACCGGCGTGCAGTACCCGGTCGAGGACTTCCGGGCCGACGCGGGCGTGCTCGACGGGGTCGACCTGCTCGGCAGCGGCACCGTCTCGGACATGGTGTGGGCCCGGCCCGCGCTGACCGTGCTCGGCATGGACGTGCCCGCCGTCGTCGGATCGTCGGCGGCGATCCAGCCGAGCACCAGGGCCCGGCTCAACCTGCGCATCCCGCCGGGCACCGAACCCAAGCAGGCCCTCGACCTGCTGGAGAAGCACCTGCGCGCACACCTGCCGTGGAACGCCCAGCTCGAGATCGAGGTGGAGGCGCTCGGCGAGCCGTTCGTCGCTTCTGAACAGGGACCGGCGCGCTCGGCGCTGGAGCAGGCGATGGCGACCTCCTACGGCAGGCATGTGACCACCGAGGGGCAGGGCGGCTCGATCCCGCTGTGCAATGTCTTCGCCGACACCTACCCCAAGGCCGAGATCATGCTGATCGGCGTCGAGGAGCCGAAGTGCCTGATCCACGCGCCCAACGAGAGCGTCGACCCGACCGAGATCGAGCACATGGCGCTGGCCGAGGCGCTGTTCCTCAGCACCTACCGCTGATCAGAACTGCGCCTGGTCCTCCGGCTGGATCACCCGGAATTCGGTCCCGGCCGGGGCCATCTCGGTCAGCCTGCCGAAGTAGATGCCCTGCGCCGCCGGCTCGACGATCCCGAAGTGGACCGGGACGGCGGTGCGGGGATTGACCGCGCGCAGGTAGTCGACGGTGTCCCAGATCCGCATCCACGGCGCGACGGCCGGGATGGCGAGCACGCCGACCGGGACCGGCGGCACCCACAGCGAGTCGCCGGGGTGCACCAGCTGGGCCGGATCGGCCGCGGTGCCGAGCTGGAAGACCGTGTTGTCGATCACCGGGATGTCCGGGTGGATCACGGCGTGACGACCGCCACCGCCGGTGATCTGCAGGTCGCCGATGTCGAGCACCTGGCCCGCCGAGACCGGCTCCCAGCCCTCGCCGCGCTGCTGGGCGGTCTGCGGGTCCGACAGCAGGCGGGCAGCCGGGTTGGCCTCGATCAGCGCCTCGATCCGGGTCGGATCGATGTGGTCGGGATGCTGATGGGTCACCGCGATCGCGTCCAGTCCGGTGATGCCCTCGAAGCCGTGCGCGAAGGTGCCGGGATCGAACAGCACTTTCACGCCGTGCAGTTCCACGAGGATGCAGGAATGACCGAAGTGGGCGATGCGCATACCCGATGCTATCGCCGCCGATCCCGGTGGGCCCGGAGGCGGAAGCGGAGTGTGGCCACGCAGGGCCCTCGGGGGTCGGCGCCATCGAACACATCCGCCGCTACCCCGGAAGGCGGGTACGACGGCCGGGTCAACTAGGATTTCCGAGGTAACCCCCCACACCACATGAGGAGCAACGCGTGGCACGAGTCGTGGTCGAGGTCATGCCGAAGGCCGAGATCCTGGACCCCCAGGGACAGGCCGTGGTCGGCGCGCTCCCGCGTCTGGGATTCGCTGGAATCTCGGATGTGCGGCAGGGCAAGCGATTCGAGCTCGAGGTGGACGAGAGTGTCTCCGACGCCGAGCTCGAGCAGATCGCCGAGGCGCTGCTGGCCAACACGGTGATCGAGGACTGGAAGGTCGTTCGGGTCTCGTGAGCGCACGCATCGGCGTTATTACTTTTCCGGGCACGCTCGATGATGTCGACGCCGCCCGCGCGGTGAAGCTGGCGGGCGCCGAGGCCGTGAGCCTGTGGCACGCCGACGCCGACATCAAGGGCGTCGACGCGGTCATCGTGCCCGGTGGCTTCTCCTACGGCGACTACCTGCGCTGCGGCGCCATCGCCCGGTTCGCGCCGGTGATGGGCGAGGTCGTGCGCGCGGCCGGTCAGGGCCTGCCGGTGCTCGGGATCTGCAACGGCTTCCAGGTGCTGTGCGAGGCCGGGCTGCTGCCGGGCGCGCTGACCCGCAACGAGGGCCTGCACTTCATCTGCCGCGACGAGTGGCTGCAGGTCGAGGCGACGAACACCGCCTGGACCTCCCGCTACGAGCAGGGCGCGCAGATCCTCATCCCGCTGAAGTCGGGCGAGGGCCGTTACCAGGCGTCGCAGCAGGTGCTCGACGAGCTCGAGGGTGAGGGTCGCGTGGTTTTCCGCTACGCGGGCGACAACCCGAACGGCTCGCAGCGCGGCATCGCGGGCATCTCCTCGGCCAGCGGCCGGGTCGTCGGCCTGATGCCGCACCCCGAGCACGCCACCGAGGCGCTGACCGGCCCGAGCGACGACGGTCTCGGCATGTTCTTCTCGGTGATCGACAGCCTGATCAACGCCTGATTTTTGGAGCGCTGGCGCGCTCGAGTCGCGGCCCCTCCTGTCCCGCCGATCAGGCACCGTTGCTTGCTCCTTCGTCGCCTACGCAACGGCGCCTGATCGGCGGGACGGCCGCGACGGCCGACTGCGTCGGCCTGCCCCTCCTCGAGGTCGGGGCGTGGTGGTTGCTAGGGCAGTCGGTCGATGATGTCGAAGTCGACGCCTTCCGCTTTTGCCAGGTGGGCCGGGCCGACGGCCTGGTTGCCGAGGAAGCCGTTGCGGGTGGACGGGCCGTCCAGGACGATGCCGTCGGCGAGCCTGGCCGAGATGGTCGGGACGTCCAGGGTGCCGACGGTGTCGGCCAGCGTGCGCAGCAGGTGGACGGCCTCGTAGGTGGAATTGCTGAACGTCGTCAGCGCGGGGGCGAAGGCGCCGTGGTGCTCGCGGTAACGGGTGCGGCGGTCGCGGCCGGCGGCGGTGTGCTCGTCGACGAAGAAGCTCGACGCGACGAACATGTTGGCATTGGCCGCCGGGCCCGCGCTGAGCAGCACGTTCTCGTCGACGGCCGGACTCAGCCGCGGCATGATCGCGGGCAGGCCGGTGGCGGTGAACTGGCGATTGAAGCGGGCGGTGTCGGCGCCGACCATCAGGATCAGCACCGCGTCGGCGCGCAGCAGGGCCGGGCTGTCGAGGAACACGTGGAAATCGGTGGTGCCCAGCGGCACGTACTGCTCGAGCACGAGGTCGGCCGGTGAGGGCAGCGCGCGGCGCAGCGCGTTGACGGTCTGCCGCGGCCAGATGTAGTCGTTGCCGATCACCGCCCAACGGCGTACGCCCAGCTCACGGGCCATCCAGGCGACGGCGGGCACGGTCTGGTGATCGGGATGCTCGCCCACCAGCAGGACGCCGGGGCGCTCGTCGGGCAGGCCCTCGTGATCGGTCGCGTAGAGGTAGGGAACCCGGCCGTCGACGGCGTCGGCGACGGCGCGGCGCACGGCGGAGGTGTGCCAGCCGGTGATCGCGCCGACCATTCCGGTCGCCAGGAACGCGTCGACTTCGGCGGCCACCTCGTACGGCGGACGGCCGCCGTCGAGGGTTGTCAGCCGAATTTCCCGGCCCAGAATTCCTGTCCCGCTATTGATTTCGTCGACGGCCAGGGAAATGGCGGCGGTGCACGACGGTGCGATGATGCCACCGGGGCCCTGAGTGGGCACGATCGAGAGAATCTCGATCGTTTCGTCCCGACTCTCGTCGAACGTGGGCATTCTGTACTCTAACGCCTAGTGCGAACAGGTTTGTTCGAATGAATGTGTCGGCAGGTGGGAATGCAATCGGTGTCCATCATAAGTGGGTGTTCCACGCTGCACGGCGCGCTGCGCTCGGCAGAACGTAACTGGGTGCGCCAGCTGGAATCGGCGTTGTCGGCCGACAATCTCACGGCCGACCACTGGGCGATTCTGTCGCAGTTGTCCACCGACGACGGCATGACCATGTCGGAATTGGCGGCGGCCGCGCGGCTGGCGCCGTCCTCGGCCACCCGGCACGCCGATCATCTCGCCGAGCGCGGGCTGATCTTCCGGGTCGCCGCCACCGACGACCGCCGCCGGATCCTGATCGGGCTCAGCAGTCTCGGGGCGAAGCTGGTCACCAAGATCCGGGCCGAGGAACAGCTCGCGGAGGAAGAGCTCCGTGCCCGCTTGGGCGCGCGGCGCTACAGCGAGCTGGCCGCCGCGCTGTCCGTCATCGCCGAGCTCTAGCCGGAATTCACCGGGCGCCGGACGAATCTTCCCCAGGCCCGGTAGCGGTCCCGGGCGATGGTCGGCAGGTAGGCCGGGACCAGCGCACCCGGTGTCTGGTCGGCGAAGGCCGACACGTCCCGGCACAGGTGGGCCTGATCGGTGTACCCGCAGGCCGCCGCGACCTCGGCGGCCGGTGTGCCCGCCAGCAGCTCGTCGACGGCGGACCGGAAGCGGACCAGCATGGCCGCCCGCTTGGGGGTCAGGCCGATCTGGGACTCGAACCGCGCCCACAGCCGCTTGTGGCTCCAGCCGAGCGAGGCGGCGAGCGCGCCGATCCGCACCTGGCCGCCGGTGCTGAGGATGCGGCTCCAGCCGGCGAGCACCTCCGGGTCGGGCGTGCGCGTCGGCCGATCGCCGTGCGCGAGAAACGATCTGGTGATCGCGAAGCGGTCGTCCCAGGTCGGGGCGGACGCGAGTTGGGCACGCAGCCGCCGGGCCCGCGCGCCCCACAGGTCCTCCAGGTCGACCGCGCCCCGGCCCAGCTCCGCCGGGGACACACCGAGCAGCGAGTACGCCCGCACCGGTGACAGCCGGACCTCGACGCACGCCGCCCGCGCGGCCCGCACCCGCATGGCCTCGATGGGCAGTCCGGCGACGAAGCCGCCGAGGGTCCGGCTGCCGAACGCGTCGTCGACGTGCAGGTCGCGATCCCCGAAGTCGATCAGCACGGTGACCGACGCCGCGCCGGCGACGCGCAGATCCAACCCGGCCCCGGCCGCGTCGCGGTAGCCGATGATCCCGGTACCCGGCGTTATCACCGCGGCCGGACCTGCGAATTCCCAGTCACCGTCGGACCGGCGGTCGACGTCCACACTGCTCACTCGTCCAGGCTACGGACCGGCGTGGCGGGCGACCCTGGGGCTAGGATCGCGGCTGTGCCTGTATCCCTGACTGCGGCCACGGCGAGTGGCTTGTGCGCGTTCATCGATGCTTCGCCCTCGCCGTTCCACGTGTGCGCGACGGTCGCCGCCGAGCTGGCCGCCAACGGGTTCACGCCGTTGACCGAGGCACAGGCGTGGGACAGCGCGGGCGGGAAACACTATGTGGTGCGCGGTGGTTCGCTGATCGCGTGGGCCGACTTCGACGCGGCGCCCGCCGACCCGTTCCGGGTGGTCGGCGCGCACACCGACAGCCCGAACCTGCGGGTGAAGCAGCATCCCGACCTGGCGACGGCGGGCTGGCAGCTGGTCGGGCTCGAGCCCTACGGCGGTGCGTGGCTGAACTCCTGGCTGGACCGCGAACTCGGTCTCTCCGGCCGGTTGAGCGTGCGCGACGGCGCGCGGATGAGCGACGTGTTGGTCCGCATCGACGACCCGATCCTGCGGGTGCCGCAGCTGGCGATCCACCTGTCCGAGGACCGGCGCGGGGTGACGCTGGATCCGCAGCGGCACGTGAACGCCATCTGGGGCATCGGCGACGCCCCGGCCTCCTTCCTGGATTTCGTGGCCGACCGCGCCGGCGTCGACGGCGCCGATGTGCTCGGCTGGGAGCTGATGACCCACGATCTCGCGCCGAGCACGCTGGTCGGCCGGGACAACGACCTGGTGAGCGCGCCGCGCCTGGACAATCAGGGCACCTGCTACGCCGGGTTGCAGGCGTTCCTCGCCGCCGTCGACGAGCCGGGCGCCGCGACGCCGGTGCTGGTGATGTTCGACCACGAGGAGGTCGGCAGCCAGTCCGACCGGGGCGCGCAGTCGGACCTGCTGCCCGCGGTGCTCGAGCGCATCGTGCTGGCGCGCGGTGGCGGCCGGGCCGATTACCTGGCCGCGCTGGCCGGTTCGGTGGTCGCCTCCGGTGACATGGCCCACGCGACCCACCCGAACTACCCGGACCGGCACGAGCCGGCGCATCGGATCGAGGTCGGCGGCGGACCGGTGCTCAAGGTCAACCAGAACCTGCGTTACGCCACCGACGCGGCGGGGGCAGGTGCGTTCGCGCTGGCCTGCGCCCAGGCGGAGGTTCCGTTGCAGCGCTACGTGCATCGCGCCGATCTGCCCTGTGGGTCGACCATCGGGCCGATGACCGCGGCCCGCACCGGCATCTCCACCGTCGACGTGGGCGCGCCACAGCTCGCCATGCAC
The DNA here is from genome assembly GCF_040681225.1 of Nocardia sp. NPDC051833. Classification (NCBI taxonomy): domain Bacteria; kingdom Bacillati; phylum Actinomycetota; class Actinomycetes; order Mycobacteriales; family Nocardiaceae; genus Nocardia; species Nocardia sp. NPDC051833. The sequence continues at coordinate 3,273,057 of NZ_JBFAYK010000001.1, forward strand.
TCGTGCCGAGAACTCATGGGCGCGGCAGACGTTCCCGCCTACGCGGCCGCACTCGCCGCGTTCCTCACCCCGGCTGCCCTGGACTGAGCGAATACCGGCGCCCGACCCGGCGGCGTCCGCGCCCTGGGCACGATGGGGCTCGGTGCGGCGAGTCGGACGCTGCGTTCGGGTCGATGCGCGGCGCGTGCTTCCCGCTGTCAGGCGGTCGCGAGTTCCGGTGCGGCGGGGGCCTTCTTGGCGGGGTGGTAGGTGATCACGGCGTAGACGATCACCGCGAGGGTGGTCCATACGTAGGCGCTGCCGATGATCTGCTGCCACCACGCCCAGTCGAGCTCCTTGCCGCCGGAATGCGGCAGCACCCACTGCGGGCCGATGATGAACATCACGGTGAACAGCGCGACCACGGTGGTGAACGCCCGCGAGCGGCGGCGGGTGACCTGATCGACGGCGACGACCAGCGCGGGCGCGACCCACACCCAGTGGTGCGACCACGAGACCGGTGACACCAGCAGCACGGCGGCCGCGTTGACCAGCAGCGCCGAGACGTCCTTGCCCGCGCCGATCAGCCGGTACATCCACACCGCGGCCAGCGCGACCGTGACGGCCGAGAGCGCGATCCACAGCCCGGTGGCGACCGACTCGTCCATCCCCAGGCGGAACAGCGTGCCCTTGATCGACTGATTGCCCGCGAAATACGGGGTGCCGATGCGGCCGGTATCGGTGACGGTGTCGAACCAGTACTCCACCGAATCGGCCGGGAACAGCAGGAAGCCGAGCCCGACCGCGCCGACGGCCGACACGACCAGGGTGATCGCGGCCTTCCAGTCCCGCTTCAGCAGGAAGTAGAGCAGGTAGGCCGCGGGGATGAGCTTGATCGAGACCGCGATGCCGATCAGCATGCCGCGCGGCCAGAACGGTTTGCGCACCAGGATGTCGAGGGCGATCGCGGCCATCAGGATCAGGTTGATCTGGCCGAAGTTGAAGGTCTGGCGGACCGGTTCGAGGAATTGGGCCAGGCCGAGACCGGCGATCACCACGGTCAGCACCGCGATCCGGTCGAGCTCGGGACGCACCCGGACCAGGACCAGCCACAGCGCGATCCCCAGGCTCAGCAGCGAGGTCACCAGCACGACGACCTCGGCGACCGGGATCGGCATCAGCGCCAACGGCACGAAGAACGCCGCGGCCAGCGGGGGATAGGTGAACGGCAGACCCAGCCCGTAGACCGGCGGCATCGGTCCGTACAGATCGCCGCCGTCGAGCCAGACGCGGGCGCCGTTGCGGTAGACCCGCAGGTCGATGTAGCCGTGCCACCAGTGCGCGAGCAGCGCGATCACGGCCGAGACGACGAACAATCCGATCGCGGCGGCCAGCCAGCGCAGCCGCCGGTTCCGGTCGGTCTGCGCGGGTGGGGGATCCGACGGTCCGGCCGGAGTGGAACTCGGCACCGCGTCATGCGCGGGAGCAGTCGACTCGACCTGCTCGGCAACCCCCGGACTCTCGTTCACGGCGTCAGACTAACGGGTAGGTAGCGAGGCGAAGCGTAGGTGTGACCAGGCCGGGTGCGAGGTCTGTCACTTGTTCGCAACACAGGCCCTGGGCGGGCGGCTTCCGCGTAGGCAACTAGACTCTGGTGGCAAGTCCCCCGGCCGAAAGGACCCTGGTCTCCCGTGACACTGCAGGTCGACACCGTCGCCACCGCCGTAGCCACCCCGGATGCTCCGCAGCCGTACAAGGAACTCGGTCTCAAAGACGACGAGTACGCCCGCATCAAGGAGATCCTCGGCCGTCGGCCCACCGACGCCGAGCTGGCGATGTACTCCGTGATGTGGAGCGAGCACTGCTCCTACAAGTCCTCCAAGGTGCACCTGCGCTACTTCGGTGAGACGACGACGCCCGAGATGAAGGCCTCGATGCTGGCCGGCATCGGCGAGAACGCCGGCGTGGTCGACATCGGCGACGGCTGGGCCGTCACCTTCAAGGTCGAGAGCCACAACCACCCGTCCTACGTCGAGCCGTACCAGGGCGCGGCCACCGGCGTCGGCGGCATCGTGCGCGACATCATGGCGATGGGCGCGCGCCCGATCGCGGTGATGGACCAGCTGCGCTTCGGCGCGGCGGACGCGGCCGACACCCGTCGCGTGGTCGACGGCGTCGTGCGCGGCATCGGCGGCTACGGCAACTCCCTCGGCCTGCCCAATGTCGGCGGCGAGACCGTCTTCGACGCCTCCTACCAGGGCAACCCGCTGGTGAACGCGCTGTGCGCGGGCGCGATGCGCGTGGAGGACCTGCACCTGGCCTTCGCCTCCGGCGCGGGTAACAAGATCATCCTGTTCGGCGCGCGCACCGGCCTCGACGGCATCGGCGGCGTCTCCGTGCTCGCCTCGGACACCTTCTCCGGTGAGGAGACCGGCACCGGCCGCAAGAAGCTGCCCGCCGTGCAGGTCGGTGACCCGTTCACCGAGAAGGTGCTCATCGAGTGCTGTCTGGACCTGTACAAGGCCGGCCTCGTCGTCGGCATCCAGGACCTCGGCGGCGCCGGGCTGTCCTGCGCCACCTCGGAACTGGCCGCGGCGGGCGACGGCGGCATGCACATCGACCTGACCAAGGTCCCGCTGCGCGCCAAGCACATGACCCCCGCCGAGATCCTGTCGAGCGAGTCGCAGGAGCGCATGTGCGCGGTCGTCACCCCCGAGAACGTGGACGCCTTCATGGCCGTCTGCAAGCGCCACGACGTGCTGGCCACCGTCATCGGTGAGGTCACCGACGGCGACCACCTCGTCATTACCTGGCACGGCGAGACCGTCGTCGACGTGCCGCCGCGCACCGTCGCCCACGAGGGCCCGGTCTACGAGCGCCCGGTGCAGCGTCCCGACACCCAGGACGCGCTGATCGCCGACACCACCGCCACGCTGCCCCGGCCCAAGACGGCCGACGAGCTGCGCGAGACCCTGCTGCAGCTGGTCGCCAGCCCGCAGCTGTGCAGCCGCAAGTGGATCACCGAGCAGTACGACCGCTACGTGCGCGGCAACACCGTGCTGGCCGAGCACGCCGACGCCGGTGTCGTGCGCATCGACGAGGAGTCCGGCCGCGGCATCGCCCTGGCCACCGACGCCTCGGGCCGCTACACCAAGCTCGACCCGTACACCGGCGCGCAGCTGGCGCTGGCCGAGGCCTTCCGCAATGTCGCCACCACCGGCGCCACCCCGAAGGCCGTCACCAACTGCCTGAACTTCGGTTCGCCGGAGGACCCGGGCGTGATGTGGCAGTTCCAGCAGGCCGTGCGCGGCCTCGCGGACGGCTGTGCGGCCCTGGGCATTCCGGTGACCGGCGGCAACGTCAGCTTCTACAACCAGACCGGCAAGGACGCCATCCTGCCCACCCCGGTGGTCGGCGTGCTCGGCGTGATCGACGACGTGCACCGCCGCATCCCGACCGGCCTGGGCCTGGAGCCGGGCGAGTCGCTGATCCTGCTCGGCGACACCCATGACGAGCTGGACGGCTCGATCTGGTCACAGGTCGTGCACGATCACCTCGGTGGCGTGCCGCCGAAGGTCGACTTCGCCCGCGAGCAGCTGCTCTCGGAGGTGCTCACCTCGGGTTCGCGCGACGGCATGATCTCCGCCGCGCACGACCTGTCCGAGGGTGGCCTGGCGCAGACCGTCGTCGAGGCCGCGCTGGCGGGCGAGACCGGCTGCCGCATCGTGCTGCCCGAGGGTTCGGACCCGTTCGTGCAGCTGTTCTCCGAGTCGGCCGGGCGCGTGCTCGTCGCGGTGCCGCGCTCGGAGGAGACCCGCTTCACCAAGATGTGCGACGCGCGGCAGCTGCCGTGGGTGCGCATCGGCGTGGTGGACCAGGGCTCGGATTCGATCGAGGTGCAGGGCCAGTTCTCGGTGACACTCGCCGAATTGCGCGAGGCGTTCGAGGGCACGCTGCCTAAGCTGTTCGGAGCGCACACCGCCTGATACGTCGGATGAGGAGTCGAGCTTGACCACAGAGGACACGAGCTCGACTCCCACTCCGGCCGCGCCCGAGACTCCCGTCGCGCCCGACAAGACGGCCGCGCCGGACAATCTGGTCCTGCGCGGAATCCATCTGGTCGAGCGGTTCTTCCACCCGAACTACACCGGCCTCGTCGTGGCCACGATCTTCTTCTGCTGGTCGCTGACACCGTCGCTGCTGCCGCGCGACTGGTTCTTCCAGGGCCTGGTCAGCGGCATCAACGCGACCATCGGCTACGGCATCGGCTCGGCCCTGGCCTGGGCCTGGGGCAAGTGGGTGCGGCCCAGGATCACCCTGCCCGCCCGGGTCGCCGAGCTCTGGGCGAAGCGCCCGAGCTGGACGTCGATCGCGGTGAAGTCCGTGATCGTGCTGGCCTGCCTGATCGTCTCGATCGCGCTGAGTATCCAGTCCGCGCACTGGCAGCACCAGATCACCGACCTGATGGCGATGGAACCGATCTCCGACTCCGGCTACCCGCGCACCGTGCTGGTCGGCGCGGTGGTCGTCGGCCTGCTGATCTGGCTTTCGCGCGGCGTGGTCCGGCTGGTGCGGTTCGTGGCGCGCGGCCTGAACCAGTGGGTCCGGATCCCGGCCTCGTTCGCGCGGCCGCTCGGTGTGGTCATCGTGATCATCGCCGCCGTGCTGCTGTTCAACGGCGTGCTCGCGAAAGGCTTCTTCACCGTGGCGAATTCGGCGTTCAGCGCCCGCAACAGCCACACCTCCCCGCACGCGATCCAGCCGACGCTGCCCGAACGTTCCGGCAGCCCCGAGTCGTTGGCGAAGTGGGACACCCTCGGCTCGGAGGGCCGGTGGTTCGTGTCCAACGCGCCGACCGCGCTGGCCATCGGGGAGGTCACCGGAAAGCCCGCGCGCGAACCGATCCGGGTGTACGCGGGGCTGGAATCGGCCGACGGCTTCGAAGCGCAGACCGATCTGGCCGTCGCCGAACTCGACCGGACGAAGGCCTTCGAACGGGAAGTGCTGGTGGTGATCAGCACGACCGGCACCGGCTGGGTCGACTCGACCAGCGCCGAGTCGATCGAGCTGATGTACAACGGGGACAGCGCCCTGGTGGCGACGCAGTACTCGTATCTGCCCAGCGCCCTGTCGTTCCTGTCCGACCGCGACAAGTCGATGACCATGGGGCGGCTGCTGTTCGACAAGGTGTACGAACGCTGGTCGGCGCTGCCCGCGGACGCCAGGCCCAAGCTGCTGGTCTACGGCGAGAGCCTCGGTTCACAGGGCTCCGAGGGCGCGTTCTCCGGCCTGGCCGACATCCGCAATCGCACCGACGGCGTGCTCTGGGTGGGTCCGCCCAACTCGAACCGGCTGTGGTCGGAATTCGTGCGCAGGCGTGATCCCGGCACCGAGGAGATCACTCCGATCTTCGCGGACGGGCTCTCGGTGCGCTTCGCCGCGAGCGCCGATCAGCTGGGCAGGCCCTCGGACAACTGGACCGACCCGCGCATCGTCTACCTGCAGCACGCGTCCGACCCCGTGGTGTGGTGGTCACCGGATCTGCTGTTCTCCGAGCCGGACTGGCTGCGCGAGAAGCGCGGACCGGATGTGTCCCCGGCGATGTCGTGGTATCCGATCGTCACGTTCTGGCAGGTCGCGGCGGATCTGCCCCGCGCGCAGACGGTGTCCAACGGGCACGGCCACAACTACGGCAACGTGGTGCCCGACGCGTGGGCCGCGGTGGCCGAACCACCGGACTACACACCGGAACTGGCGGAGCGGATCAAGGCGTATCTGGTGGAGTCGGCCGCCACCGAGCATCAGCTGAAGTAACCGGGCCGGGCAGCGCCGAACCCCTCGATCGGGGCTGCCCGGACCCGGCTACGACGCCGATCGGAACGGATTGTGCTCGGCGATCAGCTGTTCCAGCCGCGCCTCGTCGATCCGGCCGATCAGGGACTGGGCCTCCTGCTGGTCGCGCACGACCTTGGCGAGGGTGAAGCAACTGGTGACGAGGAACAGCCCCGACATCGCGAGGAAGCCGCGCTGCCAGGCGTCCAGCGGCAGGTAGGCGATCCCGGCGCCGGTGCCGATCAGGCTGACGCCGAACGCGATCGCGGCCTGGACCATGTACGCCGAGGTGTTCTTCGGCTTGGCATTGGGTGTGCTCATGTCCATCAGTGTGCTGACCGGGGGATTCGCGCGGGCGCGTGAAACTACTCGAGTGCGATGGGTAGTTGCCGGACCCGGCCGGGAGTGACCGACCCACCATCCACAACGCCCCGCCGGGCGAAATCGGCCAGCCATACTGGTCTGGTGTCCGCGACAGGCTCGACCCTCGTGACGCTGCGTGCGCGCGGCGCCCGGCTGCTGCGCCGGGTCGAGGACGTCGTCGACCTCAACTACCCCGGCCTGGTCCTGGCGACGCTGTTCTTCGCGCTGTCGGTGACGCCGTCGCTGGTCCCGCGCGACTGGCTGTTCCAGGGCCTGATCAGCGGGATCAACGCGGCGATCGGGTACGGGCTCGGCTGTGTGCTCGAGTGGCTCTTCCGGCGCTGGGTGCGCGCGCGGATCCCGATCCCGAGCCCGTCGGACCGGCTGCGCTACGCGATCAAGGCGACCGTGCTGGTCGTCTGCGCGCTGGTCGCGGCGGTGATGCTGGTGCAGTCGGCGCGCTGGCAGCGCGAGATCACCTCGCTGATGGGGATGACGGGGACGACCACGCCCGCCTACCTGCGGACCGGGCTGCTCAGCGTGGCCGTCGGGGTCGCCGTCGTCGCCGTCTACCGGACGCTGCGGATCCTGGTGCTGGTGCTGGCGCGCCAGCTCAACCGCTGGGTGCGGGTGCCGCGCGAGCTCGCGCCCGCCGCGGGCGCGCTGGTGCTGGTCGTCTTCGCGGTGACGGTGTTCAACGGTGTCGCCTCGCGGGCGTTCTTCGCGGTCGCCAACTCCGCGTTCAGCGTGCGCAACGACCACACCTCCGACTACGCGCTCCAGCCGGCGAAACCGGAGCGCTCGGGCAGCCCGGAATCACTCGCGCCGTGGCAGACCCTCGGGTTCGAGGGCCGCTGGTTCGTCGCCAACGGGCCGAGCGCCGACGACATCACCGAGGTGACGGGAAAGACCGCGCGCGAACCGATTCGGGCCTACGTCGGGCTGGAATCGGTGACCGGCGAGCAGACCGCCGCGCAGCTGGCCGTCGCCGAACTCGAGCGGACCGGCGCGTTCGAGCGCGAGGCCATGGTGGTGGTCACCACCACCGGGACCGGGTGGGTCAACGCGACAGCGGCGGGTGCGGTGGAGTACCTGTACGGGGGCGATACGGCCATCGTCGCCACGCAGTACTCGTATCTGCCCAGCGTGCTGTCGTTCCTGTCGGACCGGGAGAAGGCGGCCGCGGCGGGCCGGGAGCTGTTCGACGCGGTGTATGAGCGGTGGCTGGCGCAGCCGCCGGAGCATCGGCCGAAGCTGTTCGTCTACGGGGAGAGTCTGGGGTCGCAGGGCTCGGAGGAGGCGTTCGGCGGGCTCGGTGACCTGCGCGAGAAGGTCGACGGCGCGCTGTGGGTGGGGCCGCCGAATTCGAATCGGCTGTGGCGGCAGTTCGTCGATCGGCGCGACCCCGGTTCGCCCGCGGTGGCGCCGATGTACGCGGACGGGCTCGTCGTCCGATTCGCCGATGACGCGGTCGATCTCGGTCCCGCCGCGACCTGGCGCGAACCCCGCATCGCGTATCTCCAGCACCCGTCCGACCCGATCGTGTGGTGGTCGGCCGATCTGATCCTCACCCAGCCGGACTGGCTCAGTGAGCCGCGCGGACCGGATGTGTCCACCCAGATGCGGTGGGCGCCGTTCGTGACGTTCTGGCAGGTGACCGCGGATCTCACCAATGCCCAAGGGGTTTCGGACGGGCACGGGCACCGGTACGGGAGTCTGGTGCTGGACGGGTGGCTGGCCGTCGGGGCGCCGCCGGGGGTGAGTCCGGAGGTCGTCGAGAGTATCCGGGCCGCACTGGAATCCGCGGACGAGTACGAGCGGGCCGTCAAGTGAGCCGGGCTGCGTCGGCGCTCACGTACCGCGCGTCCAGCGGTGGGCGGTGCCGCCGGTGGGCCGCGGCGGGTGCGGATCGCGGGTGCGAGGGGCGGTCGTGAGGCGCAGTGGAGTACGCGCACTCGGTCTGCGCGAGCGGGTGCGGGTGGGTTTCGCGCTGAGTCTGCCACCGCTGTGGAGCAATTGGCTGCTGCCCGCGTCGCGCCTTCGGCTGCGTGGCCGCACCGTGGCGAACCTCGGCTTCGCGGCGAGCTACGCGATGGTGTTCGGGGGGAGGCCGAACTGGTCGTCGGCCAAGGGTTTTCGCTGGGGCCTGGGCGGTGCCGCGCTGGTATTCGCCGGTTACGGTGTGGCCCTGGCGGTTCCGGCGCTGCGAAGGCTGCCGCTCGAGGTGGCGGAGCGAGTGCCCGAGACCTCCACGCTCGAATGGATCGCCCTGCATATCCCCGTCGGCACCGTGCTGGCCGAGGAAGCGATGTTCCGCGGCACCCTCGACCCACTGCTCGACGAAACCACCGAACCACGCGTCGCGGCCCTGGCGGGGGCGCTGGATTTCGGGCTGTGCCACATCCGTCCCGCCCAGGCCACCGGCGAATCGGTGCCAGGAACCGTCGCGCTCACCACCCTCGCCGGTCTGGTTTTCAGCGCCCTGCGCAGGCACACCGGCAGCGCGACCGCCCCCGCCCTGCTGCATCTGGCGATCAACGCGGGGGGAGCGGTGCTTCCCCTGGTGGCCCAACGAATCGAACTCAGGTCGGGTCGCGGGGCCTGACCGCCGTCGTTTCCCGGTCAGGAATTCGTCGTCGCGTGCTGGTCAGGCCGTGGCGACGAAGCCTGCTACGGCGTCGGTGAAGGCGTCGTTGTCGTCGCCGGCGGCGGTGTGGGCGGCGGCGGTGATCTCGGCCAGGCGGGCGTGCGGGGCCAGGGCGAGGAAGGCGGCGGCGCCCTCGTCGCTGACCACGTCGGACTTGCCGCCGCGGACCAGCAGGACCGGGATGGTGAGGGCCTCGGCGGCGGCTTCCATGTCGTCGATGCGGGCCTGCGGGTTGTCCTCGAGGCCGGTGAGCAGGTCCGGGTCCCAGTGCCAGTACCAGCGGCCCTCGCGCTGACGCAGGTTGCGCAGCAGGCCGTCGGCGTTGTCGGGGCGCGGGCGGTGCGGGAGATAGGCGGCGACCGCGTCGGCGACCTGGTCGAGGGTGTCGAAGCCGTCGCGGTGCCTGCCGAGGAAGTCCATGACGCGTTCCACGCCCGCGGATTCCGAGCGCGGCACGATGTCGACCAGCACCAGCGCGCGAATGGCGGCGCCGCCGGGCGTGGCGGTGGCGAGCAGGCCGGTGATGCCGCCCATGCTGGCGCCGACGACGACCGCGCCGTTGCCTGGGGTGGCGCCGAGCTGGTCGAGCACGGTGAGCAGGTCGCCGACCATGGCGTCGCGGGTGTAGTCGCGGGTGGGCGACCAGTCGCTGTCACCGTGGCCGCGGGCGTCCACCGCGACGACGTGCATGCCCGCCGCGGCCAGGGCGCGGCCGGTGCGCTTCCACGAGTGCCGGTTCTGGCCGCCGCCGTGCAGCATCACGACCAGCGGGCCGCCCGGGGTGCCGAAGCTGTCGGCCACCAGGGTCAGCTCGTCGGAGCTGCGCAACCGCAGGGTCGTCGGTTCGGTCGGCTCGGTGGAGCGCGGCATGACACCTCCTGAACGTGGTTCACTGTGCTGAACGTTGTTCAGAATGTAGCGTGAGGCCCCGATCGAAGGGAAGTGGGGACCAGTGGCCGAATCGAGCCGGGCGGGGCGTCGCGACGAGATCGCCGAGGCCAAGCGCGCGATCATCCTGCGCGCGGCGAGGACGATCTTCGAGGAAGACGGCGTCGACGCGGCCAATATCCGGGCCATCGCCACCGCCGCCGGCTACACCCCCGGCGCGCTCTACGCCTACTTCCCGAGCAAGGAACACATCTACGCCGCCCTGCTCGGCGAATCGCTGGCCCGGCTCTCGGCCGAGGTGGCGGCGGTGACCGCCCTCGACAACCCCGCCGCCCGGTTCCGCGCCGCGGGCCTGGCCTTCTTCGACTTCTACGACGGCAACCCCCGCGACCTGGACCTGGGCTTCTATCTCTTCCGCGGCGGCATCCGCCCGCACGGCCTCGGCGCCGAACTGGACGCCGGCCTCAACGTGGCCATGCTGAGCGGCCTCGGTCCGATCGTCTCGGCGGCGGTGGAACTCGGCGCGACCGAGGAGCGCGCCCGCGTCATCACCGCCGACGTCCTGGCCCACCTGTCCGGCCTGCTCCTGCTCGCCCACACCAAGCGCCTCGCCCTGCTCGGCGGCGTCGACGCCCGCGCGATGATGGTCGAGTACCTCGACCTGCGCATCGATGCCCTCCGCGCCGGACGCGGCTGACCCGTCGCACCCCTTCGGTAGCGTTCCCGGGATGGCTGGACGGAAGACGGTGGAGCCCGCGCAGGTGCGGGCGGCGGTGCTCGCGGTGGCGGACTGGCTGCGGTCGGCGGCTGCGGCGGCGCCGGAGCGGTCCCAGGTGGCCGCGGCGGTGCGCGGCACGGCCAGGGCACTGGCGGCGGACGCGCCGGGGCACTCGGTGGAGGTCCGGGTGCCACCGTTCGTCGCCGTGCAGTGCATCGAGGGTCCACGGCACACCAGGGGAACCCCGCCGAACGTGGTGGAGACCGACCCGCGAACCTGGTTGCTGCTGGCCACAGGCTTGCTCGAGTTCGACGACGCGGTGGCATCCGGCGCGCTGTCGGTCTCGGGGCTGCGCGCGGGCGAGATCGCCGGTTGGCTGCCGATCGTCCCGCTGGCGGAGTGAGCCGCCGGTCGCGCAGCTCGTCGTCCCGCGCACGCCATCTCGCCCGCGGTTACTGGCACTGACCTGCGCTGTTCCGGCGTTCCTCGACCACTTGCCCGGAGTCGCGAGGAACCCACACAATGGCTGTAGGAGTGCCAGGGTTCGAATCCTGGGCCTGCCCGCTCTGCTCAGCGGTGCCACCGGAAGCTGGGCGACAACAGGCGGTCCCCTTGCGCGGGAGGAGCCGGATGACGTCGAACGAGCGAACGATGTTGCGCGTCGTGCGGACCGATGCCCGGGAGTGGGCGGGCGAGCACGCCGAGGAACTCAACAGCGAGAAGTTCCCCAAGTTCATCAGGGCCGACCGTGTGGTGGACCAGTACATGAGCAGAGTGCTGGAATTCTTCCCCGAACTCAGCCTGATGCTGCTGGATGAGCAGGACGTGCCCGTCGCGTCGGGCTCCGGGGTGCCGATCCGATGGGACGGGCGGACAGCCACGCTCCCCACCGGGTACACCCAGGCTCTCGTCCAGGCCGTCGAGGGCCGCGAGCGGCGCGAGCCGCCGGACACCCTGGTGATCTGCGGCGCTGTCGTCGTTCCGTCGCTGCGGGGGCGCGGATACGCGGGCCAGGCGCTGATGGCCCTGCGCCGGGCCGCCGAGGCGGCCGGGCTCAGCCGGGTGATCGTGCCGGTCCGTCCGACGACGAAGGCCTTCTATCCGCTCACGCCGATCGAGAGCTTCATGACGTGGCGTCGCGACGACGGAACGGCGTTCGACCCGTGGGTCCGCACCCATGAGCGGTTGGGCGCGAAGATCCTCACCGCTGCCCCCGCCTCGCAGACGATGACCGGCACGGTGTCCGAATGGGAACGCTGGACCCGCCTGCCGCTGCCGGAATCCGGTGACTACGTGATCCGGGGCGGATTGAGCGTGTTGCGCGTCGACCGTTCCGCCGATCAGGGCGTGTACCACGAACCCAACATCTGGATGCGACACGTCTGAGGGCGGACGGGGTCAGGCGGCGGTTTCCTTCTTGCCGACCATGTTCTCCCGGTGCAGTCCCTTGAAGTCGTAGTACTTGGTGATCGCCACCCCGCCGACCAGCGCCAGGAACAGCCCGAGCAGCGACATCCAGATCCCCCGGCCGAGTCCCGCGGTGTAGTCGGATTCGAAGTACAGGATCGAGCGCATGCCCAGGTACACCTGATGCATCGGCTCGAACTCGGCCAGCCAGGCGATGTAGGTCGGGACCGCCTGGATCGGGACGGTGCCGCTCGACGAGGGCAGGCCGAGGATCACGAACACGGCCAGGTTGATCAGCAGGCCCGCGGTGCCGAAGGCGGCCAGCGACGCCATGCAGGTCATCCCGACCGCGATCAGCGCGAGTATCGAGAACAGCAGCAGCTGCGTCGGCTGGTCACCGGCCACACCGAGGACCTTCGCCACCGCCAGGTAGAGCAGCGAGACCACGACGGCGACGACGACCATCACGCCCCACTTGATCAGCAGGGTGTGGAACCGGGAGATCGGCGTCGGCGGATAGTGCACGTACCAGGGGCCGTACTCGGTGGGCTGGAAACCGAGCTGGGCATCGACCATCGTGTGGATGACCATCGCGCCGACCACGCCCGCCATCAGGATCAGCAGCGCGTAGAAGAAGGCGGTCAGGCCGAGTCCCGAGCCCGCGCGCAGCGGTCGCCAGTCCTGCTCGACCACCTGGATCGGCTGGGCCAGGGTCAGCTGCGCGGCGCCGGAGATCTCGGGTGCCGGTGCGCCCGCGGGCGTCGCGGCGATGGTGTCGCGGACCCGCGTGGTCAGCTGCTGCCCGACCTGTTCGTTCACCTCGGCCATCGCCTGCGCGCCGATGCGGGTCACGATGCCCGCGGAGTACGGGCCCATCCCGGGGTTGGTCTGCACGGTGATGATCGGGCGCTCGATCTCGCCGCCGACCACGCTGCCGACCCCGAGAATTCCCAGCCGTTTGCTGAAGTCGCTGGGGATGATGATGGCGCCGTAGATCTGGGCGGTGCGCATCAGCCGTTCGGACTCGCTGATCCCGACCACGCGCAGGTCGACCTGATCGGCGGGAACACCGGCGACCAAGCCGTCGGCCACCTGCTTGCCGAAGTTGACCTGCTCGGTCCTCCCGCCGACGTCGATGGTGTCACCGACATCCTGGTTGACCAGGACGACCGGGAAATCGTGCAGGTTGCCCTCCGGATCGACGATGTAGGCCAGATACATGATGCCGAGCAGGGACAGCACGACCGCGAGAACAGTGGTCGGCGCCACGATGATCCTGACCCACTGCCGGGGAGAGATCCGGACTGTGGCCGACGTCGCATCGGTCCGGGGTGGTGTCCCGGAATCCCTCGGTTCCGAATCGGCGTTGACCGTAGGGGAATCAGCGGGTTCGTGCGCACTGCCATCGGTGGTCACGATCGGCACGGTAGCAGCTGTGCCTCCCGGAATCCGTGTGATCGCCCGCGGTCGATTGCGCGAGGTTTGCGCCGCGGTGTACGTCGCGGTGCGAATCACCCGTAGAATGACGGGTGCCCCCAGCCCGCCCGAACAGGGAGCAAACGGTGAATGACCCCCTAGAGCCCGAGAACGAGCCCCGTGAGGAGTGCGGCGTCTTCGGCGTCTGGGCTCCCGATGAGGACGTCGCCAAGCTCACCTACTACGGCCTGTACGCCCTGCAGCATCGCGGGCAGGAGGCGGCCGGTATCGCCGTCTCCGACGGCTCCCAGATCCTGGTCTTCAAGGATCTCGGCCTGGTCTCCCAGGTCTTCGACGAGCAGACCCTCGGCGCGATGCCGGGCCATATCGCCGTCGGTCACTGTCGCTACTCCACCACCGGTGGCGTCACCTGGGAGAACGCGCAGCCGATCTTCCGCACCACCGCCGTCGGCTCCGGCCTGGCGCTGGGGCACAACGGCAACCTGGTCAACACCGCCGAACTGGCCGGTCGCGCTCGCGAACTCGGCCTGATCGGGGCGGGCGTCATCGACGGCCGCCCGCAGATGACCGGCGCGACCTCCGATTCCGACATCGTCACCGCGCTGCTGGCGCACGCCGCGGCCGACTCGTCCATCGAGCAGGCCGCGATGGAGCTGCTGCCGCAGCTGCGCGGCGCGTTCTGCCTGACCTTCATGGACGAGCACACCCTCTACGCCGCGCGTGACCCGCACGGCGTGCGCCCGCTGGTGCTGGGCAGGCTCGACCGCGGCTGGGTGGTCGCCTCCGAGACCGCCGCGCTCGACATCGTCGGCGCCGCGTTCGTCCGCGAGATCGAGCCGGGCGAGCTGCTGGCCATCGACTCCGACGGCGTGCGCTCCATGCGCTTCGCCAACCCCGAGCCCAAGGGCTGCGTCTTCGAGTACGTGTACCTGGCCCGCCCCGACACCACCATCGCCGGGCGCTCGGTGCACTCCACCCGCGTGGAGATCGGCCGCAAGCTGGCCAAGGAGCACCCGATCGAGGCCGATCTGGTGATCCCGGTGCCCGAGTCGGGCACGCCCGCCGCGGTCGGCTACGCCCAGGGTTCCGGCATCCCCTACGGCCAGGGCCTGATGAAGAACGCCTACGTGGGCCGCACCTTCATCCAGCCGAGCCAGACCATCCGTCAGCTGGGTATCCGGCTCAAGCTGAACCCGCTGCGCGAGGTGATCCGCGGCAAGCGGCTCATCGTCGTCGACGACTCGATCGTGCGCGGCAACACCCAGCGCGCGCTGATCCGCATGCTGCGGGAGGCGGGGGCGCTGGAGATCCACGTCCGCATCGCCTCGCCGCCGGTGAAGTGGCCCTGCTTCTACGGCATCGACTTCGCCTCGCGCGCGGAGCTGATCGCCAACGGCACGGGCGCCGACGACAGCTACGTCGACATGGTGGAGAACGTGCGCCGTTCGATCGGCGCCGACAGCCTCGGCTACATCTCCACCGAGGGCATGATCGCCGCCACGGAGCAGCCGGCCACCCGGCTGTGCACCGCCTGCTTCACCGGCGACTACCCGATCCCGCTGCCGCAGGAAGCGGCCATCGGCAAGAACGTCCTCGAGGGCATGCTCTCGGGTCAGCCGGAGTCGAAGCTGCTGGGCGAGAACGTGAATGTCGACGCGCTGAGCAGGCCGTAGCGCCGCAACGCTTTCCAGGAGGGGCCGGTCAGGATAAACCTGATCGGCCCCTTTTGCGCTGTGTACGTGAATATTTCCGGTAACCGATAATTACGTAAGATTAGTTCATAACATCCCCGCAATTTTTCGCCCGATTTGAAACTGGGCGGTAATGGTTCGCCTGTACGGTCCCCCGATATATCGCTGGCTCACCGTGTGGTCGCCGCTCCCGTGATCCGGGCGCGGCGGCGACGTGGCGTTCGAGAATGGGACCTGATGTTGAACAGTGCATTGAGCGCTCGCAAGAATCGCGCGAAACAAGTTGCCGCAGTAGGTGTCGCGGCGGTGGTCGCGGCCGCGCTGGCGGGTTGCGGTTCGGGGCGCACCGATGAGGCGGGGTCCGGGGCGGGGCTGGTCGTCGGCACGACGGACAAGATCTTCTCGCTCGACCCGGCGGCCGCCTACGACAACGGCTCGCTGCTGGTGGAGAACCAGATCTATTCGTATCTGCTGAATTTCGCGCCCGGCGACACCACGCCCAAACCCGATGCGGCGGAGAAGTGCGAGTTCAGCACGCCCACCGTGTACACCTGCAAGATCAAATCCGGGCTGAAATTCGCCAGCGGAAATCCGTTGACCGCCAAGAGCGTCAAGTTCTCCTTCGACCGGATGCTGAAGATCAACGATCCGCACGGTCCCGCCTCGCTGCTCGGTAATCTCGACAAGACCGATGTGGTCGACGATCTCACCGTCGCGTTCACGCTCAAGGTCGCCAACGACCAGACCTTCCCGACGATCCTGCCGACCCAGGCGGGCCCGATCGTCGACGAGAAGGTGTTCCCGGCCGACAAGGTCGCCACCGACGACGAGGTCGTCGCGGGCAAGGGCTACTCCGGTCCGTACACGATCACCAGCTACGACAAGAACAAGCTGGTCGAGTACCGGGCCAACCCGGACTACCAGGGCATCCTCGGCACGCCGAAGAACTCCACGGTCTCGACCAAGTACTACGCCACCTCCGACAACCTCAAGCTGGACCTGCAGAACGGCGCCATCGACGTCGGCTACCGCTCGTTCACGCCCACCGACATCGATTCCCTGCGCGCCGATTCGAAGGTGAAGGTCACCGACGGACCCGGCGGCGAGCTGCGCTACATCGTGTTCAACATGAACACCATGCCGGGCAACACCCCCGAGCAGAAGCTGGCCGTGCGCAAGGCGTTCGCCTCCTCGGTGGACCGTGAGGCGCTGGCCTCGGCGGTGTACAAGAACACCTATCAGCCCGCGTACGGCTATGTGCCGCAGGGCATGACGGGCGCGGCCGAGCCGCTCAAGCAGCTCTACGGCGCCAAGCCGGACAAGACGGCGGCGGCGAAGTTCCTGGCCGACGCCGGCGTGGCCACCCCGGTGACGCTGAACCTGCAGTACAACCCGGACCACTACGGCTCCAGCTCGTCCGAGGAGTACGCCGCGGTGAAGTCGCAGCTCGAGGCGTCGGGCCTGTTCAAGGTGAACCTGCAGTCCACCGAATGGGTGACCTACCAGAAGGAACGGGCCTCCGACGGCTACCCGATGTACCAGTTCGGCTGGTTCCCGGACTTCCCGGACGCCGACAACTACCTCTCGCCGTTCTTCGGCCCGAACAACTTCCTGCAGTCGCACTTCGAGAACCCCGGCATCAACGCCCAGCTGACCGCCGAGACCACCGAATCCGATCCGGCCAAGCGGGTCGAGCTGCTGCGCAAGATCCAGACCGACCTGGCGCAGAACTTCCTGCCCACGCTCCCGCTGCTGTCGGGTAAGCAGGTCGCGGTGTCCAAGCCCGGGGTCTCGGGTGTCGATCAGACCCTCGACGGCTCCTTCAAGTTCCGGTTCACGGTACTGAGCAAGTGAGTGACGTACCCGCCGCGCCCGGATTGCTGATCCGGGCGCGGCGTTTCGGGTGGACGCGCGGCGGGGGTTCCCGCCAGGTGGCGCTGCTGCGGTACCTGCTGATCCGGCTGCTGCTGATTCTGCCGACCGCGTGGTTGCTGGTGACGGTGGTGTTCTTCCTGATGCGGGTGATCGGCGACCCGATCAGCGCGGCCATGGGTGGCCGGCTGACCCAGGACCAGATCGAGCAGCGCAAGGAGGCGGCCGGCCTCAATCGTCCGATCCTGACCCAGTATTGGGAGTACCTCACCGGTTTCCTGCACGGTGACTTCGGACGGACGCAGGACAACCAGGCCATCGGCGAGGTGGTGATCACCTACGGCGCCGCCACGTTCGAGCTGGTGTTCTGGGGTCTGCTGGTGGCCTTCGCCGTGGGCGTGCCGCTGGGCAGATATGCCGCGACACACCGGGATTCGACCTCGGACGCGGTGCTGCGGTTCTCGGCGGTGCTGGCGTACGCGGCGCCGGTGTTCTTCGTCGGCATGCTGCTCAAGCTGATCTTCTCGGTGTGGCTGGGCTGGTTCCCGGTCGGCGGGCGGGCGAGTACCGATGTGGAACTCGCGCTGCAACACGTCTCGCCGAAGACGAACATCCTGATCATCGACTCGATCCTGTACGGCGAACCGTCCTATGTGCTCGACGTGCTCGAGCACGCGGTCCTGCCCGCCGTGGCCCTGGGCCTGCTCACCGGCGGCATCTTCCTGCGGCTGGTGCGGGTGAACCTGATCCAGACGCTGCGCAGCGACTACGTGGAGGCGGCCAAGGCGCGCGGACTGTCCCAGCGTGTGGTCACCGGCAGGCACGCGGTGCGCAACGCGCTCATCCCGATCATCACGGTGATGGGCATGTGCATCGCGATGATGCTCGGCGGCGCGGTGCTCACCGAGACCACCTTCGAATGGAAGGGCCTGGGCTATCAGCTCGCCGAGTATCTGCGGGCGCGGGACTTCATCGCGGTGCAGGGCATCGTCGCGTTCATCGCGCTGGTGGTCGCGGTGATGAGCTTCGTCGTCGACGCCATCGTCGCGCTGATCGACCCGAGGGTGAGGTTCTGATGAGCACCGCAACGGTGAAGCGGCGCCGGATACCGGGCGCCGGACTGCTCTCGATGACCGCTGGGCTGCAACGGATCACGCTCGTCACGGGCCTGGTGCTGGTCGCGGGATTCGTGTTCGTCGCGGTGTTCGCGCCGCTGCTCGCGCCCTACGGGCTGGCCCAGAACAGTGCCGACGGTGTCGCTTTCGTGCCGCAGCAGGGGCCGTCGGCCGAGCACTGGTTCGGCACCTCGGTGCGCAGCGAGGACGTGTTCAGCCGGGTGCTGTTCGGCGCGCGCACCGCGCTGCTGGTGATCGTGATCGCGGTGGTGCTCTCGCTGCTGGTCGGCGTGCCGCTCGGGTTGCTGTCCGGCTTCGTCGGGCGCTGGGTCGACCGGGTGCTGGTGCTGGTCATGGACGCCATCTACGCGTTCCCGTCGCTGCTGCTGGCCATCGTGGTGTCGATCGTCGTCGCGGGCGGCACGTCGAGCAGTCTCGGCGGCATGCTGTCGGCGGCCATCGCGATCACGGTCGTCTATGTGCCGCAGTACTTCCGGGTCGTGCGCAACGCGACGGTGGCGGTGAAGACCGAGCCGTACGTGGACGCGGCGCGGGTCACCGGCGCCTCGACGGCACGGATCATGTTCCGGCACATCCTGTCCAACGTCACCGGCTCGCTGCCGGTGATCATCACCATCAACGCCGCCGACGCCATCCTGACGCTGGCCGCGCTCGGTTTCCTCGGCTTCGGCATCGAGCCGACCCAGGCGGCCGAGTGGGGTTACGACCTGAACAAGGCGCTCAACGACGTGTCCAACGGGATCTGGTGGACCTCGATCTTCCCCGGCACCGCGATCGTGCTCGTCGTCCTCGGGATGACGCTGGTCGGGGAGAGCATCGACGAGACGCTGAACCCGCTGCTGCGCACCCGGCGGGCGGTCACCACGGTGGACGAGAAGGAGACGACCGATGACTGAGACGGCGATCCGCACCCCCGCGCTGTCGGTGTCGGGGCTGTCGGTGACCTTCGCCACCGACAGCGGGCCGGTCGCGGCCGTGCGGGAGGTGTCCTACGAGGTGTTCCCCGGCGAGGTGCTCGCCATCGTCGGCGAGTCCGGGTCGGGCAAGTCGGTGAGCTCGCGCACCGCGATCGGGCTGCTGCCGCACACCGCGCAGGTGCGCGGGCTGGTCACCCTGGGCGACCGCGCGGTGACCTCGATGACCGAGAAACAGCTGACCGCCTTGCGCGGTGGCGAGGTCTCGATGGTCTTCCAGGAACCGGCCCGCGCGCTCGACCCGCTGTTCACCGCGGGCTTCCAGATCTGCGAAGCCCTGCGCGCGCACAGCGGGATGGGCCGCAAGGACGCCAGGGCCAAGGCGATCGAACTGTTGCGCACGGTCGGGCTGCCCGATCCGGAGCACCGGGTCGACTACTACCCGCACCAGCTCTCCGGCGGGCAGAAGCAGCGGGTGATGATCGCCATCGCCATCGCGTGCGAGCCCAAGGTGATCATCGCCGACGAGCCGACCACCGCGCTCGACGTCACCGTGCAGGCCGAGATCCTGGAACTGCTGCGCGACCTGCGCGACCGGCTGGGCAGCGCGATCGTGCTGATCACCCACAACATGGGCGTGGTGGCCGACCTGGCCGACCGGGTGGTGGTGATGCGGGCGGGCGAGGTCGTCGAGCAGGCGCCGGTGCACGAGCTGTTCGCGAGCCCGCAGGCGGAGTACACCAGGGCGCTGCTGGCCGCCGTCCCGCATCTGGGGGCGGCGACCAGCGCGCGGCCCGCCATCGACCCCGACGCCGAGCCGGTGCTCGCGGTGCGCGATCTGGTGGTCCAGTTCCCCGGGCCGTTCGGGCGCCCCGCGTTCCGGGCCGTCGACGGGGTGAGCCTGCGGATCCGGCCGGGGGAGACGCTGGGGCTGGTGGGGGAGTCGGGGTCGGGCAAGTCGACCATCGGCCGGTGCGTCGCGGCACTCCAGCGGCCCACCTCGGGCCGGGTGCTGATCCGTGGGCAGGACATCGCGGAGCTGTCCCAGCGCAAGCTGCGGCCCATCCGGCGGCGCTTCGGGTTCGTCTTCCAGGACCCGGCGGGCTCGCTCAATCCGCGCCTGACCATCGGCGAGTGCGTGGCCGAGCCGATGGTGGTGCACCGCACCGGCGACCGGGACGCCGTCCGGGCCAGGGTCAGGAAGCTGCTCGACGACGTCCAGCTACCCGCGGGCACCGAGCAGCGGTACCCGCACGAGTTGTCCGGCGGGCAGCGGCAGCGGGCCAGTCTGGCCAGGGCGCTGGTGCTCGATCCCGACCTGCTGGTGGCCGACGAGCCGACCAGCGCGCTCGACGTCTCGGTGCAGGCGGCGGTGCTCGAGCTGTTCGCGCAGCTGCAACGCGAGTGCGGCTGGGCCTGCCTGTTCATCAGCCACGACCTCGCCGTCGTCGACCAGCTCGCCGATCGGATCATGGTGCTGCGCGAGGGATCCTGCGTCGAGGAAGGCGACAACGAACAGATCCTGCGCCACCCGCGCCACGAGTACACCCGCCGCCTGGTCGCCGCGGTCCCCGTCCCCGACCCCGTGCGACAGCGCGGGCGCCGGGCTGAGATCGCCGCCACTTTCGCCACGGAGCTGGAACAATGAGTTAGGAGCCGCCAGCGGGCTGAACCGGCGGATCACTTAGAGTTACTAGGCATCTGTCCGCCGATTCGGTTTGGAGCTTTCCCCCACAATGACTGAACAGACCCCCAGCGGTGCCGGCGCTTCCTACGCCGCGGCAGGCGTGGACATCGAAGCGGGTGACCGCGCCGTCGAATTGTTCGGACCATTGGCGAAGAAGGCCAGCCGGCCCGAGGTGCAGGGTGGGCTAGGTGGCTTCGCCGGCCTGTTCGCCCTCAAGGGCGGATACCGCGAGCCGCTGCTGGCCGCGTCCACCGACGGTGTCGGCACGAAGATCGCCGTCGCCCAGGCGCTGGACAAGCACGACACCGTCGGCCTCGACCTGGTCGCCATGGTCGTCGACGACCTGGTGGTCTGTGGCGCCGAGCCGCTGTTCCTGCAGGACTACATCGCCATCGGCAAGGTCGTCCCGGAGAAGGTCGCCGAGCTGGTCTCCGGCATCGCCGAGGGCTGCATCAAGGCCGGTTGCGCGCTGCTCGGCGGCGAGACCGCGGAGCACCCGGGCCTGATGGACCCGGACGACTACGACCTGTCCGCCACCGGCGTCGGCGTCGTGGAGGCCGACTCGGTGCTCGGCCCCGACCGCGTTCGCCCCGGCGATGTCGTCATCGCGATGGGCTCCTCGGGCCTGCACTCCAACGGCTACAGCCTGGCCCGCAAGGTCCTGCTCGACATCGACCGGATGTCGCTGACCGGCTACGTCGAGGAGTTCGGCCGCACCCTCGGTGAGGAGCTGCTCGAGCCGACCCGCATCTACGCCAAGGACTGCCTCGCGCTGATCGCCGAGACCGATGTGCGTACCTTCTCGCACGTCACCGGTGGTGGCCTGGCCGCCAACCTGGCGCGCGTGCTGCCCGCCGGCCTGGTCGCCGAGCTGGACCGCGGCACCTGGAACCCGGCGCCGGTGTTCAAGCTGATCGCCCAGCGCGGTCGCGTCGAGCGCGTCGAGATGGAGAAGACGTTCAACATGGGCGTCGGCATGGTCGCCATCGTCGCGCCCGAGGACGCCGACCGCGCGCTGGCGGTGCTCACCGCCCGCCACATCGACTGCTGGACCCTGGGCCAGGTCAAGAAGGCCGCCGACGCCGACGCCCCGCGCGCCGTGCTGCTGGGCGATCACCCCAGGTTCTGACGCACTGTCTCCACCACGTGAGCCGGGTCGCTGCTGCGGCCCGGCTCACGTCTTTGCAGCGGTTTGTTTGTTCGCCGTAGAAACGGCTATCCCGAGCGAGTGGGGTAGGTGCCCGTCGGCTCGGGGCGGTCGGGGCCTCGAGGCGGCGAACACGACGAGCGTCCTGTGTGTGCACAGGACGCTCGTCGTCTATTCGGATGTTCGCCGTACTCCTGCGAGCCTGGCGCCGTGGACCGGACAACGGCTGAAGGGGGAGGCCGCATTGGCCTCCCCCTTCACCGGCGTTCGGTCAGCGGCGCCAGCTGTCGTAGTCGTCGTCCTCGTTGTTCCAACGGGATGCCGACTCGTCTGCGTCGTGCTCATCGGAAATCACGCCGCCACTTCTCGGTTGAGAGTGCGGAGTGCTATCCGACAGCTCGCGCTGAAGGCTCGCGAAGTCGGTCGGCGCGGAGCTGTACTTGAGCTCACGTGCGACTTTGGTCTGCTTTGCCTTAGCCCGGCCACGGCCCATGGCTGACCCCCTCGCGTCACTGCGGGGCGGCCTGGGGTTTGTTGGCGGCCCCGTTCGAATTAATACTCTTCCTGACAGACACTTTAGCGTGTGTTAGACGGTCGCGCTCCCAGGAGTGGGTGAAGAACTACCGAACCGCCGCCGTTTGCCCCTTCTTCGCCCGAACCGCCTGGTCTCAGAGCACTCCCGGGATCGCCCGGATGACGCCGACTCTGGCGTCGCCGCCGAGCACCGCGGTGGCCGCGAGGTCGGTGTGCCGGTCGGTCCAGTCGACCCCGAGCCTGCGCAGAATCGCCAGCGTCAGCGGCATCCTGGCCCGGTCGTGACCGTCGTCGATCTTGTACGCGAAGGCCCGGCCGTCGGGGAGCGCGCCCGCGTGCACGCCGTCCGCGCCGATCTTGCAGAACAGGCCGGGGGTCGCCGCCATGGCCAGCAGGTCCGGGCCCTTCGTGCCCGAAATCACTCGCGGATTCGCCCGAACGGCATCGGCGATCCGGCGCGGCGCGGTACCGGGCTCGGCCGTGGTGAAGCCGGCGAACGCGCGCGCGAGATTGATCAGCGAGACGGGCACGATCGGCAGGCCGCAGCCGTCGATGCCCAGGTCGGTCTCCGGTTCGCCGGTGACGTCGGCGACGGTGGCGAGCACGGCCTGCTGCAACGGGTGCTCGACGTCGAGATACCCGGTGCGCGGCCAGTCGTTGATCACGCAGGTGGCCAGCATCGCCGCGTGTTTGCCCGAGCAGTTCATGTAGAGCGGGCTCGGACCCGAGCCGGTGAGCGCGGCGGCGCGGGCCCGCTCCTCGAAGGGCAGGTCGGGCGGGCAGGCGAGGTCGGTCGGGCTGAAGCCGTAGCGGTCGAGCAGCCTGCGGACCAGGGCGATGTGGTCGGGCTCGCCGAAATGCGAGGCGGTGGCCACGGCCAGTTCGTCGTCGTCGACGGGGTCGAAACCGTTGCGCAGCAGGGTCAGCGCCTGCATCGGCTTGTTGGTCGAACGCGGGAAGATCGGGCCGTGCACCTCGCCGAGTTCGAGCGTCGGGGTGCCGTCGGCGTCGAGCACCACCACCGACCCGCGGTGCACGCACTCACGGAAGCCCGAGCGAACGACCTCGACCAGTTCCACGCTCATGACCGCACCTCCAGGTCGACGTCGGCGCGGGTTCTTGTGTGCCGGTCGATCTGTCTGCGGACGTCGTCGGAGATGGTCGGCTCCTCGGTCCGCAGGCGTTCGAGCAGGGCGGGATCGGCACCGGTGAACAGGTCGCGCACGGTGATGCCGTGCGCGGGGACGTGCACCACCCGCGCCTCGTCGCCCGCGCCGATCGTGCCCTCGGTCAGCACCCGGAAGTAGGCGCCGGTGTCGGAGCGCAGCGTGAAGCGCTTCACCCACTGCCGTTCGCCCGTCCACTGCTGGAAGCTCGAGCAGGGCACCCGCGGTGCGCTGACCTCGAGCAGGGTGTCGCCGATGGTGAGGTGCGCGCCGAGCACCGCGTCGCTGATCGGCAGCCCGCTCAGCCGCAGGTTTTCGCCGAACCAGCCGGCGGGCAGGTCGCGGTCGAGTTCGCCGCCCCAGCGGCGGGCGTCGTGCTCGTCGTAGGCGTAGACGGCCTGGTGCACGCCGCCGTGGTTGACGGTGTCGCAGACGTGGTCACCGGCCAGGCCGAGCGTGCTCACCGCGACCCGGCCGTCGACGGGCCGCTTGTCGATCGCGCTGCGGCCGACCCGGCCGCGGACCTCGATCTCGGCGTGCACGACGCACACGGCCTCGACCCGGCCGGTGTCACCGACACGCAGGAGCGGGCGGCTCATCGCCCGCGCAGCCGGTCGACGGCGGCCCGGCCCGCCTGCACGACGTCGTCGGCGGGGACGGAGTCGGGGTCGATGGCGGCGGCCATGGTGCCGACCACCAGTTCGGTGCCGGCGGGGACCGACCGCTTGACCAGCGCCAGCGCGATCGGGCCGAGTTCGTAGTGGTCGACGACGGTGCCGAGCCTGCCGACGGTGCGCCCGCCCGCGGTGATGTCGTCGCCGGTGGCCGGGCGCTCGTCGGCGGAACCGTCCAGGTGCAGCAGCACCAGGTTGCGCGGTGGCTTGCCCAGGTTGTGCACCCGGGCGACCGTCTCCTGCCCCCGGTAGCAGCCCTTGTTCAGGTGCACCGCGCCGTGCTCGTCGACGCCGCCGATCCAGCGGGCCTCGTGCGGGATGGTGCGCTCGTCGGTGTCGACGCCGATTCGCGGCCGCAGCGCGGCCACCCGCAGCGCCTCGAAGGCCCACATGCCCGCCGGCGCGGCTCCGGCCTGAGTGAGCTTGCTCCACCAGGCGGTGAGGTCGGCGCGCGGGACGACGAGGTCGAAGGCGTCCTCACCCGGCCACGGCATCCGGCGCAGGAAGCCGCCGCCCGGCAGCGCCACGGCGGCGTACACCTCGGGCAGCGCGTCGATGCCGAGCGCGCCGAGCAGCGTGCCGACCTGCGGGCCGAGCAGGCTCAGCACGGCGTAGTCGGGCGCGGCCACGGGCTTGGCGTCGGCCCAGAAGACCATCTTCTGCAGGAACGACAGCAGTTCTGCACCGCGCTCGGCCTCGGTGTCGAGCCAGACGGTGCCGTCGAGATCGGTGAGCACGAAGTGGTGCTGCACGCGGCCGTTGAGATCGAGGTCCAGATTCTCGGCGCTGTGCCCGTCGGGCAGCGCGGCGATGTGCTGGCTGGTGATGGTGTGCAGCCAGCTCAGACGCTCGGCGCCGGTGATCGTGGCGACGGCGCGATGGGACCGATCGACCACCGCGACCCGCTGCGCGGCGGCCTTCTGCTCACCGAACGGATCGCCGTAATGCCAGGCGACGGCAGCGTCCGGGGAACCCGGCGCGCCCGCGACAGCACCCGGAGTGTGGAGAACAGGACTGGGGGCGACAACCACCGACACATCAACCACTGTAGGCGCGTCCACCGACACGCGCCGCAGCCGGGCGTCCGATTCCGAGCAGCCGTAGGCATAACGGACCGATAACGCCTACGCTCGTCACATGGGAGAACGGGTTCTTGTGACACTCGACGGCGCGGTCGCTGATGCGGACGCGCCGTCGCTTTATGCCGACGACATAGGCGCGCTGCGCGGCGATGGCGTCTTCGAAACTATTTTGGTGCGCGGCGGCACGGCGACCGCGCTGGAATTCCACCTGGCGAGGCTGCGGCGGTCGGCGCAGGCGCTGGATCTGCCGGAGCCGGGACTGTCGAAGTGGCGCGCCGCCGTCGAGGTCGCGGTCAAGGAATGGGGTTCCGAGGAAGAAGGCTTGCTGCGGCTGATCTACACCCGCGGCCGCGACTCGGAATACGACGCGCCGACCGGCCTGACCTCCACGGACCCGAAGCCCACCGCGTATGTGCTCGTCTCCCCGGTCCCGGCCCGCGTCGCGACCGCCCGCGCCGAAGGCGTCAAGGTGATGTCGCTGGCCCGCGGCATCTCGGTCGACCTCGCGCAGGCCGCGCCGTGGCAGCTGCTCGGCGCGAAGACGCTGTCCTACGCGACCAATATGGCCGCGCTGCGCTTCGCCCGGCGGATGGGCGCCGAGGACGTGATCTTCCACAGCACCGAGCACCGCGTGCTCGAGGGCCCGCGCTCGACCGTGGTGATCGCGCGTGACAAGCAGCTCATCACCCCGCCCGCGAAGAGCGGTGTGCTGCCCGGGGTGACCCAGCGTTCGCTGTTCGCGGTCGCCGAGAAGCAGGGCTGGGAGTGCAAGTACCAGTCGCTGTTCACCGCCGACCTGTTCGACTGCGACAGCATCTGGCTGCTGTCGAGCATCACGCTGGCCGCGCGGGTGAACCAGCTCGACGGTGTGCGCATGTCGGCACCGGACAACGCGCAGGAAATCATCGATATGGTGGATCTGGGGATCGAGCGGCCGGGGACCATCGGCGACTGGTGAGTCGTGTGGGGGGCACGGGTGGGCGTGCCCCTGCGGCGCCGGGATTGCCCGGTCGGACCGCGTATATCCCATCGTGCAGCAACTTTTCGGCGTGTCGTGGCGGTTGTCACGCGCCACGGGGGTAAATCCGGGCGTACGATCTACTACGACTTGTCGTAGTAGAAGCTGGAGGGTCGGATGGACATTGTGGACGTCTCCCGGTGGCAATTCGGAATCACCACCGTCTATCACTTCATCTTCGTACCGCTGACCATCGGTCTCGCGCCGCTGATCGCCATGATGCAGACCGCCTGGGTGATCACCGGCAAGGAACACTGGTACCGCCTCACGAAGTTCTTCGGCAAGCTGTTCCTGATCAACTTCGCCATCGGCGTCGCGACCGGCATCGTCCAGGAATTCCAGTTCGGGATGAACTGGAGCGAGTACTCCCGCTTCATCGGTGACGTCTTCGGCGCGCCACTGGCGCTGGAAGCGCTCATCGCGTTCTTCATGGAGTCGACGTTCATCGGCCTGTGGATCTTCGGCTGGACCCGGCTCCCGAAACTGGTGCACCTGGCCACGATCTGGATCGTCGCCTTCGGCGTGAACGCCTCGGCCTACTTCATCGTCGCCGCGAACTCGTTCATGCAGCACCCGGTCGGCGCGCACTACAACCCCGAGACCGGGCGCGCCGAGCTGGAGAGCATCTGGGCGCTGCTCACCAACAACACGACGCTGGCCGCGTTCCCGCACGTCGTCGCTGGCGCGTTCCTCACCGCCGGCACCTTCGTCGCCGGTATCGCCGGCTGGTGGATGGTGCGCAACGCGCGCAGCGGTGACCCGGCGAAACTCGACGAGGCGCGCACGATGTGGCGCCCGGTCGGGCGGGCCTCGCTGGTGGTGGTCGCGCTGGCCGGCGTCGCGGTGATCTTCACCGGTGACATCCAGGGCAAGCTGATGTTCGAACAGCAGCCGATGAAGATGGCCTCGGCGGAATCGCTGTGCCACACCCAGACCGACCCCGACTTCTCCATCCTGACCGTCGGCACGCACAACAACTGCGACAGCGTCACCCACGTGCTCGAGGTGCCCTACGTGCTGCCGTACCTGGCCGAGGGCCAGTTCACCGGCGTCACCCTCGACGGCGTCGTCGACCTGCAGCAGACCTACACCGTCAAGTACGGTCCCGGCGACTACCGGCCGAACCTGTTCGTCACCTACTGGTCCTTCCGCGCGATGATCGGCCTGGCCGCCGGTTCGGTGCTGCTGCTGCTCGTCGGCTTCTGGGTGACCCGCGGCGGCCGCGTCCCCGACCAGCGCTGGTTCTCCTGGCTCTGCCTGATCGCGATCCCCACGCCCTTCCTGGCCAACAGCGCGGGCTGGGTGTTCACCGAGATGGGCCGTCAGCCATGGGCGGTGGTACCCAACCCGACCGGTGACCCGAACATTCGGATGACGGTGCAGCAGGCCGTCTCCGACCACGCTCCGGCGACGGTGGTGTTCTCCCTGATCGTGTTCACCCTGCTCTACGGCGTGCTGGCGGTGGTGTGGTTCTACCTCATCCGCCGGTACACGATCGCCGGGCCGGACGCGCCGACGCCGCCGACCCCGGACGACGGGCCCGACGGCCCGGACACCGGCAGGCATCGCAAACCGGAAGAGCCTGCCGTCGAGCAACTTTCCTTCGCTTACTAGGAGCCGGTGATGGATCTGCAGCAATTCTGGTTCGTCCTGATCGGCGTGCTCTTCACCGGCTACTTCGTGCTGGAGGGCTTCGACTTCGGCGTCGGCATGCTGATGCCGATTCTCGGGAAGGGCTCCGATACCCGGAAGCGGGTCGTGCTCAACACGATCGGACCCGTGTGGGACGCCAACGAGGTGTGGCTGATCACCGCGGGCGGCGCGATGTTCGCGGCGTTCCCCGAGTGGTACGCGAGCATGTTCTCCGGGTTCTACCTGGCGCTGTTGCTCCTGCTGGTGGCGCTGATCCTGCGGATCTGCGCGATCGAGTACCGCGCCAAGATCAACGATCCGAAATGGCGGGCCTGGTGCGACATCGGCATCGGGATCGGCTCCTGGATTCCCGCGCTGGCCTGGGGCTGGGTGTTCGCGAACCTGGTGCGCGGCGTGCCGCTGAACGCGGAGCGGCAGATCGTCGGCTCGGTGTGGGATCTGCTCAGCCCGTACGCCCTGCTCGGTGGCCTGGCGACCGGCATCCTGTTCGCCCTGCACGGCGCGGTGTTCCTGGTCCTCAAGACCGGCGGCGAGGTCCGTGACGACGCGCAGCGCATCGTCCGGCTGCTGCTGGTGCCGACCGCGGTGGTCGTCGGCGCGTTCGGGCTGTGGACCCAGCTCGCCTACGGCACCGGCTGGACCTGGGCGGTGCTGGTGACGGCGGTGCTCGGCCTGGTGCTCACCGGTGCGGCGAACGCGGCGGGCCGCGACGGCTGGGCCTTCGTCGGCACCACGGTCACCGTGGCCTCGGCGACCGTGCTCATCGTGGGCTCGATGTACCCGACCGTGCTGCCCTCGACCATCAGCCCGCTCTACGACCTGAACATCTACAACGCCGCCTCCAGCGCGTACACGCTGAAGGTGATGAGCTGGGCCGCGGTGCTGGCCACCCCGGTGGTGCTGGTCTACCAGGGCTGGACCTACTGGGTGTTCCGCCAGCGGCTGACCGTCGAGCAGATCCCGGCGCCGACCGGTCTGCCGCTGAGCAGCAAGGACTGAGCGATGACACGGGCGGACGCGGCCGCGGACGGATCGGCCGCCGAGCGGCAGCAGCCGGGCAGGCGTCCGCCCGTCGACCCACGGCTGTGGAAGTACGCCCGTTCGGCCCGGCCGCATCTGGTGGTGTCGGTGCTGCTCGCACTGGTCATCACGGCGACCATCGTGGTGCTGGCGGTGCTGCTCGGCCGGGTGCTGGCCGGGGTGATCACCGATCCCGGCAAGCGTGAGTTCGGCGCGTGGACAGGCGAATTGATCGGCCTGTCGATCGCGGTCGCGGTGCGTGGCGTGGCGAGCTGGTGGCAGGCGCGGCTGGCCCACCGGGCCGGTGCGACGGTCGTCGCCGAACTCGAATCGGCGGTGCTGCGGGCCGGTGCCGAGCTGCCGCCACGGGAACTCGACGCCCGGCGCACCGAGATCGCGGTGGTCGTCGGCAACGGCCTCAGCGGGCTGCGCGGGTGGTTCACCGGCTATCTGCCCGCCCTGCTGCTGGCCTGCCTGGTGCCGCCGATCGTGCTGGCGGTCATCGCCTTCCACGATCCGACCTCGGCCATGATCGCGATCATCACGGTGCCGCTGATCCCGGTGTTCATGATCCTCATCGGGCTGCTCACCCAGGGCCGCGCCGAGGCGACCCTCGCCGCGACCACCCGCCTGTCCGATCAGCTGCTCGACCTGTTCGCAGGCATGCCGACGCTGCGTGCCCTCGGCCGCGAGGGGCCCGACGGACCCAGCATGGTGAATCAGGTGAGGGCGCTGGGGGATTCGCTGCGCCAGCGGACCATGCGCGCGCTGCGGATCGCCTTCCTGTCCTCGATGGTGCTGGAATCGCTGGCGACGCTGAGCGTCGCGCTGATCGCCGTCGCGATCGGCCTGCGGCTGGTCTACGGCGAGATGACCTTGTACGCCGGGCTCGTCGCGCTGATCCTCGCGCCGGAGGTGTACTGGCCGCTGCGGCAGGTGGGGGAGAAGTTCCACGCGGCGCAGGACGGGATGGCGTCGGCCGACAAGGCTTTCGCGGTCCTGGAATCGGCGAATTCGTCGGCCGATCACGCGGATTCGATGGGCTCGCGGCCCGGCGGGGCGGCTCTCGGCGCCCACGGAATCGATGTCGGGCGCGAGACGCCCGGAATGGCCGCCGAGGATGCCGAGAGCACCGAGGCGGTGCGCGGTGCCGGGCTCGACCCGGGCGGTGTGGATCGCGGCGACGGACCCGGCGCGGCAGAGATCACCCGGTGCCGTGCGGACCGCGGTGGGCAAGCGGGACCGCACATCGTGGTGCGGGGGTTGACCATCGCAGCACGATCCGGGAACGCGCCCGATCGCCTGACCGCGGACCTGGCCCCTGGCCTGATCACGGTGCTCACCGGGCCGAACGGATGCGGCAAATCGACCACGCTGCAAGCGATTCTGGGCCTGATCGCACCCGACGCGGGCGCGGTCCTCGTCGATGGCGCCGACGTCCGCGCGCTCGACCCGGACACCTGGTGGGCGCGCATCGCCTGGCTGCCCCAGCGCCCCGTGCTGGTCCCCGGCACCCTGCGCGAGAACATCGAACTACTCGGCGCGCACTCCACCGCCGCCGACCTCGACGAGATCAGCGCCGCAACGGGTTTCGACACCGTCCTCGACGAACTCCCCGACCGCTGGGACACCCGGGTGGGTCAGGCCGGTCTGGGCCTGTCCCTCGGCCAGCGTCAACGCCTCGCCCTCACCCGCGTCCTGGCCGCCCGCCGCCCCGTCCTCCTGCTCGACGAACCCACCGCCCACCTCGACTCCCACAGCGAACAACAGGTGCTCACCACCCTGCGCACCCTCGCCACCGCGGGCGCGACCGTCGTCATCGTCGGCCACCGCCCGACCGTCCTGGCCGCCGCCGATGTCGTCGTGGAGGTGGTCGGGAACACTGCGCCCGGCACCGGCGACCCCGATCCCGCCCAGCCGCCCACAGCGCCCGGTGGCGAGCACTCCGTCGACCCCGCTACGCCGCTTGCCGTGCCGGGCGAGGGAGCGTCACCGGATGCGCAGCCGGACAAGGGCATCGGCTGCCACGGCGGCGACGCCGATCGCGGCGACAGCGCCCGGCCGACGAGCGCCGACGCGGCGCCGCGACGCGGAGGTGTGGCCGATGCGCATGTGGAATCCGGATCACTCGGGTGCGGTCGGGGCGATGTGGCCGTTCGTGGCGCGGAGGGGGTGTCGGTGTCGTGAGTGAAATCGGTTCGATGCGTGGGGGTTCCGGGAGCGGGTCGCTGATCCAGGACTTGCGGGAGATGTGGCGATTGCTGGCGCTCTCGCCGTGGCGGGTCGTGGTGGCGATCGCCTGGGGTGTGGCGGCGCTGGGCAGCGGGCTCGCGCTGGCCGCGCTGGCGGCGTGGTTGATCGCACGGGCCTGGCAGATGCCGCCCGTGCTGTACCTGAGCGTGGCGGTGGTCGCCGTCCGGGCACTCGGCATCTCGCGCGGGCTGTGCCGCTATCTGGAGCGGCTGGCTACCCATGATGTGGCGCTGCGGGCGATGACGACGGCGCGGACCACGGTGTATCGCACGCTCGCGCATGCGGATATCTGGTGGTGGGGCGGGTCGTCGGCCGACCGGCCCACAGCGATGTCGTCCGGCGGACGCGCTGATCCGCGGGAAGGGTCGGATGCGCTCGACGGTCAGCGCGAGGCGCCGGGCGCTGTTGACGAGTCGGGCGGGTATGCCGATTTGGGGGTGAGGTCGGGTGCTGTCGGCAATCTGCGCGAGGCGCCGGGCGTGGCCGTCGATTCGGGGAGGGGCGCCGGTGAGCTGTCTGAGTCTCCGGACAGCGGCGTCGGCGTGGGGGTGGATTCGCGGCGGAGCGGTGAATTGCCTGTGCTCTCGGGTGGTGGCGATCTGCGGGAGATGCGGCGGGGGGATCTGCTGGTGCGGGTCGGTGCCGATATCGATGATCTCGGTGCGGTGGTGGTGCGGGTGCTGGTTCCGGTCGCGGTGGCGGTGATCCTGTCGCTGGCGGCGATCGGGCTGATCGCGTTCATCTCGGTGCCAGCGGCGGGGATTCTGGCTGTCGCCCTAGCTGTTTCGGGGATGCTCGCGCCCTGGCTGGCCGGGGTGGCGGCGCGGGAAGCCGAGCAGGCGGTGCGGGCCGATCGGGCGGAGTTCACGGCGGAAGCGGTCACCGTGCTCGACCACGCGGCCGAACTGCGGGTGGCGGGCAAGCTCGACGCGGCACTCGCCCAGGCGGACACGGCGAATGGGCGCGCGGTGCGGGCCGAGGACACGGCCGCCGCGCACAGCGCGTGGGCCGCCGCGGCCACCCCGCTCTCGATCGGCGTCAGTGCGCTCGGCGCGCTCCTGGTCGGCATCGCGGCCTACGGCCCGACCGGCGGCCTCCCCGGCGGCATGACCCCGATGGCCCTCACCATCCTGGTCCTCGTCCCCCTGTCGGCCTTCGAAGCCGTCGGCGCCCTCCCCGCCGCCGCGACCACCCTGACCACCTCCCGAGCCGCCCTCCACCGCCTTCGCGCCGCCGAAACCGCCACAACTGACACCGCCACCATCGAGACGCCCCAAACCGATGTCGGGGCCACTGCGACCGGCTCGACTGGCACGACTGCCGCGACCGGCACCGCAGATCCCGGCACCCCTGCCCACAGTGCGGCGGACCCAGGGCGCGGGCCGGGCGAGAAACCGTCCTCGTCGCGATTTCCGCTACCCGATGGTCGTCGAATCGTCGTGGTGGGACCGAGTGGGGCGGGCAAGACGACGCTGCTCATGGCCTGGGCGGGCCTGTTCGATACGCCGCGAGACGGCGTCACCTTCTTCGCCGAAGACGCCCATCTGTTCGGCACCTCGATCCTGGAGAACCTGCGGGTCGCCAGGGGTGACCTGACAGCCGAGGACGCCGAGGCCGCACTGCGCCTGGTCGGACTCGGCCCCTGGCTGGGCTCCCTGCCGGACGGGGTGCACACCGGGCTGACGGCGGGCGCGGCCACGGTCTCGGGCGGTCAGCGCCGCCGCCTCCTGCTCGCCCGCGCGCTGGTCGCCCCCGCGCACACCCTGCTGCTCGACGAGCCAACCGAGCACCTGACGGCCGCCGAGGGGGAGCGGCTGGTGCTGGATCTGCTCGACATCGACAGCGGACTGGTCGCCCCGGATCGGACGGTCGTCGTGGTCACCCACCAGCTCCCGGCGCACCACCGCGCCGACACGATCGTCACCGTCGACGCGACCGGTGCCCGCCATGTCGTCCACCCCGCGCACTGACCGGCATCCGCCCAGGTCAGACCCGCGAGAAAATCAATTGCCGACCTCGCGGCGCACCGATAGATTCGTCGGTACACAAGAGAGGAGGTGGTCTGAAGAATGTATGTTCATCGGATGCGTGAGGTGGCTGCCCGCTAGCAGCACCACTGCGGGAGATTCCCCAGCGGTGCGCTGAGCGAATCCCAGGCAGTCACCCGACCCCCGAGCCCCCGGCCTATCCAACC
The DNA here is from genome assembly GCF_040681225.1 of Nocardia sp. NPDC051833. Taxonomy (NCBI): domain Bacteria; kingdom Bacillati; phylum Actinomycetota; class Actinomycetes; order Mycobacteriales; family Nocardiaceae; genus Nocardia; species Nocardia sp. NPDC051833. Next base: position 3,306,369 of record NZ_JBFAYK010000001.1, read on the forward strand.
GGGACCGTCATGTTCTCGAGCGTGGCGGAACGGCTCGGGGGTCGCTCCATTTCCGCGGCACGAAAACGACCTCATCGGCGGCAGAACGAGCCGCTACCATGTGCACATGACCGTCGATCCGGTGCACGAGTGGCCGATTCCACCTGCCGGTGGATTCACTGTTGACGACTTTCTCCAGCTGCGCGACCTGCCCAACCATACCGAGTTGATCGACGGGGGTCTTGTTTTCGTGAGTCCGCAGCGAAAGTGGCACCGGCAGGTAACTTCCATGTTCCGCCGGGCGCTGGACGCACAGACTCCCGAGAACCTGCGGGCGGACCGCGAAATGGCCGTATGGCTCGGTCCGCGACAGATGCCGGAGCCAGACGTACTCGTCGTGACGGCCGAGGCTTTCGATCGTCCGGAGCCGGAGAGCTACTACTTCGTCGAAGACGTAGTCCTCGCCGTCGAAGTAGTCTCCCCCGATTCCGAGGAGCGTGATCGCGATACCAAGCCGCGGAAGTACTCGATGGCGGGCATTCCGCACTTCTGGCGAGTCGAACGCGGTTCGGAAGACCGCGTGGTGGTCTACGCCTACGAGTTGGATCCAGTCTCCGTGCGCTATGTGCCGGTCGGGATCTATCACGACCGCCTGAAGACCAGCTCGCCCTTCGACCTGGACGTCGACCTGACAGCCGCGAGGGAACGCGGCTGAGTCACGGTTTTCGCTGCGGACGAGTGGCGAGCCGGACGGTCGCTAGCCGATGTAGCGCTGCAAGCGGGCCGACAGGCGGGGTTCGAGGGCGCCGTCGGCGTCGACGCGCTCCTCGACGTAGGCCAGATCGCCGCCCTCGACGATGCCGTAGAGGCGCTTGGCGCCGCCGACGACCGCGCCGGACTGGCTGCGGATCACCACGTCGGTGGCCAGTTCCCAGGAGGACTGGGTGCGGGCGGTGCCGTAGAACAGTTCGACGATGCCGTTGCTGTGGGTGAGCAGGAGTTCGAGCATCTCGTCGTCACCCTCGGTGCCGACGCGCCAGAAGCCGCTCTCGCGCAGATCGGTGCGCTCGAAATTGCCCTCGCCGTCGAGCTTCCAGGTCTGCGACTCCCAGATCAGGTAGTCGCCGCCGTCGTGCGAGACGACGATCTGCTGGCCGAAGCGGTAGTCGCCGTCGGCGGAGTGATTGCCCTCGCCCTCGCCGCGCCACACGCCGACCAGCGGCAGCAACGCCAGCATGGCGTGGTTCAGATCGGGACCCTCGCGCAGATTCGCGGTGTCCTCGGGCAGCGGAAGACCCGGCAGGACCGAAATGTTTCGGACGCCGGTCGCTTTCGCGCGTTCGGCAGCGGTGTTCACTGCCTCGTCGCCGCTTCGACGCTCGGCCGGAGCGTCGTGCTCGGTGCTCGCTCGCTCGGCCGGATCGGAACCCTCGCTCGCGAGCCCGCTCATGACTCGGTGAACAGCCGGTAGAAGACGTACAGGCCGAACCAGCCGATGAGGATCGACACGGCGATGAGGAGAATCTCGAAGAAGAGGACCACGATCGGAGTCTAGCGACTCGGCCGGGCGGACACGAAAACGGCCCTGGTAGTTCCCGCACAGGAACTACCAGGGCCGTTGTGAGGTACTTACTTCGCGACCTCGACGTCCACCGAGTGGATGCCGGCGCCCTCGGGGCGGACCTCGGCCGAGCCGTTGCCCGACGAGGACAGCGCGCGCAGGGTCCACGAACCCGGCGCGGCGAAGAAACGGAAGTCACCGGTGCCGGAGGCCACGACCTCGGCGGTGAAATCACCGTTGCCGTCGAGCAGACGCACGAACGCGCCGCCCACCGGCTGACCGTCGGCGCTCAGGACGCGGCCGGTGATGACCGTCTCCTTCTCCACGTCGACGCCGGCCGGGATGGCCTGACCCTGGGTAGGTGCTGCACACATAGATTTACGCTCCCAACTCGATAGGTGCACCGACGAGCGAACCGTATTCGGTCCAGCTGCCGTCGTAGTTCTTGACGTTCTGGTGGCCAAGCAGCTCCTGCAGCACGAACCAGGTGTGCGAGGAACGCTCACCGATGCGGCAGTAGGCGATGGTCTCCTTCTCGCCGTCCAGGCCCGCGTCCTTGTACAGCTCGGCGAGCTCGGCGTCGGAACGGAAGGTGCCGTCCTCGTTGGCCGCCTTGCTCCACGGCACGTTGATCGCGCCGGGGATGTGGCCGGGACGCTGGCTCTGCTCCTGCGGCAGGTGCGCGGGCGCCAGGATCTTGCCGGAGAACTCGTCGGGCGAACGCACGTCGACCAGGTTCTTGGCGCCGATGGCCGCGATGACCTCGTCGCGGAACGCGCGGATCGAGGTGTCGGGGGCGGCGGCCTTGTACTGGGTGGCCGGGCGCGAGACCGCGTCACGCGAGAGCGGACGACCGTCGAGCTCCCACTTCTTGCGGCCACCGTCGAGCAGCTTGACGTCGTTGTGGCCGTACAGCTTGAAGTACCAGTAGGCGTACGCCGCGAACCAGTTGTTGTTGCCGCCGTACAGCACGACGGTGTCGTCGTTGGCGATGCCGCGCGCGGAGAGCAGGTCGGAGAACTGCTCCTGGTTCACGAAGTCGCGACGAACCTGATCCTGCAGGTCGGTCTTCCAGTCCAGCCGGACGGCGCCCTCGATGTGGCCACCCTCGTAGGCGGAGGTGTCCTCGTCGACCTCGACGAAGACGACGCCGGGGGCGTTGAGGTTCTCTTCGGCCCAGTCAACGGAGACCAGGACATCGGAGCGAGCCATGTTGTTCCTTTCAGAGATGACTTGCAGGGGTTCAGTTCGATGCCGGGGCAGTGGACCGGCGGAAGCGGGCCACCAGCGGGTAGATCTGGCAGCCCAGGCAGACCCCGAACGCCGCGTTCAGGAACGCCGCGAACAGAGCGAAGCCGGCGAACACCGCGCCGACGATCGGGGAGCCGAGCGCGAAGCCCAGCAGGGAGAGACCGGCGAACGCGAAGCCGAGCAGCTGCGCGAAACGCAGCGGCGGCACGGGCTCGGTCTCGGTGGTCGGACCGTTGCGCGGCGCGACGAGCGCGGCGTAGATCCGGCCGTAAGGGTGCTTGGCGGGGCCGGCCGACGCGCCGATCGCGAACACGACGGCCTGCAGGCCGATCAGGAGCGCGGCGGCGGCGGTCGAGAAGGCGGCGGTGACGAGCACGAGAACCAGCACGCCGGTGGTGATCCAGGCCACGAAACGCGGCCCGCGAACATCCACCCGGGGGGTGGCATCAGGGGAAATGGTCATGGTGCGAACTCCTGCGCTGAGTCGATTCAGTGGGAACTGCAGTTCGCCGGGGGATCGTGTCGATCACTCGCGCGGCGGACAGAGGTCGGCGTCAGGAATCTCGGGAGAGAAGCCGACCGTTCAGCGGCACAGGCAGCAACAACCACCGAGCCGACACAGATCAACTGTGCGGCGTCGGGTGAGCATCAGCTCGTGGTCGGATTGCACGGGGAGTAGTTTACCCGGTCTCGTCGGGAAATGTCCCGGCCCCCCGGAACAGGGGGCCAGATCACACTGTCAGCGGTTCCAGCGCGGTGCGCAGATCGCCCGCCTTCGGCACCCCGGAGATGCGGAAACGCTCTTTGCCGTCGGCGTCGAAGACGAAGGTCGTCGGCAGTGAGAGGACGTTGAGCTCCCTTGCCAGCGCGGGGTCGGCGTCGATGTCGATCTCGATGTCGCGCGGGGCGTTCGGGGACGTGGCGAGGTCGGCGGTGACGCCGGCGACCACGCGGCGCACCGCGTCGCACGGGCCGCACCAGTCGGCCGAGAAGTGCAGCACCGCGGGGGTGGCACCGGTGACGCCCGCCGCGTCGAGCAGGCGGGCGCGCTGCGCGGTCTCGGGGTCGAGGGCGGCCGGGCGGACCCGGCCCTGGTTGCGCCGCAGCAGCAGGCCCACCGCGACGGCGGCCAGCACGACGGCGGCGAGGATGGCTAGTTCGATCATGGTTGCAGCAATCGGTCCAGGTCGATGGTCAGGGAGCGGCCGACACCGTAGACGATGATCTGGCCACCCTTGGCCTCCACTTCGGTGGGGGCGATGCCGAACGGCAATTCCTTGGTATCGATCGTACGGCTGAAGCGCTCGAGCACCGCGGGCCGATCGACGTCGAGGATCTCGGTCTTCGTGGTCGAGACCGGGGTGTCCGCGGTCGCGGAGCGGTCCTTGTAGAAGCGGGTGGCCTGGATCCGGATCTTGTCCCCGTCCAGCATCAGGTCGGCCTCGACCTGCACTTCGACCCTGGTCGTGTTGTTCGACGGGGTGACGCCCGGCGCGAGGATCCGGCCGTTGGGCGCGACCGGCAGTGTGCCCTTGAGCACATGGGCGCCCGCGGTGGTCAGGCCGGAACCGCCCGAACCGCCGGTGCCGTCGGCCTTGTCGGCGGGCGGGCCGAGGACCTGCAGATCGGGGATGCCGAACAGACGGCCGAGCTCGGTCGGCTCGATCGCCATCTGGGCCTCGACCCGGTCCACCTGCACCGCGCGCGCCGTGCCGTCGATCAGCTGACTCGCCGAGGCGTGCAGCCCGTAGAGATTGGCCTCGAGCGCGATCTCACCCGGGATATCGGGGCGCATGCTGCGGGCACGGACCAGGACGTCGTCGTAGCGGCCCGACACCGCCTGGGCGATGAACGGGAATCCCTTGATGGTCACTTCGGGGTCGGCCGACAGATCGGCTCCGGCCCGCAGTTGCCGCGATACGTGGTACTCGGTGTAGGCGGCGGCGCCGAAATCGATCACCACCGCCACACCGGCCAGGCACAGCAGCCCGATGATCAGCTTGCGCATGCGAGCCAGCCTATCCGGCGCTACCGTTCGGGCGAAGCGCGCGCCGACGCGTTACCTCGTGGCCACCATGTTGCGAGGTCATGGCCGCGCACGCGCTAATGTTGCAGACGACTTACCTGTGTTTCGGCGACGTAGCTACGCGGCTGCTGTCGTCCGCGGAGCCACGAGATAGGAGGAGAGCCCGGTGGAGCTGCTCCTACTGACCTCCGACCCCAACCCCGATGCGGTGTTGCCGTCGTTGTCGCTGCTGGCGCACAACGTGCGGCCCGCGCCGACCGAGGTGTCGTCCCTGCTGGAGGCTGCGAGCGCCGACGTCGCGCTGGTCGACGCCAGAACCGATCTGGCCGCGGCCAGGGGGCTGTGCAGGCTGCTCGGCAGCACCGGCTCCTCGGTGCCGGTCGTCGCGGTGCTGACCGAGGGCGGTCTGGTGGCCGTCAACGCGGACTGGGGCCTGGACGACATCCTGCTCCCCGGTACCGGCCCCGCCGAGCTGGACGCGCGCCTGCGCCTGCTGGTCGGCCGCAACGGTGGCGTGGCCAGCCCCGAGAACACGGGCAAGATCACGCTGGGTGAGCTGGTGATCGACGAGGGCACCTACACCGCGCGGCTGCGCGGCCGCCCGCTCGACCTCACCTACAAGGAATTCGAGCTGCTCAAGTACCTCGCCCAGCACGCGGGCCGGGTCTTCACCCGCGCCCAGCTGCTGCAGGAGGTGTGGGGCTACGACTTCTTCGGCGGCACCCGCACCGTCGACGTGCACGTGCGGCGCCTGCGCGCCAAGCTGGGCAGTGAGTACGAATCGCTGATCGGCACCGTGCGCAACGTCGGCTACAAGGCGGTGCGCCCGGCCAGGACGCCCGCGGCCAAGGGCGACGTGGTGAGTTTCCCCGACGAGGACGTCGACGGCGACGACACGCTGGCCCCGCTCAACGGCACCGCGCAGTAGTCGCGCCGAGCAGCGCCAGGACGGTACGGCGCGGCGCGGTAACGGCGCGCCGCGCACAGCGAGGAGGACGTCGATGTCGCAGACAGCAACCCTGACCTGGACCGGCCGGGTCGAGCCGGGCACCGCGCCGGTGGTGCGCGAGCTGCTCGCCAGGGCGAAGGCCGCCGACGGCGTCGCGCCGGTCTCCGAGCAGGCCGTGCTGTCCCTCGCCGAGACCGACCCGTCGACCAGGCATCTGCTCGCCGAACGCGGTGGCGAACTCGTCGGTTACGCGAATCTCGTTGCGGCACATGCCGAACATCCCGCCATGGCCGAGGTCGCGGTCGACCCGACAGCCCGGGGCGCCGGTGTCGGCACCGAGCTGGTGCGCGCCGCGCTGGCCGAGGGCGGACCCGGCGCGCGGGTGTGGGCGCACGGTGACCTGCCCGCCGCCAAGGCGCTCGCCGCCGGCCTCGGACTGGTCACCGCGCGGGAACTGTGGCAGATGCGCCGCTCGCTGGCAACACCGGAGCTACCTGAGCTGGTGGTGCCGGACGACCTCGTCCTGCGCACCTACGCCGGTCCCGCCGACGACGCCGAACTGCTGCGCGTCAACAACGCCGCCTTCGCCTGGCATCCCGAGCAGGGCGGCTGGACCGAGCGCGACATCGCCGCCCGCCGCGCCGAATCCTGGTTCGACCCGGCCGGGCTGTTCCTGGCCTTCGACGCCGCCGATCCGGCTCGGCTGCTCGGATTCCACTGGACCAAGGCGCATCCGGACGCCGCGCCCGCGGGCGAGGTCTACGTGGTCGGCATCGATCCGGCCGCGCAGGGGCGCGGTCTCGGCAGGCTGCTGACCCTGGCCGGGCTGCGGTACCTGCGCGCGGAAGGGCTCGCCGAGGTGCTGCTCTACACCGAGGCCGACAACACGGCCGCCGTGCACACCTACACCCGGCTCGGGTTCGCGCCCGCGCATATCGACGTCGCCTACGCGGCGTCCTGACCGGGTGCGAGACACCTCACACCCGCGGTGAATTCTTCTGCGCCGCTGAATAGTGCGCGGCTGACGGGGTACGCGCGAGTAAAACTGGGGCAAACGTCACAATCGTGGCCCTAATCGCGCCGGGCTGTTCATTTTGCGTTAACCCACGTCGGGCCAACTGTCAACCGGGCGACCTTACGTTACTTCTGGGCGGCACAGTCGTCGCCTGGTGCGCGCGTTTCCCCGCGATCCGCACCGCCCAACTCGCCCGGGCCGGTGAGGGACCGAGCGAGTCGTCAGCAATGTCGGAGGAAAAGTGAACTTCAAGCGCACCAGTGCCCTGGTCGGCGTCGTCGCCGTGGGCGCCATGACCCTGGCCGCCTGTGGCAGCGATGACAACACCACGGGTGACACCAGCAACGCCGCCAACACCAGCGTGGCCTGCGGTGGCAAGAAGGCGCTGAAGGCGTCCGGTGCCTCCTCGCAGAAGAACGCCATGGAGCGCTTCGTCGCCGCGTACGAGAACAACTGCGACGGCTACACCCTGAACTACACCTCCAGCGGCTCCGGCGCGGGCGTGAACGAGTTCATCGGCGGCCAGACCGATTTCGGTGGCTCCGACTCGGCGCTGAGCTCGAAGAAGGAAGAGCCGGCCAAGGCTCAGGAGCGCTGCGGCGCCCCGGCGTGGAACCTGCCGACCGTCTTCGGCCCGATCGCCATCACCTACAACGTCGACGGCGTGACCGACCTGGTCCTCGACGGCCCGACCGCCGCCAAGGTGTTCAACGGCTCCGTCGCCACCTGGGATGCCCCCGAGATCAAGGCGCTGAACCCCAACGCCAAGCTGCCCGCGGAGAAGATCGCCGTGATCTTCCGCTCCGACGAGTCGGGCACCACCGACAACTTCCAGCTCTACCTCGACGCCGCCTCCGACGGCGCGTGGGGCAAGGGTGGCGGCAAGACCTTCAACGGCGGTGTCGGTGAGGGCGCCAAGGGCAACGAGGGCACCTCGGCCGCGATCAAGAACACCAAGAACTCGATCACCTACAACGAGTGGTCCTTCGCCAAGGCGCAGAGCCTGTCGATCGCGCAGATCATCACCTCCGCGTCCAAGGACCCGGTCAAGCTGTCGGCCGAGTCGGCCGGTAAGTCGATCGACGGTGTGAAGGTCAAGGGCGAGGGCAACGACCTGGTGCTCGACACCAGCTCGTTCTACAAGCCGACCGCCGCGGGCTCCTACCCGATCATGATGGCGACCTACGAGATCGTGTGCTCCAAGTACGCCGACGCCGAGACCAGCAAGGCCGTCAAGGCGTTCCTGACCTCGGTCGTCACCAACGGTCAGGCCGGTCTGGCCGACGCCGGCTACGTGCCGCTGCCGGACGCCTTCAAGACCAAGCTGACCACCGCGATCAACGCCATCTCCTGATCGCTTCCTGGCCATGACCATGCACCCTGAGGTGACCGCAGTGGGCTCGTCGAATTCGACGAGCCCACGGGCGGCCGGAGATACTGCGAATATGCCGACCGAACCGAAAATCGACAAGGCCCCTGAGTCGGGTCGCGTAGGCCGTCTGAACGCCGAGACGATCTTCCGGTGGCTGGCCACCGCAGCTGGTGCGACCATCGTCGCGGCCATCGCGCTGATCGCGCTGTTCCTGCTGATCCGCGCGGTGCCCTCGGTCAGGGCCGACGAGGTCAACTTCTTCACCAGCACCGAGTTCGCCACCAACGATGCCAACCACCTGCGGTTCGGCATCCGCGATCTGTTCATGGTGACGGTGCTGAGCTCGATCTTCGCGCTCATCGTCGCAGTGCCGATCGGCGTCGGCATCGCGCTGTTCCTGACGCACTACGCGCCGTCGCGGCTCGGCAGGCCGTTCACGATGCTGATCGACCTGCTCGCCGCGGTGCCGTCCATCGTGTTCGGTCTCTGGGGCTTCCTGGTGCTGGCGCCGCAGATCGCGCCGGTCCAGCAGTTCCTCAACGACAAGCTGGGCTGGTTCTTCCTGTTCTCCGACGGCAACGTCTCGATCGGCGGCGGTGGCACCATCTTCACCGCCGGTGTCGTGCTCGCCGTGATGATCCTGCCGATCATCACCTCCGTCGCCCGCGAGGTGTTCGCGCTGACCCCGCGCGCCCACATCGAGGCGGCGCAGGCGCTCGGCGCCACCAAGTGGGAAGTCGTGCGGATGACCGTGCTGCCCTACGGCCGCAGCGGTGTGATCGCCGGTTCCATGCTCGGCCTCGGCCGCGCGCTCGGTGAGACCATCGCCGTCCTTGTGGTGCTGCGCACCGCGAGCCAGGCAGGCAGCTGGTCGCTGTTCGACGGCGGGTACACCTTCGCCTCCAAGATCGCCTCGGCGGCTTCGGAGTTCAGCTCACCGCTGCCGACCGGCGCCTACATCGCGGCCGGCTTCGTCCTCTTCGCGCTGACCTTCGTCGTCAACGCGCTGGCCCGCCTCGCTTCCGGCGGAAAGGTGAACGGCTGATGACCAGCACAACGACCCTCGACAAGCCGGTCAAGGCACCTACCTTCCGGCACGTCAGCACCGGTCGGCGGATCAAGAACAACGTCGCGACCGGCCTGGTCACGCTGTGCTTCGTGATCGCGCTGATCCCGCTGGTGTGGGTGCTCGGCCTGGTGGTCACCAAGGGCATCACCGCGATCGTCTCCGCCGACTGGTGGATGAACTCGCAGAAGGGCATCCTGCCGGATCAGACCGGCGGCGGTGTGTACCACGCGATCTACGGCACCATCGTGCAGGCCGCGGTGGCCTCGATCATCGCGGTGCCGCTGGGCATCATGGCCGCGGTCTACCTGGTCGAGTACGGTCGCGGTCGGCTCGCCAAGGTCACCACCTTCATGGTCGACATCCTCGCCGGTGTGCCCTCGATCGTCGCCGCGCTGTTCATCTTCGCGCTCTGGATCGCCACCTTCGGCATGCCGCAGAGTTCCTTCGCCGTCTCGCTGGCGCTGGTGCTGCTGATGCTGCCGGTCGTGGTGCGCAGCACCGAGGAAATGCTCAAGCTGGTGCCCGACGAGCTACGGGAAGCGTCCTACGCGCTCGGTGTGCCGAAGTGGAAGACCATCCTGCGGATCGTCATCCCCACCGCGGCGCCCGGCATGATCTCCGGTGTCCTGCTCTCCCTGGCCCGCGTCATGGGTGAGACCGCGCCGGTGCTCGTGCTGGTCGGCTACAGCAAGTCGATCAACCAGAACATCTTCGACGGCAACATGGCCTCGTTGCCGCTGCTGATCTACCAAGAGCTGGCCAACCCGGAGGCCGCTGGTCGCGAACGTGTCTGGGGTGCGGCGCTCACGCTCATCCTGATGATCGCGGCGCTGTACCTGGCCGCCGCCGGTGTCAACAAGTGGCTCACCCGGAACCGATAGAAGCGAACGGATAACTCAGATGGCCAAGCGGATCGACGTCAAAGATCTCAACATCTACTACGGCGCCTTCCACGCGGTGTCGAGCGTGGAGCTGACGGTGCTGCCCCGCAGCGTCACCGCCTTCATCGGTCCCTCCGGTTGTGGCAAGTCCACCGTGCTGCGTTCGCTGAACCGGATGCACGAGGTGACCCCGAACGCCCGCGTCGAGGGCGCGGTGCTGCTCGACGGCGAGGACATCTACGGCGCCAACATCGACCCGGTCGGTGTGCGCCGCACCATCGGCATGGTGTTCCAGCGGCCGAACCCGTTCCCCACCATGTCCATTCGCGACAACGTGGTGGCGGGCCTGAAGCTGCAGGGCGTGCGCAACAAGAAGGAACTCGACGAGGTCGCCGAGCGCTCGCTGCGCGGCGCCAACCTCTGGAACGAGGTCAAGGACCGCCTGGACAAGCCCGGCGGCGGCCTCTCCGGTGGTCAGCAGCAGCGTCTGTGCATCGCCCGCGCGATCGCGGTCTCGCCCGACGTGCTGCTGATGGACGAGCCCTGTTCGGCCCTGGACCCGATCTCCACCCTGGCGATCGAGGACCTGATCACCGAGCTGAAGAAGGAATTCACCATCGTCATCGTCACCCACAACATGCAGCAGGCCGCGCGCGTGAGTGACCAGACCGGTTTCTTCAACCTCGAGGCGCAGGGCAAGCCCGGCAAGCTGATCGAGATCGACGACACCGAGAAGATCTTCTCCAACCCCACCCAGCGTGCCACGGAGGACTACATCTCCGGCCGCTTCGGGTAGACACCACCACGAGAAAGCCCCCGCCTCCGATCGGAGTGCGGGGGCTTTCTCGTTGCCGTGACCTAGCTTTCGAGGTCCTCGTCGCCGGGGAGCACGCCGGTCACCAGGAAGATGACGCGGCGGCCGATCTCGACGGCGTGATCGGCGAAGCGCTCGTAGTAGCGGCCGAGCAGGGTGACGTCGACGGCCGAGGCGACGCCGTACTTCCACTCGCGGTCCATCAGCAGGGTGAACAGGTGACGGTGGAGGTCGTCCATCGCCTCGTCGTCCTGGTTGAGCTGGGCGGCGCGCTCGGGATCACGGGTCTCGAGCACCTCCTTGGCACCCGCGCCCATGTTCACCGCGATCCGGCCCATCTCGGCGAAGTAGCCGTTGACCGACTCGGGGAGCGCGTGGTTGGGGTGGCGGCGCCGGGTCACCTTGGCGACGTGCAGGGCCAGCGCGCCCATCCGGTTGACGTCTCCGACGATCTGGATGGCGCTCACCACCTGGCGCAGGTCGCCCGCGACGGGGGCCTGCAGCGCGAGCAGGGCGAAGGCCTTCTCCTCGGCCTCGGTGATCATCACCGAGATCCGGTCCTGCTCACCGATGACCTGCTCGGCCAGGGCGAGGTCGGCCTGCAGCAGGGACTGGGTGGCCTGTTCCATCGCCTGGCCAGCGAGACCGGCCATCTCGCCCAGGAGGTTGGCGAGATCGGCCATTTGCTCGTTGTAGATGACACGCATGATTGCAGACCCTAGTGGGTACCCCCGGCGCTGTCACCCAACGGTGGGTGAATGCCGTGTGGCAGTGTCGTGCCAGCTCAGCGGGGGTTGCCACTTTGCGGGTGGCGGATGGCTGGGGGGCTCAGTCGCAGCTGGTGTCGGCCGCGTTCATGTGTTCGAGGTCGGACGGGAGGGCCACCGGTGCGGCCGCGATCGCTTTGCCGGTCTCCACGTTGGGGATCTCGGTACCGACCGCGGTGGGGGTGCGCACCTGTCCGGCGAAGCTCGAACCCAGGATGACCTCGACGATCCCGTCCAGGCTGTCGTCGCGTTCGATGACAGCGCCGGGGATCGAACTGGCCACAGTCGCGGCCGCGGCCTCGTTGCCCATCGAGTAGTGCACCACCGTCGACTCGCTGCCGTCGGGGTAGTTCCCGACGCTGTAGATGCCGAAACCCATCGTGCTGAGCTTGTTGGCGGCCTGCTGTGCGACGCCGGTGCGGCCGGTTCCGTTGGATACCCGGACCGACACCGAACCCGGACTGACGGCATGCACCTTGGGCGCCTGCGTCGGCGGCGCCTCCACCGAGCTCGTGACCGGCGGGGCGGTCTGTTCTCCTGGCAGCGGCTGGTCGTCGATGATCGCGCGGAAGATCGCCTTGATATCGGACTCGCGCGGAATCTCGTTCCCGTAGGTCGTGGTCCCGGCGGTCGGTGCGGTAATGAACGTCACCGCACCGGCATTGACCTTCTGCAGCGATCGGCCGAGCAGCATCAGGTCCTGGGTACCGACGCCGTCGACGAACGTGTGCTGCCGGAAGGCATCGACGAAACCCTGCAGCTTGCCCGGGTCGAGCAGGACCTTGCTCGACAACGCCCCGCGGAGCAGGGCGGCCAGGAACTGCTGTTGCCGGTGGATCCGGTCGTAGTCGCTGCGCTCCTCGCCAACGACGTGGCGCGCGCGCACATAGTTGAGCGCGGTCTCACCGTTGATGCGCTGCTTGCCCGAGGTCTCGAGGACCGTGCCGAGCACGCTGTCGATGATCGGCTTGGTGGAGCAGACCTCGACGCCGTCGACCTGGTCGACCATCGCCTGGAATCCGGCGAAGTCGATGCCGATGAAGTGGCCGATGCTCAGACCGGACATCTTGCGCACCACGTCGACCAGGCAGCGGGGGCCGCCGATCGCGTAGACGGCATTGAGCTTGTCGCCCATGAACGGGGGGAACTTCTGGTCGGTGTAGGCGGCCTTCTCGTTGTCCCAGCCCGCGCACTGCGGCCGGGTGACGTCGAGGTCGCGGGGGAAGGAGACGACGACGACGCGCGAACGGTTCTTCGGGATGTGAACCAGCATGACCGTATCGGCGCGCGCGCCTTCGGCGTCGTCGGTGGTGCCTGCGCCCAGCTGGGCGTTGACGCCCGCCCTGGTGTCGGTGCCGACGATCAGGTAGTTCTCGTCGCCGAGCTGCATGTCGCCGTCGAGCACGTCCTCGGTGGCGCCGTCGAGCGCCGAGACCTGGTTGAAGCTGTTGTTGGTGGCGCGCAGATAGCTCCAGCCACCGCCGGTGACGACCAGCGTCAGCACCGCGAAGAAGATGAGGGCGCCCCGGCCCGCCATCCGCGCCTGCTTGCCGCGGCGGCCGTCGGCGGCGGGGCGGCGCGGTGGTGCGCCACCCGCGGCGGTCTTGACCGGGCGGGCGCGCTGCGGCGGCTCGGCGGTGACCGCGGGGAGGATGTCGGTGGCCGGGTCGCCGATCGGATCGTGGGTCCGGCGGGGCGGGGTCGGCTTGCGCGGCGCCCGGCCCGCCTCGGGGGCCTGGGCGGGCAGCGCGGTGGTGGCGGTGCGGTCGGCGGGGGATTCGGCGCGATGCGGAGTGCCCGCGATGTCGGCGACGACGGGCGAGCTCTCGACGCGCGGGGATAGGTCGGGGCGCTGGGTGGGCCGGGGCGCCTGCTCGCGGGCCCGGCGGCCCGCCCGCGATCCCTCGGCCTCGGCGGCGCCGTTGCGCCTGCCGCGCCGGGTCCGTTCGCTGTCGACGCGGTCGACGAGGTCCTGCACCGTCAGCGGGGCCGCCGCGGGGTCCTGGGCCGCGTCCGCGTGCCGGGAACGTCGCGCGCCCGTCTCCGGCTGCTCGGTGGGTTCGGCCGTCGGATAGCGCTCCCAGGGGGCGCGACTTCCGGGCCGGGGCGTTCGCCCACGCCGATCGTCACCCACCAACGAACCTCACTTCTCTATCTGCCGCAGCATGCGCGTCATCGCCCGGCTCCGCTTCGAACCGCAGCCGAACGATGTCCGCAATGATAACGATTCCGCCACGAGTGGCCACTCCTGTGCACAACAGATTCGCTGACGATCTCGTTGCGACGCTCTGACCGGCGCGGAAGGCGGAAGGTCGGGCAGGCGGAAATCAGCCGCCGCTGTGCATCACATCGGCGGCGGCGGGGACCGTGTCGTCCTCGGGGTCGTCGAGCCAGCCGTCGGGGAGGGCGACCTTGGTCTGCGGCGAGCCCTGGCGGCCGCGGGGGCCGAGGGCGTCGGTGGGGAAGGGGACAGCCGGGTCGAGCTGGGCGACGAGGTCTTCGAGCTGAGCGAGCCGGGAGACGGTGGCGAAGCTGCGGCGCAGCTGCGAGCCGACCGGGAAGCCCATCAGGTACCAGGCCATGTGCTTGCGGATATCGCGCATCGCCTTGTCCTCGCCGTCGTGGGCGGTGAGCAGGGTCGCGTGCCGGATCAGGATCTCGCCGACGCGGCCGAGCGTCGGCCCGTCGGGGATCGGCTCACCGCGCAGCGCGGCGCTGAGTTCGGCGAACAGCCACGGGCGGCCCAGGCAGCCGCGGCCGACGACGACGCCGTCGCAGCCGGTCTCGCGCATCATCCGCAGGGCGTCGTCGGCGGAGAAGATGTCGCCGTTGCCGAGCACCGGGATGGTGGTGACGGTTTCCTTGAGCCGCGCGATGGCCGACCAGTCGGCCGCGCCGGAGTACAGCTGGGCCGCGGTGCGGGCGTGCAGCGCGACGGCGGCCGCGCCCTCGGCTTCGGCGATGCGGCCGGTGTCGAGGTAGGTGTGGTGGTCGTCGTCGATGCCGACGCGGAACTTGAACGTCACCGGGACGCCGGCGGGTTCGGCCGCCGCGACCATCTCCCGGACGATGTTGGCGAACAGCCTGCGCTTGTACGGCAGCGCCGAGCCGCCACCGAGCCTGGTCACCTTGCGGACCGGGCAGCCCAGATTGAGGTCGATGTGATCGGCCCAGCCCTCGCCGACGATGATCCGCACCGCCTCGCCGAGCGTCTTCGGATCGACACCGTAGAGCTGCATCGAGCGCGGGTTCTCGTCGGCGTCGAACGACATCATGTGCAGCGTCTTCTCGTTGCGCTCGACCACCGCGCGTGCGGTGATCATCTCGCAGACGTAGATCGAGGTCGCGCTGCCGAATTCGCGGCACAGGGTGCGGAACGCGCGGTTGGTGATGCCCGCCATCGGGGCGAGCACGACCGGCGGATCGACCGGGTAGGGCCCGATCCGCAGCGGCGTCGTCACCTGGGGCATCGTGGTAGTCACGTCGGCCATTGTCTCATCACCCGAGGTCGCGACCACAAAAAGCCCTGGTGCGACCGATCACAGGGCCGCCGCGCGGCCGTTGCCGACCGGCTCGCGGGGCGTGTCGCCGACCGGACACGCGCGGTGTGATCGATATCGCGTACTACCTGTTTCGCGTGGTTACAGCATCATGACCGCGCCGGAGCACCCGCGCGTGTGAGCAACACGACAGCATTCGGCCGTGGCCGATCGCCGCGCGCGCTACGGCTCAGTAACCTGTGTCTGCCGGCACCGTCGCCTCGGGCGGTGCGCTGTCCCCACGTAATCGGAGAAACCACCCCATGGCCGAACCCGCTGACGACGCCACCGACCTGACCAAGCCCGCCGCCGCGCCCGCGCAGCCGGACAAGGGAACGGTCGCCGTGCAGATCTCGTCGCTGATCGGCGGCGCTGTCATCGCCGTCCTCGCGATCATCGCGATCGTGCTCGGCGTGCTGCTCGGCTCGGCGCGCTCCGAGCTGTCCGACCTGAAGGCGCAGGCCGCCGACGACGCGAAGGCCGAGCAGATCGCCCTCGACTACGCCGTCGGCTCGGCGACGCTGAACTATCAGGACGTCGACGCCTGGGTGGCCAAGCTGAAGGCGGGCACCTCGCCGGAGCTGTCCGGCAAGTTCGAGGCGACCGGCGACAAGCTGGAGCAGATCATCATCCCGCTCAAGTGGACCTCCAGCGCGACGCCGATCACCGCCAAGGTGATGTCGCACGAGGGCGACGTCTACAAGGTGGCCGCGTTCGTCGACGTGAGCACCACCAACGCCCAGAACCCCGACGGCCTGCGCAACACCGTCACCTACAACATCACCGTCGACGCGGGCAAGGACTGGAAGATCACCGACGTCGGCAGCACCGACGGCGCCCTGCCGACCAAGTAGCCCACCGACGACAACAGCGCCGCCCTCCGGATCCGGAGGGCGGCGCTGTGTGGTTGTCGGCTAGACGCGCGCCAGCTCGAGCTTCTTGGCCTCACGGGCCAGCATCTTGTCGCGCTGCTCCTCGAACTTGAGCACGTCCTGGCCCAGCTTGTCGAGGAAGTCGGCCAGGCGCTCACGGGTGGCCTCACCGCGGGCGGTGAAGTCGGTCCGCTCGAAGATGTTCCACTTCTTGAGCACCGGCTGCACGACCTCTTCGAGGTGCTGACGCAGGTCGTAGATGCCGTGCTTGGCCATCAGCACGCCGTTGCGCCGGAAGTTCGGCATGCCGGCGCCGGGCATCTGGAAGTTCTCCACGATCAGGGAGATGGCCTCGATCGCCTGGTCGGGGCTCAGGTCGAGGGCCGCGCCGCAGAGGTTGCGGTAGAAGATCATGTGCAGGTTCTCGTCGGCGGCGACGCGCTGCAGCATGCGATCGGCGATCGGGTCGTCGCAGACCTTACCGGTGTTGCGGTGGCTCACGCGGGTGGCCAGCTCCTGGAAGGTCACGTACGCGACCGAGTGCAGGAAGCCGGCGTCGACCTCGGTGGGCGAGGCGAAACCGTTGGTCATGTGGATCATGCGCGCGTTCTCGAGAGCGACCGGGTCCACACCGCGGGTGACCACCAGGTAGTCGCGCATCACGATGCCGTGCCGGTTCTCCTCGGCGGTCCAGCGACCGACCCAGGTGCCCCAGGCGCCGTCCTGGGAGAAGTTCTCGGCGATCTCACGGTGGTAGGACGGCAGGTTGTCCTCGGTGAGCAGGTTGGTGATCATGGCCGCCTTGGCGACCTCGTTGAGCTTGGACTGCTCCGGATCCCAGTCGATGCCGCCCATGGCGGCGAAGTTGCGGCCTTCATCCCACGGGACGTAGTCGTGCGGGTGCCATTCCTTGGCCAGCGACAGGTGCCGATTGACGTTCTCTTCGGCAACCGGCTCCAACTCTGTGAGCAGTTCGAGTTGAGTCAGATCCCTTGCCATGTAAAAAACCCTTCGCTGTCGTGCTTACGGTCGAACGTCGCGATGCGGCCATACCTTACGGCACCGTAGGTGTGATGCGAAACGCAACTGAGCGGAATACTGCCGAGTTTGATCAACGCCACAACCTCGGCCGACGCCGTCTCGTCGTGCTGACGAGTCTAGGTGTTCGGCCCGCAGCGTAGGGACTATCGCTGCGGGCCGCGCGGTGTTAGCTCCCGGTGGGGAACCTCTCAGCGCTTGCCACCGAGCAGGCCGCCCAGAATGCTGCCCAGACCGCCGCCCGCGTTCTTCGCCAGCGCCTCGCCGATCACGCCGCCGAGGCCGCCGCTGCTGGTGCTGCCGCCGATCAGCCCGCCCAGCAGATCGCCGAGACCGCCGCCGGAAGCCTGCGGCTGCGGTGCCGGTGCGGCCGCACCGCCACCGCCGGTGAGCTGCTTGGCGACGTAGGCGAGCACGATCGGCGCCAGGATCGGCAGCAGCTTGCCGATCAGGTCGTTGCCGCCGGTCCCGCCGGTGCCGCCGAGGGCGCTGATGACGGTGTTCTTCTCGTCGCCGAAGACGTTGTCGACGATCTTCTCGCCGTCGGCCACGTCCACCTGCTGCAGATCGACGGCGCCCTCGCCCTCGACGAGACCGCCGTGGTTGTCGAGCGCGCCGAGCAGCGACGCGGCGCCCTGCGGTTCGGCCGCGTTGGCCTGCAGCCCGCCGAGCAGCGTCGGGAGCGCCGCCTGGACGGCGTTGGTCGCGGTCGCCTGGTCGACGCCGAGCTGGTCGGCGATCTGGGCGATCGGTACCTGGGAGAGCAAATCATCGAAGGAAGTCATCGGCTCCGCCTGTGTCGAATGGGGCCCGGTAGTGCCCGGGTCGGGCTCAGGGTAGGGGACCGAGATGGCGGAATCGGGGGTTTCGGCGGCGTCTGCGTCTGGCGCGTCGCCACGTGACGTTGGTCATCCGGGCCTCGTTGGTCAACCCGAGTAGTCGGTTACGCGTGCCCCGGCGAGCGCGGAAGCCGACCGTGGAGAAAACGGCGCAGACCGGTTGGGAGTGAGGACGATGGCCGAGCCGATGACGATCGCGGCGGACCCGCCGCCGAAGCAGACGTCGCCGCCCACCTACGACGCCTTCCTGTCCTACTCGCACGCCGACCGCGCCATCGCGGCGGGCATCCAGCGCGGCCTGCACCGCATCGGCCGCCGCGTCGGCCGCCTGCACGCCCTGCGGGTCTTCCGTGACGCCACCGACCTGACCGCCAGCCCCGACCTGTGGGGCAAGGTCGCCGAGGCGATGGACCAGGCCCGCTACTGCATCGTCGTGCTGTCCCCGCATTCGGCCGCCTCGGAATGGGTGGACCGCGAGATCGCCTACTGGTTGCGCACTCGCGGCCCCGAACACCTGCTGTTCGTCGTCGCGGGCGGCCAGGTGAAATGGGACCGCGAGCTGCACCGCTTCGATCCCGACCGCTCGACCGTCGCCCTTCCGGTCCTGACCGAGCCCGGCGCACTCCCCACCGAACCCCTCTACGTCGACGTCACCGAAGACGCTCCGTGGGACCCGCGCGCCGCGCTCTTCCGGGAGAAGCTCACCGACCTGGCGGCGCCGATCCACGGCAAGCCGAAATACGAACTCGCGGGGGAGGATCTGCGGGAACAACGCCGGTTCCGGCGATTGCGCCGCGCCGCCGTCGCGGGGCTGGTCCTGCTCACCGTGCTCGCGCTCATCGCCGCTTTCGTCGCCGTCGACCGGCAGCGGGAGGCGGTGCGCCAACGCAACCAGGCGATCGGGCTGCGGTTGGTCTCCGACACCGAGTCGATGCTGGCCGGTGCTCGCCCGCGCGACGACGTGCGGGCGATCCAGCAGACGCTGGCGGCGCGCCAGATCACGCCCGACTTCGATGAGGGTGCGTTGCTGCGGACGTTGAATGCGGAAGCGGCGGTGGACAAGATCGTGCGGACGGGTAAGCCCTACGATCCGTTCTACCTGCCCGAGGACTTCCAGGTGCTGGCCGACTACATCCGGACGGTCAAGCCGGACATGGGGATCGCGTTCAGCCCGGCCGGCGACCGAATCCTCACCATCGGCATCGAGATGCGGCTCTGGGACGCGGCGACCGGATCTCGGATCGATCGGGACTTCGAGGCGTCGTCGCTCGGATCACGCGCCGTGTTCGCTGCGGCATTCAGCCCGGATGGTCGGCGGATCGCCGCCGCCACCGGGGACGGCCCGGTCCGGATCTGGGACGTCGATACCGGTCGGCTGACCGGCCCGCCCTTGGCCGGTTACGACACGGCCCCGAACAGGATCACCTTCTCGCCGGACGGCAAGTCGGTGGCAGCGGCCGGAAAGGACGGCACGATCCGGTGGTGGGATGTCGCCGACGGCCGGACGGAGGTCTTCACCGGCCACGACGGACCGGTGCACTCCGTGGCATTCAGCCCGGACGGGCGCAACCTCGTCTCGGGCGGCGAGGACACCACCGTGCGCATCTGGAATGTCGCATCCCCCGGGGCTGGCCCTGAGACTCTGCGCCGACACACCTATCCGGTGAAGTCGGTCGCGTGGAGCCCGGACGGCAGGCGCATCGCGACGGGCAGCGCAGGCTCGGCCAAGATAGCGGAGGTAGCGCCCGAATTCGGTATGACGCTGCTGCTCTGGGACGCGGAAACCCGCCAGCCGGTCGGCGCACCGCTCCTCGGGAACGAGGGGCTCGTCAGCGCGGTCCAATCCGTCGCGTTCAGTCCGGACAGCACCAAGTTGGCCTCCGGGTCGTCCGACACCACGGTCCGGCTGTGGGATGTCGGCTCCGGGCGTGCGGAAGGACAGCCGCTGACCGGCCACGTGGGCATGGTCACGGATGTCGCGTTCAGCCCGGATGGTCAGCGCCTCGCTTCCAGCGCGTGGGACGGAACAATGCGCGTGTGGAATGTCGGCCGATCCGGTTCGCTCGGCGCTCCCTGGCTACCCGACGACAGGTCGCCCAAGCCCGGCTTCGGTGCGGTGCTGGCGTTCGAGAGGGACGGGCGGCGGTTCGTGAAACTGGAAGAGGCGACCGGCACTGTCTGGTTGACGGACACGCAGACCGGCCGCAGTTTCGCCGTGGTGGACTTTCCCGACGACGCCGGCGCCCGCGCGGCGCTCAGCGCGGACGGCCGTCGCGTCGCGGTCGCCGGACCGGACCGGGTCGTTACTTTCTACGACACCGAGACCGGTGACCGGATCGGTCGCCCGCTGACCGGTTTCGCCGAGCCGGTAGGCGCGCTGAAATTCGATGCCCGCGGTACTCGTCTGGCCACGATCACGCTCGCGAATGTCGTCCAGCTGTGGAACACAGAGACCGCGGACGTCGTCGGCGGCCCGTTCGAGGGGCTGTCTGAGGCGGATGGGGTCGCGCTCAGCCCGGATGGGCGCCTTCTCGCCGCTACGGGCGGCCAGACAGTGCGCCTGTGGAGCACCGAAACCGGTACGCCGATCGGCGCACCCATGACCGGACATACCGCCGACTTCAGCAGCGTCGAGTTCGATCCCACCAGCACTCGCCTGATCACGCACAGCCCCGATTCGGTCCGGCTGTGGGATACGAGCACCGGCTCGCTCATCAAGGCGATCGAGGCCAATGCGATCTGGTCGTTGGCGGTGGCCCCGGACGGTTCCCGCTTCGTCACCGGCGAGGAGACCACGCTGCGCCGCTGGGATATGCGGACCGGTGAGCAGCTCGGTCCCGCGATGGACGGGCACGCGGCGATGGTGCGCAGCGTGGCGATCAGCGCCGACAGCCGCTACATCGTCTCGGGTTCGAGTGATCAGACCCTGCGCTTCTGGGACCTGGCCGACGGCCACGCCCTCGGCACGCCTTTGCACGGGTCGCCGGGCTGGATCGAGAACGTCTGGATCAACGCGGACGGCTCCGGCGTCCTCACCAGGCATCAGGACCTCACCAACAACTCGGCCCTGTGGACGTGGCCCGGTCCCACCACCTGGCCGGACCTGCTGTGCGACAAGCTGACATTCGAGATGAGCGGGCGACAGTGGGCGGAGTGGGTTTCCCCGGATCTGGAATACCGCCCTGTCTGCTCTGGCCTTCCGCCCCATCCGGACGACGGAAACACCCGATGATCGTGGCGGGAATCACAAGAACTCACGCCTACGAACTGAGGGTCCGTGCACAAGGAACCTCCCAGACCGAGTCGTGGGGAGGGGAATCGTCGAGAGGGTAAGCGGCGCACGTGCCCGTCGCTGGGGCATTCGTGGCGGCCTGCGAGCGAGCTCGGAGGGCCGCGCCGTCTATCCCCGCAGGTCAGCCAGGTAAAACATGGTGCCCCCTGTAGGACTCGAACCTACGACCTAGTGATTAAAAGTCACCAGCTCTACCAACTGAGCTAAAGGGGCGCGGTGGGGAGTCTAACCGACACCGGCCCGTCGGGCCGAATACCGGCCCCCGGCGCCGCCGGGAGCCGGGGGAGGCGCTGGTGGGCGCCGGTAACGAACCGTCGGGGCCGGACGATTCGTGGTAAACAACTGGTACCCATCACCGTTCGCGCTTCCGGCGCCGACGTGGTATCGAATACTGTTGTATTGCAACAGTTTTCGATGAGCAGGGGTTTCGTGGCCGATGAGGTGGTCCGGTGTTGGCGCGGTTCTCGCGACCGGCGGGCGAACAGCAGGGGGTTCGCGCGCGGGCGGTGGGCCGGGTCAACCAGGCTGTGCGCCTATGGAATTCGTAGCTTACGAAACCATTCCGGTTGCGCCTCGTTTGCTGGCCTGGATAACCGAACCGGATGTTCGGATGGGTGTTCCATTTGCCGCGTGTCGGCTGCGGAATGCGGGTACGGTGATCGCCTGGTGAATTTCGGAACAATCACCGGTGCTGCGTTATCCGACGGCCGCCCGGTGCTGGGTGCGGTGTCGAGGAATTCATCGAGGGTTCGAAGTGCCGGGGCAAACGCGATGGGCGCGCGAATCTTCGGCAAAGGGGCAATCGTTACCGCAGGAGGAGGCGGTTCTCACAGGTAGTTGAGCCCGAGTGTGCACCCCCTGCGGCGCACTCGGGCAGGCGAACTATACCAGCCGGAGGGGTACCGGCTTTTCTGCGAGATTTCATACCGAAAGTTTGTAATAAAACCACAATTCGCGCTACCGGTTGGTTATTGATCGTTAGCGACGAGAAGGTTCGGAGGCGTTTCGAGCATGGCACGGCAGCAAGAGCGGGCGCGCCGGACACGCGCGGCGATAATCAAGTCCGCGGCCGTCGAGTTCGGGAAGAGCGGATATGCGGCGGCATCGCTCAACCGCATTCTGGAAGGTTCGCGCGCGACCAAGGGCGCGATGTACTTCCACTTCGACTCCAAGGAAGACCTCGCGCGCGCGGTCCTGGAGACCGCGGTCGAGCGCTACCGCACCTGTGCGGAGCGCTGGCTGGCCCGCGCCGATCTGGGGCCGCTCGACGTCCTGCACGGGATGGTGGACGAGATCGCGCTGCGGCTCGAGCACGACACCATCGTGCAGGCCGAGTACCGGCTCGTGATCGAGCCCGAGTTCCATCGCGACGCGGGCAACGGGGGCGGCCGCATCGTCGGCCGGGCCACCCGGGTGCTGGCCGTGCGCGCGATCGACGACGGACAGCTGCGCGCCGACGCCGACCCCGACCGCTTCACCCGCACGCTCTCCGCGGCCCTGGCCGGCCAGCGCTATCTGGTCGACCCGATCGCCAACGGCTCGGCCGCCGATCTGCGCGCCCGGTTCGCGGAGGTGCTGGAGGTTATCGTGGAGGCGATGGCGACGCCGGTGTGGATCCAGAACTTCCGCAGCGACGGGTGGCGCTCACAGGCGCGCCTGGATGACCTCGGTTTGGGCGCCTGACCAGCCGATTTGGAAGTCTGCGCACACCTGTCATAAGCTATGCGAGCTCCCAACGGAAACGTTGAAAGCCGGTCCGGAGAGATCCGGGACGAGCCCCCTTCGTCTAGCGGCCTAGGACGCCGCCCTTTCAAGGCGGTAGCGCGGGTTCGAATCCCGTAGGGGGTACAGTCTTCGGACTGTGTAGTACAGCAAGGCCCTGTGGCGCAGTTGGTTAGCGCGCCGCCCTGTCACGGCGGAGGTCGCGGGTTCGAGTCCCGTCAGGGTCGCAAGTAAGCGCCGGAGTGATCCGGCGCTTCGCGTATGGCATTCCGTACGGGTGCCTGCGGCCAGGTAGCTCAGTTGGTACGAGCGTCCGCCTGAAAAGCGGAAGGTCGCCGGTTCGATCCCGGCCCTGGCCACTCAGGAAGACCAGCCTTTCGGCTGGTCTTCACTCATTTCCGGGCTCGGTAGCGAGGCTAGGTCGTGAGGTCGACGAGTGCGGCGCCCGCGGCGTTGGTCTGCACCGAGGAGATGCCCTTCTTGGCCGCGTCCTTGGACTCGTAGGCCTGCGACTGGGCGATGATCTCGTTGTTGCCCGCCTTGAGCCGCCACCGGAACTTACCCGCCGCGTCGGCGAAGATCTCGAACTTTCCTGCCATGATCGGGCCCCGCTTTCGTTCGAAGGGAAAACGCGCCTACCAGCACAGAATAGGCCAGCGGTGCGGCCAGGCGGGGGATTCGCCGCGTCAGCGGGTGGTGGGCATGCGCAGGGCGTTCACCCACAGGCGGGTGACGGTGTAGACGATGTCCTCGAGCGGGCGAGGCTCGCCGTCGAGGTGTCCGTCGGCGACGACGAAGTAGTGGAAGGCCAGGCGGCTGACCATGCCGGAGAGGGCTCGCGAGGTGAGCATCGGGTCGAGCTCGGGGTCGGCGAGGCCGCGTTTCTGCAGGTCGGCGATGCTGCGGGCGTTGCGGTGGATGAAGGCGTCGGCGCGGTTCTGGCGCAGCTTGCTGAACTCGGGATCGATATTGGCGACCTGTTCGAGCAGGCCCATCAGCTTGGCGTTGCGCCGGTAGGCCTCGAAGTAGGCGCGGTTGCTCGCCTCGACGATCGACGCGGGGTCGTCGTCGCCTGCCACGTGCCGCATGCCGGGGTGCAGCATGTCTTCCTGGGCGTGCTCGAGGATGGCCGCGAAGATCTCCTCCTTGCCCGCGAAATAGGTGTAGAAGGTGCCCGAGGAGCACTTGGCTTCCTGGGTGATGTCGACCAGCCGGGTGTCGAGGTAGCCCAGCCGTTCGAAGACCGTGCGGCCCGCGTCGATCAGGGCCGACCTGGTTCGCAGGCCACGCGGGGTGGCGGGTAGCTCACGCAGCAGCGAAGTGCGCGCCATCGAGGGCGGCGCGCCTTCGCTGTCGGTGTGGTCCATGCAGTATTTATAGCGCTCAGGGCTGGAACACGACGCGGCCGACCGTGCTGCCGTCGCCGAGCCTGCCGAGGCCGTCGGGCACGTCGGCCAGCGAAAGCCGCTCGCTGATCAGCGGTTTCAGCTGACCGGCGGCGGCCAGCCGGGTGAGTTCGGCGTGGCAGTCCGCGATCGCCTGCGGGTTGTACTGCTTGTACAAGCCCCAGTGCAGGCCGATGATCGAGTAGTTCTTGATCAGCGCGTGGTTGAGCGCGGGCTGCGGGATGGTGCCGCCGGCGAAGCCGATCACCAGGATGCGGCCCTCGAAGGCGACGCACTTGGTCGACTTGGCGTAGGCGTCGCCGCCGACCGGGTCGTAGATCACGTTCGCGCCGCGGCCGCCGGTGAACTCCTTCACGATCGGCACGAAGTCCTCGGTGCGCCGGTCGATGACGAGGTCGGCGCCGAGCCGACGGCAGTACTCGGCCTTGTCCGGCCCGCCGACCACGCCGATGACGGTCGCGCCCGCGGCCTTGCCCAGCTGCACGGCGGTGCTGCCGACGCCGCCCGCGGCCGCGTGCACCAGCAGGGTCTCGCCCGGCTTCAGCTGGGTGCGCCGGTGCAGCGCGAACCAGCTCGTCTGGTAGCCGATGGACAGCGCGGCCGCCTCGGCGTCGTCGAGCGCCGCCGGAGCGGGAAAGACGTTGTCGGCGTCGAGGACCGCCAGTTCGGCGAACGCGCCGCCCGGCAGGGTGGTGGTGCCGACGACCCGGTCACCGACCGCGCACCGGGTGACATCGGCGCCCACCGCGACCACCGTGCCGCACAGCTCCACCCCGGGCGTGAACGGCAGCGGCGGTTCGAGCTGATACTCCCCGCGGCACAGCAGCACATCCGGGAAGTTGGCGGGCGCGGCCAGCACGCGCACCAGCACCTGGCCCGGGCCGGCGACGGGGTCGTCGATGTCGTCGAGCCGCAGCACCGCGCGCGGTTCGCCGAGCTCGTGCAGCTGCCAAGCCTTCATGATGACCTCCTGCTAGATTCCGGCGTCGTCGGCGACGTCGCGGGCCAGACGCAGTACGGCGTCGAGGCGTTCGGTCGTCGGCGCGCCCGCCGCGGCCTTGTTCTCGGGGTTGTCCAGCGCGCGGCGCAGCACGCCCTCGCCGATGATCGCGAGCTTCCACAGGCCGAGGACCTGCCAGTACTTCAGCGCGGCCGGGTCGCGGCCGGTCAGGTCGAGGTACTGGCGGGCCAGCTCGGCGCGGTCGGGGAAGCCGTCGAGCGTGGACGCCGGGAAGTCACCGGCGATGAGCTCGCCGGGCTCCGCCCAGTAGGCGAGCATGCTGCCCATGTCGGCCAGCGGGTCGCCGAGGGTGGACAGTTCCCAGTCGAGCGCGGCCGTCACCGCGCCCGTCTCGCGCGAGGTGATGACGTTGCGAAGGTGGAAATCGCCGTGTACCAGGCAGACCTCGGTCTGCTCCGGCACCGCGGCGGTGAGCCTGCGGGTGAGATCGTCGAGCTCGGGCAGGTCCCTGGTCTTGGACCGTTCCAGCTGACCGCTCCAGCGCTTGAGCTGACGCGGCGCGTACGGGGTATGCGCGGCCAGATCGGCCAGGCCGACGGCGGCCGGGTCGACCGCGTGGATGCGCGCCAGCGTTCGCGGCAGGGATTCCGCGATCGCCCGGCGGCGCTGCGGCGTCAGCGATTCCACGATCGGCATGGTGTCGACCACCTGCCCGTCGACGTACTCCATCAGCACCAGCGGCGCGTCGACCAGCGCCGGATCGGTGAGCACGCCGAAGATCCGCGGCACCGGCACCTCGGTGGACTCGAGCGCGGCGATGATCCGCGCCTCACGCACCACATCGTGGGCCGAGGCCAGCAGCTTGCCGAGCGGCGGCCTGCGCAGCACCCACCGCCGGTCCGCGGTGTCGGTGACCAGGTAGGTCAGATTCGATTGGCCGAGCCCGATCCGGTCGAAGCGCAGTGGTGCCGCGCATTCGATGCCGAGGCTGCCGAACCAGCTGGTCACCACGGCCGGGTCGATCCCGACGACTGCTCGTGTGTCAGACACCGATCGACGCTCCGCTCCGGAACAGGGGCGCGTCGCCGAGGCGCTGTCCGCCGTCGATCACCAGGATCTCGCCGGTGATCCAGCGCGCCGCGTCGGACACCAGGAACGCGACGGCGTCGGCGATATCGCCGGGCTCACCGATCCGGTTCAGCGCGATGCTGTGCGCGACGGCGTCTTCCTTGTCCTTCCACAGCGCCTCGGCCAGCTTGGTACGGACCACGCCGGGCGCGATCGCGTTGACGCGAATCGCCGGCGACAGCTCGAGCGCCATCTGCTTGGTCAGGTGGATCAGGGCGGCCTTGGCCCCGTTGTACATGCCGATGTTCGGGTCGAGGACCAGCCCGCCGATCGAGGCGTTGTTCACGACGGCGCCGCCGTGCTCACCCATCCACGCCTCGGTGACCAGCGACGTCCACAGGATCGGCGCCCACACGTTCACGTCGAAGGTCTTGGCGAACCGGCCGTGGTCCTGGCCGACCACCGGGCCGTAGGCGGGATTGGTGCCCACGTTGTTGACCAGGATGTCGACGCTGCCGAAGTGCTCGACGGTCAGTTCGACGCATTTTCGGGCCGCCGCCTCGTCCGTGGCGTGCGCGCCGACGCCGATGGCGTTGCCGGTCACCTGCGCGGCGGCCGCGTCGGCCGCCTCCTTGGTCCGCGCGGTCAGCACGACATTGCCGCCCGCCGCCGCGATGGCCTGGGCGATCGCCAGCCCGATGCCGCGGGAGGCACCGGTGACGATCGCGGTGCGACCGGTCAGATCGAGTGCGGTCATCAGTTGCTCTCCTTGCCGCGGTACTTGCTCAGTTCCTGGCGCGCGATGGCGCGCTTGTGCACCTCGTCCGGGCCGTCGGCCAGCCGCAGCGAGCGCAGCTGGGCCCAGGCCAGCGCGAGCGGGAAGTCGTCGGTGACGCCGCCCGCGCCGTGCACCTGGATCGCGCGGTCGAGGACCTCGAGCGCGATGGTCGGCGCGGCGACCTTGATCGCGGCGATCTCGGTGCGGGCGGCCTTGTTGCCGACGGTGTCCATCAGGTGCGCGGCCTTGAGCGTCAGCAGCCGGATCATCTCGATATTGATCCGCGACTCGGCGATCCAGTCCTGGATATTGGCGTTCTCGGCGATCGGCTTGCCGAAGGTCACCCGCGACAGCGCCCGCTGACACAGCATCTCCAGCGCGCGTTCGGCCATGCCGATGCTGCGCATGCAGTGGTGGATGCGGCCGGGCCCGAGCCGGGCCTGGCTGATCGCGAAACCCTCGCCCTCACCCTTGAGCACGTCGGTGACCGGCACCCGCACGTCGGCGAAATCGATCTCGGCGTGGCCCTCGCGCTCCTGGTAGCCGAACAGCGGCAGGCCGCGCAGGATGGTCACGCCGGGGGCGTCGATCGGGACGACCATCATCGACTGCTGCCGGTGCGGCGCTGCGGTCGGATCGGTCTTGCCCATCACGATCAGGACCTTGCAGTTGCGGTGCAGGGCGTTGGTGGCGAACCACTTGCGGCCGTTGAGTACGTACTCGTCGCCGTCGCGCACCATCGCCAGTTCCACATTGGTGGCGTCGGAGCTGGCCACGCCCGGTTCGGTCATCGCGAACGCGGAGGCCATGGTGCCGTCGAGCAGCGGTTCGAGGTACTTCTTCTTGTGCTCCTCGGTGCCGAACAGCTCGAGCACCTCCATGTTCCCGGTGTCGGGGGCGTTGCAGTTGCAGGCCTCCGAGGCGAGATGGCTGCGGCCCATGATCTCGGCGAGCGGCGCGTACTCGAGGTTGGTCAGGCCGGGGCCGCGACCGGGGTGCGGGTGGAAGAGGTTCCACAGGCCGCGCCGCTTGGCCTCGGCCTTGAGCTCCTCGAGGATCGGCGGCTGGAAGTGCGGGTCACCGGACTCCCGCATCTGCTCCTCGTAGACGGGTTCGGCGGGGTAGACGTGCGCGTCCATGAAATCGAGCAGGTCGGCGCGGTATTTCTCGGCGCGCTCGGAGAGATCGAACAGCGACATGGGTGCTCCCGATGATCGGCGGTGACTTGTCAGCGAACTTATTAGAAGTTGACGTCAACTTCAAGTCTGTTCCGTCGACGCCGCCCAGGTGGGGTGGCCGAGCTGGGCGGGTGGCCTACGGCCGGACCAGGGTGGCGATCCAGGCGCGGGTGTCGGCGGGGTCGATGACGTCGTCGAGTTCGAATCCGGTCGCCGCGGTGAGCGCCTTGCCCTGCTGATAGGCGAGGGTGAGCAGCTGCTGGAACAGGGTCTCGCGGGCGGCCGGGTCCGCGGCGGCGGCCAGCTCCTTGCGGAAGCCGAGGCGCACCGCGCCCTCGAGCCCCATCGGCCCGATCTCGCCGGTCGGCCAGGCGACGGTGAAGTCCGGCGCGCGGAAGTGCCCGGCCGCCATCGCCATCGCGCCGAGGCCGTAGCCCTTGCGCAGGATGATCGTGCCGAAGGGGACGCTCAG
The DNA here is from genome assembly GCF_040681225.1 of Nocardia sp. NPDC051833. NCBI lineage: Bacteria > Bacillati > Actinomycetota > Actinomycetes > Mycobacteriales > Nocardiaceae > Nocardia > Nocardia sp. NPDC051833. The sequence goes on from NZ_JBFAYK010000001.1 coordinate 3,335,218, forward strand.
CCGGGCGCCCCGCACGAACAGGTCGCTGAACCGGCGCACCGTCGCGGTCCGCTCCGCATCCGGGCCGACCATGAATCCCGGTGTGTCGCACAGGGCGACGACCGGGAGGCCGAACGCCTCGCACAGCCCGAGGAAATCGCCCATCTTGTCGGCGGCCTCGGCATCGATGGCGCCGCCGAGGTGATGACTGCTGTTGGCCACCAGGCCGAACGGCACGCCGTCGACCCGAATCAGCGCGGTGACGATGCCGACCCCGTAGTCGGAGCGCAGTTCCAGGATCGAGCCGAGATCGGCGATCGCCTCGATCGCGCGGTGGATGTCGTAGGCGCGCAGGCGGTTCTCCGGCACCACGTGCCGGGCCAGGCGCGGGTCGGGCGCCGTGTAGTCCGCGATCGGGCCCTGGAAATAGCCGAGGTACTGCGTGGCCAGCGCGACCGCGTGCGCCTCGTCGCGGGCGACCAGGTCGACCACGCCGTTGCGCCGCTGGACCTCGATCGGCCCGATGTCCTCGGGGCGGTACACACCGAGCCCGCCGCCCTCGATCATCGCCGGGCCGCCCATGCCGAGGTTGGCGTCGGGCGTCGCGATGATCACGTCGCAGACCCCGGCCAGGGCGGCGTTCCCAGCGAAGCAGCGCCCGGACACGATCGTCACCAGCGGCACCTGCCCGCGCAGCGCGGCGAGCGCGCGGAAGGTCGGCACATCCAGGCCCATGCCGGTCACGTCGGTGTCGCCGGGCCTGCCGCCGCCGCCCTCGGCGAACAGCACCACCGGTACCCGCTTGCGGGCGGCCAGGTCGAAGGCGCGGTCGGTCTTGGCGTGATTGTTCTTGCCCTGGGTGCCCGCGAGCACGGTGTAGTCGTAGGAGACCACCACCGCTTCGGCGGCCGCCTTGCCGAAACGGTCGGCGCCGATGGTGGCCAGTCCGGTGACCAGACCGTCGGCGGGGGTGTTGGCGATCAGGTCTTCCTCGGTGCGCCTGCTGCGCTGGGCGGCGACGGCCAGCGCGCCGTATTCGACGAAGCTGCCCGGGTCGACCAGGTCGGCGATGTTCTCCCTGGCCGTGCGGCGGCCGAGCCCGTGCCGCTTGGCCACCGCGTCCGGGCGGGATTCGTCCAGCGTGCCGAGGTGGCGGGCGCGGATCTCGTCGACATCGGCGCGCGAACGGCCCGGGTCCAGCTCGGCGTGCGCGCGGTCGGCGGCGTCGGCGCCGGTGCGGCTGACGATCACCAGCGGATCGCCGGGCGCGACGACCTGGCCCGGGTGGACCAGCACCCGGACGATTCGCACGGCGGCCGGTGCGGCGAGCACGTGCTGCATCTTCATCGCCTCGAGCACGAGCAGCTGCCCACCGGCCGCGATCTCGGCGCCCTCGCCGGTCACCTCGACCACCGTGCCCGCCAGCTGCGCCCGCACCGCTTCCTGTCCCGGATACAGCTCGACCGCGGCGATCGCGATCTCCGGCCGCCCGGCATCGGCCGCCGCGACCAGTGCGGGCAGGTGCTCGCCGAGATAGCCGGTGGTGACTGTGCCGGTCTGGAATCGGCGGTCGCCGAGGACTTCCCGTAGGAAGCCGAGATTGGTGCGCGGGCCGTCGACGGTGAATTCGGCCAGCGCGGTGGCCGCCTTGCGCGCGGCGGCGGGGAAGGAATTCCCCCGGGTGCGCGTGATGACCTTGGCCAGCAGCGAGTCGTAGCGCGGGCTCGGGGTGAGGCCTGGACGGCCGAAGGTGTCGACGCGCACGCCGGGGCCGGTCGGTGGGGCGAACGCGGTCAGCGTGCCCGCGGTCGGGACGGCCGACCCGTCGGCCGTCATCGTCTCCATGTTCACCCTGGCCTGGATCGCGATGCCGTCAGCGGTGGCGGGTGCGCCGTCGGATCGCGTTCCGTCGGAGACGATTCCGTTCGGCAGGCCCAGCTCGGCGAACGCCGCCCCCCGGGCGATGGCCAGCTGTACCGCCACCAGGTCGACACCGGTCACCTCCTCGGTGACGGTGTGCTCCACCTGGATTCGCGGATTCACCTCCAGGAAGACGAATCGCTCACCGGTGACCAGGAATTCGACGGTGGCGAGCCCGCGATAGCCGACCCGCGCGCACAGCCGGGCGGCCGCCTCGTGCAGGCTCCGGCGCAGGTTGTCCGAAAGTCCCTGCGCCGGGGCGATTTCGAGCAGCTTCTGATGCCTGCGCTGCACACTGCAATCCCGGTCGCCGAGCGCGAGCGCGGTGGTGCCGTCACCGGTAGGCGCGGCGACGATCTGCACCTCGATGTGCCGGGCGTCGGCGAGCAGTGCCTCGGCGAACACCGCCGGGTCGCCGAAGCCGAGCTCGGCCTCCGCGGCGCACTGCTGGTAGGCGTCGTCGATCTCCGCGGCCGTGCGGACCACCCGCATGCCGCGCCCACCGCCACCGGCCAGCGCTTTGATCATGATCGGGCCCGGCTGGGCCGCGAAGAACGCGCCGACCTCGGCGAGCGTGCTCGCGCCGTCGGTGGCGGGCAGGACGGGGACGCCCGCGGCGACAGCGGTGCGCCGGGCCGCGGACTTGTCGCCGAACAGGTCGAGCACGGCGGGGTCGGGGCCGACGAAGGTGCGCCCCGCCGCCGCGCACGCCCTGGCGAACTCGGCGTTCTCGCTCAGGAAGCCGTAGCCGGGATGGATGAGCTCGGCACCGGATTCCTTGGCGGCGGCCAGGATCGCGGCCTGGTCGAGATAGGGCGCCGGTCCGGCGCCGACCAGGCCGATCGCCTCGTCGGCCGCGTGCACATTCGGATTGTCCGCGTCGTCCTCGGCGTAGACCGCCACGGTGCGCAGGCCGAGTTCGGCGGCGGTGCGGATGATGCGCAGGGCGATCTCGCCGCGATTGGCGATCAACAGGGTCACGTGGCGTCCTCGATGTCGGCGAAGCCGATCAGCCGTTGGGCGATGGCGATGTGGTCGGTGACGAACTGTTCGCGCTGGTCCGGGCGGGCGCGGGCGGCGCCGATCAGCAGTGCGTCGGAGAGGGTTTCGACAATGCGTGGCAGCGGCGCGCAGGGGTCGATCTCGCCCTCGACACGTTCGAGAAACGCGGTGAACCGGTGCCGCAGGCGCTCGCGCACCCGGGTCCATTGCGCGCCGATCGCCGGGTCGACATCGGCGCGATGCTCGATCAACGTCACCAGCGCGCCGTTGGCGAACACCGCCGCCGCGAAAGCCCGTGTGGTGGCGGCGATGACCGTCACCGGTGCGGTGACCTCGACGTCGACCACCAGCTGCGCGTCCAGGAACCGCGCGCACACCCGCTCGGTGATCGCCTGGAACACCTCGTCTTTGGAGGAGAAGTACGCGTAGAACGTCGCCCGCGAGACCCGTGCCCGCGTGGTGATCGTCTCCACCGAGGTCTGGTCGTACCCGAGTTCGGCGAAGCACCCCGCCGCCGCGTCGAGCAGCTCGCTCCGCCGCGGCCCGGCGCTGTCCTTGCGCGCCGACCTGGCCCGTTGCTGCGCCTCGCTGGTGGTCACCGCTCGAGTGTCGTTGACATTGACGTCAATGTCAACGCTCGGTCGACCGGCCCACCTGCACGATTACCGCCCGAACCCTTCCACGGGGTACAGTCCAGCCTCGTTGTAGCGATACATCACGGCCCTGTGGCGCAGTTGGTTAGCGCGCCGCCCTGTCACGGCGGAGGTCGCGGGTTCGAGTCCCGTCAGGGTCGCAACGAGATCCCCTCACCGATCATCGGTGAGGGGATCTCGCGTTTCCGGGGTCAGCGGCGGTGGTCGATGCTGGTGATGCGGTAGCGGCCGGGGGCCACTTCGGCGGTGCGCATGGTCTGCTGGATCTTCTCGATGGCGGTGTCGCCGGGCCACTGCTGCTGCACGGTGACGTTCCAGACGGTGGGGTCGGTGGAGTCGGCGCGGGTGATGTGGATGCAGTACTTGACGCCGGTCGGGAAGGTGGAAATACCTGCGGCCAGGGCTGATTCGTCGCCGACGTGGGCATCGTCGGTGACGTAGGTGCGGGCCTTGGCGGCGTCGCGGTCGACGTAGTAGCTGTACTCGAAGCCGAGGATCGCGCCCTGCGGGGTGGCGGTGTCGCCGCGTTCGGCGCTGATCGTGATGGACTGGCTGCGGAAGGATTCGCAGCCGGCCACCGCGTGCCCGGGCAGTGGCGGAACGGTGGTCGCGGTGGATCCCGTTGTCGGCGAACCGGACACGGACGCCTGTTTCGCCGCGACCGGCTTGTCGCCGGAGCCGAGGAAGATGTTCGCCGCCAGGCCGAGCACGACCACGAACACGAGCGCGCCGACGATCCCCTTCACCGCGGCGGCGGCTTTCGCCCGGCCGTTGGGGTCGTCGTAGCGTTCGTCGTCGTACTTCTTGCGCGGCCTGCGCGCGATCGGCCCGCCACCGCCGAAGTCCTTGAGGCGCGGCAGGACCGGCATCTCGACCCGGTCACCGCTCTGTTCGGTCGCGGTGGCGGTCGCCCAGTCGTTCCAGTCGACATCGTCGGTGCGGTGCGGCGTCTCCTCGGCGGGCGCCTCGTCGTTCCAGTCGTTCCAGTCGCCGGTGAACCCGTCCTCCTCGGCGGCGGTGCGATAGATCGGCTCGGTCGGCGCGGTGGCGAGCTGGCCGTCGGCCTCGTCGTAGTGCTCCGGCTCCGGCGGCGGCCACGTCTCGGGATTGGTGCCGATGGTCTGCGGTTCTGCCTCGCGCCGCCGCCTGCGTCGCCGTTTGCCCTGCGGACGACGGCGCGCCGGATCGGCGGGCGAGGAGAAATAGGCTCCGAACGGATTGTCCATCCGGTGGCCTTACGCGGTCGCCGGGACGACTCCCGGCTGCCCGTGCTTGGGCGCGGCCGACGGACGCTCGCTCTCCTGATCCTGTTGCGGACGGCTCGCCGGCGGAATCACGCCGGTCTGGCTCGGCTGCTGCTGCGCGGGCGCGGGCGCGGCGGGTGCCTGCTGCGGCTGCTCGACGACGGGTGACTGGCCCGAGGGTGCCGGTGTCGACGGGGCCGCGGGGGCGGGCTTGGTCGACGCGCCGTTGTTGTTGTTCGACGGCTCCGGCTTGGTGGTGGTGTCGCCGTTGCCGAGCCCGGCGAACAGGCCGCCGGAGTTGCCGCCGCCGTTGGTGGACGGTGTGGTCGGCGACGGTGTCGTGGTGGCCGGCGTGGTCGCGGTGCCGTCGGTGCCCGTGCCGGTGACATTCGCGGCGAGGGTGTCGATGCCGGTGGTCGCCAGGTCCGCGCCCGCGTCGATGCCGTGCATCGCGACCTCGGCGATCTTGTCGATCAGGTGCGTGCCGAAGGTGACGCCCGCGTCGATCGCCGCGGTGCCCAGCGCGACGCCACCGTCGATCAGCGCCTCCTGCAGCGCGATCTGGGCCGCCGTGGCCGGATCGGTCGTGGTGGTGTCGGTGTCGATGGTGTTCGTCGACGTGCCGCCGGTGCCGAGGACGTAGACCCCCGGCGACACCTCGACCGCGCCCGGCGGCACGGTGACGCCGTTGGTGCCGCCCAGATCGGAGGTGAGCTCCTTGGTGTTGCGGGTGTGCTCGTCCATCTCGGTGCTCGCGGTCCCGACGACGGTGACGGCCTCCTCGATCGCCTCCTCCGCGAGCTCGACGATCGCGTCCAGGTTGTTGCCGTTCACCGCGGGCGCGGCGGCCTTCGCCTTGGCGCGGAAGTCGGCGATGATCGCGTCGACCTTGGCCGCCGCGGTGGACTGGGTCGAATGCGCCTGGCCGAGCAGGGTACTGAGCCGCTGGCCGCGGTCCGCGGCCGCGGACACCTCGGTCGCGGTCTGGCGCAGGGTCGGGGTGGCCGGTGCGGCGGTGTCGGTCGACTCCAGCGCGTACAGGCCGAGCCGGTGCGGGTCCTCGGTCGCGCTGGTCGCGGTGCTCGCGGTGGTCAGCGCGCTGACCACGGTGGCGTCGGGGTCGGCGGAGGTGTTGGAGCCCAGCGATTTCCGCAGTTCCAGCAGCGGCACCTCCAGCAGCGCGACCACCGGCGCGATCTTCGCCTCGGCCTCCTCCTGGGTGATCGTGCTCAGCGTGGTCTCGGTGACCAGGGATTTCGCGCGCATCACGCCACCTCGCTCTCGATCGCGACCAGGTCGCCCGCCAGCCCGGTATCCACCCCGGTGACATCGGCGCCGTACCGGTTCAGGATGTCCTGATACGCGGTGACCAGATTCCCCGCGGTGCTCAACGTCGACGCGTGCGCTCCCGCGGCCGCCGTCCACGCGGCCGCGAATTCCTTCCCGAGCACCCCGAGTCCCGACAGGTCCACCCCCGCCGCCGTCGTCGTGCTGGTCGCCGCTTCTCCGAGTAGATCCGCGACCCGAGCGGCAGCGCGCTGATACGCGTCGAGCGCTGATGGGTCGAATGACATTTCCGCCACGATGCTCTTCCCCTTCACGATCGCGGGTGCTCGTCGGGCACTCCCGGCACGAAAAGCGTAACGAGATCGGCGCGGTTGTGGGTGGTACTGGGTCGGACCCACCGACCGGGACACGCGTGGCGCGGCGAGTAGGGTCGCGGGGGTCATGGGTGTCCTGTTGATCACGTTGCTGGGGTTTGCGGTGGTCGACGCGCTGGATGTGCTGTTGGTGGCGATCACGACGGCGGTGGTGGCGGACAGTCGGCTGGCGCGGCGGTCGCCCGTGGTGGGTGGGCTCAGTTTTCTCGGTGGCGTGTTCGCGGTGTCGGTGGCGTTCGGGATCGCGACGGTGCTCGGGATCGATTTCCTGGTCCGGTTGTTCGACTTCGAGCTGACGCCGGTGCTGCGGTACTGGGGTGAGCTGCTGATCGGGGTGGTGCTGATCGCGGTGGCGGCGTTGCCGATGGATACGACGATGAGCGGCGGTGGGCGCTGGGTCCGGCCGGTGCGGAAGTATCCGTGGCTGATGGGGGTGGTCGGGGTCACGCTGGGGCTGGCGAAGGTGCCGACCTCGGTGCCGTACCTGGCCGCGCTGGCGCTGGTGTCGGCGCAGCGTCCGCTGCCGGTGGTGTGGCCGTTGATCGTGGTCGTCTATTGCGCGATCGCGCTGCTGGTGCCGCTGGTGGTGCTGGCGCTGGCCCTGCGCGAGACCCCGCGCGCCCGCCGGGTCTATCGGCTGCTGGTGCGGTGGATCACCCGCTACGGGCCGCCGGTGGTCCGGGTGTTGTTCGTCGTTTTCGGCGTCGTCCTGGTGGTCGACGCGCTGGTCCACGCCCGCCAGCTGTGGTGACGCGGCCACGGCCGCTCAGGTTCGCGTCAGGTCGATCGAGTACGGTCATAACGAATCGATGACATGCTCGCGCGCCCGTTCGGTGGGGCGCGGGGCGTAACCAGGTGAGCAGGGAGGGCGACCCTTGAGGGTTACCGTTGTTGTGCCGACCTACAACGAGCGGGAAAATCTGCCGGTGGCGGTGGAGCGGCTGACGGCACTGCCGGTTCCCGATCTGCACGTGCTGGTGGTGGACGACAACTCACCCGACGGCACGGGCGAGGTGGCCGACAAGCTGGCCGCCGAGCTGCCGAACGTGGTGGGCGTGCTGCACCGCACCGAGAAGGACGGCCTCGGCCGCGCCTACATCGCGGGCATCACCAAGGCCCTCGACGAGGGCGCCGACGTGGTGATCCAGATGGACGCCGACCTGTCGCATCCCGCCGAGGTGATCCCGGCCATGCTGGAGAAGCTGAGTTCCGCCGATGTCGGCGTCGTGCTCGGCTCCCGCTACGTGCCCGGTGGTTCGACCGCCGCGGAGTGGAAGTGGTACCGCAAGGCACTCTCGGCCTGGGCCAACTTCTACGTGAACCTGATCCTGCGCCTCGGCGTGAAGGACGCGACCGCCGGCTTCAAGGCGTGGCAGGCCGACACCCTGCGCGCGATCGACGTGGCCTCGATCCGCAGCAACGGCTACTCGTTCCAGGTCGAGATGAACTACCGCGCGATCAAGAAGGGCTACACGATCGCGGAGGTGCCGATCCGCTTCGAGGAGCGCACCCTCGGCGCGTCGAAGATGAGCCTGAAGGTGCAGCTGGAGTCGGCGCTGATGCCGTGGAAGCTGCTGTTCGGCCGCTCGGTCTAGGACATACGGCGAAGGGCCCCACCGGTTTTCCGGTGGGGCCCTTCGTCGTCTTCGGACTACCGAGTGGTGATGCTGCGCCGCACGCCCTCCAGGGCGACCACGATGACCGGCACCAGCACCACGTGCATCACCGACAGCGCGATGGTGGAGGCGGTGTCGAAGTCGGCGTCGACGGTCATCGCGATCGTCGCGATCGACAGCAGCGATCCGACGACCGCCGCGACCCGCAGCACCCCGGTCCACAGGTAGGACACCAGCACGGCGACGGTCAGGCCGATCAGCAGCGGCACGGTCGACATGAAGATCACGCCGCCGGGAGCGACGTCCATCACCTTGCCGCCGTCGGTGGTGATGAAGGATCCGCCCGCGGCCGCGCCGATGCCCCAGACGATCAAGTTCGCCACGACGGCGGCGACCACGCCACCCAGCACGGCGACGGGCCGGTTCAGCGCGGGCAGGGTCAGCGAGCGGGTGGCGGAGGCGGTGGTGGTGGTCATGATGTGCTCCCTCATTCGGTGGTGAGACAATCATCAAACCTAAACGTTCCTTGAGGTCAAGCCCGCATCCGAATTCTTTTCGCCGGATCGATGAGACGCTGGTCATACGCCCTGCGCCCGGTTACTACGACAGTTGGTCGTAGCATGGCGGGGTGCGTTCACCGACGGATCACACCGCGCGCTTACGCGGCGCTGCGGTGGGTGCCGCGTCGGGTGCGGTCGCCGTCCTCGCGCACGGACTCGGTGGCGCGACCGCTGTTCCCAGCGGATCGTCGGTGACGCTGCTGCTCGCCGCCTGCGCACTGATCGGCGTCGTCACCTCGGCCCTGCCGCGCGGGAACACGCCGCTGGCGACGATGGCGGTGCTCGCTGTCGGCCAGGGCATCGGGCACACCGCGCTCTCGCTGGGACACGCCCAGCATCACCACTCCTTCTCCGCCGCCATGCTGCTCGCCCACCTGGTGGCGATCCCGGTGGGCGCGCTCGCGATCCGCGCCGCCGAGGTCGGGGTGCGCCGGGCGATCACCAGCGTCCGTCGGCTGGTCCGCGTGCTGGATGGGGTGTCGTCCCCGTCCGCGCGGCCGATTCCGCTACCGCGCGCCGACGATCGCGCGGTGCTGCGGCAACTCCTCCTGCGACCCGGAATCGGGCTGCGCGGTCCGCCCGCCGACGGCCACATCACCCTTCACCCCGTTCCGGCGTAGCCGCCGAAATCCGCCGTAGCCGCGGATGATTCGCCGTGCCGGTCCGGGTTCTCACCTCACCCGATGATCGGAGATCATTCGTGTCCGTATTCCCGCGTACCCACCTGCGTTCGCCCCGCGCCGCCCGTCGGCTCGGTGCCGCGACCGCGCTGTCCGTCCTCGCCGTCTTCGCCACCGCCTGCTCGGATTCCGAGCAGGCGCCCGCCACCCCCGCCGCGGCGGGTGACCGGGTCACCATGAGCGATCAGTGGATCAAGGCCGCCGACTCCGGCATGTCCGCCGCCTTCGGCAATCTGCGGAACACCGGTGACGCGCCGGTGACCCTCGTCGCCGCGACCAGCCCCGCCTCGGACCGGGTCGAGATCCACGAGGTGGTCCCGGACAGCACCGGCGCCAAGACCATGCGTCCCAAGGCGGGTGGCATCACCATCCCCGCGCACGGTGAGGTGACGCTGAAGCCCGGCGCCGAGCACCTGATGTTCATGGATCTGAAGCAGCCGCTGCGCACCGGCTCGGAAACCTCGCTGACCCTGACCTTCGCCGACGGCTCGAGCACCGTCGTCACCGCGCAGGTGCGCGACTTCGCCGGCGGCAAGGAGAACTACGCGCCGGGCACCGAGAACTCCTCGCACGGTGGCTGATCCGCATACCAAGCTCTCCCGCCGGCGGTTGCTCGGTGGGGGAGCGGCGGCGGTCGGCGTGGTCGGCGCGGCCGGGATCGGCTGGGGCGCGGCCGGTCTCGCCGAGCGGGAACCCGAACGAGACGACGCGCTCGAGGTCGTCCCGTTCTACGGCGCGCACCAGGCGGGCATCGAGACGACGCCACCCGGTCACGTCGCCTTCGCCGGTTTCGATCTGGCGCCGGGCGTCGGCCGCGAGGACGTCATCGGCCTGCTCCGGATCTGGACCGACGACGCGTCCCGGCTCACCCAGGGCCTGCCCGCGCTCGCCGACACCGAGCCCGAGCTGGCGGTCCGGCCCGCGCGCCTGACGATCACGGTCGGGTTCGGTCCCGAGCTGTTCACCGTCACCGGCCTGACCGACCGTCGGCCGAGCTGGTTGCGACAGCTGCCGCCGTACGCCATCGACCGGCTCGAACCCGCCTACACCGGCGCCGACCTGGTCCTCCAGGTCTGCGCCGAGGAGGCGACGACGGTCGCGCACGCGGTGCGGGTGCTCTCCAAGCACGTGAAGTCGCTGGTGACGGTGCGCTGGGTGCAGCGCGGTTTCCGGGACGCGCCGCGCGGGCAGACCATGCGCAATCTCATGGGCCAGGTCGACGGCACCGTCAACATCGCCCCGCGCACGGTCGACTTCGACCGGCTGGTGTGGGACGACGGCACCTCGGCGCCGTGGCTGGCGGGCGGCACCTCCCTGGTGCTGCGCCGCATCGCCATGGACCTCGACACCTGGGACGAACTCGACGCCGACGGTCGCGAACTGACCGTCGGGCGCCGGGTGGCCGACGGCGCCCCGCTGACCGGCACGTCCGAACACGACGAGCCGGACCTGGCCGCCGTCGACCGCAACGGCATCCCGGTGATCCCGCCGTCGTCGCACGTCGCCAGGGCCAGGCACACCCATGACGGGGAGCGGTTCCTGCGCCGCGGGTACAACTACGACGAGGCGCCCGCCCCGGGGCAGGTGTCGAATTCGGGCCTGCTGTTCGTCGCCTACCAGCGCGATGTCGCCGCCCAGTACCTCCCGGTCCAGGCCCGGCTGGCGGAGTTCGACGCGCTGAACGAATGGACGACCCCGGTCGGCTCGGCGGTCTTCGCCATCCCGCCCGGCGTCCCCGGCCCCGGCCACTACCTGGGCCGGCAGCTGTTCGAGGGCTGAAGCCGAGTCCGGCCGGGCACCCACCCGGCCGGACTCAGCCGGCCTGCGGCCAGTCCAGCAGGGTGTTCTCGAACAGTCGGCGGACCCCTTCGACCTCGTCGTCCATGTCGGCGGGGTCCCAGCCGGAGACGTCGATCGGCGGCAGCACGGCGACGTCGACCAGGCCCGAGCGGGCGATCGGTGAATCGCGCCAGGCGATCTCGCCCGCGTTGCGGATCACCACCGGGATCACCGGGACACCCGCCTGGATGGCGATGTGGAAGGCGCCCTTCTTGAACGGGCCGACGCCCGGGGTGTAGGACCGGGTGCCCTCCGGCGCCACGGCGATGGACAGCCCGTCGCGCAGGGTCGAGACCACCGGCGCCAGCGCGGCCTTGGCGCGTTCGGTGTCGGTGCGGTCGATGAAGGTGACGCCGACGAACCGCATGAGCGGGCCGAAGAGGGGATGGTTGGCGAGTTCCTTCTTGCCGATGCCGGTGACCGCGCCGTCGAGCACCTTGGGCACGATGATCACGTCGAACTGGCTCTGGTGGTTGAACAGGAACACCGCAGGGCGCGGGGAGCGGGCGTGTTCGGCGCCGACGACCCGCAGTTCCACGTCGATCGCCGCGAGGGTCGCGGTGGTGGCGTCGTGCATCAGCCCGTCGGCCATCGATTGCCGCTTGCGGGTGTAGGTCTTGCGCAGCACGCCGACCAGCGCGCCGCCGAGCAGCGCGGCGAATCCGGCGACCGTGCGCAGATAGTCGATGGGCTTGGGCGCGAGCCGGGGACGGAACGTCAGCGCGGGCCAGCCGCGGTCGGTGGCGATCCGCGCGAGTTCGGGGTCCGGGTCGACGACGGTCGGGATCTCGGCCAGGTCGAGCAGGGTCAGGTCGGTGATGCTGTCGGCGTAGGCGTAGCCGATCTCCACCTCGGCGGCGGCGGCGAATTCGGCCACCGCCTCGGCCTTCTCGACCCGCCACAGCGGCGCGCCGTCCGGCTGTCCGGTCACCAGCTCGTCACGCACCGCCAGCTGGGTGCACAGCACGTGGTCGATGCCGAGCCGCTCGGCGGCGGGTTGCACCTGGAAGCGGGTGAGTTCGCTGACCAGCACCACCGTGTGCCCGGCCAGCTGATGGGCGCGCACGAGCTGCCACGCCTCGGGGAACAGCCGACCGTAGATCTCCCGGCGGAAAGCGCTGCGGCCCAACTCTTCCAGCTCGGCTTCCGACATCCCGGCCCAGGTGCGGTCGACGGCTTGCAGGAACCGGCCGAAGTCGCCGTCGCTGCCACCGCGCCGGATACCGCCGAGCAGCGCGGCCCGGCGGGCGTCACCACGGCGCAGCACCCGGCTGGCCAGGCCGCGACGGGGCAGCCCGTCGACGACGGTGCCGCCGAAATCGAAGACGGCGGCCACGCCCGGCCCTTGCGGACCCGTTCTGATCGCGGCGACGGCCTCGGCGAGGGTGCCCATCAGATCGTGGTCCGGTTCGACGGGTCGAGACTGGCCGCGCGCGCGATGCGATCACCGAGATCGCGCAGGCGCTCGGCGAATTCCATTCTGCGCGCGGTCAAGTTGTCCTCGGTGCCCTCGGCGGCGGGACCGATGAGGCCGTGGTTGGCGGCCAGTTTCCAGGCGCTGGTGAACAATTCGGTCGACACCGATTCGGGGCTGTGCAGCCGCTGTTGCAGCAGCATCTGTTTGCCGACGGCCACGCACTCGTCGATGAACTCCTTGCGATCGATCGTCGCGTCGGCCGGGCGCGCGGCCAGTCGTTCGGCCACCACGAGCTGCGCGTCGAAGAACGAGCGCAGCACGCGATGGGCCATCACGAAGCCGGAATCGGTGAGGGCGCCGAGGAATTGGCGATTCAGCCGGTCGTCGGGGGTGTTCTCGTCCCATTCCGGCACGATCAGCCGAACCTCGTCGATGATCTGCTCGGCGAACTCCTGGCGCTCGGGGAAGAAGAACTCGAACTTGAGCAGGTCGCGCAGCGCGAAGGCGGCCTTCCAGGCCGAGCGCAGCGGATCCTCGCCGGGTTCCTCGACGGCGGTGAGCGCGGCCAGCTCGAGGATCGCGCGGTTGACGAACCAGTGCACCGCGCTGTTGCGGTAGAACGCGGCCTCCAGGTGCGCACCGGGTTCGATCGCGTAGACCGGTTCCAGCCCACCGCGATACACGGTGACCACGCCGGCCAGCGCGAGCTGTTCCAGGACGACGCGCAGACCCTGTTCGTCGCGCAGCGTGGACAACTCGCCGCTGGGCAGGCCACGCTGGGCGATGTAGCCGAGCACCGGATCGACCACCGTGCGCACCTGCCCGAGGGTCAGCGCGCGCTCGTGCACGCCGAGCAGGGCCAGGGTGACCAGCGCGTTCACCGTGATCGGGGTGACCGCGTTGATCCCGACGGCGACGTCGAAGGCCAACCGCTGCACCGCTTTGCGCTCGGTCTCGGCCAGCGCCGACTCGTCGGGGACGCTGGTCGCGCCGGTGGTGGTGTCGCGCAGCGGGATGGTCAGCGGACGCTGGTCCATCGGGTCGCCGTGCGCGCCGAGCCGTTCCCGGGCCGAGAGCGGTTCGCCGAACCGCACGTACACCCGACCCGCCGAATGCTGCTGGCTGCGGACGTATCTGGCGAGCCAGGCGATGCCCTCCGGCTTCTTCTTGCCGCCGGACTGCTCGCTCGCGATCGCCCCGAGCTCGTTGAGCCGCTCGTAGGTGATCGACACCGGCACCAGCAGCACGTCCTCGACCCGACGCGAACGCACCGCGGCGGCGAGGTAATTCAGCAGGCCGTATCGCGGCGGGCGCAGCTTGCCGGTGCGGGTGCGCCCGCCCTCGAAGTACCACTCCATGTTGAAGCGCTTGGCCAGCAGATAGGCGAAGTACTCCTCGACGACGGCCTTGTACACCTCGTCGTCGCCGAAACTGCGGCGGATGAACACCGTTCCGGTGCGCCGGGCGATCGGGCCCATCGGCCAGAAGTTCAGGTTCGCGCCGCCGATCACGTGATTGGGCGGGAAGTCGTTGCGCGCCAGCACGTCACCGAGGACGAACGCGTCGACGTAGGACCGGTGCGAGGGCAGGAACACCAGCGGGTACTTGCGGTTGAGCTTGCGCAGCGCGTCCAGGCCGTGCAGATCGGTGTCGACCTTCCAGGTCGAGGCGTGCACCGGCCGCATGGCCTGGGTGAACAGGTCCGAGACCAGCCTGCTCTGCGCGGCGACGAGTTCGCGCAGCGCCTTCTCCGCGTTGCGGTACACCTGGTCGGGCTCGGAGCCGATCTCCTCGGCGATGTAGTCGAGTTTGCGCTGGAACTCGGGGGAGTCGAGGATCTCCTCGGCCACCAGCTGGGGCACCTTGTAGCGGTCGCCGATGACGGTGCGCTCGGCCCGCTCCAGCGCGACGACCGCCGCGCGCACCACCGACCGCGCGAACGGATCGGCCGTCCCCGCGCGCAGCAGGGCGGCGGCCTCGGGGTTGTTGGTGCGCAGTTCGCTGAGCCGGGCGGGCGCGCCGACCAGCACCCGGTGCCGGTCGGGTTCGGTGCGCAGCAGCCTGCGCTGGACCAGCCGATTGGGCTTGCGCGGGTTGGTGAGCATGGCCAGATCGGCGAAGGTGACCCGGCGGACGCCGTCGCGCTCGGGTGGTAGCCACAGCACCCGGACCGGGACGACGAGCGGGTCGTCGTGCCTGCCGACCAGGCGTTTGGTGATCGCCTTCGCGTCGAGGTCGAGCTGGGTCACCGGGGCATCGGAGCCGATGTCGCGGGCCAGGCCGCCCTCGGCGATCCAGTTGCCGATCAGTTCGCGTTCGACGCCGGAGGCCGCGTCGACCAGGGCGACCACCGAGTCCGCCCCGGATCCCGTTCGCGGGCCGCGCCGCCCACCGATGTCGATCATCCCTCCATTCAAGCGGCAGATCCGCCTCGGCGCACCGAACTTGGGCTACCGCGCGTTGCGACGGCCGATCGGGGTGGCCTAGGTTACCCAATACTGGTCTGGCTAACCGACGAGGTAATGCTAACCTAACCCGAGAAAGTTAGGTCAGCATTACCTTGGAGGATCGTTGTCGTCGACGGAGCAGCCCGTACGGGTGGAGTATGTGACCGATCCAGCGGCAGCGATGGCCCGCCTGGCAGCGGCGGACCGTTTCGGTGAGTACGTGATGTACGAGCAGCCCGGGGAATGGGTGTTCGCCGCCGATCCGCTCGGCAGTGTGGAACTAGACGCCGGTGAGCTGCGCACGGTCTGGGGCGGGCAGACCACCGCGCGCGCGTGGACGGGCAGCCCCGCGCAGGTCGTCGACGCCGCGCTGGCCGAGCTGCCGCTCGACGGCCGCAACGCCTTCGGCTGGATCGGGTTCGAGTTCTGCGCCTACTCGCTGGACGCCACCCGCTACCTGAACCAGCGGACCCCCCTCGCGCACCTGATGATCCCGCGGATCGAGGTGCGCATCGACGCCGCGGGCGTGCGGATCAGCGGCGCCACCCCGAACGAGGCCTGCGATATCCACGACCTGATCGCCGCGTCGCAGGGCACCGACCTGCCGGTCGCGTACCCGGTCGACGTGCGCCCCGACCCGACCGACTACCAGGGCCGCGTCGCCGACGCGGTGGCCGAGATCCGTTCCGGCAGCTACCAGAAGGTCATTCTGTCGCGCAAGGTCGCGCTGCCCTTCGCGGTCGACGTCCCCGGTACCTATCGTCTCGGCCGGGCCAACAACACGCCCGCTCGCTCGTTCCTGCTGCGTCTCGGTGGGCTGGAAGCCGCCGGCTTCAGCCCGGAACTGGTGGCCTCGGTCGACGACGATCGCATCGTCACCACCGAGCCGCTGGCGGGCACCCGCGCCTTCGGGCTCGGCGCCGCGGCCGACGACGCGGCCCGCACCGAACTGCTCGCCGATCCGAAGGAGATCGTGGAGCACGCGATCTCGGTGCAGACCTCCTTCGCCGAGATCACCGCGGTGGCCGTGCCCGGCACCCCCGCCGTCTCCGACTTCATGGCGGTGCGTGAGCGCGGCAGCGTGCAGCACCTGGCCTCGACCGTGCGCGGCACCCTCGCCGCCGACCGGACCAGCTGGGACGCGCTCGAGGTGCTGTTCCCGTCGGTGACCGCCTCCGGCATCCCCAAGCGCGAGGGTGTCGACTCCGTCTTCCGCAACGACCACGACCCGCGCGGCCTGTACTCCGGTGCGGTGGTGTGTGTCTCGCCGACCGGTGCGCTCGAGGCCACCCTGGTACTGCGCGCCATCTACCAGACCGGTGCGGGCGCCTGGCTGCGTGCCGGCGCGGGCATCGTCGGGCAGTCGCGGCCGGAGCGCGAGTTCGAGGAGACCTGCGAGAAGCTCGGCAGCGTAGCGCCTTACGTCGTCAAGGCTTGAGACAGCAGAACGGCGGCTCACCTTTCGGTGGGCCGCCGTTCTGCGTTCCGGTCAGCCGTGCAGCGCGCGCAGGGCCTTCTTGTCGATCTTGCCGACCGCGGTGATCGGGAGCGCATCCGCCTGGCGGACCAGGTCGGGCAGCTTGTAGGTGGCCAGGCCGCGCTCGGTGAGGAAGGTCTTGATCTCGCCGAGGCTGGGCAGCTCGCCCGTGACGACCAGGACGACACACGCCTTCTCGCCGAGCGAGGCGTCGGGCAGGCCGACCGCGGCCGCGTGCCGAACGGCGGGGTGGGCGAGCAGGTGCTCCTCGAGCTCGTCGCAGGAGATGTTCTCGCCGCCGCGGTTGATCACGTCCTTGATCCGGCCGCTGACCACCAGGTGCCCGCTGGGCAGCTGCCGCACGAGATCACCGCTGCGGTAGTAGCCGTCGGGGGTGAAGGCGCGCGCGTTGTGCTCGGGCGCGCGGTAGTAGCCGCGCAGCGTGTACGGGCCGCGGGTGAGCAGTTCGCCCTCCTCGCCGGGCGCGACGTCGTCGCCGTCGGCGTCGACGACGCGCAGTTCGTCGGCGGGGGAGAGCGGGCGGCCCTGGGTGGTGTAGACCAGCTCGTCGTCATCGTCGAGGCGGGTGTAGTTGAGCAGGCCCTCGGCCATGCCGAACACCTGCTGGAGACGGCAGTGCAGCGCGGGCTCCACGTCGCGGGCGTTGACCTCGGCCAGGCGCGCGCCGCCGACCTGGAGCAGGCGCAGCGAGCTCAGGTCGGCGTCCTCCCAGTCGACCGCGGCGCTCCACAATTGGGCCAGCGGCGGGACGACGGCGGTGACGGTGACGCCGTGCCGCTCGATCGCGGCGAAGGCCGCCTCCGGGCTCGGGTCGAGGGTGAAGGCGATCGCGCCGCCGGTCGCGACGACACCGAGGATGCCGGGGCAGGCCAGCGGGAAGTTGTGCGCGGCGGGCAGGGTCGCGAGGTAGACGTCGTCGCTGGTGAGTTCGCAGACCGCCGCGCTGGCGGTCGCGTTGTAGGCGTAGTCGTCGTGGGTGCGGGCGATCAGCTTGGGCAGGCCGGTGGTGCCGCCGGAGACCAGCATCAGCGCGATCTCGGACGGGTCGACCACCGGCAGCGACGTGCCGTCGGCCGCGATCGAATCCAGCGCGGTGAACTCGCCAGGATCGCCGGCGACGAGGACGTGGCGCAGGCTCGGGACGGCCGCGCGCACCGTGGCGGCGAGCTCGCGGTAGTCGAAATCGGCCAGGGTGTCGGGGATCAGGTAGGCCACGGCGCCGGAGAGCGCGGCCAGGTGCTCGATCTCGGCGCGGCGGTGCGCGGGCAGCGTCAGCACCGGGATGATGCCCGCCCGCAGCAGGCCGAACAGGGCGGTGGCGAACTCCGGGATGTTCGGCAGCTGGACGACCACCCGGTCGCCGGGGTTGATGCCGAGCGCGAGCAGGCCGTGCGCCATCCGGTCGGCGGCGGCGTCGAGTTCGGCGTAGGTCCGCGCGCCCTCGTCGGTCAGGATCGCGGGGCGGTCCGGCCCGCTGCGGGCGGAGTCGCGCAGGAGGTCACCGAGGGTGCGCCCGGCCCAGTAGCCGTCGGCGCGGTACTGCTGTGCGGCGGCCTCGGGGAAGGGGACGTAGCCCTCGCGATGGTCTGCTGCGGCTGATGTCGACGTCACGTTCTGCCTCGCTGCTCTGGCCGGTAGTGCGGTGGTTCGGCGCCCGCGTCGCAGGCTACCCTTGCATAGGTTAGGCAACCCTATCTCAATGGAGTAGGCTGCCGCCGAGCAGTACCGAAATCCGTCCGGCTCGGACGGCGAGCAAGGAGTGAACCGGCAGATGGACACAGCACCCGCAGGCGTCGTGATCGACCGCGCCGAGATCCGTGCCGCGATCGCCCGCCAGCTCGAGCTCACGCCCGACGACGTCGCCGGCGCCACCGACCTGATCCAGCTCGGCCTGGACTCGATCCGCACCATGAAGCTCGCCGGCGGCTGGCGCAAGCGCGGCATCGCGGTGAACTTCGCGCTGCTGGCGGCCCATCCGACGGTCGACGCCTGGTACGCCTTACTCAACGGCGCCGACCCCGACGAACTCGCGGCCGGTCCCGTCGCGCCACAACCGCTCGCGGAGGGCGGGACGCAGGCCGACGCGAGCGCCGACCTGCCCGCAGGCCCCAGCGACGCGGCCGCATCCGGAGCCGCACGACCCGCCGACGGCAGCCCGGCTGTGCCCGCCGACGGCAGCCTGGTTGTGCCCGACGGCAGCCCGGTTGTGCCCGACGGGGGCTCGGTCGTGCCAGACGGCGGCCCGGCTGTGGCCGACGGCGGCCCGGCCGTGGGCGACGACTTCGGCACGCCCGCAGGCGAATTCGCGATCGTGCCCGACGACGGCACCCCGTTCGCACTGGCCCCGATGCAGCACGCGTACTGGATCGGCCGGTCCGACGCGCAGGAACTCGGCGGTGTCGCCGCGCACCTCTACGTCGAATTCGACGGTGCCGATGTCGATCCCGAGCGCCTGGAGCGGGCCGTCGAGCAGCTGCTGGCGCGGCACCCCATGCTGCGCACCCGATTCCTGCCCGACGGCACCCAGCAGACCCTCGACCGTCCGAGCCGCGCCGTGTACAGCGTCACCGACCTCCGCGAATCCGCCGCCGACGAGGCCGAGCTGCGGCTCGAGGAACTGCGCACCGCGCGCACCCATCAGCGGATGGCCGTGCAGGACGGTCAGGTGATCGATATCGCGCTGACCCGCCTGGTCGACGGCCGCACCCGCCTGCACCTCGATGTCGACATGCTCGCCGCCGACGCGATGAGCTACCGCGTCCTCGTCACCGACCTGGCCCGGCTCTACCACGGCGAGCAGCTGCCGCCCCAGGACTACACCTTCCGGCAGTACCTGGCCGAGCACCCGGCGGGCACCGGCGACGAGCACGCCCGCGACCGCGCCTGGTGGCAGGACCGCCTGTCCGAGCTGCCCGGCTCGCCGGAACTGCCGCAGTCCCAGCACCTCTCGGACCCGAGCCGGACGGTCCGCCTGCACCGCTGGCTGTCCCCGCAGGCCAAGGCTCAGGTCTTCGACGCCGCCCACGCGCGCGGCATCACCCCCGCGATGGCGCTGGCCTCGGTGTTCGCCGAGACCATCGGCGGCTGGTCGGCGCAGCGCCGGTTCCTGCTGAATCTGCCGCTGTTCCACCGGGAACCGGTGCACCCGCAGGTCGACGGCGTCGTCGGCGACTTCACCTCCTCGGTGCTGCTCGAGGTCGACGTCACCGAGCCCGCCACCGTCGCCGACCGGGCCCGCGCCCTCCAGCAGCGGCTGCACGAGGCGGGCGCGCACTCGGCCTACTCGGGTCTGGAAGTACTGCGTGACCTGGGCCGTCACCGTGGTGAGCCGGTACTCGCCCCCATCGTCTACACCAGCGCGCTGAACCTGGGCGAGCTGTTCGCCGACACCGTCACCGACACCTTCGGCGAGCCGGTCTGGATCATCTCCCAGGGCCCGCAGGTGCTGCTCGACGCGCAGATCACCGAGGTCCGCGGCGGCCTGCTGCTCAACTGGGACATCCGCGAATCCGCCTTCCCCGCCGGCATGGTCGAGTCCATGTTCGCCCGCTACATCGACGCGATCGAGCGGCTCGGCGGCCAGAGCACCGAGCTCGGCGGTGCGGAGCCGACGGTCGGGGCGGAGCCCGCAGGCGTCGACCCGGTGACCGGCGCCGCGCACGCCGGGTCGAACGACGGCGCCGCGCAGGGCGGTGACGCATCGTCGACGGCCGGCTTCGCCGGCTCGGCCGAACCGGTGTCGAGCGGCGTCGACGACGCGTCCCCGTTCGAGCAGGGCCGCCGCGCGCGAATCGCGGCGCCGGTTGGCGACGCGGGCTGGCAGGCCGAGGCCGGGGTGCGTATCCCGGTGGAGCAGGCCGCTACTCGGGCCAGGGTCAACGCCACGGCGGGACCGGTCAGCGGCGGTCTGCTGCACACCGGCTTCTTCGCGAACGCGGCGACGAACCCATCCGCACCCGCGGTGCTCTGGGAGCCGACCGGGCAGCTGACCTACGGCGAACTGGCCGCCGACGCACTGGCCGTGGCCGGTGCGCTACGCGAAGCCGGTGTGGCGCCCGGTGATTCGGTCGCCGTGCAGCTGCCGAAGGGTCCGGACCAGGTCGTCGCGGTGCTCGGTGTGCTCGCGGCGGGCGCGGTGTACGTGCCGATCGGCTTCGATCAGCCCGCCGCCCGGCGCGCGGAGATCCTGCGCACCGCCGACGCGGTCGCGGTGCTCACCGTCGGCGGCGCGCTGATTCCCGACGCGCGCGCGATCGATCTGGCCGAGGCCCGCACGCACGCGGAACCGTTGGCGCGTCCCGTCTTCGGTGATCCGGAGAACATCGCCTATGTGCTGTTCACCTCCGGCTCGACCGGCAAGCCCAAGGGCGTCGAGGTGCCGCATCGCGCCGCGATGAACACCATCGACGACCTCAACGAGCGCTTCGGCCTCGGCGCGGACGATCGGGCGCTGGCCCTGTCCGCGCTGGAGTTCGACCTGTCGGTCTACGACATCTTCGGCCTGCTCGCCGTCGGCGGTGCGGTCGTCGCGGTCGACGACACCCAGCGCGCCGACCCGGCCCGCTGGGTCGACCTCATCCGCCGCCATCGGGTGTCGATGCTCAACTGCGTGCCGAGCCTGCTCGACATGCTGCTCACCGCGGCGGCGGGCGAGGCGCTGCCGTCGCTGCGCACGGTGATCCTCGGCGGCGACTGGGTCGACGTGGCGCTGCCCGCGCGCCTGGCCGCCGTCGCGCCGGAGTGCCGGTTCGCCGGTCTCGGCGGCGCCACCGAGACCGCGATCCACTCGACCATCTGCGAGGTCGTCGACGCCGAGGTACCCGCCGAGTGGAGTGCGGTGCCCTACGGCACCCCGCTCCGCAATGTGCGGTGCCGCGTCGTCGGCCCCGCGGGCAACGACTGCCCCGACTGGGTGACCGGTGAGCTGTGGATCGGTGGGGACGGTGTCGCCGCCGGCTACCGCGCCGATCCGGAGCGCACCGCCGACCGGTTCGTCACCCACGAGGGCCTGCGCTGGTACCGCACCGGTGACCTGGCCCGCTATCTGCCCGACGGCGGCCTGGAATTCCTCGGCCGCGCCGATCACCAGGTCAAGATCCGGGGCTACCGGGTGGAGCTGGGTGAGGTGGAGAGCGCCCTGCGCGCGGTTCCCGGCATCCGGCACGCGGTCGCTGCCGTGGTCGGCGCCGCGGCACCGAAGCTGGTCGCCGCGATCGTGGCGACCCCCGACGCCGCCATCGACGTCGACACCGTGCTGGCCGCGACCGCCGAGCTGGTGCCCGCCTACATGGTCCCGACCCGGCTGGAACTGCTCGCCGACCTCCCACTCACCTCCAACGCCAAGCCCGACCGCAAAGCGGTGCGCGCGGTGCTGGAGCGCAACGAGACGGCGGTCGAGTTCGTCGCGCCGCGCACCGAGCTCGAGCGCGCGCTCGCCGCGGTGATCGGCGAGGTGCTGGCGACCGAGCGGATCGGCGTCACCGACGACTTCTTCGCCCTCGGCGGCGACTCGGTGCTCGCCACCACCGCCGTCGCCCGCGTCCGCGAGTGGCTCGACGCCCCCGACACCGTGGTCGCCGACCTGTTCACCGCGCGCGATATCGCCGGACTGGCGGCGCGCATGCTCGAGCGCGAAGCCGCCGCGGGCACCACCGGCAGGCTCGCCGCGGTCGCCACGATGTACCTCGAGGTCGCCGCGATGACCGACGAGGAGATCCTCGCGCAGTCCTGACGACGAGAGCCGGTGCGAACCACGCACCGGCTCTTGCCGATTCGCGCTTTTCGCAGGTCGCAGTAGACTTTCGCCGGTGAGTAAGTGGACTACCGCGAACCTGCCCGACCAGACCGGCCGCACCATCGTCGTCACCGGAGCCAACAGTGGCCTAGGCGCCGCCACCACGCGCGCGCTCGCCGCCGCGGGCGCCCAGGTGATCCTGGCGTGCCGAGATACGGGCAAGGCGGAGCGGGTCGCGGCGAGCCTGCCGGGCGAGACCGAGGTCCGCGAGCTCGACCTGGCGAACCTGAACTCGGTCCGCGCCTTCGCCGACTCGATCGAGCGGGTCGACGTGCTGATCAACAACGCGGGCGTGATGGCGCTGCCGCTGCGCCGCACCGCCGACGGCTTCGAGATGCAGTTCGGCACCAACCACCTCGGCCACTTCGCGCTCACCAACCTGCTGCTGGACCGGATCACCGATCGCGTGGTCACGGTGTCCAGTGGCGCGCACCGCATCGGCCGGATCGACCTGGACGACCCCAACTGGGAGCGCCGCCGCTACGACCGCTGGCTGGCCTACGGCCAGTCCAAGCTGGCCAACCTGATGTTCGCCTACGAATTGCAGCGCAGGCTGGCCGGTGAGGGCGCCGCGGTGGTCTCGGTCGCCGCGCACCCCGGCTACGCCGCCACCGAACTCATGTCGCACACCGAGTCCATCCAGGACGCGGTGATGTGGCTGGGCAACCGCACCCTGGCGCAGAGCGCCGAGCAGGGTGCGCTGCCGACGCTGTACGCCGCCACCGCCGACATCGTGCCCGGCGCGTTCTACGGCCCCGACGGCCTGCTCGGCCTGCGTGGCTACCCGGCCCGCTGCGGCAGTACCGCCGCGTCGAAGAATCGCGCGGTCGCGGCCGAGCTGTGGGAGCTCTCCGAGAAGCTCTGCGGCCTGATCTGATTCATGGTGACCGGCATCACATTCGGTGGTGTCACACCCTGGGTGGCTCCCTCGTCGTCTCTGTAGAACCCCGCAGAACGACGAAGGAGTCATCATGGAACCGCGCTTCAACCTCTACGGCAACCCGGTCGCCACCAGCTTCACCAAGCGCCTGACCATGGCGAGCAAGGTGATCGACGACTCGACGCTGGACAAGGCGACCTACGAGCTGGTCAAGCTGCGTGCCTCGCAGATCAACGGCTGTAGCTACTGCACCGATATGCACTTCAAGGACGCCGTGCACGCGGGTGAGTCCACGACCCGGCTGAACCTGGTCGCCGCCTGGCACGAGGCCACCGTGTTCACCGAGGCCGAGCGGGCCGCCCTCGCGCTGACCGAGGAGGCGACCCGCGTCGCCGACGGCGGGCACGTCTCCGACGACACCTGGGAGCGGGTGCGCAAGCACTTCGACGACGACCAGACCGCCGCGTTGATCGCCGCCATCGCGATGATCAACGCCTGGAACCGGATGAACGCCATCGCCCGCACCCCCGCGGGCGACTACGTGCCGGGTCAGTGGGGCTGAGCGAACCGGGCGCTCGGCCCGGTCGGCTGGCCGGAGCGAATCGGCGCCGGGCGCTCGGCGCGGTCAGCTGACCCGGGCGAACCGGTGTCCGTGTTCGGCCGCCCACTGCGCGAAGGTGCGCGCCGGGCGGCCGAGTACGTTCTCCACCGTCGGATCCACCGTGTACGACTCCGGGCTCGACTCCGCGTACCAGCCGATCACGTAGTCGGCGTCGGCCTGCGAGACGCCGGTGGCGATCAGCCGGTCGACGGCCTGCTGGTGGGTGATCCTGGCGAACTCGATCGGCCTGCCCGCCGCCGCGGCCAGGATCGCGATCCGCTCGTTGGTGCTCAGCGGCGCGGGCCCGGTCAGGTTGTAGGCGCGGCCGTGATGGCCGTCCGCCAGCAGCGCGACCGCGGCGACCGCGCCGATATCGGCCTCGTGGACCACCGCGCTCGGGTGGTCGTAGGGCTCGCGGACCACGCCGTCGGCCAGGATGGTCGCCCGCCAGGTGAGCGCGTTCGACATGAATTCCTGTGGCTCCAGCCGCGTCCATTCCACGCCGGACTCGGCGACGGCCTGCTCGACCGGCCCGACGCCGCCGCCCCACACCACCGTGATGCGGCGCACCCCCGCCGCGACGGCTCGGCCGATCAGCTCCGGCCCGACCTCGGCGAGCCCGGCCGTCACCGTCACGTGCAGCCGATCGACGCCGTGCCAGGCATCGTCGAGCGTCGACGGCACGGTGTGCGTGCCGGTGATCAGTTCCACCTCCGGACCGAGCAGCGCGCGTGCGGCGGCGGCATCGCGGGTGAGCGCCTTGACCTTCTCCCCACGGCCGACGAGTTCGCGGACCACCTGGCGACCGGTGTTGCCGGTCGCGCCCGTAACCAGTGTTGTCACAGTCGATTTCCTTTCCTCGGCTACCGACGCTAAAAGCTCGAGCAAGGTAGAGGTCAAGGGGTTTCGGCCGGAGGATTCGCGGACGCGGGGATGTGATGGTCCACACTCCGGGCAACCAGGCCCCGGCCGTCGACGTTTCACCGGTGGTACAGTCCACGGCATGCAGCGCGCATATTTCTGGTTTAGCGAGCCGGCCCTGGGTGGGCCGGTCTGCGACCCTGCGCGCTGACCTCTTCCACCCCGAGCCGGACACTGACCGGCTCGACGGGTTCGCGAAAGTCCGTGGGTCGGCCTCGAAGAATAGGAAACCCACACATGACCACCGCAGCCGATGTCGACTCGCGGCATTCCGATCTCGATGACCAGCGCACCCTCAGCGTGAGCCCGTTGCGCTCGCCCGCCGAGGTGCGCACCGTCCACCCCATCACCGACGAACTCGCCGACACCGTGCGCGCGGGCCGCAAGGCCACTGTCGACGTGCTCAACGGCGTCGACGACCGCCTCATGGTGATCGTCGGCCCGTGCTCGGTGCACGACCCGGCCGCCGCGCTGGACTACGCGCGCAAGCTGGCCGCCAAGGCCGCCGAGCTGAACGACCGGCTGCACGTGGTGATGCGGGTGTACTTCGAGAAGCCGCGCACCACGCTGGGTTGGAAGGGCCTGATCAACGATCCGCACCTGGACGGTTCGTTCGACGTCAACACCGGCCTCGGCATCGGCCGCAAGGTGCTCGTCGACATCACCGCGCTCGGCCTGCCGGTCGCGTGCGAGTTCCTCGACCCGATCACCCCGCAGTACATCGCCGACCTGGTCTCCTACGGCGCGATCGGTGCCCGCACCGCCGCCAGCCAGGTGCACCGGCAGCTGTCCTCGGCGCTGTCCATGCCGGTCGGCATCAAGAACGGCACCGACGGTGACGTGCAGGTCGCCGTCGACGGTGTGCGCGCCGCCGCGGCCAGCCACGTCTTCCCCGGCACCGATCTCGACGGCCGTTCCGCGCTGATCCGCACCACGGGCAACCCGGACTGCCACGTCATCCTGCGCGGTGGCAGCAACGGCACCAACTATGACGCCGCCTCCGTCGCCGAGGCCAAGCTCCGGCTGGAGAAGTCGTCGCTGGCCCAGCGCGTGGTGGTCGACGCCAGCCACGGCAACAGCAACAAGGACCACAACCGCCAGGTCGACGTCGTCACCGACATCGCCGAGCGGCTCGCCGCCGGTGAGCAGGGCGTGGTCGGCGTGATGCTGGAGTCGTTCCTCGTCGCGGGCCGCCAGGACCTGACCCTCGGCAAGGCCGACGAGCTCACCTACGGCCAGTCCATCACCGACGCGTGCATCGACTGGAACGTCACCGCGGCCCAGCTCGACCGCCTCGCCGCCGCCGTCGAATCCCGTCGCGGCTGAGTGCTTTTCGCTCTGTGGCCCCGGAGAAATCCGGGGCCATAGTGCTTTCCGCTACTGGTTCTGCGTCGCGAGGCGGCCGGCGAGCGCGACGAACGAGGCGCCGAATACCCGGCGCATCCACGTCACCACGACCGGGCGCGCCAGGATGTGCGAGCGCACCGCGGCCGCGGCCGCACCGTAGACGGCGAAGACGACGAACGTCGCCAGCATGAACAGTCCGCTCAGTTCGAGCATGCGCGCCAAGGCGTTCGGTGCCCCGGTCGGCACGAACTGCGGCAGGAACGCGAAGAAGAAGATCGTCAGCTTCGGGTTCAGCACATTGAGCAGAATCGCCGACCCGATCACCTTCCGCGCCGACGGCGCCGGCCCCGCCCCCGCCTCGGGAACCCCCAGCGCCCCCTTGTCGCGGAAGGTGCTCCACGCCATGTACAGCAGATACGCGACACCGAGATACTTCAACGTCTGAAACG
Source organism: Nocardia sp. NPDC051833 (assembly GCF_040681225.1). Taxonomy (NCBI): domain Bacteria; kingdom Bacillati; phylum Actinomycetota; class Actinomycetes; order Mycobacteriales; family Nocardiaceae; genus Nocardia; species Nocardia sp. NPDC051833. The sequence goes on from NZ_JBFAYK010000001.1 coordinate 3,361,726, forward strand.
CCACCGCGCTGGTGTGCAACACCGCGGCCAACCCGGTCACCGCGGCCACCATGTGCGGAACGATCCCCAGCGTGCACCCGAACGCGGCGACCACACTGGCCCGCACCCCCCGCGCCAGCCCGGCCGCCAGCGTGAACAGCACCCCGGTCCCCGGCGTAGCGACGATGACGAGCGTGGTCAGAACGAACTCGATGCTCATCTCCCGCAGAGTAACCGCCCGACCCACATCGAGAAAGCCCCTTTTCGCGCGAGCGTATGGTGTGCCGGTGACCGGGCGCCGAGACAACCCACACGACAGCTTGTTTCGCGGCATCATGGGCGAGCCGGCCTATGCGGCCTCCGAATTGCGATCGGTGCTCCCCGAACGTCTATCGGCCTGGCTGGACTGGTCGACTCTGCGGAAGGGGCCCGCCGACTATGTCACCGAGGAAATGCGGGTTCGGTTCGGTGACTTGCTGTTCGAGATCGACAGCCGAGATGGTGCGGCGCTGATCTATGTGGCGATGGAGCATCAGAGCAGCAGCGACGAGCTGATGCCGTTTCGGATGCTCGAGTACCTGACGCAGATCTGGGCACGCCATCTGCGCATGACCAAGCCGCGACCGCGACGGCTGCCCGTCATCATTCCGCTGGTTGTGCACATCGGCTCACAGGGAGCCCGATGGTGTCACTCGACGCAGTTCGCCGATCTTTTCGAGCTGCCACCGAGCGTTGCCGACGTGGTGGGTGACTATCTGCCGCGATTCCGGTTCATGCTCGACGACGTCACCGCGCTCGATGCGGCTGAACTGGCGGAGCGTCCGCTGGTCCCGGAGGTGCGCCTGATGCTGAACGTCATGAAGGCTGCCCCGAACAACTCCGGATTGGACAGCGCACTCGCCCAATGGACCGAGGACCTGGCGGAGGTCGCCGATGGTGCGGACGCTTTTCGGGTACTGAATCTGCTGGTTCGCTACATTATGCTGGTCGGTGAGACCGAAGAGACGGCGTTGACGCCGCTGTTCGATGGGTTCGGGCCGGAAGCGAAGGAGGCGCTCGTGACTGCTGCTGATCGGCTTCGTGCCGAGGGGGAGTTGCGTGGGCGTGCCGAAGGTGAGGCTCGGGGAGAGGTTCGGGGCGTCGTCAAGACGTTGTTGAATCAGCTTCAGCTCAAGTTCGGTGCGGTGCCTGCTGCTGTTGTCGAGACCGTTCGTGCTGCTGATCCCGAAGATCTGAATCGGTGGGTTGGGCAGATTCTGACTGCGGACACGATCGAGGAAACGCTCCGCTGATCTTCGGCGCGCTACGGGGTCCGGTGTCGGGCTGTCGGGTGGGTGCTGGACGGCTCGGTGCGGGTCGGCAGACTGGTAGTTGATGAAGCTGCCGGAATTACCCGAGTTGCCGGTGCGGTCCGCACTGGGGGAGATCGTCGAGACGCTGGTCGGGCGTGGGGTTGCGGTGTTGGTCGCACCGCCGGGGACCGGGAAGACGACGCTGGTGCCGTTGGCGTTGGCGGCGGGGACCGAGGGGAAGGTGGTCGTCGCCGAGCCGCGGCGGCTGGCGGCGCGGGCGGCTGCGGCGCGGATGGCGGCGCTGCTCGGGGAGAAGGTGGGGGAGAGCGTTGGGTATTCCGTGCGTGGGGATCGGAAGGTCGGGTCGCGGACGCGGATCGAGGTGGTGACCTCCGGGTTGCTGGTGCGGCGGTTGCAGAGTGATCCCGAGCTGGACGGTGTCGGCACGGTCGTGCTCGACGAATGCCACGAGCGGCACCTGGACGCCGACCTGCTGTTGGCACTGCTGCTCGACGCGCGATCCGGACTCCGGCCTGACCTGCGGGTGCTCGCCACCTCGGCGACGGTCGCGGCCGGACGCCTCGCGGCATTGCTCGGCGCGGGGGACGCCGTGCCCGAGCCGGTCGCATCATCTGCGACGAGTGAAGTGGCTTTGCTCGACTGTGGCCCGGCGACTTCAGAGGTCTGGACTGGAGATGGCTCCGTGGCACCGGGGTCCGCGTCCGATGGTGCGGCGACGGTGGTCGCGCCTGCTGGTGGTGCGGCGGCTCCGGTGGGCGCGCCCGATAGTGGTGCGGTGGTCCCTTCTGTCGCAGCCGATGACGGCCCGGCGACTCCGGCCGTGGTGCCGGGCGATGACTCGGCCCCGCGTGTTCGGCCCGAGACGGATGCGTCCGACCGTGGTGCGGTGGCCCGGGTGAGCACTGAAGGCGGTGGGGCGGCGCCGGTGGTGGAGGTGCGTGGGCGGGCGTATCCGGTGGCGGTCGGCTATGTTCCGGCGCTGGCCCGGGAGCGGGTCGAGGCGCACGTGGCGCGGGTTACCCGGCGGGCGCTGGCCGAGACCGCGGGGGATGTGCTGGTGTTTCTGCCCGGGGTCGGCGAGATCAATCGGACCGCGGGGTTGTTGCGGGATCTCGACGGGGTCGATGTGGTGCCGCTGCACGGGCGGTTGGGTAGCGCGGTGCAGGATGTCGCGTTGCGGCAGGGTGTGCGGCGGCGCGTCGTATTGTCCACGGCCGTAGCTGAATCCAGTCTCACTGTGCCCGGTGTTCGTGCGGTCGTGGACTCCGGCTTGTCGCGGGTGCCCCGCATCGATCATCGGCGTGGCCTGTCCGGTCTTGCAACCGTGCGTGTTTCGGCTGCGGTCGCCGAACAGCGGGCGGGGCGTGCCGGTCGTGAAGCGCCGGGTCACGCCTGGCGGTGCTGGCCCGAATACGAGCATCAGACCCTGCCCGCCTACCCCGAACCCGAGATCCGTACTGCCGAACTCACCCGCCTCGCACTGGAATTGGCGTGCTGGGGCACTCCCGACGGCACCGGCCTCGCCTGGTGGGACGCCCCGCCGGAAGGTGGCCTCGCCGCGGGCCGCGCGGTCCTGCACGCGCTCGGCGCCCTCGACGACGCCGATCGCATCACCGACCGCGGCCGCGCCATGGCCGCCCTCGGCCTGCACCCCCGCCTGGCCCGCGCCCTCCTCGACGGTGCCGCCCACGTCGGCGCCCGCGCGGCCGCCGAGATGGTGGCCCTGATGGACGACGATTCCCTCGCCCCCGGCGTCGACGCGACAGCCGCCCTCCGCGCCCTGCGCGCCGAGCGACCGCCCCGCTGGACCAGAGAGGTCCAACGACTCGTCCGGCTGATCGGCGCACGCGACGTGAGCGCCGGCACCGACGAGAACCGTGAGTCGGCCACCGATGGCTCGCTGGCAGCCGGCCGTGGGCGCCGCGGAGCGGCAACAGCTGGTGGCGGCAGAGGAACTGAAGCCGTCGGTGGTGGGAACGCTGAGTCGGGCACCACTGGGCATGGCGGAGCGCAGGATTCGGGCGATACGCGGCGTGGGGTCGGGAGTTCGGGGTCGGCGGCGGAGTCCGCGGCGCTGCTCATCGCGTTGGCGCATCCGGAGCGGTTGGCTCGGCGGCGGGCGAACGGGGCTTCGTATCTGATGGCGGGCGGGACGGCGGTGACCTTGCCGCCGGGGTCCGGGCTCGCGGCGGCGGAGTGGCTCGCGGTGGCGGTGGCCGATCGGGATCCGGGGCGGGCCGAGGGGCGGATTCGGTTGGCTGCCATCGCCGATGAGGATCTCGCGCGGGCGGCGGCGCCGGGGCTGGTGACGCGGGCCGACGAGGTGCGCTGGGAGTCGGGTGATGTGGTGGCCCGGCGGGTGGAACGGCTCGGGGCGATCGTGCTGTCGGAAAAGGCGCTGCGCGAACCGGATTCGCGGTTGCTGGCGGTGGCGGTGCGCGCGGGTCTGCGTTCGGAAGGGCTCGGGCTCCTGCGCTGGGACGAGGACGCGCGTGGCCTGCGGCAGCGCCTCGACTTCCTGCACCGCACCCTCGGCGCGCCCTGGCCCGCCGTCGACGACGACACGCTCCTCGCGGACCTCGATCTGTGGCTCGGCCCCGAACTCGCGACGGTCCGTCGCCGATCCGACCTGGCCCGTATCGACGCGGGCACCGCGCTGCGCCGACTCCTCCCGTGGCCGGAGGCAGTCCGCCTCGACGAGCTGGCGCCCGAGCGCCTGGAAGTCCCCTCCGGCAGCCGAATCCGCCTCGACTACAGCGCCGACCCGCCGGTCCTCGCGGCGAAGGTCCAGGAGATCTTCGGCTGGACCCAGCCGCCCACGCTCGCCGGTGGCCGCGTACCGATCGTCCTCCACCTGCTGTCCCCGGCGCAGCGCCCGGTCGCCGTCACCGCCGACCTCCCGTCCTTCTGGCAGAACGGCTGGCCCCAGGTCCGCGCCGACCTCCGCGGCCGCTACCCCAAACACGCCTGGCCCGAAGACCCCACCACCGTCACCGCCCACCGAGGCACCGCCCGCAACGCCAACCGCTGACCCCGTCACCGCCCGCCGCCGGTACCGCCGAGCGCAAACGATCCCCATCGAGACGGTCGATCGGCGGGGGGAAGCACCGCCCGCATGGCGAAGCGCTGACCCACCGATGCAAGGCGGTTGATCACTCACGGCATGCTCGCAGCAAGGAAGACGGTTGGTCATCACCGGGTGGAGGCGCCGCCCGCTAGGTGAAGCGCGGCCCTGCTGCGGCGGCGTTGATCACGGGGTCGAGGCGCCGCCCGCTAGGTGTAGCGCTGCCGTGCAGCAGGGCGGCGGTCCCCGGGTGGAGGCACCGCCCGCAAGGCGACGCGCGGCCTTGCCGCAGGGCGGCTGCTCACGGGGTGGAGGCAACTCCCAGCATCGCCCGAATGCGGCGGTGGACCTGGCGCACTACGACCCCTTCGGGACAGCGTGGGCGGCGAGGAGATCGCCGGAAGTCGTGATGTCGCAGTGAAATCCGGCAGCGGTCAGGCGGGTGGTGAGTTGGTCGGGGGTGGGCTTGGGGCTGGTCGAAGGGCTGGTGGGGCTGCCGTAGCCGTAGCAGAACCACAGTCGGCCGGTGGGGGACAGGCACTCTCGGATCATCGACCACGCCGCTGTCGCGGGGCCGGTCCAGAACAGGTTGACGTTGACCGCGAACACCAGGTCGAATCGCTCGTTCCCGTCGAGCTGGGCCCGCACCGCACGCGTCGAATCGGGTCCGATCGCTCCCTCGACCAACCGGACCCTGCCGTCCGCGATCTCGGCGGCGCACCGGTCCGCTGCCCGGCCGATCGCGGTGGCCGATCGATCGAGACCGACGATCCGTCCGCCCCGCAACCGCTTCGCGATCCGCACCAGCGAGGCGCCCGGCCCAGGGCCGAGCTCGAGCACACGATCATCGGCCCGCACACCCATGGTGTCGGCGAACCACTCGAACCGCGCGTCGTCAGGCATCGGTGCTCCTCAGTCTGGGCGTGCCCGTCTACACATGCTGACATGGCTGTCGAGGTGTTGGCCTGGTCCGCCCGGGTGGACCAGGCCAACCCGGGCGGACCAGCTCGGCGCGGTCGCCTACGGCAACTCACTTGGGCGGACCAGCTCGGCACGGTCGCACCCTGGCACTCCACCCGGGGCGGAACGACTCAGCGCGGTGCGATGTCGGCGGGCCATCCTTCGGCGAAGACGCCGGGATCGGACGCGAGGCGCGCCGCGTGCCATTCGTCCACCCGGGTGCCCCGCTGGATGCCACCCTGCCGGGCCAGCCCCTCGTAGTGGAACCCGACCCGGCGGACGGCGGCGGCCGAGGGGTGGTTGCCGACCATGGCGCGCCAGGTGATCCGGTCGAGGGCGAGGCCATCGGGGTCGAAGGCGAAGTCGCAGGCCAGGGTGATGGCGCGGGTCATCAGGCCCTTGCCGCGGTGACCCTCGGTGAGCCAGAAGCCGATCTCGCAGACGCCCGGCCCGCGGGTGTGCAGGCCGAGCATGCCTTCGACGGGGCCGTCCGGCGCGGTGCGGAGGGCCCAGACCGCGGCATTGCCCGCCCAGGTGGGGGCGACGACCTTGTCGAGGAATTCCTCGGCGTCGGAGCGCGTGTACGGGACGGGGATCGTCGTCCAGTGGCCCACCTCGGGGTCCTGGCAGCATTCGACGATGCGGTCGATGTCGGCACCGGTGGGGCGGGTGAGCCAGAGGGTGCCGTCGGTGAGCGTGTGCTCGTACATCGAGCCATCGTGACAGGTCGGCGCCCGGTTTCTCAGCTGGTTTTCGCCGACCGTAGGATCAGCGGCGATGGTTTCCCCGTTACTCGCCGACCTGTTCGAATCGCATCGAGCGCATCTGCTTTCGGTCGCCTACCGACTCACCGGAAGTGTCGGTGACGCCGAGGACGCCGTGCAGGAGAGCTGGCTGCGGATGGCGGGCGTGCACCAGTCCGAGATCGACGACCTGCGCGCCTGGTTGACGACCGTGGTCAGCCGGATCTGCCTGGACCACCTGCGCAGCGCGGCGGTGCGCCGGGAAACCTATGTGGGGCAGTGGCTTCCGGAGCCGATCGTCACCACCCCGAGCCGCACTCCCGACCCGCTGGACGTGGTGGTCCGCCATCAGGACAGCCGGCTGGCGGCGCTGGTGGTGCTCGACGCGCTGACCCCGCAGCAGCGGGTGGCGCTGGTGCTGCACGACAGCCTGGACGTGCCGTTCGACGAGATCGCCGACATCCTCGGCGTCTCGGCCGACGCCGCACGCCAGTTGGCGGTGCGTGCCCGCAAGGCGGCGGCGAAGGCGCCGGAACCGGTCGCCGACGACGTGCACGACGCGGCGGTGCGGCGGTTCCTCGCCGCGCTGGCCACCGGCGACGTCACCGCGGTGGCGGCGACGCTGCATCCGGACGCGACCTTCGTCGCCGACGCGGGCGGCACCACCAAGACGGCACTGAATGTCGTTGCGGGAGCGGAGAAGATCGCGCGCCTGGCGCTCGGCCTGTGGCGCAAGCAGCAGGAAGAGCTCGGTCTGGAGCTGGGTTCGGCGACGGTGAACGGGCAATCGGGCCTCGTCGTCACCGATCCGAACTCGCCGTTCGGGCGGCCGGTGCGGGTGCTCGGCTTCGCGGTGCGCGAGGGAAGAATCTGGGCTGCTTACGATTTCGCCAATGTGGCGAAGCTGTCGGGTGCGCGGCTGCGCTGACCTGGCATCGGACCGGACCCGCGCGATCCGGTCCGATGCGCCGGGTGTCTACGGGTAGGTCGACCCCCACTGGTGGTTTCCGGTGGACGAACCGAGGTTCATGTCGCCGGTGGAGGAACCCATGTTGTTGTCCGGGGTCGCCGAGCCGGTGAAGTAATCGACGATGGGGCTGCCCATCAGATGATCGTGGATGAACCGCAGAGCCGAACCGGCAACCTCCGACGCAGCCGGGCCGACAATGAAATCGAGCAAGGGTGAGGCCATAGGGAGCCCCTTTCGATATGCCACCACGCTGTGGTGTGTGAGGTAGAACACGGCGAGGCTAGCTCAGCCTGGGTGATCGCACAATAGTGCAGGTCAACACCGCAAAACGTTTGTGAAACATGCGTGTTCGCTATCGGACGGCAACGGTCGGGAAAAGTGGGATACGCTGCGGAGATGTCGTCTGCGCCGCCCACCGTCTCCCGTTTGCGCCCGTTCGGATCGACCATCTTCGCCGAGATGACCGAACTGGCGATCCGCCATGACGCGGTGAATCTGGGGCAGGGCTTCCCGGATACCGACGGGCCCGCCGGCATGCTCGAGGTCGCCAAGGCCGCGATCTCCGACGGCCTGAACCAGTACCCGCCGGGCCGCGGCATGCCGGTGCTGCGCCAGGCGATCGCCGACGACCGCGCCCGCCGCTACGGCACGGCATACGACCCGGCTACCGAGGTGCTGGTGACCGTCGGCGCCACCGAGGCGATCAGCGCCGCCGTGCTCGGGCTGGTCGAGCCGGGCCAGGAGGTGGCGCTGATCGAGCCGTACTACGACTCCTACGCCGCCGCCGTCGCGCTGGCGGGCGCGCAGCGGCGCACCGCGCGCCTGGTCGCCGACGGCGATCGGTTCGTCCTCGACCTGGACAGCCTGCGCGCCGCGATCACCCCGAAAACCCGGATGCTGGTGATCAACTCGCCGCACAACCCCACCGGCGCGGTGCTCGACCGCGCCGACCTCACCGCCATCGCGGAGCTGGCGCGCGAGCACGATCTGCTGGTGCTGGCCGACGAGGTGTACGAGCACCTGGTCTACGACGGCGCCGAACACATCAGCATCTCCACGCTGCCCGGCATGCGCGAGCGCACGATCGTGGTGTCGAGCGCGGCCAAGACGTTCAATGTCACCGGCTGGAAGATCGGCTGGGTGTGCGCGCCCGCGCCGCTGCTCGACGGCGTGCTGGCGGCCAAGCAGTTCCTCACCTTCGTCGGCGGTGGACCGTTCCAGCCTGCCGTCGCGCATGCCATCAACGCCGAGATCGACTGGGTGCACGCGCTGCGCGACAGCCTGTCCGACAAGCGCCTTCGGCTCTCGGCCGCGCTGCGCGACACCGGGTTCGGCGTGGCGGCCAGCTCCGGCGGGTATTTCGTCTGCGCGGACATCCGCCCGCTCGGCGCCGAGGACGGGATGGCGTTCTGCCGCGAACTGCCCGCGCGGCTGGGTGTCGCCGCGGTGCCGGTGAGTGTGTTCGCCGACCACGCCGACGACTGGAAACATCTGGTGCGCTTCACCTTCAGCAAGCGCGACGAGACCATCGACGAGGGTGTGCGCCGCCTGCGGGCCGGGATGGCGGTGCGCTGAGGGAGTGTTCCGGCGTGTCCTCAGTCGCGGGCGTGCCGGGCCGTCGGCGCGTGCCACTGGTAGTGGCGAGCCAGCAGGCGGAAGCCGATGGCGCCGAGCGCGGCGAGCAAGCCGGTCCAGGTCCGGTACAGGTCGAAGTGGAGCAGGGTGGCGGTGGCGGCCGCGCCGAACAGGGCGGGGATCGCGTACAGGTCCTGGTCGGGGCGGAGCACGAACGGGACCTCACCGCTGAGCACATCGCGCAGGACGCCGCCGCCGATGGCGGTCGTCATGCCGAGCAGCGCGGCGGTGGGGGCGCCGACGCCCGCCGAGTACGCGATGACCGTGCCGGTGACGCAGAACAGGCCGAGCCCGATCGCGTCGGCGACCTCCAGCGGTCCCTTGGTGAGCCGGCGCGAGGGCGCGATGAAGTACAGGACCAGCGCCGTCAGCAGGGACGCGGACAGGTAGGTGAGGTCGGTGAACGCGCCCGGCGGTGTGCGCCCGATGAGCAGATCGCGCACGATACCGCCACCGAGGGCGGTCGCGGTGGCCAGGATCGCCATGCCGAACATGTCGAGCCGCTTGCGCACGGCGACCAGCGCGCCCGACGCCGCGAACGAGATGACGCCCATCAGCTCGCCGCCGCGGTGCACGGCGGTCAGCGCCGAATCCAGCTCCGTCGCCGACGGCCCGGCCGCGACCATCGCCACCAGCATCCCAGCACTCACCGCGCACTCCTTCTCGCCTGAACCACACAGCAGCGTGACACGGCGGAGTGTGTCGGTGGCGATCCGGTCGCCTATGTCGCGCCCGTGTCGATCAGTGCGCGGGCAGCTCGTCGTGCGCGGTCGACCGGCCGATGTGGGTCACGCCGGGGCGGGACGGGCGCGGTCGGTGGCGAGCATGATCGCGATCCCACCGAGCGCGGTCCCCATCAGGTACCGCTGGGTGCGCAGCCAGAGCGGACGCGCGGTGAGGAAACCGGCCAGCCCGGCCGCGCCGAGCACGATCAGCGCGTTGACGGTGAGGGCGACGGTGATCTGGATCGCACCCAGCGACAGGCTCTGCAACCACAGCGCGCCGCGTTCGGGATCGACGAACTGCGGGATCAGCGCCATGTACATGATCGCGATCTTGGGATTGAGCAGATTCGTGACGAAGCCCATGGTGAACAGGCGCCGGGCCGGATCGACCGGCAGGTCGACCGGTGCGAAGACCGACACCCCACCCGGGCGCACCGCCTGCCAGGCCAGCCACAGCAGATAGCAGGCGCCGGCGAGCTTGAGCCCCAGGTAGAGGCCCGGAACCACGGCGAACACCGCGGTGATTCCGGCGGCCGCGGCCAGCAGATACACCGCGAACCCGGCGGCGACCCCGGCCAGCGAGATCAGCCCGGCGCGACGTCCCTGCGCCACCGTCCGGGACACCAGATACATCATGTTCGGCCCCGGCGTGAGCACCATGCCGAGCGCTGCCGCACCAACCCCGAGAACCGCCGTCGTCTGAAGCACGCATCGAGTCTGACCTGGTCAGTGCGGCCTTGTCGCGGTCCAGTCGACACCTGCTGGACCGCACGTCGCTCGCTTCGCCCCGGGTCGTGTCGGCCCGGGTCCGTACAATCGACAAAGGCCGGCGACGCGATCCATCGCGCAGGCGCCGGCCACACAACCATCCGGCCGAACGCACCCCGCACAGGGCGAGCTCGACGAGCCCGTTCGGGGCCGCCCCTCGATCGAGCGCTCGATCGAGGGGTCACGAGGCCCCGAACCCGCGGCCCCGGCCGCTAAGGAACACTGTGACCGACGGTCCGCTGATCGTGCAGAGCGACAAGACCCTGCTGCTCGAGGTCGACCACGAGCTGGCAGGCAACGCGCGGCAGGCCATCGCGCCGTTCGCGGAGCTCGAGCGCGCGCCCGAACACGTGCACACCTACCGGATCACGCCGCTGGCGTTGTGGAACGCCCGCGCGGCCGGACACGACGCCGAGCAGGTCGTCGACGCGCTGGTGAACTTCTCGCGCTACGCGGTGCCGCAACCGCTGCTGGTCGACATCGTCGACACCATGGGCCGCTACGGCAGGCTCCAGCTGGTCAAGCATCCGGCGCACGGGCTGTGCCTGGTGAGCCTGGACCGCGCGGTGCTCGAGGAAGTGCTGCGGCACAAGAAGATCGCCCCCATGCTCGGCGCCAGGATCGACGACGACACGGTGATCGTGCACCCGTCCGAGCGCGGCCACATCAAGCAGATGCTGCTCAAGATCGGCTGGCCCGCCGAGGATCTGGCCGGCTACGTCGACGGCGAGGCACACGACATCGGCCTGGACTACACCGAGGGCAAGTGGCACCTGCGCGACTACCAGGAGATGGCCGCCGACTCGTTCTGGGCGGGCGGCTCCGGCGTGGTCGTGCTGCCGTGTGGCGCGGGCAAGACGATGGTCGGCGCGGCGGCCATGGCCAAGGCCAAGGCGACCACGTTGATCCTGGTCACCAATACCGTCGCGGGCAGGCAGTGGCGGCGCGAGCTGCTGGCGCGGACCACGCTGACCGAGGACGAGATCGGCGAGTACTCCGGCGAGCGCAAGGAGATCCGCCCGGTCACCATCGCCACGTACCAGGTGATCACCCGCAAGACCAAGGGCGAGTACAAGCACCTGGAGCTGTTCGACAGCCGCGACTGGGGCCTGGTGATCTACGACGAGGTGCACCTGCTGCCCGCGCCGGTGTTCCGGATGACCGCCGATCTGCAGTCGCGGCGCAGGCTCGGCCTGACCGCCACACTGGTGCGCGAGGACGGCCGCGAGGGCGACGTCTTCTCGCTGATCGGCCCTAAGCGCTACGACGCGCCGTGGAAGGACATCGAGGCGCAGGGCTGGATCGCGCCCGCCGACTGCGTCGAGGTGCGGGTGACGCTCACCGACGCCGAGCGGATGGCCTACGCCACCGCCGAGCCGGAGGAGCGCTACAAGCTGTGCTCCACCGCGCGCACCAAGATCCCGGTGGTGGAGTCGATCCTGGCCAGACACAAGGACGCGCCGACGCTGGTGATCGGCGCGTACCTGGACCAGCTCGAGGAGCTGGGCGTCGACCTGAACGCGCCGGTGATCACCGGCGCCACCAAGAACAAGGAGCGCGAGGCGCTCTTCGACGCGTTCCGGTCCGGCGAGGTGCCGGTGCTGGTGGTGAGCAAGGTCGCGAACTTCTCCATCGATCTGCCGGAAGCCTCGGTGGCGGTGCAGGTTTCGGGCACCTTCGGCTCCCGGCAGGAGGAGGCGCAGCGCCTCGGCCGGTTGCTGCGGCCGAAACAGGATGGGGGACAGGCGCATTTCTACTCGGTGGTCGCGCGCGACACCCTCGACGCCGAATACGCCGCGCACCGGCAGCGCTTCCTCGCCGAGCAGGGCTACGCCTACCGCATCACCGACGCCGACGATCTGCTCGGACCGCCGATCGGTGACGGCGCGTAGTAACGATCGGCCGGTCGGAACGCGGTACCGTGCGGTGAAGTCCTCGGCAGATAAGTGGAGGCAACTCCTCCGCAACTTGTGCTAGGAAGGAACCGTGCGCCGCTTCGAATTCGTGGTCGACCGTGAGCACGCTCATGCGGTCAACGAGACGTTCACCGGGTTACGCAGGTTGCGGGTGGTGGCCCTGCTGGTGGCCGGGCTGGCCGTCGCGGCAACGGCCGCGCTGCTGTGGAGCGGGCAGGCCTGGGGGTATCTGCTCGCCGTCGTGTGCGTGCTGGTCGCGGCGATCGCGCTGTGGGTCGCGCTGTGGACGCCGCATCGCTCCAGTATCGAAAAGCTCTACCAGGACGGCGCTTTGGTGCCCGCCGTGGTCACCGAGGCCGAGGACTCCGGCATCGTGCTGCTCGCCCTCGTCGACATCGCCGAGCCCGCCGCGCCGACGCGCAGCTGGGCGCTGATCACCCGCAAGGTGCGCGCGCTGCCCGGACATCTGCCCGAGCCGGGGGAACGGGTGCCCGCCGTCGCGGTCCGCACCGATCGCGCGCCCCGGCAGGTCGGCGAACGGTGGCAGCTGGTCACGGCCATGCCGATCGCCTGGGGCACCCGTGATCGGCTGGTCATCGAGCGGGCCCGCGCCGCCATCACCGAGCGGGAATGGCGGCTGCTCGCGGAGAACCTGGCGCTGGCCGCGCGGGTGAAGCGGACCGCGACCAAGCGCCTGCTGCTCGACCCGCAGCAGCTGCCCGGCGACCTGGGCTGAGCCGCGCGAGCGACCGATATTAGGACCTGCGCGGCGCGGCTGGAACGATGGAAGGTGTCCGCGGGATCCGAGCCAGAGCAGGCGAAAGGTGTCAGTCGACGATGCGATGGTCGGCCGGAGTGTGCGCGGTGCTCGCCCTGCTGGCGCTGGGCGTGCGCCCGATCGGCGCCGACCCCGGCCTGATCGGGGCGCCGGGGCTCGGCGATCCCTACTACCCGCTCGACGGCAACGGCGGCTACGACGTCGCCCACTACGACCTGACGGTCGACTACGACCCGGCCACCTACGTCCTGCGCGGCACCGCGACCATCGATGCCAGCGCGACCCAGCCGCTGGCCCGGTTCGACCTCGACTACCGCGGCCCCGAGGTGCTGATGGTGACGATCAACGGCCAGCCCGCGGGCTGGACCCGCGACGGAGACCAGGAACTGGTCGTCACGCCGCTGCTGCCACTGCCCGCCGGGCTGCCGATGCGCGTCGTCGTCGACTACGCGGGCCCGACCGCCGACACCGAGGGCGAGGGCTGGACCTACGCGCCGAGCGGCGGCGCGTTCGCCGTCGGCCAGCCACACAGTGCGAGCACCTGGTACCCGCTCAACGACACCCCGCTGGACAAGGCGACCTTCACGCTGCACGCCTCGGTGCCCGAGGGGTGGGAGGTGATGTCGACCGGTGACCGCACCCGGCACGAGGTGCGCGACGGTCGCCTGCACACCACCTGGGAGACCAGGCAACCCGTGATCGGGTACCTGACCACGATCGCCGTCGACCACTTCACCTTCCTCGAACAGCGCACGCCCGACGGCACGCCCGTGCTCAGCGCCTTCGCGCCGGAGTCGGAGAGCAACCGCGACGACGAGCAGCGGTTGCCGGAGATCCTCGCCTTCCTCGAAAACCTCTACGGCCCCTACCCGTTCGATGTCGCGGGCGGCATCTACGTCGACGCCGAGCTCCCGTTCTCCCTGGAGACCCAGACCCGCCCCACCTACGCGCCGTGGACCGACCTGAACACGGTCGTGCACGAACTGGCGCATCAGTGGTGGGGCGACACGATGTCGATCCGGCAGTGGTCCGACATCTGCCTCAACGAGTGCTTCGCCAGCTACACCGCCGACTACCTGTGGCCGGAGCGGATCGATGGCGCCGACGTCGACACCAAGTACCGCGAGAAGATCGCGAAATACCGTGACGATCCGGAGTTCTGGGAGGTCGCGCTGGCGAGCCCCGGCGCGGGCAACGAGTTCACCTCGGTCTACTACCGCGGACCGCTGTTCCTGCACGCGCTGCGCAAGCTGCTCGGCGAGGACGTGTTCTTCACCGCCGTCCACGATTTCGTGAACGCGCGCCGCGACGGCCACGGCTCGATGCCGGAGTTCCGGGAGTTCCTCCAGAGCCGGACCTCGTTGCCGCTCGGTGAGTTCCTGGCCGAATGGCTGGACGCGACCACGCCACCGCGTGAGGCGTTCCTCTATCCGGGCACGCTGGGCCGCTGACCCACCCCGCGCGGTCAGTCCTCGTCCACGCGGGCGCGCGCCCGCTCGGCCCAGCGCTGCATCCGCTCGAATTGGCTGCGCGCCGAGGTCAATTCGCCCCGGGCGCGATGGTCGGCGGTGCGGGCGAAATGGCGTTGCTGCTCGGCGTGCTCGAGTGCGGCGCGCAACTCGTCGATGCGGGACTCGACCTCGTCGAGCGCGGTCTTCGCCTGGGCGGCTGCGGCTTCGGCCTCGTCGCGCGCGGAACGGGCGGTCGCGAGCGCGGATTCGGCGTCGTCGAGTTCCCGCGCGGCCTCGGCGCGGCGGGCCGCCTCGGCGTCGGCGGGTGATTTCCCGGCCTTGTGGGGCGCGCGCTTCGCCGGGGCGGCGGCCTTGCCGCCGGTGATCGCGACCAACCCGGCCGGGCCGAAGCCGTCGTAGGTGACGGTGGTCGGCAGCAGGCCTGCGCGGACCTGGTCGGCGACGCCGGGATCGGCCAGCGCGGCGGTCAGGGTCTGGCCGACCTCGCGCAGCACCTGGTCGCTCGCCGGGCGGTCGTGCTCGGCGGCCAGTTCACCCGCCCGCTTGGTGATGGCGTTGACCACCTGCTGGCGCTGGGCGCCCAGGGCGCGCAGCTTGTCGCCGGAGAGCTGGCGCTGGGCCGCGCGCAGGGCCTCGCCGAGGTCGAGCAGGGCCGCGATCTCCTGCGGCGCGTGCCGGGCCAGCAGGTTGACCGTCCACGCGGCGACCGTCGGTTTGCGCAGCGCGGTGATGGCCGCGGCGAGCTCGCGGTCGCCGTCGGCACGGGCCTGGGCGGCCCGCTCGGTGCGGGTCGGCACGAAGTCGCCGGGGTCCAGGCCGTACAGCTCGCCTGCGACATCGTCGAGGGTCATCTTTGTGATGGTAGCCAGGGTTCGACGGGGCCGAGCGCGGCCGCGGCGGGCTTGGGTATCGTCACCGGCGGTCATGTTCGCCTGAACCGTTCGGTGAGTGAGGTTTTCAGTGTTGTTCCCAGGAAAGCGACTGCTGGCACGGGTTGTGCTCGCCCCCGTGGCGACGGTCGCACTGGTCGGGGCGGTCGCCGCCTGTTCGTCGGACAGCGACTCGGCGGGCGCTTCGCTCGCCAAGGGCTCGTGCGTCGAGGTCACCGACAACGCGGCCGACGCGATGGTCGGCACGCTCGGTGACTGCGCGGCGGCGACGTCGAACTACCGGATCGTGCAGGTCGGCACGGCCCCGCTGACCTGCGACGTCTCCGACGCCACCTTCAACGGCACGGTCGGTGACACCAAGACCGCGCTGTGCCTGGCGCCGAACTTCGCCCAGGGCAGCTGCTACGCCGACGCGGGCAAGCGCCCCGCCGAGGCCGTGGCCTGCACCGCCCCCGAGGCCACCTTCAAGGTCGTCAAGCGCATCGACGGCGTGGCCGACGAACTCCAGTGCGGCGTCGACGCGACGCAGTTCCGCACCGTCGCCGACCCCAAGGCCACCTTCTGCATGGCCAAGCCGGCCTAGTTCAATCCAGCAGGGCGACCGACGCGATCCGGTGCAGGGTGAAGTGCCGGGTCGCGCCGGTGACGGGGTCGACGGCGTCGAGCTGGCCGTTGCCGACGCGCAGCGGTTCGACCACGCGCTGGCTCGCGACGCCCTGGGCGTCGACGTAACCGATGTTCACCGGGCGGCCCACCCTGGCGGCCAGCTGGAGCAGGGCCAGGGTGGCCGCGGTGCCGGTGCGGGTGCCGTCGGCGCGCACCGACTGGCCGGTGCGGGCACCGGCGGCGCGTTCGCCCGCGCGCAGTTCGGTGACCAGCAGCGCGAGCTGTTCGTCGCTGGGTGGGCTCGGGCGATAGGGCTTGCGGGCCAGCGGGCGGACCGCGATGCGGGCACCGCGCGGCCGCAGGTCGACGATCGCGCCCGCGGAATCCTCACCGGCCGGTGCGAAACCGGCCGCGCGCAGCTGTTCGAGCAGCTCGCCCAGCGGGGCCAGCGCGATGGCGACGGTGGGTGCGATCGCGCGCAGGGCCAGGGTGTCGGCGACCGGCGCGGCCAGCACCTGGGCGAGCAGCGCCGGGTCGTCGCTGCGCAGGAACGACTGCGCCATGCCCGCCCGCAGCTGACCGTGGCGGCGGGCGACATCGTCGATGAGGTACGTCAGGGACTGGGGGACCGGCGTGCGGGAGTGGTTGGCGAACAGCGCGTGCAGTTCGGCGGCGGTCATCCCGGCGTCCAGCGCGCGGCGCACCGAGGTGTCGCCGACCCGGTAGACCGTGGCCGCGCCCGCCGACTCCACATCGGCGACCAGCGCGATCCGGCCGCGTAGCTCGGGCACCAGGGGGCCGGGCGCGATCACCGTGAGGTCGGCCTGGACGAGCACGTGATCGACCGGCTCCGGCAGCGCGGCGGCCATCTCCGCCTCGGCGTCGGCGACGCTGGTGTCGGCGCCGTGCAGCAGCGCCCGCGCGGCGGAATCGAGCGCGCCGCGCCCGAGCAGGCCGAGGGTGGCGGCCTCGGCCAGCGTCGCGGTCACCGCGTCGAGCCGGAAGTGCCTGCGCCTGCGCGGCATCCGCCAGGCCAGCAGCTTGCCGATATCGGTGGCGGTCAGCGCGGTTCCGCTCGGGTACTCGGCGAGCAGGCCGAGGATCGCGTGGCGGTCGCGCACCGCGTGCGGGATGCGCAGTTCCGCCGAGAGCGCGGCGATCGGCTTGTCGGCGGCATCGCGCAGCCCGATCATCCACGGCATCCGGTCCAGATCCAGCCAGGCCTGCGCGAGCAGCACCCAGCGGGTGGCGGGCGGCGCGTCCAGCCAGGCGTCGGCCGCGGGCGTCGGGGCCCAGAAGTCGTCGGTGGAGTCCACTTCCGGCACCGGCTCGGGCAGGCCCTTCTCGACCAGCTTGGCCGCCGCGAGCAGCTCGAGCAGCAGACCGGCGCGCGTCTCGTCGACGCCGGTCTGCTTGGCCAGCCTGCGTAGCTCGCGCACGCCGAGCCCGCCGGCCCGCAGCGCCGGGGCGGGTAGTCGGCCCAGCGCGTCGAGCAGGTCGGCGCAATCGCGCAGCAGCTCACCGACTTCGCCCGCGCCGACCGCGTTCACCTCGGCGGGCGCGTGCTTGGTCAGCGTCGGCTTGGGCGGGGCGAGGGCGTGCGGGTCGGTCACCGGCTCGCCGCGCAGGATCTGGCCGACCGTCACCGGCAGTTCGACGGTCTCGTCGTCGATCCGGTGCAGCAGCCGGGCCGCCAGCAGCCGCGGTACCGGACGATCGGGGGCCGTGCCGGGTGCGGCGTCCCTGGTGCGCCCGCGCGGGCCCGTGGTGGCCAGTTTCTCGAGCAGCGCGCGTTCGGCCGGGCTCGCCGCGGTGAGCGCGGTGGCGACCTCCGGCTCGGTCAGGGCGTCGGGCAGCGCCGTCGTCGCGCCCAGGGGCCAGGGGAGGGCTTCGGCGGCGCTGGGGGCCAGGTGCAGGCCGTCGCCGGTCTGCCAGACCAGCGCGCGGTCGAGCAGGCGGGTCAGCGCGGCGGTGAGCGCGGTCTTGGTGACCCGGTCCTTCAGCTGCGCGTGCAGGGTGGTCCGGGTCAGCGGGGTGACCTCGGTGCCGATCGTGCGGGCGTCCTCGTTGGCGGTGAGCGCCTCGATGATCGCGAATTCGAGGGTGTCGAGATCGTCGGCGGCGCGCAGCACCGAGGCCCGCTGCTGGGCACGCACCGCGAGCACCGACATCGACGCGGGCAGCGGCACCGCCAGATCGGGCCGCAACTGCAGCAGTTTCACCAGCTGGGGGTCGGTGCGCGCACCGAGCCAATCGGCGAGGGAGTCCGTCGCGATCATCCGATCCAGCCTACGTTGTGCGTATGCCAGAATGAGCCCGTGGTGAACAAATCGAAGAAACCCTACGTCGACAACGGCTGGCCGCAGGTGGCCGACGGCGAGCACGCCGTGACCGAACTGTCGGCGACCCGCGCCGGTAACCTCTCGCCCTTCGGTGAGGACACCGAGTTTCCCGTCCCGGCATCGTCGCTGCCGTACATCCACCCGCAGACGGTGATCAACCGGGTGTAGTTCGGACGGGAAAGACAAGAGCCCGCATCCCTAGGGATGCGGGCTCTAGTTGTCTGCGCGGGCGATCAGGAGGGCAGCAGGCCCTTGTTCGCCTCGAAGAAGTCGATCACGGCCGGGTCGAGCTGAGTGCCCTTGGCGGCGTTGAAGAAATCGAGCGCCTGCTGCGGCACGGCGACACCCTGCTGCTGCACGACGGAGAGGGCGCGATCGACGGCCTGGAACACTTCCTGGCTCGGATCCTGCACCTGCGGGACGGTCACCTGCGGGGCCCAGCTCGGGGTGGAGGGGGCGATCCGCTCGCTCGGGCCGCTGCTCAGACCCAGCTGGGACGAGCAGGAGGGCCAAGCGCCCCAACCCTGAGAAGCGAGAACCTTTTCGGCGACCACGATCTGCTGTTCGCGGGTGGCCTGGTTGGCCGTGGCGGCGTACTCGCCACCACCGTGCGCGTTCCAGGTGGAGGGCGAGAACTGCAGCCCACCCTGGTAGCCGTTGCCGGTGTTGATGCCCCAGTTGCCGCCGGCTTCACACTGCGCGAGGCGATCCCAGTCGGAGTCGGGGGCCGCGCTGGCGTTTCCTGCGAAAGCTGCACTGGCGGTGCCGATGATCGCGCCGGTGACGGCGACCTTGGCGACAGTGCGGCCGGTGGAAGTCGGCTTGCGGTGGCGTCCACTCATATCGGGTTTCTTCCTCTCGTGCGCACCTGCATGTGGCCCGGACTGAGAGGTCTCCCGGTCCGCCCTCACTCCTGATTCCAATCGGGGTCCGGTACCCGCGGGGTGAGGTTCGGTGCGGCGGGCCGGTGGTTCCGGGGGTTGCCCCGGCTGAGAGAAACGGTACGACGGACAGCGGGGAAAGTCACTATTTGGTAACCGGCGTGTACGGGTGGGTCTCGGGGTGGTCTCAGGGTGATCCCCGAGGCGTCCGCGCAGGTAGTCGCGGTGCCATGTGTGCGCGACGGTTGCACGCTCAGTTCGTTATCTACCCGTTATGTGACGAGGATCACACTGCTGTCTGGGTATCGATTCGCCGGGGTAACCAGTTGACGCGTCAACGCGCGCGTCGGCCGGACCACAGCGCGAACACCACGGCGAGCAGGAAGCCGACCGGTGCGAGCATCGCGAGCAGGTACAGCCACAGCCCCGGCGACGAGTCCGACACGATCGGTGTCACGAAGATGGCGATCACCGCCAGGATTCCGACCCCGAACAGCGCGAGGGCGAGTTGCAGCAGGCGATCGCTCGGCCGGCGGGGGTCGCGCTCCGGCGGAGTGGCGGCGGGCGGAGGTGAGTTGGTCACCGGTGCACCGTAAAACTGATGTGCTCGCGTTATAGCAACCGGGGTAGACTCTCAGCACATCGCGTCCTGCCTTGCTGTGGGGCGCGTTCTTTTCGCGACAAGCAGCTGTAACCCGGGCCACAAGGGTCCGGGTGTCGAATGATGAACGGGTGAGCGCAGTGCCGACCGGCCGGGTGAAGTGGTACGACGTCGAAAAGGGCTTCGGCTTCCTTTCCCAAGACGAGGGCGAGGACGTCTACGTCCGTTCCTCCGCGCTGCCCGAGGGCGTCGAAGGTCTCAAGCCCGGTCAGCGCGTCGAATTCGGCATGGCCGCCGGCCGTCGTGGCCCGCAGGCGCTCAGCTTGAAGCTGCTCGAGGCGCCGCCGACCGTGCGCGGCAACCAGGCGCAGCAGCCCGCCCGCAAGGACGCGGGCCCGCGCAAGTCGCCCGACGAACTGCACGGCCTGGTCGAGGACATGATCACGCTGCTCGAGACCAAGGTCCAGCCGGATCTGCGGCGCGGCAAGTACCCGGATCGCAAGCTGTCCCAGCGGATCTCCGAGGTCGTGCGGGCCGTCGCCCGCGAACTCGACCACTGATTCGATTCCTCGGTCCCGGGCACCACGGTGTCCGGGACCGAGTCGTCTCAGGCCTCGGGGGTGCTGATCGACCAGGCGGCGTGCGGGATGTAGGTCTCGCGGCCGGTCACGGTGTCGCGGGCCAGGATCGGCAGCTGCACCTCGATGCCGGCCAGGCGCAGGTCGGGTTCGGGCTTGGTGTCGATGGTGAGCGCGCGTGCGCCCGAGGGGAAGTCGGCGAAGCTCAGCACCCGGTCGACCTGCTCGCCGGAGGGACGCTGGTAGATCAGCTGGACCAGCCACGGTGACTCGGCGATCTTGTCCGGCAGCGACAGCTGCACCGGAAGGCCCGCCACCGTCGCGAGCTCGGTGGTCTCGCCGTACCGGCAGTCCTGCATGGTGACGGTGCAGTACAGGAACGGGTCGACGGTGACCGCCTTGCCGTGCGCGAACGCGGTGATCTGCGGCTCGTACTCGGGCGCCTTCGAGACGCCGTAGGCCACCAGGCCCGCGGTCACCGCGGCGACGGCGACGAGTCCGGCCGCGACCAGGGCGACGATCGTGCGGACGTTGAGCTTGCTCACCGGATGGGGTCTCCTGTCCCTCGCGGAACCGTACCGGGGCCTGCCCGGTGCGGATGGGTGTTGGGCACTTCCTGCTCGGCGTGCTGCGGACGGTTGCCGCCGAGGCCGGGCAGCAGCGAATGTCCGGTGTAGCTGACGAACGTCTGGATCAGGCCGATCACCAGGATCACGCTGATCACCGCGAAACCCTTCCAGAATTCGATCGGCAGCAGCACACCGGCCGCGCCGCCGATCACCCAGCTCAGCTGGAGCACCGTCTCCGACCGGCCGAAACCGGACGCGATCGACTCCGGCGGCAGGTCGTCCTGGATCGCCGCGTCGAGCGACACCTTCGCCAGCGCGCTCGCCGCGGACGCGATCAGCGCCGCGAACGCCGCGCCGAACAGATTGCCGGTGAACATCGCGAACAGCGCGACCGCGGTACAGGCCGCGGTACAGCCGAGCACCACCAGCGACGGCCTGCCCAGTTGCAGCCTGGCCCCGGTCGCGTTGCCGCCGAAGTTGCCGATGCCCGCCGCGACGCCGACCACCGCGAGCATGGCCGCCTGCTCGGTCGGGCTGCCGCCCGAGCCCTTGGCGACGAAGGCGATGTAGAACGTCAGGAAGCCGGTGAGCACGCGGATGGAGCTGTTGCCCCACAGCCCGGTGACCACGGCCCGGCCCAGCGGCTGCCGTCGTTTCCGGGCGGGCACCGAGGATTCCGTGCCGGGTTCGAGCACCTCGGTGTGCGCGTCGTCGCCGTGATAGCTCAGCGTCGCTGGCACCTCGCCCTCGGTCACCTCCACCCACGACGGAATCCGCAGGCTCAGATACGCGCCGGCCACCGCGATGCCGGTGGCCAGCACCAGCGCGCCGGTCGACCCGGCGATCATGGCGGCGAGCGCGGCCACCGCCCCGGCGCCGATGGTGCCGCCGACCAGGCCGAACACCGTCAGCCGGGAGTTGGTGCGGACCAGATCGATGTCCGGTGGGAGCACCCTCGGGGTGACCGCGCTCTTGAGGACCGCGAAGGATTTCGAGCCGACCATCATGCACAGGGCCAGCGGATACAGCCCCCACGTGTCGATCTCGATGATCAGCAGCAGCGCGAAGATCGCGCGCAGCCCGAACGTCGTCGCCAGCGCCAGCCTGCGGCCGCGCTGCAACCGGTCAAGCAGCGGGCCGATCAGCGGCGCGATCACCGCGAACGGGGCGATGGTGATCAGCAGGTACAGCGCCACCTTGGTCTTGGACTCGGCGGTGGCGCTGGCGAAGAACAGGGTGTTGGCCAGCGAGACGGCGATCGCGGCGTCGAGCGCGAAGTTGGCCATCGTGGCGTAGGTGAGCGCGGTCAGGCCCGACTGGTCGGCGCCGTCGGCCTTGGCGGCCCGCTGGAAGGTGGCGAACCCGCGTTCGGTGAGTTCGCGGCTGCGCATGGCCGCGACCCGGGTGACGGTGAGCTTGCGCGGTACCCGCTGCTTGACCTCGTCGTCGGCGGGCTCCTCGGGCCGGGGCAGCGGGCGGGTGCCCGCCGGGCCGGCGTCCTGCTCGGGCGGCACCGGCCTGGCGCGCGGCGCGGGGCCGCGCAGGGGAGCGGTCGGGGCGGCGTCGGGCTCGGACCGTCCGCGCCGGAACGGGTTCTTCGACCGGATCGTCGGCGGATCGGGCGAGTCCGGGCGGGGGAAGACCTTGCGCGGAGTGCCCGCGCGCGGCGGGTACTGCCCGAAGCCGGGATGCCTGCCCGCGGGGTTACCGTCCCGGCGACCACGGTCGGGACCGGAGGGATCGCGGGGAGTAGTCACAGTCCAATTCTGGCCCACGCGGGTTCTCCGTGTTCACTCGCGGCGCGGCAGTGTTCGCCACAGCTCGCCTATTTCGGGACGAACCGCACCTCGAACATGCGCGGCCAGTACTTGCCGGTGAGCAGGAATCGGTCGGTGCCGGGCAGGTGGGCGATGCCGTTGAGGACATCGGTGCCCGCGCGCTCACCCGCGGTGAGCAGCCCGCCCGCCTCGATCACGGCGAGCACGCGGCCGGTCTCCGGATCGATGCGCAGGATCTCGTCGGAGGGGTAGTTGTTGGCGTAGACCGTGCCGTCGGGGGCGCAGTCGAGTTCGTTCGGCTGCGGAGACGGGTACCCGGACAGCGTCACCGAACCGGTCTTCGCGAAGGTCACCGGGTCGCGGAAGGTGAGGGTGGGCGTGCCGTCGCTCATCACCAGGCGCTGGGGCTGGGCGCACACGCCCCAGCCCTCGCCCTCGTACTCGGCGCGGCCGGTCTCGGCCAGGGTGACCGGGTCGCGCGCGATGGCGACGTGGTCCTGCCAGGTGATCTGCCAGACGATCCCGCCCGCCTTCGTCATGCCCTCGCCGAACAGGTTGCCCGGCAGATCGACGCGCGCGGTCTCGACGCCGGTCGCCTGATCGGCGGCGCGCGCGCTCGACACGCCCCACATGCCGGTGCTTTCGTAGCGGACGCCGTCGACCACCTCCAGCCCCTGGGTGAAGGCCCGCGGATCGTGCGGTGACGAGCCGATCACCTCGACGCGCCAGCGCGGCGGTCCGGGCTCTTCCTGGCCCCCGCAAGCCCCCACGCCGAGCAGGCTGACCAGCGCAGCGACGGCCAACGAACTCCGATTGCACTTCATACGGCAAAATGTATGCCGTGAGCGCAGTATCTGTTTCGGAGTCCGGCGTGCGTCCTGTTCTGGCCGATGCGGCCGAAGTCGCACGTCGTGCGCTCGTGGAGTTGGAGCCCGACGGGGTCGGAGCGCATCTTGGGGTGTCCGGCGAGGACGAGTCGGCGGCCACCCACCGGTTCGAGGCGACCCTGCCCGGCTACCGCGGCTGGCAGTGGGCCGTCGTGGTCGCCGCGCCGCCGGAGGCCACATACGCCACGGTCAGCGAGTCGGCGTTGCTACCTGGCCCCGATGCCCTGATCGCCCCCGACTTCATCCCGTGGGAGCAGCGGGTCCGCCCCGGCGACCTCGGTCCCGGCGATCTGCTCGCCCCGCCCGCCGACGATCCCCGCCTGGTCCCCGGCTACATCGCGACCGGCGACCCCGTGGTCGACGAGGTGTGTCACGAGATCGGCCTCGGCCGCACCCAGGTGCTCAGCCTCGAGGGCCGCGTCGAGGCGGCCCAGCGCTGGTATACCGAGTTCGGCCCCGACACCGAGATGGCCAAGGCCGCCCCCTCCACCTGCGGCCTGTGCGGCTTCTTCCTGCCGCTGGCCGGCGCCCTGCGCGAATCCTTCGGCGTCTGCGGCAACGCGATGGGCGCCGACGGCCACGTCGTCCACATCGAATACGGCTGCGGCGCCCACTCCGACGTGATCGCCCCCTCGGGCAACGGTTCGCCGCGCTACGAGGCGTTCGACGACCACGCCGTGGAACTCGTCGAGATCGTCCGCACGACGCCGGAGTCCGTGCCGTCTGCCGAGGCTGCCGCGATCGGTGAGGCCGCTGCGCCCGCCGAGGCCGCTGCGCCCGCTGAAGCCGCCGCCACCGCTGCGCCCGCCGAAGCTGCTGAGGCCGCTGCGGCTACTGAATCCGCTGAGGTGTCCGTGGCGGATGTGGACACCCCGGCCGTGAATGCGGAGACCACTGGCGACACCGGCACCGCGATCGCGACGGATGCCGCGGCGGTCGAGACCGGCGAGAACGCCGATCAGCAGGAGACCGCCGAGGCCGAGGCCGTCGACGCGGCCGCCGCCGCCCGCGCAGCGCTCGCTGAAGGCGCGCAGCCGGAGTCGGCCGCCGAGGTCGTCGCTGCCGAGCTGGCACCCACGGCCGACGCCGCCGTGGTCGCCGAGGCCGTGGCCGAGGAGCTCTCGGGCGCGCCGGAAGCCGACACCACCGAGTCGCGGACCGGTGCGACCGAGGCAGCTGCAGAGACCGCCCCGGTAACCGGCGCTGCCGAGATCGCCACCGGCGACCTGGGTGCCGAGTCCGCGCCCGCTGCGGAGACGCAGTCCGATGCCGAAACGGTCGGTGCCGAATCGCAGGCTGCAGCCGCCGACACGGTGACCGAATCCGTGACCGATGTGGCCGAGCCCGCCGTCGATGAAGCGGGTGCCGACACGGCTGCCGCCGACCTGGCGGTGGATACCGAGGCTGCGTCGGATGGTGCCGCTGAATCGGCCGTGACCGAACCGGTCTCAGGTGCTGAGGGCGAACCCTCCGCTGCTGCCGCGGTGGAAACGCCGGACGCCGGCGCCGAGCAAGTCCCCGCCGTCGGCGAGGAGCTCGCGGCCGGTGGCGCCGAGGTCGCGGCGGACGCCCCCGCTGTCGCCGAGGACGCCGCCCCTGCCGCCGACGCGGCGGGCGAAGACGCCACGGCCGCAACGACTTCGGGTGCCGAGTCCGACGCCGATGTGGCGGGCGAAGACACCACGGCCGCAACGGCTTCGGGTGCCGAGTCGGACGCCGTCCAGGGTGACTCGGTGGACGAGCACGGATCGTCGGTGGCGCGCTGAACGGATCGGCGGATCCCTTCGGCACCGCGGAGCTGCGTGCCGGAGTGCTTGCCGCCTGGCGGGATTCGCCTACCCGGTTGCGCGAGGACAGCGCGACCGAGGCGGATCTGGTGGCCGCGGGCTACCGGGATCGGGTGCTCACCGAGCTGGCGCAGAACGCGGCCGACGCGGCGGCGAAGGTGGGAGTCGCGGGTGAGCTGAGCGTCCGGGTGCTCGACGGGCGACTGCATGTCGCGAATACCGGTGCGCCGCTGAGTGTTTCCGGCGTGCACGCGCTCACCGCCTTGCGTGCCTCCGGGAAGACCGAGGCCGAGCAGGTCGGGCGGTTCGGTGTCGGCTTCACGGCGGTGCGGTCGGTGGGTGACGAGATCGAGGTCAGGTCGACGACCGGCTCGATCCGGTTCTCCCGGACCGCGACCCGCAACGCGTTGCACGACATCGGCATCGATATCCCCGAGGACCTGCCGACGATCGAGCCGCCGGTGCTGCGCCTGGCCTGGCCCGTCCCGACCACCCCGGTCGCCGGCGCCGACACCGAGGTCGTCGTGCACCTGCGCGACGACATCGACGCCGACGCCCTGCTCGCCGCGCTGCGCGCGGAAGCGACCGACCTGCTGCTGGAACTGCCTGCCCTGCGTCGCATCCGGATCGGCGCCGACGAATTCACCTGCACCGGCACCGATCTCGGCGCCGACGGCCTCACCGAACTGGCCGTCACCCAGCCGGACGGCACCACCCGGCGCTGGTGGCAGTACCGCACCCCGAGGGCGCGCTGGCTGCTCCCGCTGCGCGCGGGCCGCCCCGTGGCCGCCGCCCCCGATGTCCTGCGTGCCCCCACCCGTTCCGACGAGGAACTGTCCCTGCCCGCGATCCTGGTGGCCGACATCGCCATGCAGCCCGATCGCAGGCGTCTGCTTCCCGGCGCCCGCCTGTCCGAACTGGCCGCGGGCTACGCCGATTTCGCCCGCGCCCTCCCGCCCCGCGACCGCCTGGTCCTCGTCCCGGCCCCCGGCTTCGCCCGCAGCGAGGCCGACGGCCTCCTCCGCGAAGCCGTCACCACCGAACTCCGCACCAACCCATGGCTCCCCGTCTGCGCCACCCGGCTCGCGGACCCGGAGCTCGTCGACCCCGTATCGCCGCCGACCGGTGACTCCCCGGCACCCGCGACGGACGCCGCACGAGCCGCGGCCATCGCGCTGGGCGGGTTCGACCTGCCGGAAGCCACTGCCGACGAGGGCCTTTCCGGCCGCTCGGAGATCGCGCGCGCACTCGATGACCCCGGCCTGGCCGAAGTCGCAGGTCGGGAGGAGACGGCACGTGCGATCAGTGACCCCGGCCTGGCCGCCGCTGCCCTCGCGCTCGGCGCACCCGTGCCCTCGGCTTCCGGTCGCGTGGTCGAGGCGCAGGCCGGGCCGACCACCGGCACCGACGCGGCTCGTCTCGATGCCTGGTTCTCGGGCGTCACGACGGACCAGGTCGCCGTCCCGACCCGCGCCAGCGTATTCCCGGACCTCACACCGGAATTGGCGGCGCAGCTCGCCGATATCACCGGCCCCCTGCTGATCCCGGAACTCTCCGGTCGCGCCCAGCAGGAGAAGCTGTCCGTCCTCGACGTGCACCGCCTCGGCCCGGCGTCGCTGGCCGACCTGTCGAGCGGCCTGGATCGCGAACCGCGCTGGTGGCAACGGTTCTACGCCGCCCTCGAACCGTTCGTGGTCGACACCAGGACCGCCGAGGAGTTCGGCGCGCTGGCGGTGCCGCTGGCAGACGGCAGGCTCGTCACCGGTCCGCGCACCGTCGTCCTCGACGATCAGCTCACGGTGGCCGTTCCGGTGCACTGGGCCCGCCTGGTGCACCCCGACGCCACCCATGCCCTACTGGCCCGGCTGGGCGCCCGCAGCGCCACCGCGGAGGACCTGCTCACCGACCCCGGCCTGCACGACCTGCTCGAACAGGACCCGGCCGACCCCGACACCGTCGACGCGGTACTGCGGCTGGCGCCCTTCGCCACCCCGGAGCTGCTCCCACCCTGGCTCGGCCTGCTCGAACTGCCCGACGACACCGGCGAACCGCGGCCCGCCGACGAGCTGCTGCTCCCCGGTGCGCCGCTGGCCGCCGTGCTGGTCGAGGACTCACCGTTCGGCAACGTCGCCGCCGACACGGTCGCCGAATACGGCACCGACGCCCTGCGCGCGATCGGCGTCGGCTGGGACTTCGCGGTGGTCACCGATCCCGACCCGGTCGGCCCCGACCACGACCTCGACGACGAACACACCTGGTGGGACGGTCTTTCCGCGGACCCGCGCGAGCTGGCCGCCGTCCGCGACCTCGATCTGGTGGACGAGAACCGCTGGCCCGCCGCCCTGCGCCAGCTGCTGTCGGAGCCGCGCACCCGGGCCCTGCTCGCCGACCGCGACGGCTACACCGCCTGGTGGCTGCACCGGCACGCGCACATCGGCGATATCGCCCTCGGCCGCCTGCGCCATCCCGACGACGACGAATTCGCGGGCCTGCTCCCGGCGTTCGAGGTCGACGGCATCACCGGCCCCGACCTGGACGTGCTGCGCTCGCTGCTGGTCCGCCCGGACGTGATGTCGGCCGAACTGGCCGAGGAACTCCTCGACGCGCTCGCCGATCCGTCGAAAACCCCCGCGCCCGAGGTCATCGCGCACACCCACGCCCGGCTGGCCGCCGCCGTCGAGTCCGGCGCGCTGGACCCGCGCGAGCTGGATCTGCCCGAGCAGGTGCGCGCGCTGTCCGGCGCGGTCGTCGACGCGAGCACGGTGCTGGTCCTGGACCAGCCCTGCTTCGGCCTGGTCGTCCCGCCGGAGCGGCTGGTGGCCGGGGACGCGGGCAGCGCCGAGGGGCTGGCGACCCTGCTGGACGTGCCGCTGGTCTCGGAGGAGGTCAGCGCCGAGGTGCTCGGCACCGGCAGGCGGACCACCTGGGCGGCCGACGCGCTGGGCGTCGTGCTGCGTCAGCTGTGGTCACCGCGGGACACCGCGGGCGCGCTGGTCCTGCACGAGACGCTCGAGGTGCATCTGCGCGGTGCGCTGACGGGCACGGTGCGGGTGCCGTGGTGGCACACCGAGGACGCGGTGCACGTGCAGGTGCCGCGGGGCTAGCGCGCGTGCGCGGCCACCATCGCGGCGAGCAGGTCGAGCTGAGTCTGCACGGCCTCGCTGTCGTCGTCGACGAGCCAGCGCAGCACCACACCGTCGATGACGCTGAGGATGAACCGGCTCAGCTCGGTGACGGGGGTGGTCCAGGTGGTCGCGGTGGCTTCCCGGCAGTGGTCCATGACGTCGGCGACGGTGGTGTCGTTGAACGCGTACTGCTCGCGGGCGATCGCGATCTTGGCCGGCGTCGACTCACCCTCGCGCAGGGCGTAAGTGGTGGTCTCATAGGTGAGCAGCTGACGCTCCGGCGTGGCTTCGATGTTGCGCCACATCAGTTCCAAACCGGAACGCACCAATTTCTGAAGCGCTTCTTTTCCGGTTCCGGCATCCGCCCAGAGCGAATCATCGGCATCGACGGAATCGCGCAATTCCATGGACAACGCTTTGACCAGCTCGGTCATCAGTGCGTCCTTGTTTTCGAAACAGTAATGCACCACACCGAGTGAGACGCCCGCTGCTTGTGCGACATCGCGCGTGGTCACGCCCGCGACGCCTTTTTTCTCTGCGAGACCGATCGCTGCCTCGATCAGGTGGGCTCGTCGTTCTTCGACGCTCAATCGGGAGGACACGTGTGCGAGTTAAGCGCCCGCGTGGCAAACAGTCAATTCGCCGGTCCGCGAGAAAATCCTGGACATCTGACCAGTTGATGTGGTTGTCTCCGAATCGGAAGTTGCGAAGGAGTCGCCTGATGTCCGTGTCCCGCCGTACCGTCCTGGCCGCCTCGGCCCTGGGTGTGGCCGCTGTGCCCGCCGTCTCGGCCCTCACCGGTGCCGCGACCCCCGCCGCGCGCGCCGATCCGAAACCGGGCGGATTCGAATTCGGGCTCGGCATCGCCGATCTCACCGGCCCGGCCGCGGAATGCGGCATGATGGGCTACTCGCAACTCGATCAGGCGACCGCCGGAATTCATCTGCGGCCCCGGGCACGCGCGTTCGTGATCGGCGCCGACGGAAATCGCATCGCTTACGTCGCGGTGGAGAACGGCGCGGTGTTCGGCTCGGTACACGGCGGGGTACTGCTCGCCCTCGCGCAGCGTTTCGGTGACCGCTATACCGAGCGAAATGTGGTGCTCACCTCGACCCACACCCATGCAAGTTGTGGCGGCTCCGCGCACGACTACGCCTATACGCTGGCGACGCTGGGATTTCAGCAGCAGGTCTACGACGCCGAGGTGAACGGCATCGTCGAGGCGATCGTCGCCGCCGACGCCGATTTCGGACCGGGCGCCATCGCGCTGGGCCGGGCGACCCTGCACGACGCCAGCGTGAACCGGTCCCGCGTCGCCTTCGAGCGCAATCCCGAGGGCGATCGCGCGGTGTTCCCCGACGCCATCGACCCGGCCGTGACCACGCTGGTCTTCACCAGGGCGGGCCGCGAGGTCGGCGCGCTGACCTGGTTCGCCACCCACAACACCTCCATGACCAACGCCAACCGGCTGATCAGCTCGGACAACAAGGGCTACGCCAGCTTCGCCGCCGAACACATCGAGCACGGCGTGCGGCATCTCGACGGCGCGCCGTCCTACATCGCGGCGTTCGCGCAGACCAATGCCGGTGACATGTCGCCCAATCTGAATCTGCGCCCTGGCGACGGACCCACCACCGACGAGTTCGAGAACACCAGGATCCTCGGCGAGCGCCAGCACGACGCGTCGAGAGCGGCTGCCGCGCACGCGGTGTCGATGGCGGCCTCGGTCTCCGCGTCGCTGTGCTACATCGACCTGGCCGATATCGCGGTGGACGGTCGCTTCACCCCCGACGGGGCGCCGCGGCGCACTTCGGCTGCCGCCGCGGGTGTTTCGCTGGCCGCGGGCAGTGTGGAGGACGGGCCGGGCCTGCCCGGCGGGCCGATTCCCGAGGGCGTGCGCAATCCGATGGTCGACTTCCTCGGCGGGATCGATCATCCGCACCCGGCGTGGCTGGCGGACGCGCAGGCGCCCAAGGCGGTCGCGGTGCCGCTGGGTCTGCTCCCGCCGGTGGCCTGGGTGCCGAATGTGGTGCCGATCCAGCTGATCCGGATCGGCGGGCTCTATCTGGCCGCGGCGGGCGCTGAGTTCACCATCGTCGCCGGGTTGCGGGTGCGGCGGGCGGTGGCGGCGGTGCTCGGTGTCGATCCGGACCAGGTGCTGCTGCAGGGCTACGCGAACTCCTACCACGAGTACGTCACCACGCCGGAGGAGTACGACGCGCAGCAGTACGAGGGCGCCTCGACGCTGTTCGGCCGCTACACGCTGTGCGCGTATCAGCAGGAGTTCGCCCGGCTGGCCGCCGCGTTCGTCGCGGGCGGGGCGATCGGGCGCGGTCCGGCGCCGCGCGATGTCTCCGCGCTCCAGCCGAACTTCGCCACCGTCCCCGGCCCGGACGCGACCCCGCAGGGCCGCGGCTTCGGCGACGTCCTGGTGCAGCCGCCCGCGCGGTGCGCGCCCGGCGAGCGGGTGGCGGTCGAATTCGTCTCGGCCCATCCGAAACACAACCCGCGACGCGGTGACACCTTCCTCGAGGTGCAGCGCCGCACCGGAGCGGGCGACTGGGCGCGGGTGGCCAACGAGGGCGAGTGGGACGTGCGATTCCACTGGCGCAAGGAGGGCGACGCGGTCTCCATCGCCAGGTTCACCTGGGACGTGCCCGCGACCGCCACGGGCGTGCACCGGTTCGTGCACTACGCCGACGCGCTGGGCGCCGACGGCGCGCTGCGTCCGGTCACCGGGACCAGCGCCGAATTCGAGGTGACCGGCTAGTCGGTCGACAGACCCACCTGCGCGCCCTTGTCGCCACGGCGGGCCGAGCGCAGTTGGGCCAGGTAGATCGAGACGCCGAGCACGCCGACCGCCAGCCCCATCAGGCACACCGGCCTGGCCTCTGACCAGGCCGGATTCAGCCACACCAGGGCGGTCGCGACGAGCCAGGCGACGAATCCGGCCACCACCACCGGACGCGGATCTACCAGACTTCGGGGCAGTTCGGGGACCGCCGAGCTGACGTGACCGTTATCCATACCCAAACAGTAGCCGCGTGAAACCCATCAGGTGGCGCGGACGTACCGTAGAGTTCTGCACTGTGACAACGCCATCGGACGTCCGTGCCCTGGCCGGTGATCTCTCACTGGCCGTCGTACGGCTCACGCGACATCTGCGCGGCCGCCGTGCCGACGCGCAGATCTCGCTCACCCAGCTGTCGGCTCTGGCGACGCTGGCGCGTGATGGTGCCATGACCCCCGGGGCGCTCGCGGGCAAGGAACGGGTGCAGCCGCCGTCGATGACCCGCGTCATCGCGTCGCTGTCGGACCTGGACCTGGTGCAGCGCCGTCCGCATCCGACCGACGGCAGGCAGATCATCGTCTCCCTGTCGCCAGCCGGGCGCGCGCTGGTGGCCGACGAGACCAGTGCCCGCGAGGCCTGGATGACCGATCAGCTCGCGCGCCTGGAGCCGGAGCAGATCGAGATCCTGGACCGGGCGGTCGAGATCATGAATCAGATCGTCGCCGAGTCCGAGTGATCAGCGCGCCTCGTCGGAGTCGACGACTTCGTGGCCCAGCGGGAACAGCGACAGCGGCACCAGCTTGAGGTTCGCCCAGGCGAAGGGCAGGCCGATGATCGTCACCGCCAGCGCGATGCTGGTCGCGATGTGACCGATCGCCAGCCACCAGCCCGCGAAGATGAACCAGATGATGTTGCCGATCAGCGAACCGGCGCCCGCGCCCGGTTTGTCGACCACGCTGCGCCCGAACGGCCACAGCACGTAACCGGCGATCCGCAGTGACGCGATACCGAAGGGGATGGTGATGATGAGGATGAAGCAGATCAGGGCGGCCAGCAGGTAGCCGAGGGCCATCCAGAAACCGCACAGCACCACCCACAGGATGTTCAAGATCAACTGCACGATCTTCATGCATCCATCATGCCAGGATTGTCCAGTGGCCGAAGTGATCGACATCGACGACCCCGCCGACCCGAGGGTCGACGACTTCCGTGACCTGTCCTCCGCCGACCGCAGGCCCGACCTGCCGGGGCGCAAGGGCCTGGTCATCGCCGAGGGTGTCGTTGTCGTGCAGCGGATGCTCGCCTCCCGGTTCACCCCCAGCGCGCTGCTCGGCGTCGGGAAACGCTACGAGGCGCTGGCCGAGGACCTGGCGGGCCGCGACCTCCCGTATTACCGGGCCAGTGCCGAGGTGATGGCCGAGGTGGTCGGCTTCCACCTCAACCGGGGCGTGCTCGCGGTGGCACCGCGACCTGCCGAGCTGTCGGTCGACGACGTGCTCGACGGCGCCCGCACGGTGGCGGTGCTCGAGGGCGTCAACGATCACGAGAACCTGGGCTCGATGTTCCGCAACGCGGCCGGGCTCGGCGCGGACGCGGTGCTCTTCGGCGACCGCTGCGCCGATCCGCTGTACCGGCGCGCGGTCCGCGTCTCGATGGGGCACGTGCTGCGGGTGCCCTTCGCGCAGCTGCCGACCTGGCCGGGCGGGCTGGAGCTGGTGCGCGAGCGTGGCTTCCAGATCATCGCGCTGACGCCGAACCCGGCGGCGGTGAACCTGGCGACGGCGATGACGGGGAAGCGGGTCGCGCTGCTGCTCGGCGCGGAGGGCCCCGGCCTGACCGAAGAAGCCATGCGCGCCACCGATGTTCGCGCGCGAATTCCGATGTCGCCGGGCACCGATTCGCTCAATGTCGCGACCGCGGCGGCGATGGCCTTCTACGAGCGGGTGCGAAAATCGTGAAGCAGGAACCGGACGGTCCCTATCGCGCGCAACCGGATTCGGTGCCGTGGGCCGCGGGCGTCACGGTGGTGGTGCTGGTCGCGGTGCTGAGTGCGGTGGCGGTGTACGCGTTCGGCGCCGCGCTGGCGACCGTCCACTGGCTGCTCGCGGTGGCGGTGAACGTGGTCGCCGCGATCGGGGTGGCGCCGACCGCGTGGCGCTGGCGGTTCACGCCGGTGGTGCGGTGGGTGCTGGCCGGCGCGGCGCTCGGGGTGGTGCTGGGCTGGCTGACGTTGGTCGGCGAACAGCTCGGCTGAACCGGCTCACAGCACCCGGTCGGTCCGGTGCAGCCAGCCGAACAGGCCGCGCTTGCGCCGGGTGGCCGCACCGGGGCTGGCCGTCTGCAGCTGTGGTGGCTGCGGTGCCTGACCCTTCGGGTACAGGGTGAAGCCGCAGACCGCCAGGTCGCCGGGGATCACCCCGCCCGGCTCGGCCGGGGTGCGGTAGCGGAAGCCGAGCCATTCGTCGTTGGCGGCGTCGGCGAAGCCGGGCGGATCGAAGGGCAGCGACTGCGGTCCGGGATGGTCGGCCGCCTGCCACGGCACCGGATGGTCACCGGCCCAGAACGGCCGCTCCCACACCATCGGCAGCCCCTCGTTCTCCAGGATGTCGACCCGGGTGGAACTGAACGAGCGCCGGAACTCCCCGCGCTCCCAGTGCGCGAACGCGCCCCAGTGCAGCTTGGCGTCGAAGGAGACCAGGTAGGTGTGCTCCGAGGCGAGCGGGCGCACCAGCAGATCCGGCAGCTTCGTCGGCCGCACCAGTGCCGCCTCGGCCGTGCACACGACCGTCAGCCCCGGATAGCACCCGATGTAGACCTCGTCCCGATCCGGCGCGGCGCACCCGTTCAGCGTCCCGATCATGATCGGCCGCACATCGTGCTCGGCGTACAACTGCCCGGCCAGCGCCGCGGCGGCCGCCGGGTCGGGCTCGGGCCGCTCCCGCAGCACGGCCACGGGATCCGGCGTGTCGACATACCAGAGCGTGGAAGCGGAAAGCACCGGCAACCACCTCCCACCTCGACCGAATCACCAGCTCACGCAAGAACATGGATAACTCACCGGGAGCGGGCCACCTCGACCCCACCGACGAACCCCGACCCCGCACCGCAGCCCGGCCGAAACCCCGGGGCGGCGGTCAGTGTCCGGAGCTGCGGACGCCGAGGAGGACGTCCTCCCAGGACGGCATCGGCGCCTTGCCGCGCTTGGCCCGTGCGGGCTTGGCGGCGGGCTTCTCCGGAGTCGCCGGCTTCTCCGGAGCGGGCTCCTTCGCCACCGGCTCCTTGTCCGGCTGCGCTACCGGCTGCGCTACCGGCTGCGCCGGCGTCGCCGGGATCGGCGCCGCGGGGACCGGGGCGGCCGGAATCGCCGCCGCGCCACCACCGGCGGCGACCGCGCGCTGCTCGTAGTACTCGTCCAGCGTCGGCTGGGCGGGCCGGGCCGTCGGACGCGCGGTCGGGGCGACCTGCTCGCGCGGGCGCGGCTCGACCGGGGTCGGCGGCTCCACGATCGGCGGAGCCTTCTCCACCGGGGTGGGCAGGATGGTGGCCAGCCCGCGCAGCGCGCGCCCGAAATCGGGATCGATCAGGTCGTTGGCCGGGTCGTCGAGCGGGGAGACCGAGCCGCCGTGCGCGTCCGGCTGGTAGCGCCAGTGCGCGGCGATCTCGGAGTGTCCGTGCCGCCACTGCAATTGGGCGACCCAGAATCCCTTTTCGTCTTTCCAGGCGTCCCATTCGGCCTGTTCGATGGTGTGACCGCGTTCGGCGAAGGCCGCGGTGACGATCTCGTGCAGCGTTTCCAGCGCGGGACCGTCCGGGCGTACCGGATGCGCTTTCTGCGCCAGTTCGGCGGCGCGGGCGCGCTCCAGCAACACCGGGTAGGCGAAACGTTCGACTTTGGTGGCCGGCATCCCGGACTCCGCCGTGACCTGCTCGACGGACGCACCGGCTCGAATACGGGCCTGGATATCGCGAGGACGCATAGACGCTTCCGTTTCGATCTCGATCTGGCCGAATCGTGCGAGGTCGCCGCGCGCCGCCGCGCGGAGCTTGTCGTCGGCGGGCAACCGGAACTTGGTGCCGGACTCGGTGTCACTGCACACGATGTGCGTGGAGTCGGGCGTCACCCCGATCACTCGAAGTTCACGCACCGTTACCTCCCTATCGCGTCGGCTACGACACCGCCCACTTTCCTAGACAGTAGTGCACATTACTTGCCCGCGGCAGCAGACACGCACGACCGAAATCGCGCACCGGGACCCCAGGTCCCGCTAATCTGATCGGCTCACCATACGAATCCTGGTCGTGTGCAGGGAGTTTGGTGATAGATCAACATCAAATACCGGCTCGCGGCGGTGTGCTCGAATGCAAATGTTGCGAACCCCTGGAGAACCCGACGCAAAGGGCCGGTGCCCGATGAACCGGAAAATGTTCATCGGGCACCGGCCCTGATTGCGGTCTTATCTCAGAGCTGACCGACGACCCAGTCGATCGAGCGGGTCAGCTGCGAAACGTCTTCCGGATCGATCGCCGGGAACATACCGACGCGGAGCTGGTTACGGCCCAGCTTCCGGTACGGCTCGGTGTCGACGATGCCGTTGGCCCGCAGGATCTTCGCGACCTGGGCGGCGTCGACCGCGTCGTCGAAGTCGATGGTGCCGACGACCTGCGAACGGTGCGCCGGATCGGTGACGTACGGGGTGGCGAAGGAGCTCGACTCGGCCCACGAGTACAGGCGCGAGGACGAGTCCAGGGTGCGCTTGACGGTCCAGTCCAGGCCGCCGTTGGCGTTCATCCACTCGATCTGGTCGGCGAACAGCAGCAGGGTGGCCAGCGCGGGGGTGTTGTAGGTCTGGTCCTTGGTGGAGTTGTCGATGGCGATCGGCAGCGACAGGAACTCCGGGGTCCAGCGGCCCGAGGCCTTGATCTCCTCGACGCGGGCCAGCGCGGCCGGGCTCATGATCGCGATCCACAGGCCACCGTCGGCGGCGAAGCACTTCTGCGGGGCGAAGTAGTACACGTCGGAGTCGGCGATGTTCACCGGCAGGCCGCCCGCGCCGGAGGTGGCGTCGATGGCGATCAGGGCGTTCTCCGAACCGGCCGGACGCGAGACCGGGATGGACACACCGGTCGAGGTCTCGTTGTGCGCCCAGCCGATGAGGTCGACCGAGGGGTCGGAGACGGGCTCGGGCGCGCTGCCCGGCTCCGACGAGACGACGATCGGGTCACCGATGAACGGGTTGCCCTTGGCGACCGAGGCGAACTTCGAGGAGAACTCGCCGTTGGTCAGGTGCAGCGAGCGCTCGCGGATCAGGCCGAAGGCGGCGGCGTCCCAGAACGCGGTGGTGCCACCGTTGCCGAGCACCACTTCGTAGCCCTCGGGCAGGGAGAACAGCTCACGCAGGCCGTTGCGCACCCGCGCCACGACGTCCTTGACCGGCTTCTGGCGATGCGAGGTGCCGAACACCGAGGCGCCGACAGTCACCAGGGACTGCAGCTGCTCCGGGCGGACCTTGGACGGGCCGCAGCCGAACCGTCCGTCGGCGGGCTTGAGGTCGGCGGGAATGGTCGGGAACGCACTGGTCATGGGGGCGAGTTTAGTGGTCCGCCGATGGTCGAACGCGCACGGGGGCGAGGTCACGGAGCGGCTGTGAGGCGGCCCACTCGTGCGCGCGGTCGGTTGGACGCTTGCTCAGGATGTGTGGGTCGGAAGCCGGCCGAGTCGGCGGTCGCGTGGTCGCCGAGGCGCTGGCCCGGGATCGGGCGCCCGGCGATCGTCGCCACCGGGTAGCCGCCGTCCGCTCGGGCGGATGCGCCGGATCGCCGGGTCGGCGGCATCGGGACCGCGCGCGGTTCGCGCCTTGATCGCGACTGTAGGTGCGGGCGGGTGCGGGGAATTTGCCCCTGTCGGAAGGTGGTTCGCATTACGCTTTCGCTATGAGCCTCGCCGTGGCCGACTCGGGTCGGACCCTGTTCGACCGGTTTGCCTGGGCGTTCGGGCGGCGGCCGGGATTGCTGGCGGAGAGTTCCCGGCGGGAACTGCTGATCAGGGGGTTGCCCGCGACCGCCACCGTGCTGTCGGTACGGTCCCGGCGCGGGGAGGGCGGCTACCGGATCTCGGTGCGGGTGCAGCTGCCCGGCGAGCTGGCCTACGACGCGCGGGTGCGGCAGCGGGTCCGTAGCCAGGACCTGGAATGGATGCAGCCCGGCGACGCCGTCGGCTGCCGGGTCGATCCGGGTGATCGCGAACGCGTGGTGCTGTTCATCCCCGAGGTGCCACAGTCGGGCCGCAGCGCGGCCGCCAAGATCCTGGCCAACGGGCGTCGCGCCGAGGCCACGGTCCTCGCCGTCGCCCCCATCGCCGCCGACTACACCGGCCGCGACGACCCGGTCCTGCGCCTCGACCTGGAGCTGCGCGCCTGGGACGAGCCGACCCCGTGGCGGGTCCGCCTGATCCAGCCGGTGCCCCTGGCCGCGGTCGGCCTCATCGAGCTCGGCACCCGGCTCGACGCCGCCTTCTTCACCGTCGATCGCGGCGCCTCCGTCGCCATCGACTTCACCAGCCTGGCCTGATCACAGCCTGATCGGCCGCCGCGCCCCGAGCGCCACTACAGGTGGACGAAGGTGAACCCGGACGCGCGCAGTGCCGGAATCGCGGCGGCCATCCCCGCCGCCGTGCCCGACTTCGGCCGGTGCATGTGGGCCAGCACGATGCCGCCGGGCGCGGCCGCGCTCATCGCGCGCTGGACCTGGGTGGCTGACGCGGTGGCGCCGAAGTCGGCGTTGACCGTGAACCCGAGCGGGATCTCGCCCAGCTCGTTGACGATGGCGACCGCGACGTCGTCGTAGTGGGCGGTTCCGGCGCGGAAGAACCGCGGCGCCCGGCCGGTCAGCTCGAGCAGGCGTTCGTGATTGGCCCACACCTCGTGCACCGCCTCCTCCGCTGACGCGGTGCCCGCGATGTTGTAGGCGGCCCGCCCGGTCACCGAGAGCGGCTTGTGCGCGACGCCGTGACTCGCCAGCTCGAACAGCGGGTTCGCGGCCAGCCGCTGGACCCGGCCGGGATCGGCGTCGACCCAGCGCTTGTTGAGGAACAGCGTCGCCGGAACCCGCTCGGCGACCAGTAGGTCGATCAGCGCCTGATCGATCTCGCCGTTGCCCGGCCCGCCGCAGGCGTCGAAGGTGAGCGCCAGCTGCTTGCCCGCGGCCGGGAAACCACTGGTGATGCCAGGCAGATCGACACCCCACGCGTGTGGCCGCGTACCCGCGTGCCGGGCGGCGACCGCGGCGGGGGAGACCGCGGGCGGCGCGGCGACGGTGGAGATCGGTCGCGCGGAAGCTGGCGCGGCGCCGGATGGCCCACCTGTGATCGGCGCGGCGCCGGGTGGCCCGCCGGCGAGCGGCGTGGCACTCGACGACCCGGGGGTCACCTCGGGCGCGGCCGAATCACCCTGCGCGGCAGCACAGCCGGTGATCACACTCGCCGCCAGCGCGGCACCCGCGCCGAAAAGCCCACGCCGGGACAGACCCTCGTTCCGCACCGCCCACCCTTATCGTTCAGGTCGGCTGAACACTACCTCCGCCGAGCACATCCACCAGGCCGAACAGGCCGTCTACCTGCCGTGTTCCGCGAGCAGATCATGTCGGCACCGAGTTGCGCGGCGACGAACAGTCGCTGAACAGCGAACGACCGGGCGTCGGCGGCCGGGGAGGCCGTCGACGCCCGGTCGGGCGATGCGGGGTGGGTCAGCCGGCGATGGTGGACCAGCCGGCGACTTCCTCGGGGGTGCGGGGGCCGGGGCCGGTGTAGATGGCGGCCGGGCGGACGAGCTTGCCCAGCTGCTTCTGCTCCAGGATGTGCGCGCACCAGCCCGCGGTCCGGCCGCAGGTGAACATGGCGGGCATCATGTGCGCGGGGACCTCGGCGAAGTCCAGGATCACCGCGGCCCAGAACTCGACATTGGTCTCGATGGCACGGTCGGGACGACGCTCGCGCAGCTCGGCCAGGGCGGCCTGTTCCAGCGCGGCGGCGACCTCGAAGCGCGGGGCGTCGAGGCGCTTGGCGGTGGCGCGCAGCACGCGGGCGCGCGGGTCCTCGGCCCGGTACACCCGGTGGCCGAAGCCCATCAGCTTCTCCTTGCGGTCGAGGATGCCCTTGACCAGCGCGCGGGCATCGCCGCTCTGCTCGACGGCCTCGATCATCGGGAGCACGCGGGCGGGGGCGCCGCCGTGCAGCGGGCCGGACATGGCGC
This sequence comes from Nocardia sp. NPDC051833, assembly GCF_040681225.1. Lineage (NCBI taxonomy): Bacteria > Bacillati > Actinomycetota > Actinomycetes > Mycobacteriales > Nocardiaceae > Nocardia > Nocardia sp. NPDC051833. The sequence goes on from NZ_JBFAYK010000001.1 coordinate 3,401,130, forward strand.
CGATCGCGCCCGACAGCGACGCCGCCACGTCGGCGCCGGTGGAGGCGATGACGCGGGCGGTGAAGGTGGAGGCGTTCATGCCGTGCTCGGCCGCCGACACCCAGTAGGCGTCGATCGCCTCGGTGTGGCGCGGGTCCGGGTCACCCTTCCAGCGGGTCATGAACCGCTCGGTGACCGTGGTGCACTCGTCGATCTTGCGCTGCGGAACGGCGGGCTGGTAGATGCCGCGGGCGGACTGCGCCACGTAGGACAGCGCCATCACCGAGGCGCGGGCCAGGTTCTCCCGGGCGGTCTCGTCGTCGATGTCGAGCAGCGGCTCGTAGCCCCAGATCGGGGCGAGCATGGCCAGGCCGGCCTGTACGTCGACGCGTACGTCACCGGTGTGCACCGGCAGCGGGAACGGCTCGGCGGGCGGGAGGCCGCGGCCGAACTGGCCGTCGACCAGCAGGGCCCACACGTCGCCGAAGGTGACCCGGTTGGCGACCAGATCCTCGATGTCGACGCCGCGATAACGTAGCGCGCCACCATCCTTGTCCGGCTCGGCGATGTCGGTGGTGAAGGCCACCACGCCTTCCAATCCGCTGACGAAATCCTGTGGTACCGAGCTGGTAGTCATGGTGACTCTCCTTGCAGGGGCATGCCGATCTTTCTGAACCATAGCCCTGGGGATACCGGGTAGTAACGTCGCCCCTGGCCTGACCTCGACCCCTTCCCGGCCGACGTCCCGGCGTACCGTCTGTCCCCATGGTTGACCAGGAACCCGCGACCGCGGCAGACCTCGCCGCGATGCGCGTCGACTACGGCGACCCGCTGTCGGTGCCCGAGGAGACCGACCTCGACGAGACCTGGGTGGCCGGCGGCTGGGAACCGTTGCTGCGCCGCTGGATCGAGCAGGCGCGCGGCCTGGGCATCGCCGAATCCAACGCGATGGTGCTCGCCACCGTGTCGCTCACCGGCCCTGCCCCGCGCCCGGTCGCGCGCACCGTGCTGTGCAAGGGCCTCGCGCCCGAAGGCATCACCTTCTACACCAACTACGACTCGGCCAAGGGCAACCAGCTCGCCGCCGACCCGTACGCCGCCGCGACCTTCGTCTGGCCGGCGCTGGCTCGGCAGGTCCACCTGCGCGGGATCACCGAGCGGGTGTCGCCCGAGGTGACCGCGGCCTACTGGCAGACCCGCCCGCGCGACTCGCGCCTGGGCGCCTGGGCCTCGCGGCAGTCGCGGCCCGCGGCCTCGCGCGCCGAGGTGGACCGGTCGCTGGCCGAGGCCACCGCCCGCTTCGCCGACGTCGACGACATCCCGGTGCCGCCGTTCTGGGGCGGCTACCTGCTGCGGCCCGACGAGGTGGAGTTCTGGCAGGGCAGGCGCGGCAGGCTGCACAACCGGATCGTCCTGCGGATCGGCGACGCAGGCACAACCGTGGAACGTTTGCAGCCCTAACGAGCGGTGGGCTATGTCACCGAGCGCATCCGTTCTCGGATCGCCCGGCAGTGGCTAATCTGCGGCGAGTGAGACTGCTCGCCGACACCGAACCCCTGCGTCACCCCGACTACCGCAGGCTCTGGACGACCAACATCGTCACCGTCATCGGCGCGCAGCTCTCGGTGGTCGCGGTTCCGCAGCAGATCTTCCAGATCACCGGCAGCTCCGGGTACGTCGGCCTGGCTGGCCTGTTCGGCCTGATCCCGCTGATCGTGTTCGGCCTGTGGGGCGGCGCGCTGGCCGACGTGATGGACCGGCGCACGCTGCTGATCATCACCACCGCGGGCACCGGCGTGACGGCGGTGGCGTTCTGGGTGCAGGCCGCGCTCGGGACGAACAACGTGTGGCTGGTGCTCGGCCTGTTCGCCGCCCAGCAGGCGTTCTTCGCGGTCAACCAGCCCACCCGCAGCGCGGCCATCGCGCGGCTGCTGCCGCCCGAGCAGATCGCCGCGGCCAGTTCGCTGAGCATGACGGTGCAGAACGTGGGCATGATCGCGGGCCCGGTGCTGGCCGGTCTGCTCATCCCGGTGCTCGGCCTGCCGACGCTGTACCTGATCGACGCGATCGCCCTGCTCGCGACGGTGTGGGCGGTGTGGAAACTGCCCGCCTTCCCGCCGACCGGCGATCAGCGCCGGGCCGGGCTGCGCGCCGTCATCGACGGTTTCCGCTACCTGACCGGGCAGCGCATTCTGCTCGCCTCGTTCGTCGTCGACATCATCGCCATGGTGTTCGGCATGCCGCGCGCGCTGTTCCCGCAGATCGCGCACGAGACCTTCCACGACCCGGCCGAGGGCGGCGTCGCGCTCGGCCTGCTGTTCGCGGCCATCTCCGCGGGCGCGGTGCTGGGCGGGGTGTTCTCCGGCTGGGTGCCGCGGATCCGCAGGCAGGGCCTGGCGGTGATCGTCTGCATCGTGATCTGGGGCGTGGCGATGATCGGGTTCGGCCTGGCGGTGGGGCTGGCGGGGCACCTGTTCGGGCTCGGCGTGTGGCTGTGGATCGCGGTGGCCTTCCTGGCCCTCGGCGGCGCGGTCGACATGATCTCGGCGGCGCTGCGCACGGCGATGTTGCTCAACGTCTCCACCGACGAGATGCGCGGCCGCCTGCAGGGCGTGTTCATCGTGGTTGTCGCAGGTGGGCCACGGATCGGTGATGTTGCCCACGGTTTCGCCGCGGCGAGCCTGGGTACCGCTGTAGCTGCCGCGGGTGGCGGTGTCCTGGTCGTCATCGGGGTGGTGCTGGCGGCATTGGCCTTCCCCGCCTTCGTCCGCTACCGGGTGACCCGCGCGCACTCCGATTCTCTGGTCAATTGAGCTGTGCGAGAAGGGAATACATGGTTTTCGCCGATCCGCGCCGACCGGGTTCCGCCGCCCTGCGCGGAGCCGGTCCGTGACGTCGGTGAACAGGGGATCGGCGCAGGTCGGCACCTGTGCGCCGACCTCACCGCCGATCGGCTCCGGTGTGAGAACGGCGCAGGACAACCCTGATTGCTCGTCTCGACCGAACAACAGCTAGCGTTAGCGCAAGTGCACCGCGTGCCGACCGCACCGGTGCCTACGGTTCTAGCCTGAGAGGGATCCTTCCGTGCCCGCTGAGAACATCACCAACGTCGCCGATGACGCCAAGGCGGTACTGCAGTACCCCGGAGGCGAGTTCCCGATCTCGGTCACCAAGGCCGCAGAGGGCAACGACGGACTCGACTTGGGCAAGCTGCTGGCCAGCACCGGTTACGTCACCTACGACCCCGGTTTCATGAACACCGCGTCGACCAAGTCGGCCATCACCTACATCGACGGTGAAGCGGGCATCCTGCGCTACCGCGGCTACCCGATCGACCAGCTGGCGGGCCGCTCGACCTTCATCGAGGTCAGCTACCTGCTCATCTACGGCGAGCTGCCGACCCAGGCCCAGCTCGACGACTTCACCGATCGCATCCGCCGCCACACCCTGCTGCACGAGGACCTGAAGCGGTTCTTCGACGGCTTCCCGCGCAACGCGCACCCGATGCCGGTGCTGTCGTCCGCGGTGAACGCGCTGTCGGCGTACTACCAGGACTCGCTGGACCCGCGCGACCCCGAGCAGGTCGAGCTGTCCACCATCCGCCTGCTGGCCAAGCTGCCCACCATCGCGGCCTACTCGTACAAGAAGTCGGTCGGTCAGCCGTTCCTCTACCCGGACAACTCGCTGTCGCTGGTGGAGAACTTCCTGCGGATGACCTTCGGCTTCCCGGCCGAGCCCTACGAGGTCGACCCGGAGATCGCCGCCGCGCTCGACATGCTGCTGATCCTGCACGCCGACCACGAGCAGAACTGCTCCACCTCGACCGTGCGCCTCGTCGGCTCCTCCGACGCCAACCTGTTCACCTCGGTGTCCGGTGGCATCAACGCGCTGTGGGGCCCGCTGCACGGCGGCGCCAACCAGGCCGTGCTCGAGATGCTCGACGAGATCAAGGCCAACGGCGGTGACGTCAAGGAGTTCATCCGCAAGGTCAAGAACAAGGAAGACGGCGTGAAGCTCATGGGCTTCGGGCACCGCGTCTACCGCAACTACGACCCGCGCGCCACCCTGGTCAAGCAGGCCGCCGACAAGATCCTGTCGAAGATCGGTGGCGACGACCAGCTGCTCGATATCGCCAAGCAGCTCGAAGAGGCCGCCCTCACCGACGACTACTTCGTCTCGCGTCGGCTGTACCCGAACGTCGACTTCTACACCGGCGTCATCTACCGGGCCATGGGCTTCCCGACCCGCATGTTCACCGTGCTCTTCGCCATGGGCCGCCTGCCCGGCTGGATCGCCCACTGGCGCGAGATGCACTCCGAGCCGCTCAAGATCGGCCGCCCGCGCCAGATCTACACCGGTTACGGTGAGCGTGACTACCGCGATATCGCTGGTCGTTAGTCCGAACCGAAACTATCGAAGGGGATAGCCGAATGACCAAGCCGGAGATCGAATTCCAGGAGGGCCCCGCGCCCACCGAGCTCGTGATCAAGGACCTCGTCGAGGGCGAAGGCAAGGAAGCGGTGCCCGGTGGCACCGTCGAGGTGCACTACGTCGGCGTCGAGTTCGACAGCGGCGAGCAGTTCGACTCTTCGTGGGACCGCGGCGAGTCCATCACCTTCCCGCTGCGCGGCCTGATCCAGGGCTGGCAGGAAGGCATTCCCGGCATGAAGGTCGGCGGCCGCCGCCAGCTGACCATCCCGCCGGAGCTCGCCTACGGCCCCGCCGGCGCGGGCCACCACCTCTCCGGCAAGACCCTGGTCTTCGTGATCGACCTGCTCAACGCGAACTGACCAGCCGAACGCCACTGTGGCCGGGTTCCATCAGGAACCCGGCCACAGTCGTCTGTGCGTAGGTGCCCTCAGCGGGTGAGGTCGGCCATCGGTATTTCGCCGACGACGACGTGACTGAGCGCGACGATGCCGCGATGGATCTGGTGCAGTCGGTATTCCCTGGCATGCGCGTCGAGGCGGAACTCGAGCACCTCCTCGATCCCGAACTTGGCGTCCAGCATGACCACGAGATAGAGCGGTATCCCGACCCGCGCGTACTGTGCCTTCTTGTCCAACAGGTCCTCGGCCGCGGTCGACGGCGATGACACCTCCACGACAATCAACGCGTCGGTGGCCTCGGGTTTCGCTCCCGGCCTGTCCAGGCAGCGGTAGAGCACCACGTCGGGGCGCCGGAAGGTGAACTTCGGAACGCGCCATAGCACCACGTCGATGTCGGTGTCGACCCGGATGCACGGCTCGGTGCTTGGCAGCCGCTCCATCGCGTCGGCCAGGCGCCGGGCGATGCGATTGTGTTCCGGCGTCGGCGATTCGCACACGATGACGTGCCCGTGGACCACTTCGATCTCGCGCGCCGCGGCCTCCGGCAGCCGGAGGTATTCCTCCTCGGTCATCAGATGAGGGAGCGAATCCGTGGGCTGGATCGTCATGCCGGTGAGCATACCGCCCGGTCGTCGGCGACCCTGTGGCCTGGAAGAACCCTTCTCGACGAGAGGGATCGCGATGTCCGGGGTCTACTCGTGGACGACTTCGACCGGGTCGGTGAGGGCGAGGGCGAGGGCGGAGTTCTGGGTGGGGCTGCGGGTGGGGAGGGCTTCGATGGCCTTGCCGGTCTGGGTGTTGAGGTTGCCGACGATGGTTTGGAGGGCGCCGACTCCGGTGGTCATCTGTTCGATGGCGGAGGTGATCTGGGTGCCGCCCTGTTCGGCGAGGGCGGGCAGGCCCTCGGCGAGTTCGGCGCCCTGGGTGAGCTGGGTGCGGGCGCTGTCGAGCCGGGTGACGACGGTGCGCAGCAGGGTGCCGAGGTCGGTGTTCGGGTCGACGGCGGCGCCGGTCAGGTCGGCCAGGCCGGTCAGCTGGGCGCCCGCCTGACTCGAGATGCCGCGCAGCGCTTCGAGTTTGGTGATGATGTCGGCCAGCTGGGGATCGGTGGCGAACGGCAGGGCGCGCAGCAGCGGCAGGATCTGGTCCAGGCCGGTGGACAGCGCGGTGGCGCTGCGCTCCACGCCGGCGATGGTGACGCCCGTGGCGCCGAGGGCGTCGGCGAGCTGATTCGCCTGCTTCGTCGCGCCGTCGACGGTCTGGTTCAGCAGCGCGATGGCCGAGGTGAGTTCGCCCGCACCCTGTTTCGCGAAGTCGAGGAAACCGAGCATCTCCTGCGCGCCGCCGCTGAACTGAGCGGCCCCGTCGGCGGCCGCGTTGACACCGGCGTTGAGCAACTGGGCGGTGAACTGCACCGAGGTCATCTGATTGCGGGCCTGCGCGACCGCGGCGAGCGCGGCGTCGACCCCGGAGGCGCCGATCCGGTGGGTCACGGCGGCGACCGCGCCGTTCACCACCTTCTCGTCCGCGCCGTCGTGCGCGGTGACGGTGACCTTGGCGCGCTTGGGTTCCGGCGTGGCCAACGTCGCCATCGATGCGGTGAGATCGGCGGGCAGGGTGATCACCGCGGCGTAGTCGGCGGCGTCGATCTCGCCCGGCTTCGCCACCGTCCACTCGTAGCCGCCCGCGTCCTGCACGGCCTTGGCGACGCGCTCCCCGGTCGGCCCGGTATCGGCGTTGACGAGCGCGAACCCCGTCGGGGCGTCCGACGTGCCTGCGCACGCCGCGATACCACCACCCGCCAGCGCGACAGCAGCGACGAGACAGACCAACCTGGTGCGTTTTCCGATCACGCCGCCGACGGTATCGAGCGAGTTCGCGCCGGGTCGTGGGAGATGTCTGAGAGTTCGGTGAGGACAGCGGCGTCGGTGATAGCCGACCGTGTGCCGGAACCGCCTCCCGCGCGGGCGATTCCCGCTCATCGGGACTCCAAACCGCACCGGAATATGTCGTACGTCACACTGCCTTCCATTGTTTCGCTGGGTCCGATACAAATCTCGAGTCAATCGAGATCGAGATTTCATCGATTCGTCCGGGGGGTTCGGGGATTCGCCGGGGGCATCGGGAGGGAGACATCGAACATGTTCCACCGCACCATCACCCGCGCGAGCCGGCGCGCCTTCGTCGCCGCGCTGCCGCTGGCCGTCGCCACGTCGCTGGTCACCGCGGGTGTCGCGGCCGCTGACGTCGACACCGAGCGTCAGGCGCAGATCGCCACCGGCCTGGCCAGCGCCGGTGCCGCCGACGGCGTCGACTTCCGCACCACCGTCTCGCCGGACCTGCGCACCATCTCCGCGAGCGTCGACAACGGCCGCTTCGTGATCACCCCCGACGCCGTCACCGTGGTCTCGGCCGCCGGTGTCACCGTCGGCGAGGTCCCGCTGAAGCTGAACACCGTCGACGGCAACGCGATCGCGATCGCCTCCGTGGTCTCCGCCGACGGCAAGACCGTGCAGATGGCGCCGCAGCTGTCCGCCGACACCAGCACCGAGCTGAAGGACATCGCCACCAACCCCGAGGCCGGCAACCACGACCCCGTCCAGAACGGTGCGGCCGCCGGTGCCACCATCGGCGCGCTGGCCGCGGCGATCATGTGCGTGCCCGCGCTGGCCGCGTTCATCATCGGCTACGTCTTCTGCGCCATCCCGTCGGTGATCTCCACCGCGCTGACCGGTGCCGTGATCGGCGCCGTCATCGGCCTGGTGATCCCGGAGTCGGTGCCGCAGGTGCTGCCCTGATCTCCGTGGGCGGCTGATCAATAGCTCCGCGGTAGCCCCGTCTTCGCGCATCGGCGCGGCGGCGGGGCTTTCGCGCGTCTAGGGCGCGTCGCGGATCGGCAGCTCGACAACCAGGCGAGCGCCACCGAGCGGACTGTCCTCGAAATAGGCGCGCCCGCCGTGCAACTGGGCCTGCTGGGCCACCAGGGCAAGGCCGAGGCCGGAACCGCCCTTGCTGGCATTGGTGCCGCGGGCGAACCGGGCGAAGACGGCGTCGCGCTCGGCGGGCGGCACGCCGGTGCCGTTGTCGTCGACGGCGATGACGATGCGCTCGCCGGGCGCGCGATGCGCCGAGACGACGGCGTGCGTGGCCCCACCGTGTTTGACGGAGTTGGTCAGCGCGTTGTCGATGGCGAGGCGCAGCCCGGCGGGCAGCCCGCGGGTCACGAGTTCGGCGTCGGTATCGATCCGGACCGAGAGGCCGGGGTTGTGTCGCATGGCGTCGTGGGCGGCCTGGTCGCACAGGTCGGCCACGTCGGTGGGGATGTGGTCGGCCTCGGCGGTGAGGTCGCCGCGGGCCAGGCGTTCCAGTGCGGTGAGGGTGGTCTCGATCCTGGTCTCGTTGCGGGCGAGGTCGTCGAGGATCTCGCGGCGCTGCTCGTCGGTGAGGTCGAGGGTGCGCAGCACCTCGAGGTCGGTGCGGATCGCGGTGAGCGGGGTGCGCAGCTCGTGGGCGGAGACGGCGGCGAAATCGCGCGCGGTCTCCAGCGCGGCGGCGGTCTCGGCCTGCGCCTCGTCGACGCGGGCCAGCATGGTGTTCACCGCGTCGGCCAGCTTCACCGCCTCGTCGACCCCGGACCCGTCGACCGGCTGGGCGGCGTGGTCCGGGTCGCCGAACGAACTGCGCGCCGAGACCTGCTTGGTCAGCTTCACGATCGGCCCGACCGCGCGCCCGGCCAGCAGCCAGCCCAGTGCCGCGGCCGCCGCCACCGCGATCGCGGCGCCCGCGAGCACCCAGCGCTGCTGATCGGCGGTGGCCTTGGCGGCCTCGGTGGTCGGGATGGCAAGCGAGACGGTGCGACCGGCGGGCTGGTTCTCGGTGGTGGTGAGTACCCGATAGGGCTGGTCGTTGACCTCGACGGTCTGCGAGCCCGGCGGTAGATCGGGCAGCTGGGTGGAGCTGGACGCGGTCACCTGGCCGTTGTCGCGCACGGTGAGCGCCATGGTGGTCTGCAGCCCGGTCAGGTTGACGAAGCCGGTGGCCAGCACCGGTTCGATCAGCACGATCCGCGAGGCGATCTCGAGCTGCTGGTCGGTCTGGGTCACATTGTTGCGTTCGATCGCTTGGAAACCCACGAACGCGGCGATCGAGACGATGACGACGGCGCCCGCCGCGGCCGCTCCCGCGACCCTGGTTCGCAGCGAAAACGATTGTCTCCGACGGCGTTTCGGCGGGGCCTCGATCATTTCGGTTCCCGGAGCACGAACCCTACGCCGCGAATCGTGTGCAAAATCCTTGGCGTGTCATCTATTTCGAGTTTGCGTCGCAAGTATCCGACGAACACGTCGACGACATTCGTATCGGCTATGAAATCGTAACCCCATACCAATTCCAGCAGCCGTTCGCGCGTCAACACCACACCCGCATTCCTGGCCAGGGTGGACAACAATTCGAATTCCCGTTTGGTGAGCTCGATTTCCTTGCCGTGCAGCAGCGCGCGGTATCCCGCCACGTCGAGCTGCAACGGGCCGACGGTGATCGCGCCGGGCGCGACCGGCTCCGGGGTGTCGGTGCGGCGGCGCAGCAGGGCCCGGATCCGGGCCACCAGCTCGGCCAGCTCGAACGGTTTCACCAGGTAGTCGTCGGCGCCGGACTCCAGGCCCGCGATCCGGTCGTCGACCGAGGCGCGGGCGCTGAGCACGCAGACCGGCACGTCGTTGCCCATCGCCCGCAGGGCCGTCACCACACCGGCGCCGTCGAGCACCGGCATGTTCATGTCGAGGACCACCGCGTCGGGCGCGTGCTCGGACACGGCGCGCAGGGCGGCCGCGCCGTCGCGCGCGACCAGCACCTGGAACCCGGACAGCCGCAGGCCACGTTCGACCGAGGCGAGGACGTCCTCGTCGTCGTCGACGACCAGGACAGTGGAGGCAGCACGATCGGTCACGCCGCAATCCTAGGGGCGGTGGCCGCCACCGGGCCCGATGGTCAGGCCGTCGGGGCCACCGGGTCGCCGTCGAGGTCGGGGGTCGGGGTGTCCTGCGCGGAGGGGGGCGGATTGCCGAGCGGGGGGTTGGCCAGGATGCGGTCGGCCAGCGCGGTGAGTACGGCCGGGTCCTCGATGGTGGCCGGGGTCTCCACGTGTTCACCGGCGGTGAGCTGGCGGATCGTCTTGCGCAGGATCTTGCCGGACCGGGTCTTGGGCAGGCCCGAGACGATGATCGCGCTGTGCAGGGTGGCGATGGCGCCGATCTGCTCGCGCACCCGCTCGGCGAGCTCGGTCCGCAGCTGTTCCGGATCGACCTCGACACCCTGCTTGAGCACCACGTACGCCAGCGGCAGGTGGCCCTTGAGCTCGTCGGGGACACCGATCACGGCGCATTCGGCGATCGCGTCGTGACCGGCGATGGCGGCCTCGATGCTGCCCGCCGAGAGGCGGTGCCCGGCCATGTTGATCACGTCGTCGCTGCGGCCCAGGACGTAGAGGTAGCCGTCCTCGTCGAAGTAGCCGGAGTCGCCGGTCAGGTAGTGGCCGGGGAAGGCCGACAGGTACGAGCGGATGAACCGCTCGCGGTCGCGCCACAGGCCGGTCAGCGCACCGGGCGGCAGCGGCAGCCCGATGACGATGTTGCCCTCGACGCCGGTCGGTACCGGATTGCCGTTCGCGTCGAGCACCCGCAGCCGGTAACCGGGCACCGGCACGCACGAGGAACCGGGCTTGACCGGGAGTTCCTGCAGGCCCAGCGGGTCGGCGCAGATCGGCCAGCCGGTCTCGGTCTGCCACCAGTGATCGACCACCGGGGTGTCGGGGTGCTCGGCGAGCAGGGTGTCGGAGGCCCATTCGAAGGTGGCCGGGTCCAGTCGCTCGCCCGCGCAGAACAGCGCCCGCAGCCGGGACAGGTCGTGGCGACGGGCGGCGGTGGCCTCGGGGTCGGCCCGCCGGATCGCGCGCAACGCCGTCGGCGCGGTGAACAGCACCCGCACGTCGTGCTCGTCGATGATCCGCCAGAAGACGCCCGCGTCGGGGGTGCCGACCGGTTTGCCCTCGTAGAGCACGGTCGTCGCGCCGACCAGCAGCGGCGCGTAGACGATGTAGGAGTGGCCGACGACCCAGCCCACATCGGAGGCCGCCCAGAACACCTGACCTGGGCCGACGTCGTAGATATTGCGCATCGACCAGGCCAGCGCGACCGCGTGCCCGCCGTTGTCGCGGACCACGCCCTTGGGTTTGCCGGTGGTTCCCGAGGTGTAGAGGATGTAGAGCGGATCGGTCGCGGCGACCGAGACCGGCTCGGCCGGGGTCACGTCGGCGACGGTGGCAGCCCAGTCGACCCAGCGGGCCGCGACGGTCTGCTCCGAGGACGGCAGCACGTCGGTGGCGGGCTGCGCGGCCGGGAACTCGATGGTCGGGAACTCGGGGCGCTGCTTGACGATCACAGTGCGCACCGACGCCGTCTGCGCCAGGTCGAGGGCCTGCAGCACGATCGGCGGGTATTCGATGCGGCGGTTGGGCTCGAGCCCGCCCGAGGCGGTGACCACCAGGACCGGTTCGGCGTCATCGATGCGAGCGGCCAGCTCGGGCGCGGCGAAGCCGCCGAACACCACCGAGTGCACCGCGCCGATGCGGGCGCAGGCCAGCATCGCGATCACGGCCTCGGGGATCATCGGCAGGTAGATCACGACCCGGTCACCGGCGACGACGCCGAGATCACGCATGGCTCCGGCGAATCGGGCGACCTCGTCGAGCAGTTCCGCGTAGGTGTAGACGGTGGTGGTGTCCGTCATAGCGGAGACATATATGAGGGCGGCCTGATCGGCGTGCCCGCCCTCGGCGACGGTGCCCGCCCTGACGTGCCGGTCCAGGGCGTTGACGCAGGTATTGAGCCGGGCGTCGGGGAACCAGCGGGCCGCGCGCTTGTCGGCGGCGTCGACGATCTGCTGCGGGGCCACGTCCCACTCGATGGCTCGAGCTGCGGCGGACCAGAAGTCGGCTGGGTCGACCAGACTGGTCTGATAGACCGGTCGGTACTCGTGTTCCACGTCCAAGCCCGTGACTCCCTAGCCTCGCTTCGATGCCCGCTCGATAGATCCTGATGATTGTGGCAGACTTCACGCGACACCCGAGGGGGTGCCGCGACCTTTGGTTTTGCCTGGAACGGGCAGGTCATCGCGCGGACCTCTACCGGGAGTCAGCCAAGAAGTTATTGATCCGTTAGAATCTGATGTCACTTATTCGGGCAGTCGTAGACGCAATTTCTCGGCCAGCCGCAGTTCTCGGCCAGCTAGCCTGGCGAGCCACCATTGCGCCTGTGGAGGTTCGCTGATGGCGCTTGGTAGAGGCCAGTTTGGAAAGTGAGTGGGAGATGCGTGACGCCGCTAGGTCCGGCAGCAAGCGCTGGGCGCTCGGCAACTGGGACCTGCGTTGGAAGGTTACGGCCGTACTGGCCGTGCCGCTCGCGGTCGCGGTCGGGCTCGGCGTGTCGAGAATTACCTCGGAGTTCTCGGAGGCCAACCGACTGTCGAGCATCAATGAGCAGATCGACACGATTCCGTCGGTCACCTCGCTGAGTGCGAGCACCGCGAAGGTGGCGGGCAGCCAGTTGGTGCCCGCGGGCCCCGGGGTCACGATGGTCACCGACAAGGACCTCACCGAACTCGACGCCGCCATCGCGGCGGCCGAGGGCTCGATCGGCAGGTTGACCGATCTGCCGAAGGCGCACGCCGCGCTCGAGCGGATGATCGCGCAGGCCAAGACGGTGCGCGGGCAGGGCAAGGCGATGACGACCTCGGCCGAGCCCGCGCTCGCCTCGGTCGAGCAGATGCGTAAGGAAAGCGTCGACATCGTCGAGACGACCGTCGCGCAGGTGAGCGACCCGGTCATGGACACGGCGAAGCTGCGCCTGGTCGACTCGCTCAACACCCGTTCACTTCTCGTCGACGAACTCGCCGGTCTCTCGGAGATGCTGCGCGGTATGCCGACGGGAGCGCAGAACTTCCTCACCGGCGTCAGCACCGAGAACCACCTGCTCGAAGTGCTCGCCAACCGCTTCCCGGCCGGTGACCGGGTCGTCGCCGACCTGAAGGCGCAGGCCGACACCCGCAAGAACCTGATCAGCGGGCCCGAGGTGCAGGCGGGCAAGCTGCCCGTCGGCGACCTGCGTACCTCGCTGTACACCAGCCTCGTCGGCTACGAGGGCGTCGTCAACGAGGCCACCAAGGCGATCGAGTCCTCGATGGACGAGCTGGCCGCCGCTGCGGCGACCGGCGCGTGGACCTACACCGGCGTCGTCATCGCGACGATCCTCGCCGCGCTCCTGCTCGCCGTGTTCGTCGCGCGCTCGATGATCGTGCCGCTGCACCGCCTGCGCCTGGCCGCGCTGCGCGTCGCCGAATCCGATCTGCCGCACGAGGTCGCCCAGCTCCGTAACGGCGCCGCGCCCGAGGACGTGCCGCTCGAGCCGATGCCGGTGCGCTCGGACGAGGAGATCGGCCAGCTGGCCCGCGCCGTCGACGACATCCACGGTCAGGCGCTGCGCCTGGCGAGTGATCAGGCGCAGATGCGTTCGCAGGTCAACGACATGTTCGAGACCCTGGCCCGGCGCTCCAAGTCGCTCGTCGACCATCAGCTCACCCTCATCGAGGCGATGGAGTACGACGAGAAGGACCCGCGCCTGCTCGAGAACCTCTTCCGGCTCGACCACCTCGCGGCGCGCATGCGCCGTAACGGTGACAACCTGCTCATCCTCGCCGGCACCAAGCAGCGCCGGACCAAGTCGGCCCCGGTCGAGATCGCCGACGTACTGCGTGCCGCGATCTCCGAGGTCGAGGACTACGAGCGGGTCAAGCTCGGTGCCACCCCGCGTGGCTCGCTGGTCGAACCGGCCGCCTCCGATATGGCGCACCTGTTCGCCGAGCTGCTCGACAACGCGCTGCGGGCCTCCCCGCCGGAGACCGACGTCAAGTTCACCTTCGCCCAGGCCCACGACCAGGGTCTGCTGATCGAGGTGGCCGACCGCGGTATCGGTATGCCGCCCCAGGAGATGTCGGAGATCAACCGCAGGCTCGAGCAGACCGCCGAGCCCGGTCCCGACACCGCCCGCCACATGGGTCTGTTCGTGGTCGGCAGGCTCGCGGAGCGGCACGGCCTGACCGTGCGCCTGCGGCCGACCTTCGACACCGCGCGCGATCCGGGCGTCACCGTCACCGTGCACGTGCCGGTCGGCCTGATCGTCTCCGGTGCCGGTGGCCCGGTGATCCCGCCGCAGCAGGCACCGCAGCAGGCGCCGCAGCAGCAGCGCCCGGCCCCGCAGAACCAGCCGAGCACGATGCAGACCCGCGCGATCACCCGGACTCCGGGCGGCAACGTGATGGTCACCGTCGATCCCGGTGTCAGCAGCGGGCCGATCCCGGCCGGTCAGGGTGGGCTGCCGCAGCGGCAGCCGGGTAACTCGATGGCCCAGGGGCTCCAGCAGGACGCCGCCGAGCAGTCCTCGCCGACCCTGCGTCCGCCCGCGCCCGGTCAGGGCAATGTGCCGCAGCGCGGCAAGCTGGCCGCGGCCAACCTGCCCAAGCGCAACCTCGCCGCCGGTGGACCGGGCGGACCCGGTGGACCGCAGCGTCCGCAGGGCGCGCCGTCCGCGCCGGGTCAGCCGGGCGACGCCACGCCCGCCGGTGCGCCGCAGTCGCTGGCCGGTGGTCTGCCGCAGCGCTCGCCGGGTGCCAACGGCGCTCCGGCGCGTGATCAGGCACAACCGCCGCGCGACACCGCGCCGCCCAAGCGCGACACGACCGCCGGTGGTCTGCCGCAGCGCTCGCCGGGCGCCAACGGCGCGCCGCCGCGCGACCCGTCGGCCGGGCTGCCGCAGCGTCCCGCCAACGGCCTGCCCCAGCGGGACCAGACCGGTGGCCTACCCCAGCGCGATCCGTCCAACGGTCTCCCGCAGCGTGAGCAGACCGGTGGTCTCCCGCAGCGTGACCCCGCGGGCAACGGTGCGCCGCAGCGCGATTCCGGTCCGGTGTCGCGTGATCCGTCGACCGGCCTGCCGCAGCGCTCCCCGTCCAACGGGCTGCCGCAGCGTGAGCAGACCGGCGGGCTGCCGCAGCGTGACCCGGCTCCGCGCCTGCCGCACCGCGAGCAGACCGGTGGTCTCCCGCAGCGTGATCCGGCCAACGGCCTGCCCCAGCGTGAGCAGACCGGCGGTCTCCCGCAGCGCGATCCGGCCAACGGTCTCCCGCAGCGTGAGCAGACCGGTGGCCTGCCCCAGCGTGACCCGGCCAACGGCCTGCCCCAGCGTGAGCAGACCGGCGGTCTCCCGCAGCGTGACCCGGCCACCGGCCTGCCGCAGCGCGGCGCCCAGCCGGGTGGTCTGCCGCAGCGTGATCCGGCCGGTCAGCAGCCGCGTCCGGCCAACGGCCTGCCCCAGCGTGGCGCGCCGGGTGCCCCTGCGCCGCAGCGTGATTCCGGCGAGAACGGGCTCCCGCAGCGGGCTCCCGCGGCCGGTCTGCCGCAGCGGGAGGCGCCCAACGGCCTGCCGCAGCGTCCGGCTGCGCCGATTGGGCTGCCGCAGCGCGATCCCGGCGCTACTGTGGTACCGCAGGCGAACGCCGGGCCCGGAGTGGCTCTGCCGCAACGGGATCGGGATCCTGCGGGGCCGGAGAACGCTGCGTCGGCAGGGCGCGATCCGGGTCGGCACAGTTTCCGGTCGAATCCGGCCAAGGCTGCGTCGTTCTTCCAGACCAGGTTGCAGCCGGCACCGGAAGGTGATTCCGTCATGGGCGGAACGCCGATCTTCGCGGAGATGATGTCGGCGTGGCTCACGGATGAGAATTCCGACCGGTCCCAGATGGCCGCTGCCTTCGAATCACCGGGTGACGAAGGATGGCAGGCCGCTCGACGGGCCAGCGAGGCTCAGCCCGAGGTCCGTACCGCTGCGGGCTTGCCTCAGCGCAACCCGGGCGGCAGGCTCGTGCCTGGCGGTGTGACCGGTAAGGCCGACACCACCCCGCAACGTGATCCCGAAACGATCAGGTCCAGCTTGAGTCGTCACCAGCAGGGCGTCCGGGATGGCCGCGCAATGAAGGCAATGAACCTAACCGGAGATAAAGGAGACCGATGAACCCCGATCTAGGTGGTACGAACCGTCAGCTGGATTGGCTGGTTTCGAACTTCGCCAACGAGGTTCCTGGCGTAGCCCATGCCGTCCTGGTCTCGGCTGACGGCCTGCTGATGGCCGCGAGTGCCCAGCTCCCGGTCGACCGCGCGGAGCAGCTCTCCGCCGTCACCGCTGGACTGGCAAGCCTTTCCGTCGGCGTGTCCAATCTGTTCGAAGGCGGTACGGTACTGCAGTCCGTCGTCGAGATGGAGCACGGTTACCTACTGCTCATGGCAGTCGGCGACGGCTCCTACCTCGCGGTCCTGACCAACACCTCGTGTGACATCGGTCAGGTCGGCTACGAAATGGCCTTGTTGGTCGAGCGTGTGGGTCAGACCGTCCAGGCCACGCCACGCGTCAAGATGGGTTCCTGATGGTGGGATGGACATAGACGATCACCGCATGGGGAGCGCCGAGCCCAGCCTCGTCCGCCCGTACTCCTTGACTGCCGGCCGCACCAGGCCGGCGGTCGAGTTGGCGCTGGAGGCACTCGTTGCATCGCATCCGGTCGCCATGGAGCGGCAGTTCGAACTGAACAACCTCGAAACGTCCATCGTGGAGTTGTGCAGGCAATCGCCGTCCGTTGCCGAGATAGCTGCCCAATTGGGTATCCCGATCGGTGTAGCGCGGGTACTCGTGGCCGACCTCATCGAGGCCGGTCATGTCCGGGTCTCGGCGACTTTGAAAGACGATTCCAGCGACGATGAACGTCGCGAGCTGATCGAAAGGGTTCTCAGTGGACTCCGGCGTATTTGATTCGACGGCGCAGGTCGACACCCGCACGAGCAAGCCGACTTCGGCGAAGATCGTTGTCGCCGGTGGCTTCGGTGTCGGTAAGACCACGTTGGTCGGTGCGGTGTCGGAGATCGTTCCGCTGCGCACCGAGGCGCTGGTCACCAATGCCAGTACCGGAATCGACAACCTGACCGGCATTCCGATGAAGTCGACCACCACGGTGGCGATGGACTTCGGCCGGATCAGCCTCGCCGACGACCTGGTCCTGTATCTGTTCGGCACGCCCGGCCAGTACCGGTTCTGGTTCATGTGGGACGACCTCATCCGCGGCGCCATCGGCGCCGTGGTGCTGGTCGACACCCGCAGGCTGGAAGACAGCTTCGCCGCTGTCGACTACTTCGAGGCTCGCGGTCTACCGTTCCTGGTGGCGCTCAACGAGTTCGACGACGCACCGAAGTACCCGCTCGAGGACATCCGCCAGGCCCTGGCCGTCCCCGCCGACGTGCCGATCATGTCGATCGACGCCCGCCGCCGGGAACCGGCCAAGCAGGCCCTGGTCTCCTTGACCGAGTACGCCCTGCGCAAGGTCATGCAGGGCTACTGAGCCGAACCCGGGGCTGCCGCGATGAAGGCAGCAGCCCCGCTTCGCCCCTCAGCCCCCCGCAGCCCCGATCCGCTCCGCCAGCCCGCACAGCGGATCGATCAACTGCTCGGCAGCATTCGGTAGTCGCGCATAACCGAAACCCTCGACGAACCGCCCCGCGTACCCCGTACCCAGGCGGCGATCGAGCGTGAGCAGCGCGTGCACCGCTGGTGTCCGGCTCGGACACCGGCCGACCCGAAGGCCTCGATCGAGGTACTCGACCAGCTCGTCCCGAAATCCGGTGCGGCGATCAAGCGCGATGAGCCATGCCGCGGTGAGCCGTGGCCGCCAGTCGAATTCGAGGAGCTGACGCAATTCGGCGTCGGCGATCACCCACCGCTGCACCAGCATCCGATCCGCTGGGTGCGTTGGAGGGTGGAAGCTCATGGCTGCCATTGTGGCAAGCGACGATGGATGGCTGTCAGGGTTCCGGGTCCGGGTCTGCGCGGGTCCAGGCGAGGATGATGGGGCTAGGCTCGGCGCGTGCGTATGTCGGCGTTCGACCTGATCGGGCAGTTGCTCGATACCGATTCGTTTCTGAGCTGGGATCGGCCGCCGGTCGAGCCCGCGGTCTCGCCCAAGTACCGGCAGGAGCTCGTCGCGGCGGAGCGGCGGGCGGGTACCGACGAGTCGGTGGTGACGGGGGAGGGGTTGTTGCGCGGGCGGCGGGTGGCTGTGATCGCCTGTGAGTTCGCGTTCTTGGCCGGGTCGGTGGGGGTGGCGGCGGCCGAGCGGATCGTGTCGGCGGTGGAGCGGGCGACCGAGCTGGGATTGCCGCTGATCGCGTCGCCGACCTCGGGCGGGACCAGGATGCAGGAGGGCACAGTCGCTTTCGTGCAGATGGTGAAGATCGCGGGGGCGGTCGCGGTGCACAAGGCGGCGGGGCATCCCTACCTCGTGTACCTGCGCGATCCCACGATGGGTGGGGTGTTCGCGTCGTGGGGATCGCTGGGCCACATCACCTTCGCCGCGCCCGGCGCGCTGATCGGCTTCCTCGGGCCGCGCGTGTACGAAGCGCTGTACGGCAAGCCCTTTCCGCCCGGCGTGCAGACGGCGGAGAACCTGTACCGCAACGGCGTGATCGACGGCGTGGTGACCGTCGAGGTGTTCCGCCGGATCGCCCACCGGGCCCTCAGCGTCGCGAGCGGCGTCGTGCTGCCGGTGGCGGCCGAACCCGGCTGGGCCGCGCCGGTGCGCAGTCCGGCCGCCGCCGCCGATTCCGCGTCGACCGCCTGGGACTCGGTGCTGAGCACTCGCCGCCCTGGCCGCCCCGGCCTCCGCGACCTGCTCCGCCATGTGACCCAACGGGTTCCGCTCAGCGGCACCGGCCAGGGCGAGTCCGATCGCACCGTGGTGCTGGCGCTGGCCCGCTTCGGCGGACAGCCCTGTGTCGTCTTCGGCCACGACCGCTCCGGCCAGCAGGGCGAGCACACGATGGGCCCGGCCGCCCTGCGCGAGGCCCGCCGGGCGATGGCGCTGGCCCGTGAGCTGCGCCTGCCGCTCGTCCTGGTGATCGACACCGTCGGCGCGGCGCTGTCCAAGGAGGCCGAGGAGCGCGGCCTCGCCCCCGAAATCGCCCGCTGCCTGGCCGATCTCGTCACCCTCGACACCCCGACCGTCTCGATCCTGCTCGGCCAGGGCACCGGCGGCGGCGCGCTGGCCCTGCTCCCGGCCGACCGGGTGCTGGCCGCAGGCCACGGGTGGCTGGCCCCGCTGCCGCCGGAGGGCGCGAGCGCCATCGTCTTCCGTGACACCGCGCACGCGGCGGAACTCGCTGCGGCCCAAGGCATCCGCGCGATCGACCTGCACGCCGACGGTGTCGTCGACCGCATCGTCGACGAGCACCCCGACGCCGCCGACGAACCCGTCGCCTTCGCCCGCCGCATGGTGCTCGCGGTCACCGAGGAGCTGGCCGCCCTGCGCGCCACGCCGACGGCGGAACTGCGTGTCCTGCGGCAGGCGCGCTACCGGCGAATCGGCCTTCCCGGGGCCGGTCACTGACCGGCGCCCCGCTTCCTACCCGGTCCGGAACCGGGGGAAACACGCGAGGGCGCGTCGTTGACGGTACGGCGAAGCACTTCTACCGTCGGATGGGTGACCTTCCGTAGCGCTAACAGCCCTGTTCCCACCATCGTGCTCAATGACGGGAACGTCATTCCGCAGCTCGGCTTCGGTGTGTTCCAGGTGCCGGAGGACGACGTCACCCCGGTGGTGGCCGCCGCGCTGGACGTCGGCTACCGCAGCATCGACACGGCCGCGATCTACGGCAACGAGGAGGGCGTCGGCCGCGCCATCCGCGCCTCGGGCATCCCCCGCGACGAGATCTACGTGACCACCAAGCTCTGGAACGCCGAGCAGGGCTACGACAGCACGCTGCGCGCCTTCGACGCCAGCATGCGGCGCCTCGGCCTGGACTATCTCGACCTGTACCTGATCCACTGGCCGGTGCCATCGGCCGGTCGCTACGTCGACACCTTCCGCGCCTTCCAGGCGCTCAAGGCGCAGGGCCGGATCGGCTCGATCGGCGTCTCCAACTTCCGGGTGATCGACCTCGAGACCGTGATCGCCGAGACCGGCGAGACCCCGGCGGTCAACCAGATCGAACTGCATCCCACCCTCGCGCAGCGCGAACTGCGCCAGTACGACGCCAACCACGCCATCGCCACCGAGGCGTGGAGCCCGCTGGGGCAGGGCACGCTGCTGGACAACCCGACCGTGGTCACCATCGCCAAGGAACTCGACCGCACGCCGGCGCAGGTGATCATCCGCTGGCACCTGCAGCTGGGCAATATCGTCATCCCGAAGTCGGTCACCCCATCGCGCATCGCCGAGAACTTCGACGTGTTCTCCTTCGAACTGGACGCGCAGGCGATGGAGGCGATCAACCGGCTGGACACGGGCACCCGCGTCGGCCCCGATCCGGGCACGTTCAGCGCCGGGCTGGCGTGATCCCCAGGTAGCCGGTCAGTTCGGCGGCGGCGGCCCGGCCCGCCCGGTTGGCGCCGATGGTGCTGGCCGACGGTCCGTAGCCGATCAGGTGCACGCGCGGGTCGACCGCCACCTGGGTGGCCAGCCTGCCGGTCATCGTGATGCCGCCACCGGGCCCGCGCAGCCGCAGCGGCGCCAGGTGGTCGAGCGCGCTGCGGAAGCCGGTCGCCCACAGGATGACGTCGGCCGCCTGGAACCGTCCGTCGGCCCAGCGCACCCCGGTCGGTTCGATCCGCTCGAACATCGGCTGCCGGACGAGGACGCCGCGGTCGCGCGCGGCGCGCAGGCGCTCGTCGAGCGGCAGACCGGTCACCGAGACCACCGACCCGGGCGGCAACCCGCGGCGCACCCGGTCCTCGACGATCGCGACGGCCGCGCGCCCGTCGTCCTCGCGGAACGGCAGTGAGCGGAACACCGGCTCGCTGCGGGTGACCCATGTGGTGGACGTCACCTGGGAGATCTCGTCGAGCAATTGCACCGCCGAGATGCCGCCCCCGACGATGACCACGTGTTTGCCGGCGAACTCGGCGGCGGTGCGGTAGTCGCGGGTGTGCAGCTGCCGTCCGGCGAAGCTGTCCGCGCCGGGGTAGACCGGGATGAACGGGTGCTCCCAGGTGCCGGTGCCGTTGATCAATCCGCGGGTGCGCAGCGTCCCCGCGCCCTCGGTCTCCACGTGCAGCACCTCGCCGCGACCGGCGCAGGACTGGCCGTCGGCGGTCCGGTCGCACACCACGTTCACCGTCACCTGCCGGCGAACCCGCAGGTCGAAGCGCTTCTCGTAGAGCTCGTAGTAGTGCGGCACCGCGCTGGCCGCCGGCGCCGACTCCGAGCCGGGCGGCAGTGTCTCGGCGAAGGACATCCCCGGCAGATCGTGCACCCGGTTGACGGTGGTCAGCGTGAGGGAGGGCCACCGGAACTGCCAAGCACCGCCGGGGCCGGGGGCGTGGTCGACGATGAGGAAGTCGCGTTCGGGAACCAACCCGAGGCGGCGCAGGTGGTAACCGGCGGAGAGTCCGGACTGGCCCGCACCGATCACCAGGATGTCGAAGTCGGTCGCCACAGCCGCCGATGCTATCGCCTTACCGGGCGCCGACGGCCGCCTGTGGCAGAGTTAGGGCAACGATGGTGTCGGTACTTCTGGGGAGGACGCATGCTCGGCGTGACTCGCGATGGTGACGTGATCACCATCGAAATGCAGCGCGAGGAACGGCGCAACGCGCTCAGCGAGGAACTGGTCGGTCTGCTGCGCGACGCGATGCTCGACGCGGTGGCCCACGGCGCGCGGGCGATCGTGCTGACCGGCCGTGGGCCGATCTTCAGCGCGGGCGCCGATCTGTCGGGCGTGTACTCCGAGTCGTTCCTCGGCGGCCTGCTCGACATGCTGCACACCATCGAATCCCTCCCGGTGCCGGTGATCTCGGCGATCAACGGCGGTGCGCTCGGCGCGGGCGTGCAGCTGGCGATCGCCTCGGACCTGCGGGTGATCGAACCGGACGCGTTCATCGCGGTGCCCGCCGCCAAGCTGGGCATCTCGGTCGACCGCTGGACGGTCTCGCGGCTGGTCTCGCTGATCGGTGGCGGTCCGGCGCGCACCATCCTGCTCGCGGCCGACCCGGTCTCGGCCGCCGACGCTTACACCTTCGGCTTCGCCAACAAGCTCGGCACCCTCGCCGACGCGCAGGACTGGGCGAAGTCCATCGCCGCGCTCGCGCCACTGTCGCTCCAGGCGATGAAACTGATGCTCAACGACGACGGCACCCGCGATCCGGCCAGTGCTCAGCAGCGGGCCGCGCTGGAAGCCGCCTGGTCAAGCAACGACGCGAAGGAGGGCCGATTGGCTCGGCAGGAGAAGCGCCCGGCGAAGTTCGTGGGCCGCTGATGCGGCTCGCACGCGTTGCGGGGTCGGTGGCGAGCACGCTCGGGCTCGCCTGGGTAGCGCGTGCGGTGTGGGGACTGCCCACCGCGCTCGGCGCGGGCCCCGCGGACATCGAACCGACCGCACTGGGCAAGTCGTCGTATCGGGACGGCCGGTTCCACAACACCGAGCCGAGCAGCATGATGGCCGCGGGCGCCGCACCGTCGCTGCTGTGGTCCGGGCTGACCAAGGGCCGGGTGGGCAGGCCGTCGCGTCCGGTGCCACTGGAGACGCCCGCCCCGCCCGCCGAGGCCGCCGACCTGGCGGTGACCTGGTACGGGCACGCGAGCGCGCTGATCGAGCTCGACGGCTACCGCGTGCTGGCCGACCCGGTGTGGAGCGAGCGGGTCTCGCCGTCGCCGGTGATCGGCCCGGCTCGGCTGCACCCGGTCCCCGGCGAACTGACGGAGCTGCCCGCCGTCGACGCGGTGATCATCTCCCACGATCACTACGACCACCTGGACAAGGCCACCGTCGACGCCCTGGTCCGCGAACAGCTCGCGCCGTTCGTCGTGCCCACCGGTATCGGCGCCCACCTGCGCCACTGGGGTGTGCCCGAGTACCGGATCATCGAGCTCGACTGGGGTGGCTCGGTCTCGCTCGGCCGCGGCGAGAACGACCGCGGTCTCACCATCACCTGTGCCGAGGCCAGGCACTTCTCCGGTCGCGGCCTGGTCCGCAACACCACGCTGTGGGCGTCGTGGGCGCTGGCCGGACCCACCAAGCGGGTCTATTTCGGCGGCGACACCGGCTACACCAAGGCCTTCGCCCAGGCGGGCGCCGTCCTCGGCCCGTTCGACCTGACGCTGCTGCCGATCGGCGCCTACGACGAGCGCTGGACCGATGTGCACATGAATCCCGAGGAGGCGGTGCGCGCGCACGCCGACCTGTGCCTGGGCGACCCCGGGTACGGGCTGCTGGTCCCGATCCACTGGGCCACCTTCAACCTCGCCTTCCACGGATGGTCCGAGCCGGTGCATCGATTGGTGTCCGCGGCGGCCGCGGCGGGTACCTCCACAGTGGTGCCCAAGCCGGGCCAGCGGGTGGTTCCGAATGACCTCCCACCGCGGGTTTCGTGGTGGGAGGATGTGGAGTGACACCTTCTTACGGGAAAGGAACATCGGCAGATGAGTCTCGTGGATACCTTGAAGGGCTTGCTCGGTAAGGGCAAGGAAGCGGCTGCGCAGAACGCCGACAAGATCAACGAAGCGGTCGACAAGGCCGGCAGCTTCATCGATGACAAGACCGGCGGCAAGTACAGCGACAAGATCGAGAAGGGCAAGGACGCGGCGAAGAAGGTCGTTCCGCCGCAGGCCGACCCCGGGAGCACCGCAGGCGGCGCCGCCCCGACCGATCCGGGACCGCAGGCCTGATTCGGTGCGCGGGGGCCGCAGGCCGTCGGTCCCCGCGGCCGAACCGCGTCGATGGTCCGCCGGGAGTTCCGGGGTCCGCCGGGGGAACCGGCGATCGAGGTTGAGCTCAGCAACCTCGACAAGGAGCTGTACCCGGCGACCGGGACGACCAAAGGCGAGGTGATCGCCTACTATTCGGCGATCGCCGAGGCGATGTTGCCCCATCTCGCGGGGCGGCCGGTCACCAGGAAGCGGTGGCCCAACGGGGTGGACCACCCCGATTTCTTCGAGAAGAATCTGCCGGAGCACGCACCCGCCTGGATCCAGCGCCGGGTGATCGAGCATTCCAGCCGCACGGTGACCTACCCGCTGATCGACTCCGAAGCGGGACTGGCCTGGCTCGGCCAGCAGGCGGCCCTGGAAGTCCATGTGCCGCAATGGCGTTTCGACGGTGACCAGCGCGGCCCGGCGACCAGGATCGTGTTCGACCTCGATCCCGGCCCCGGTGCCGGCCTGGCCGAATGCGCGCGGGTGGCGCTCGCCGTGCGCGACCTGGTCGCCGAGATCGGGATGCGCGCGTTCCCGGTGACCAGCGGCAGCAAGGGAATTCACGTCTACGTGCCGCTGGATCGGGTGGTGAGCTCACGCGGCGCGTCCACCGTCGCCAAGCAGGTCGCCGCCAATCTCGAACAGCTGCACCCGGATCTGGTCACCGCGACGATGGCGAAGTCGGCCCGCGCGGGCAAGGTCTTCCTGGACTGGAGCCAGAACAACGCGGCCAAGACCACCATCGCCCCGTACTCGCTGCGCGGCCGGGCCGAGCCCAATGCCGCGGCGCCGCGCGACTGGGCCGAGATCGAGGACGCGCAGTCGCTGCGCCAGCTGCGCTTCGA
Organism: Nocardia sp. NPDC051833; assembly: GCF_040681225.1. Classification (NCBI taxonomy): domain Bacteria; kingdom Bacillati; phylum Actinomycetota; class Actinomycetes; order Mycobacteriales; family Nocardiaceae; genus Nocardia; species Nocardia sp. NPDC051833. Next base: position 3,425,614 of record NZ_JBFAYK010000001.1, read on the forward strand.
CGAGGTTCTCGTGCGCTGGCAGCGCGACGGCGACCTGCTGGCCGAGCTCGATCCGCCGCTGCCCAGCGGCCCCGACGCGCTCACCAAGTACCGCAGCATGCGCGATCCCGACCGCACGCCCGAACCGGTGCCCGCCGCGCCGCCGGAGCCGGGGCCCGGCGATCGCTTCGTCGTCCAGGAGCACCACGCGCGCCGGCTGCACTGGGACGTCCGGCTCGAACGCGACGGTGTGCTCGCGTCGTGGGCGGTGCCCAAGGGCCCGCCGACCGAACCGAGACACAATCGGCTCGCCGTGCGCACCGAGGACCATCCCCTCGAATATCTCGACTTCCACGGCACCATCCCGAAGGGCGAGTACGGCGCGGGCGAGATGACGATCTGGGACACAGGCACCTACCGCACCGAGAAATGGCGCGACGACGAAGTGATCGTGGAACTGGACGGCGGCCGCCTGCACGGCCGCTACGCCTTCATCCGCACCAACGGCGACCAGTGGCTGATGCACTTCATGCGCGACCAGAGCCCACGAGAACCGGTGGGGGACACCGGCACCGGGGACTTTCCGCGCGGCCTGTCGCCGATGCTCGCCACAGCGGGCGAGGTGGACGGGCTGAGCGCGGGGGACTGGGCCTTCGAGACCAAGTGGGACGGCTTCCGGGTGATCGTCGAGATCGACGACGGCATCGTCACCGTCCGCAGCCGCGCGGGCAACACCGTGACCGCCCGCTACCCCCGGCTGGCCGCGCTGGGCGGCGAGCTGGCCGGGCACCGCGTGGTGCTCGACGGCGAGGCCGTGGTCCTCGATGCGAGCGGGCTCTCGGATATCTCGGCGCTGCAAGCTGATTCGGCGCTCGCGGTGTTCGTCGCCTTCGACGTGCTCTACCTCGACGGCACCTCGCTGCTGCGCAAGAAGTACAGCGACCGGCGCGCGGTGCTCGAGGCCCTCGGCAAGCTGGCGCCGTCGATGAACGTCTCCCCGTTGCTGGCGGGGTCGGGGGCCGAGGCCATGGCGGTCAGCCGGGAACAGGGGCAGGAAGGGGTCGTCGCCAAGCGGGTCGACTCGATGTATCAACCGGGCAAGCGCACCCAGACCTGGCTCAAACAGCGCAACTGGCGCAGCAGGGAGGTCGTCATCGGGGGGTGGCGGCGCAGCGACAAGCGCGAGTTCAAATCGCTGCTGCTCGGTATCCCACACGAGAACGGGCTGGTCTACATCGGCCGCGTCGGTACCGGTTTCGGCGTCGAGCAGTCCCGGCGGATCGCGGCGGAACTGCGGCGGCTGCACCGCGCGAGCTCGCCGTTCGTCAACGAGATGACCGCCGAGGAGCGGCACGACGCGCAGTGGGTCACCCCCGAACTCACCGGTACCGTCCGTTTCCAGTCCTGGACCGACACCGGCAGGCTGTGGCATCCGGTGTGGGACGGCGTGACGAGTTCACCGAGCTGACCCTGCCGCGAAAGCTGCGGTGTTGCTAGGGTGATCGCGTTGGACCGGTTCGAATCAGCGAGGAGTGCACGGTGGATTTCAAGAACCTGGCGGGCAAGGCGATGGATCTGGCCGCCCAGCATGCGGACAAGGTCGACGGGGTCATCGAGAAGGCCGGTGACGTGGTCGACGAGAAGACCGGCGGGAAGTTCTCCGGTCAGGTCGATTCCGCCCAGGACGCGGCCAAGAAGGCCATCCGGGACTGAGGTCTCGGCGGCTGGTGCCGCAGGGCTTCCGGCCTCGTCACCTCGCGTCCGAGAAGCGATACCGCGCCGTCGGCGTTCCGTATCGCCCCTCGGGCGCGAGATGGCCGAAAACCGTGTGCCACAGGTTAGCCAGTGGGGTTCTTCATCAGGTCGGTGATCGTCGCGACGTCGGTGACCAGCGCGTTTCCCTGGAAGGCGAACTCGTCGTAGGCCCTCGCCATGGCTTCTTCGTCGCGGCCGCCGCAGGCGTCGCCGATCACCACCGGGACGAAGCCCAGGTCGGTGGAATGCGCGACGGTGGGCACGATGCCGATCTCGAGCGCGACGCCGGCGATGGCGTAGGCGCCGATCTTCAGATCGCGCAGGAGCGCGGCCAGCGGGGTGCCCTCGAAGGCCGACATGGTCATCTTGTCCAGGACCAGTTCGTCCGCGCGGGGTACCAGTTCCGGCACCAGTTCGAAGCCCGGGGTATCGCGCTGGAGGATGAACTGCACGTCATCGATGGATTCCGCGTGCTGCCAGCCCATCAGCAGGCGCATCGCGTAGACGCCGGAGAGGCGGCGCGGCGGGAAGAAGTGCCGCAGGAAGATCACCGGATAGCCCGCACTGCGGGCGGCCTCGACCACGCGCACCACCCGTTCGACGACCTCCTGGCCGTCGGGCAGCTGGCCGAGCACGCCGACCTGCATGTCGTAGACGATCAGCGCCATCCGGTCGGGCGCGCACAGATCGCCGAGGGTATCGGGAATGTCGAGTCCGTTGCCTTGTCGCACCGACGCCAGTGTAGGCGTCGATGCGACCGGCAATAGGGCTGTTGCGCAGACTATTTGGTCTGCTGCGCCCACTGCGTGGTGCCCGGCGGCGCCAGCAGCGTGTTGATCAGGTCGAAGCCCGCGACGGCCAGCGTGGGTCCGCCGACGACGAGGGTGCCGATGATCCCGCCGACGGTAGCGCCGGTGATGAAGCCGGGAATCGCGCCGACGCCGCCCGCCGCCGCGCCGACCACCAGGCCGATGACCGCGCCGACGGCCATGCCGACGAAGCTGCCGATGGCGGTGGCCAGGCCGAAGGTGGAGGCGAAGTTCGCCTGTGCCGCATAGTTTTCCGCGGGCGAGGCGACCGGGGTCAGGTTGGGCCTGGCCGCCGCGACGTCCTTGACCGCGGTCAGTTCGAGGACTCGGCTGTCCTCGCGAACCGTGTGCGGCAGCGGGTATTCGAGGCTGCCGTCACGGATCGAGAGCGGCAGCGAGACCAGGGTCGCGCCCGCTTCGTCACGGACGTGGACGGTGCCGCCGTCGATGGCGAAGGTGCCGTGGGTGAGGGTGGTGATGACTTTGTTGCCGACCAGGTCGGTGCGGTACTCGACGTCCGGGGTTACCGGATCCGCCCCTGCCACACCGGTGCCGACGAGCGCTACCGCGAGGACCGGAATGGCCGCGGCGGCGATCTTGCGGATGATCATGTGAACGTTCCCATCTGGTTCATCAGGTGACGTGCCCAAACGAAATGCGCCGTGATCATGGCTCCCCCGAGAAAGCTAGTGACGGCGCGTAAAGCGGTCCAGCTCGATGTCGAGATGAACCATAGCCTGCCCGAGGGTAGCTGAACAGTGAATTCGGGTTTTAAACATCAAATCTTTCATAGTTATTCGCTATCGCGAACCGTGCTCGCCCACTACTCGATGATGTTGATCGCGCGCGCGACGATCGTGACGACGATGACCACGGAAATGGCGGATTGCGCCATCATCAGCACCTTGCACCACCGCGACAGCGGGAGCACATCGGCCGGGGCGAAGGAGGCCGCGTTGGTGAAGGCCAGGTAGAGGTAGTCGAGGTACTCCGGCCGCCAGTCCTTGCCGCCGAGCCGTTCGTCCTGCATCTGCGGAAACAAGAAGTCTGGTAGAGGTTTCCGGCCGTTGGCGCGCGCGGCGGGACCACCCCGATCGAACTCCCAGTACAGCAGGGAGAAGGCGATGATGTTGGTCGCCCAGATCATCGCCCCGCTACCGAGCAGCGTCCCTGCCCCGCGGTTGTCCTCGCCCGTGAAGATGGTCTGCACGAGGCGCAGCGCCGACACCGTGGTCGCGAAGCTGATCAGGCCGGACAGCAGCAGGCTGAGCCGGCGGATCCAGGGTTCCTCGCGATCCATCCGGCTCGGGTTGGCGATCAGCAGCACCGCCATCACGCCGAGCTCGAGCATCGGCAGCAACCACACCGGGGCGGGCAGGAACTCGCTCGGCAGCAGCACCTGGACGACCACGATCGTCAGGATCGCCGCGGTGGCGGCCAGGCGGGACTCGCCCTCGGTGGGCTCGCGCCAGGCGGGAACCGCGCGCTCGCTGTGGGTCACGCCAGCCAGTATCGCCCGGCCCGCGCCCCGCGCGGCGCAGGACGCCCGGCGGGGTCAGAGCGCGACGCTCAGCGCGATCGCGCCGACGCAGACCGCGACGACGACGCCGAGGGCGATCGCGTCGCGGCGGGTGGGCGCGCTGGGGTGCGCGGTGAGCATGCCGGTGCCGCCGCGCGCGGTGATCGCCTCGCCGAGTTCGCCCGCGCGGCGGGTGGATACCGCCATGCACGCGGTGAGGATGTCGATGAGCGGGTTGGCATCGGCGGCGCGATGCAGCAGGTTCTCCTTCGGGCGCAGTTTGCGCGCCGCGCGCAGCACCCGGATCTCGTCGAGCAGCAGCGGCAGGCCACGCAGCGTCAGCGCGACGACCACCGCCCACTCGTCCACCGGCAGGCGCAGCTTGCGCAGTGGCGCACCGAGTTTCGCCAGCGCGGGCGCCACCTCGCCCATCGGGGTGGTGTAGGCGATCAGGAACGAGGCCGCCACCAGCACCATGCCGAACACGAAGACCTGCGCGTACCCGAGCACCGCCTTCATCCCGATCGGCGCGTTGATCAGCCCGCCGAGCAGCACCAAACCCCAGAACCACCAGGGCAATCGGGGCAGCGCGCCCAGCGGCAGCCGGGCCACCACCCAGATCAGCACCAGGAACGCGATCATCATGCCGAGCACCGGCCAGGTCGGCAGGAACATCAGCAGCAGGCTGATCAGGAAGGCGGCGATCATCTTGGTCCCCGCCCACAACCGGTGTACGACACTGTCGACCGGAACCTCACGCAGCAGCACGGTACTCATCGGACGACCCCGCTTCCCGGTTCGTTGTGCGGTGGATTGTCCAGTCGCCAGACGGTTTCCGGGCGTCCCGGCAGCAGCGGCGCCGGCTGCGCGCCGACCGGGCGCCGCGCGCCCGCGGTCTCGACGACGACGCCCGCGTCCAGGTGCACGGTCCGGTCGCACACCGCGGTCACATCGGCCACGTCGTGGGAGATGACGATCAGCGTCTGCCCCGCGTCGCGCAGCCGGGCGAGCAGTTCGACGATCTCGGCGCGGCCCTGCGGATCGAGTCCGGCCAGCGGTTCGTCCAGCACCACCACCTGGGGATGACTGGCCACCATCGCCGCGAGCACCACCCGCTTGGCCTGCCCGCCGCTGAGTTCCTCGACCGAGCGGGCGGCGAGGCGGCGGTCCAGGCCCACGGCGTCCAGCGCCCGGCCGACCGCGCCGGAGCCGGTCGCCCGGCCGCCCCAGTCGGCGATCTCGGCGCCGACGGTCTGCTTCTGCAATTGCAGCCGGGAGTGCTGGAAGGCCAGCGCGACCCGGCCGATCTGCTGGTCCACCGGATCGCCGCGCAGCTCGCAGCGACCCGAGCTGGGCGCGATGAGCCCGGCGATGATCCAGGCCAGCGTCGACTTGCCGGAACCGTTGCCGCCGACGATCAGCAGCGCTTCGCCTTGGCGCACCGACAGGTCGACGCCGTGCAGCGCGGGCGCCTCCCACGGCGTGCCGCGGTTGTAGGTGTGGCGCACGTCGGTCAGTTCCAGGATGGTCGCGCCCATCGGGCCGCGGCGCTGGTCGCGGGCGGGCTGCGGCCAGCGGGCGAGGTGGTCGACCATACGGCCGTTCGCCAGGTGGATCACCCGGTCGGCGGCGCTCGCGTCGGCCTCGTGGTGGGTCACCAGGACGACGGCGGTGCCGTGCCTGCGCGGCAGTTCGGCCAGCAGCGCGACGAGGTCGCGGCGGCCGTCGGGATCGATCATCGAGGTCGCCTCGTCGGCGATGAGCAGCGCGGGGCGCCGGGCCAGCGCGGCGGCGACGGCGAGACGCTGCTGCTGACCGCCCGAGAGGGTCGCGGTCTCGCGCCTGCCCATGCCGGTCAGGCCGACCTCGGCCAGCAGCGCGTCGACCTCGACCTCGGCGGCCAGCTCGGCCGACAGACCCCACACGACGTCGTCGGCGACCGAGACGCCGAGGGTCTGGCTCTCCGGGCGTTGCAGCACCAGCGCGGTGCCGCCCAACTCGCCCAGTCCGGCCGAGCCCGGCCTGCTGACCGCGCCCGAGGTCGGCGGCCTGCCCGCGAGCACGCGGGTGAGCGTCGACTTGCCCGAACCGTTGTGACCGACCACGGCGACGAACTCGCCCGGGTGGATGGTCAGGTCGATGCCGGACAGCGCGTCGGCGGTGGCGCCGGGATAGCGGTAGCCCGCGCCGTGCAGGGTGACCGGCAGCGGGCCGATCGCGCGGTCGTCGTCGGGGGCGTCGAGGCGGTCGCTGCCGGGCAGCCAGGCCAGCCGGTCCAGCACCGTGCCGAGCACGAACCACGACACGATCGCGCTCACCAGTACCCCGAGGAAGACCGATCCGCCGAGGTAGAGCCACCAATTGCGGAGCAGCGCTTCGGTGAGGTCGGCGGCGGCGCGGCCGAGCGGCTCGAGCGCGGGTTGCCGGGCGGCCAGGTTCTGGATGCCCTTGGCGGTATTGCGGATGGCCTCGAAGAACAGCTCCCTGGTGCGCGCGAAGAGCAGCAGGCTGCCGACCGAGAACAGGCCCCAGCCCACACCGGCGAGCGTCGCGAGCGCCAGCACCGCGGGCAGCCCGCCGCCGCGCCGCTTCACGATGCCGATGATGCCCGCGAGCGTCGCGGCGCCGAACACGCCGAGCGCGGGCATGATGCCCGCGGCGACGAAGGTGACCAGCCCCGCCGCGACGCTGGCGGTGACCAGCGCGCGCAGGCGATAGCGGTGGGCGAGCAGACCCAGCGGAACCGCCGCGACCAGTTGCAGGGCCGCGGCCATGGGCACCAGGGAACCGACGGTGATCAGGCCGACGGTCAGACCGGCCATCACGGCACCGGTGGCCAGTTCGATGGGGCGCAGGGGTCCGCGGGGCAGCTCCGCGGGCGTGTCTCTCACCTGTCCCAGTCTGCCAGGGGTGTATGTGGCCGGTCTGTGACCTCGTGTAGCGGTTGTGTGAGGAATCGGTGGAGAAACCGGGCTCAGACCGGCGGTTCGGCCAGCCAGCCGCCCATCGCCACCGTGCGGAAATGAGTTGTGAGGGTATTGGTCTCATCGATGACGTGCAGGGCGACCGCCGGATCGGGCGCGTAGTCCATCACCTTGTGCGGCAGCGTCACCTCCCAGGCGCCGCCCAGCACGGACGCGGTGCTCGGGCAGGTCACCATGGGTTTTCCGGCGAAGGTGGTCGCGATGGGGGAGTGCGCGTGGCCGGTGAGGACGCCGATGATGCGCGGATCGCCCGCGACGACGGCGGCGAGGCGGTCCGGCTCGGCCAGCGCGATCACGTCGACGACCGGGCTGGCGACGGGTTTCGGCGGATGATGCAGCGCCACCAGGATGGGGCCGTCGGCCGGCGCGGCGGCCAGCGTCGCGCGCAGCCAGTCGAAGGTCTCGTCGGCGAGCAGGCCGCCCGATTCGCCGGGAACGCTGGAGTCGAGCAGGATCACGGTGAGCGGTCCGACGCGGTGGACGCTGTTGATCGGCGCGGTGGACGGCGGTTCGCCCAGTAGATCGGTGCGGAAAGCGACGCGGTCGTCGTGGTTGCCCGGCAGCAGGTAGACGGGGATGTCGGCCGCCAGGGCCAAGCGGGCTTCGGCGTACTGCTCCGGCTTGCCGGAGTCGGTGATGTCGCCGGTGACGAGGATGACGTCGGGCTTGCGGGGGAGGTCGGCCAGATAGGCCATCACTCGCTCCACGCGCTCGGTGTTGCGCGGGGTGAGGTCGAAGTGGGTGTCGCTGAGCTGAGCCGCCAGGATCATCGGCAGTCGCTTTCTTCTCTGGGATCGCTCCGTTGCGTCAGAGTGTGCCGGTATGAGTCTTCGGCACCTCTCAAGGCTAGATGACCTGGGCTTATCCGTCTTCATGAGGCGTACCACGGCCGGTAACCTCATCGCCGGTCTGTGTCATCGATCACGCGTCGGAGATCGGCGTTCCGCTGCGTTCGGACAGGGTTTGTAGTACTCGCAGGAAGGTGTGCCGATCCGCGGCGGGGAGGTCGGCGAGCAGCCGCTGTTCCTGGGCCTGGATGTCGTGCTGGGCGCGGTCGCGCAGGTTCGCTCCGGCGGGGGTCAGCCGGACGAGGTTGACACGCCGGTCGGCCGGATCGGGTTCGCGCCGGATCAGGCCGCGGCGCTGCAGGTCGTCGAGGACCGGGATGATCCTGGTCTTGTCCGCGCGGACCGCCTTGGCCAGCGCGGCCTGGGTGTGGACGGGTTGTTCGTCGAGTCCGAGCAGCACCACGTAGGCCCACATGGTGAGCCCGTGCCGGTCGAGGATGGGCCGTTCCGCCTCCGTCAGCGCGCGGCCGAGCGGCACGAGCATGGCCGCGAGGTCGGGGCGGGTCGCTTTCGGCATGGTCGAAATCTACCGGGGTGATCGCCTTGGCAGATCGTAAGCATATGCATACGATCTACATATGCATACCATTTCGGAAGATCAACTCCTGCTCGCCAGGCATCGGCGCGCCGTCCGGTTGAGCGTCGACGCGGTTTCGCCGGTCGCCGACGCCTCGCTGACCTGCGAAACGCCGTGCGCCGGGTGGGATCTGCGCGACCTGCTCGAACACATGGGCACCCAGAACCGCGGCTTCGCGGCCGCGGCGCGTGGCGAGGACGACCCGGGAGTGTGGGAAGTCCGGCGCGCCGCCGACCCGGTCGGTGACTACCTGCGCTCGGCCGACGAGGTGCTCGCCGCCTTCGCCGCACCCGGCGCGCTCACCCGCACCCTGGCCCTGCCGGAGATCCCACCCGGGCGGTTCCCGGCCACGATCGCCCTCGGCTTCCATCTCATCGACAGCGTCGTGCACGCGTGGGATGTCGCCCGATCCGTCGGCGGCACGATCGATCTCGACCCCGACCTGGCTCCGACCGCGCTGCGCGTCGCCTTGGCCGTCCCGACCGGAAAATCGCGTCAGCGTCCCGGCGCGGCCTTCGCCCCGGCGCTCGAGATCGCTGACGACGAGGCGACGCTCGACCGCATCCTGCGTGCCCTCGGTCGTTCGCCGCGCTGGCGGCCGTCCGGCCGGTGACCTCGCACCGGGTAGCGGCGGCCCGCCCGGATGGCCGACCATGGGGGGATGATGCTCAGTACCGACCAGGCCGATGTGTTCGAGGCCTCCCGTGGCCGCCTGGAGGCGATCGCCTACCGGCTGCTCGGCTCGGCCGGTGACGCCGAGGACGCGGTACAGGACACCTACCTGCGCTGGCACGCTGCCGACCGGGACCGGATCGAGACCCCGGTCGCGTGGCTGACCAAGGTCCTCACCAATATCTGCCTCAACCAGCTCACCTCGGCCAGGGTGCGACGGGAAACCTATGTCGGACAGTGGCTTCCGGAGCCGGTGCTGGCCGGTGACCGGATGCTCGGCCCGGCCGACACCGTCGAGCAGCGCGAATCCGTCTCGCTCGCGATGCTCGCCGTGATGGAACGGCTCTCGCCCAACGAGCGCGTGGTGTACGTGCTGCGCGAGGCGTTCGGGTACCAGCACCGCGAGATCGCCGAGATGCTCGAGATCGGCGAATCGAATTGTCAGCAGATCTACCGGCGGGCCAAGCAGCATGTCGGCGGGCGCTCGCGCGTCACCGTCGACGCGGCCACGGCGGAGCGGATCGTCGAGGAGTTCCTCGCGGCGGTGCTCAGCGGTGACACCGACCCGCTGGTCCGGCTGCTGGTCGACGACGCGGTCGGCATCGCCGACGGCGGCGGCCGGATCCCGGCCCGCAAGTCCCCGGTCCTCGGCGCGCTCGGCATCGCCCGCTACCTCAGCCACGTGTTCCGGCCGACGGCGGCCAAGCGCGCCTATGTCGGTGGGACGCCGGTGTTCTACGCCTGCGTGGTCAACGGTGGGCCCGGCGCGCTGGCGATGGTCGGCGACGAGGTGATCGCGGTCGTCGGGCTCGATGTCACGCCCGACGGCATCGCCGGGGTGCAGATCCAGGTCAACCCGGCGAAGCTGGCCCGGGTCACCCAGCAGTGGACGGCCGAGGGGCCGCATACCCCGCTCGATTTCGCTTGGTGACCCAGATCACATCAGTGAAGTGTCAGGGTTCGCGCGCCTGTCCGGTTCAGGAGGGGAGTCCATCCCGATAGGAGCGAGCCATGAAGCACCGCATTGTCGTCCTCGGCGCCGGGTACGCCGGAGCCATCGCCGCCGGACGTCTGGCCAAGCGGCTGCATCGCGATGATGTCGCGATCACCGTCGTCAACGCCGACCCCGATTTCGTCGAGCGGGTGCGGATGCACCAGCTGGCGACCGGTCAGGAATTGCGCACCCGCTCGCTGCGTGAGGTGTACGCGGGCACCGGGGTCGAGGTCGTGGTCGACCGGGTCGGCGCGGTCGACGTCGAGCGCAAGCACGTCACCCTGGCCGACGGCACGACCATCGCCTACGACACCCTCGTCTACGCGCTGGGCAGCACCGGCACCGATCAGGGCGTCCCCGGTGTCGCCGAGTACGCGCACAGCCTCGCCGGAAAGCAGGCCGCGCTGCGGCTGCGGGCGCGGCTGGCTGAACTGCCCGCGGGCGCGCCGGTGGTGGTCGTCGGCGGTGGCCTGACCGGCATCGAGGCCGCGACCGAGATCGCCGAGGCCCGCCCGGATCTCGCCGTGTCGATCGCCGCCCGCGGCGGTGTCGGCGGCTGGCTGAGCGAGAAGGCGCAGCGGCACCTGGGCGCGGTGATCGACCGGCTCGGCATCACGGTGCACGACCACGCCGGCGTCACCCGCGTCACCGAGAACGCCGTCGTCGCGGGCGATACCGAGATTCCGGCGGCGCTGACCGTGTGGACCGCGGGCTTCGCGGTACATCCGATCGCCGCGGCCACCACGCTGACGGTGTCGGACACCGGCCGGATCGTCGTCGACGCCACCATGCGCTCGGTCTCGCACCCCGATGTCTACGCCGTGGGCGACGCCGCCCTCGCCGACGGACCCGGCGGTGTACCGCTGCGGATGGCGTGCGCGACCGGCAGCCCGATGGCTTGGCGGGCAGGCGACGCCATCGCCGCGCGCCTGACCGGGCGACCGGTCCCCGACGAGCAGATCGGCTATGCCACCCAGTGCATCAGCCTCGGCCGCCGCGACGGCATCCTCCAGAAGGTGACCTTCGACGATCAGCCGACCTCGACCGTGCTGACCGGTCGGCTCGGCGCCCGCGTCAAGGAGTTCATCTGCGCGGGCGCCGCGTGGAGCGTCAGCCACCCGACCCTGATGATGCCGAGCCGTCGTCGGCGGATCATCACGACCGCGGCCGAAACGGACCAGTTCGTCGCTCCGTGACGGTGGGCGAAGTCGGCTACCCGGCCGGTCGTTTCCTCGGCCCGGCGCTGCCCGGCGGCCCGGCGCGGCCCGGTCGGCGCGGCTCCGCCTGGCTTGCCCGGCGGGGTCGGCCTGGTTGGTCGAGCCGGGCGGTGGGGGGATTCTGCCGGGTATCACACGGCGAGTTCGGCCAGCCGCTCGGACGCGGTGCGGAGCAACTGCTCCGCCGCGTCCGGGTCGGCGGCCAGCGGTTCCCAGAAGTCGGGGCCGGGGGTGGCGGTCAGGTCGAGGACCGGCGGGGTGAGCCAGTCGGCGTCGAGGCCCAACCGCCAGGAGTGCAGGTGGGTGCGGGGGAAGGTGGCGGTGCGGTCGAAGAGGGGGTCGCCCAGGATCGGGTGGCCGATCCAGGCCAGCTGCACCCGGATCTGGTGGCGTCGGCCGGTGACCGGCGCGACGGCGAGCAGGGTGTGCTCACCGTGCCGGGCGACGGTGGCGAATCGGGTGAGCGAGGGGTAGTTCTTCGCGGGCAGCAGATCGGCGTCGTCGACGGACCAGCGCTCGCCGTCGCGGCGGATCGCCTCGCGCGGCGCGGCGATCCGCACCCGGTTCTTGCGCCCGACGCTGAGCGGCAGATCGATCTCACCCCGCTCGGGCAGGTCGGTGCCCGACACGATCGCCAGGTACGCCTTGCGCGCGGTCTGCTTGGTGAACTGCCTGGTCAGCTGGCCGTGCGCGGCCAGATCGACGGCCAGCAGGACCAGCCCCGAGGTGACCTTGTCGATCCGGTGCACCGGATACAGCTGGGTGCCCGCCGCCTGCGCCAGCTCGACCAGGTCGGTGTCGTGCCGCTCCCCGGTCACCGAGATCCCGGCCGGCTTGTTCAGCGCGAGTACGGCGTCGTCGGCGAACACGGTGTACCGCTCGCGCACGCTCTGCCAGTCCATCTCCACGTCGACACCCTAGAGAACGGTGTGTGGCCCGGCGGTCAGGAGGCCGGGCGCAGCCGGTGCGGGCGCAGCCGGTTGAAGCCGCGCACCCGCACGCTGCGCAGATGCCGGATGGCGAACTCGCGGTTGCCGGCGAGCGCCTCGGCGGCCGCGTCGTCGATCAGGATGTTGCCCGGCCTGGCGACACCGGTGAGCCGCGCGGCGATATTGACCACCGAGCCGTACAGATCGCCGAAGCGCTGCAGCACCTCGCCGTAGGCGAAGGCGACCCGCAGTTCCGGGGTACCGCCGACCAGCATCGTCGACTCCTGGATGGCCAGCGAGATCCGGGCCGCGTCGTCGGCGGTCTCGGCGGCGAACATCACCTCGTCGCCGACGTTCTTGATCACCCAGCCGCCGTTGTCGGTGATCGCCGAGGTGGTGGTCGACTCGAAAGCCTCCAGCAGCGTGGACAATTCGTCGGGATGCAGGTGCCGGGTGAGCCGGGTGAAGCCGACCATGTCGGCGAATCCGACGGCCAGCGTCCGCGTCGAGTCCTCGCCGGTGGTGGCGTCCACCGACCGGGCGACCGCGGCCGCCAGGTGCCTGCGCCACACATACGACTGCAACTGCTCGATGCCCGCCATGGTGGATTCGGTGGCCGCCCTGACCCGTTCGTCGAGTGGCAGCGCCGGATCGGCCGCGGCGGCGCGCGCCTTGATCTCGGCCAGCACCAGGTCGGCCTGCCATTCGGCCAGCCGCGCCATGCCCTGGCCGATGGTGCGGGCGGCGGCGGCCTGCTGCCGGATATCGGAGGCGGCGACGACGATCATGCTGCGGAAGTTGGTGACCGAGGTGATGTCGATCTGGGTGTAGTCGACCTGGTCGTCGTCGGTGGCGGGAAAGCCGAGCGCCGTCCACAGCCGCCGCGACTCCGCCTCCGGCACACCGGACTGCTCGGCGACCTGCGTGCGCGTGTAGCGGCGCGGTCCGCCGAGCAGCGCCTCCTCCACACTGCGCTGCACCAGCTCGGTCATTTCGGCATCCGACATGAGCGAAACTCTACGACGCGCGCTCGAACCGCAGGTCGGCCCGACGCGACCTTGGCGATCTTCACAAAGACCGGCCCCGCCCGCCCGGCCGCCGGTGACACCCGGCACAGCCCTACCAGAGCCATTGCACTGACCTGGATGTTTACCCGAAGGTGCGCAACTGACGGCAAAAGTGCGTACTTGTCGTCCCGCGCGGCCCGCGCCGACACTCGGAACACCGCGGCCCCACACCGAGCGCCGCGCAGTGGATCGGAGTCGCAGATGACCGCAACCGACAAACCGCCGGTGACAGTGCTCGGCACGGGCTCGATGGGCGGCGCGCTCGCCCAGGCCCTCCTCGCCGCAGGACACCCGACGCACGTGTGGAACCGCAGCCCGGACCGCACGACGACTTTGGTCGCCGCGGGCGCGACCGCCCATCGCGACATCGCCGACGCGATCGCGGCGGGCTCGGTCACCATCAGCGCCCTGACCACCTTCGCCGCCACCCGCGCGAGCATGTCGCTCGCCTCCGCGTCGCTCGCGGGCCGCGACATCATCACGCTCAACAGCGGAACACCCGCCCAGGCCCGGGAGTTCGCGCAGTGGGTGCGCGAGGCGGGCGCCCGGTTCCTCGGCGGCGCGATCAAGAACGTGCCCGCCGCGGTCGGCCTGCGCGACACGCTGCTGTACTTCGGCGGCGACCGCGCGGTGTTCGACACCCATGCCGCCACCCTGCGCGTGCTCGGTGGCGAGCTCGACTTCCTCGGCGCCGAACCGGATCTCGCCGCGCTCTACGAAGCGGCGGTCGGCGCCACCCTGCTGCCCGCGCTGCTCGGCTTCGCCGAGGGCGCCGCGGTGCTGGCCTCGCGCGGACTGCCCGCGCGCACGATGGTGCCGTACTCGGTGAAGTGGTTGCAGATGATCGAGTCGCTGCTGCCGGTCCTGGCCGAGGAGATCGACAGCAAGGACTACACCCGCCTCGGCGCGAGCGTCGACGTGTTCCACACCGCCCTCGTCGACGACCCGCAGCTGGCCGCCGAGACCGGCGTCGACCTGTCCTGGCACGCGCCCATGCACGAGCTGCTGCGCCGCGCCGTCGACGCGGGCCGCGGCGACCAGAGCATCACCGCCCTCTACGACCTGCTCGCGGGCTGATCAGCGCAGCACGCTGTACACGGCCGACAGCGTGAAGCCGTGCTCGCCGACCTCGCAGCTGACCGTCCCCTGATACCCGATCCCGCAGGTGGTGTTCTCCAGGCTGATCCGATGCCCCTCCGGCAGCACCTTCGCGGCGGGGTGGGTGAAGATCGGCCGGTCGGCATCGACGAAGTGCGCGGCCTCGAGGATCCCGACCCGCAGCTGATCGGTGCCCGCCGGCGCGTCCATCGACACCGCGTCGCAACCGGCCGGACCGTTGTTCCAGTAGATGGCGCAGTGCCGCCCGTCGGGCGTGGTGAAGAAGACCGTCCCCGCGTACTCGGGTTCGCCGACCTGATAGTCGAATCGGTCGACCGGCGTGTAGTCGTCGAGGCCCGATTGCGCGGCGGCGGGCCCGGCGGCGGCGCAGACCGCGAGCGCGACGCCGGACAGCGCGATGAGTGTGGATCGATACGACATGAAACGTCCTCCCTCGTCTCTCGTATATCCGGTGTTTCGCCGTGCTCACGATCAGCGTTAACGCCGATCTCACCCACAATGTGTGACGCGTCCTGGTCTCGGCCCGACCTACCGTGACCGGATGGGCTCAGTCATCGGTGATCTGCTTCCGCTGGCCGTGGGTGTGGCGATCTCGCCGATCCCCATCGTCGCGGCCATCCTCATGATCCTGTCGAAGAACGCGGGCGGGGCGGCGCGGGGATTCGCGGTGGGCTGGGTCGGCGGGATCCTGATCGTGACCGCCGTGGTGACGCTGCTCGCCGGGGCGCTGGGCGATTCGGGCGAGAAGGAACCGTCGGCGGTGGCGTCCTGGCTGAAAATCGTGCTGGGCGTACTGCTTGTGGTCCTCGCGGCCGAACAGTGGCACGCGCGGTCGGACACGGCGGTGCCCGCCTGGATGCAGGCGATCGACACGCTCACCGTGGTCAAGGCGGCCGGACTCGGCGCGCTGCTGTCGGCGGTGAATCCGAAGAACCTGCTGCTGTGCCTGTCCGCGGGCGTCGTCATCGGTTCGGCGGGGTTGAGCGCGGGCGGCGACCTCGTCGCGATCGTGGTGTTCACCCTGCTCGCCTCGACCACGGTGCTCGCGGTGGTGCTCGGCTACGCGCTGGCCGCCGACAGTCTCGGCCCCACCCTCGACAGCGCCAGGCAGTGGCTGCAAGCCAACAACCACGCGGTGATGGCGATCGTGCTGCTGGTGATGGGTGCTGTCGTGGTCGGCAAGGGCATCGGCGGTCTCTGAGGTGCGCCGGCCGCCGATCTTCGAATCGCTGCACGGTTATCAGCGCGCGTGGCTGCGGCCCGACGTCATCGCCGGGCTCACCGTCTGGGCGGTGCTGGTGCCCGAAGCCCTCGCCTATGCCTCGATCGCCGGGGTGCCGCCGGTCATCGGCCTCTACGCGGCGGTGCCCGCGCTGGTCCTGTACGCCTTGGCCGGGAGTTCCCGGCACCTCGTCGTCGGCCCGATGTCGGCGACGGCGGCGCTGTCGGCCGCGATCATCACCCCGCTGGCGGGCGCCGACGCCGGTCGCTACCTGGCGCTGTCGACGGCGCTGGCCATCGCCACCGGCATCGTCGGCCTGCTGGCCGGGTTGATCCGGTTGGGGTTCATCGCCGCGTTCATCTCCGAGCCGGTGCTCAAGGGCTTCATCGTCGGGCTGGCCCTGACCATCATCATCGGCCAGGTGCCCAAGCTGCTCGGCATCGACAAGCACGACGGCGACTTCTTCGAACAGGCCTGGGGCGTGCTCGGCCACCTCGGTGACACCCAGTGGCGCACACTGCTGATCGGCCTGCTGAGCCTGGCAGTCGTGCTCGGCCTGAAGCGCTGGCTGCCCCTTGTGCCCGGCTCGCTGCTGGCCGTGCTGCTCGGCATCCTCGCGGTGCGGCTGTTCGACCTCGACGACAAGGGCGTCGACATCGTCGGCCACATCGACGCGGGTCTGCCGTCGATCGGGCTGCCGTCCGGCGTCGGCTTCGACGACTACCTCGACCTGCTCGGTCCCGCCGTCGGAGTGCTGCTGATCGGTTTCGCGGAAGGGCTCGGCGCGGCGAAAACCTATGCGGCCAAGGCGGGTTACTCGATCGACGCGAACCGGGAGCTGCTCGGCCTCGGCGCGGCCAATCTCGGGTCCGGGCTCGGTTCGGGCATGGTGGTCAACGGGAGTCTGTCCAAGACCGCCGTCAACGGTGGGGCGGGCGCGAAAACCCAGGCCAGCGGGCTCATCGTGGCCGCGCTGACGGTGCTCACCCTGCTGTTCCTCACGGGGCTGTTCGAGAAGCTGCCCGAGGCGACGCTGGCCGCGGTGGTCATCGCCGCGGTGATCGAGCTCGTCGACATCGCGGCCCTGCGCCGCCTGTACCGGGTCTGGACCCAGCTGCTCGGCAGCATCTACGGCAAGGCCGCGCGCGCCGACTTCCTCGCCGCCCTCGCCGCCATGTTCGGTGTGCTGCTGTTCGACACCCTGCCCGGCCTGCTCATCGGCATCGGCGTCTCGGTGCTGCTGCTGGTCTACCGCGCCTCGCAGCCGCACGTCGCCGCGCTCGCGAAAAAGGGCTCGCTGTGGGTGGATACGGTCCGCCACCCCGACCTGACCCCGCGCCCCGATCTGCTGGTGGTACGCGTCGAGTCCGGCCTGTTCTTCGCCAACGCCGACTATGTCCGGTCGCGGATCGAGGCCCTGTGCACCGACGCCACCCGCCTGGTGGTGCTCGACGCCGAGACCTCACCCGCCCTCGACGTCACCGCCACAGCGATGCTGCTCGATCTGCGCAATGCCCTGGCCCACCGGCGCATCGACTTCCGCATCGCCCGCTCGGTGGCCCAGTTCGGCGAAGCCCTCGGTTCGGCCGAGGCGGGCGACACCCCGATCGGCATCTACCCGACGGTCGCCGCCGCGGCCGCCGACCTCCCCGAACACCCACCGGTGGGCTAGCAGAACCACTACCGGGGTAGGAGCCACAGATCCGACCGCGCGCGGATGTGTTCGACCCTGTCGGCTCGCTACCGTGCTCCCAGACACGGGACAACAGCCGCGTTCCGAGCACCGCGGCGACAGGGGACGGTACAGCCGATGAAGATCGAAGGTTCACGAGTTCTGATCACGGGCGCCACCGGCGGCATCGGGCACGCCATCGCCCACGCCTTCGCCGAACGCGGCGCCGAGCTGTTGCTCACCGGCCGCCGCGTCGACGTCCTCGCCCCGCTGGCCGAGCAGACCGGCGCGCGCGCCGTGCCCGCCGATCTGGCCGACCGCGACGGCGTGGCGGCGCTGCTCGCCGCGGCGGGCCCGGTCGACATCGTCGTCGCGAACGCGGCCGTGCCCGCCAGCGGACTGCTCACCGACTACTCCATCGAGGAGATCGACCGCGCACTCGACGTGAATCTGCGCGCCCTGATCCTCACCGCCCGCCTGCTCGCCGAATCCCTCATCGCCCAGGGGCACGGGCACCTGGTGTTCATCTCCTCCATCGCGGGCAAGCTCGCCTCACCGCAAGCCTCGCTCTACAACGCCACCAAGTTCGGGTTGCGCGGCTTCGCCCAGGCGCTGCGCCAGGACCTCGCACCGCACGGTGTCGGCGTTTCGACGGTGTTCCCCGGCTTCGTCCGCGACGCGGGCATGTTCGCCGACGCGGGCGTTCCCGCCGCGTTCGGCACCGGCACCTCCACGCCCGCCCAGGTGGCGGCCGCGGTGCGACGCGCGGTCGAGCGCAACGTCGGCGAGATCGACGTGGCCTCGCCGCAGGTGCGCGTCGGCGCCCTCTTGGCCGGCATCGCGCCCGGATGGTCCGCGTGGGTGCAGCGGCGCGGGGGCGCCGACAAGATCGCGGCGGCACTGGCCGAGGCGCACCGCGCCAAACGGTGACCGGCTCGACGGTGTTCCCGGTTCGGGTTCGGGGTGGCGGGTGGCTCGGTATGGTCGGCGGGAATGGTTGTGGCCGGAAAGGTGGATGTGGTGGGGATCAAGCAGCGGGCCGTGGTGCAGATGAGCGCGGACGAGATCGCGGCGTTTCTCGACCGGAGCCGGGTGCTCACGCTGGCCACGCTGAATGCCGACGGCAAACCGCATCTGACGGCCATGTGGTTCGGGCACATCGACGGCGTCCTCTACTTCGAGACCAAGTCGAAGTCGCAGAAGGCGGTCAACCTGCGCCGCGATCCCACCATCACCTGCATGGCCGAGGCCGGTGACACCTACGACCAGTTGCGCGGGGTCTCGATCGAGGGCACCGCGCACCTGATCGAGGACACCGAGGACGAGGAGTACTGGAAGGCGGGCATCGACATCTACGAGCGCTACGTCGGTCCGTACAGCCCCGAGGTCCGGCCGTTCGTCGAGGCCATGATGAACAACCGGGTGGTCGTGCGGGTCGAGCCGACCCGCGTGCGGTCCTGGGACCACCGCAAGCTCGGCCTGCCCGCCATGCCGCTGTCCGGCAGCACCGCCGACGCGCCCTGATCACTCGGCGAGCAGCTCGCGCAGCACCGCCGCGCCGTCGAGCAGCGCGAGCGAACGCGCGGTGATCGCCGCGTCCCTGGCGGCCAGCGCCGCCCGCACCTGTCCCGAATGCCGCCGGAACTCGGGCATGACCGCGCGCACCTGCGCGATCCGGTAACCCGCCTGCCGCAGCTGGTGGACGATCCGCGCGTCGCGCACCTGTGCGGGGGAGTAGTGGCGGCCCGCCGCCGCGCGATCGGGCACCACCAATCCCTCGGCGTCCCAATGCCGCAGGGTCGAGGTCCGCAGCCCGAGCGCCGTGGCGAGCTCGGTGACGCTCATCGCGTCCGAACCGCGCACCTCGGTGATCGGCTCCGCCGCAATGGCTTCGGCGGCCTGCCTCGCCAGCGCCAGCTCGGCGCGTTCGGTGTGCAGCCCGGCGTGCGCGGCATCGAGCAGTGCCAGTAACTCCGCCCGGTCCCCGGTGTGCGCGGTGCGGACGATCCGTTTGGCCTCGACCGGGCCGACCCCCGCCGCGAGCGCGCGGTAGGCCAGCGCCGAGTGCACATGGATCTCGCGATAGCTCCGGTGCCCGCCCGGCGAACGGTCGGCGGGCGGCAGCACGCCGTCGCGTTCGAGATTGCGCACCTGCTGGACCGAGTACCCCGCCCGCCGGGCCACGTCGATCGTGCGGCCGACCGGCGAGTTGAGGTTTGTCACCGGAAACTCCTCGTCATCGGCGAAAAAGTCCACACAACCACTTCAATGAGACGCTCGAACCATGACGATAGACGAGATCATCGAATACGTGACCGGCCTCGGCGGCGTCCTGCACCTCGCGCCCGGCCCCGGCGGCGAATGGCCCGAGATCAGCTGGGGCGACTCCTTCTTCTATTACGCCCCGGACGGCGTCGTCCCGACCACCACCCAGCCCTTCGCCACCATCGTGACCAAGGACTACCCGGACGACCGCGACTCGCGCCTGGACCGTCCCGGCGCCTTCCGGCTCAATATCTCCGCGGGCCGGGAGGCGTTCGGCGAGTGGGCGAATCCCCAGGTGGATGCCGGTACCGAGGACACCGTGATCGCCCACCCGGTCTACGCCGCGGCCAACTGGCTCGCCGTCGTTAACCCCGGCGCGCGCACCGACGCCGTCGTCCGGGACCTCCTGCGCACCGCCCACGACCGGGCACGAAACAGGGTCGAGCGGCGGACACGATGAGAACGATGCTGTTCGCCACCGAGAATCGGTGTCAACATCGACGGTAGGTGACCGAGGCTCGCCTCACTCGGTTCGGCGGTTCGGCGCGGTACCGTTGGTGCGCGGTTCAGATGCACTTCCGAGTGGGTTCCCGAAGGGGGATGGCATGACTGTCGAGCATCGTTTGCTACACACCGGCTCTCGGGGCGGCAGGTGGGCGTTCAGCTCGGTCGAACTGACGACCGTCGGTCTCCTGCTGACCGCCGCGAGCCTGGCGATGATCGGCCCGCTCGTCGCGGCCCTGCTGATCCACCGCAGCGGCGCGCCCGGCGCCGGCGCCGCGACGGCACCGCTCATCCTGCTGACGGTCGCGATCGTCCTCGCGCTCGCGGCCGGTATCGCCCTGTTCGTGACGGCGAGCCGCCGTCGCTGATCGACTAGGAGGAATGTCCATGGCTACCTCGAAGTCTCGCAGCGCCGCCGCGTTCTCCGCCGAGGAACGCGCCGCGATGAAGGAACACGCCCAGGAGTTGAAGACCGCGGCCCGGCGGGGCAAGACGTCGAAGGCCGACGGCGAGGCGGACCTGCTCGCCAAAGTCGCCGAGATGCCCGAACCGGACCGCTCGATCGCCACCCGCGTCCACGAGATCGTCATGACCGAGGCGCCCGAACTCACCCCCAAGACCTGGTACGGCCAGCCCGCCTGGGCCAAGGACGGCAAGGTCGTGTGCTTCTTCCAGTCGGCGGCCAAGTTCAAGACCCGTTACGCGACCCTGGGTTTCAGCGACACCGC
The DNA here is from genome assembly GCF_040681225.1 of Nocardia sp. NPDC051833. Classification (NCBI taxonomy): domain Bacteria; kingdom Bacillati; phylum Actinomycetota; class Actinomycetes; order Mycobacteriales; family Nocardiaceae; genus Nocardia; species Nocardia sp. NPDC051833. The sequence continues at coordinate 3,446,474 of NZ_JBFAYK010000001.1, forward strand.
CACCATCGACGACGGCACCATGTGGCCCACCGCCTTCGGTCTCACCGCCCTCACCCCCGCCGACGAAGCCCGCATCGCCGAACTGGTGCGCAAGGCGGTGCACTGACCTCGGTATCGGGTTGTTGTCGGCGCCCGATGGCACGATGCCGGTGTGGGCGACTTTTTCGAACGCATCATCGACATCGACGTCACCGCGGCCGACGCGGGCGCGCTGGCGGCGCGGACGGTCGACTGGATGGTGGCGCGCGGCTGGCTGCTGCGCGAGACCTCGCGGGACGCGATGTACAGCCTTCAGGTCGACGAAGGCTATCGGCCGGGCCCCGAATGGTCACGGATCACCCAGGATTGGGGCGCGGACTGGACGCCGGGCCCGGTCGCCGTCATCGTCGGCAGGCATCCCCACTTCCCGGGGCAGGGCGCCATCGAACCCTCCGCCACCGACTGTCCGCGCTGCCGGGCCACCACCGTGATCATCGACTACCCGCAGCGGTGGGAGGCGGACGAGGCGGTCTGGCAGCCGTTCGCCGACGCGATCGACACCTGGCGCGACACCGGCTCCGGCGTGGCGACCTGCGCGTCCTGCGGCACCGCGAGTCCCATCACCGAGTGGGAGTGGGCCGACGACTTCGCCCTCGGCGCTCTCGCTTTCGACTTCTGGGGCTGGCCGCCGCTCACCGACGAATTCGTCGCCGAGCTGGGTGCCCGACTCGGTCATCGAATCGGGCACCACACCGGCAAGTTCTGAGGCGGGCGCTCAGTCCTCGGACGCGGCGGTGGCGGCGGGCACCACCTCCGCCGCCTGGCTCAGCAGGGCGGGCATGCGATCGAAACCGTGCAGCGTCGACAGCCCGCGACGGTGCGGTTCACCGTCGAGCCGCAGGTCGGGGAAGCGCTCGAACAGGGCGGGCAGCGCGTTGATGCCTTCCAGCCTGGCCAGGCTCGCGCCGATGCAGGCGTGCACGCCGCTGCCGAAGGCGAGGTGCTCCTTGGCGTTGGCGCGGGTGACGTCGAAGCGATGCGGATCCTCGAACTTCGCGGGGTCGCGATTGGCGCCCGCCAGCGACATGATGACCGACTTGCCCGGCTGCAGTGGCGCGCCGCCCAATTCGACCGGCTCCAGCACCCGGCGCGCGGTGAGCTGCACCGGCGGCTCGAACCGCAGGATCTCCTCGATCGCGTTGGGCCAGTGCTGCGGCTCGGCGCGCAGGAGCTCGAGCTGGTCGGGATGGGCCAGCAGCAGCGGGATCGCGTTGCCGAGCAGGTTCATCGTGGTCTCGAAACCCGCGCCCATCAGCACGTTCGCGCTGGCCATCAACTCGGTGGTGTTCAGCTCGCCCGAGGTCACGAGGGTGCTGAAGATGTCGTCGCCGGGGTCGCGGCGCACCTTCTCGATGTGGTCGGCGAGGTAGGTCTTCATCGCCGCCGTCGCCGACATCGCGCGCTGGTGCGTCTCCCAGGAGATGCCGACGTCGAGCAGCGGCGTGACCACTTCGCCCCAGGCCAGGAACATCTCGCGGTCGGAGTCCGGGAACCCGAGCATCTCGCCGATCACGGCCACCGGGACCTGCGCGGCGAATTCGCTGATCAGTTCGGCCGATCCCGTGGCGGCCATCGAGTCGAGCAATTCGGTGGTGACCTCACGGACCCGGTCACCCAGCCGGGCGACCGCGCGCGGGGTGAACGCCGAGGCGACCGGCTTGCGCAGCCTGCTGTGCTCGGGCGGGTCCATCATGAACATCGACGGCGCTTCGATCGGATTGGGCGGCAACTCGATCGACTCGACGTAGCGGCGGATCGGTCCCGGCAGCATCGGATCGATCGGGGTCCGCACGCCGAAGCGCCGGTCCCGCAGGATCTCCTTGCACAGCCCGTGCTCGAAGACGGCGTATCCGGTCTTGACGGTCTGCACCCCGCCCTCCCCGCGCAGCTGATCGATCAGCGTGTACGGATCGTTGCGTCCCTCGTCGCCGCTGAGCAACTGCGCGAACGTGTCACCCTTGCGGTGCAGCGCCATCAGCCCCAGCCGCGGCAACCCGTGCTCAGCCGCCCATCTGACCGCATGCCCTACGTTCATCAAACCCTCGATCCATCGCAAAGAACTCGCAACGCGACGTGTCGACGCCCGCGGTACCAGGTCGAACCCGCACAGTCACAACCCTTTTCAGCGCCACAGATGCCGAACTTCGCATGTTCAGCAGTCTTCCACGCTGGGTAATCCCGCGCACCGTTTGCTGCGCCGCGCTCGAGAACACCTCGCCCCTGGAACCGTGGGCCCCAGAACCGGGGCCTGGGGTCAACGCCACCGCCGCAATAGCGTTGTCCCCGCGGTTCACGCTGCGTTGAACAGCTCGACAGCATCAGATCGAAGGTACCTCCGGTGAAGAAATCACTCGCTGTTTGCACACTGGCGGGCGCGCTCGCCCTTGCCCCCGCCGCGGCCGCGAACGCCGCCGCTCCCGCCCCGGTCGCCCCCGTCGCGGCCTGCTACGAATGGCCGGTCGGCGCGCCGGGCGGCTGCGACTTCTTTCAGAACGTCCTGCAACTGCTGAGCGCGGGTTCCGCCAGCCTCAGCGGTTCGAAGTAGCGATCACCGCGCGACAAGACCGCGCACCGGAGGGCTCGACCGACCGACTCCCCTAGATTCCGATGTCCGAGTCGAGCTGGTCCGGGTGCGTATCTTCGGCCGAGGACGTCCGGGCCGTGGGCGGTGGTTTCCTCATCGTGGCGCCGGCCATGAACCGCTGGGTCACCGCCCAGCCCGTTGAGCTGGATGTTGTCAGACCGCACCTGGTCGAAGATCGCCAGCGGTGGGGGTGCCGCTGGTTCTTCCGGCTGGTTCGGGTCATGATTCATATAAAGATCTTCTGGCCTATGTCCGTGGATGATCGGTATATGGATCATTATTACGTTTGCGCGCTATGATCGCTATATGGATCAGATGCGGGCTGTCACGTCGGTCGAATTCGGCCAGGCTGTGCGCCGCGCGCGGGAGCGACGGGGACTGCACCAATCGGAACTTGCCGAGCGGCTCGGCGTCACGAGGATGACCGTGTCGCGGCTGGAACGCGGGGGCGCGGTCAGCATGGAAACGGCTATCCGGGCACTTTCCGAGTGCGGCTACGAGGCTGTGGTCGTGCCCAAGTTCAGCCGGGTCACCGTCGAGGGACGGTGACCTGATGGCCCGCAAAAAGGCTCCGGGTTTGGATGTGTGGCTGTACGGGTGCCACGTCGCCCACCTCATCGAACCGAGCACCTATCGGTACAGGCTCGAATTCACCGATGAGGCGCTGGATGTCTTCGGTCAGGGAGCGAGGGTGCTCTCGCTCGCACTGCCCTTCGATACCAAGGCGATCACTGACGCGGCGGGGGGTCGTCGACCTGTGGCGGCTTTCCTGGAAGGACTCCTTCCCGAAGGTAACCTCCGTCGGTATCTCGCTGCGAGTCTCGGGGTCACCGCAATCGATAAGCTGGAACTATTGCGAGCAGTGGGCGCCGAGTGCGCGGGTGCGGTGCAGTTCCTCCCCGAAGGGGAAACGCCGTCCGCCGGAACGATCAGAAAACTTGCCGACTACGAAGTGAACCGCCTTGTCGCCGATCTCCCTACCTACCACCTCCCCGAGGGAGCAGTGCCGCAAGCATCGCTTGCCGGAATTCAGGACAAGGTGCTGCTGGTTGCGCAACCGGACGGTTCCTGGGGATGGCCCGAGGGTGGCGCGGCGTCGTCACACATCGTCAAACCCGAGCCGTTGGGTGGCGCAGCCGTGCCCCATCTCATCCAGGCCGAGCACTGGGCAATGTCGGTCGCCGATGCCGCGGGCCTCAGCGCCGCACAGACCACTGTCGAATCCTTCGACGGGCGTAGAGCTCTCGTCGTTGCCCGCTATGACCGGGCCGACGGCGGGGGCAGGCTGCATCAGGAGGACTTCTGCCAGGCGCTCGGACTGGACCCCGACGCGAAGTATGAAAGTACTACCGAATTCGGACGTCTCGGGTCCAGACTGCGCCGACTCGCGTCGGTGGCGGCTGACCGTGCGATCGATCCCCAGGCGTTCCGCGTTGATCTGCTGTCGGCCGTGACCTTCAACGTGATCATAGGCAACGGCGATGCCCATTCGAAGAATTATTCGCTGCTGCTCGGCCGCCGCGGCGAGGTATCACTCGCTCCGCTGTACGATTCCGCCCCGGTCATGTACCTGGATCCTCGATTCAAAGGCACAGGCCACATCATCAACGGCCGCAGCAGTATCGACTCTGTCGACGAAAGCGACCTCGTGGCCGAAGCGCGCTCGTGGGGGCTGGCACCGCGAGTAGCGCAGGACACGGTCCGTTCCGTAATGGCGAAAGTCTGGGAAGCTGCGCACTCGATCGCCCTGCCGCCCGGCGCCGAGCAGATCTCGGACAACCTCGACCGTCTATGGGTTCGGCGACTTTGGGCTGTGCCGTGATCTCCTCGCCCGCGATGCCGGTCTGATGTGGAAAGAACTCGCGAAAGTGTGCCCTCGGCGAGGCACATCGAACGGAATGTCGCCAGCGCGGCGTGCGCGATTGGAACAACTAGTTTCTGAACATCCCGGGTGGGAAGAAAAAGTGGTATGGGGCAGTTGATTTATGGCCGGACCAGGAGCGATGTCAAGCGTTGGCCTTCTGGCCCTGCGGCTCGAGCGGCTCTGGGGCTCTACCTGGATCAGTTGCCACCGGTGTCGATGTCGATGTCGGCATCCAATCTCTTCGATGGGGACGGTCTGGACCTTTCCCGCTCTGATGTATCGGGTTTGTTCTTGGAGGGCGCGTCCTTGAATGGGGCCGATCTGACTTCGGCATGTGTATCCGATGCGGATCTGTATACAGCGTGGATGATTTCGGCCGATTTGCGTAGTGCTGATTTCAGTCGTAGCGATCTCCGTAAAGTCGAAGGGCGTGGCTGTTCGGCATCTGGTGGTATTTTCTGTGATGCCCGCCTTCAGGGCGCGGTCTTCGAGGATTCGGACTTCCGGCGTGCAAATCTGGTTGGTGCTGACTTGCGGAGCGCAAGCTTTGCGGCTGCCGATCTCGGATCCGCCGATCTGCGAGGCTGCGAGTTTTCTTCGACAGACTTTTCGGACGCACGAATGGGCGGATGTTCGGTGGCAGGCGCTTCGGGGTCCATAATTGGTCCAGTGGATGTCGGAGTGAAATCGGCTATAGTTCTCGCGGGTCTCGAGCTCAAGAAATGGTTCAGCGAAAATGGAGCTGTGAATGTCACCATTCGATTGTGACCCGGCTGTCATCGACGCCGAACTTCGAGCCGGACTGCCGACCAGGCTTGGGACGGGGAGGGGAGTCGGAACCGGTGGCGGCCAGATGGCCACGAGCGCTGTGCCCGATCTCGCGCGCGGCCCGGAACAACCGGTCGTGGTCATCACAATCGGCGGGTTCGCAACGGGACGAAGGGGCCGTTGACCTGAGAAACCAGTGTCGCAGGTTTGTGCCCTCGGCAGGATTCGAACCTGCGACACCCGCTTTAGGAGAGCGGTGCTCTATCCCCTGAGCTACGAAGGCGGGGTTGGTCGGGGTCGGGTTGGGCCCGGTTCGACCGTGCCGAGTATAGCGTGCGGGGGGTACGGGGAAGCAAAGCTGGGGATGGCTAGTCGAGCTGGCGTTCGGCGTCGGCGGGGATCCAGGGGAAGGGGAGGTCGGGCCAGCGGGCGGTGGGCCAGGTGGTGAGGTCGATGGCGAGGACGGCGTCGATGAAGGGTTGGGGTGGGCGGTAGGCGTGGGTGGTGATGTAGTGCCGGATCATGGATGGGGCGGCGTAGGCGGTGCCCGGGGCGGCGGGGATGCGGACCTCGCCGGAGTGCTCCGGGGCCTCCGCTGCCGGGCACAGGTCGCAGGCGTGCAGGCCGAGGCAGTAGTTCATCATCTGGACTCGCTGCACGGCGTGTAGTTTCTCGACGAACTCGTGCGGGACCGTTCCGGTCGGATACGGGTGGCCGACTTCCAGCCAGCCGACGTTCAGGCGGGTGTAGGCAGGGCGGAACCAGGCGCCCTTGTAGCCGGACTCGATATCGATGAACGAATCCTCGTCTTCGTAGGTGTACTCGCTGAGGTCTTCGAAGAACATCCACCCATCCTGGCGCGCGGCCCGGCGACACGCTGATCTGAAACGGGTGTGGGCCCCTGAGGTGGGGTTTCGGTGTTCTAGCGTTCCCGGTGGTTTCCGCCCGGCCGGCCGGGCATTCGTGCACGCAATGACTTTCTGCCTTCGCTCGAGGAGTACGTGGTCATGGTTGTGGGGTTCCGCTTACGGCGGCACGGCGCGCTGAGTCGCGTCGAGCCGCCGGGGTTGTTCGTGTCGAAGACGGTGCTCGACGTGCGCAGGTGGTGAGGGCGCTCGTGCTGGCCGCGGCGGTGTGCGTCGGGCTGGCCGGGTGCGCGGTCGACGGTGGGCTGGTCGATGCGGATTCGCCGTCGGCGCAGGCGGATCGGGCGGCCGCGGCGCGGACCGAGGAGATCGAGGGTGCGAGCGCGGTGACGCAATCGACGATGCTCGCGTTCTATCGGTCCGTCTGTGCTTTGCAGACGCGATATCGCGCTGACCTGAAAGCCGCCGACCGCGACGCCGGGACACTCACCCCCGCGCAGTACCGCGACGTGGCCGCGACGATCCTCGGTGGCCGGGCCGCCGCGGCCGACGGCGCGCGCGACTCCGCGCACCGGTTGCCGATCCCGGATCTGTTCCCCGACGAATGGCGTTCCGCGCAGGGCGAATTGGTCGGGCTCTTCGATCGGCTCGGACAGGCGGACCGGGTGCGGGCCGGCGAGATGGGTGGCGTCGACCTCGCCGACACCGACCGGCTGCGCGGCGTCGCCAGGGATCTGCTCGCCGCCTCGGCGCAGCAGATCGAGAACGAGAACCCGCGGATCCGGGTCGTCGCCCAGCGGCTACCCGCGTCCAAGCAGGTGCGGCGGGACGCGGGGGAGTTGACGGAATGTCGGACGCCTAGCTGAGCGTGGTCCGTCGAAACCAGCCCTGACGAGAAAGGAAGGAGTGTGTGATGCGCGCAGCCGGGTTCATTCGTGGTGGGCTGCTGGCCGGCCTAGTGTTCGCCGCCCTGTCGGTGGCCGGCGTGGCCGCCGCCGACGACCACACTCCGGCCGCCCCGCCCAGCACACTGGCCACCGCGTTCGGTCCGCATCGGTCACCGTCGATCGTCGACGCGGACCTCGGACGATCCACCACGGAAGACGCGACAGCGGAAGGTAATCCGCCCTCGGAACCCGGAACGCCGTTGGCCGTCACCAGCCCTGCGCTGGACCGGATCCTCCCGGCGAGCCCATCGCCGATCGAGCCGATCCTGTCGCTGCTCAGCACATTCGGCATCGCAATACCGCACCAGGCCGACCCTGACCAGCCCGCTCCCGGCGTCGATTCATCCGAGCCCGCGGCTGAAGCCCAGCCGCCCGAGCCGTCGACCGAGAGTGGCCCCGGACCTGGCTATGCCGAACCGGCATCCAAGGACGGTCCGCCCCGACCCCGTGCAAGAACCGAGCCTGCCGACCCGCCTGCCGGGGGCGATTCCGCGGAGCCGACGATCAAGGGTGCTCCTCCCGAGTCGACGGTCGGGGCTGGACCTGCGGGGCTGGCCGAGGGCGTTGCTGTGGAGTCGGCGGCCGGGGCAGGTGCAGGGCAGCCGATCGGGGCCGAGCTATCGATTGCGGGCTGTCGTACGTTGCCGACGCGCGAGGGCGGGACGGCGACGGGGGCCGGGCCTTCTGGGTCGACCGTCAGGGATGGTCCGGCGGAGTCGGCCCGGGATGCGGGAGTTGCCCGGGCGGGGATCGAGGGTGGATCGAGGCCGTTGGCGGTTGACAGTCGGCTGGGTCAGCTGCCGATCGGGGCCGGCGGACCGGTCTGCCTCGGTGCGATCGACTCTGGCCGGATCGGGTTCGGCGGGATCGAGCGAGGCCAGGTCGGCGTTGATGCGATCGACCTCGGCCCAGGCGGACTCTGGCAGATTCCGGCGCAGGTCGGTCTATCTGTGCGCGGTGCGCCCTGGGCGGATCGAAGTGACCTGGTCGCCGGGGTCCACCGGCTGTTCCCCGGCATCCGGGCCGAGCCGGCGATCAGTCGCGCCGACGGTCGGCACCGGCATCACGTGAACTGCGTCGACGGCCGAGCCCCGGACGACCACAACCCGACTCACCACCGCGAGACACCCCTCACCCACCATGGCCCCGGCTATCTCGGCGGCGCCAGAGCCGGTCCCGGACCACCGGCTGGTTCAGAACGAGTCGAGTCCGCCGCCGTCGAACCCGCCGCTGTCGTATCCACCACCGTCGAAACCCTCGGAGCCGCCCCACCCACCTGAATCCTGACCCGGGTCGTACCCCGGATCCTGGCCGACCTCGCCCTGACCGGCATCCTGGTCGAGCGCCGCCTCGCCGGTGCCGTCCTCGAAGGCCTGGGCGTCGTAGCCGACTCCGGACATCCCGGCGAACAATGTCGTGAACAGCAGTGCCGAACCGGCGCCCCAGGCGCCGGCGATCAGCGCGGGCTTCCACCACGGCTCCGAATACCACCCCGCGGGGACCGGCCGACCTGCCACCCGCCCGCCGGGGTAGTAGTTCGGCGTGCCCTGGGACGGGGCGGGGGAGGCCGCGATGCGGCGGCCGTTGTGCTCGACGACCCGTAGCTCGTCGACCTGTCCCGCGATGTCCTGACCATCGAGGGCCGGTACCGGCGGGCCCGGGTCCATATTCATCGCGGTGCGCGCAGCCCGGATGTAGTACAGCCCTTCCATCGCCGTCTGCTTGGCCAGGCGGGCCTGGGCGGGTGAGTTCGCCCTGTCCATCTGCCCGCCCGCCGCGTTGTAACGTTCGGAGGCGTCGGCCAGCGCCTGCCGGGCCGCTTCGTTGCGCGGCGACAGCTGGTACACCTGGCCGCCGAGCCGTTCGATCGTCACTCGCGCGTCGGCCTGCGCTTCGTCGAGTTCGCGCGCGTTCCGCTTGTTCTGCTCGGCGCGCAGATACAGCAGTGCCACCACGCACACGATGACGATCACGATCAACCACCACAGCATCGCGCACCTCTTTCGCCCGAGGTCTCGAGACGCCGTCCAGTTTACTGGCCGGTTGCCGGATCGGGCTGAGGCTGCTTGATCAGCGCGTTGCGGGGTAGCTCACCCCGCGAGGTGGCGGGCGATCACCAGCCGCTGGATCTGGTTGGTGCCCTCGAAGATCTGCATGACCTTGGCCTCGCGCATGTAGCGCTCCACCGGGAAGTCCTGGGTGTAGCCGTAGCCGCCGAAGACCTGGACCGCGTCGGTGGTCACCTTCATCGCGGCGTCGGTGGCGACCAGCTTGGCGACGCTGGCCTGGCGCGAGTACGGGAGACCGGCGTCGCGGCGCCGGGCCGCGTCGAGGTAGGTGGCGCGGGCGGTGTCGACGGCGGCCGCCATGTCGGCGAGCACGAAGCCGAGGCCCTGGTGGTCGATGATCTTGCGGCCGAACGCCTCTCGCTCCTTGGCGTAGGCGACGGCCTCGTCGAGCGCGCGCTGGGCGACGCCGGTCGCCACCGCGGCGATGCCGAGGCGGCCCGCGTCCAGGGCGCTGAAGGCGATCGACAGGCCCTGGCCCTCGTCGCCGACGCGGCGTTCGGCGGGCAGGAAGGCGTCGTCGTAGGCGGCGGTGGTGGTGGGGATGCCGCGCAGGCCCATCTTCTCCTCGGGCTTGCCGAAGCTCAGGCCCGCGGTGTCGGCGGGGACCAGGAAGCAGGAGATGCCGCGCGAGCCCTCGCCGGTGCGGGCGAACAGGGTGTAGAAGTCGGCGCGGCCGCCGTTGGTGATCCACGCCTTGGTGCCGGTGAGCCGGTAGCCGCCGTCGACCGGGGTGGCGCGACAGCGCAGGGCGGCGGCGTCGGAACCCGCGTGTGCCTCGGACAGGCTGTAGGCGCCGATGGTTTCGCCGGAGAGCATGCCCGCGAGCCACCGCTGCTTCTGCTCGTCGGTGCCGTAGGTGAACAGCGGGTGGCAGGACAGGCCGTGCACGCTCACCGCGACCGCGACGGCGGCCCAGCGGCTCGCCAACTCCTCGAGCACCTGCAGGTACACCTCGTAGGGCTGCGCGCCGCCACCGAATTCCTCCGGGTACGGCAGGCTCAGCAGCCCGGCCGCGCCGAGGGCGGGGAAGACGCCGTCGGGGAAGACGCCGGTCTTCTCGCTCTCGGCGACGCGCGGTTCGAGCACCTTGTCGGCGATATCGCGGGTCAGCTCGATCAGCTCGCGCGCTTCGTCGGTGGGCAGCATCCGGTCAACAGCCATGCTCGACACAGTACGTCCAGCATTGAATTGCGTGCAAGGCAGCACGGAATTTCCACCCCCTATACTGGGTCGATGCCCGAGCTGCCACCGAACAAGCATCAGGAGAAGAGTCTGCGAACGCGGACACTGCTGCTCGATGCCGCGATCGAGAGCCTGGCCGAGGTCGGCTACGCGGGCGCCTCGATCGCCGACATCACCGCCAGGGCCGGGGTCACCCGGGGCGCGCAGCTGCATCAGTTCCACACCAGGAGCGAGCTGTTCGCGCAGACCATCGGTCATCTCACCGAGCGGCAGCGGGAGGCCATGCAGCGCAAGGCGAAAGCCCTGCCCGGCGACAGCGCGGCGGGCGCGGTGCTGGTCGAACTGGTCACCGCGACGTTCGCCGGGCAGCTCGGTCGCGCCGCCGTCGAGCTCTACGTCGGCATCGCCAACGATCCGCCGCTGCGCCGCGAGATGCTGCGGTTCCAGCACGAGCTGACCGTCGAGCTGCTCGACCGCTGCGCCGGGCTGATCGACCCGGCCATCACCCGCGAGCGGCTGGAGAGCACCTTCTGGCTCACCATCAACCTGGTCCGCGGCGCCACCCTCGACGAGATGGTCGGGCGCGACCGGGTGCGGCGCAAGCAGGTGCTGGCCGACTGGACCGCGCTGGCCGACCTCGCCCTGCGCTGAGCGGGCCTATCATCTGCGCATGAACGCAGACGGCGGACCGGGCCGCGCGCCGCTGGCCGACGACCAGGTGGGACTCGTCGTCGAGGTCTTCCGGATGCTGGCCGATCCGACCCGGGTCCAGGTGCTGTGGGCGCTGGCGGACGGTGAATTGTCGGTGAACGAACTGGCGACCGCGGTCGGAAAGCCGGGGCCGTCGGTGTCGCAGCATCTGGCCAAGTTGCGGATGGCCCGCCTGGTGCGGACCCGGCGCGAGGGCACCACGATCTTCTACAGCCTGGAGAACGATCATGTCCGCCAACTGGTCCTCGACGCGGTGTACAACGCCGAGCACGCGGGTCCGGGCGTGCCGGCGCATCATCGCGGACCCGACGCGCAGCCACCGCACCGGGCGCAAGAGGGCTGACGCTGAACACACCGTTCACCAGGAAAAGTTACGCCGGGAAACGGTTGCCGCCCGCTCTCCCTTCGGTAGCATCCGCTTGTGACGTGGCTCATGCCGCGGCGGGACCGAAGGAGTTTTCGATGCTGAGCACCATGCAGGACGACCAGCTGTCGCTGGCCAAACTGCTCAACTATGCCGCCACCTTCCAGGGCAATTCGACCGTGTCCACCTGGACTGGCGACGGTGTGCGCACCATGACCTTCCGCGAGCTCGGCGCGGATGCCGCGCGGCTGGCCAACGCGCTGCGTGGTCTCGGCGTCGAAGAGGGTGACCGCGTCGGCACCTTCATGTGGAACAACAACGAGCACATGGTGGCCTACATCGCGGTGCCCGCGATGGGCTCGGTGCTGCACGCGCTCAACATCCGCCTGTTCCCGGAGCAGCTGGTCTTCGTCGCCAACCACGCCGAGGACAAGGTCGTGCTCGTCGACGGCACCCTGGTGCCGCTGTTCGCGCAGTACCTGCCGAACCTGAAGACCGTGCAGCACGTGATCGTCGTCAACGGTGACGCGGCCGCGCTGACCGCGCCCGAGGGCGTGCAGGTGCACTCCTACCGCGAGCTACTCGACAGCCAGCCCGCCGAATTCGACTTCCCGGTCGTGGACGAGCGGTCGGCCGCCGCCATGTGCTACACCTCCGGCACCACCGGCGACCCGAAGGGCGTCGTCTACTCGCACCGCTCCAACTGGCTGCACGCCATGCAGGTGAATCAGCCCAACGGCATGGGTTTCCAGGGCTCGGACTACGTGCTCGCGATCGTGCCGCTGTTCCACGCCAACGCGTGGGGCCTGCCCTACGCGGCGCTGATGTCGGGCGCGAACATCCTGATGCCGGACCGCTTCCTGCAGCCGGGCCCGCTGCTGGAGATGATGGCGGCCGAGAAGCCGACCTTCGCCGCCGCCGTGCCGACAATCTGGGGCGGCGTGCTGGCCGGCCTGGCCGCGCAGCCGCAGGACATCTCGCACCTGCGCACCGCCGTCGTCGGTGGCTCCGCGGTGCCGCCCGCCATGATGCGCGCGTTCGAGGAGAAGCACGGCGTGCGCATCCTGCACGCGTGGGGCATGACCGAGACCTCCCCGCTGGGCAGCGTCGCGCACGCGCCCGCCGGTGTCGATGGCGACGAGGCCTGGGCCTACCGCTACACCCAGGGCCGCTTCCCGGCCAACGTCGAGGCCAGGCTCGTCGGCGACGACGGCAAGGTCGTCCCGAACGACGGTGAGTCGCTCGGCGAGCTCGAGGTCCGCGGCGCGTGGATCACCGGCTCCTACTACTCGCCGACCGGCGCGGAGATCGACCCGGACAAGTTCGACGACGGCTGGCTGCGCACCGGCGACGTCGGCAAGATCAGCCCCGACGGCTACCTCACCCTGGTCGACCGCTCCAAGGACGTCATCAAGTCCGGTGGCGAGTGGATCTCCTCGGTGGACCTGGAGAACGCGGTGATGGGCCACCCGGCCGTCGCCGAGGCCGCCGTGATCGGTGTGCCGGACGAGAAGTGGGACGAGCGCCCGCTGGTCGCGATCGTGCTGGCCGACGGCGCCGCCGCCGAGGCTGTCGAACTGCGCGACTTCCTGGCCGACAAGTTCGCCAAGTGGCAGCTGCCGGAGCGCTGGACCTTCATCGCCGAGGTGCCCAAGACCAGCGTCGGCAAGTTCGACAAGAAGCGGCTGCGCGCGCAGTACGCCGAGGGCGAGCTGGACGTGACGACTGTGGGCTGATCCCCCGGACGAACAACGGCGGGCGTGGAATCGCTTCCACGCCCGCCGTTTCTGTTCAGTTGTTTGTTCTGTTGTCGGATCCTGTTGTGCGATGCAGTTGTCGATATTCAGTTGTCGACAGAAACGCTGGTGCTCAACAGTTCCGGAGTTCCGGGCTCTGGTTGAGGAGCTGGGCGCGCGGGCTGATGTAGCGGCTGTAGGTCTCGCCGCCGACCGCCGAGAGCGGGAACGCCGCGACCCGATGGCAGTTCTGGAAGGCGAGTTTCACGCCGAAGTGCCGTTCCAGCCCGCCGCGGATCGCGTCGGAGGCCAGGGCGCGCAGCAGCTGGCCGCGAGCGACCTCGTCCGGCGGCGGCACCACGTTGTCGGCGAATTCCGCGTCGCCCGCCCGCAGGTCGCCGGCTACCCGGCTCACCACTTCCCAGGCGTAGGGCAGTGATGTGCGGACGCATTCGACGAATTCGGCGTCGTCGATATCGCCCTGTTCGGCGCGCTCGAGCAATGCTGCGGGAACATCGAGGGACATGGCGCTCTCCTCCTGCTTGGTGGTGGTCGGCGGGATGCGATGCCCCTTCGAGTCTAAACGAAATCCGTTGTCAATAACCCTGGATTCATTCTGAAAGTGCTTTCCGTAGTGCGCTTTTCGCGTCGGCGGCCAGGTCCGCGATCAGTTCGCCTGCCGATAGCTCGGTCGCCAGTGAATGCGTTTGCCCCGCCCACAGATTCACATCGTCGGTGTTGCCCGCGGCCCGTCCGGCGGCCCGCAACGGTGCGGTGGCGTAATGAATTTCGGGGTACGCGGCGGGGGCGGTGGCGGTGTGCTCCCGAAGAAAACGGTTGCGGATTCCGCGCGCACGTCGTCCGGTGAAGGCGCGGGTGAGCATCGTCGATTCCGGTGACCCGATCGCGCCGCGGTGCGCGGCGTTGGTGCCCGCCTCGGCGCAGCGCAGCAGCGCGGTGCCCAGCTGCCCGGCCGCCGCGCCCGCGGCGAGCACCGCGGCCAGGCCCGCGCCGGTGGCGATGCCGCCGGCGGCGATGATCGGGCGGTCGGTGCTCGCGGTGAGCAATTGGAGCAGGGCCAGCAGGCTCAGTGGGTCGACCTGGTCGTCGGCGGGATCGTCGAGGAAGCTCGCGCGGTGCCCACCCGCCTCGGCGCCCTGGGCGATGAGCGCGTCGGCGCCCACGTCGATGGCGATCGCCGCCTCGGCGGGGGAGGTGACCGTCACCCAGACCTCGGTGCCGACCGCGTGCAGCCGGTCGACCTCGACGGCGGTGGGGCAGCCGAAGGTCGTCGACACCACCGCGACCGGGTCGGCGACCAGCAGATCGATCTTCTCGGCCCAGCCGTCGGTGTCGTGCCTTGGCGTGCCGAGCGGGTACTCCTCGCCGAGTTCGGCCAGGTAGGCCGCGTAGGTCGCCGGCTCGGCGACCGGGCCGGGTGCGAACAGGTTCATGCCGAACGGCGCGGCGGTCGCGGCTCTGGTCGCCGCGATCTGGTCGGCCATCGCCGCGGGCGCGAGGTAGCCGGCGGCCAGTTGGCCGAACCCGCCCGCGTTCGAGACGGCGACCACCAGCTCCGGGGTGGACGGGCCGCCCGCCATGGGCGCGGCGACGATGGGGACACGCAAACTCTCGATCACCATGTCCCGAGTCTGTCCGGTCGGCGCCGGGTGCGGCGCCCGGATAGGCGCGTGTGACCGACTCGGCAACGGGATCGTTACTGTGCGATGGGCCTCCCACCTGCGAGTTCGATACAGAAGGTTGCGGAATGATCACGACGGGGTAGAGTTCCCGTCACAACGGATGCCGAACCGTTACACACGGTGAGGTGGCGGGAACCGCTCAGGCGGATTCCGGGCCGGTCGCAAGCCGGTTTCGTTTCCTTGTTGTCGGACGCTAGGACGAGACTTTGTCGCAGCACCGTATGGGCCCCGAATCCATCTCCGTCAAGGCCCTGCTGGGTGACGGAGGCGCCGGGCGCCCGAGCCGGCACCGCGCCGAACCGTCGCGTTCCGACCGGATGCGGGTCGCCGCCAGCGCCGCGGTCGCCGCGGGCGCCATCGTCGGCACCGCAGCCTCGATCGCTCCGACGATCGCCTACGCGGCCCCGCTGCTACCGACGCACAACGACGACGTCGAGGAATCCGTCGTCCCCGATTCCGCTCGCCAGGCCGCCGACGTGAACTTCGTCGCCGCCAAGCAGGTCACCGCGCCCGCCGAGGCGCCCGGGCAGGTCGACGCCGTCGCCGCGCCGATCGCGGCCCCCGTCGCCGCCCCGTTCGGCATCGGCAACCTGCCGCCCGAGATCGCGGGCCCGCTGGCCCAGGTCGAGGACATCATCCAGGGCATCCAGCACCAGGTCGCGCCGCCGCAGGCCGCCCGTCCGGTCGCGGGCCCGATCAGCTCCGGCTTCGGCGCCCGCTGGGGTGCCATGCACTACGGCGTCGACTTCGCCGACTCGATCGGCGCCCCGATCCACTCCGTGTCCAGCGGCACCGTCATCGAGGCGGGCCCGGCCTCCGGCTTCGGCCTGTGGGTCCGCGTGCTGCAGGACGACGGCACCACCGCCGTCTACGGCCACGTCAACGAGATGCTGGTGACCCAGGGCCAGCGGGTCAACGCGGGCGATGTCATCGCGACCGTCGGCAACCGCGGCCAGTCCACCGGCCCGCACCTGCACCTGGAGATCTGGGATCAGGGTGGCGGCAAGATGGACCCCATTCCCTACCTCGCCGCCAAGGGCGTGCCGCTCGAGTGGGGCCCGTCCGCGCACTGAGTTTTTCGAGTCGCGGACTTCTCCGCGAAAGCCGAGTGACGGTGGTTCAGTATGAGCCCCGTCACTTTGCTGTGTGATCCGGCAACACGCCTGATCGACGGGCCGATACTCCTCAGGGCCCGTGGAACCGGGGGCCCCGTAATCGGGGGCTGTCGGCACGACGTTCGGCCGGTCTGTGGTCGCTCGATATGATGGCTCGATCTGCACGGGGCGGCTATCGGCGCGTCCATGCTCGATGAGAGGTGAATGAACCCGAATGGAAACCGCCCGTCGTTCTGCCCGCGGTAACCGCCGTCGCCGGTCGAGCAGTCCGACATTCGGTCAGTTGCTGACGGCCGCCGTCGAATCGGCCGCCGACGCCACCGCCATCCGGTTCAACCCCACCGGCGACCAGGCCGACCAGCGCGAACTCACCTACCGCGCGCTGGACGAGGAATCCTCCCGGCTGGCCAGGGAACTGATCGCCCGCGGCGTCGGCCCCGGCGACATCGTCGCCGTCGCGATCACCCGCTCGATCGAATCGGTGCTCAGCGTCTGGGCGGTGGCCAAGTCCGGTGCCGCCTACGTGCCGATCGACCCGGCCTACCCGGCCGAGCGCATCGCCCACATCGTCACCGACTCGCGCGCCGTCCTCGGCGTCACCACCACCGCGCACCGGCCCGCCCTCGGCACATCGACCGAGTGGCTCGAGCTCGACGACCCGGCCGTCGCGGCGCGGATCGCGGCCCAGCCCGCGCACGCCATCTCCTACAGCGACCGGGTGCGCACGCTCGACGAGCAGCACCCGGCCTATGTCATCTACACCTCGGGTTCCACCGGTCTGCCCAAGGGCGTCGTGGTGACCCAGGCCGGTCTGTCGACGATGGCCGCGGTGGGCAGGCAGTACCGCGTCGACGCGGGCTCACGGGTGACCCACCTGAGTTCGCCCAGCTTCGACTTCTCCCTGATGGAGATGCTGTTCACCTTCACCGCGGGCGCGACCCTGGTCGTGGTCCCGCCGACCGTGTTCGGCGGCGACGAACTCGCCGATCTGGTTCGCCGCGAACAGGTCTCGCACCTGCTGATCACCCCCGGCGCGCTCGAATCGGTCGACTCCACCCGGGTCGACACCGTGCGCGTGGTCGTCACCGGCGGTGACAAGCTCGGCCCCGAACTGGTGGATCGCTGGGCGGCCCAGGGCCGTTCGGTGTTCAACGCCTACGGTCCCACCGAGGCCACCGTCATGGTGACCACCGGCGAGATGACCGCGGGCGAAGCGGTGACACTGGGTTCGGTGATCCCGGGCGTCGCGGCCTTCGTGCTGGACGCGCGGCTGCGCCCGGTGCCCGCCGGTGTCGTCGGCGAGCTGTACCTGGCCGGGCCCGCGCTGGCCCAGGGCTACCTGGACCGTCCCGAGCTCACCACCGAGCGTTTCGTCGCCAACCCGTTCGGCGCCGACGCGGGCGCGCCCGGCGGACGCCTCTACCGCACCGGTGACCTCGTGCGCCGCAACACTTCCGGTGAGTTCGAGTACCTGGGCCGGTCCGACTTCCAGGTCAAGATCCGCGGCCTGCGCATCGAGCTCGGCGAGATCGACAACGCGCTGACCACCCATCCGGACGTCGACTTCGCGGCCACCCTCGGCCGCACCCTGACCAACGGCGTGACCTCGCTGGTCGCCTACGTGCTGCCCCGCGCGGGCGCCGCGGTGACCCCGGCCGACCTGGCCAACCACCTGTCGGGTCTGCTGCCCGCGTACATGGTGCCCGCGGCGATCGTGCTGCTCGACGAGATCCCGCTGACCCCGGTCGGCAAGCTCGATCGCAAGGCCCTGCCGGAGCCCACCTTCACCGCCCGCGAGTTCCGTGCGCCGAGCACCCCGATCGAGGAGATCGTCGCGCAGGTGTTCGCGGCGCTGCTGGTGTCGGGCGACAACCAGAAGGTCGGTGCGGACGACGACTTCTTCGAACTCGGCGGCAACTCGCTGCTGGCCGCCCAGGCCGTGGCCCGGATCGGCACCGCGCTCGACGCCAGGGTGCCGGTGCAGCTGGTGTTCGAGGCCTCGACGGTGTCGGCGCTGGCCGCGCGGGTCGAATCGCACGTCGGCGCGGGCACCGGCAACCCGCTGACCGCGCAGACCAGGCCCGAGCAGATTCCGCTGTCCTACGCGCAGCAGCGGATGTGGTTCCTCAACCGCTTCGATCCGGCCAGCGGCGCCAACAACATTCCGCTGCCGGTGCGGCTGTCCGGCGAGCTGGACGTGGCCGCCATGCGCGCCGCGGTCGCCGACCTGGTGGGCAGGCACGAGGTGCTGCGCACGATCTACCCGGAGGTCGACGGTGACGCCGTGCAGCTGGTGCTGCCGGTGGGTGATCCGCGTGCCGTCCCGCAGGTCGAGCTGGTCGACACGACACCCGAGCAGCTGCCCGGCCTGATCGCCGAGCAGGCGGTGGCCGGTTTCGATGTCGCGGTCGCGCCGCCGGTGCGCGTGCGGCTGTTCCGCCTCGGCGCCGAGGAACACGTGCTGCTGTGCGTGGTGCACCACATCGCCGCCGACGGCTTCTCGATGGCGCCGCTGACCCGCGACCTGATCGCCGCCTACTCCGACCGGCTGCGCGGCAGTGCCCCCGCCTGGCGTGAGCTGCCGGTGCAGTACGCCGACTTCACCCTGTGGCAGCGGGCCACGCTCGGCGCCGAGTCCGACCCGGATTCGCTGCTGGCCCAGCAGATCTCGTTCTGGCGTGACGAATTGGCCGGGCTGCCCGAGCAATTGGACCTGCCCGCCGACCGGCCCCGCCCCGCGGCGATGAGCAACCGCGGCGCGAGCTACGACTTCCGGATCGACGCCGACACCCACGCCGCGCTGGATCGGCTCTCCCGCGAACACAATTCGACGCTGTTCATGGTCGTGCACACCGCGCTGGCCGTGCTGCTCGCGCGGTTGTCTGGCACCACCGACATCGCCGTCGGCACCCCCGTCGCCGGTCGTGGCGAAGCGGTGCTCGACGACGTGATCGGCATGTTCGTCAATACCCTGGTGCTGCGCACCGAGGTGGACCCGGCCCGCAGCTTCGACGAACTGCTCGGCAGTGTCCGCGGCACCGACGTGGCCGCCTTCGGGCACGCCGACGTGCCGTTCGAGCGGCTGGTCGAGCTGCTCGACCCGGCCAGGTCGATGGCGCGCCACCCGCTGTTCCAGGTGATGCTCACCTTCCAGAACCTCGCGGGCGCCGAACTGACGCTGCCCGGCCTCACGGTCGCCGGTGTCGATCTGGCCGTGCCGTTCGCCAAGTTCGACCTCGAGCTCACCCTCGTCCCGCTGGAGACCGACGGTGTCGCGAGCGGGGTGTCGGCGGCGTTCACCTACGCCACCGACCTTTTCGACGAGGCCACGGTCGCCGGGTTCGCCGACCGGCTGGTGCGCCTGCTGGCCGAGGTCGTGGCCGATCCGGCCCGCCCGGTCGGCGCGATCGAGCTGCTCGAAACCGTCGAGCGCGAGCGAATCCTGCAGCGGTGGAACGACACCGAGCACGAGCTCGCGCCCGCGCTGCTGCTCGACGGTTACCGCGCCGCGGTCGCGGCGCGGCCCGACGCGATCGCCCTGTCCTTCGAGGGTGCCGAGCTGACCTACCGCGAGTTCGACGAGCGGGTGAACCGGCTGGCCCGGCTGCTGGTGCGGCGCGGGGTCGGCGCGGAGTCGCTGGTCGGGCTGGCGGTGCGCCGGTCGCTGGATCTGGTCGTCGGCATGTACGCGATCGTCACCGCCGGTGGCGCGTACGTGCCGCTGGATCCGGATCATCCGGCCGAGCGGATCGCGCACATCCTCGACACCGCGCGGCCGGTGTGCGTGCTGACCACCACCGCCGACGCCGTCGAGGTGCCGGTGTCGACGCCGGTGATCACCATGGACACCGTCGCGCTGGACGACTTCTCGGGTGCGCCGCTGAGCCCGGCCGAGCTGGTCCGCCCGGTACTGCCGCAGCACCCGGCCTATGTCATCTTCACCTCCGGTTCCACCGGCCGCCCGAAGGGCGTCGCGGTCTCGCACCGGGCGATCGACAACCAGATCGCGTGGATGCTGGCGGAGTACCCGCTGGCGCCCGGTGACGTGTACCTGCAGAAGACCGCGACCACCTTCGACGTGTCGCTGTGGGGCTACTTCATGCCGCTGCGCACCGGAGCGAAGCTGGTCGTCGCGACCCACGACGGCCATCGCGATCCCGCCTACATCGCCGAAACCATTGCGGCGCAGGGCGTCACGATGACCGACTTCGTGCCGTCGATGCTCACGGTGTTCGCCGCGCACACCACGCCCGGCGCCATCCCCACCCTGCGCGACGTGTTCGCCATCGGTGAGGCGCTGCCGCCGGAGACCGTCGCCGCGCTGCGCGCGGTCTCGCCCGCGCAGGTGCACAACCTCTACGGCCCGACCGAGGCCGCGGTGTCGGTGACCTACTGGCCCGCGGGCGAGACCGATCGCGGCTCGGTGCCGATCGGCGTGCCGCAGTGGAACACCCAGGTCTACGTGCTGGACGCGCGGCTGCGGCCGGTGCCCGCCGGAGTGGTCGGCGAGCTGTACCTGGCGGGCGATCAGCTCGCGCGCGGGTACGTCGCCCGGCCGGATCTGACCTCGGATCGCTTCGTGGCCAACCCGTTCACGCCCGGCGCGCGGATGTACCGCACCGGTGACCTGGTGGTCTGGCGCACGCCCACCGACGACGGCCACGTCCTGGAATACCTGGGCCGCACCGACTTCCAGGTGAAGTTCCGCGGACAGCGCATCGAGCTGGGCGAGATCGAGACGGCGCTGCTGGCGCAGCCGTCGGTCAGCCAGACCGTCGCCGTCGTCGCCGATTCGCCCGCCGGTGAACAGCTGGTCGCCTACGTGGTGCCCAAGCCGGGGGAGCGGATCGAGCAGGCGGCCCTGCTCGCCTCGATCGGTGATTCGCTGCCCGCGTACATGATTCCGGCCGCGCTGGTCGAGTTGGATGCGTTCCCGCTGAACCCGAGCGGCAAGCTCGACCGCAAGGCGCTGCCCGCGCCGACGTTCACCGCGGGCGAGTTCCGCGCACCGGCCACGCCCACCGAGGAGATCGTGGCGGGCGTCTACGCCGAGCTGCTCGGCATGGCGCGCGTCGGCGCCGACGACGACTACTTCGCGCTCGGCGGCAACTCGCTGCTGGCCACCCGCGCGATCGCCCGGATCAACGAGGCGCTCGACGCCGAGGTGACCATTCGCGACCTGTTCGAAGCGCCGACCGTCACCGCGCTGGCCGCGCGGGTCGGCGCGGTCGGCGGCGCGGCGGCCCGGCCCGCGCTGGTGGCCACCGCACGGCCGGAACGGATTCCGCTGTCGCTGGCCCAGCAGCGCATGTGGGTGCTCAACCAGCTCGATCCGGCGTCGGGCTCCTACAACATCCCGTTCGCCATCCGGCTGACCGGCGCGCTCGACGTGGCCGCGCTCGACGCCGCGGTGACCGACGTGCTCACCCGCCACGAATCGCTGCGCACCCGCTTCCCGTCACAGGACGGCACCGCGGTCCAGGAGATCCTGCCGGTCGCCGAGGTGCTGCCCGCCGGGCTCGAGGTGGAGACCACGACCGAGGTGCTCGCCCGCGCCGCCGCGCTGGCCGAGGCCGGCTTCGACGTGACCAGGGAAGTGCCCGTGCGGGCGCGGCTGCTCACCGACGGATCGGCGGCCGACTGGCTGCTGGTGTTCGTGGTGCACCACATCTCCGCCGACGGCGCGTCGCTGGCCCCGCTGGCCCGCGACCTGATGACGGCCTACGTCGCCCGCGCCGGACAGCAGGCCCCGGCCTGGACGCCGTTGCCGGTGCAGTACGCCGACTTCGCGCTCTGGCAGCGCGCGGTCGTCGGCGCCGACGACGAGCCGGACTCGGTCGCCGCCGCGCAGCTCGACTACTGGCGGACTCAGCTGGCCGGCGTGCCGCCGCTGCTGGAGCTGCCGCAGGACCGCCCGCGACCCGCGACGCCGACGCTGCGGGGCGCCACCACCGAGCTGCGGCTGCCCGCCGAGGTGCACGCGCAACTGAATCACCTCGCGCGCGAGCACAAGTCGTCGCTGTTCATGGTCGTGCACGCGGCGCTGGCCGTGCTGCTGGCCAGGCTCTCGGGCACCACCGACATCGCCATCGGCACCGCCGTCGCCGGGCGTGGTGAGCGGGCGCTCGACGAGCTGGTCGGCATGTTCGTCAACACGCTGACCCTGCGCACCGCGCTGGACCCGGCCGGGTCCTTCGACGAGGCGGTGGATCTGGCCCGCGAGACCGACCTGGGTGCCTTCGCGCACGCCGACCTGCCGTTCGAGCGGGTCGTCGAGGTGGTCGCGCCGGGTAAGGGCAGCGCGCACAATCCGCTGTTCCAGGTGGCGCTGACCTTCAGCAACAACGAAGCGGCCGCGCTCGAACTGCCCGGTCTCAGCGTGACCGCGCTGGAGACCGCGGTGGCGGCGAAGTTCGACCTGCAGGTCGACGTCGAGCCCCGGTTCACCGCCGAGGGCGCGCCGGACGAGCTGGTCACGCTGTTCAACTACGCCACCGACCTGTTCGACGAGGCCACGGTGCGCACCATCGGCGCGCGCTTCGCCCGCATCCTGACCGCGGTGGCCGCCGATCCGCAGATCCGGGTCGGCGATATCGACATCCTCGACGAGCAGGAGCGGGCCAGGCTGCTCGCGGGCGCCACCCAGACGCCGGCACCGGTCGCGCCGTCGGGCGGCACCACGCTGGCGCAGGCGTTCACCGCCGCGGCCGAGGACGATCCGGACGGGCCGGCGCTGGTCTGGGGCGACGACTCGCTCACCTACGAACAGCTCGACACCCGCTCCTCGCGGTTGGCGCGGCTGCTGATCGGCCGTGGCTTCGGGCCGGGTGCCGGTGTGGCCGTTGATCTTCCGCGCGGTGTCGACTGGGCGGTGGCGGTCTGGGCCGTGCTCAAGTCCGGTGCCGCGGTGCTGCCCGCGCCGGGCGTCGGCGCGGCGCCCACCGAACCGGCCGCCAAGATCGGCATCACCGCGGGCGCGACGCCGGACGGCGATTTCGAGTGGGTGGTCCTGGACGATCCGGCGATCCGCACCGAGCTGTCGACCCAGTCGGCCCGCCCGGTGACCTACGCCGACCGCACCAGGGCGCTGCGCGGCGGCGACCCGGCCTTCGTCGGCGTCGACGGTGTCCGCAGCTACGACGAACTCGCCACGGCGGGTGCGCGCGTGCGCGCCGACGCCGCGCTGACCTTCGAGTCGCGCACCTTCGGCAACGGCGCGGCGGACAGCTTCGCCGTGCTCGTCGAGCCGGTCGCGGCCGGTGTCGCCGGCGCGTCGATGGTGCTGGCGCCCGCGGCGGGCGACGATCTGTCGGCGGTACTGGCGGAGGAGTGGGTGAGCCACCTGTTCGGCGATCGGGCCGGTCTCGAGGCGGTCGACACCGCCGGGCTCGACGACCTGCAGGCATTGATCGCCGACGAGGTCGCGCCGGGCAACCCCGGCCCGGCCGAAGTCGTACTGGTGCTCGGGGACCCGCGTCCGTCGGTGTCCTGAGCCGTGACCGTGGTGACGGGGCGACGAGTTCCGGTGATGGGTGAGGTGGAATCGCGATGACACGACCGGTACGGACGCGCCCGGTGCGGACTCGCCGCGCCAGGGTGACCGCGTTGCCGCAGCTGCTGGCCACCGCCGTGGAGACCAATCCCGACGGTCTCGCGGTGGTGCTCGCCGACGCCGCGAGCACGCTGGGAAGCCTGAGCTATGCCGAGATCGATGAGCGCTCCAGCCGGATCGCGCGGCTGCTGATCGAGCGGGGCATCGGGGCCGGTGACCTGGTGGCCGTCGGCATCCCGCGCTCGATCGAATCGGTGCTGGCGGTCTGGGCGGTCGCCAAGACGGGTGCCGGGTTCGTGCCGGTGGACCCGAACTATCCGCCGGATCGGGTGTCGCACATGGTGTCCGACTCCGGCGCGGTCTTCGGGCTGACCGTGACGGCGGTCGCCGACCGGTTGCCCACCCAGGTCGACTGGTTGGCCATCGACGACGCGGGCCTCGTCCCGCTGCTCGACGAGGTCTCCGGTGACCCGGTCACCAATGCCGACCGGCTGCGCCAGATCCGCGCCGAGGACCTGGCCTACCTCATCTACACCTCCGGTTCCACCGGTCTGCCCAAGGGTGTCGCGGTGAGCCAGGCCGGGCTGGCCGGGTTCTGCGAGGAACAGCGGCTGCACTACGGCATCGAGATCGGTTCGCGCACCCTGCATTTCGCCTCGCCGTCGTTCGACGCCTCGCTGCTGGAGCTGCTGCTCGCGGTGGGCGCGGGCGCGACGATGGTGATCGTCGACCCGAGTGTCTACGGTGGCGACGACCTGGCCGCGCTGCTGCGCCGGGAACGGGTGAGCCACGCGTTCATCACCCCCGCCGCGCTGGCCTCGATCGATCCCGACGGCCTCGACGACTTCCGGGTGGTCGCGGTCGGTGGCGAGGCGGTACCGCCGGATCTGCTGCGGCGCTGGGCGATACCGCTCGCCGACGGCACCCTGCGGCAGTTCCACAATGTGTACGGGCCCACCGAGACCACGATCGTGGTCAATATCAGCGTGCCGCTCAAGCCGGGCGACCCGCTGACCATCGGCGGTCCGCTGCGCGGCGTCGCGGAGTACGTGCTCGACGACCGGCTCGGCCCGGTCCCGCCCGGTGTCACCGGCGAGCTCTACATCACCGGTGCCCAGCTGACCCGCGGCTACCACGCGCGGCCCGGTCTCACCGCCTCGCGCTTCGTCCCGAATCCCTTCGATCCGGCGGGTTCCCGGCTCTACCGCACCGGCGACCTGGTCCGCTGGACCGCCGACGGCGCGCTGGAATACGTGGGCCGCAACGACTTCCAGGTCAAGATCCGCGGCTTCCGGATCGAGCTCGGTGAGATCGACGCGGTGCTCTCCGCGCACGAGAGCCTCGACTTCGCCGCCACCGTCGGGCACGAACTCGACAGCGGCGCCACGATTCTGGTGTCCTACGTGCACGCGGCGCCCGGCGCGACGATCGACACCGCCGCGCTCACGGCGTTCGCCGAGCGCAGCCTGCCCGCGCACATGGTGCCGACAGTGCTGATGGAGCTCGACACCATCCCGCTGACTCCGGTCGGCAAGCTGGACCGCCGGGCGCTGCCCGCGCCGGTGCTCGAGCACGCCGCGTTCCGGGCGCCCGCGACGCCGGTGGAACAGATCGTCGCCGGGACCTTCGCCCAGGTGCTCGACCTCGGCGAAGACACCCAGCTCGGCCTCGACGACGACTTCTTCGCCCTCGGCGGCAACTCGCTGCTGGCCACCCAGGTCGCCGCCCGGCTCGGCGCCGCGCTCGACACCGACTTCCCGGTCCGGCTGCTGTTCGAGGCCCCGACGGTGGAGGCGCTGGCTCAGCGGCTCGCCGAGTCCGCGGGCGCGGGCGCGCGTCCACCGCTGGTGGCGACCGAACGGCCGGAACGGATTCCGCTGTCGCTGGCGCAGCAGCGGATGTGGTTCCTCAACCAGTTCGACCCGGAGTCGGTCGCCTACAACATCCCGATGGCGGTGCGGCTCGGCGGCGCGATCGACGTGGACGCGCTGCGGGCCGCGGTCGGCGATCTGGTCGCCCGGCACGAGACGCTGCGCACCGTCTACCCCGAGACCGACGACGGCCCGATCCAGCGGGTGCTGCCCGAGTCGGCCGCGACGCCGCAGCTCGAGGTGCGCCGGGTCCAGCCCGCCGACCTGGGCGCGGCCATGCACGCGCTCGGCTCGTCCGGCTTCGATGTGCGCAGCCAGGTGCCGCTGCGGGTCGCGCTGTTCGAGCTCGGCCCGGACGAGTCGGTGCTGGCCGTGGTGGTGCACCACATCGCCGGTGACGGCTCCTCGCTGACCCCGCTGACCAGGGATCTCATGCTCGCCTACGCGGCGCGCTCGGCGGGCGCGGCACCGGAGTGGGCGCCGCTGGCCGTGCAGTACGCGGACTACGCGCTCTGGCAGCGCGCCCTGCTCGGCAGCGAGGAGGATCCGCGATCGCTGGCCTCGGCCCAGCTGGCCTACTGGCGCGAGGCGCTGGCCGGGCTGCCCGACCAGCTCGACCTGCCCGCCGACCGCCCGCGTCCGGCCGTGCAGACCTTCGCCGGCGGCCGGGTGCCGATCGAGATCGACGCCGCGACCCATCGCGCGCTGCTCGCGCTGGCGCACGAGCGGGGCGCGACCCTGTTCATGGTGGTGCACACCGCGCTCGCGGTGACGCTGGCCCGGCTGGCGGGCACCGACGACCTCGCGATCGGCACGCCCATCGCGGGCCGTGGTGAGGCCGCGCTCGACGATCTCATCGGCATGTTCGTCAATACCCTGGTCTTCCGCACCACGCTGCGCCAAGGGGAGCCGTTCACAGAGCTGCTCGCCCGGCAGCGCGACACCGACCTCCAGGTCTTCGCCAATGCCGACCTGCCGTTCGAGCGGCTCGTCGAGGCGATCAACCCGGCCCGCTCGACCGCGCGGCACCCGCTGTTCCAGGTGGGTCTGTCCTTCCAGAACCTGACCCGCACCGGGCTCGAGCTCGGTGAACTGGCGGTCGAGGGCGTCGACGTGGATCTGGCGGTGTCGCAGTTCGATCTGCACGCCGTCGTCGCCGACACCTACGACGCCGATGGTGTCGCCCAGGGCATCAGCGGTGTCTTCACCTACGCCACCGACCTTTTCGACGAGGCGACGGCGGCCGGCTACGCGGACCGCTTCGCGCGGGTGCTCGCGGCCGTGGCTGCCGCGCCGCACCGGCCTGCCGACGAGCTGGAGCTGCTCTCCGACAGCGAGCGGGAGCGAATCCTGCACGGCTGGAACGCGACCGGGCATCCGTGTCCGCCCGCCACGCTGGCCTCGCTGTTCGCCGAGACCGCCGCCGGGCACCCCGACGGTGTCGCGCTGATCGATCCCGACGGCGCGCCCCTGACCTATCGCGACTTCGCCGCGCGGGTCCATCGGCTGGCACGACACCTGATCGCGCAGGGCGTCGGCGTGGAAGACCGTGTCGCGCTGGCGATTCCACGATCCGTTGACCTCGTCGTCGCTATGTACGCGGTGACAGCGACCGGTGCGGCCTACGTGCCCGTCGACCCGTCGCAACCGGCCGACCGGATCGGGCACGTGCTCGACACGGCCGCCCCCGCCTGCGTATTGACCACGGCAGCAGCGGGATTCACAGCGGTTGCCGGCGCGGTGCCGGTGGTTGTCGTCGACGCGATGGACCTGTCCGCGCTCTCGGATCAGCCGATCGCGGCGACCGAGCGTCGCGGGGTGCTGCGTCCGGAGAACACGGCGTACGTGATTTTCACGTCCGGGTCGACCGGCAAGCCGAAGGGTGTCGCCGTCTCGCATGGCGCGATCGTGAACCAGTTGCGGTGGAAGGTCGCCGCGTTCGGGCTCGGCCGCGACGATTCGGTGCTGCTGAAGACGGCGGCCACCTTCGACCTGTCGGTGTGGGAGTTCTGGTCGGCCGCGGTGTGCGGCGGCACGCTGGTGATCGCCGCGCCCGACGGGCACCGCGACCCCGCGTACCTGCTGGGCGTGCTCGCCGGACGGTCGGTGACCACGCTGCACGTCGTCCCGTCGATGCTCGACGCGCTGCTCACCGAGTCGGGTGGGGCACTGCCGCCCGCGCTGCGCCGGGTGCTCGCCATCGGCGAAGCCCTGCCCGCCGCGACCGCGCAACGCTTCGTCGCCACGAATTCCGCCGCGCTGCACAACCTGTACGGCCCGACCGAGGCCGCCGTGTCGATCACCGATCACCGGGTGACCACGGCCGACCGGGCGACGGTGCCGATCGGCGCGCCGGAATGGAACAGCCGGGTCTACGTCCTGGACGCGCGTCTGCGTCCGGTGCCGGTGGGCGTCTCGGGCGAGCTCTACCTCGCGGGCGCGCAGCTGGCCCGCGGCTACTTCGGCCGCCCCGACCTGACCGCCGACCGCTTCGTCGCCGACCCGTTCGCCACTCGGTTCCACACATCGCACGGCGCCCGGATGTACCGCACCGGCGACCTGGTCGCCTGGACGGCCGACGGCGAGCTGGAATACCGGGGCCGCACCGACTTCCAGGTGAAGATCCGGGGCTTCCGCATCGAACTCGGTGAGATCGAGGCTGCGCTGCTGGCCGCGCCGCAGGTCGCGCAGGCGGCCGTGCTCGCGCAGTCCGACGCGCAGCTCGGCGACCGGCTCGTCGCCTACGTGGTGCCCGCGCCGGACACCGAGCTCACCGCGAGCGCGGCCAAAGCCGCGGTGGCGCAGGTGCTCCCGTCGTACATGGTGCCCGCCGCCTTCGTCGTCCTCGATCGGCTGCCGCTCAACGCGAACGGCAAGCTCGACCGCGCCGCGCTGCCGGCGCCGGTGCTCGAACCGCGCCGCTACCGGGAACCGGTGGGGGACAGCGCGATCGCGGTGGCGGAGGTGTTCACCGAGGTGCTCGGTGTCGCCCGGCCCGGTCTCGACGACGACTTCTTCTCCCTCGGCGGCAACTCGCTGCTGGCCACCCGGGTGGTGCACCGGCTGCGCGAGCGCACCGGCACCGAGCTGACCGTGGCCGCCTTCTTCGCCGACCCGACCGTCGCCGGACTCGCGGACCGGCTGACCGCCGGTCCGGCCGGGCTCGGCGGTGACCTCGACGCGGCGCTGGCCACCACGCTGCCGCTGCGCCGGGGCGGCGACCGGGAGCCGCTGTTCTGCCTGCACCCGGTCTCCGGCTTGGCCTGGGCCTACGCGGGTCTGGCCCCGCACCTGCCCGAGGACCGCCCGATCATCGGCATCCAGTCGCCGGCCCTGAGCGACCCGGACTTCCGGCCCGCCACGGTGGACGCGCTGATCGACCACTACCTCGCCGAGATCCGCGCGACCCAGCCGCACGGGCCGTACCACCTGCTCGGCTGGTCGCTGGGCGGCGTGCTCGCGCAGGCGGTCGCCACCCGGTTGCAGGCGGCGGGGGAGACGGTGGCCTCGCTGACCCTGCTGGACAGCGTGCCCGGCGCCGACCTGGCCGATTTCGGCGCCGAATTGCGGGCGGCGTTCCATGAACTCGGCATCCCCGACCAGCAGTTGCCCGCCGCAGACCGACTGGTCGGTCTCGGCGACGACGCCCTGGCCGCGCTGCACGGCGCGCTGGCCGGATCGACGCCGATCTCGCTGCCGCGCTTCGTCGGGATGTACCGGGGTGCGCTGCGGACTGTCGAACTGGTTACCCAACTGATGCCGGATCGATTCGTGGGTGATCTCACCTTCTTCACCGCCCTGCGAACGGCCGGAAAAGCGCCGGGTGGCGCGTCGCGCTGGCGCCCCTATTTCAGTGGGGTCATCACCGATCATCCGGTCGACGCGAGTCATCAGCAGATGCTCGGCCCGGTGGCAGTCACCACAGTCGGCCCGGTAACGGCGCAGGTCATCGCCATTTCCGGGCGGTCCATCGATAGCTCCACGTAACAGGCTCCGCGCAGATTACGATTCTGTTGCAGAGAGTTGGTGTGTCGTGGCGCACACCTCGGCGACGGTCGGCGACAGCGATATAGGTGTGACTATGCTGTGTCCGACTCGGCTGCCGGACGCGAGAGGTGTATTGGTCTGTGGAAACCCCCCGCCGCACTGGCCGTGCCGGTCGCCGACGAACGACCGGCGCACCGCTGTTCGGTCAACTGCTCACGGCCGCGGTCGAATCCGCGGCCGGGTCGATAGCTGTTCGCTACAACCCGACCGGAATGCCGGGTGGTGAGCGGCAGCTCACCTACTCCGAGCTGGACGCGGAATCCTCGCGACTGGCACGTGAACTCATCGACCGGGGCATCGGCGCCGGCGACGTGGTCGCGATCGCGATCGCGCGCTCGATCGAGTCGGTCCTCGCGGTCTGGGCCATCGCCAAGACGGGCGCCGCCTACGTGCCGGTCGATCCGGCCTATCCGAGCGACCGGATCGCGCACATCGTCGCCGATTCCGGCGCGACGCTCGGCCTCACCACCGCCACCCACCGGGCCGCGCTCGGCACCGGCCTGTACTGGATCGAACTCGACGATCCGGTGGTCGCCGAGCGGATCGGCGCGCGCCCGGCACACGCCGTGAGCTACGCCGACCGGGTCCGGCAGATCGACGATCGCCACCCGGCCTATGTCATCTACACCTCCGGTTCCACCGGCAAGCCCAAGGGCGTCGTCGTGACCCACGCCGGGCTCGGCGCGCTGGTCGCCGCCGAGCGCGAACACTTCGGCGTCGAACCGGATTCGCGGGTGCTGCACGTTTGCTCGCCGAACTTCGACGTGTCGGTGCTCGAGTTGCTGCTGACCTTCGCGACCGGCGCGACCCTGGTGATCTCGCCGCCGCGGATCTTCGGCGGCTTCGAGCTGTCGGATCTGCTTCGGCGCGAACGCATCACGCATGTGCTGATCACGCCGGGCGCGCTGGAGTCGGTCGATCCGGCCGGGCTGCCCGACCTGCGGACGGTGGTCGTGGCCGGTGACCGGTTCGGCCCGGAGCTGGTCGGCCGCTGGGCGAGCGGCGGGCGCGCCTTCTACAACGGTTACGGCCCGACCGAGGCGACCATCCTCGCCACCAGCACCGCGCCGCTGCATCCGCGCGCGCCGATCACCATCGGCAACGCGGTGCCCGGCATGGGCCTCTATGTCCTCGACGCCCGGCTGCGTCCGGTGCCCGCTGGTGTCGTCGGTGAGCTGTATCTGTCGGGTCCCGCGCTGGCCCAGGGGTATCTGGGCAGGCCGGGGCTCACCGCCGAGCGGTTCGTCGCCTCGCCGTTCGGGCCGGGCAGGCTCTATCGCACCGGCGACCTGGTGCGCAGGCTGGAGCCCGACGGCACGCTGGAATACCTGGGCCGCACCGACTTCCAGGTCAAGGTGCGCGGCTTCCGGATCGAGCTGGGCGAGATCGACAACGCGCTCACCGCGCATCCCGATCTCGACTACGCGGTGACCCTCGGCAAGACCATGCCCTCGGGCGCGACCGCGCTGGTGTCGTACGTGCTGCCGCGCGTCGGGCGCACGGTCGACACCGGGGCGCTCGCGGAATTCCTGGCCACCTCGTTGCCCGCGTACATGATTCCGGCCGTCATCATGGTGCTCGACGCGCTGCCGCTGACCTCGGTCGGCAAGCTCGACCGGGCCGCGCTGCCGACGCCGGTGTTCACCGCGCGCGGGTTCCGCGCCCCGGCGACGCCCGCCGAACAGGTCGTCGCCGATGTGTTCGCCGCGCTGTTGCTGCGCGACGGCTCCGGGCGCGTTGGCGCCGACGACGACTTCTTCGAGCTCGGCGGTGACTCGTTGCTCGCCGCGCAGGCCGTCGCCCGGATCGGCGCCGCCCTCGACGTGCGGGTGCCGGTGCAGGCCGTCTTCGAGGCGCCGACCGTGGCCGCGCTGGCGAACAAGGCCGAACAGCAGCGGGTCTCGGCGCACGCGTTGCCGCTGACCAGGCAGCAGCGGCCCGCGCGGATCCCGCTGTCCTACGCCCAGCAGCGGATGTGGTTCCTCAACCGTTTCGATCCCGCCTCGGCGGTCGACAACATCCCGGTCGCGGTGCGGCTGTCGGGCCGGCTCGATCTGCCCGCCCTGCGCGCGGCCGTCGCCGACCTGATCGCCCGGCACGAAGTGCTGCGCACCGTGTACCCGGTGTCGGACGGCCTGGCCGCCGATGGCCTGGTGCTCGACGGTGAGGGCCATCAGGTGGTGCTCGCCCCGGGTGATCCGGCGGCGGCGCCGGAGTTCGAGGTCGTCGAGATCGCGGAGGACGAGCTGGGCGACGCCATCGCCGCGGCCGCGCTGACCGGTTTCGACGTCACCGCCGCCCCGCCGGTGCGGGTGCGGGTGCTGGCCCTGTCGGAATCCGAGCACGTCGTGGTCTGCGTGGTGCACCACATCGCCGCCGACGGCTTCTCCTTCGCGCCGCTGACCAGGGACCTGCTGACCGCCTACGCCGAGCGTCGCGGTGGCGGCGCGCCGCACTGGCCGCCGCTGCCGGTGCAGTACGTGGACTACACGCTGTGGCAGCGCGCGCTGCTCGGCGTCGAGACCGACCCGTCGTCGCTGCTGGCCGCGCAGGTCGCGTTCTGGCGGCGGACCCTGGCCGGGCTGCCCGAACAGCTGGAACTGCCCACCGACCGGCCGCGTCCCGCCGTCGCCAGCCGCTCGGGCGGCACGCTGACCGTGCAGATACCCGCCTCCGTGCACGCCGGCCTGTCCGGGCTGGCCCGCGACCACAACGCCACCCTGTTCATGGTGGTGCACACCGCGCTGGCGCTGCTGCTGGCCCGGCTCTCCGGCACCCGCGACATCGCCATCGGCACCCCGGTCGCCGGGCGCGGCGAGCAGGCGCTCGACGAGCTGATCGGCATGTTCGTCAACACCCTGGTACTGCGCACCCAGGTCGACCCGGCGGCGAGCTTCGGCGCGCTGCTCAGCGAGGTCAGGGCCGACGACCTGGCGGCCTTCGGCCACGCCGACGTGCCGTTCGAGCGTCTGGTGGAACTGCTGGAGCCGGTGCGCTCCACCGCGCGGCACCCGCTGTTCCAGGTGATGCTGACCTTCCAGAACCTGGCCCGCTCCGATCTGGCGCTGCCCGGCCTCGCCGTCTCGGCGGCCGACTTCGCGGTGCCGCTGGCGAAGTTCGATCTCCAGGTGGAACTGGCCGAGCGGATCGGCGCCGACGGCGCGCCGCAGGGCCTGACCGCCGCGTTCGTCTACGCCACCGATCTGTTCGACCACGCCACCGTCGCCGATTTCGCCGACCGCTGGTCGCGGGTGCTCGCCGCGGTGGTCGCCGATCCGTCGGTGCCGGTGGGCGATATCGACGTGCTCGCCCCCGGTGAACGCGAACTCGTGCTGCGCGAAGGGGATTCGCCCGGCATCGCGGTGCCCGAGGTGACCCTGGCCGACCTGATCTGCATGCAGGCCCAGCAGCGCCCGGACGCGATCGCGGTCAGGGCGGGCGGGTATTCGCTGACCTTCGCCGACCTGCTCGGCCGCGCCTCGGCGCTGGCCCGCGCGCTGATCGCCAACGGCGCAGGCCCGGAAACCCTGGTGGCTGTGGCGGTTCCGCGCACCGAGGAGCTGCCGGTCGCCCTGCTGGCGGTGCTGCTCGCCGGCGCGGGGTACCTGCCGATCGATTCCGGCTATCCCGCGCAGCGACTCGAGTACGTGCTCGCCGACGCGAAACCCACTGTGCTGCTGACGACCTCGGCTGAGCGCGGGCTGGTGCCCGCCGATCTGCCGGTCGTGCTGCTCGACGCGCAGCTGGGGTATTCGACCGCGCCGCTGCGTCCGGCCGAACGGCGCGCGCCGCTGCGGCCCGACCACCTCGCCTACGTCATCTACACCTCCGGCTCCACCGGCTTGCCCAAGGGCGTCGGCGTCAGCCACCGCAATGTGCTGGAGCTGTTCGCCAACACTCATCGGCTCTTCGAGTTCGACGTCGACGACGTGTGGACGGTGTTCCACTCCTTCGCCTTCGACTTCTCGATCTGGGAACTGTGGTGCGCGCTGGCCGGTGGCGCGTCGGTGGTCGTGGTCGACCATCTCACCTCGCGCTCGCCGATCGAGTTCCGGGAACTGCTCGCCCGCGAACAGGTGACGGTGCTGAGCCAGACCCCCACCGCGTTCGCCCAGCTCGACGAGGCCGACCGGGCCGCCCAGGCCGCCGGTGCCGCGCCGCTGCCGCTGCGCTACGTCGTGTTCGGCGGCGAGGCGCTCGACCCGCGCAAGCTCAACCGCTGGTACGCGCGCTACGGAACCGGGCCCGGCGCACCGCGACTGGTGAACATGTACGGCATCACCGAGACCACGGTGCACGTCTCGCATCTGACCATGGACGCGGGCGCCGCCGAGCTGCCGAGCAGCCTGATCGGGCGGGCGCTGCCCGGCCTGTCGGTGGCGGTGCTCGACGACCGGCTGCGGCCGGTGCCCTTCGGTGTCGCCGGTGAGCTCTACATCGCCGGTGGCCAGGTCTCGCGCGGATACCTCGGCAAGCCGGGGCTCACCGCGACGCGCTTCGTCGCCGACCCGTTCGGCCCGCCCGGCGCCCGCCGCTACCGCTCCGGTGACCTCGGCCGCTGGATCGGCTTCCGCGGCACGCCCGCACTGGAATACGGCGGCCGCGGCGATCAGCAGGTGCAGCTGCGCGGGTTCCGGATCGAGCCGGGCGAGATCGAGGCCGCGCTGCTCGGCGTGCCCGGGGTCGGCCAGGCCACGGTCGTCGTGCGGGCCGACGAGCACGCGGGCGACCGGCTGATCGGCTACGTCGTCCCGATCGACGGCGCCGCCCTCGACCCGGTGGCCGTGCGCGCCGCCGTGGCCGAATTCCTCACCGGCTACATGGTTCCCGACGCCGTCGTGGTGCTGGTGGCACTGCCGCTGACCGCCAACGGCAAGCTCGACCGGGCCGCGCTGCCCGAGCCCGAGTTCACCGCGGCCGCGGCGTTCCGGGCACCGACGACGCCGATCGAACTGAGCGTCGCCGAGGTGTTCGCCACGTTGCTCGGCGTCCCCGAGGTCGGCCTGGACGACGACTTCTTCGACCGTGGCGGCAACTCGCTGCTGGCCACCAGGGCCATCGCCCGCATCGATCAGGCGCTCGGCGCCGATCTGGTGGTCCGCGACCTGTTCGAGGCGCCGACCGTGGCCGCGCTGGCCGCCCGGGTGCGCCCCGGCGCGGTGACCGCGCCGCGCCCGCCGCTGATCCCGGCGCAGGATCGGGGTGTCATCCCGCTCTCGCCCGCCCAGCAGCGGATGTGGCTGCTCAACCGCATCGACCCGGACTCGCCCGCCTACAACATCCCGCTGGTGCTGCGGCTGCGCGGCGCGCTGGACACCTCGGCGCTGCGCTACGCGGTCGCCGACGTGCTGGAACGGCACGAGGCGTTGCGCACCCGGTTCCCCGCCGACGCGAACGGCGCTCCGTACCAGGAGATCCTGCCGGTCAGCGCGGTGCTGCCGACCGGGCTGGTGATCGAGGAGTGCGCCGATCCGCGCGATCGCGTGATGTGGCTGCTCGCGGGCGGATTCGACGTCGCCGAGCGAGTTCCGTTGCGGGCCGGGCTGTTCACCGTCCCGGATACCGATCCGCTGGCCGAGGAAGAGCACGTGCTCGCCGTGGTGGTGCAGCACATCATCGCCGACGGTGCCTCGCTCGCGCCACTGGCCCGCGACCTGGTGATCGCCTACCGGGCCAGGGTCGAGGGCCGCTCGCCGAGCTGGGCGCCGCTGCCGGTGCAGTACGCCGACTACGCGCTGTGGCAGCGCGCGGTGCTGGGCGAGGAGTCCGACGAGACCTCCACCGCCGCACGGCAACTCGACTTCTGGCGGCACACGCTGGCCGGCCAGGCGGGGACCGTCGACCTGCCGCACGATCATCCGCGGCCGCCGCACGCCTCGCTGCGCGGCGCCGATGTGACCACCATCCTGCCCGCCGACGTGCACGCGCGGCTGGCCGAGATCGCCCGCGCGCACAACGCGTCGCTGTTCATGGTCGTGCACGCGGCGCTGGCGGTGCTGCTGGCGCGCATCTCCGGCAGCACCGACATCGCGATCGGCACGCCGATCGCGGGGCGCGGTGAACCCGAACTCGACGACCTGGTCGGCATGTTCGTCAACACCCTGACCCTGCGCACCGAGGTCTCGCCGCTGCGCGGCTTCGACGAGCTGGTCACCCTGGCCCGCGAGGTCGACCTGGCCGCGTTCGCCAACGCCGACCTGCCGTTCGAGCGGATCGTCGACGAGGTGGCGCCCAGCGGCGCCGTCTCGCACAACCCGCTGTTCCAGGTGGTGCTGTCGTTCCACAACACCGAGGCGCCGGTGCTGCGGCTGCCCGGGCTCACCGTCGAGGCGATGGACCTGGCGGCCCGGCCCGCCAAGTTCGACCTCCAGGTCAATGTGGAGCCGCGCCTCACCGCGTCCGGGGAGCCCGACGAGCTCGGCGTGGTGTTCACCTACGCCACCGACCTGTTCGACGAGCACACCGTCGCGGCGTTCGCGCGCGGACTCGTCGAGATCGTCGCCGCGGTGGCGGCCGACCCGAAGGTCCGGATCGGCGACATCGACCTGCGCGACGCCAGGGAACGCGAACGCGAGCTGACCGCGGCGGCGTACGCCCCGGCCCCGTCGGCCAACGGCGCCGCACTGGCTCAGGAACTGGCCGCCGCGGTGGAGGAGGACCCGGAGGCGCCCGCGCTCGACCTGGGCGACGCCGAGCTGACCTACCACGAATTCGACGCCCGCTCCTCGCAGCTGGCGCGGTCGCTGATCGCGCGCGGCGCCGGTCCCGGCACCGGTGTCGCGGTGCGCCTCGATCGGGGCGTCGACGCGGCGATCGCCACCTGGGCGGTGCTCAAGGCCGGTGCCGCGGTGGTGCCGCTGATGACGCTGGACGCGAGCCTGCCCGACCGGCTCGAGGTGAAACTGGGCCTGACCATCGATATCCTCGACGCGCCCGACGGCCTGGACTGGTACGACCTGGCCGATCCGGCGCTGATCGCGGAGCTGGCGGCCGAATCGCCGCGCCCGATCGGCTACGCGCACCGCACCAGGGCGCTGCGCGGTGACGATGTCGCCTTCATCGGCGGCGGCCGCACGCTCAGCTACGACGAGCTGGCCGGTGCCGCCGAGCGGGTGGCCCAGCGCACCGGGCTCAATTTCGAGTCGCGGACCAGGGCGGCGGGCAGGCCGGATTCGGTGGCCGGGGTGCTGGAGATCGTCGCGGCCGGAATTGCCGGCGCGACGCTGGAGCTGGCGCCGGATGACGGCGGTGGGGACGAGGTGAGCCATGTGTTCACCGAGTCGGCGGTCGCGGTGGCCGCGCCGGGCGACGGCACCGGTGCGACGATCGTGGCTTTGAGTGAGATGATCGGCAACGCCGGGGTGCCGCAGCAGCGGCGAGCGGCGGTCGGGATGGATGGATAGGTGCAGGTGCGCATGACCGGGGAACGGCTAGTCGACTCCGTCGAGCGGAGGGAACGGGCGTGACCCGGGCCAGCAGGGCGTCCGGCGCCCGTGCCAGGCAGCGGGGGAAGTCGCTGCCGCAACTGCTGTCCGTCGCCGTGGAATCCAACCCCGGCGGCGTCGCGCTGTCCTGGGACGACGGCGTGTCCGCTCCCGTCCGCTGGAGCTACGCCGAGCTCGACGAACGCGCCAACCGGCTGGCCCGGCTGCTGATCGCGCGCGGGGTCGGCCCGGAGGACATCGTCGCCAT
This sequence comes from Nocardia sp. NPDC051833, assembly GCF_040681225.1. Classification (NCBI taxonomy): domain Bacteria; kingdom Bacillati; phylum Actinomycetota; class Actinomycetes; order Mycobacteriales; family Nocardiaceae; genus Nocardia; species Nocardia sp. NPDC051833. The sequence continues at coordinate 3,483,584 of NZ_JBFAYK010000001.1, forward strand.
CGGCATCCCGCGTTCGGCCGATTCCGTGCTGGCCATGTGGGCGGTCACCAAGGCGGGCGCCGCGTTCCTGCCCGTCGACCCGAACTATCCGCCCGCCCGGGTGACCCACATGCTCGCCGATTCCGGCGCGGTCCTCGGCCTCGCCGTCGGCGCCGCGCTGGACCGGTTGCCCGGCACCGTCGACTGGCTGTGCCTCGACGATCCGGCCGTGCGCCGCGCCGCCGAGGAGCAGCCCGGCGACCCGGTGACCTTCGCCGACCGGGTGCGCCCGCTGCGGCTGACGCACCCGGCCTACATCACCTACACCTCGGGCTCCACCGGCCTGCCCAAGGGCGTCGTGGTGACCCACGCCGGCCTGGCCGGATTCAGCGCCGAACAGCGCGCGCTCTACAGCGTCGAGCCGACCTCGCGGACCCTGCACTTCGCCTCGCCCTCCTTCGACGGCGCCGTGCTCGAACTGCTGATGGCGGTCGGCGCCGCGGCGACCATGGTGGTCGCGCCCGCCGGGATGCTCGGCGGCGCCGAGCTGGCCGAGGTGCTGCGCCGCGAGTCGGTGACGCACATGTTCATCACGGCCGCCGCGCTCGCCTCGCTCGACCCGGCCGGGCTGGACGACCTGGTCGTGATCGCCAGCGGCGGCGAGGACGTCCCGCCCGCCATGGTTCGCCGCTGGGCCATCGAACTACCCTCGGGCACACGGCGTTTCCACAACGGCTACGGGCCGACCGAGACCACCATCATGACCAACATCAGCGCCGCGCTGGCGCCGGGTGCGGCCGTGAACTTCGGCCCGCCGCTGCGCGGGGTCACCGAGTACGTGCTCGACGAACGCCTGGTCCGGGTGCCGGACGGGATGATCGGCGAGCTCTACATCGCGGGCAACGAGCTGGCCCGCGGCTATCACGGGCGACCGGCGCTGACGGCGGCCCGTTTCGTCACCGACCCGTTCGATCCCGCCGGTGGACGCATGTACCGCACGGGCGATCTGGTGCGCAGGCGCGCCGACGGTGCGGTGGAATTCGTGGGCCGCAACGACTTCCAGGTGAAGGTCCGCGGCTTCCGGATCGAGCTGGGCGAGATCGACGCGGTGCTCTCCGCACACGACAGCGTCGACTTCGCGGTGACCGTGGGGCACCAGCTCGACAACGGCACCACCATCCTCGCCGCCTACGTCCACGCCGCGCCGGGCGCGCGGGTCGACTCCGACGAGCTGCTCGCCCACGCCAGGGCCGGACTGCCCGCGCACATGGTGCCGACCGCGCTGACCGTGCTCGACACCATCCCGCTGACGCCGGTCGGCAAACTGGACCGGGCCGCGCTGCCCGCACCGACCCTGCGTACCGAGGAATTCCGCGCGCCGTCGGGCGCGATGGAGGAGCTGGTCGCGCAGATCTTCACCGAGCTGCTCGCCCCCGAGCGGGCGATCGGCGCCGACGACGACTTCTTCGCGCTCGGTGGCAACTCGCTGCTGGCCACCAGGGCGGCGGCCCGGCTCGGCGCCGAGCTGTCGGCCCGGGTGCCCACCGGTCATGTCTTCGAACGGCCGACGGTGGCCGGTCTGGCCGAGCTGCTCGAGCCGCTCAAAGGCGCGGGCGGCCAGTCCGCCCCGACGCGCCGTGAGCGGCCGGAGCTGATCCCGCTCTCGCCCGCTCAGCAGCGGATGTGGTTCCTCAACCAGTTCGACCCGGCCTCGGTCGCCGAGACGATCCCGTTCGCGCTGCGGCTGTCCGGCCCGTTCGACGCGCGTGCCCTGCACTCCGCGCTGACCGACCTGGTGCAGCGGCACGAGTCGCTGCGCACCTACTACCCGGCGATCGACGGTGTCGGCCACCAGGTGGTGCTGCCGATGGCCGACGCCGTGCCCGATGTGCTCGTCGACGAGCTCACCGAGGACGAATTGCCGCTGTGGCTAGGCGAATTCGCCACCACCGGCTTCGACGTGGCCGAGGGCGTCCCGCTGCGGGTGGCGCTGGCCGAGCTCGGCCAGCGCGACCATGTGCTCGCGGTGGCGCTGCACCACATCACCGCCGACGGCGCCTCGGTCGCGCCGCTGCTGCGCGACCTGCTCGGCGCCTACCTGGCCCGGCGCAACCGCTCGCGGCCGAGCTGGCAGCCGCTGCCGGTGCAGTACGCCGACTACACGCTGTGGCACCGGGAACTGCTCGGCGCCGAGGACGATCCCGACTCGGTCGCCACCGCCCAGATCGGTTTCTGGCGCGACACGCTGGCCGGGCTGCCCGACCGGCTCGACCTGCCCACCGATCGCCCGCGCCCGCCGGTGTTCACCGGCCGTGGCGCCGAATTCGGCTTCCGGATCCCGGCCGAGGTGCACACCGCGATCGCCGCGCTGGCCCAGCGCAGCGGCGCCTCGGAGTTCATGGTCGTGCACGCCGCGTTCGCAGTGCTGCTGAGCAGGCTCGCGCACACCGACGACATCGCCATCGGCACCCCGGTGGCCGGTCGCGGCGCCCGCGAACTCGACGACCTGATCGGCATGTTCGTCAACACCCTGGTGCTGCGGTCGCGCGTCGACGAGCACGCGAGCTTCGCCGAGCTGTTGCGCGAGACCAAGCGCGCCGACATCGCCGCCTTCGCCCAGGCCGACCTGCCGTTCGAGCGCCTGGTCGAGCTGCTCGACCCGGTCCGCTCGCAGGCGCACCACCCGCTGTTCCAGGTGGCGCTGTTCTTCCAGAACCTCGATCTGCCGAACCTGCGGCTGCCCGGCCTCGACGCGACGCCGGTCGAATTCGGCGGCGCTGTGGCCCGTTTCGACCTCCAGCTGACCGTCGTGCCGGGCACCGACCCGGCCGAGCCGATGGCCGCGTCGTTCAACTACGCCACCGATCTGTTCGACGCCGACTCGATCGAGACCATGGCGGCGCGCTTCACCCACCTGCTCGCCGCCGTCACGGCCGACGCCGACCTGACGATCGCCGAGATCGATCTGCTCACCGCCGCCGAGCGCGAACTGACCCTGACCGCGTGGAACGGGACCGGCCACCCGGTGGCGCCCGAGCTGATGCTCGACGCGTATCGCCGTGCGGTGCAGGCGCATCCGGACGCCACCGCGCTCGTCTACGAGGGCACCGACCTGACCTACCGGCAGTTCGACGAGCGGGTCAACGCGCTGGCCCGGCTGCTGATCCAGGCCGGGGTCGGCCCGGAAGGCCTGGTCGGCCTGGCGATCCGGCGTTCGCCGGACCTCGTCGTCGCCATGTACGCGGTACTCACCGCCGGTGGCGCCTATGTGCCGCTGGACCCGGACCATCCGGCCGAGCGCATCGCCTACATCCTCGACACCGCGCGCCCGGCCGCCGTGCTGAGTACCGAGGCGCTGCCGGTACCCGACGGCACCGAACTGCTCCGGCTAGACGAGCTCGATACGCGGGGCGTACCGGTCGATCCGGTGCGCCCGGCCGAACTGCGCGCGCCGCTGCGCGCCGACCACCCGGCCTACGTCATCTTCACCTCCGGTTCCACCGGAAAGCCCAAGGGCGTGGCGATCTCGCACGCGGCCATCCACAACCAGCTGGTGTGGATGCTCGCGAAATACCCACTGGCCCTGGGCGATGTCTACCTGCAGAAGACCGCGACGACCTTCGACGTGTCGCTGTGGGGCTACTTCATGCCGCTGCGGGTCGGCGCGACGCTGGTGCTCGCCACCCCGGACGGGCACCGCGACCCGGCCTATCTGATCGATCTGATCGCCCGGCACAACGTCACGGTGACCGACTTCGTCCCGTCGATGCTCACCGTCTTCGCCGCCCAGGCCGGGTCCGCCGGCGCGATGCCGTCGCTGCGCGAGGTATTCGTCATCGGTGAGGCGCTGCCGCCGGAGACGGTCGACGCCATGGCGGAGATCAGCTCGGCCCGGCTGCACAACCTCTACGGTCCCACCGAGGCCGCGGTCTCGGTGACCTACTGGCCCGCCCGCGCCGGCGAGCGGACCGTGCCGATCGGCCTGCCGCAGTGGAACACCCGGGTCTACGTGCTGGATTCGCAACTGCGACCGGTGCCGCCCGGGATCGCGGGTGAGCTCTATCTCGCGGGCGATCAGCTCGCGCGCGGCTACGTCGCCCGGCCCGGCCTGACCGCCGACCGCTTCGTCGCCGACCCGTTCGACGCGGGCAAGCGCATGTATCGCACCGGTGACCTGGTGGTGTGGCGCCGTCCCACCGCGACCGCGCCGCATCGGCTGGACTACCTGGGCCGCATCGACTTCCAGGTGAAGTTCCGCGGCCAGCGCATCGAGCTCGGCGAGATCGAGACCGCGCTGCTCGCGCACGAATCCGTCAGCCAGGCGGTGGCGCTGGTCGCGCCCACCGAACTCGGTGATCAGCTCGTCGCCTATGTCGTGCCCGCGCCCGGCCGCGCCGCCGATCCGGACCGGCTGCGGACCGTCGCGTCGAAGACCTTGCCCGCGTACATGGTTCCCGCGTCGGTGACCGTGCTCGACGCGCTGCCGCTCAACGCCAGCGGCAAGCTCGACCGCAAAGCCCTGCCCGCGCCGCACTTCTCGGCCCGCGCCTTCCGGGCGCCGGGCACCGAGCAGGAGAAGCTCGTCGCCGGGCTGTTCGGGGAAGTGCTCGGCCGCACCGATATCGGCGCCGACGACGACTTCTTCGCCCTCGGCGGCAACTCCCTCGTCGCGACCCGGCTCGTCGCCCGTCTCGGCGCGGCCACCGGGGATCGGGTCGCCGTGCGCGCCCTGTTCGAGACCCCGACCGTCGCCGGTCTCGCCGCGACCCTGGGGACCGGCGGCGACACCGCGGCGACCAGTGGCCTCGGCACCCTCACCCGGCCCGCCGACCTGCCGCTCTCGCCCGCGCAGCGGCGCATGTGGTTCCTCAACCGGTTCGACCAGGGCGCGGCCGCCGGTGACGGCGCCGCCGCCTACAACCTGCCGTTCGCGCTGCGCCTGACCGGCAGCCTGGACGTGGCCGCGCTCGGCACCGCGCTGCGCGATGTGCTGGCCAGGCACGAAGTGCTGCGCACCGTCTACCCCGACACCGGCGACGGCCCGATCCAGCGGGTACTGCCGGTCGAGCAGGTCGACCTCGATGTCACCGTGCGCCGCGTCGATCCGGCCACGCTGATCGAGCAGGTCGGCGCGCTCGCCGCGACCGCCTTCGACGTGACGGCCGAGGTCCCGCTGCGGGTCCGGCTGCTCGACATCACCGGCGACGGCCCCGACGCGCCCACCGAGTACGTGCTCGCGGTGGTCGTGCACCACATCGCCGCCGACGCGTCCTCGATGGCGCCGCTGGTGCGTGACGTGACCACCGCCTATCTGGCCCGGACGGCCGGGCACGCCCCCGGGTGGCCCGCGCTGCCGGTGCAGTACGCCGACTACGCGCTGTGGCAGCTGGATCGCCTCGGTGACGAGACCGACGCGGAATCCGCCGCCGCCGCGCAGATCTCGTTCTGGCGCGACGAGCTGTCCGGCCTGCCGGACCTGCTCGAACTGCCCGCCGACCGCCCGCGTCCCGCCGTCGCCTCGCTGGCGGGCAGCCGGGTGCCGGTGCGCATCGACGCCGAGACCCACGCCGGGCTCGCGCAGCTCGCCAAGGACAGCGGCGCCACCGTGTTCATGGTGCTGCACACCGCCTTCGCGGTGCTGCTGGCCCGCACGGCGAGCACCGCCGACGTCGCGGTCGGCACCCCGTTCGCCGGTCGGGGCGAGCGCGAGCTCGACGACCTGATCGGCATGTTCGTCAACACCGTCGTGCTGCGCACCCACTACGACGGCGGCGCGTCGTTCACCGACCTGCTCGCCGCGCAGCGCACCCGCGACCTGGCCGCCTTCGCTGCCGCCGACATCCCGTTCGAGCGGCTCGTCGAGGTGCTCGACCCGCCGCGCTCGACCGCGCGGCATCCGCTGTTCCAGGTGGGCCTGTCGTTCCAGAACGTCGACCGCGCCGCGCTGGAACTGCCCGGTCTGCGGATCGCCCCCGTGTCGGCGGAACTGGCCGTGTCCCAGTTCGATCTGCACCTGATCGTCGGTGACGGCTACGCCGCCGACGGCACGCCGACCGGCATCGAGGGCTTCTTCACCTACGCCACCGACCTGTTCGACGCGGAGACCGTGCTGGCCTTCGCCGACCGGCTCGGTCTGCTGCTCGACGCGGTGGTGCGCGAGCCGGGCGTCGTCGTCGGCGATGCCGACCTGCGCACGTCGGCCGAGCGCGCGACCGAGATCACCGCGGGCGCCGCCGATCTCGCGATCCCGGGTGGCACGCTGGCCGACCTGCCCGCGCTGGCGCGCCCCGAAACCGTCGCGCTGGTGGCCGATCTGCCCGAGGGCAGGCTCGAACTCACCTACGCCGAGTTCGAGGCACGGGTCAATCGCCTTGCCCGGCATCTGATCTCGCTGGGCGTCGGACCCGAGTCGCTGGTGGCGCTCGCGCTGCCGCGCTCGATCGATCTCGTCGTCGCCATGTTCGCGGTGACCCGCGCGGGCGGCGCCTACGTGCCGATCGATCCGGACCAGCCCGCCGATCGCACCGATTACATCCTCGGCACCGCGGCCCCGATCTGCGTGCTCAGCAACGGTTTCCGGACCGACGCGGCGCCGGTCGTGCGGGTCGACCATCCGGTGATCGCCTCGGCCGACCCGGCGCCGATCACCGACGCCGACCGGCGCGCGCCGTTGCGGCCGGAGAACACGGCCTACGTCATCTTCACCTCCGGTTCCACCGGCCGCCCCAAGGGCGTGGCCGTGCCGCACGCCGCCGTGGTCAACCAGTTGCAGTGGCTGCGTGGTGAATTCGGCACCGGTGCCGACGACGTGTTCCTGCTGAAGACCCCGGCCACCTTCGACCTGTCGGTGTGGGAGTTCTGGTCCGCCGCGGTCTGCGGCGGCAAGCTGGTGATCGCCGCGCCCGACGGGCACCGCGATCCCGCCTACCTGGACCGGCTCATCACCGACGCCGGGGTCACCACACTCACGGCGGTGCCGTCGCTGCTGGACGCGCTGGCCGGCTACTGGGAGGCGCGGCCGCAGCCGCTCACCCGCATCCTCGCCATCGGCGAGGCGCTGCCCGCCGCGCTGGCCCAGCGCCTGCTGACCGCGCTGCCGGACACCAGGATCGACAACCTGTACGGCCCCACCGAGGCGGCCGTGTCGATCACCGACCACCGGGTGACCTCGGCCGACGTGCTGAGCGTGCCGATCGGCACCCCCGAATGGAACTCCCGGGTGTACGTCCTCGACGAGCGCCTGCGCCCCGTCGCGCCGGGCGTGCGGGGTGAGCTCTACCTCGCGGGCGCCCAGCTGGCGCGCGGCTATCTGCGCAAGGCGGCGCTGAGCGCCGAACGCTTCGTGGCCGACCCGTTCGAGCCCGGTGCGCGGATGTACCGCACCGGCGACCTCGTCGCCCGTGACCGGACCGGCTCGCTGAACTACCTGGGCCGCACGGACTTCCAGGTGAAGATCCGCGGCTTCCGGGTCGAGCCGGGCGAAGTCGAGGCCGTGCTGCTCGGGCTGCCCGGGATCGCCCAGGCCGCCGTGCTCGCGCGCACCGACGCGCACTTCGGGGACCGGCTGGTCGCCTATGTTGTCGGCGGGGAAGTCGAGGTGGCACAGCTGAAGTCGGCGCTGCGCGACAAGCTGCCCGCGTACCTGGTGCCCGAGGCGTTCGTCGTGCTCGACACACTGCCGCGCACCGTCAACGGCAAGCTGGACCGGGCCGCGCTGCCCGCCCCGGTGTTCGAGGCCGCGGCCTTCCGCGCGCCCGCGACGCCGACCGAACAGCTGGTCGCCGAGGTCTACGCCGAGATCCTCGGGGTCGACGCGGTCGGCGCCGACGACGACTTCTTCGCCCTCGGCGGCAACTCGCTGCTCGCCACCAGGGCCGCCGCCCGGATCAGCGCGGCGCTGGACCGCGCGGTCGGGGTCCGCCTGCTGTTCGAGGCGCCGACCGTCACCGATCTCGCCCTGCGCGTACACCGGTCCGCCGAGCTCGCCGCGCTGCCGCTGGTGGCCGGACCGCGCCCGGACCGGCTGCCGCTGTCGCTGGCCCAGCAGCGGATGTGGCTGCTCAACCGGCTCGACCCCGAGGCCACCGTCTACAACATCCCGGCCGCCATCCGGCTCACCGGCACGCTCGACCTCGCGGCGCTGGCCGTCGCCGTCGGTGACCTGTTCGCCCGGCACGAGGTGCTGCGCACCCGTTATCCCGAGCACGGCGACGGTCCGGTCCAGGAGGTGCTCGCGCCCGGCGCGGTGCGGGTCGACCTGACGCCGATGCTGGTCACCGCCGACGACCTGGTCGACGAGGTGCGCCGGACCGTGGCCGAGGGCTTCGACGTCACCGCCGCGCCGCCGGTGCGGCTGCGACTACTGCGGCTGGGCGCCGACGACCACGTCCTGGTGTTCGTTGCCCACCACATCGCCGCCGACGGCTTCTCGATGGGCCCGCTCACCCGTGACCTGGTGCTGGCCTACACCGCCCGCACCGAAGGCGCCGCGCCCGCGTGGTCGCCGCTGCCGCTGCAATACGCGGATTACGCGGTGTGGCAGCGGGAATCGCTCGGCGACGAGGCCGATTCCGCGTCCACCGCCGCCGCGCAGCTGAGCTACTGGACCGAAGAACTCGCCGGGCTTCCCGAGGAGATCGCGCTGCCCGCCGACCGGCCGCGGCCGCCGGTGCAGTCCTTCGCCGGCGCCATCGGCACCGTCGAGATCGACGCGGCGCTGCACGCGGGTCTGGCCGGGCTCGCGCGCGCACAGGGCGTCACCGTGTTCATGGTGGTGCAGGCCGCCCTCGCGGTACTGCTCGCCCGGACCGGCGGCACCGACGACGTCGCCATCGGCACCCCGATCGCCGGTCGTGGCGCCCGCGAACTCGACGACCTCGTCGGCATGTTCGTCAACACCCTGGTGCTGCGCAGCCACGTGTCGGACGCCGAGCCGTTCACGGCGCTGCTGCGGCAGACCCGCGACACCGACCTGCGGGCCTTCGCGCACGCCGATATCCCGTTCGAGCGGGTCGTCGAGGCGGTGCAGCCGGTCCGGTCGGCGGGCAGGCACCCGCTGTTCCAGGTGGCGCTGTCGTTCGAGAACCTCGCCCCGGTCGCGTTCGAACTGCCCGGCATCACGGTGGGCGCGCTCGACGCGCGCACCGCCGAGGCCAAGTTCGACCTGCTGCTCACCGTCCGCGAGCTGCCCGACCACGGCGGCATGCACGCCGAATTCACCTACGCGACAGATCTGTTCGACGAAGCCACCATCGTGGCCTTCGGTGCCAGGTTCGCCCGGCTGCTCGGCGAGCTCGTCGCCGATCCCGAGATCGCCGTCGGTGCTGTCGAGCTGCTCGACGACGCCGAGTTCACCGCGCAGACCACCTTCACCGGTCCGCCCGCCGAGCCGGAGCGCACGCTGGCGCAGCTGATGGACGCCGCCGTGCTGGCCAACCCGACGGGGGTGGCCGTGCGCGGTGACGGGCGCGGCTTCACCTACGCCGACCTCGACGCGGCGGCCAACCAGCTGGCCAGGGGTCTCATCGCCCGTGGCGCCGGACCGGAAGTCGCGGTGGCCGTGGCGATCCGGCGGTCGGTCGAATCGGTGCTCGCGGTGTGGGCCATCGCCCGCACCGGCGCGATGATCGTGCCGATCGACCCCGGCTACCCGGCCGAGCGGATCACCCACATGGCCGCCGACTCCGGCGCGGTCTTCGGCGTCACCCTCGCCGCCGAGCTGACCGGGCTGCCCACCCTGCCCGGCGACGCGGGCTGGGTCGCCCTCGACGATCGCGAATTCACCGCCGAGGTCGCCGGTTACGCCTCGGTGGCGCTGCGCGAGATCGAACTGCGGGCCCAGCCGAGCACCGCCAACGGCGCGTACATGATCTACACCTCGGGGTCGACGGGTCTGCCCAAGGGCGTCGTCGTCACCCACGCCGGCCTGGCCAACTTCTGCGCGGAGCAGAAGCAGCGCTACCGGCTCGATTCCGGTTCGCGGGCACTGGCTTTCGCCTCGCCGTCGTTCGACGCCTCGATGCTGGAGCTGCTGCTCGCCCTCGGTGGCGCGGGCACGCTGGTGGTGGCGCCCGCCGGGTCCGTCGGCGGTACCGAACTCGCCGAGCTGATCCGCACCGAAGGCGTGACCCACACTTTCCTCACGCCCACCGTCCTGGCCACCCTCGACCCGGCGGGCGTGCCGGGGCTGCGGCATCTGGTCGTCGGCGGCGAGCACGTGCCCGCCGACCTGGTCGCGCGCTGGAACACGCTGGCACAGCGCAAGTTCCACAACGGCTACGGTCCCACCGAGACCACCATCATGGCCGCCATCAGCGATCCGCTGACCCCCGGCGCCGACGCGCACATGGGCGGTCCGATCCGGGGCACCACGGCGCTGGTCCTCGACGGGCGGCTGCGTCCGGTGCCCGAGGGTGTCACCGGTGAGCTGTACCTGGGCGGCATCCAGCTCGCCCGCGGCTACCACCGCCGCGCGAGCCTGACCGCGGCGCGCTTCGTCGCCGATCCGTACGGGGCGCTGGGCACCCGGCTCTACCGCACCGGCGACCTCGTGCGCCGCCGGGGCGACGTGCTGGAGTTCGTGGGCCGCAACGACTTCCAGGTGAAGATCCGCGGCCTGCGGATCGAACTCGGCGAGATCGACGCGGTGCTGGCCGCCGCGCCCGGCGTCTCCTGGGTCACCACGCTGGGCCGCGACAACGGCACCGGCGCCACCATGCTGGTGTCCTACGTGCTGGCCGAACCGGGGGAGCGGCTCGACCCGGCCGAACTCACCGCGCTGGCAGGCCGCGTGCTGCCCGACTACATGGTGCCCGCGGCGATCGTCGTCCTCGACGAGCTGCCGCTCACGCCGGTCGGCAAGCTGGACCGGCGCGCGCTGCCCGATCCGGTCACCGTGCGCCGCGAGCACCGTCCGCCGCGCACCGCGGCCGAACGCGCGCTCGCTCGGGTGATCGGCGAGGTCCTCGGCCACGACCGGGTCGGCCTCGACGACGACTTCTTCGCCCTCGGCGGCGACAGCATCACCGCCATCCAGGTGGTCTCGCGGGCCGCCGCGGCCGGGGTGGGGCTGCGGCCGCGCGACCTCTTCGACGCGCGGACCGTCGGCGCGCTCGCCGGGCGCGCCGAGATCACCCTCGACGCGGGCTCGCGGCCCGCCGCCCTGCCGCTGACCGCCACCGCGGCCCAGCTGATGGAGACCGGGGACAACGCCGTCGAACCCAGGGCCGTGCTGCTCGACGTGCCCGTCGACTGTTCCGACGACGCCGTCGCCGAGGTCGTGCACGCCGTGATGAACCAGCACCCGATGCTGTGGGCGGTGCTCGACCGCAGCGGCAGGGCCCCGGCGCTGGTGATCCCGTCGCAGGAGGAGCGCACCGGCGACGCCTTCCGCAGGCTCGACGCCACCGACGGTGAATCCTCGCTGCCGGTCGACGACATCGTCGCCGCGGCCGCCGCCGCGCTCGACCCGGACGAGGGCCGCAATATCCACTTCGTGCTCACCGGCGACGGGGAGCACAGCTCCACGCTGGTCGTGGTCGCCAACAGCCTGGTCCTGGACGAGCCGTCCTGGCGCTCGATCGTCGACCAGCTGACCACGGCGTGGAGCCGGGGCCGCCACGCGGCGCCCGCCGCACCCGACGCCGGACTCGGCGACCTGGTGCGCAGGCTCGCCGAATACCCGTCCTCGGGCCGGGCCCGCGCCGAGCGCGAGTACTGGCACCGCGCGATCCGGTCCAGGGCAGGCGAATCCGCCGATCTGCGGCAGCGCAACCGGGTCTCGCTGAGCATCACCGGCGAGGGCACCGCCGCGGTCACCACCGTCGCCGACGCCTACCGCGCCACCGTGGACGAGGTCCTGCTCACCGCCGCCGCGCTGGCTCTGCACACCGCCGCCGACACCGCCGTCGCGCGGGTCATCGGCACCGTGGTCCGGCTGCGCGCCGACCAGCGCGTGCTGGGCAGGCCCGACGCCGAGAGCGTGGTCGGCGGTTTCACCACCGATTACCCGCTGGTGTTGCGCCTGGAGGGCGTCGACATCGCCGACGCGCTGGTCGGCGGGCCCGCCGCCGGGACCGCGCTGGCCCAGATCAAGGAACTGCGCCGGACGGTGCCCGCGCACGGCGCCGGTTTCGGCCTGCTGCGCTATCTCGACGCCGAGGCCGCCGACAGCGTGCGCTCGCTGGATCGGGGCCGGTTCGCGGTGCGCTTCCGCGACCTGCGCCCGGCCAAGGTGCACACCGACGTCGCCGCCGACGATCTGGCGCTCGTGCTCACCGTCGACGCCACCGACGACGGCATGGTCGCCCGCTTCGACTACGCCACCGCGGCGCTCACCGCCGACGCGGTCAAGACCTTCGCCGAACACTGGATCCGCGCCCTGGGCGGCCTCGCCGAACACGGATTGCGGCCCGGCGCGGGCGGATTCACCCCGTCGGACTTCCCGCTGGTGCGCCTCGGCCAGACCGAACTGAGCCGGCTGGTGCGGCGCTACCCGCTGCTCAGCGATGTCTGGCCGGTGACCCCGCTGCAGTCGGGCATGCTGTTCCACGCGCTGCTCGCGGAGAACTCGGTCGACCCCTACATCACCCAGTTCGCGCTCGACCTCGATCCGGCCGTGGACGACGAGCGGCTGCACCAGGCCGCGCAGGCCGTGCTCGACCGGCACGACAACCTGCGCGTCGCCTTCGCCGCCGACGCGGCGGGCACCCCGCTGCAGGTGGTGCTCGACGACATCGACGTGCCGTGGCAGGTCATCGACGCCGACGCCGCCACCTACCAGCGGATCAAAACGGCCGACCTGACCACGCACTTCGACATGGCGGCCGCGCCGCTGCTGCGCTTCACCCTGGTGCGCACGCCCGAGACCGCGCACCTGCTGGTCACCAGCCACCACATCCTGATCGACGGCTGGTCGACCCCGCTGCTGCTGCAGGAACTGCTCACCGCCTACGCGGTCGGCGGCCGCTCGCGCCGCCTGCCGAAGATCGCGCCCTACCGGGACTACCTGGCCTGGCTGGCCGAACAGGACCTCGACGCCGCGCGCCAGGCCTGGCGCGGCGCGCTCACCGGCCTGGCCGAGCCGACGCCGCTGGCACCGGTCGACCAGGGCCGCGAGATCGCCACCGGGACCGGCGAAACCGGCTTCGAGCTGTCCACCGCCGACACCGCCGCGCTGAGCACGCTCGCGGCGGGGCTCGGCGTCACGGTGAACACCGTGGTCCAGGCCGCGTGGGGCCTGCTCATCGCGCGCCTGGTCGACCGCGACGACGTGGTGTTCGGCGCCACCGTCTCCGGCAGGCCCGCCACCCTCGACGGCGTGGAACGCATGGTCGGCCTGTTCCTCAACGCCATCCCGGTCCGGGTGCGGCTGCACCCCGGCGACACCGTCGCCGAACTGCTGCGCAGGCTGCAGGACGACCAGGCGGCCCTGCTCGAGCACCACTACCTGGGTCTCGGCGAGATCCAAGAGATCGCGGGCATCGACGCGCTGTTCGACACGCTGGTGGTGTTCGAGTCGTTCCCGGTCGACCGGGAGGGTCTGGCGCAGGCCGCGTCCGGCTCCGCCGCGGTCACCGGGATGGACGCCGCCAACGGCACCCACTACCCGCTGACCGTGCAGGTCGTCGCCGACGGCCAACTGCGGGTGTCGGTCAAGTACCTGCGCGACGTCTTCGGCGAGGCCACCGCGACCGCACTGGCGCAACGACTCTCGATGCTGCTGGCCCGGTTCACCGCCGCGCCGGAGAGCAGGCTCGCCGAGATCGATGTGCTGCTGGCCGAGGAGCGGGCCGTGCTGTCGGCGGCCAATGCCACCGACGCGCCGGAACTGCTCGACGACGCGACACTGCTGGCGCTGTTCGACGCGCAGGTGGCCGAGACACCCGACGCCATCGCCCTCGTCGACGGCGAGACCTCACTCACCTACGGCGAATTCGACGCGAAGGCCCGCGCGCTCGCCGCGGCGCTCGGCGCACGGGGCGCCGGTCCCGACGCGCTGGTCGCCGTCGCCATGCGGCGCAGCGTCGACCTGGTGACCGCGATCTACGCGGTGCTGCGCACCGGCGCCGCCTACGTGCCCGTCGATCCGGACCATCCGGCCGAGCGCACCGACCGGGTGCTGGCCGCGGCCGCGCCCGTCTGCGTGCTCACCACCACGGGCACCGGATTCACCACCGCCGCCGAGGTTTCCGTCGTCACCGTCGACACGCTCGAGCCCGGCGCGGCGCCGGTGGCGCGCGCGGCGGTCCAGGCGGACAACCTGGCCTACGTCATCCACACCTCCGGCTCCACCGGCACGCCCAAGGGGGTCATGCTCACTCACCGGCAGCTGGTCGCCCAGTTCCGCTGGGCGCAGCGCGCCTACCCGCACGGCCCGGGTGACGTGGTCCTGCACAAGACGCCGGTCACCTTCGACATCTCCACCTGGGAACTGTTGTGGCCGTTGCAGACCGGCGCGACCGTGGTGATCGCGGCGCCCGACGGGCACCGCGACCCGGCCTACCTGGCCGAGGTGCTGGCCGAACGCGCCGTCACCACGGTGCACTTCGTGCCGTCGATGCTCGACGCGTTCCTCGCCGACCGCGCCGACGGCGGCTTCCCGGCGCTGCGCCGGGTGTTCGCCGCCGGTGAGGCGCTGTCGGCCTCGACCGCGCGGCGCTTCGCGCGGGCGCTGCCCGGCGTCGACCTGATCAACTGGTACGGCCCGGCCGAGGCGACTGTCGTCACCGCGGCGCGAGCCGAAGTGGGTGCCGCCGTGAGCATTCCGATCGGCACCCCGGTCGCCAACACGCGCGTGCATGTGCTGGACCGGCAGCTGCGGCCGGTGCCGCCCGGCACCGCGGGCGAGCTGTATCTGGAAGGCGTGCAGCTGGCCCGCGGCTACCTCGGTGCCGCGGCGCTGACCGCCGAACGATTCGTCGCCGAGGCCGGCGGCGGCAGGCTCTACCGCACCGGCGACGTGGTCCGCTGGACCGAGGAACGCGAGCTGGAATACCTGGGGCGCAGCGACTTCCAGGTGAAGCTGCGCGGTCAGCGGATCGAGCTCGGCGAGGTCGAGGCCGTGCTGCTGGATCACCCCGAGGTCAGGCACGCCGCCGTGGCGCTCGTACACGGCCCGACCGGGGATCGGCTGGTCGGTTACGTCGTCCCGGTCGACGCGGCCGAACCCGCCGAGACCGAGACCGCGCCGCCGGCGGCCGGCTACTCGATCGAGAGCGGCGCGAGCGCGGACGGGCTGGACGAGGCGGCGCTGCTGGCGCACGCCAGGGCCGCGCTGCCGTCGTACATGGTCCCGTCGACCCTGGTGACCCTGAAGTCGTTGCCGCTCAACGCCAGCGGCAAGCTCGACCGCAAGGCGCTGCCGGTGCCCGCGGTCACCACCCGGCCCTACCGTCCGCCGACGACCCCGCTGCAGCGCGCGGTCGCCGAGGTGTACGCGGAGGTGCTCGGCGCGGGCAAGGTCGGCCTCGACGACGACTTCTTCGAGCTCGGCGGCAACTCGCTGGTCGCCACCAAGGCGATCAGCAGGCTGCGGACCAGGGTCGGCGCCGAGGTGCGGGTGCAGTGGTTCTTCACCGACGCCACGGTCGCCGCGCTCGCCGCCCGCATCGACGCCACCCAGTCCGACGCGGGCGACTACGACGTCGACTCCGACGACGCGCTCGGCGTGCTGCTGCCCATCCGCAACCGGGTGCCGCACGGCACCGAGGCGGGCGGACCGCTGTTCTGCGTCCATCCGATGTACGGCCTGTCCTGGTGCTATGCCGGGCTCGCCCAGTACATCCCGGCGCGGCGGCCGATCTTCGGCCTGCAGTCGCCCGCGCTGAGCGAGGCGGGCTACCTGCCCGGCACGCTCACCGAGATGGCCCGCCGCTACGTCGCCGAGATCAAGGCCGCCCAGCCGCACGGCCCGTACCGGCTGATGGGCTGGTCGCTGGGCGGTGTGCTGGCGCACGCGGTCGCCACCGAACTACAGGCGCAGGGGGAGCGGGTGGCGCTGCTGGCGATGCTCGACTCGCATCCCGACATCGATGTGCCCGATTTCCACACCGCGGTCCGGGACGCGCTCGCCGAACTCGGCGTCGACCTCGGCGCGGCGCTGCCCGCCTCCGGGGTGCGCGAACTCAGCGAGGACGCGCTGGCCGCGCTGCACGCGATCGTCCCGGCCAACATGGCCGTGCTCACCCCCGAGCGGTTGCGCCGGATCTATCGCAGCGCGGTGCGCTCGGCCGAGCTGATCGCCGAGCACCAGCCCGCGAGGTACCGGGGCAGGCTGGAGTACTTCAGCGCGCTCGGACACGAGACGGCAGCACGGAATTGGGCGCCGTATGTCGAGGGCGAGGTCCGCGATCGGCCGGTCGCGGTGGTGCATGATCAGATGACCTCACCGGAGGCGCTGGCCGAGATCGGCCCGCGCCTGGCGGAGTTGCTGGATGTCGGCGACCGGGAGTCCGGGGCACGATGACATCGGTGATGCTGGTGAGGCATGATGTGACCGCGCTGTTGTAACGATTCCTACTGTTGTATCGCCTGGGTAACCCGTAGGGTTCTGGCGTGGTGCAACCCATTCGAAACGAAGCGAAGGTGCGAAATTGATTCGTCGGCACTCCCGGCGTCGTGGCTCCCGCGCCGCGGCGATGATCGCGGCGACCGCAGTGGCCGCCGGACTGCTGTCCGGCATCGGCGCGAGCCCGGCCTCGGCTGATCCGATCATCGATTCCAAGAGCCTGCTCGCCAACCCCGTTTCCGAGGACGGCTCCAAGATCGTCAAGGCCGAGGTGAAGGACTCGCGCAGCCTGCGGCTGCACGTGTACTCCGCGGCGATGGACTCCAACATCATCGTCGACGTCCAGCGCCCCGCCGACGCCTCCGTGCCGCGCCCCACCCTGTACCTGCTCAACGGTGCCGGTGGTGGCGAGGACTCCGCGTCCTGGGTCGCCAAGACCGACGCGCTGGAGTTCCTCAGCGACAAGAACGTCAACGTCATCCAGCCGATCGGTGGCGCCTGGAGCTACTACACCGACTGGATCGCCGACGACCCGGTCGTCGGCCGCAACAAGTGGAAGACGTTCTTCACCGAGGAGCTGCCCCCGCTGGTCGACGGCGCGCTGGGCACCAACGGCGTGAACGCCATCGCGGGTCTGTCCACCTCGGGCACCACCGTGCTCGCGCTGCCGATCGCCAAGCCCGGCCTGTACAAGGCGGCCGCGGCCTACTCCGGGTGCGCGCAGACCTCCGACCCGGTCGGCTCGGAGTTCGTCAAGCTCACGGTCGAGACCTGGGGTGGCGGCGACACCATGAACATGTGGGGCCCGCAGGGCTCGGCGGAGTGGGTCGCGAACGACCCGTACGTCCACGCCGAGGGACTGCGCGGGCTGGATCTCTACATCTCCACCGGCAACGGCCTGCCCGGCCCGTACGACACCCTCGACGGCCCGTACGCCCTGCCCGGCGCCTACGGCCTGGCCAACCAGATCGTCATCGGCGGCGTCATCGAGGCGGGCACCAACTTCTGCACGCACAACCTGGCCAACCGGCTGAACGAGCTGGGCATCCCGGCGACCTTCAACTTCCGTCCCAACGGCACCCACTCGTGGGGCTACTGGAAGGATGAGCTGAAGCTGTCGTGGCCGGTGCTGGCCCGCGGCCTCGGCCTGTAAGCGCGTCGCGTTCCACGAAGGCCGCCCCGGTATCGCCGGGGCGGTTTTCGTTTCCCGGACTGCCTCTCGACGTTTGCGAATTGTGGTTAACTTAGGTTGACTGGTCCGGCGCCGCCCGGTGGGTGCGCAGCCAGTCGTCGCATAGCCCGGTTCGCGGAACGGAAAGTGAGTGCATGGTCGCCGATCGCAGTGAGGCCGAACGCGCCTGCGAGCCGACCACCGCACCGGCGCGGGTCGTGCGCCGCAGGCCCAAGGACCGCAAGATCCAGATCATGCGGGCCGCCGCGCGCGCGTTCAGCGCCCGTGGCTACTACCCGGTCGGCGTGGACGAGATCGCCGCCGAGGTCGGCATCTCCGGGCCCGCCCTGTACCGCCACTTCGCCAACAAGTACGCCCTGCTCGTGGCCGCCGCCGAAGAGGGCGCGCGCGGGTTGCGCGATTGCGCCGCGGCCGCCGACGACCCGTCGCTGCCCGCGGAGGCCCGGCTCGACGCGCTGCTCACGGCCGTCGCCGAGCAGAACATCGACTTCCGGCGCGAGGCCGGTCTCTACCGCTGGGAACGCCGCTATCTCGAGCGCGAGGACCGCGTGCGTATCCGCGCGTTCTATCGCGAACTCGAGGCCATGGTCGCGGCGCCGATCGCCGAACTGCACCCCGGCGAGAGCCCCGACAACGTCACCCTGCGGGCGGTCGGCGCGCTGAGTTCGCTGGCCAGTATCGCCGCGCACCGCACCACGCTGTCGCACTCGCGCATCCTCGCCCTCCAGCTCGACATGTCCTGGGCGATCGTGCGCGCCGACCTGCCGCCCGCCCCCGCCGCGGCGGAACCGGACCGGCAGAATCGCGGCCTGCCGGTGACATCGAAACGTGAACAGCTGCTCACCGAGGCGATCAGGATCTTCGGCCGCAACGGCTACCACGAGTCGGGCATCGAGGAGATCGGCGCCGCCGTCGGGATCAACGCCTCCAGCGTCTATCGGCACTTCGACAGCAAGGCCGACCTGCTCGCCGCCGCCTTCCACCGCACCGGCGACCGGCTCGCCGTGGCGATCGGCGAGGCACTGGCCGAGTCGGAGAGCCGGGCCGACGCCGCCCGCCGCATCGCCGACCGCTATGCCCGGCTCACCTTCGCGACGCCGGAGATCATGCCGGTGTACTACGCGGAGTTCAGCAACCTCCCGCAGGCCGAACAGCACCGGCTGCGCGCCATCCAGCGCCAGAACGTCCTCGAATGGGCCAACCTGCTCGACGGCGACCCGATCGAGGCCAGGTTCCGGGTGCACGCCGCGATCGGTCAGATCATCGATGTCGGCCGGCTGCTGCGCTTCGACTCCAGGCCCGAACAGCTCGCCCGGCTGGCCGCGCTCACCGGCGCGGTCCTGCTCGGCGACAAGGCCGAGCCGGACGACGCCCAGGGCTAGGCCCGGCCGTGGCGCAGCCGGAACAGGGCGCGCGCCGTGTGCAGATGCCGGGGATGCCGGTCGAAGGTCGAGAGCCGGACCGGGGCCCGATAGCGCCTGCGGGCGATCGACATGGTCCGGCTGAATTCGCGCAGGCCCTGCTGACCGTGGCTGTGGCCCTGCCCGTACTCGCCGACGCCGCCGAACGGCAGCGCCGGGATCCCGGTGAAGGCGGTCGACGAGTTCACCGTCACCACGCCGACCCTGAGCTGCTCGGCGATGAACTCCGCGCTGGGGATGTCGCGCGTGAAGACGGTGACGGCGATGCCGTTGCCCGCCGCGTTCACCCTGGTCACCGCGTCGGCCAGGTCGGCGACGCGATTCACCACCAGCACCGGGCCGGTGCCCTCGCCGGTGATCGCGATGCTCTCCTCCGGCACCTCGGCCAGCACGATGGGCTCCACGTACGGATCGCGGAAGGAATCGAGGCCGCCGAGCACCGCGTGCCCGCCGCGCGCGATGGCGTCGCGGACCTGCTTGCGCACCACATCGACCTGGGCCGCGTTGATCATCGGGCCGTAGGCGGCGCGGTTGTCGGCGCCGGGGCGCAGCTTCGCCGCGCGCTCGGCCACCCTGGCCAGGAAGTCGTCGAAGACCGAATCGGCGACATAGCAGCGCTGGATGCCCGAGGCGTTCTGCCCGGCGTTGGCCATCGCGCCGAAGACCGCGGCCTCGGCCGCCGCGTCGAGGACGGCGTCGACGTGCACGATCATGCTGCCCTTGCCGCTGTGCTCGACCACGACCGGCGTCAGCGTCTGCGCGCACCGGGCGATCACGTCACGCCCGGCCGCCTCCGGCCCGGCGTAGGCGATCTTGTCCACGCCGGACTTGCACAGCGCGGTCGCGGTGCGTGAGTCACCGGTGACGGCCTGCAGCACCGTTTGATCGGGCGCCACCGCGGCCCAGCTCTCGGCCAGCCAGGTGCCGACGCCGGTGGTCAGCTCGTGCGGATTGAACACGACCGCGTTGCCGGCGGCCATCGCGTAGGCGATCGAGCTCATCGGCGTGAAGACCGGGTTGTTCCAGGCGCCGAGCACCCCGACCACACCCAGCGGCAGATACCCGACCGAGGCGTGCTGATTGCGGGTGAACCAGCCGGTGGCCAGGCGCTTTCGGCCCAGCGTCCGCTCCGCGTTGCGGGCGGCCCAGTCCAGGTTCTCCACCGCCAGCATCACCTCGAGTGCGGCGTCGGCCTCCGGCTTGCCGGTCTCGGCGCGCAGCAGCTCCACCAATTCACCGGTGCGCCTGGCGATCTGCGTGCGCCAGTCCAGCAACAGCCGCTTGCGGCCCGCGAATCCCAGTTCGCTCCACCAGTTCTGGGTGGCGCGCGCGGTGCGCACCGCACGGGTGACCTCGGCCTGCCCGTGCACGGGATACTGCGCGAGCTGTTCGCCGGTGCGCGGGTCGAACGACGTCAGCACGTCGGATCGCCCCGTCGGCACGGCGGCGCCTGCCGGTGCTGAGTCGCCCATTGTCACCTCTCACGAGATCGAACACGCCCGCGCGCGGGCCGGTGAGACGAGTGTTTCCCCGTCGCCAGCGTATGGGCGCCCGAGCGCGCCGACAAGGTCGGCGCACTGCCCTTCCACTGCCCTGGTGAGCAAGACCACAGCCGCGCGGGAAACCGGCCGGGTGCGCGCAGACGCGACCCGGAAAACCGCCGGACCGGTAACATCGCGCCGAACGGTATGGATCACCTACCGAGAAGCAAATTCCGTGTGCGCTCGTCCGGTCAGGGCGCCGCACCCGGCTGATGGTGGAGAGTTGATGCCGAGTTCGATCTCAGTGGATTCGCCGGCGGGTGGCGTCGCGTCGCCCGGCGGTGAGCCCGCGGTGCTGGTGTCCGATGTGCGCAAATCCTTCGGCGATGTGCACGCGTTGCAGGGCATCAGTTTCCAGGCCGAGAAGGCCAGCGTATTGGGCATCCTCGGCCCCAACGGCGCGGGCAAGACCACCACGGTCAAGATCCTGTCGACGCTGCTGCGCCCCGACTCCGGCACCGCGATCGTCGCCGGGCACGACGTGCGCACCGACGCGGCGGGCGTGCGCAGGGCGATCATGATGACCGGCCAGTACGCCGCGCTCGACGAGAACCTGACCGGTCGCGAGAACCTGGAACTGTTCGGGCGGCTGATGGGTCTGTCCAAGTCGGCCGCCCGCAAGCGCGCGGAAGTGCTGCTCGAGGAGTTCGACCTGGTCAGCGCGGGCAAGCGCGCCGTGCGCAACTACTCCGGTGGCATGCGCCGCCGCGTCGACATCGCCTGCGGGCTGGTCGTGCGGCCCGAGGTCGTCTTCCTCGACGAGCCGACCACCGGCCTGGACCCGCGCAGCCGTCAGGGCGTGTGGGACCTGGTCACCGCGCTCAAGAACCAGGGCATCACGGTCCTGCTGACCACGCAGTACCTCGAAGAGGCCGACGTCCTCAGCGACAACATCATCGTCATCGACAAGGGCACGGTCATCGCCGAGGGCACCGCCGATCAGCTCAAGGCCAAGACCGGCGGCAGCTTCTGCGAGATCGTCCCGCTCGACCCGAGCCGCCTGGCCGCGACGGTCGAGGCGCTCGGCGACCTGGTCCCCGCCGCCGTGGCCGCCGACATCGCCGGCGCGGACAAGCTGTCGGTGCCCGCTCCCGACGGCGCCGCCACCCTCGCCGAGGCGCTGCGCAGGCTCGACAGCGCTGGCATCGACCTGGCCGACATCGCACTGCGCAGGCCCTCGCTCGACGACGTGTTCCTGTCGATCACCGGTCATTCGGGCGGCCACTAGTGAGCGCTCCCACGGTCGCGCAAACGACCCTGTTCGACGACCTACCCCAGGCCCGGCCGAGCAGCTTCGCGCAATGGCGCGCGCTGACCGGCCGCGTCGTGTGGACCATGGTCACCAAGGGCGAGCTGATCGTCGCGGTGCTCTTCCCGCTGGTGATCACCGTGGCCTTCTATCTGCCGCTGCGCTACGTGATGAAGGTCCAGGGCATCGACTACGCGCAGTACGTCATGCCGATCATCGTGCTCCAGACGATGGCGATGACGATGATGTCCAACGCCCAGCTCGCGGCGTTCGAGGCGCTCACCGGGCTGAGTTCGCGGCTGCAGACCATGCCGATCGGTTCGCTGGTGCCGCTGGTCTCGCGGATCAGCGCCGGTCTGGTGCGCTCGGTGATCTCGCTGATCGCCACCATCGGCTACGGCTACCTGATCGGCTTCCGGTTCTCCGGCGGCTGGCTGCAGGCGCTGGCCTTCTGTGGTTTCGCGCTGGCGGTCGGCCTGGTGCTGACGCTCGGCGCCGACGCGCTCGGCAGCCTCACCAAGAACCCCGAGTCGCTGAGCCAGGCGCTCACCCTGCCGATCCTGATCTTCGGGATGCTGTCCACCGGGTTCGTTCCCGAGCAGGCGTTCCCGAGCTGGGCGCGGGGCTTCGCCCGCAATCAGCCGATCTCGCAGGCCGCCCAGACCCTCAGCGACATGGCCGCGGGCCACCTGAGCTGGGCGGGCACCTGGGTGTCGCTGGTGTGGCTCGCCGGTCTGACCATTTTCTTCCTCCCACTGGCTGTGTGGGCGAGTGTGAGGCGATCATGACGACGACAACGCCCGACCAGCACACGCTGCCGGTCGACGAGACCGCGGCGTTGTTGCCGGTGGTGCACGCCAAGCCGGAAGGCTCGGTGTCGATGTGGGCGACGCACAGCGTGCTCCAGTGCAAGCGGTTGCTGATGGTGTGGCTGCGCGATCCGGCGACGACGATCCAGACCATCGTCTACCCGGCGGTGACGCTGCTGATGTTCCGCATCGTGCTCGGCGACTACATCACCGCCTACGGCGGCATGCCCGCGATCTACGGACAGGCCGCGCTGCTCACCCTGGTGGCGGCCATGACGGGCGCGGTGGTCAGTGCCCTCGGCTTCAAGCGGGAAAAAGCGGCCGGGCTGCTCAGCCGGTTCTACACGATGCCGCTGAACAAGGCCTCGTTGCTGACCGGCCGCCTGCTGGCCGAGGCGGTGCGCATCCTGATCACCACCGTGATCGTGCTGCTGGTCGCGGTGCCGCTGGGGTTCCTGTTCATGGAGGACCCGCTCACCAATATCGCGCTGGTCAGCGTGCCGGTGCTGTTCGGCCTCGGCTTCGCGGTGATGGTGACCGCGCTGGCCACCGTCACCGAGGGCGTCATGCTGATCAGCTTGATCAGCATCGTCAACACGCTGCTGATGTTCTTCAACACCGGCTTCGTCCCGATCTTCGCCTATCCGACCTGGCTGCAGACCATCGTGGAGAACCAGCCGATGAGCTGCGCGATCAACGCGATGATCGGCCTGTCCTACGGCGGGCCGGTCGCCGAGCCGCTGCTGAAGACGCTGGCCTGGACGATCGGAATGATCGCGGTCTTCGCCTACCCGGCGATCGTCGGCTACAAGCGCGCCGCGCAGTCCTCGTAAGCTACGGCAGTCGCCCCGGAGTCCGTGTGACTCCGGGGCGATTGCTGTGTCAGTGGGTCGGCGCCTCGGCCGGCGCGAACGGGTAGTCGACCCACCGATCGCGGTTGGTCCAGCCGACCAGGTCGTAGCGCCAGCGGAACGGCCAGGTGTGCGCGACGGTGTTGAACAGCACCGCGCCGAGCGCGGCATAGTCGTCGTGGGCGGTCAGCAGCGCCCGCTGACCGCGTTCGGACTCGGTGAAGAACGCCTCGAACATCGCGATCGACTGGTCGGTGGTGAGTCGGCCGAGGCCCCACAGCCCGCGCATCCGCATCCAGTACACCGCTCGGGCCCGCCATGGCCACAGCGCGGCGATCGGGTCGCGACCAGCCCGGACGGCGTCGATCGCGGTATCGATGAGGGCGAGCGAATCGGCCACCGAGTACCCGGTGCACGGGTGCATCATCCCGCCGCGCGAACCGAACGGCACGGCCACGGCGGTGCCCTTCTTCGGCGGCGGCTGATCCAGCGGATAGTGGGCGGCCTCGTGCGGCTCGTCCCCGGTGAGCCGGATGCCGTGCGCCGCGAGCCTGCTCAGCGTCCGCTTGCGTAGCTCGTGCTGCGGCATCCCGCCGCGTAAGCCGAGGCTGGTCTCCTCGAAGATCACCGTCCCGTCGCCCAGCGGCACGGCGTAGAGGAACGACGGCGGCTCGTCCGGACCGGCCCCGTTCTCCGGCCGCCAGTCCAGCAGCAGGCCCTCGCCGTCGGCCACCATCGGCGCCGCGGTCTCGGCGTCGACGAAGATCCCGTGCGCCGACGCCGCTCGGCGCTGCCCCAGCACGGGCAGGCCCCTGGTGTCGAACACCACCGCCGCCGAGATCACCGTCCCGTCCGCGAGCTCCACTTCGTGCTGGTCGACCCGGCGCGCCCGATCCGCGAACACCGTCGCGTCGTCGAGCGCCAGCGCCGCGTGCAACCCCGCCTTGGACAGCACGCAGTAGGGCCGCGCGATCCGGTGCTCGGTCTTCGTCCACACCGTCGGGGCCTCGATCCGCTGCGCGATCACGCTCGCGGGCAGCCATTCCGGCAGCTCGTCGACCCAGCACGAGAACGTCGGCGGGAACAGCCGCTCCGGCCGCGGATCCACCGCCGCCACCCGCAACCCGGCCACCGCGGCGCGATGCGCCAACCCCCGCCCGGTCGGCCCCAACCCGACCACGCAGATATCGAATTCCCGCACAACGCTCACGCCCGCATTCAAACCGCACCGGCCGTCACGGCGCAAGCACCGCTGTTCGGCTCAGTCCTCCAGGGCCAGCGCCTGGCGGAAGGTGAGCCGGCCCTGGGTCTGCATGAGGGAGCGGCGGTAGACGCGTTCGGCCACGACCACGATGCCGTAGGTGGCCACGGCCATCAGGGCGAGCGAGACGAACGGTTCCCACCAGGCGGCGGTGCCGTCGGCGAGGCGGCCCGGCATGGCGACGATGGACATGATCGGGACATAGGACGCGACGACGCGGGCGCCGCCGGTGAGGAAGATCCCGGCGAACAGCACGATCATGATCAGCATCGACAGGGGAGTGGCGGTGGACTGGAGGTCTTCGCTGCGGGTCGCCAGCGAGCCCGCGACGGCCCAGAGACTGGCCAGCGCCAGGAAACCGACCAGGAAGAAGACGATGAACCACCCCGCCGCGCCGGCGATCCGGCCCAGCTGATCGGCCTGCCCGGTCGCGGCCAAGCCGATCAGACCCGCGCCGACGAATAGGCTGAGCTGCGCGAACGCCAGCACCGCGTTGCCGGCCACCTTGCCGATCAGCAACTGCCGCAACGGCATCGCGCTGGCCAGGATCTCGACGATCCGGTTCTGCTTCTCCTCCACCACACTCTGCGCGATGGACATGCCGAACAGCACCGACGCCAGATAGAAGAGGAACGCGAACACGAACGCCACGATCCTGGCGAGCCCCGGATCGACCCCGCCCTGCTCCAGCAGCGCGTAGCTCACCCCGGCGCCGCGCGCGAGCTCCTCGAGCGACACCCCGGCGGCCTCGGCATTGCGCTGTAGGGCCAGCTGCGCGGCGGCGGCGGAGATGTAGGTGGTGGCGTCGTCGTTCTCGGCGGTCTTGCCGATGAGCTGCCAGCCGCCGTCCACCGGCACCAAGCCGACCTCGACCGTCCCGTCGCGCACCTGCTGCTCGACAGCGGCCCGATCCGGGTAGGGATAGGCGGTGAAGGAGATGTCGGTATCGGCCGCCGCGGCCAGTCCACCCGCCGCCTGGACCACCGCCACCGTCTCCGGCCCGGTGACGGCGACCTCGATCTTGTCCGGCCTGCTGCTGACGAACCCGCTCACGGCCAGCGAGGCGACGATGGCCACGATGGTGATCACCGTCGAGATGACGAAGTTGCGATCACGCAGCTTCACCACGATCTCCCTGGCGGCGACGATCCGCCACACGCCACGCGAAGCCGGAGCGGTCACGCCGTCACCTCCCGGTAGATCTCGGCGACGGTCGGCCGCAGTTCGGCGAACTCGCGCACCGACCCCCGCGCCAGCGCCTCGGCGAGCACCGCGTCGGTACTGGTGTCCGCCAGCTCGATCACCGCCGCCGACCCGTTCGTCTCGAGCACCCGCACCCCGGCGAACTCTCGCAACCAGCCCGGATCGCTGCCGACGACCAGCCGGTACCGCGCCGCGCTCGTCGCCCGCAGCGCCGCCACCGTGCCCTGCCCGACCACCCGACCCGCGGCGAGGATCACCAGCTGATCGCACAGCCGCTCGACCAGATCCAGCTGATGCGAGGAGAACAGCACCGGCACGCCTTGCCCGGCGTATTCGCGCAGCAGCTCGGCCATGGAATCGACCGCGACCGGATCGAGCCCGGAGAACGGCTCGTCCAGGATCAGCGCCGTCGGCTGCGCGATCACCGCGGCCGCGATCTGCACCCGCTGCTGATTACCCAGCGACAGCGACTCGAGCTTGTCCTTGCTCCGGTCGCCGAGCCCGAACCGCTCGAGCAGTTCGGCGGCCCGCGCCTTCGCCTCGGCCGCGCTCAGTCCGCGCAGCCTGGCCAGATAGACGAGCTGATCGAGCACCGGCTGTTTCGGATACAGCCCGCGCTCCTCCGGCATGTACCCGAACGAGCGGCGATCGAGCGCGGTCACCGCCCGTCCGTCCCACCTGACCTCGCCCCCGTGCACCGCCAGCACCCCCATGATCATCCGCATGGTGGTGGTCTTGCCCGCCCCGTTCCCCCCGACGAACCCGGTCAGCGCCCCCGGCGGCACGGTGAAGGACACCTCGTCGACCGCCACGTTGTCGCCGAAGCGCCGGATGAGTTGCGCGACTTCCAACATCGAACTCCCCGTCTGTTGTCGTCTCGCCCCAACGGTACCGATCCGACGCCGCACCGGGCTCGACGTTCAGCTCAGCGCGGCGTGACCCAGGTGGTGATGTCGGCGTGCACGACCTCGATGCCGTCCTTGTCGTAGATCGACACGGGGACGGTGAGTTCGGTGCCCTCGGTGATGGCGTCGAAGTCGGGGATCTCGGTCAGCCTGGCCACCGCGCGCAGCCCGGACTCGGCCTTGGCCAGGTACTGCACGTTCATCGACTTGGGAATCCAGCGATGCGTGGTCGGCACGGTGGCCTCGCTGAGCATGCCCATCGCGACCTCGGCCAGATTGCAGGCCGCGATCGCGTGGAAGGTGCCCAGGTGGTTGTGGATGCCGAACCACTTGGGCGAGGTCACCTCGCAGATGCCGGGCTCGAGCCGCACCACCTGCGGCAGCACCGTGCCGAAGTAGGGCACCCGGGCGACCATGCCGAGCGAGAACAGCGTGTGCCCGAGGCGGTTGTCGGGCAATTTCTTCCAGCCGCGGTACGTCGCGGTTTCCTGTGCCATGCCCGTATCTTACTCAAAAGTAAGGTAGCGCGGAACCCTCGGCGACCGGTGCGAGCGTCGCGCCAGCTACCATGGTCCGGTACAGCCCAGCCGGCGATGCGGTCCAGGTAGATGGCCCCGCAGGGGCGTGATCGATACCTCACGACCCCCGATTTGAAGAGCGTCGTCGGCATGGTGCATACTGTTCGGGTTGCCTTGCACAGGATCATGTCTTTTCCACGGAGAAGACGGGTCGAGCGAGGCGAGCAGTAGTTTGTATCCCGCCGGTTCGCCGGTGTGGATACGTCCGGGACCACGTTCCAGGCCAACGGTGAGCAAGTGACCAGGGCTGAAGAATGAGCGAAAAGGCGACACGCCCGACCGCGTGGACCGGAGAACCATGACAGATGAACAGCGGCGAAGACTGGGCGGTGCCCGGTGGCGTTCTGGCGTCTTTCGTGTGTTCGGGCTGTGCAAATGAGGGTGGTGCAGGAGCCAGCTCCTGTGACCACGAAGGAAAGCGGAGAAAAGGACACTTAGCGTGGCGGGACAAAAGATCCGCATCAGGCTCAAGGCCTATGACCACGAGGCGATCGACGCGTCTGCGCGCAAGATCGTGGAGACGGTGACCCGCACTGGCGCCCGTGTGGTCGGGCCTGTGCCGTTGCCCACCGAGAAGAACGTGTACTGCGTCATCCGTTCGCCGCACAAGTACAAGGACTCGCGCGAACACTTCGAGATGCGTACGCACAAGCGCCTCATCGACATCCTCGACCCGACGCCGAAGACGGTCGACGCGCTCATGCGCATCGACCTGCCGGCCAGCGTCGACGTCAACATTCAGTGACGGGGACTCGAGATATGACTGACAACAAGAACCGGCCCGCAGCCGGCATCCTGGGCACCAAGCTCGGCATGACCCAGGTCTTCGACGAGAAGAACCGCGTCGTCCCGGTCACCGTCATCAAGGCGGGCCCGAACGTGGTCACCCAGATCCGCACCGTGGAGCGCGACGGCTACTCGGCCGTCCAGATCGCTTTCGGCGCCATCGACCCGCGCAAGGTGAACAAGCCGACTTCCGGCCAGTTCGCCAAGGCCGGTGTCACCCCGCGCCGCCACGTCACCGAGATCCGCGTCGCGGATGCCTCCACCTTCGAGGTCGGCCAGGAGCTCTCCGCCGACGTCTTCGAAGAGGGCACCTACGTCGACGTGACCGGCATCAGCAAGGGCAAGGGCTTCGCCGGCACCATGAAGCGCCACGGCTTCAAGGGCCAGGGCGCCTCGCACGGTGCGCAGGCTGTGCACCGTCGCCCGGGCTCCATCGGTGGCTGCGCCACTCCCGGCCGCGTGTTCAAGGGCATGCGCATGTCGGGCCGTATGGGTAACGACCGCGTCACCACGCAGAACCTCTCGGTTCACAAGGTCGACGCCGAGAACGGCCTGCTCCTGGTCAAGGGTGCCATCCCTGGCCGCAAGGGCAACGTCGTGATCGTCAAGAGCGCCGTGAAGGGTGGTGCGCACGCATGACCAGCCTCGACAAGAAGGCCAACCTGACGCTGACCGTTAAGGCCGCAGGCGGCAAGACCGAAGGCACCGTCGAACTCCCCGCGGAGATCTTCGACGTGACCGCCAACGTCGCGCTGATGCACCAGGTCGTCATCGCGCAGCTGGCCGCCGCTCGCCAGGGCACCCACGCCACGAAGACTCGTGGTCAGGTCTCCGGTGGTGGCAAGAAGCCGTACCGCCAGAAGGGCACCGGCCGCGCCCGCCAGGGTTCGACCCGTGCGCCGCAGTTCGCCGGCGGTGGCACCGTCCACGGCCCGCAGCCGCGTGACTACAGCCAGCGGACCCCCAAGAAGATGAAGGCCGCCGCCCTGCGTGGCGCCCTGTCCGACCGGGCCCGCAACGAGCGCATCCACGTGATCACCGAGCTGGTCGCGGGTCAGACCCCGTCGACCAAGGCCGCCAAGAGCTTCCTGTCCGAGCTGTCGGACCGCAAGAAGTTCCTGGTCGTCGTCGGTCGCGAGGACGTCGCCGCGTGGAAGAGCGTGGCGAACCTGCAGAACGTGCTGCCGATCGCCCCGGATCAGCTCAACACCTACGACGTCCTCAACAGCGACGAACTGGTGTTCAGCGTCGAGGCCCTGAACGCGTTCGTTCACGGTCCCGCCGAGGCGGCCCAGGAGGAGAGCAAGTGAGCACCATCGCCGACCCCCGCGACATCCTGCTCGCACCGGTCATCTCGGAGAAGTCCTACGGACTGATCGAGGAAGGCACCTACACCTTCCTGGTGCACCCGGATTCGAACAAGACGCAGATCAAGATCGCCGTCGAGAAGGTTTTCGGCGTCAAGGTCACCAGCGTCAACACCGCCAACCGTCAGGGCAAGCGCAAGCGGACCCGCTTCGGTTACGGCAAGCGCAAGGACACCAAGCGCGCGCTCGTGACCATCTCGGCCGACAGCAAGCCCATCGAGATCTTCGGAGGCCCGGTCGCGTAAGCGGCTGGTCATCCAGAAAGTAGAGAAGAACTCATGGCAATCCGTAAGTACAAGCCGACAACGCCGGGCCGTCGTGGCTCCAGCGTCTCGGACTTCGCCGAGATCACCCGGTCGACGCCGGAGAAGTCGCTGCTGCGCCCGCTCACCAAGTCCGGTGGTCGTAACGCGCACGGTCGCATCACCACTCGTCACCGCGGTGGCGGTCACAAGCGTGCCTACCGTGTCATCGACTTCCGTCGCCTGGACAAGGACGGCATCCCGGCCAAGGTCGCTCACATCGAGTACGACCCCAACCGCACCGCCAACATCGCACTGCTGCACTTCGCCGACGGCGAGAAGCGCTACATCATCGCGCCGAAGGGCATCCAGCAGGGCAGCCCGATCGAGTCCGGCCCCACGGCCGACATCAAGCCGGGCAACAACCTGCCGCTGCGCAACATCCCGACCGGTACCACGATCCACAACGTGGAGCTGCGTCCGGGCGGCGGCGCCAAGATGGCCCGTGCCGCAGGCATGAGCATCCAGCTGCTGGGCAAGGAAGGGCCGTACGCGACCCTGCGTATGCCCTCCGGTGAAATCCGCCGTGTCGACGTGCGCTGCCGCGCCACCGTCGGCGAGGTCGGTAACGCCGAGCAGTCGAACATCAACTGGGGCAAGGCCGGCCGTATGCGCTGGAAGGGCCGTCGTCCTACCGTCCGTGGTGTCGTCATGAACCCGGTCGACCACCCGCACGGTGGTGGTGAGGGTAAGACCTCCGGTGGTCGCCACCCGGTCTCCCCGTGGGGTCAGCCTGAGGGCCGCACCCGCAAGCCCAACCGCCCGAGCGACAAGCTCATCGTTCGCCGCCGCAAGACCGGCAAGAAGCGCTAAGGAGGAGGTAAGAAATGCCACGCAGCCTCAAGAAGGGCCCGTTCGTCGACGACCACCTCCTCGCGAAGGTGGACGTGCAGAACGAAAAGGGCACGAAGCAGGTCATCAAGACCTGGTCGCGTCGCTCGACCATCATCCCCGATTTCATCGGCCACACTTTCGCCGTCCACGACGGTCGCAAGCATGTCCCGGTGTTCGTGTCGGACAACATGGTCGGCCACAAGCTCGGTGAGTTCGCGCCGACCAGGACGTTCAAGAGCCACGTCAAGGACGACCGGAAGAGCAAGCGGCGATGACTGAAACCAACACCGAAACGGTTCAGAACCCGACTGCCCGCGCTACCGCTAAGCACGTGCGGGTCACCCCGATGAAGGCGCGTCGCGTCGTGGACCTGGTCCGCGGCAAGCGTGTCGAGGACGCCCTGGCGATCCTGAAGTTCGCGCCGCAGGCCGCGAGCGAGCCGGTTGCCAAGGTCGTGGCCAGTGCCGCGGCGAACGCCGAGAACAACCTCGGCCTCAACCCGGCCACCCTGGTCATCTCGACGGCTTTCGTCGACGAGGGTGCCACCATGAAGCGTTTCCAGCCGCGGGCCCAGGGCCGTGCGTTCCGGATCCGCAAGCGCACCAGCCACATCACCATCGAGGTCGAGAGCGTGCCCACTGCCGGCGCTGCCACTCGTAGCCGCCGGAAGGGAGGGGCAAAGTAAATGGGACAGAAAATCAACCCCCATGGCTTCCGCCTCGGTATCACCACCGACTGGAAGTCGCGTTGGTACGCGGACAAGCAGTACGCGGAATACGTGAAGGAAGACGTTCAGATCCGCAAGCTCCTCGCCACCGGCATGGAGCGGGCTGGTATCTCGAAGGTCGAGATCGAGCGCACCCGTGACCGCGTGCGTGTGGACATCCACACCGCGCGTCCCGGCATCGTGATCGGTCGCCGT
This sequence comes from Nocardia sp. NPDC051833, assembly GCF_040681225.1. Classification (NCBI taxonomy): domain Bacteria; kingdom Bacillati; phylum Actinomycetota; class Actinomycetes; order Mycobacteriales; family Nocardiaceae; genus Nocardia; species Nocardia sp. NPDC051833. The sequence goes on from NZ_JBFAYK010000001.1 coordinate 3,515,291, forward strand.
GGCGCGGAGGCCGACCGCATCCGCGCCGAGCTGGAGAAGCTCACCAAGAAGCAGGTTCAGCTGAACATCCTCGAGGTCAAGAACCCCGAGTCGGATGCGCAGCTGGTCGCTCAGGGTGTCGCCGAGCAGCTCAGCAACCGTGTGGCGTTCCGTCGCGCGATGCGTAAGGCCATTCAGTCGGCCATGCGTTCGCCGAACGTCAAGGGCATCCGCGTGCAGTGCTCGGGCCGCCTCGGTGGCGCCGAAATGTCGCGCTCGGAGTTCTACCGCGAGGGTCGCGTCCCGCTGCACACGCTGCGCGCGGACATCGACTACGGCCTCTACGAGGCCAAGACCACCTTCGGTCGCATCGGCGTGAAGGTCTGGATCTACAAGGGTGACATCGTCGGTGGTCGTCGTGAGCTGACCGCCGCCGCTGCTGCTCCGGAGCGCCCGCGCCGCGAGCGTCCGAGCCGCCCGCGTCGTTCCGGTTCCGCCGGCACCACCGCGACCTCGACCGAGGTCGGTCGCGCCGCCACCGCTGTGGCGGACGCACCGGCAGAGAACCAGGAGGGCTGACGCATGCTGATGCCCCGTCGCGTCAAGCACCGCAAGCAGCACCACCCGTCCCGCTCCGGCATGTCCAAGGGCGGCACCGCGGTGGCGTTCGGTGAGTACGGCATCCAGGCTCTCGAGCCCGCCTACGTCACCAACCGTCAGATCGAGTCGGCGCGTATCGCGATGACCCGCCACATCAAGCGTGGCGGCAAGATCTGGATCAACATCTACCCCGACCGCCCGCTCACCAAGAAGCCTGCCGAGACCCGCATGGGTTCCGGTAAGGGTTCGCCGGAGTGGTGGGTCGCGAACGTGAAGCCCGGTCGGGTCATGTTCGAGATGTCTTACCCGAACGAGGAGATCGCTCGCGAGGCCCTGCGTCGCGCGATGCACAAGCTCCCGATGAAGTGCAGGATCGTGACCAGGGAGGAGCAGTTCTGATGGCTACCGGAACACCGGCCGCAGAGCTCCGCGAGCTCAACGAAGAGGAGCTCGTCGCCCGCCTGCGCGAGTCGAAGGAAGAGCTGTTCAACCTGCGCTTCCAGATGGCGACGGGTCAGCTCGACAACAACCGACGTCTGCGCGTCGTCCGTCATGAGATCGCGCGGATCTACACGGTCATGCGTGAGCGCGAGCTCGGCCTGGCCACGGCACCCGCTGGCAAGGGAGATGCGGCATGAGCGAGAACAAGGAAGAGCGCAACAGCCGCAAGGTACGCAGCGGCTACGTCGTCTCGGACAAGATGAACAAGACGATCGTCGTCGAGCTGGAAGACCGTCACCGGCACAAGCTCTACGGCAAGATCATTCGCACCACCTCCAAGGTGAAGGCGCATGACGAGAACGAGATCGCCGGCGTCGGCGACCGCGTTCAGCTGATGGAGACCCGCCCGCTGTCGGCCACCAAGCGCTGGCGTCTGGTCGAGGTCCTGGAGAAGGCCAAGTAAGGTCCCTCCTCGATCCATCGAGATCGTTGCCACGAAGGCCCGTTTCCCCTGGGAAGCGGGCCTTCGTCGTGTCTGTCCTGGGAAGAGATGGGGAGAAGTTGGATCGCGATCAGGCGTTGGCTCGGATTCAAGCGTCGGACTGGGACGTGCGGCGCGATGCGGTGGTGGCACTGGGTCGGTGGCTGCCGGCGGAGGACGCCTTCGCGGCTCTGGTCGCCGCATTGAACGATGCGGATACTGCCGTGCAGCAGGACGCTGCCGAGCAATTGGTGCGATTCGGTCGGGGTGCGGGGCTGGAAGCGGTGTTGGCCGACTTCGGGCGGCGAAGTGATGACCCGGACGTCGACTACATCGAGTATCGGTTGAGAGAGTTGCAGCTGCTCGAGCAGGTGCCACTGGTGAAATCCGCGAGGGCGCTGGGATCCGGATTGTCGGCCGACGCCCTGGCCGGGCTCGAACAGTTCGAAGAGCTGCTCGACGAGTCGTAGCCGTGGCGTCGTTGCCCGGGAAAATCGGTGGCGGGTGGGGAAGGGGCTGTCACGCTCTGACGATGCGGGCCTATCGGGACGTGCTGTCGATCGGGGCGGTGCGCAATATCGTGTTGCTCGGGGTGCTGGTGCGGGTGCCGCACTTCGCCGGGGCGGTGCTGCTCGCGGTGCATGTGGTGGAGACGTTGGGCGGGTCGTTTCTGCAGGCGGGGACGCTCGCGATGGTGGTGACCGTGTGTGTCGCGACCAGTGGGCCGTGGCGGGGGCGGCTGGTGGATCGGTTCGGGTTGCGGGCGACCATCGCGCCGGCGATCGTGTTGGGGGCCGTGTGCTGGTCGGTGGCGCCGTTCGTCGGGTATCTGCCGCTGCTGCTGCTCGCGGGTCTCGCGGGGCTGTACGACATTCCGGTGTTCAGCGTGGTGCGGTTGGCGATCATCGCGGCGACGACGGAGGAGCAGCGTCAGCCCGCGCTCGCGTTGGAGGCGGTCTCGGTCGAGGCGGCGTTCATGGTGGGGCCGGTGCTCGGGGTGGCGGCGGCGCTGCACTGGTCGACGACGGCGGCGCTGTTCGCCAATCAGATGTGCATGGTGTTCGCCGGGATCGTGCTGTGGTGGTGGAACCCCGCGCTGCGTGCCGAGGAATCGGCGGACGGCACGGGGCCGGTGGCCCGGCGCAGCTGGTTCCGCGTCGAGTTCGTCGCCCTGTGTGGAGTCGCGGCGGCGGCGGTCTGCGTGGTGTCGGCCTCCGAACTCACCTTCGTCTCGGCGGTGCGCGGTTTCGGTGCCGATCGCTGGCTCGGTGTGATCCTGGCGATCTGGGGGTTGGGCTCGCTGGTCGGCGGTCTGCTCTACGGCGCGCTGCGGCGGCCGATTCCGGCCGATGTGCTGCTGATCGCGCTCGGCGTGGTGACGGTCCCGATGGCGATCGCGATCGGTCCGCTGACACTCGGCGTCACCGGCTTCGTCGCCGGATTGCTGTGTGCCCCCGCGCTCACCGCGGCGATCGACCAGCTGAGCCGGATCGTCCCCGAGGGTGGACGTGGCGAGGCCATCGGTTGGCACGGCGCGGCGATGACGCTGGGTGGCGCTCTCGGCAGCGTGCTGGGCGGATCGATGATCGAGATCGGCGGTGCGCGCGCCGGATTCGGAGTCGCCGGTGTCTTCGGGATCGCGGCGGGTGTCGGGCTGGCGCTGCTGGTCGGGATGCGGTCCGCGCCGAAAGCGGTCGTCGGTCCGGCACCGGGGTGAAGCGTCCCCGGCCCCGATCGAGCCGGGGCCGGGGCGCGGTCGGTGGGGTCAGCCGGTGAAGGCGTACGGCTGGCGGATCTTGCGGGCGAATTCGACGATATTGGTGACGGTGCTGCCCGAGACGCCGACCTCGGCGCCGATGCTGCGCGCCGACCACGACTGATCGGTGAGTTCGAGGATCTCCTCGATCTGATCGAGGGTCAGCCGCAGGGGGCTGCGGTGCGCGATCTGCCGGGCCAGGGCACGGACCTCGGTGTCGTCGTCGAAGTCGTAGTCGTCGGTGCGGTCGTCCTCGTCCTGGTCCTCGTCGTCGAGCTCGATCAGTTCGGGGGACTGCGCGCTAATGGGAGCCGCAGCCACCACCGCGGCCTTCGTCAGCTGCTTCTCGGCGATGGCGCTCGGCGCCGGCTGCGAAGACGATTCCGCGTCGGAAGTAACGGATTCCGGCTCAGCGAGCTGCTGATTCCCACCAGCGGCGGCCTTCGTGATCTGCTGCCGCGCAACGCTTGCCACCGCGGACTTCGTAGCCTGGTCCGCTGTCTGCTCATCGGCAGAATCCTGCACTGCGACGGGAGCCGGGTCGGTCATTGCCCTCCGCTGGTTCTTCGCCACGGTGAGGTCCTCGGTCGGCTTCCGCTCAGCCGCGGGAGCCGAAGCGGACTGCCGCGGCTCGGACTTCGACGGCTGCCGGTCCACAGCAGTGGTCGACTCACGCTCCGCGAGCTGCTGATTCGTGCCGCGCCCCGAACCGGTGCTCGGCTGCTGCTCGAGGTCTGCCGTCAGGGTGAGCTGTTCGGGCTCGGCCGGAGGCTGTGGATCGTTGTGCACCACCGATGCGGTGGGTGCCGCGGTGTCGCCGTTGCGGTCACGGGCGACGGAGCCGGCGTGCGCCGTCGCCTCGGGAACCGGGTCGGTACCGGTGGCCTCGCCGGCAGTCGCCTGCGCGGCGGCGGTGACGGGTATTCGCCGCAGGGTCGGGGTGGCACCGTTGACGCGGGCGTGATCACCGTTGCGCCGGTGCTCGGCGGCGGCCTTGTGGATCAGTTCGAGGGTGCCGGGCGCGGCGATCTTGTCGGTCGACGGCCGATGGACGCCATGCGTGAGCTGGCCACGACCCGCGAAGGTCTCGATGGGAGTGGAGTCGACCCGCGCGGCGGGACGCTCCCGCGCTGCATCCCGCGAGATCTGAGCGTCGGGATCGGCATCGATCAGGACGGTCTCCACCTCCGTGGCGGCCTGCGCAGCGGAATGGCCGAGCGCCGCATTCTGCGAGGCCCGAGCGTCGGAGTCAGCTTCGCCCAGGGTGGTCGCCGCCACCGTGGTGGCCTGCGCAGCGGAACCGCCGAGCGCGGCATCCTGCGAGGCCTGGGCGGCGGAATCGCCTTCGCCCAGGGCTGTCGCCGCCACTGTGGCGGCATGCGCGTGGTGCTCCCGCGCGGCATCCTGCGAAGCCCTAACCTCGGAGTCGGCGGCGTTCATTGCGGTTCCCAACGCCGCGGCTACCCACGCGGCGGAGTTCTCTTGCGATTCAGACGCACTGGTCTGCATGGCACCGATGACGGCGCGCTCCTTGTCGACGGCAGATCCCGCCACCGACGTCTCCGCGACATCGCGCGCGGCCGCGACGTTCTCGCGCTCGACCGCCCGCATCCGGGAGTCACCCTGCACCGCAACCTGTTCCGACGTGCTCGCGGGCACGGAGGCGACCCCGGCCATCGACATGACTCGCTCGGCGGGGGAGTAGCTCGCCTCCCCGGGCAGCTCGACCGAAGCCCCTTCGATCAACAGCGCGTACCGCGCCGACACCCACGCGTGCAGCCAGATCACCACACCCACCATCACCGGCGCGATGGCGTATTCGGCGGCGCGCCCGTACGACCCGGAGGCCAGGTGGGGTCCGGCGTTGAGGGCGACGGTGGTGCCGAGCAGGGCCAGCTCGAACAGCAGCACCTTGCCGCGCTCGAGTTCGCGACCCCAGCGGGCGGCGGTGGTGGCGGCGACCATGATGGTGATGATCGGGATCGAGATCATCGCCTCGATGCCGAAGCTGAGCCAGTACAGCGGGTCGCTCATGTCCCCGCTGGGCACCAGATTGTGCTGCACGTTCACCCCGGCCCAGACCATGCCCAGGATGACGACGCCGATCAGCGCGCGCGAGGACCACTCGGCCCGCCGGTACAGCTGGGCCAGCCGCGCGTCGGCGCTGGAGACCCGCCGCCGGGCGGCCAGGGCCTTGCGATGCCAGCGGGCGTCGGCTTCGTCGGCGCGGCGGATCAGGGCGCCGGTGCGGCGGTCGCGCTGTTCGGCGGCGAGTTCGTCGGCGACGGCGTGGCGGCGCTGTTTGCGGCGTTGCGCGCGGATCCATTCGGCGAGTTCGCGTTCGGCCCTGATCTCGGCGTCGGAGAGTGCGTCGTAGAGCGCCGTGTCGTGCTGCAGCGGCAGCTTGCCGCGCGCGGTCGCGACCTGCTGTGCGAGTGCCGTGATCTCGGTGTTCGGCGAGCTGACGGCATCCTCCATCGACCGATCGTCGGACATCTGGCGCCTTCCGGTCACTCGAACATATGGACTATCGAACATATGTGTGATTGCCAGAGAGCGTAAACGCCGTCCGCGTCGTGGTCAACGACAACCGGGCGATAGGAGCGGATCTAGGAGAGCGTGCGCTTCTCGTATTTCCCGCGCGCGGAAGATCCCGCGACCGCCGCCACCTGGTCGGGGACCGCGCGGCGCAGCACGATATCGCGCAGCCGTTGCGGCAGCAGTCCGGCCAGATGCGTGAGCGGGCCGATGTAGCCGGGAAGGGAGACCTCGAATCGCGGCCGCTCGACCACGCCGAGCACCGCCTTCGCGACATCGGCGGGTTGCAGGAGTTCGGCTGCGCCCGTTGCCGTTCCGGCCGCCAGTTCGGTGTCGACGACACCCGGCATGATCACCGAGATCCGCACGCCGGAGCCCCGAAGTTCTTCGCGCACACCGGTCAGATAGCCGAGCACGCCGTGTTTGGTTGCCGCGTAGGTGGATTCGCCGGGCGGGGACAGCCGGGACGCGGCCGAGGCGATCGTGACGATGTGTCCGCGCCGACGCGTGCGCATCGCGGGCGCGGCCAGCCGCACGCCACGGATGACGCCGTGCAGATTCACCGCGATCATCCGGGTGGTGGCGGTATCGGGTTCGGTGTCGAACGCGCCGACCCACATCACGCCCGCGTTGTTGACGAGCACGTCGATCGGCCCGAGCAGGGCCTCGGTGGTGGCGAGGAAATTGTGGAACGACCGCTCGTCGGTGACGTCGAGTTCGCACCCGTGCACGGTGCCGGGGAGCTCCCTGGCCGTGGTGCGGGCCGCCGTGCCGGACAGGTCACCGATGCAGACGCGCGCGCCCGCGACCGCGAACTGCCGGGCGATCTCGCGGCCGATGCCCGCGGCGCCGCCGGTCACCGCGACGACCGAGCCGGCATGGGTGCGTTTCATCGGCGAAGCCTTTCGATCCAGCGGAAACAGCGCTTCTGACATGTCGTCATGTCAGAAATTGTGGCCTAGTATTCCACGCAGTCGCACAGAAGGACAGACTTCGATGACAGAGCAGTCCGCCGATCGACCGGCGGGTCGGCGGTACTCGGGACGGACCTCTGCGGAGCGAGTCCAGCAGCGCCGAACCGCGTTGCTCGACGCCGCGCTCGAACTCTTCGGCACCCAGGGGTACGCGGCGGGCACGGTCAAGCAGCTGTGCGGGATCGCCGGTCTCACCGAGCGCTATTTCTACGAATCGTTCCGCGACCGCGAAGCCTGCCTGGCCACGCTCTACGACGAGACGACCGCCCAGCTCCGCGAGCGCACGGTCGCGGCACTGGGAACGGCCGGGTCCCGCCTGGACGACGTGATCACCGCGGGCCTGGCCGCCTTCATCGGCTATCTCACCGAGGACCCGCGCCGCGCCAGGGTGGTGCTGATCGAGGTGGTCGGCGTCTCCGCGCGGATGGAGCAGCGCAGGCACGGCGTGCTGCGTGACTACGCGGAGCTGGTCGCGGGCCTGTGGGCCGCCGCGCGGGCCCAGCCGCTGCCCGAACGCAGCCGCCTGACGTGTGTGACGGTGGTCGGCGGCGTGAACCACCTGCTGGTCGACTGGCTGATGGACGGCCGCACCACCCACCCCGACGACCTGGTGACGGTCTGCGCGAATGTGTTCGCCGCCGTCCGGGCCACCGACCCGGCCCTGGCCGACGAGATCTGACTCAGCTCAGCGCGGTGTGCCAGACGACGGCAGCGGCTAGGGCGCCCGCGCCGTTGAGCGACCAGTGCAGGGCGATCGGGGCGAGCAGGCTGCCGCTGCGCCTGCGCAGCCAGGTGAACACCACGCCCGCGCCCGCGGTGGCCGCGACGGCGAGGGCGATGCCGACGACCTGACCGACGAGTCCGCCGCCGACGATCCCGGACAGGCCCTTGTTGCCGCTGGTCAGCCCGAGCGAGGAGGCGATGTGCCAGAAGCCGAACAGCAGCGAGCCCGCCGCGAACAGCCCGCGGACGCCGAGCACCCGGTCGAGCGTGCCGTGCAGCACACCGCGGAAGGCGAGTTCCTCGGGGATCACCGTCTGCAACGGGATGACGATCATCGACGCGATCAGCGCGCCGGAGATGGTCGCGTACCGGTCGGCGAGGAAGAACGGCCGGGTGATCGGCAGGATCGCGCCGATCGCGACGGCGGTGAGCACGATGCCGACCGCGCCGAGCGCGTAGATCGTGCCGCGGCGCCAGTGCCGGGGCGACAGGCCGAGTTCGGCCCAGCCGAGCCCGCGCTTGCGCATCAGCGCCAGCAGTGCGAACGCCGCGACCGGCACGGTGACGATATTGGCCCACGCCGTGGTGAAGTGCGCGATCAGATTGGTGCAGGCCAGCACCACGACGACCACGGCGATATCGACGTAGGCGTGCAGCTTGGGCCGGGGATCGGCGACGGTGGCGGGTACGGGCACCCGACCGAGTGTACGGAAATATCACAGAATGGAAACGGTGCGATGAATCTCCTGTGAGCTACTCGACAGCCGATCCGGACCATCCGGACAGGTCCGTCCACGCTTGCAGACTGCGCGCTGTCTCGAAGCGCCGCGGCTGCCCGCTGATCGGATCGGTGAATTCGAGCGACGCGGCCAGCAATTGCAGCGGCCGGGTGTAGTCGTCGACGGATTTGTCGGTGACCACCGGATAGAAATCGTCGCCGAGAATCGGCACGCCGAGGCTGTTCATGTGCAGCCGCAGCTGATGGGTCCGGCCGGTGTGCGGCCGCAGCCGGTAGCGGCCGAGCCCGTCGCGGTGCTCGACCAGCTCCACCTCGGTCTCGGCATTGGGCTCGCCGGGCACCTCCTGCGCGGCGAGTACCTGCTTCTCCTTGATGATCCGGCTGCGCACGGTCCTCGGCAGCGCCAGCGCCGGATCGTAGGGCGCGACGGCCTCGTACTCCTTGCGCACGGTGCGGCGGTGGAACATCGTCTGGTACGCCCCGCGCGCCGCCGGGTTCACCACGAACAGGATCAGGCCCGCGGTCACCCGGTCGAGCCGGTGGGCCGGAATCAGCTCGGGCAGGTCGAGGTCACGGCGCAGGCGGACCAGCGCGGTCTGCAGGATGTGCTGACCGCGCGGAATGGTCGCCAGGAAGTGCGGCTTGTCGACGACCAGGATGTCGTCGTCGCGATGCACGATCCCGATCTCGAAGGGCACCTCGGTCTCCACCGGCAGATCCCGGTGGAACCACACCGCCCCACCCGGCACGAACGGCGCGTCCGGCGCCAGCGGCCCGTCCAGATCGACGATCTCGCCCGCCCTCAGCATCTCGTCGATGCGCGCCGGATCGACCCGCGGCAGCCGCTCGACCAGGTGATCGCGCACGGTCGGCCAGTGCCCGTCCTCCGGGAGCCGGAGCCGGGCGGGATCGAGGCCGTGCCGCTTGGGCAGCGGCGGCTGCTGCCTGCGTCGCATACCGCCAGTCTCGTCGGCGCTCAGGCGTGACGGCGCGCCAGCCCCGGATAGTCGACGATCAGCCCGGCCTCGTCGTAGTCCAGCGTGGCCTGGAAATCTAGCGTCGGCGCCCGATAGTCATAGCGCTGACCTGCGCCATCGGTGATCCGCCGATAGTGCTGGGGCAGCCGGATGACCTCGAGGTCGGCGGCGCGAACGTAGACCGCCGGCGCGTCGGCCGCGTCGCCGACCGTCAGCCCCAGCCGGTGCACCGGCAGCGCGTTCGTGCACGCCGACGCCTCGAGGTCGACGTCGAGACACCCGTCGAGCTCGGGGGCAGGCGTTCCGTCGAGCTGCCAGCGCCCGAGCCCGTCGGACTGCAGGGTGAGCGAGCGCCGGGTATCGGGGTAGCGGCCGGTGATCTGCGCCGACCTGGTGTGCCAGCTGCCGTCGACCCGCAGGCGGTAGTCGATCGCCCAGGTGAGACCGTCCTCGACGGCGGTCGCGCAGCCCTCGATGAGCACGCCGCGATCGCCGTCGCGGAAATAGGTCACTTCGAATCCGGTGCGCGCCTCGTGATGCGTCCAGGCGGCCGCGGAGGGCAGTGGAGTGAACACGAGAAAAGGTTTCCCGGAATTCTCCCGGCCAATCAGCCCGCGCGCTGGTCGAGGACCATCAATTTCGCCTCGACGAGGGTGTGCCGCGCGCGTCTGCGGACCCGGCACAGATCGACGCTGCATTCGAGATGAATCTGCATGGCCCGATGCGCTTGGTCGGGTGTCAGATGACCGGGGTCGATATGGCAGTCCGCAGTCGCCGAAATTATTGACGTGACAAACATTTTCGCTCTCCCGCCGCGAGAAAGGATTCGGAGGTAGAGGAGAAATTACGCCCGGAATGTCGAATTGCCGAGGGGGTTGACCGCCAGTTCACACAAGCTTCCCCGGTCGGCCACAACCGCTCAACTTAGGCTAACCTACCCTTGGCACGTTGCCGTGGACAGGTCGAGAGGGCGAGAAGTTATGACGGTGCAGGTAGCGCCGCCGCCGGGGGCGGAGTCGGGGAACCGGCTGCCCAAGGCGGCCGCGAAAGCGCAGAAACAACAGGAAGCGCAGGCGCGCAAGGAGATCCTGGCACCGGTGTCGGGGATGCTGACGGTGGCGAGCCTGCTCGTCGCGGTCGCCTCGGTCTGCACCGTCGTGCCGTTCCTGCTGATCGTGGCCGCCTGCCGGGAACTGCTGGAGTCCCCGGTCGACACCGATCGGGTGTGGTGGCTGTTCGGCGCGGCCGTGGTCGTGCTGGTCGTGCGCGCGCTGCTGCAGGCCGCCGCCCTCACCTGGTCGCACGCGCTGGACGCCGGCTACCAGCTGACGCTGCGCCGGGCCCTGGCCGACAAGCTCACCCGGGTCCCGCTGGGCTGGTTCGGTGAGCGCAGCTCCGGCGAGGTCAAGACCTATCTGCGCGACGACGTGGAGGCACTGCACTACCTCGTCGCCCATGCCCGGCTGGAGTTCGTCGGCGCGCTGGTGGTCCCGCTGGTCACCCTCGGCTATCTGTTCACCGTCGACTGGCGGCTCACCCTGGTGCTGCTGATTCCGCTGATCGCCTACTTCTTCCTGTTCGGCAAGATCATGGACCGCGACGGCCGCGACCGTCTCGCCGTCTACACCCGCTGGGAACGCCGGACCGCCGAAGCCACCATCGAATTCGTCGACGGCATCCAGGTGGTGCGGGCATTCGGCCAGGCGGGCAAGGCGCACACCGAGTTCCAGCACGCCGTGGACGGTCAGGTGCAGGCCGCGCATCGGATGAAGATGCCGATCCTGCGCGTGCAGTCGGCCTCCGACATCGTGGTCATGCCGGTCTTCGTCATGCTGATCGTGGTCGTCGGCGGGTTGGCGTTCGTCGGCCTCGACTGGGTGAATCCGCTCGACCTGCTGCCGTTCCTGCTGGTGGGCCTGGGTATCGGCAGCTCGCTGCTCGGCCTCGGCTACGGGTCGCAGGCACTGCGGGCCGGTGGCGCCGCGGCGCTGCGCCTGCACGAACTGCAGCAGACGCCCGAACTCGACATCGTCGCGGCGACCGCCGCCCCGGCGGCGGGCCAGGACGGCGTCGTGCGCTTCGATGGCGTCGAATTCGCCTACCGCACCGGCCATGACGTGCTGCGCGGCCTCGACCTCGAGCTGACCCCCGGCACCATCACCGCTCTGGTCGGCCCGAGCGGCTCCGGCAAATCGACGCTGGCCAAACTGCTGCCCCGCTTCTACGACGTGGGCGCGGGCCGGATCACCATCGACGGCCGCGACATTCGCGAGTTCACCAGCGAAGAGCTGTACCGCACCGTCGGATTCGTGTTCCAGGATGTGCGCTTGATCCGCGGCTCGATCCGGGAGAACCTGCTGCTCGCGCGGCCCGACGCCGACGAAGCGGCGATCGAGCGGGCGAGCCGGGCCGCGCAGATCCACGACCGGATCATGGCGCTGCCGCGCGGCTACGACTCCGAGATCGGCGTCGACGCGACCCTGTCCGGCGGTGAGGCCCAGCGTCTTTCGATCGCTCGCGCGCTGCTGGCCGACACCCCGATCCTGGTCCTCGACGAGGCGACCGCCTTCGCCGACCCGGAGTCCGAGGCCGCCGTCCAGGACGCGCTGGCCGCGCTGGTGGCGGGCCGCACCGTCTTGGTGATCGCGCACCGGCTGCACACCATCACCGGCGTCGACCGGATCCTGGTGCTGGAGAACGGAACGCTCGTCGAACAGGGCACGCACACCGAGCTGCGCGCCGCGGGCGGGCTGTATCAGCGGCTCTGGGAGATCAACGAGGCCGCGCTCGGCACGCTCGCCCTGGTGGAGGAAACACGATGATTCGCAAGGTTTTCCGCCTCGTCCCCGACGAGCTCGCCCCGCTGATCCCGCGCCTGCTCGCCGCCATCGTGGTGCAGGCACTGTGCCAGGCCATCGCGTATCTGCTGCTGGTCCCGGTGCTGGAAGCGCTCTTCGGCGACGACCTGCGCGGCGCCTGGGTGTGGGCGCTCGGCATGGGCGCGGCCGTGGCGGGCGTGGTCGTCTTCGGTTACCTGCAGGCCGTCATCGGTCTGCGGATCGGCCTCGGTATGCAGCGTGGCCTGCAGACCCGGCTCGGCGATCAGCTCAACGCGCTGCCGCTGGGCTGGTTCTCCGACCGCGACGCGGGCCCGCTCTCGCGGGTCATGGTCGAGCAGGTCCGCGAGATGCAGGGCCTGATCGCCTACCTGCTCACCAAGGTGCTCACCGGCATCATCGTGCCGCTGGTGGTGGCCGTCGGCATGCTGTTCATCGACTGGCGGATCGGGCTGGCCATGCTGCTCGCCGCGCCCGTGCTGTACCTGGTGAACAACCTCGCCAACCGCGCCTACACCGGCGCCGACGCCCGGCTGCACACCGCCGCGGCCGAGGCCGACTCGCGGGTGGTGGAATTCGCCCAGGCGCAGCCGGTGCTGCGCGCGTTCGGCGCGGTCGGCGCGGGCAACAAGGCGCTCGACGCCGCGCTGGTCGGCCAGCGGTCGGCGGTGCGCAAGATGATGGTCGCGACCGTGCCGGGTCTGATCGTCTTCGCGCTGTTCGTGCAGGCCGTGTTCCTGGTCCTGGCTTACATCGCGGTGGTGCAGGTGACCGACGGCTCGATCTCGGCGGCCGCGGCGATCGCGCTGATCGCGGTGAGCTCGCGCTTCATCGAACCGGTGAACCAGGCCGCCCAGCTCGGCGCCGCGCTGCGCTCGGCCGCCGCGGCCGCGGACCGGATCACCGATCTGCTGGCCGAGCCGACGCTGCCCGCGCCCACCGAGCCGGTGACACCGGGCGCGCCCGCCGTGGTCTTCGATGACGTGAGCTTCGGCTACCGGCCCGGTGAACCCGTCCTCTCGGAGTTGAGCTTCACCGTGCCCGCCGGGACCACCACGGCCATCGTCGGGCCGAGCGGCGCGGGCAAGACCACGCTGCTGCGGCTGGCCGCGCGCTTCTACGACGTGAGCTCCGGCGCGGTCTCGGTCGGCGAACACGATGTGCGCGAACAGCCCTCGGACACGCTGCTCGACCAGCTCTCGCTGGTCTTCCAGAACGTCTACCTGTTCAACCGCTCGGTCGCCGACAACATCCGCATCGGCAAGCCGGACGCCACCGACGCCGAACTCGACCGCGCGGCCGTCGCGGCCAGGGTCGACGAGATCGTCGAGCGGCTGCCCGACGGTTTCGACACCATGGTCGGCGAGGGCGGCGCGTCGCTGTCCGGTGGTGAGCGCCAGCGCGTGTCGATCGCCAGGGCCCTGCTCAAGGACGCCCCGATCGTGCTGCTCGACGAGGCGACCAGCGCGCTGGACCCGCACAGCGAGGCCGTCGTCGTCCGTGGCATCCACGAACTGACCAGGGACAAGACGGTGCTGGTGGTGGCGCACCGGCTCTCGACGATCGCGCACGCCGACCAGATCCTGTTCCTCGACGGCGGCCGCATCGCCGAGCGCGGCACCCACCAGGAGCTGCTGGAACTCGGCGGCCGCTACGCCGCGTTCTGGAACGAGCGCGAGCGGGCCACCGGCTGGCGCCTGGAGCCCGTCGCCGTCTGATCGGTGCGCCGAAAGGGCCGTCTCGCTCGACGAGACGGCCCTTTCGTGTGCTCAGAAGCCGCGCAGGTGATCCGGGGTGATGTGGATCGGGACCGAGTAGGTGTCGAAGAACTCGGCCTCGGTCATCTTGATGTCCACGAAGCCCTGCGTGTACTTGCGGCTGTAGTCGGCGACCGTGGCGGCGGACACCGCCTCGCCGACGCGCGCCGCGCCGGCGAACACGACCACGTCGCCACCGGAGGCGGAGCTGTTGAAGTTCAGCGCGACCCGCGGATTGCGGGCGAGATGGTGCAGCCGCTTGGCCTCGGGCATGGTGTAGATCAGGAAGGTGCCGTCCTGCCACAGGAACCACACGGGGTTCGGCTGCGGGGTGCCGTCGGCGCCGATCGTGGTCAGCCAGAGGACGTGCTCGTCGGCCAGGCGCTGGGCGACCGTGGCGCCGAAGGGGGTGCTTTCGTCGAGAACGGACACGGCGTACTCCTCGCGGGTGTGGGATCGGTACTGCGTTCCGCTGTCCACCTTGGCCGAAATCGCCCGTGCCCGCCAGCACGCCTCGTCAGCGCGGCACCGGTCCGCCCGTGACCCCGGCATGATCCGCCGCGGCGGCGGCGACCTCGGTGGTCCGGCCGAGCAGGAACGGGGTCAGGATGTCGTTGGCGGTGCGCTGGGTGTCGGCGGCGGGGCGCGATCCGCCCGCGAACCTGGTCACCACGAAACGCACCGGGGCGGCGAGGAATCGGGGGACGTCGGTGAATCCGAAGTGGTCGGCGTCGCCGAACTCGTAGCGGAAGCCGGGGGCGCGCAAGCGTTCCAGCACACCGCGATTGCCGTCGAGGTAGCGCTGGGAGTGGCCGGTCACCTCGTGGTCGCTCTCCAGGAGCAGGACCGGGCGATCCAGCGCGCGCTCGGGCAGATCGCCGTAGAGGGTGCCGTCGAGATTGGCCGCGGCGGTGAGCCGGGGGTCGGCGGCCAGAGCCGACAGGGCGGCGGCGCCACCGAGGGAATGCCCGATCGCGGTCGCATTACCGAGGTCGACGTGGCCCGCCAGCGGGCCGATGACCTCGGGCCGGGCGAGCTGGTCGAGGACGAATCGCAGGTCGGCCGTGCGGGTTTCGAGGCGCTCGGTCATATAGCGGATGGCGTCGGGATCGTCCGCGGCGATGTTCTCGACGGTGGTGGCGACGGTGCCGTCGGCGAGCTCGGTCACCGCCGACTCGTAGGGGTGGTCGATCGCCAGGACGACGAATCCGCGACTGGCCAGATCGGCGATCAGCCCCGAGTAGAACGCGCGCGGCGCGCCGTAGCCGGGGGAGAACAGCACCACCGGCCAGTGTTCCCGCGCTGGCGACACCGGAACGTCGGCGGTCGCGTGTGTGTCGATGATGGTGTCCGACAGCAGAAATCCCGGAATCCCGGACACTCGCGACGGCAGACTGTCCTGCCCGTCGAGGTACACCCACTGCCTGCCGGAGGTCAGCTCGGTCGGATACCACGCCTGGACAACGACATTGCGCCGGTCCTCCGCCGCGGTCACCGGCTCGGGCCGCCGCTCGTCGACCCAGCGGAAGATCTCCGACCCGACCGCGTACGGGCCGGTGGGTGCGGGGAGCTCGGGCGACGGCGGCACCGTCCACGGCAGGATCGACACCGCCGCCAGCACGCCGATGCCTGCGCGAAACCACGCGCGGCGGCGCGTTCCGGCGACATCGGTCACCACGAACGCGAACATCAGCGCGAGCAGCGGGTAGAGCGGCCACCAGTGCCAGTAGCCCTCGAGCACCCACAGCAGCAGCGCGCCGATGATCAGCACCGGCAGCGCGAACGGCGCCACCCGCCTGCCGATCCGTGGCGCGGCGACCAGTGTGATCGCGAGCGCCACGGAGGCGAACAGCACAACGGCATCGATGACGGACACGGCGGCTCGATTCGCTCCGGACGGCTCGGGTGTTCCCGACTTGTCCGATCAGCTTGCCGCAGTGCTCACCACGCCCGCATCAGCACCGAGACCGACCCGCGGTCGGCCTCGGGGATGACCTACTTCCAGTACGCCTGCGACTTGATTGCGGTCTTGGGCAGCGCGTGCTGGCCCTTGAGGGTCTTCACGATCGAGCGGGTGGTCTGCCCGCAGCAGGCCACCCAGGCGAAGGCGTCCGCGGCGCACTCGATCTCCAGCGCGGCCTCGCGCATCAGGCGGCCGTCGTCGACGCGCTGCAGCCAGGTGAGCTGGTGGTGCGGCTTGTTGCGCACCGGGATGGTCTGGTCGGACTCGTACTGCCACTCCAGCCAGACCCGCGCCGGGGTGTCGCCGATGGCGTCGAGCAGCGAGTTGATGGCGGGCAGCGAGGCGGTGTCACCGAAGACGACGTACTCGCTCGGGGTCTGCTCCGGCAGCTGGAAGTCCGAGCCGAGGACGGTGGCGTCGAGCGGGTCGCCCGGCTTGGCGCGCCGGGCCCAGTCGGCGGCGGGGCCGTTGTGCAGCGCGAAGTCGATGTAGGCGGTGTCGGTCTCCGGGTCCGGGTCGACGAGGGTGTAGCCGCGGTGGTGCAGCTTGTCGCTCTCGGCGTCCGGAATCCACAGGCGGATCCACTGGGTGGGGTGCACCGGGTGATCGGCGAGCAGGCCGCCGAGATCGACACCGATCCGGAGGAACTTGTCGGTGATCTGCTCGTTGGATGTCACCGTCAGCTTGTAGTCGGCGCCGCCCCAGGCCTTGGTGATCAGGCCGTTCAATCCCTTACCCATGCCGTTAGGTTAGCCTAAGGTCACTAATTTGTCTGCATAGGCACGCGGGGGTCACACTGGCCAGATAAGGTAAGCCTATGCAAATATGGGGATCGTGTCCGGGCAATCGCCCTGTGGACGATCCCGGCGCGCAATGCGTGAGAGAGTGGAGAACGAACCGGTGGAAACCCTCCTGGTAGTCGGCGCGGGGCCGAAAGCCCTTGCGGTGGCTGCGAAATCGCATGTCCTGCGCACCCTCGGCCTGCCCGCGCCCCGCGTGGTCGTCGTCGAATCGCACGCGGTCGGCGGCAACTGGCTGCCCACCGGCGGCTGGACCGACGGTCAGCATCGCCTGGGCACCAGCCCCGAAAAGGACATCGGCTTCCCGTACCACTCCACCTGGGCGCGCGGCCGCAACCGCGACATCGATCAGGCGATGGCCGCGTTCAGCTGGACCTCGTTCCTGATCGAGCACGGCACCTACGCCGAGTGGATCGACCGCGGCAGGCCGAGCCCGCAGCATCATGTGTGGGCCAAGTACCTGCAGTGGGTGGCCAAGTCCATCGACCTCGAGCTCGTGCTCGGCCGGGTCGAGCGGATCCGCAACGACGGCAACGGCATCGGTGACCAGTGGCAGGTCGACGTGGTCGACGCCGACGGCGCCCGCACCGAGCTCACCGCCGACGGCCTGATGATCACCGGCCCCGGCCGCAGCAGCCGCGCGCTGGCCGAACACCCGCGCGTGCTCAGCATCGCCGAGTTCTGGGACCTCGCGGGCAAGCGCAGCCTGCCCGCCGCCTCCCGCGCCGCGGTGATCGGCGGCGGCGAGACCGCGGGCTCGGCCCTGGACGAGCTCGTCCGGCACGAGATGCTCACCATCTCGGTGATCTCGCCGATGGCCACCCTCTACACCCGCGGCGAGAGCTTCTTCGAGAACTCGCTGTTCAGCGATCCGGTGAAGTGGAACGCGCTGAGCATCCAGGAGCGCCGGGATGTCATCCGGCGCACCGACCGCGGCGTGTTCTCGGTGCGTGTGCAGGAGAGCCTGCTCGGCGACAACCGGGTGCACCACCTGCAGGGCCGGGTCACCAAGATCGCGCCGCAGGGCGAGGCGCTGGCGCTCACGCTGTCCAACGAGCTGCGCGCCGATCAGGTGCACAACTTCGACCTGGTGGTCGACGCCACCGGCGGTCAGCCGCTGTGGTTCCTCGACCTGTTCGACCAGCAGAGCACCGACCTGCTCGAGCTCGCCGTCGGCGGCCCGCTGACCCAGCAGCGGATCGAGTCCTCGATCGGCTATGACCTGGCCGTCACCGGGCTGGCGGGCAAGCTGTACCTGCCGAACATGGCCGCGATGGCCCAGGGCCCCGGGTTCCCCAATCTCAGCTGCCTCGGCGAGCTCTCGGA
Source organism: Nocardia sp. NPDC051833 (assembly GCF_040681225.1). Lineage (NCBI taxonomy): Bacteria > Bacillati > Actinomycetota > Actinomycetes > Mycobacteriales > Nocardiaceae > Nocardia > Nocardia sp. NPDC051833. Next base: position 3,533,182 of record NZ_JBFAYK010000001.1, read on the forward strand.
CCGCGTGCTGCGCACCGAGCCCGCCCGGGCACGCGCCGGTGCGAACCACCTCGCCGCGCGCTGAGGCACCGAACGAACAACAGCCCCGCACCGGAAGGCGCGGGGCTGTTGCCGTCGGCTGCTCAGGCGCGCGGGATCGGGAGGTCGTCCGGGGTGCGCGGGGTCGCGTAGAGCGCGATGCGGCGGGTCGGGCGGACGTCGAACTCGCCGACGAGGTGCCAGCCGATCTTGTCGAAGCTGCGGCAGATGGCCCGGTTGCGGTGGTCCGGGTCGCCGAGCATCCGGCGGCACTCGGGATTGGCGGCGAAGACGGCCGCGGCCATGGTCGAGATCCAGGCGGACATGATGCCCTTGCCGATCACCCTGGTGTCGGCGGTGGCGATGTGGAAGCCGATGTCGCCGGGTGCGGCGTCGTAGAGCCTGCCGATCTCGTCCTTGGCCGCGCGGTAGAGCTCGATGTAGGCAATGTCGCGGACGCCGAGTTCCGGCTCGCCGAGCACGGCGAAGTCGAGGCTGAGAATGCAGGGCCGCGAATAGGTTCCGGCCAGCTGGGTCTGGAAATCGGCGCGGCGGCGCTCGACGTCCCAGTCCTGTTCCCACGATTCGACCAGGTGCGGGCGGGCCATCCACTCGGCGAGCAGTTCGGGGTCGGTGCCGTCCGGGTCGGCGACGCGCAGGGCGAAGGGTGCCGCGAAGATCGGCAGTGCCGGCGCCGGCGTGGCGGCCACCTCGGCGGGCAGATCGGTCTGCTCGCGGGGTAGCGCGTAGGGGGTCCCGGCGGGGGTCATCTCCTGGGTGCTCCGTTCAATCGTAACCTTGGTCACCTGGATTGGTAAGGCTAGCCTATACTAATGCCCGGGTGTTACTGTTGCCCGACCGATCGCCCGGTGGTTGCCGGGTGCGACCGAACAGGTCGGCCTCGGGCGCAACAGGATTCGCCCCGGTCCCGGACGACCGCGCCGGGCGGGCCCGTGCGTAGGCACGGCGTTGGACAGTGCGAAACGGCCGCGCAGCGTGTGCGCGACCGGTGAGGGAGAACGACATGGCAAGAGAACTCGGCTGGATCCGGCAATTCCAGGCTCCCAGGACCGACTCCCTACCGCCGCTGATCGTCTTCCCGCACGCGGGCGCCGGTGCCTCCGCCTACCGGGTGTTCACCAAGCGTATGGCCCAGGACTTCGACACCGTGGTGATCCAGTACCCCGGCCGCCAGGATCGCGTGCGTGACGCCGCCGCCGAGACCCTGCCCGAGCTCGCCGCCGGCGCCTTCGAGGCCTTCCGCGGCTCCGCCCACGACACCGGCGCCCCGCTGACCGTCTTCGGCCACAGCATGGGCTCCATCGTCGCGTTCGAGTTCGTCCGGCTGGCCGAGGCCGCCGGGTTGCCCGTGCGTTTGCTGGTGGCCTCCGCGGCGGCCGCACCGCACCGGATCGCCGAGCTCCCCGGGCATCCCACCGAGGACGAGGAATTGCTCGACCACATGGCCGCCCTCAACGGCACCGGCGCCGACGTGATGGCCAGCCGTGAGGTCATGCGGATGGCGTTGCCGGTGCTCAAGGCCGACTACCGCGCCTTCGACGCCTACTCCTGCGGCACCGACGTCCAGGTCGCCGCGCCCCTGCTGGTGCTCGGCGGCGACGACGATCCCTTCGTCGGCCCCCGCGATCTCTACGCGTGGCAGACCAGCACCAGCGCCGAGCTCGAGGTGAACCTGTTCGCCGGCGGCCACTTCTACATCGACGAGAACATCGATGGCATCGCCGAGGTACTCGCCGGTCAGGCGCTCGCCCGATGAGTGAGCCGAGCAACGACCCCATCGTCATCGTCGGCATGGGCGTCGAGGCGCCCGGCGGCGTGGACACCCTGCCCGCGTTCTGGTCGGCGCTGGCCGAGGGCCGCGAACTGATCGGCCCGTTCCCGCGTGACCGCGAGTGGCCGCTCGACGAGCTGCTCGCCCTCGGCAGGCTCGACGGCTGGGCCGCCGTGCGCGACGCGGGCGGCTTCCTCGACGGCGCCACCGAATTCGACGCACAGTACTTCGGCATCACCCCGCGCGAGGCGGTCGCCATGGACCCGCAGCAGCGGGTGGCCATGCGGGTGGCCTGGCGGGCGCTCGAGCACGCCGGCATCAATCCCGGTGCGCTCGACGGTGATTCGGCGGGCGTCTGGATGGGCGTCTCGGCGACCGAGTACGGGCCGCGCGTGGCCGGGGTCAACGACTACAGCGGCTACCGGGCCACCGGTACCGCGCTCGGCGCGGTCGCCGGGCGCATCTCGCACGGGCTCGGCCTGGTCGGCCCGTCGATCAGCGTGGACACCGCCTGCGCCTCGTCGCTGACGGCCGTGCATCAGGCCGCGTCGGCCATTCGCGCGGGCGAATGCGACTGGGCGCTGGCCGGTGGCGTCTGCGTGATGGGCTCGCCCGGCGCGTTCTACGAGTTCTCCAAGAACAACGCCCTGGCCACCGACGGCCACTGCCGCTCCTACGCCGCCGACCCGACCGGGACGCTGTGGGGCGAGGGCGCCGGCGTCGTCGTGCTGGAACGGGAATCGCGGGCCAGGGCGCTCGGGCACCGGATCTACGGTCGGCTGCTCGGCTCGCGGGTCAACCACAACGGCGCGGGCGCGCCGATCGCGGTGCCGAGCGCGCAGGCGCAGCAGCGGCTCATCGAGGCCACCGTCGCCGCCGCCGGGATCAGCGCGCACGACATCGGCCTGATCGAGGGGCACGGCACCGGTACCGCCGTCGGCGATCCGCTCGAATTGACCGCGCTGGCCGCCACGTACGGCGATCCCGAGCGCGGCGCCGACGGACCGCTGCTCGGCTCGGTGAAGTCCAACGCGGGGCATGCCCAGGCAGCCTCGGGCATGCTCGGCCTGATCAAGGTGCTGCTGTGCGGCGCGCACGGCGCGATCGCGCCGAGCCTGTGGGCCGACGCCCCGACCACCGACCTCGACTGGGACACGACCAGTCTGCGGCTCGCCGCCGAACTCACCGACTGGGCGCCGCGCGCGGACGGCATGCGCTACGGCGCGGTGTCCTCGTTCGGCGTCGCGGGAACCAACGCGCACGCCATCGTCGGCCTGCCGGTGCTGGAGGAGACCAACCATGGCTGAGTACCGTCTGCCCGACGGCACCGTTCCCGTCCTGCTGTCCTCCGACAGCGTCGACGGCCTGCGCGCCGAGGCCGCCGGCCTGCGCGCCTATGTCGCGGCGCATGCCGAGGTGACCCCGGAACGCCTGGCGGACATGCTGTTCCGCACCCGGGTGGCCCGTCGTCGCCGCGCCCTGGTGCTGGCGTCGCCGTCGACCACCGGCGACGCGCGGACCGACCTGCTGGCCGCGCTCGACGCGATCGCCACCGACACCGACCATCCCGCGGTGGTCCGGGCCGACGCGCCCGCCGGGCCCCGCCGCATCGGCTTCGTCTTCCCCGGTCAGGGCAGCCAGCGTCCCGGTATGGGCGCGGTGTTCTACGAGCTCTCGCCGGCCTACCGCGCCGTCGTCGACGAGTGCGCCGCCATCCACGCCGAACGGTTCGGCCACTCCAAGCCGCTGCACTACCTGCTCGGCCACGAGGGGCAGTACGAGGACGAGGTGTGGGAAGTGCAGCCCGCGTTGATGTTCCACATGACCGGACTGGCCGCCGCGTGGCGGGCCGCCGGTGTGGAACCGCACGCGACCATCGGCCACAGCCAGGGCGAGCTCGCCGCGGGCGCGGTGTCCGGGGTGATGACGCTGCGCGACTCGGTGCTCGCGGTGACCCATCGCGCCCTGCTCGCGGACCGGCTGTCCCCGCGCGGCTATTCGATGGCGGTCTTCGGCATGGACCGCGAGAGCGTGGAAGCGCTGATGGCGCGCAACTCCGGCTGGGCCGAGCTGGCGGTCGTCAACTCGCCGCACATCATCGCGATCTCCGGCGAACGCGGTGCCGTCGTCGAACTGGTGGCGGCGGCCACCGCACGCGGTCAGTTCGCGCGGGAGATCCGGGTCGCCTTCCCCGCGCACACCTCCATCGTCGCCGAGGTACGGGCGGATTTCGAAGGCTTCCTCGGTGACGAGATGAGCGCGCCGACCTTCACCGCCTCCGAGATCCCCTGCTACGGCGCGACCCTGGGCGAGGTGATCACGCCGGACCTCAAGCAGGAGGAGTACTGGTTCTGGAACCTGCGTAACCGCGTCCGGTTCGATCGCGCCGTGATCGGCGCCGGCCGTGACGGTGTCGATCTGATGATCGAGGTCGCCGAGCACCCGGTGCTGCAACTGGCGCTGCAGGAGAACCTGAGCCTGGTCCCGAACCGGCCCGGCCTGCCCCCGCGTGACTTCCGCGTGCTCGGCACCTCGCTGCGCTCGGCCGACGGGCTCTCGGAATTCACCCGCAACCTGGCCCAGGTCGCCGTCCTCGACGCCGACTACCGTTGGGACGCCCTGCGCGTCGACGACACCGTCACCCTGCCGCTGCGCGATTTCCCGCACACCGTCACCGCGCCCAAGCGGCTGTGGGCGCCGCTCGGCGTCAACGAGACCCCGGCCGAGCTGGTCGTCAGCACGCCGAAACCGCAACGGCTGGTGGAACAGTGGAGCCCGCTGCAGCGCCGCTCGCTCACCGCGCCGCGCAACCTGCTGCTGGTCGACCACACCGGCGAATGCGCCGACCTCGCCACCGCGCTGCTCGCGGCCGCCGACCGGCACGGCGCCGGTGCGCGCGTCCTCGGACCGGCCGATCTGGCCTCCGGCACAACGGCTTTCACCCTGGGTGACGGCTCGGCCGCCGATACCGTGGTCGTCCTGCTGCCCGAGACCGCCGCCGACGACACCGCCGCCGCCATCGACGCGCTGACCGGCTTCTACGCCGACCGCGCCTGGGCTACGGCGCTGTCCGCGCTGCGTCCCGGCGGCGAGTGCTGGCTGCTGACCGTCGGCGGTGAGTCCGTGCACGACGGAGATCCGATTCCCGCGCTGTTCCAGTCGGGCGTCACCGCGGGCTTCCGCAGTGTCGGCATCGAGCACCCCGGCATCCTGTTCCGGCATCTCGACCTCGCCGCCTCCGAACCCGCGGCCGCGCAGGCCGCCAAGATCGTCGCCGCCGTGCACTCCACGGGGGAAGCCGAGCTGGCGCTGCGCGCGGGCAAGGTGTTCGTGAAGCGGCTGGTGCTCGACACCGCCACCGACACCGGCGCGCTCGGTACCGATCTCGACCATGTGGTCATCGTCGGTGGGACCGGTCAGCTCGGGCTGCGGTTCACCGATCACCTGGCGCGCACCGGCGCCGGTCGCGTCACCCTGCTCAGCCGCAGCGGTGAGACCGAGGCGCTGGCGGGCGAACTGGCGCGGCTGCGCGGTCTGGGCAGCACCGAGATCGTGGTGCGGGCCTGCGACGTCAGCGACCCGGCGGCCGCGGCCGCCTTCGGCGCCGAGATCGCCGATCGCCCGGTCGACCTGGTGATCCACGCCGCCGTCAACTACGTCGACGCCGAACTCGAGAAGATCACCGCCGAGGACGTGCGCACCGCCGCTGGCGCCAAGCTGCGCGGCCTGGACAACCTCGTCGACGCCGCGCCGCTGGCGGACGGCGTGCGCGTGCTGCTGTGCTCGTCCATGGCCGCGACCCTGGGCGGACGCGGACAGATCCTGTACGCGGTGACCAACCGCATGCTCGACGTGGCCGCCCGCAGGCTGCGGGCCCGCGGCATCGACGCGGCCAGCCTCCAGTGGGGCCTGTGGAGCGTGGCCGGTCCGCTGGACGACGCGGGCTTCGCGCGCGTCGAAGAGGCCGGCGTGTTCCCGATGGTGCCCGCCGACGCGATCGAGGCCGGGCTCGCGCTGCCCGCCCGCGACGGCATGATCATCGCCGCCGACTGGGACTTCCTGCGCGAGGTGCTCGGCGCGTTCGGGCTGTCCTCGGTGCTCACCGGACTCGAGTCGACCGTGCCGACGGTCGACCCGGCACCGGTCGCGGTCGAGCCCGTCGTCGTGGCGCAGGCCGCGCCGGTCGGCGCACCGGCCGACGGGGTCGCGCTGGACCTGCGCATGCGCACCGAACTGCTGAAGGTCATCGGCGGCGACAGCGCCGACGCCATCGACGCCACCATGCCGCTGGTCGCCCTCGGCCTGGACTCGTTGCAGGCCTTGGACTTCCGCAAGCGGGTCAAGGCGGAGCTGGATCGCGATCTGCCGGTCGCGGCGATTCTCGGCGGCGCGTCGCTCGACGACGTCGTGCTGCTGATGGCACAGAACACCAACCAGGGCTGAGGGGCCGAACGAACATGTCTGACACCGAAGCCACCCTGTCCGTCGCGGAGCGCCGCAAGCTGCTGCTCCAGCAGAAGCTGCGCGCGAGCGGCATGGCCGCCGCCACCCCCGAACCCGTCGCCGTGCCGCGCATCGCGGCGGGGGAGCACCGTCCGCTCACCCCCGGCCAGCGCCGGATGTGGTTCCTGCAGACCCGCGACGCCGACGACACCGCCCTGTCCATCTGTGTCGCCTACCGGCTCACCGGCCCGCTCGACGGCGAGCGCCTGCACGCCGCGTTCGACACCGTGGTGGCCCGCCACGACATCTTGCGCACCACCTACGGCGCGGACGCCGAGGGCGAGCCGTTCCAGGTGTTCACCGACGACGCCCGCGCGCCGTGGCAGACCCACGACCTGACCGACCTCGCCGAATCCGGCCGTGACCTGCGGGTGGAGGTGCTGGCCCGGCGCGAGTTCGGCCGCCCCTTCGCCCTCGGCACCGAACTGCCGGTGCGCGCCACCCTGATCCGGACCGGCGCCGACGAGCACGTCGTGCTGTTCGCCATCCACCACATCTGCTGGGACGACGACTCCTGGTCGGTGTTCTTCGCCGAGCTCAACGCCGCCTACCGCGCCGGGTCCGGCGCGGGCGCCACAGTCCAGTTCGCCGCGATCGCGTCCACCGCCGAGGCGGCCGAGGCCGATGTCGACTACTGGCGCGCGGCCCTGCGCCCGCTGCCCGAGCCGCTGGAACTGCCCGGCTCGCCCGCCGCGGCCCCCGGCAGGCAGGCCCAGCGCCGCACCCACCGCCTGTCGGCCGACCTGGTCGCCCGCACCGAGCAGTTCGCGCGCGAGCACGCCGCGACCCCGTTCATGGTGCTGCTGGCCGGTTTCGACGCCCTGGTGCACCGCTACACCGCCGCCGACGACTTCCTCGTCTCAATCCCGGTCACCGATCGCCCGGCGGGCACCGAGCAGCTCATCGGCTACTTCGGCAACACCCTGCTGCTGCGCGCCACCTTCGGCGACCGGGACGACTTCGCCCAGCTCGTCGCCGCCGTGCGCGACACCTGCGCCGGCGGGTTCGCCCGGCGCGGCGTCGGCATCGATCGCGTGGTGCGCGAGGCGAATCCGGACCGCGTGGCCGGCCGGGACGGCATGGACCAGCTGGTCCGCCTCGGCTTCAGCGTGCGCAAGAGCGCCGACGGGTTCGCGATCGACGGCGTCACCTCCACCCAGCTCGAACTGGGCGCGGTGAGCGCGCAGGTGCCGCTGTCGCTGGCGATCGTGCTCGAAGACGACGGCACCGCCGTGGTCGAGGCCGAGTACCAGACCGACGTGCTCGCCGAATCCCTCGTCGAGCAGCTGCTCGCGCACTTCGGCAGGCTCCTCGACGCCGCCCTGCGCGACCCGCGGCGCAGGCTCGCCGACCTCGACATGCTCGGCGCCGACGACCGCGCCGCGCTACTGGAGCGCTCGCACGGCGTGCTCGTCGACCAGCCGCCGACCACTCTCATCGCGCTGTTCGAGGCCGCGGCGGCCGCCACCCCCGACGCGCCCGCGCTCGCCTCCGACGACATCGAGCTCAGCTACGGCGAGCTGCACGCGCGCGCGAACCGGCTGGCGCACTGGCTGATCGGGCAGGGCATCGGCACCGAGGACATCGTCGGGCTGCGCCTGGGCACCTCGGTGGAGTTCATCGTCGCCGTGCTCGCCGTGCTGAAGGCGGGCGGCGCGTACCTGCCGATCGACCCGGCCTACCCCGAGGACCGGATCGAGTACCTGGTCGAGGACGCGCGTCCCCGGCTGCTGCTCGGTGCCGTGGAGCTGGCGGCCGCGGAGTCGATCGCGGCCGAACTGCCCGCGACCACGCCGACCGACGCGGACCGGCTGCGCCCGCTGCTGCCCGCCAACCTCGCCTACGTCATCTACACCTCCGGCTCCACCGGCAAGCCCAAGGGCGTCCCGGTGCCGCACGCCGCGATCGCCGAGCACATCGTGTGCTTCACCGCCGACTGGAGCATGTCCGCCGAGGACCGGCTGATGCAGTCGTCCTCGGTGAGCTTCGACGCCTCGCTGGTCGACATCGCCATCACCCTCACGGTCGGCGCGCAGCTGATCGTGCCCATGCCCAACGCTTTCCGCGATATCCGCTATGTCGCCGACCTGATCACCCAGCGCCAGGTCACCGTGCTGCACATGGTGCCTTCGATGCTGAGCACCTTCCTGCTGCTGCCCGAAGTGAGCGAGTGGCAGTCGCTGCGGCAGGTCCCGGTCGGCGGTGAGGCGCTGCCCGGCGAGGTCGCCGACCGCTTCGCCAACACCCTCGACGCCGAACTGCGCAACCACTACGGCCCGACCGAGGCCGTGGTCTGCTCGACCCACATGCCGGTCGCAGGCCCGCAGGGCACCGGCGTGGTGCCGATCGGCATCCCCAACCGCAACGTCTACACCTATGTCCTCGACGAGGCCCTGCACCTGGTGCCCGACGGCGTGGTCGGCGAGCTCTACCTCGGCGGCGACCAGCTGGCCCGCGGCTACCTGGACCGTCCCGCGCTGAGCGCGCAGCGCTTCGTCGCCGACCCGTTCACCCCGGGCGCGCGGCTCTACCGCTCCGGTGACCTGGTGCGCCGCAACAGCTTCGGTGAGCTGGAGTTCGTCGGCCGCGCCGACGAGCAGGTGAAGGTGCGTGGCTTCCGGATCGAACTCGGCGAGGTCGAGGCCGCGATCGCCGCGCATCCCGCCGTCGCGCACTGCGTCGTCGTCGTCACCGATGACCCCGCCGTCGGCGCCATGCTGGCCGCCTACGTGGTGCCCGCCGACGCGTCGATCGACCTCGAGCAGGTGCACGCCTTCGCCGCGACCGGGCTGCCGGAATACATGGTGCCCAGCGCCTTCGCGATGATCCCGGAGATCCCGCTGACCGTCAACGGCAAGCTCGACAAGCGCGCGCTGCCCACCGCGACCCCCGCCGTCGTGCGCGCCCACCGCGCGCCCGCCACCGCGACCGAGCGCAAGATGTGCGCCCTGTTCGGCACGCTGTTCGGGCTCGACGAGGTCAGCGCGGAGGACTCGTTCTTCGAGCTGGGCGGGCATTCGCTGCTCGCCGCCCGGCTGGTCGCCCAGGTGCGCGCGGAGTTCGGCGTCGAGCTCGACGTTCGCGTCGTCTTCGACAGCCCGACCCCGGCCGCGCTGGCCGCGAACCTGGTGGCCCGCTTCCTGGCCGAGTTCGACCTCGACCTCGACGCCGTCGACGCCGACGACGAGATCGTCGAGGAGCAGGTGGTGGTGGTCGATACCGCTGCCCCGCAGGCGAATCCGGGCCGTCCGGCGATCGGCGGCAGGCCGCGCGGCGAGCGCGTCCCGCTGTCGTACTCGCAGCTGGCCATGTGGTTCCAGTACCGGATGGAGGGTGCCGGCTCGGTCGGCAATCTGCCGCTGGCCCTGCGGTTCGACGGCGCGCTCGACATCGCGGCGCTGCGTTCGGCGCTCGACGACGTCGTCGCCCGGCACGAGTCGCTGCGCACCACCTTCCCCGAGCACGACGGCATCCCGTACCAGGTGGTGCACCCCGCCACCGCCGTGCCGCTGCCGATCCGCGAGATCGCGCCCGCCGACCTCACCGCGGAACTCGCGGCCATCGCCGGATACGCGTTCACCCTCGACGGTGAGCCGCTGATCCGCGCCGAACTGCTCGTCCTGGACGCCGACACCCACGTGCTCTCGCTGCTGGTGCACCACATCGTCGCCGACCACGCGTCCTTCGGCGTGCTGCTCGACGACCTGACCGTCGCCTACCGGGCCCGCGGTGAGCAGGGCGGCGCCCCGGGCTGGAGCCCGCTGCCGATCCAGTTCGCCGACTACGCCCTGTGGCAGCGCGAGCTGTTCGACCAGGCCGCGCCGAGCGAGTTCGCGCTGGCCCAGATCGACTACTGGAAGACGAAGCTGGCCGACGTGCCCGAGGAGATCTCGGTCGCGCACGACCGGCAGCGTCCGCCGGTGCTCGGCAAGCGCGGTGAGGTGGTCACCTTCTCGCTGCCCGCGAGCGTGCGCTCCGGGCTGGAGGCGCTGGCGCTGCGCAGCGGCGCCACCGAGTTCATGGTGTGCGAGGCGGCCGTCGCCACGCTCCTGCACGCGCTCGGCGGCGGCACCGACATCTCGCTCGGCACCCCCGTCGCGGCCCGCACCGATTCGGCGACCACCGCCCTGATCGGCCTGTTCGCCAACATGGTGGTGCTGCGCAACGACCTGTCGGGCACACCCACCCTGCGTGACACCGTGCGCGCGGCCCGCGATGTCGTCCTCGACGCCAACGCGCACCAGGAGCTGCCGATCGAGCGGCTCGTGGAGGCGCTCAACCCGCGCCGCTCGCGCTCGCGGAACCCGTTGTTCCAGAGCATGATCCACTTCCGTGGTGCGGACTGGGCACCGGCCACGCTGCCGTTCGCGTCCTCGGGCGCCTCGACGGTGACCGTGCTGCCCGCCGACTTCGACGTCTCGTTCCTCGATCTGAACCTGAGCCTGAACGTGACCGCCGACGGCGGCATGGACGTGCGCGTCGTCGTCAACGCCGACCTCTACGACCCGGCCACCGCCGCCCTGATCGCGGACGCGCTGGCCGCCACCCTGCGCGCCTTCGCCGAGACGCCGGACCTGCCGGTCGCCGAGCTGCGGGTGCTGCCGCAGGCCGACCTGGACCGGCTGCTCGCCGCACCGGCCCCGATCGCCGCGGCCACCACCGCGGGTGCGGGCGCGGCCGACTCCGAGACCGAGCGTCAGCTCATCGCGCTGATCGAGGAACTGCTCGAGATCGACGACGTCACCGGTGAGGACGGCTTCTTCGCCCTCGGCGGCGACAGCGTCATCTCGATCCAGTGGTCGGCCCGCGCCGCCGCCCTCGGCCTGCCGCTGACCCCGCAGATGGTGTTCGAGCACTTCACGATCACCGAACTGGCCGCCGCCGTCGACGCGGCCGCCGCCGCGGAGCAGCCGAATGCCGAGGAACCCGAACAGGTCTCGCACGCGCCGATGAGCGCCTCGGGCCTGGAAGCCGACGCGCTGTCGGCGCTGACGGCGGCCTGGCAGGCGCAGGGTTAGTGAACACGCAGGTACGGAAGGACATCGCATGAGTGCCCCGCAGATCGAGGACGTGCTGGCGCTGAGCCCGCTGCAGGAGGGGCTCTTCTCGCTGTCGCGTCTGGCGGGCACCGAGATCGACCTGTACACGATGCAATTCGTGGTCGACATCGATGGCCCGCTCGATCCCGACCTGCTGCGCCGCAGCGCGCAGGCGATGCTCGACCGGCATCCGAACCTGCGCGCCGCGTTCTGGGACACCGATGTGCCCAAGCCGGTGCAGATCATCCCGTCGCGCGCCGAGCTGCCCTGGGCCGAGCGTGACGCGCGGACAGCGGAATTCGACGCGATCGCCGAATCCGAGCGCCGGGTGCCGTTCGCGCTGAGTCGCGGTCCGGCCCTGCGGGTGCTGCTGCTGAACGTCACCGACGCGCCCGAGCCGCGCAGGCGGATGATCCTCACCGCGCACCACATCCTGATGGACGGCTGGGCGGTGGCGGTGTTCTTCACCGAACTGCTCGCCGTCTACCAGGCGGGCGGCAGCCTCGCCGGGCTGCCCGCCCCGCGCCCGTACCGCGACTACATCGGCTGGCTCGGCGCCCAGGACCACGACGCCGCCGCCCGCCGATGGGCCGAGTACCTGGGGCAGGTCAGCGCGCCGCTGGTCCTGGCCGACGGCACCGGCGAGCGCGGCTCCGCCGTGCCCCAGACCACGCGGCTTCGCCTGTCCGCCACCGAGACCGCGCGGTTGCAGCAGTGGGCGCGCGCCAACGGCATGACGCTCAATACCGCCGTCCAGTTCGCCTGGACGCTGCTGCTCGGCCGGATCACCGATCGGCGCGACGTCGTGTACGGCACCACCATCTCCGGCCGCCCCGAGAAGCTCGCGGGCGTGGAGGGCATGGTCGGGCTGTTCATCAACACCGTCCCGGTCGTGCACCGGCTCGACCCGGCCGAGCCGGTCGTCGCGCAGTGCGCACGCCTGCAACGGGATTCGGCCGCCATGCGCGACATCGGCTACCTCAGCCTGTCGGCATTGCAGCGCGCGGCCGGGCACGGCTCGCTGTTCGACACCCTGTTCGTCTTCGAGAACGCCCCCATCGACGACGCCATCCAGACCGTCACCGCCCCCGACGGCGCGCGGTTCCGGCCGATCGAGATGGAGAGTCTGGCGCACTACCCGCTCACTGTCGTCTCGCACCTGAGCGACGGCGATCTGCTCGTTCTCGTCGAGGCGATCCCGGCCCTGCTCGGCCACCTCGATCCCGCCGATCTCGGCGCCCGCCTGGTCGCGGTGCTGCGCGCGCTGCCCGAGCTCGACGCCGCGGCCACGCTCGACGCGATCGATCTGCTCACCGCCGACGAACACGCCGAACTGCGCGCGGCGGCAACCGATCTCGTGCCAGCGCCGACTTCGACGCCGTGGGAGCTGTTCGAGCGCCAGGCCGCCGAGACGCCCGACGCGACCGCGCTGACCACCACCGCTGGTGAGGTCTTCACCTACGGCGAGCTGCGCGATCAGGCCTGCCGGCTGGCGGGGGAGTTCGCCGCCAACGGTGTCGGCCCGGAAACCGTTGTCGCGCTGATGCTCCCGCGCGGCACCGCGTCGATCGTCGCCATCTTGGCGACCTTCGCCGCTGGCGCCGCGTACGTGCCGGTCGACATCACCCTGCCCGCGAGTCGCATCGCATCGATTCTGCGCCAGTCGAACCCGGCGCTCGCCGTCGTCCTCGGCGAGGACCGCGCGCTGCTCGACGGCGTCGCTCCCTCGGGGCCTGCCGGGGAGGACTCGGCACAGGCCGATCGGCTATCGATTGCGGTACTGCTGGTCGACGACCCCGCCGTCGTCGACCGCGTCGCCGCGCGCCCCGCCCAGGCCCCCGCCGTGCGCCGCGAGCTCGAGCACAGCGCCTACATCATCTTCACCTCCGGCTCGACCGGCGAGCCCAAGGGCGTCGTCGGCACCAATGCCGCCCTGGCCGGCTACTTCGCCGACCATCTGGAACGCTTCTACCGCCCCGCGATGGCGAAACTCGGCCGCCCGCTGCGGGTCGCGCACGCGTGGTCGCTCGGGTTCGACGCGTCCTGGCAGCCGATGGTCGGCTTCTTCGCCGGTCAGGCCCTGCACCTGTTCGACGCCGAGGAGATGCGCGACGCGCACCGGATCGTCGCAGGCATGGCCGAATTCGGCATCGACATGATCGACACCACCCCGTCCATGCTGGCGCAGCTGGCGGCGGCGGGCCTGCTCGACCGGGAACTGCCGGTGCTCGCCCTCGGCGGCGAGGCCATCGACACCGCCCTCTGGGCCCGCCTGCGCGCCCTGCCCGGCACCGCCGTCTACAACTGCTACGGCCCCACCGAGACCACCGTCGAGGCGGTCGTCGCCCCGGTCGCCACCTCGGCGATCCCGACCATCGGCACCGCCAACGGCGGCATGGTCGGCTACGTCCTGGACTCGCGGCTGCGCCCGGTGCCGCCCGGCATCGTCGGCGAGCTCTACCTGTCCGGCACGCAGCTGGCCCGCGGCTACCTCGGCAAGCCCGCCATCACCGCCGACCGCTTCTGCGCCGACCCGCATCGCCCCGGTCAGCGCATGTACCGCACCGGCGACCTCGTGCGCAGGCTGCCCGGCGGCCGCTTCGGCTACCTGGGCCGCGCCGACGCGCAGGTCAAGGTGCGCGGCTACCGCATCGAGGTCGGCGAGATCGAGACCGCGCTGCGCCGCTCGGCCGATATCGACACCGCCGCGGTCACCGTGGTGCGCCGCGCCGGTGGCGCGTCGCTGGTCGGTTTCGTGGTCGGCAAGGCGGGGCGCGCGGTGGTCGTGAGCCGGGTGCGCGCGGATCTGGCGCAGCGCCTGCCCGCGTACATGATTCCCGCGCGGATCGTCGTCCTCGAACAGCTGCCGGTGAACGTCAACGGCAAGCTCGACGGTCACGCCCTGCACGAACTCGCCGAACAGACCCTCGCGGCCGTCGACGGCAGCGCCGCCGCCGAGACCCCCACCGAGATCGCGCTCAGCGAGGTCTTCGCCGAACTGTTCGACGGCCGCGCCCCCGGCGTCGACGCCGACTTCTACGAGCTCGGCGTCGACAGCATCGTCGCGATCTCGCTGGTCAACAAGGCCAGACGGCGCGGCATCGCGCTCAACCCGCGCATGGTGCTGGCCTGCCCGACGATTCGCGAACTCGCCGCCGCTGCCGACGACGGCCCGGCCGTCGCCGCCCAGTCCGGTGCCGACGCCTACGGCGTGGTGCCGCCGCTGCCGGTGGTGTCGTGGATGTACGAGTACGGCAACTACCGCCGCTTCACCCAGACCGCCCTGCTCCGCCTGCCCGCGGGCATCGACCGCGCCGGACTGGACGCCACGCTGCAAGCCCTGCTCGACGCGCACGACACCCTGCGCGCCGTGCTCACCGACACCCCCGACGGACCGCGCCTGGTCACCAGGGCGCCCGGCGCGGTGCGGGCCGCCGATGTCGTCATCGAGGCGCCGCGTGGCCTCGCCGGTGCCGAACTCGACTCGGCCATCACCGAATTCGCGCGCACCGCCAACGACGCGATCGACCCGCGCGCCGGCGAACTGGTGCGCGCGGTGTGGTTCCCCGCCGACGCCGAAGGTGTCCTGCTGCTGGCGATCCACCACCTCGCCGTCGATGTCGTGTCGTGGCACATCATGATCGACGGCCTGGCCGCCGCCTGGCAGCAGGTCCAGTCCGGCGTGACACCGAAGATGCTGCCCGAGTTCACCTCCTACCGGCAGTGGTCCGAGACCATGTGGCAGCGCGCCACCGAACCGGAAGTGCTCGCCCAGCGCGACTATTGGGCCGCCCAGGTGAGCGCGCCCGACGCCGCGCTCGGCGCTCGGCTGCCCGCCCCGGCCACCGACACCTGGTCCACTCTGCGCGTCAGCACGGTCGCGACACCGGTCGCCCTGACCGAACGCCTGCTGGCCCATGTCGGCAAGGACGAGGGTGTGCGCGAACTGCTGCTGACCGCCCTCACCATGACCATGGCCTCGGTGCACGCCGACAACGGAAACGACCCAGCCGCAGGCGCGTTGATCGCGCTGGAGGGCCACGGCCGCGCCGACGCCGAACTCGGCACCGACACCGCCAACACCCTCGGCTGGTTCACCAGCGTCTTCCCCGTCCGCCTCGGCGTCGGCGACGACGCGGTGGATGTCGCTCGCGCGCAAGCGGATCCGGCCGCCGCCCGCGCCCTGCTGGACGGCGTCACGACCCACCTGCGCGAAATCCCCAACCAGGGCCTCGATTACGGCCTGCTCCGCTACGTCGACCGCGTCCCCGAACTCCACGCCGCGGCCGAACCCCAGGTCGAGTTCAACTACCTGGGCCGCATCGACCTGTCCGGCACCGAGGGCAACCCCTGGTCCCTGCTGGTCGGCGCGCACGACACGGCCCTGCCGCTCGACCCCGAGCCCGATCTGCCGCTGCGCTACGCGGTCGACGTCATCGCCGGCATCGGCACCACCCCCGACGGCCCGGCCCTGACCACCAACTTCCGCTGGAGCACGGCCCTGTTCTCCGAAGCCGAGGCAGCACGCTTCGCCGCACACTGGACCGCCGCGCTGGCCGCCCTGGCCGACGCCATCTGACCGAGACACCGACGACAGCGGGCAGCCCACGCTGCCCGCTTTCGTCGTTTCCGGTGGTTAGGCTGGCTGACGGAGCATCACGATCTTCACCGACACCCTTCGGAAGGAAGCCAAGATGAGCCCAGCCATCGGCGCCGTCGTCATCCCCGTCGCCAACCTGGAATCCGCCAAGAAGGTCTACACCGCCCTCTACGGCACCCCGCACACCGACGAGCCCTACTACGTCGGCTACAACGTCGAAGGCTTCGAGGTGAGCCTCAACCCCCAGGGCGACGTGGCGGAAGGCCCGGTCGCCATGACCGACGTCGAAGACCTCGACGCCACCCGCACCGCCCTGCTCGCCAACGGCGCCACCGACCGCTCCGCCCCCCGCGAAGTGGCCCCCGGCCTGCGGATCTGTGTCCTTGCCGACCCCGACGGCAACCCTTTCGGCTTGCGCGGGAAGTAGCCCGGAGATCTGACTTGTCGGCGCGCACAGCGGCCGACACGTCAGAGATCGGCGGGCAGAACGCGAAAGGAGTGGTGCGCCGTCAGTGGTGTGAACGCCACCCCAGTCCTGATGACCACCGGCGGCGGTGCTTCGGACGGAGCCGATGGCTCATGACTGTCTGCTGACGAATCGCGCCCACACCCCTTCAGCGCGGTGGCGGCTGATCACCAGACCGGCCGCCAGCACCCCGAGGTGATCTTCCTTCCCGTCCGCGAACACCACCGAATAGTCCGTCTTGCCGATCGTCAGCTCACGCTCGAACCGATGCTCGACCCCGCCGAATTGATACGTCACCGCACTCTCGGTCTCCGCAGCAAGTCGAACAACCAGGTAGATGGCCACTAGTGTCCTTATCCCGAGATCCGCGCAGGTCACGACCCGATGATGGTTGTGGGCCGTAGCCCACCGACGGCTCACCTGGATCCGGTACGTCAACACTCGCCCGTGCCATGGACGTCCAGGCTTCGGCGACGAGGCGCATCGCGGTCTCGTCGCCCTCGGGCCGATCACCCACGCCGAGAATCCATTTCGCTACCCATTGCAGCTCATCTGGAATCGACCCCGGGGGTGTAGTTCTTGGCGAAGGCCTGGCCGATCTCGTCGGTGCCCCAGCATTCGCCTTCGCCGGTGATCACGCTCGCCAGCGCGGCGGCCGCGGTGGTGATGGTGTCGGCGACAGAGGTGAACGACGGTTGGGTGGCGCGCAGTGCCTGCGGGTCGACTTCCAGCGTCACCGCAGGTAGCTCTGGTTGCGGAAGTAGTCGCCCTCGTCGTCGTCGGAGTCCTCGACCAGACGGCGCGGAGCCTCGGGCTCCGCCTCGGCGGGCGGCGAAGTCAGCTGGGCGATCAGGTCTTTCACGCTGACGGCGCCAGGGACCAGATCGGGCAGGTCGGGGAGCTGGCCGGTCAGATTCGCGATGGGCGCCATCGCCTGCTCCTGGAGCTGGGTCACCGCGATCCGCATGGCGGTGATGGCCTCGGTGACCGAGCGGCCGAGGGAGTCCGGGGTCGACCGTTTGAAGGCGTCGGGCTCGATGTGCACCTCGCTGACACCGGCGATGGTGCCGGTGACCCGGACCAGGTTGTCCTCCGACCAGACACTGACCGGTTCGGTCGCGCGCCGCTGCGCGTCGAGCAGGGCGGACTTGTCGGCGGTGAACGAGTCGAGCATCGCGTCGACCTGCGCGCGCAACGCGTCGTTGGCCGCACGGGTCGGCGCCGACCAGTCCTCGTTCATGAACCCCTCGATCCGATAGGAAGCACGTCGAAAGGTTGGACGCGCGAAACGCGCCGATGGTTCCGCGAGGTGATGTTGATCTCGTGCGGGTTTCAGACGCTCCGCGAGCCCACGATGATGCTGCCGACATTGCATTCCTCGAGTTCGTCGAGGCCGGTGGCGGTGGCGAAGGCGGTGGTGTCGCTGAAGCCCTGGGCGACGACGCCGAGGTTCATGGCGGTGGCGGTGAGGTAGAAGGTCTGCATGAGGACGCCGACGTGCTTGAGGATATTGGCGTAGGCGACCTGCTCGTAGCTCCACATGACCCGGCCCGCGCGGGCCGAGACCAGCAGCAGGACCTGGGGTTCGGCGCCGCCGGCCAGGGTGGCCGAGGTGGCCTTCAGCAGCTTCTGGACCGCGGGGGAGTCGGCGGGGGCGACCGGACGCAGGACGTGGTCGACCGAGTCGTAGTGGTACATCCCGGTGGCCAGGCCTGCGACATTGCGGATCACCGGGTAGATCTCGAGCTCGTAGGCGCCGCCGCCGGAGGGGTAGGGGCGGGAGCCGTCGGCGCGGGTGCGGGCGCTGCGGAACAGCAGTTCGCCCAGCTGGTCGGCGGTGATCGGGGCCGCGTCGTCGAAGGCGCGGGTGGACACGCGATCCTCGAGCGTGGCGGTCAGGCTGGGGTCGGCGGCGCGCAGGCCGTCGAGGTCGGGGCGGGCCAGGGCGATCGGCTCGCCGGCGAACGGCGCGCGGCGGGCGGGCAATTCGGGGAAGCGGCCGTCGGCCCAGCGGGTCGGGCCGAAGTCGTCCCAGGTCACCGTGCGGGCGCCGAGGGTGCTGCGGCGGTGGAACCACAGGTCGGGGGCGCTCCAGGAGCGGGTGCTGAACTCGTGCTCCTCCTCGTCGCCGTCGACGAGGAAACCGCACCACTGCAGATCGGCCATGAACTGCGACTTCACCGCGGCGGGCACCGGCGAGTCGGCCGCCATCGGGCCGTCGAGCAGTGCGAGCAGCCGCGGATCGTGGATGCGCAGATCGCACCACGCCCGCGGGTGCTCGAGCACGAAACCCTGGGCGTCGCGGTGCAGTACGGCGAACTTCGACAGCGTCGCCGACCAGCTCGGCAGGGCCACCTCGGGACGCGGCGCCGGTTCGGCGAACGGGCGGATGCTGTAGAGGTCGCGGCCGCCGTCGCGCACCGTGACGGCCAGCCAGCCGCCGTCGGTGAGCTTGCGCATGAGCCCGGTGATGTCGTCACCGGCGGCGGCGGTCGACATCTCGGCCGCCGTCGCCGGGCCCTGGTTCAGCGTCTTCAACGCCTGCAGCGCACCCGCGCCCAGCCCGGTCAGCTTCACATTGCGCGGCGGATTCAGCAGCACCGCCCCGGCCGGGGTGGTGAGGCAGGTGACTCCGGCGCGCAGCGAGAATCGGGTCTGGGCGGGATACGTGGAGGCGAGCACGGCGCAGTCCTTGCTGGGTCGAACGTGGTGGGGGAGGTGCTACTTCGCCGCGGCGGCGAAGGCGGGGCCCAGCTTGTCGAGGATGTAGGGCACCGACAGCGCGGAAGGCTGGTTGATGGCGCTGATCTCCTGCGTGGTCAGGAAGACCACCGAGCCCTTCCGCACCGACGGCAGCTCGTTGTAGCCGGGCAGCTGGCGGTACTTCTCGTCCAGGCCGGGGGAGTAGCCGGCCAGCAGCAGGTCGGCGGACAGCTCGTCGACGCGCTCCGGCGAGAGCGCAAGGCGGCCCTGGTTGGACGGCTGCGCGGTGAGGTTGGCCGGGATGCCCATGCCCAGCTGGGTGAAGACCTTGGCCGAGCCGTCGTTGGGGTCGGTCAGCACCATCAGCTGCGCGGGGCTGGCCAGCCAGGTGCTGGCGAAGGTCTTGCCCTTCAGGCCCGGGTTGGCGGCGCTGATCGCGGCGAGCTTGTCGTCGACCTTCTTGATCACCGCGGTCGCGTCGGATTCCTTGTGCAGCACCTTGCCCAGCGCGGTGACCTGGTCCTGCCACGGGCTGACGGCGTCCTTGGTCAGCGCGGGCAGCGTCGGCGCGATCTTGGACAGCTCGTCGTAGGTCTTCTGGTCGGCGATGAACGGATCGGCCAGGATCAGGTCCGGCTCCAGCGCGGCGACCTGCTCGGCGATGCTGCCCGTGGTGTTGAGGGCCTTGGCCGACTTCAGGCTCTCCGGCTCCCACGGCGGGGTGCTCTTGGAGACCGCGGAGACATTGTCGATGTAGCCGACGGGGACCACGCCGAGCGCCAGCGTGGTGTCGAGCCACTGGTTGCCCAGGGCGACGATCTTCGTCGGCGTCCCGGTGACGGTGGTCTCGCCCCTGGCATGGGTGACGGTGACCGGCTCGCCCGAGCCCGCGGCATCGTCGCTGGAACCGCAGGCGGCGACGCCGAAGGCGAGCGCACCGGCGAGTGCGGCCACGGCCGCGCGCCGCCAGCCGCGCGAAGTCCGAACAGACGTCATCGTTGCATCCTCCTTCATCGAGGAAGGTCCTCGATCGGCTCGCGTGAGCCGGTTCCAGCGTAGGTCAGCCTAGGCTAACCTACGTCGGTTTCGGAGGGGGAATCGTCCCTAGAGTGTCACTCGCTGATCCTGCGGCATGAACAGCTTGTCGCCGTCCTTCACCTCGAAGGTGGTGTAGAACTCGCCGATATTGCGGACGACCTGGTTGCAGCGGAACTCGTTGGGCGAGTGGGTGTCCTGCAGCGACTGCAGGGTCGCCTCCTCGGTCTGCTTGTCGCGCCACTGCCGCGCCCAGGAGAAGAACATGGTGCGGAAATCGGGCTGCGCGCCGGTGCGCTGGGCGACCTTCTGGTACGCCGCCAGCGCGATCTGCAGGCCGCGCAGGTCGGCCAGGTTCTCGCCGACGGTGAGGGCGCCGTTGACGTGCTGTCCTTCGGGCGCGCCCTCGGGGACCAGGACGTCGTACTGCTCGATGAGCTGCTGGGTCTTGGCGTCGAAGGCGGCGCGATCCTCCGGGGTCCACCAGTCGCGGCGGTTGCCGTCGCCGTCGTACTTGGAGCCCTGGTCGTCGAAGCCGTGCCCGATCTCGTGGCCGATCGTCGAGCCGACGGCGCCGTAGTTGACCGCGTCCTGGGCGTCCTTGTCGAAGAACGGCGGCTGCAGGTAGGCGGCGGGGAAGACGATCTGGTTGGTGGTCGGGCTGTAGTAGGCGTTCACCGTCTGCGGCGACATGCTCCACTCCGACTTGTCCACCTCGGTGCCGAGCCGGGCGAACGCGCGCTTGGACTCGAACGCGTTGATGGCGATGAGGGACTCGATCAGCTTGCCGCGGGTCACCCGCACCGACGAGTAGTCGACCCACTTGTCGGGGTAGCCGATCTGGGCGACGATCTTGTCCAGCTTGGCGATCGAGGCCTCGCGGGTGGGCTGCGACATCCACGTCGAGTTGGTGAAGTTGTCGCGGTAGGCGGCGCGCAGGTCGTCGACCATCACCATGGCGCGTTCCTTGGCCGCGGGCGGGAAGTGCTTGTCCACGTACAGCTTGCCCAGCGGTTCGCCGAGATTGTCGTCGACGACGCCCACCGCGGAGCGCCACATCTCCGGCTTCTCCTCCAGGCCGCTGAGCACCCGGCCGACGAAGTCGAAGCGCGCGTCGGCGATCGCCTTGGGCAGGAAGCGCGCGTAGGTGTTGGCGATCTGCAGCTTGAGGTAGTCGCGCCACTGGGCGACGTCGACCTCGCTCCACAGCTGCGCGGCCGCGGTGACGAACGACGGCTGGCCGACGACCATCTTGTCGAACAGCGACTTGGGCCGGTCGGTCATGCCCGCCAGCCACGGATCCCAGTCGAACTGCGGGCCGAGCGCGGTCAGCTCCTGCCAGCTCATCAGGTTGTAGGTGGCGTCGGTGTTGCGCAGGCGCACGCTGTCCCAGTGGTTGGCGGCGATCCGCTTCTCCAGGTCGACGGTGCGCTGCGCGACCCCGGCCGGGTCGGCCATGCCGAGGCCCTTGGCCAGCTGCTCGAGGTAGGTCTGGTAGCCCGCCAGCTGTGTCGCGAACTCGGGCTTGCGGTAGTACTGCTCGCCCAGGGTGAGCCCGGCCTGGCTGACGCTCGGGATGTAGGCCTTGGAGTTCTTGCGGTCGATGCCGATGCCCATGCCGATCAGCCCGGAGATCGGCGCCTCGGCCATGATCCTGGCCAGCTCGGGCTTGCCCGCCGCCTGGTCGAGCGCGGTGAACAGGCCGTTGAGCGGCGTGATGCCGAGGCGCTCGATCTCGTCGAGGTCGAGGCGGGCGTCGTAGAGGTCCTTGATCTGCTGGGCCTCGGTCCCCGGCTTCGGGTTCTCGATGCCCTCGATGATCTCGCGCAGCTGGGCGAGGGTGCGGTCGTTGGCGTCGGTGATCGCGCCGACCGAGGCCTTGTCCGGGGGCAGCTGGTAGTCGCGCAGCCAGGCGCCGTTGACGTGGCGGTACAGGTCGTCCTGCGGGCGGATCGCCGGATCGCCGCCACCCATGTCCACGCCGGTGAGCTGCACTTCGGGGGAATCCGAGGTGCAGGAGGCCAGCGCGGCGGCCACGGGCACCAGGCCCATGGCGATCAGGAATGCGCGCCGATCCACGACCGACGGACGACCGGACGATGTCACTGGTTTTCCTTCCCCGATGCGGCAGCCGCACCCCTGCTCGTTGCGATCCGCCCAGGCTACCGGCGGGCGGGCCGATCGGGGGAGGTAGCGGTGGTGCGGGCTAGTCCGAGGAGAGGCCGGCGCTGCCGGTGGCCAGGTCGCAGGCCAGGCCGCTGCCCGCGTTCAGGATCTTCGCGACGGTGGGCACCCGCTTGGTGACCAGCGGCGCGCCGGTGGCGTGCAGCAGCAGCGAGAGCTGCACCTCGACCTCGGTCTCCACGTGGTAGTAGGCGGTAGCCTTGGCCACGGTGGCGCCGCCGACGGTCACCTCCAGGTCGACGGTGTCGCTGGCGAAGAACTTGCCGTTGGCGACGAAGTCCACCTGCGCGCCGACGTAGTCGTCGAGGCCGACGACATCGATCTTGGAGGTGCAGCCGACGGTGAGGGTGTCGGTGAGCATGTCGATGATCGGGCCCGCGGCGGCGTGCGGCGTGGCCAGGGCGAGCACGGCGGCGAAGGCGCTCGCGGTGGTCGCGATCCGGCGGGTGGTCGGCAGGGTGATGTGCATGTGCGACTCCTCATCCGCTCGTACCTCGACGAGCAGGGCGACCGTAGCAACGGCGTGACCGCGCCCACAGAGGTTTGAAACATATCTGCTTCAGATTCGCGGGAGCGACCCCCGATTTGGGTCGACCTGGGGATTCACCTACACTAGACCGGTTGCCTGCGGGAGCTCTGCGCCCGCAATCCGGCAGTGAACCCCCAGTGGTAGGTATTTCCGCTGGCAGGCGCGCGTCCGGAGGGCGACTGACCATGTGCGTCGGGTCGGCAATCCGGCGTACGTATACATCCAGGTCCAGGAGGTGCTGAAGTGATTCAGCAGGAGTCGCGACTGCGCGTCGCCGACAACACCGGGGCGAAGGAAATCCTTTGCATCCGCGTGCTCGGTGGCTCGTCGCGTCGCTATGCCGGTATCGGTGACATCATCGTCGCCACCGTCAAGGACGCCATCCCCGGCGCGAACGTCAAGAAGGGCGACGTCGTCAAGGCCGTCGTCGTGCGCACCGTCAAGGAGCGCCGCCGTCCGGACGGTTCCTACATCAAGTTCGACGAGAACGCTGCCGTGCTGATCAAGCCGGACAACGATCCTCGCGGCACCCGCATCTTCGGCCCCGTCGGCCGTGAGCTGCGCGACAAGCGCTTCATGAAGATCGTTTCGCTGGCCCCGGAGGTGCTCTGACCATGAAGGTGCACAAGGGTGACACCGTCCTCGTCATCTCGGGCAAGGACAAGGGCGCCAAGGGCAAGGTCATCCAGGCCTACCCGGCGACCGGCAAGGTTCTCGTCGAAGGCGTGAACCGCATCAAGAAGCACGTCGCGGATTCCGCGAACCAGCGTGGCGCCTCCTCGGGTGGCATCGTGACCCAGGAAGCCCCCATCCAGGTTTCCAACGTGATGGTCGTCGACTCCGACGGTAACCCGACCCGCGTCGGCTACCGCACCGACGAAGAGACCGGCAAGCGGGTTCGGATCTCCCGTAAGAACGGGAAGGACATCTGACATGACCACCTCTGAGCAGACTCAGCCCCGGCTGAAGGCGCGCTACCGCGCCGAGATCAAGGACGCGCTGAACAGCGAGTTCGAGTACGCCAACGTGATGCAGATCCCGGGCGTCGTCAAGGTCGTCGTGAACATGGGTGTCGGTGACGCCGCCCGTGACGCGAAGCTGATCAACGGTGCCATCAAGGACCTCGAGCTGATCACCGGTCAGAAGCCGGAGGTCCGCAAGGCGACCAAGTCGATCGCGCAGTTCAAGCTCCGTGAGGGCATGCCGATCGGCGCCAAGGTCACCCTCCGTGGCGACCGCATGTGGGAGTTCCTGGATCGCCTGGTCTCCATCGCGCTGCCGCGTATCCGCGACTTCCGCGGTCTGTCGCCGAAGCAGTTCGACGGCAACGGCAACTACACGTTCGGCCTCAGCGAGCAGTCGATGTTCCACGAGATCGACGTGGATTCCATCGACCGCCCGCGCGGTATGGACATCACCGTGGTGACCACTGCGACCAACAACGAAGAAGGCCGTGCGCTGCTCAAGCACCTCGGCTTCCCGTTCAAGGAGAACTGAGCACATGGCCAAGAAAGCACTGGTCAACAAGGCCAACGCCAAGCCGAAGTTCGCGGTCCGCGCCTACACCCGCTGCCAGCGTTGCGGCCGCCCCCACGCGGTGTACCGCAAGTTCGGCCTGTGCCGCGTGTGCCTGCGCGAGATGGCCCACCGTGGCGAGCTCCCGGGCGTGCACAAGAGCTCCTGGTGAGCCCGCGCTCCTCGTGAGCGCAGCCACCTAGGCGAATAACGAACGAAGGCACGGACTTCCCTCGGGAGTCCGTGCCTTCGCGCGTTCGTGGCACGGGTCAGCCGGTGTGCGCCTGCCATTCCGCCCAGGCTTCGTCGAGCAGGGCCGCGACGGCGTCGTAGGTTTCCCAGGTGTCGGGGACGTGGTAGGTGGTCTCGTACCGCGCGACCTCCGGGATGAAGTCGTAGGCGCGCAGGTACTGGCGGTAGGCGGCCGCGGCGAACGCCTGGCCGCGGGCGTTGAGGTCGCCCTCGTTCAGTTCTCCGCAGCAGTGGTCGAGTAGATAGCGGCCGGGTGTCTTCGTGCGTTCGCGCAGCGCCGCCAGCTCCGGCCGCGGCCGGGGTTCCGGTTCGCCCCAGACGAGCACGGTCGGCGAATGCAGGTCGTGGGCGACCGCCCACGCGTAGAACATCCCGATATGGGTCGCGCCCGCCTCGCTGTCCAGGCCGAGTTCCGTGGTGGTGTCCGAGTGCCAGCCGCAGTCGTCGTAGGTCATTGATCCGTCCCCCCGTGGTCGATGGATCCCCAGGATCGCAGGCCGCACCGACAATTCGGCCGGTGGGCGCGCGCGGTCGCCGGAAGATGGGTGAAATATGTGGATTTCACTCTTGTGGGGTGGCGGTGTCGTGTTCCCTTGGCGCATGAAGAAGATCGCTACCGCCGCCGTCCTGTCCTGTGCGCTGCTGTCCGCGCCCGCCGTCGCCTCCGCCGCTCCCGTCGCGCCCACGCCGGTCGCCGAGTCCGGGTCGTCGCAGGGCGGTACGGGGTCCGCGCAGGGCGGATCGGGATCGTCGGAGACCGCGCTGATCTGCTCGCCGATCGCGCAGGTGCTGTTCGCCACCGGCAGCGTCGAGAAGCCGCCGCTCTACGACCTGATGTGCATGATCGTCGGCTAGTCAGGTCTCGACCCGGAGGTGGGTCAGGACCGCGAGGACGCGGCGGTGGTCGTCGGGTTCGGGCTGGAGGCCGAGCTTGGCGAAGATGCTGCGGACATGGGTTTCGATCGTGCGCTCGCCCAGGAACAGCGCGGCGCCGATCGCCCGGTTGGACCGTCCTTCGGCCATCAGCCGCAGCACCTCGCGCTCGCGCGGGGAGAGTTCGTCCAGCGGCAGGGCGCCGTGGTGCGGTCGCGAGACCAGGCGGCCGACCAGGTCGGGGTCGATCGCCGAGCCGCCCGCGGCGACCCGCTCCAGCGCCGTTACGAACTCGTCGATATCGGAGACCCGGTCCTTGAGCAGGTAGCCGAGGCTGCGGGCGCCGCCGGACAGCAGATCGAGCACGTTCTCGGTCTCGATGTACTGCGAGAGCAGCAGCACCGCCGTCTCGGGATAGTCGCGGCGGATGGCGACCGCGGCGTCGATGCCCTCGGTGGTGCAGGTCGGCGGCATCCTGATGTCGACCACGGCGACATCGGGCCGGTGCGCCCGGACCAGCCGCAGCAGGGCCACCGCGTCGGCCGCCTGGCCCGCCACCTCCATGCCCTCGTCCTCGAGCAGCCGGGCGATGCCCTGGCGCAGCAGTGCGGAGTCGTCGGCGAGCACGACCCGCAGGCGCGGCTCGGCGGCCGGGTGTTCGGTGGTGGTGTCGGCGGCCGCGGTGAGCACCGCTCCAGCCGCGGCGGCGAACTCGCCGCAGCTCGGATACCGGTCGGCCGGGCTCTTCGCCATCGCCCTGGCGAGCACCGCGTCGAAGGCTTTCGGCAGGGCGGGCAGCAGGGCGCTCGGCTGCGGAATCGGTCCGTTGAGATGACCGTTCATGATGGCGGCCTGGCTCGGTCCCGGATAGGGCGGACTGCCGGTGAGCAGGTGGAACAGCGTGCAGCCCAGCGAGTATTCGTCGGCGCGGTGATCGATGGTCCGGCCCTCGATCTGTTCGGGCGCCGCGTAGCGGAGGGTGGCCACCAGCATCCCGGCGGCGGTCAGATTCACGGTGTCGTCGAGCGCCTTGGCGATGCCGAAGTCCGTCAGCAGCACCCGTTCGGCCGCGTTCGGCTCGGTGGCCGCGGCCAGCAGGATGTTCGCCGGGTTGACGTCGCGGTGGAACACCCCGGCCCGATGCGCGTAGTCGAGTCCCGCCGCGACCGTTTCGACGATGTGCACCGCCCGCTCCGGCGCGACCGGCCCGTCGCGCAGCAGCCGCGCCGCATCGGTGCCCGCCACCAGCTGCATCGCGATCCAGAGCCGATCACCCTCGCGGCCACGGTCGTAGACCGCCACGATGGCGGGATGGTCGAGGCGGGCGGCGTGGTCGGCTTCGAATTCGAAGCGGGTGCGGACGTAGTCGTCACCGGTGAGCGCGGGATGCAGCACCTTGAGTGCGACGGTGCGGGGCAGGGTCGGGTGCCGGGCCGCGTAGACCGTGCCCATGCCACCCGACCCGAGCGTCCGCTCGATCGTGTAGCCGGCGAAGACCGTCCCGGGTTCGAGGTCGCTCATGTCGTGTTCTCCGGGTGCAGGGGCAGCGTCGCGGTGAGGACCGTGCCCGCGCCGGGCGGGCTGTCGACCAGCAGACTGCCGCCGAGCGCCGCCGCGCGATCATCGAGGCCGCTGAGCCCGCCGCCGGGGCCGAGGCAGGCGCCGCCCCGGCCGTCGTCGGCGATCACCAGCCGCACGGCGTTGTCGACGACCTCCACGTCGATATCGACGTGCGTTCCGCCGGAATGCTTGGCCGCGTTGGTGACCGCCTCGGCGGCGATGAAATACGCGGCCAATTCCACCCCGGGCGGCGGCCGCGGGGCCAGCGTGCCGCGGATGCGCACGGGGATGGGGGAGCGTTCGGCGAGCGAGGTCAGCGCGGCCGTGAGACCGCGTTCGGCCAGGATCGGCGGGAACACGCCCCTGGCCAGCTCGCGCAGTTCGCCGAGCGCGGTATCGAGCTCGGCGGCGCCGCGGGTGACCAGGTCGCCTCGGGTCGCGGTGTCGGGGGCGCGCTGGGCCCGGCGCAGCAGCAGTGCCGCGGCGACCAGCCGTTGCTGCGCGCCGTCGTGCAGATCGCGTTCGACGCGGCGGCGTTCGGCGTCGCCCGCGGCCACGATGCGCTCCCTGGAGCGGCGGACCTCGGCGAGCTGGGTCTGCAGATCGTTGCGCAGGCGTTCGTGGTCGAGCGCGAGTTCGGTCGCGCCGCGCACGGCGGCCAGCAGTTCGGGTTCGTTCCGCAATTGCCGGTCGTAGACGAGGGCGGCCGCCGCGGCGCCGTCGCGTTCGAGGACGGTCGCCACCCGGTGGCCGGGCCCACGCGGCAGTTCGCGGAGTTTGCCCTGGTCGTCGACGTAACCGCCGCGCTCGGCGTCGAAGGTCCACAGGGCGAGGGTGGGGTCGTGCAGTGCGCGGCGCAGTGCCTCGGCGAAGCCGGAACTGATCGGGGCCGCGCCGATCTCGACCATGGCGGCACCCACGGCGGCGCGCGCCATCCGGTACCGCACCTGTCCGAACGCGATGGCCATCGGCAGCAGCACCATCGGGATGTAGCGCAGATTCAGGGTCCAGCCGTGCAGCGAGCCGGGGAACCGGACGGCGGTCAGCATCATCCACAGGATGGCCACGCCGGCGACCGTCGCCAGCATCATGATGGGCGCGAAGCCCGACCGATACGCCGCGGTGCCGGATCGCCAGCGCCGGATCACGACGACGATCGCGGTCACGGCGACGACGAAGGCGATCGCGCCGACGGTGAGCTGGATCCGATCGGCCAGCGCCGCGTCATGGCGGATCAGCAACAGGTTGACCGAGGTCGACGGGTGCGGCGCGGGCACCTCCCGCGGATCGAAGAACAGCCACTCGGCCGACACCCCGACCACGGCCAGCACCCAGCACACCGCCACATACCAGCGTTCCCAGGATTGCCGCAGCCGCCCCGACGGGAAGCCGAGCAGCACCGGAATCATCACCGGCAGATAGATATTCGTCAGTACCGCGCCCGCGGTGAACAGCGCGGGGTCGCTGGATCGGCGGACACCGCAGGCCAGCCAGACCAGACCGGCGAGCACGAACAGCGGCCCGGCGAGATCGTGCGGCCGGTTCGTCCAGGTGAACAGCCCCGACGCCACGAACGACGCCCCGGTCAGCAGGAACAGCGTGAGCTCCAGCTTGCCGAACTTCGGCGAATGCTGCGCCGCCGCGAAGGCCTCGCGCGGACCGAGCAGCAGAATCCGGGCCGGGTCGTAGAGCGCCGCCTCCGACCAGTCGACCGACAGCACCACGGCGACACTCAACGCGGCGGCGCAGGCCGTCACGCCACTGATGAGCGCGATCGTGCGAGGTGTCATCGAACAGCCTCCGACTACCCGATCTACTCAGGATCCTCCGCCGGAAACAGGGGCACAACCGCCAGCGGAATCCGTGCTGCCACGGAGCCGATTCCGTGCCTTCACGGAAGTGATAGGTGCAGGTCAAGCCGTACTTTTGGGGTGTGCCGCCGACCGGTGGCCGACCCCACCGCCCGCCGTTGTCCGGCGGCCACATCAAGGCGATCCGATGAGAATCCACACCGGCCGAATGGCCGTCGCACTCGGCACGCTGGCAGCTGCTCTCGCCCTCGGCGCCGGCGTCGCTTCCGCGGCACCGATCACTTTGGCTCCCGACGGCGGAGCTGGGTACAACGTCACCATCACAGACGGCGGTGCGCCGCCGACCGCGCACAGTTGCTCCGTCTTCGGGCTCGGCTATGCGTGGGGTCCCGCCTCGAATCCGGGAACAACCGCGCTCGGCGGCTTCTTGCTGCCCAACAGTCCTGTTCTCGCGATCTGCACCGACGGTTCGGTGGCCACCGGCCTCGCGAACTGACCGAGTCGCTGCTCCGAGGGCATGACCCGCGACGGAGTTCGTGCCCTCGGAGGCAATGCCCCGGCAACTCGGGGCGTGCGCACAGCCGGGGCGGACGGCACGGTAGACCCATGAAGAAGTTTGCCGTGTCCTCCGCCATCGCACTGTCCCTGCTCGCCCCCGCCGTCACCGCGGCCACCGCCACCGCCGAGGCGCCCGTCGCGGCCAGCGGCTCGTCGAGCCTGGATGTGCTGTGCAGCCCGGTCGGTGGACTGCTCGTCCTCGCGGGCAGCGCGGAGAATCCCTACGGCCCGCTGCTCACCGCGGTGTGTGTGAGCCGCTGATCGGCATGCCCCCGGGTCAGCGGAAGGGGGACCGGTCGATCCCGCAGCGGAGGTCGGCCGGGGGCAGCTGACCGGTGAACAGATAGTCGCGCTTGACATGTTCGGCGCAGGTGCTGGGCACGTACATGCTGCTGTGCCCGGCACCTTCCACCACGACCACCCGGGCGTTGGCGAGCTGCGCGGCGCCCGCGACGGCGCCACGCAGCGGCGTCGCCGGGTCGTACCTGCTGTTCAGGACCAGGATCGGCGCGGCGGTGTCGCGATTCCACGGACCGGTGTAGCGGTCGGCGTCGCGCGCGGGCCAGAAGGCGCACGGCGTGGCGTTGAAGACGGCGGTGCGGCCGAAATACGGGACCCGCAGGTCTTCGATGGCGCCGACCCGGCTGTACACGGCGGGGTCAGCCGGGACGGCGCTGTCGGCGCACTGGATCGAGTAGAACGCCTCGACGCGATTGCCGGGCTGCTCCTTCGCGAAGATCGCGTCGTGCGTCACCGCGGGGAGCAGCGCGGTACCGGCGTCGAACAGCTGCTGTAGCAGGATCGCCAGGTCGGGGTAGGTCTCCGGGCGCGCGAGGCTGCCCGCGGCGGCCACGATCTGACCGTAGGTCCACGCGGTGCCGTCGACGACGATGGGCGCCAGACGCGCGCGTTCGGCGAGCGCGATCCACTTGAGTTTCGGCTCGCCCGCCGCGAACGCGCAATCCGGGCCAGCGGCCGAGCAGGCGCGCAGGAACGCGTCGAAGGTCTCGGCGACGGCATCGGCCACGCCCTGCCTGGTGTCCAGCGGGAGGTTCGCGCCGTCGCCGCCGTGCCCGTTCGCGTTGCCCTCGAAATCCAGCGACCCGTCCAGCGCCATCGCCCGCACCCGGCCGGGGAACATGTTGGCGTAGACCGCGCCGACCTGCGTCCCGTACGAGATGCCGTGATAGGTCAGCGCCGCGTCGCCCACCGCGCGGCGCAGCAACTCCAGGTCACGGACGGTGTTCGCGGTCGAGGCGTGCGCCAGGATCGGGCCCGCGGACGCGCCGCAGCGGCTCGCGATATCGGCGGAGCGATCGAAGAACTCCACCTCCTCGGCCGGGCTCTCCGGCGTGCCGGGGAACGTCGCGAAGTAGGCCTGTTGCTCGTCGTGTGAGGGAAAACAGCTGGTCGGCGCGCTGCGTGCGACCGAACGCGGGTCCCACGACACCAGATCGAAGCGGGCCCGCAGTTCCTCGGAGAACAGCCACGGCCACCGCGCCCGCTCGCGAAGCCGGTCGACACCCGACGGTCCCGGCCCGCCGAAGTTCACGAACAGCGTTCCGATGCGCCGACCGGGATCGGTCGCCGGCAGCTTGATCACCGCCAGCTCGATCTGCTCGCCCCGCGGACTGTGATAGTCCAGCGGCACCTGCGCCCAGGTGCAGGAGAAGCCGTCCTCGCAGTCCGACCACTGCAGGCCGGGGGTGCTGGCGGCCTCGGCCAGCGGGTCGACGTACGGGTCGGCCGCGTGCGCGGGAGCCGGGACGGTGAGAGCGCCGAGACCGAGCAGAACAGCGAGTACGCGAGTCCAGCTACGGCGAGTTCCACGGCGCCCAGAGCGCGAATACAACTGCCGAGCCTCCTGCACAGATCGGACGAACCTCGCGAAGCTATCACATGCTTACTTCAGGAAACTAGTTGGCGGCGAACAGAATTCGCCGTACCGGTCTCGTGCGGCAGCGTCGCCCGGCTGCTCGGTGTCCGCCGCTTCGGAATATGTTTCGAATTGTTCAGTGAACGTGAGGTTAAATATCTCGCGGCCAATTCTGTGTTTTTCCCGATAATCGCGAAATCGCACTGGCCGGGTCCCGGTGCCGTCGCTACGCTCGGGATGATCGCGCGGAAATGCGGCGCGACGGGTGTCAAAGACGATCCCTGATTCCAGGACAAGCGGAGGATGTGGGATTGTGACGGCAACCACAGAGAAAACCGGGCGTGACCTGGGCCACCGGCGTCCGCTACGAGGGATGCCCGCGGGTGCGATGCCGATGGTCGCCTTTCTTTCGATATTGGCCGGATTTATCGGCGCGGCCGCGTATACGCATTCCGCCGGATATTTCGTGACATTCATGACCGGAAATACCGAGCGGGCCGTTCTCGGCTGGTTCGACAATGACGCGGTGCTGGCCACCGGCGCGATCACCCTGCTGTTCGCGTTCGGTCTCGGCGTGTTCGTCGCCTCGATGCTGCGACGGCGGGTGTGGCGCGACAGCAGGCACGGCGCGGCCGTGGTGACCACGACGGCGCTGGCCGTGGCGGCCGTCGTCGACTGGGTGCTCGACCGCACGGGCGGGCAGGAGGTGGGGTTCATTCCCATCGCCTTCGTCGCGTTCGCGGTCGGCGCGCTCAACACCGCCTTCGTCAAGGACGGCGAGACCAGCGTGCCGCTCAGCTACGCCACCGGGACGGTGGTGAAGCTGAGTCAGGGCATCGAGAGCCATGTCAGCGGCGGTAGCGCCCGGGATTGGCTCGGCTACGCGACGCAGTACGGCGCCTTCGCCGTCGGCGCCTTCCTCGGCGGCATCATGAGCGTGCTGGTCGGTGGCGAGATGATGCTGATCGTGGCCACCGCGGTCTCGGGCGCGGCGATCCTGCTCACAGCCAAGGCCGCGACCCGGCCCCAGATTTTGTCCTGACCACGGCATTGCCTACACTAGAGCGGTTGCCTGGGCACCTCTGTGTCCGCTGGCGCCTCGCCGACTGTGGGTGAGGCGGGCGGACGGTCCAGGCGCCGAGAGCTCGTAAAGAGAACTCATCCGGTCGGTAAGTGCCGTCCGGACCAGCCGAATTGTTGTAGGCCCACGGTCGGCGTGCGAGAGCGCGCCGATGCTGCATGGGAACCGCAGCGAGAAAGGTGTCGAGGTCTAACCATGACCATGACTGATCCGATCGCAGACTTCTTGACGCGTCTGCGCAACGCCAACTCGGCGTACCACGATCAGGTGAAGGCGCCCCACTCCAAGCTCAAGGCGAACATCGCCGAGATCTTGAAGCGCGAGGGCTACATCGCCGATTACCGCACCGAAGACGCGACCGTGGGCAAGTCCCTCGTCGTCGATCTGAAGTACGGCCCCAGCCGTGAGCGCAGCCTGCAGGGCCTGCGTCGCGTCTCGAAGCCGGGTCTGCGTGTGTACGCGAAGTCCACCAACCTGCCCAAGGTCCTCGGCGGCCTCGGCGTGGCGATCATTTCCACGTCGACCGGTCTGCTCACCGACCGTCAGGCGGCCAAGCAGGGCGTGGGCGGCGAAGTCCTCGCCTACGTCTGGTAAGGGAGGTCAGGACTAATGTCGCGTATTGGTAAGAAGCCCATCGAGATTCCGGCCGGCGTCGACGTCACCATCGACGGCCAGGTCGTCACGGTGAAGGGGCCCAAGGGCACCCTGTCGCACACCGTGGCCGAGCCGATCACCGTCACCAAGGGTGAGGGTAACGAGCTCGAGGTCGCCCGTCCCAACGACGAGCGCGCCAACCGTTCGCTGCACGGCCTTTCCCGCACCCTGATCGCCAACATGATCGAGGGTGTCACCAAGGGCTACGAGAAGAAGATGGAAATCTTCGGTGTCGGTTACCGTGTGGCCGCCAAGGGCTCGAACCTCGAGTTCGCCCTGGGCTACAGCCACCCGGTGCCGATCGAGGCCCCGGAGGGCATCACCTTCGCGGTGGAATCGCCCACCAAGTTCTCTGTGTCCGGCATCGACAAGCAGAAGGTCGGCCAGATCTCCGCTGTCATCCACGGACTGCGTAAGCCCGACCCGTACAAGGGCAAGGGCATCCGCTACGCCGGCGAGGTCGTTCGCCGCAAGGTCGGAAAGACGGGTAAGTGATCATGGCGCAAACTGCTAACCAGAAGGCCAAGCGGATTCCGCTGGGCAAGGACAACTCGACCAAGCGTCGTCTGTCCAAGACCCGCCGTCACTTCCGTCTGCGCAAGAAGGTCGTCGGCACCACCGAGCGTCCGCGCCTGGTGGTCAACCGCTCCTCGCGGCACCTGCACGCCCAGCTCGTCGACGACTCGGTGGGCAAGACCATCGCCGCCGCGTCCTCGATCGAGGCCGACGTGCGCGCGCTGGAGGGCGACAAGTCCGCCAAGGGCGCCAAGGTCGGTCAGCTGATCGCCGAGCGTGCCAAGGCTGCCGGTATCGAGTCGGTCGTGTTCGACCGTGGTGGTCACGACTACCACGGCCGCATCGCGGCGCTGGCCGATGCCGCTCGTGAAGGCGGGTTGAAGTTCTGATGACTGTTATTTCGAACGGAAGGAACGTCTGATGCCGGGACGTCAGCGGCGTGACGGCGGCAACGGACCCGCCGGACAGAACAGCAATGGCCCCGAGGGCAACCGTGGCGACCGCCGCGGTGGTGGCGATCGTCGCGGTGGCGGCGACCGTCGGGACAACGCTGCCGAGAAGAACCAGCTCGAGCGCGTGGTCGCGATCAACCGCGTCTCCAAGGTCGTGAAGGGTGGTCGTCGCTTCAGCTTCACCGCCCTCGTGATCGTCGGTGACGGCAACGGTCTGGTCGGCGTCGGTTACGGCAAGGCCAAGGAAGTTCCCGCGGCCATCCAGAAGGGTGTCGAGGAGGCTCGCAAGGGCTTCTTCCGCGTCCCGATGATCGGCTCGACCATCACCCACCCGGTTCAGGGTGAGGCGGCGGCCGGTGTCGTCATGCTGCGTCCGGCTTCGCCCGGTACCGGTGTGATCGCCGGTGGCGCGGCGCGTGCCGTGCTCGAATGCGCTGGCATTCACGACATTCTGGCCAAGTCGCTCGGTAGCGACAATGCGATCAACGTCGTTCACGCGACGGTTGCCGCGCTCAAGATGCTCCAGCGTCCCGAAGAGGTTGCCGCGCGTCGCGGTCTGCCGATCGAGGATGTCGCTCCGGCGGGCATGCTGCGTGCGCGTGCGGGACAGGGAGCCTGACCATGGCTGATCTCAAGGTGACCCAGATCAAGAGCACCATCGGCGCCAAGGCGAATCAGAAGGACTCCCTGCGTACGCTGGGCCTTCGCAAGATCCGTCAGAGTGTTGTCCGCGAGGACAACGCTCAGAACCGCGGTCTGATCAACGTCGTGCGCCACCTCGTAACTGTTGAGGAGGTCTGACATGACCATCAAATTGCACCACCTGCGTCCTGCGCCGGGTTCCAAGACCGAGAAGACCCGTGTGGGTCGCGGTGAGGGCTCCAAGGGCAAGACCGCCGGTCGCGGTACCAAGGGCACGAAGGCCCGCAAGAACGTCTCCCCGGCGTTCGAGGGTGGCCAGATGCCGCTGCACATGCGCCTGCCGAAGCTGAAGGGCTTCACCAACCGCTTCCGCGTGGAGTACCAGGTTGTGAACGTGGGCCGCATCGCGGAGCTGTTCCCCGAGGGCGGCACGGTCGGTAAGGCCGAGCTCGTCGCGGCCGGCGCCGTTCGCAAGAACGAGCTGGTCAAGGTTCTCGGCGACGGTGAGATCGGCGTGGCGGTCCAGGTGACCGCCGACAAGGTGACCGGCTCCGCCAAGGAGAAGATCACCTCGGCCGGTGGCACTGTCACCGAACTGGCCTGACGGTACTGTTAGTCAGCAGTGGACACCGGACGAGTCGCGAGCTCGTCCGGTGTCACTGTTAGAGTTCAAGTGTTGTCTGCCAAGCTCGTCATCGGCTGACGTTTCCGTAGAACCGAAGTCGCATGGCATGACCATGTCGTTCGCCAGGAGGATCTGTGCTTTCCGCCTTCGTATCGGCCTTCCGGACTCCGGACTTACGGCGGAAGATTCTCTTCACGCTGGGGTTGATCGCGCTGTACCGGTTGGGTGCCGCGCTGCCGTCCCCCGGCGTCGACTATCGCGCGGTCCAGGACTGCGTGAAGCTGGTCTCCGGTGGTGATTCCGCCGGTATCTACCAGCTCATCAATCTCTTCTCCGGTGGTGCGCTGCTGCAGCTGTCGGTGTTCGCGATCGGCATCATGCCGTACATCACCGCGAGCATCATCATCCAGCTGCTGACCGTCGTCATCCCGCGGTTCGAGGAACTGCGCAAGGAAGGCCAAGCAGGCCAGACCAAGATGACGCAGTACACCCGGTACCTGTCGATCGCGCTGGCGATCCTGCAGGCCACCGGCCTCGTCGCCCTCGCGGCGCGCGGTCAGCTGCTGCAGGGCTGCCAGGAGGACATCCTCGCCGACACCAGTATCTTCGGCATGATCATCATCGTCCTGGTGATGACCGCCGGTGCCGCGCTGGTCATGTGGTTCGGTGAGCAGATCACCGAACGCGGTGTCGGCAACGGTATGTCGCTGCTGATCTTCGCCGGTATCGCCGCCCGCCTGCCGGTCGACGGCAAGAACATTCTCGACTCCGACGGTGGCCTGATCTTCGGCCTGGTGTGTCTCGCCGTGCTGGTGATCCTGGTGGCCGTGATCTTCGTCGAGCAGGGTCAGCGCCGGATCCCGGTGCAGTACGCCAAGCGCGTCGTGGGTCGCAAGATGTACGGCGGCTCCTCGACCTACCTGCCGTTGAAGGTCAACCAGGCCGGCGTCATCCCGGTGATCTTCGCGTCCTCGCTGCTCTACCTGCCGAACCTGGTCGCTCAGCTGACCGGCTCGAACACGGCGACCGACCCGAGCTGGTGGCAGGAGATCATCCAGAAATACCTGGTGAACCCGGGCAACCCGGTCTACATCGCGATCTACTTCGGTCTGATCGTGTTCTTCACCTACTTCTACGTCGCGATCACCTTCAACCCGGAGGAGCGCGCGGATGAGATGAAGAAGTTCGGCGGCTTCATTCCCGGTTACCGTCCGGGCAAGCCGACCGCCGACTATCTCAACTACGTTCTGAGCCGCATCACCCTGCCTGGCTCGATCTACCTCGGTCTGGTCGCCGTCCTCCCGAACCTGTTCCTGGACATGGGCGCGACCGGCGGAGCGGCGAACCTGCCGTTCGGCGGTACTGCGGTCCTCATCATGGTCAGCGTGGGTCTCGACACGGTCAAACAGATCGAGAGCCAGCTGATGAATCGAAATTACGAAGGGTTCCTCAAGTGAGAGTTGTTCTGCTCGGTCCGCCGGGTGCCGGCAAAGGTACTCAGGCCGTCCTGCTGTCGGAGAAGCTGGGCGTTCCGCACATCTCCACCGGAGACCTCTTCCGCGCGAATATCAGCCAGCAGACCGCCCTCGGTCGCGAAGCGCAGAAGTACATGGACGCGGGCGACCTCGTCCCCAGCGACGTCACCAACCGCATGGTCGAGGCCCGCGTCGGTGAGCCGGACGCGTCGAACGGCTTCGTTCTCGACGGGTACCCGCGCACGACCGACCAGGCCGACGCGCTGAAGAAGATCCTCGAGCACAACGGCACCCCGCTCGACGCGGTGCTGTGCTTCGTGGTCGCCGAGGACACCGTGGTCGAGCGCATGCTCGCCCGTGGACGCGCCGACGACACCGAGGACGTCATCCGCAACCGGCTGCGGGTCTACCGTGAGGAGACCGAGCCGCTGCTCGAGTACTACGACGGTCTGGTCGTGACCGTCGACGGAATCGGCGAGGTCGACGAAGTCAACACGCGGGCGCTGAAGGCGCTCGGTCAGTAACCACCGATCGGAGTACTGAGGCCGGATGGTCTTCAACCGTAAGAAGAAGGTCGTGCCGTTTCGTTCGGCGGGCGAGCTGGACGCCATGGCGGCAGCGGGCGCGATCGTCGGGCAGGCGCTCGTCGCCGTGCGCGCCGCGGCCAAGCCCGGCGTCTCGACGCTGGAGCTGGACGAGGTCGCCGAGCAGGTCATCCGTGACGCGGGCGCCGTCCCGTCGTTCAAGGGTTATCACGGCTTTCCCGGCTCGATCTGTTCTTCGGTCAACGACCGTGTGGTCCATGGGATCCCCTCGGCGAAGGACATCCTCACCGAGGGCGATCTCGTCTCCATCGACTGCGGTGCCATCCTCGACGGCTGGCACGGCGACTCGGCGTGGACGTTCGGCGTCGGCACTATCATCGAGGCCGACGCCCTGCTGAGCGAGGCGACCAGGCTGTCGATGGAGGCGGGCATCGCCGCCATGGTGCCCGACAACCGCCTCACCGACGTCTCGCACGCCATCGAGCTCGGCACCCGCGCGGCCGAGCGCGAGCACGGCCGCGCGTACGGCATCGTCGACGGCTACGGCGGGCACGCCATCGGCCGCGAGATGCACATGGACCCGTTCCTGCCGAACGAGGGCGCCCCCGGCAAGGGCCCGCGCCTGGTCGTCGGTTCGGTGCTGGCAATCGAGCCGATGCTCACCCTCGGCACCACCGAGACCAAGACCCTCGACGACGAGTGGACCGTGGTCACCACCGACGGCACCCGCGCCGCGCACTGGGAGCACAGCGTCGCCGTCACCGAGGACGGCCCCCGCATCCTCACCCTGCGCCCGGAGTAGGTCCGCCGGGTCAACAACCCGTCAAGGATCGCCGCCCCGGCGTCAGTGCGGCGTAAAGAGATCGGCGTTCATCTCGAATTCGCCTTTCCTTCCCTGGCATCGTTCCAATTCTGGTTCGGTGAAAGGGATTTCGGATGGCGGGCAAGGTTGAGATCACCCCGGCGAAGCTGCGTTCTGCCGCCGGTCAGATGGCCGATCTGCGAAATGATGTGCAGGGCATCCTGACTCGCCTGCAGTCCTCGCTGGACACCCACGGATCCCCTTGGGGCGGTGACGGTTACGGAACGTCATTCGCCGCTGGGGACACCGGATATCTCGCCGCGCGGGAGAATATGTTCACCGCTGTCGGCAATATGGCGGCAACGATCGGCTCCTATGCCGACGGTCAGCGACAAGCGGCGACCCGGCTGGAAACGCAGGACCGGCTCTAGCCCGCCGATGTCCATCACCCTTCCGTCCGAGCTGCATTGGCTCGGCTGGGTCGCTGGTTCCGACTGGCCCGACGGCGACGAAGACAAGATGTGGGCGATCGGTGACGACTGGCAGCAGGCAGCCGAGGATCTGCGCCTGCTGCTACCGGAACTGAGCGCGGCCTGTCGAGCCACCTCCGATGCCTATCCGTGGGGTGAAGGACACGAGGCGATGGACGCCGCGCTGCGCGCCTTGCGCCACGGTGACCAGTCGCTGGAGCGGTTGGCGGAAGTGCTGGAGGCGGTCGCCGCCTCCGCCGACGCGACGGCGACCGAGATCGAGTACACCAAGATCCTCGTCATCAGTTCGCTCGCCATGCTCGCGGTGGAAATGGCTGCGGCACTTCTATTTCCGCCGACAGCGCCACTGGTCCAGTCCACCGCCATCGCGTTGACCAACGTCGCCGTGCGGATCATCGGCAGACGGGCGGTGACCGCGATCGCGAGTTACGCCGCGCGGTCGAGTATCACCGCGACGGTGAAGTTCGTCGCCAAACACGCGGTAATCGGCACGGTGCTCGGTGCGGGGCAGGACCTCGCCATCCAAGCGGGACAGGTCGCCGCGGGCCATCGTGACAATGTCGACTGGGAACGGGTGGGAACCACCGCCGTGACGGCCGCCGTCGCGAGCAAGGCGGGTGCGCATCTCGGCAAGGGGCTGAACAAGGTCGCCGACGCGCTGCCGTTGCCAACCAATGCGATCACCGGGGCAGCGAAGGGGGCTGCCGTCGGTGCCGGCGCGGGGATGGGCGGTGCTGTCGCGGCATGGGGCGCAGGGGGCCTCATCGACGGCAACGGCTGGACCTGGGATCCGCGAATGCTTACCGGCGGTGTGTCTTTCGGCGTCGGTACCGGGGGTGCACTCGGTGGGCGGGCCGGTCGCGCCGGGAGCGGACCGGGTCCCACCGCGGGGCTCGCTGCCGGGGCCGGGTATCCGACAGGCGGAAGCAACGGTGCCGGTGGCTCCGGCGCAGGCCTGTCCGCCACGTCGGGGTCCACGACGCCGGTCAGCGCTGCGGGCTCCGGCGGGAGTGCCACTACGACAACGGCTTCGAGCGGGCCGGGTGCCGGGACCGGAAGCGGACCGTTGACCAACCTGGGCTCTGTGAGCGGTAACGGGCCGTTGACCAACCTGGGCAGCGGCTCGCACGGAGCGGGATCGGGCAGTTCGCCCGCGCCGGCATCCAGCGCCAACTCCGCTGCGGCAAATGGTAATACGGCATCCGTAGGTGGTGCCGCACCGGCCGGGGCGAACGGGTCCAGTGGAGCGTCCACACCAGGTTCCGCCAGTGCATCCGGTTCGTCAGCGACTGCGAGTAGCTCGCCGTCGTCGAGTGGTGCGGGTGCCGCGCCTACGTCCACCTCCGCAGGTGGTCCGTCCGGCGGATCACCGTCATCGAGTTCCGCGGGCGGCGCTTCGTCGGCGGGGAGCGGCTCCACCTCCGCGTGTGGGGCCTCCCTGCCCGGCGGTGCGAATTCTGCTGGTGGCACCGGTACTTCGGGTGCTGGGCTGCCTTCGAGCGGCGGTGCGCATCCGGGTGGTGCGTCCGCTGGTGCGCAGTCGGCTGGTGGTGTGTCTGCCGGTGGTGGGAGTCCCGTCGGCGCGGGTGTCGCGCCGGGCGGGGGTTCGCCGTCGTCCGGCGGTCATGCCGTCAGCGGCGCCGCACCCGCGGGCCCACCTTCGTCAGGTGCTACCGCGGCTCAGGCCGGTGGTGCTGGTGCGTCGGGTACGCCGGTCACGAGCTCGCACAGCGCTGTTGGGCCCGGTGGCGCCGCGACCGGCGCCACGCCAGGATCGGCCGCGTCCGTGGGTACCGGAGGGAGCGGCGCCACGCCGCCGACTGTCGGCGGATCCACCACCGGTACGGGTTCCCCGAACCCCGGCACCGGATCGACCGGCACGGCAACGAGTTCCGTCGCCGCGAGCGGAACCCCCGCTACCGGTTCGACTCCCGGGCCGAGCTCCACCGTGACCCCGGCTACCGACAACGCGGCCCCCGGCTCGCAAATCCCCTACACCCCACGCTACTTCGACCCAGACGGCCCGGAAGGCCTCCCCACCTACACCGCACCCCCACCCTCCGACCCCACCCTGTGGGAACCGAAACAACCGACTGACCCGCCCCCGCCACCCGACCCGGAGCCACCGATCGATCCGGGTGACCCTGGTGATCCTGGTGGCCCAGGCGATCCGGGCGACCCTGGTGATCCGGGCGACCCTGGCGATCCTGGCGATCCTGGTGACCCTGGTGATCCTGGTGGCCCAGGCGATCCGGGCGACTCGGGTGATCCTGGTGGCCCAGGCGATCCGGGTGACCCGGGTGATCCGGGTGATCCGGGCGACCCGGGTGATCCTGGTGATCCGGGCGACCCTGGCGATCCTGGTGACCCCGGTGACCCCGGTGACCCGGGTGATCCTGGTGACCCCGGTGATCCGGGCGACCCGGGTGATCCTGGTGACCCCGGTGATCCGGGTGACCCGGGTGATCCTGGTGACCCCGGTGATCCGGGTGACCCGGGTGATCCTGGTGACCCCGGTGATCCGGGTGACCCGGGCGATCCTGGCGATCCTGGCGATCCTGGTGACCCCGGTGATCCTGGTGATCCGGGCGACCCCGGTGATCCGGGTGACCCGGGTGATCCTGGTGATCCGGGCGATCCTGGTGACCCCGGTGACCCTGGTGACCCAGGCGATCCGGGTGACCCGGGTGATCCTGGTGACCCAGGCGATCCGGGCGACCCTGGTGATCCGGGCGACCCTGGTGATCCTGGTGATCCGGGCGACCCTGGTGATCCTGGTGATCCGGGCGATCCTGGTGATCCTGGCGACCCCGGCAGCCCTGGAGACCCGTGCGACCCCGATGACGCCAAGTGACCCCGGTGACCGTCCGGGCAGGCCGAACTCGGCCGGTCGCGAGGTGTCCGGTATTCAGACAACCTGGGTGAACCAGGTGCCGGACACCCTGCGGCGGTCAGCCTTCGAGGAGGACGGTGACGGGGCCGTCGTTGGTGAGCTGGACTTCCATGTGGGCGCCGAAGTGGCCGGTGGCTACGGTGGCGCCGAGGGCGCGGAGGGCGTCGGCGAAGGTGTCGACGAGAGGTTCGGCGATCGGGCCGGGGGCCGCGGCGTTCCAGGACGGGCGGCGCCCCTTGGCCGTGTTGGCGTAGAGGGTGAACTGGCTGACGACCAGGACGGGGGCGTTGAGGTCGGCGGCCGAGCGTTCGCCGTCGAGGATGCGCAGTCGCCAGGTCTTGTCGGCGAGGGCCCGCGCGGTCGCTTCGGTGTCGGTGTGCGTGGCGCCGACCAGGGCGAGCAGGCCGTGGGGGACACCCGCGCCGATAGGGTCGATCCGGCCGACGACGGCACCGTCGACACTCACCTGGGCGCTGGTCACCCGCTGCAGCAGTACTCGCACAGCACCCGATCATGCCGGGTGTCCGACGTCGGCGCCGGACCGGCCCACACGCGGCGGACGCGGACAGCGCCCGCGACGGGTCAGGGTTTGCCGAAGAACAGGATGTCCGGCCCGTACTCGGTGAGCGGGCGCTGTTCGGCGGCCTGGCGGATGCCGCTGCCGGGGAGCTCGGTGACCTTGGCGAACATCGGCGCGTTGCCGAAGGCCGCGCGGACCTGCGTCTCGGAGGCGTAGTCGGCGCCGTAGTCGGCCAGGGTCGCGAAATCCAGGGGCGCCAGGGGTGCGTCGAGCGGCGCCTGTCCGGCCGGCCTGCCGAGCGCGGCGTACTGGGTGGCGACGCCGTTGTCGTAGAGGCACAGCTCGTAGGAGATCTTCTCGATGGTGGCGACGGTGAGGACCGGCCACTTCTCCGAGAGCCGAACGGCGAGCGGATGCTTGCCGAGCGCGCCGATCTCCCAGTTCAGGCTCTTCACCGAAATCCAGCTGCCGGAGGACTTCTCGACCAGCACCACATCGGCGGACAGCTCGACCGCCGGGTTCGTGACGGGTTCCTTCACTCCCCAGTGCTTTTCGTGCACGCCGGCGAACCGGCCCGCGTCGACCGGCTCGACCCCGTCACGCGCGAAGGCCGCGACGATCGCCGCCCGCACCTGCTCGAGCGCGTCCGGCGCCGAGCAGCGCACCGCGAGCGCGCCGTAGGTCGCCGAGATCTCCACCGGCCGCGACGGCGGTTCCGGCATCGCGCCCGCCGCCAGCGGCTTGAGCCCGACCAGCGCCAGCCGCCAGTTGATCTCGTCGATGGTGGCCAGGTCGCCACCCGACTGATAGAGGATCTGCTGCTGGGTGAGCCGCCCCGCCCGTTCCAGCGTCGGCGCGCCCAGCTTGATCAGCGCCTGCGTGGTCTTGAGGGTGAGATCGAGTTCCTCGACCCGGGTCTCGCGCAACCGCGCGGTACTCGCGGTCGAGGTGACCTCGGAGTACAGCGTGCGATAGCTCGCGATGGCCTGCTTGCGCGACCGGCCGACCATCATCGTGCGCAGCAGCGTGCTCAGGCTGGCCAGATATTTGCCCGGCTGCTCGGAGGTGCGCGCGTACATCGCGGCCCGGATCCGCACCGCGTCCTCGGTCGCCGCGACCGCCGCGTCGTGATCGAGCCGCATCAGCCACACGCCGCACTTGGACAGCCCGTCGGCGCACATCGGCTGCACATCCGGATAGTCCTGGGCGACCTGCCGGTACGCCTGACACGCGCTGCGAATGGTGTTGGTGGCCAGCTGCCGATGCCCGACCAGCCGGGTCGCCTGTTCGAACAGCCGCAGCGAATCCTGCAGCGCGCCGGCGTACTCGTAGCTGACATACCCGCCGACCAGCCAGTGCAGGCGGATGGCGACCGCTTCCTGCGCCGGTTCCAGCGCCTCGGCGGTGCGGTCGCGGCCGGACGGGTCGTCGCGGGTGGTGAGCAGGCCCTGGGCCAGCTCCGCGAGGGATCCGGCCAGGCGCAGGTAGTCGGCGGGGGCCTGGCTCCTGGTGGCAGTGCGGTCGGCCGCGACGCGCCGTTCGAGGCCGCTCAGGTCGGTCATGAGCAGTTCCATCGCGACGTCAATCCTGGCCTCATCCATCGTTCGAGCACGGCCGTTGGGCGGCCGTTCAGTGTGTCGTTCGAGTTTGGCACAGATCGGCGGTGGTTGCCGGTCCGTCCGGCGAACCAGGATGTTCATCCACGAGCGAGCCGGTGTTTCCCTGTGGCTGTGCATATTTCGCATTGCTTACTAGAATGCATGCGATCGAGCCGACTGCGCGAGGGTCGTCGGTGGGGCGCTGCGAGGAGCGGTTGGCGTGGGAGATTCTCCCTACGAGGGGTTGGCAAGCAAGGCCAAGATCAAGGTGGAGACGGGCGCCGCGCTCGAAGCCGCCAAGGCGTGTAG
Organism: Nocardia sp. NPDC051833; assembly: GCF_040681225.1. Classification (NCBI taxonomy): domain Bacteria; kingdom Bacillati; phylum Actinomycetota; class Actinomycetes; order Mycobacteriales; family Nocardiaceae; genus Nocardia; species Nocardia sp. NPDC051833. The sequence continues at coordinate 3,577,099 of NZ_JBFAYK010000001.1, forward strand.
CTCGGCGATCGAGGTGTTCAAGGGCTGTCAGAACCTGATTCGCGACCACGATCTCAACAACTACGACGAGTCGAAGCTCGGCGGAAGCCAGGTCGACGCGGGTCCGCCGCTGCGAACCAAGTTCATCACCGAGGCCACCCAGGCCAAGGACCTCATCGGGCGCTACATCGATTCGCTCGAAGACCTGGTCACCATGTTCAAGGCGGCGGGCGAGTCCTACACCGAGACCGACAAGGGCTCGGGCGACAATATCGCCGCGCTCAAGGGGCAGCTCAAGGATGTGAAGTCCGCGCCCGGCGCGAAGGATCTCAAGGGCGAGGTCACCAAGGCCGGTGGCTACACGCCCGCGCACTGGGAAGTCGACGTCAAGATTCGCCAGGGCACCGGCATGGAAATCAAGAACGAGAAGCACAACTACGACATCGAGACCGCGAACGTGCCCAAGCACGCGGGCACCGCGACCGCGGAATCGGTGGGGGTGCGGATTCCGGTGCGGGCGGCGGACAACATGTCCTGGCGGGACATGTACGACCTGGGTCAGCGGATCGGCTGGATGGAAGTCGCCAACGACGCCCCGATCTGGGAGGCGATGGCCAGCGCGGTGCACGGCGCCGCCTACGACCTCGACCAGAAGCTCGCCGGGATCACCGCCGACCGGTGGCAGAGCCAGGGCGGCGACACCGCGCGGGCGGCGATCGCCACCTTCGGCCAGTCCGCGATGGTGGCCAGCGACTCCTTCAAGATGATGCAGCAGAACCTCGAGTACACGGCGAACTGGCTGTACGCGACCAAGGTGTGTATGCCGATCGAGACCGAGGACAAGTGCGACGACGATCTGCAGGAGAACCGCGATCGGTACGAGCGCCACTATGTCAACGGGGTGATGAATACCGAGAAGCTGTTCCCGGCGGCGGCGGAGCCCGCAGCCCCCAAGGGGCCGGTGACCACGCCGAACAATAACAACAATAACAACAACAATAATAACAATAACAACAACAATAACAACGGCGGCGGTAACAACAACGCTGGAAACAACGGCGGCGGAAGCAACAATTCCGGTGGCGGAAGCAACAATTCCGGTGGCGGCTCCCAGCAGACGGCTGCCAGCCAGGCCGCCCAGCAGGCGGCGCTGCAGGCGGCCCAGCAGGCGCAGTCCGCGCTGCAGCAGAACGGGACCAAGGGCTCGCAGACCGCCAACGGGCAGACCTGCTCGACCGGTCAGAACGGCTCGACCGGCTCGGTCGCCGGGTCGGGCGGTTCGACCGGCTCCAGCAGCGGTTCGGGCTCGGGCGATATGTCGAGCATCCTGTCCTCGGTGATGTCGGCGGTCACCTCCGCCGTCAGTTCCCTCACCCAGGCGCTGCCCTCGCTGGCCACCGCGCTGCAACAGATCTCGACGGACACGACCGGCTCGACCACCGCGTCGGGCCTGCCCGACTTCACCCAGCTCGGCAACCTGCTCGGCCAGTTCCCGGATCTGAAGGAGATGCTCGCGCAGTCGCCCGAGCTCACCGGACTGATCGCGGGCAACCCCATGCTGACGCCGCTGGCCGAATTGCTCGGCGTCGACACCGCGACCACGAACCCCGACGGTGCCGGTGTCCCCGGGGAGACGACCGAAAGCGCCTCGGCGTCGCGCGCCTCGCTGCCCGACTTCTCCAACCTGCTGTCCGGTCTGGACGATTTCGTCGCGCCCCTCACCGGTCTGGTCGCGGAGTCGCTGTCGACCGAGGCACCCGCGCAGGTCGAGGCGGCCGAGGGCGCCGAGGCGTCCGCCCCGGTGCTCGAGATCCCCGACCAGGCCTTCTCGATGCCCGATCAGGAGTTCCACGCGCCGATAGCACCACTCGACGCCACTGATCCCGGAACGATCACGCGCGCGCGGCCGGAGGTCGGCGCGTGAGCCAGCGTTGGGAACTCACCGACATCGAATTCCGGGTGCTGTGGCAGCGCTTCGTCGGTACCGATCTGCCACGTCCGCTGACCTTCCAGGCCACGACCCGGCTGCACGAGGACTACGAGGCCGAGAAGTACCAGGTCTGGCAGCGCCTGCAGCACACCGCCGACCCGGCGCTGCGCACCGTCTTCGATGTGCTCGAACGGCCGGAAGCGTATGTGCGCCTGCGTGGCTGGAAGGACGACGCGCGCGGCGACGCCGAGTACTGGCTCAAGGCACGGGCCGCCCGCGCCGGCGCCAACGGCTATCTGGTCTACCAGCTGCCCGGTGAAACCCCCACCCACAGTGGCGGTTACGTCGTCGTCGACATCGGGCCGTACGGGCTCGCCGACGCGATCGTCGACCTCATGCCCGCCGCCGGCACGGGTCGCGGGGGCATCATCCCACTGGTCACCGGTGCCGACCAGGACGACCATCAGCGGCCGTCCTCGATGTTCTTCGAGGAGGCCGACACCTCGATCGTCGATCGCAGTGCCGAATTCCTGAATCGGCCCGCCGAGCGCACCGGCACGATCAACATCCTGCAGAACCAGTCGATGTTCGGATCCCGCGGCATGCATCGCGACATCCTGGTCTGGCGCGACCTGCCCGACGACGGTCGCTACGTCATCGGCCTGCCGAACGAGAACCCGGTCGCCACACCGATGTCCAGGGCGGATCTGGTCGACGCGGTCAACACCTCGATCGAGCGGATGATGTCGCGGGTGGAGTCCCACTGGGAGGCGAACGCCTAGGTACCGGCCGTTCACGGCGGTGTCATACCGGGTTCGCTCCGCCATGCCAAGCTGTTGCGCAGGCGAAGGACTTGTGGTGTGCTCGGTGCTACCACTCGTGGAGGGATGAGGGCGATGACGTTCGAATACGACGCCGACGACTTCCGAACCGCGGCAGGCAAGTCGCGCAATGTCGGAACCCAACTCACCAACATCATCAACACCCTGAACGGCTCGCTCAACGGGCGCGGAAACGTCTGGGGCAACGACAAACTCGGCCAGAGCTTCAACGACGGCCCCGGCGGCAACGACGGTTACGACTCCTCCTGGACCAACACCAGCGACAACGTCAAGACCATGGCCAAGTCCATGGGCGACTTCGCCGACGGCCAGACGGAGAGCGCCGACTACATCGACAAGATGGAACAGGGCAACCGGAAGGGTTTGACGTAGGCGCTCACAGCAGCCCCTGCTCTTCGAGCTCGATGTTGCGGTCGTCGGCGGCAAGTCGCGGATTGGTGATCAGGTACAGCCACACCGAAGCGGCGGAGCGTTCGAGCAGAAGCGTGGCCTTGGGCCCGGGCCACCGGAGTTGCGGGGGCGGACCGGCGACGCGCGCGGACGGCTCGCCGAGCTCGGCGGTGATCGCCGCGGCGATACCTTCGAACGCCGCGGAGACCTCGACATTCTGATCCGCGTCGGCGAAGTCGGTGAGCTGCAGTTCGATCCCAGTGACCTGGCCGTTCTTGGCATGGATCGTGCCGCTGCCCTCGCCGAAGCCGACGTCGAGCATGATCCAGCGCGGACGGCTGGAGATAGTCTGCCAACCGAATCGTTCGACAATCGTGGACGCGTCGTCGAGAGCCCACGACCAATCCAGGCTGTGCAGTCCGCCCGCGAGTTCGGCTGCCTCGTCGATCGGAAGGGTCCGCCACGTGCTCACTCGTCGGCCTGACCGCTACTGCATCGGCTGACGGCTCAGTCCGAGGGTGGGCAGGTCGAGGTTCGGATGACCGGCGCGGTCCGTCCAGGCGTCGTAGACGAGTTCGGCGGGGGTGGTGATGCCGTACCCGTCGCGGAGTCCGGTGACGGCGAGGTCGGCGGCGCGGTGGCAGTCCGCGGCCGTGATCGGTGCGTCGAAGTCTTCCCACCACAGATGGGCGTTGTCCACGTCGGGCTGGTTCCAGCCGGCATCGGTGATCGCCCGGTACCCGGCAGGGTCGGGTCGCCGGTTCTCGTCGAGGAACCGATCACCGATCAGCTGAGCGGACAGCACGTCTTCGTCGCGGGCGAACTGAACGAAGCGGCGGGTGCGGGCCGGTTCGGGTTCGAAGACGATCACCCGTCCGCCGAGCGGAAGGTTCTCGAGCTCGGACGCCAGGTGCTCGGCGAACGTGGTCCAGTCGGTCACAGCTGCCCCTGCCGGGAGAGCTCGACGCCTTCGTCGAAGAGTTCCAGCCATTCGTTGGAGGCCAGGGTGAGGGTGATCGAGCGGGGGAGTGCCGCGAGGATCAGGGTCGAGGCGGAGCCGGTCCAGCGCAGCTGGGGATTGTCGTCGGCGATCCGGGCGCTGGGGGCGCCCAAGGTCGCCTCCAGTTGTGCGCCCATCGCGGTGTAGGCCTGCTGGACGAGGGTGTGGGTTTCGGTGCTGTCGGGGCCGATGGTGCTGGCGCTGACCTCGATCTGTTCGACGTCACCGTCGTCGGCGAAGACCTTTCCGCTGGCCAGGCCCATTCCGGTGTCGAGCATGGCCCAGTCGTCGTCCTCGGAGGTGGAGACCACGCGCCAGCCGAATTGTTCGGCGATCTCGGGTATGTCGGCGAGCTGCCAGGACCAGTCGAGTGCGCGCAGTCGACTGCCCAGCTCGGCGACCTCGTCGGGGGTCCGGGTGCGGAAGTCGGTCAACGGTTTCTCCTCTTGGCTCGAGACAGGCAAGGACGGCACGGTCAGAAGTACGACAGGAACGCGGCGTCGAAATCGGGGTCGCGCGTGTCGAAGTTCTGCGGGGTGTAGTCGAGTGCGCGGACGTGGTCGACGAACCCCGGTGGGAGGACGAGAGGCTGGTCGGCCAGGTACTTCAGTGAGTCCTCGCGCCAGATCCAGACGCCGTCCGAGTAGAGCGAAGGGCCGCCCTCGATGTCGTCGCCGGGCGTGAACAGGTCGGGCGCCTCGCCCATGACGTCGAAGATGGCGCGGGCCTTGCGCATGTAGTCCAGGATTCGCTCGCGGTCGGCCTCGACGGTGCCGGTGGGCGCGTCGTGGACCGAGGGCAGCTCGTCGTGCGCGCCCTCGTACATCTCGCGGTACATGGCCACGGGCTTCAATTCCATTGCGTGCGTCCTGCTCTCGGTGTTCTGGAGTTTGTGCCCGGCTCTCGTGCTCGTCGGTCCGTGCTCATCGGTCGAGCCCGAGCCGCCGACTCGATCCTTCGCGTGCACCGCCGGGTCGTCAAGTTCATCGGTATCGACAGGTGGATGACGGCGCCGAGGGTGTGCTCCGGCCTTCTCGCGTTCATTTTGTCGTCACCGGTGATTCGCCGGTGCCTGCGACTCTGTTGCGCAGGCGAACGAGTTGTGGTGTGCTCGATCCGGCACCACTGCGGAGGGATGAGGGGCGATGGCGACGTTCACGGACTCGAGCTGGTGACGTAGCCCTCCATGATCGATCTGCCGTCCGGGCTGCACTGGCTCTCGATTCTCGCTGGCATGGAATGGCCAGAAGGCAATGAAGACGAGATGTGGGCCATGGCCGAGGACTGGCGCACGGCCGCCGACAGTCTTCGTGGTCTCGTCGACGACATCGATGCCGCCAAAGACGCTGCGTTCAAGGCGTATCCGCAAGGCGAGGGTGTCGACGACATGCTCAAGGCCTTCGAGGGGATGGCCCGCGGCGATCAGTCGGTGACCAAGCTCGCCGAATTGTTCGACATCCTCGGTGATTCGGTCTATCAGACCGGCACCGAGATCGAATACACGAAGATCATGTTCCTGTCCTCGCTGGGCTTGCTGGCGCTGGAAATCGCTGCGGCGTGGATCTTTCCGCCGACGGCGCCCGCGGTGGAGGCGGCCGCGATCGCGGCGACCCGCGTGGTGGCACGGACGATCTTCGGCCGCGTGCTCGCGGCGATTCTGCGCCACGGCGCGAAGGCGGTCATCACCCGCGTCCTGAAGTTCATCGGCCAGCACGTGGCGATCGACACCGCGCTCGGCACCCTGCAGGAACTCGGTGTGCAGCAGTGGCAGGTGGATCAGGGCCACCGCAAGGAGATCGACTGGAACCAGGTGAAGGCCGCGGCGGTCAGCTCCGCCGCGGGTGGTCTGGCGGCCGGTCCGTTCGGCAATTTCCTCGGCAAGCGGCTCGGCGACGGTATGGCGCCGTGGCTCAAGGGCGCGATCACCGGTACCGGCGCCGGTCTGGTCGGCGCGGGCGGCGGCATGCTCGGCCAGTTCGCCTACGACGGCTTCACCCAGGGCTGGGACAAGGCCTGGGACAACCTCAAGACCGCGGCCGCCGACCCGCTCATGTGGAGCGCGGGCGCGACCAACGGCGGTATCTCCGGCCTGAACAAGGCGGGCGCCAACGCCGCGTGGTCCAAGATGAACCCCGGCCTGTTCGAGCGTCCGAGCTTCAGTTCCCGGATCCGCGAGGCCATGGGACCCGGCTACGACCTCGGGACGTTCGGCCAGGACAGCAACACCGCGGGCGGGGACGGCTCGACCAACCGTCCCGGCGCCGACGGCGAGAACCGCGCCGGTGCCGACGACGGTGCGACCGGTGCGGGCGGCGACGACGGCGTGCGCGCCGGTGCGGGCGACGACACCATGGACGGCGAAGGCGCGGGCGAGACCAGGGCGGGCGCGGGCGACGACAGCCAGTCCATGCGCCCGGCGGGCGGGACCACGCCGGAGGCCGAGGGCGACGGTCCGACGAATACCGGTGCGGGACAGGCGAATCAGCACGCCGGTGAAGACGGGCAGACCGCCTCGGACGGTGGCAATGCCGGAAGCGGTCGCCAGGAGTCCAAGCCGGAGGTGCAGACCGGGGACACGCAGGCCGGGGACGGCGGGCGTCAGGACGGTGGCAGCCAGGACAGTGGCGCCCGTGCCGAAGGCCCAGAGGCGCAGTCGGATTCGGGACGCGACAGCTCGCGCGCCGGGGAGGCCGACGCGGACGCCGACGGGGCGGGCGTCAACGACGGGACCCGCACCGACGCGCAGTCCGGCGGTCAGCCGGTCACTCAGGCCAACGACACCCACACGGTCAACCGGGACACCACCTCCCAGGTCGGCGCGGCCCCTGCGGCGGGGATGGCCGGGGCTGGCCCGGCGGCCACCGGCGGACCGACCCCGGGGGCGACCGGTCAGGCGCCCGTCACGGGCCAAGCCGCGACGCCCGCGACCGGTCAGCCCGCTGCGACCCCGGCGCAATCACCCTCCACCCCAGCGCAATCCACGCCGGGCCAGCAGGCAACGCCCGGTCAGCAGGCGACCCAGGGGCAGGGTGGGCAGCCCGCGGCCCGACCCGGTGCGCCGGATGTCCGCACCGGACTGCCCGACGGGACCCAGTCGACTCCGGAAAGTCGTTCCGCCACACCGGAAGTCCTCGGAGACGGTGGGACCAGCGAGTCGCGAGCCGACACCGACGGTGCGGGCGACACCCGTGCCGACACCGAAAGCCGCGCGGGCGCAGCCGAACCGCGCGGCGGTGCCGGTCTCGCCGACACCCCGCTCCAGGGTCTGCACGCCGCGCCCGGGGAGGCGCCGCCGGTCCGATCGGAAGCGGAGACGACCGCCGAGCCGGTCCGCGCCGGGGAATCCGAGGTGCGGGCGGATCCGCTCGCCGATGTTCCGCCGGTCGTGCCGATCGTCGGCGCCGATTCGGCAGCGAGCCCGGCCCGACCGGACGCGAGCCGCCCCGGCCGCGCGGGCACCGACGACACCGCGCGCGACCGCGCCGACGGAGCCGACGACCGCAGGCAGCCGCAGCCCGACGACAACGACAGCGGCCCGGTCTACGACGCCCGGCTGCCCAATGGCCAGGGCGTCGTCCACCACCCCGACGGGACCGCGATCGGCGAGGACGCGCGCACCCACCGCGTGAGCAACAACGTCCGCAACGACGGCGCCCACGACGTGGTGGTGCACGGGCGCCGCGACGGCTCGGTCACCCCGAGCAACGGCGACGCCGTCCACCCACAGGACATCGTCGACGCGATCCGCTCGAACCCGAATTACGTGCCGGGCACCCCCATTCGACTGCTGTCCTGCCACGCGGGCAATGCCAACGGCTGGGCCCAGTACATCGCAGATCAGCTCGGCGTCGACGTCACCGCGCCCACCGACCGGGTAGGCGTGAAGAACGAGCCCGACTCCGTTCCGGTGATCGATCGCGGCGGCAAGTGGCGCACCTTCAGCCCGGAATCGGCCACCGTGCCCGACGACATCTCCTCGCTGCGCCCGGATTCCGACCCGAGCGATCCGAGCGACCTCGACACCCTCGACGGTGACGGGCCACCGCTGGATCGCGACCTGGTCGACTTCATGAGCGACGACGACCCGTCGACCCGTCCCTCCGCCATGTCGTTCCTGACTCCCGAGGTCGGGACCGTCAACGCGCCGTTCAGCCGCACACCCGGCGTGGACGCGCATCTGCTCGGCGTGCTGGACATGAACGATCCGATGGTGCAGACCGCGGGTGACCCGCCCCGGATCACCCATGTGGGTGGGGAACCGATCGACGAGTTCTCGCACCGGCTCAGCGAGGAGCGGGGCCGAGCGTTCGTCGACGCGTCTACCCAGGACGCGGCCCTGGTCGCCGAGTACGAGCAGCACAAAGCCCAGCAGAAGGCGCTGGAAGCCGAGAAGGCCGCGGCGGGCCGTGCGGTGCGCGATGCGGCCATCGCGCTCAAGGAAGCCCAGAACGCGCGAGACCGCGGTGCCGAGGACGGCGAGCAGCTGGTCCGCAGCGCGCAGGAGGACTTGGCGGCGGCCAAGGACAATGCCAAGGCGGCCAAGACCGCCCTGGACAACTTCATCGCCGCCGACAAGGCCGAAGCCGAGGCAGGCAATTCGCCCGCCAAGCGCTTGGAGAAGGCCGAGGCCAACCGGCTACCCGCCGCCCGGCGCGGCCACGTCTCGTCCATCACCATCGACCGCCTCACCGGTCGCGTGTACGAGGCCGCCAACGGCACCTCCGACCAGCGCATCCACCCGTCCGAGCTGCATCCGACATTGCACGACAACGTCTCCCGATACCAGGACCCCACGGACGTCTACCACAACGGCGGCGACCCGAGGTTCTTCCCGCACACGGACAATCCGCTCGGCCATGCCGAGATCCGCGGCACCAATGCCGCGCTGCACGATCGGGAACTGCTCAACCAGCAACGCGATCCGAGCGACCAGCTGCCGACCGACTTCGACGGCCTGGCCTCCATCCTCAACTCGCCCTACGTTCCGAGCCGGGACGCCGAGGCGCCCTGCTGCGCCAACTGCACCCGGGTGGTGCAGGGCACCGAGAGCACCGCGGGCCACATCATCGACGAGGGCGCTCCGCGCGTCGACCCGATCCGGCACGTCGACATCGAACGGGCCGCCGGCGAGGGCAACATCATCGAGCCACGGCTCGTGTCGCCGGAGTACCCCCCGGATACGGACTTCATGGGCGACGACGACGATGCGGGCCCGACTCCCGCCGCCGGTGATCCGGTGCCGCCCGGGATGGTCCGTGGGGACGACGGGCTGCTGCATCGGCCGGGGGACCGGACGGACAGCTACCGCGAACCGGACGGCACCTGGCACCACGTCGATGATCCGGCGGATACCTTCCGGGACAAGCGCTTCCGGCTACAGAACGACACCGGTGGCTTCTACCGAGGCGACGACGACCCGCTCGCCGGCGTCGACTACGAGTACAAGGTGCAGAAGGGCGACACCGATCCGCACACCATGCAGGATCCCGACCGTGCCGACGAGCTGAAGGAAGCGTCGGACAAGCGGCTCGAGCTGCAGACGCAGCGGGACAAACAACGGGTGAAGCTCGACCGTCTGATGGCCGAGTTCGGCGTCACTGCCCGCAACGATCTGGCGCCGGACAAGGTGGCGAGCAAGATCGCCGAGCTGTCCGACGCGGTCGACAACGATGCGACGCTGTCCCAGGCCGAGAAGGACGCCAAGGCGGCGAAGCTGCTTGCCCTGCAGTCGACGGCGAACAAGTACTTCACGATGGGCGTGAAGATGGTCGCCCTGTCCAAGCTGCTCGGGGAGACCGCCGGACTCGACTACGCACTGAGCCGGCCCGGCGCGATCCTGCTCACTCCGTTCATCGGCGCCTTCGACGGGGCGGGTGTCGTCGACATGGCCTCGATCGTGCCGCCGACCCGTCCCGGTGACCCGCCGACCCTGCTCGTGGTGGAGGCCAAGGGTGTCGGTGCCACGCTCGGTGGGTCGAAAATCGCTCGGGCGGAGCAGGGTTCGCCGGAGTACCTGCGACGGACGCTCGACATGGATCAGAATCTGCGGCGCATTCTCAACGAGACGCCCGAGCAGATGCGCGCGCGGGGGATCGACCCCGACACTCCTGAGGGCCGGGCGTTCCGCCGAGCGGTGGCGGAGCTGCTCGCGGCCCGCGAGAACGGGACACTGAAGGTCGAGTACAAGTTGGTGCACGCCACGGCGAAGGGCGAGGTGAGCGTCACCGACCTGCGGCTGGTCCGCGACGGCATCGATGTGCTGGCCGACGTGCCGCTGCCTGTCGACCCGGACACGCTCACTCGCCTCGCCGCCGACGACTCGATCGACTACATGGGCGACGAGGACGGCGAAACACGGAACCGCACACCTGATTTCGCCGACCCCGAACCGCCGCAGCGGGAGGTGCGGGTCGAGCTCGGGGACAACGGGGACGTCGTCGCGCTGCATGTGCGGCTGGACGACGGGCAGTGGGTGGTCGCGCGCACCGACGGTGACGAGGGGACGCAGCACGCCCCGGCGCGGCGCGACGACATTCCGGAGGTCGATACCCGGAGTACCCTGCGGCGCTTGGTCAATCAGCTCAATGCCGGCTACGAAGGGCTGAATCTCAAGTACCCGTCGGGGTCGGGGCTCGACGGCCGGGGCCAGACCGCGATTCGCGACGGTGTGGCCGGTGGCGTGCACCTGGTGACCGATCCGCCCGCGCCGACGCCGGCCCCCGCGCCGCCCCCGGTCGACGGTCCGGTGGCCAGCGCGCCGCCCGCTGGTGCGGGCGATCCCGCGCTGAATGTGGCCAGGATCGGCAAGGAAGGCCTGACGATTTGGCACAACCGGGAGCATCTGCCGGTCATCGGCGGGATGCTGGGCCGCCAGGCGGACGTGGCCGGTGACTATCGCCCGGTGTACTTCCCCGACGGCACCGAGTACCGGCCGTGGATCAGCGACGCCGATCCGAACGCCGTGCGCGAGACCGTCGTCAGCGAGCTGCGGGCGAACCGGATGGAGCCCGACGAGGTCCGCGATGTCCTGAAGGAGCTGTTCGACGCCGCCCGGGATCCGCAGCTGCGCCAGGACCTGATCGACGATCTGGAATTCAACGGCCTCATCGATGCCGACGAAGCGCGGGTCATGGAGGAGACGCCGCCGAGCGCGCCCGACCCGACGCCGGAGCAGCAGGGGCCACCGCCCGAGGGCGAGACGCTGGCCGAGATGGCCGAGCGGCTCGGTATCGAGCTCGACGGCGACGGACCGGAAGACCTGCGCCGGGCGATCGACCGCCAGAGCCACCGGCTGCTGCGGGAGGTCGGCGCGATCGAGGGGCTGGCCGACGCGGCCCGGCGGGCCGACGAGGAGCAGAGCAGGCCCTACCGGCGGGCCGACCATCCCGCCGACCCCGCGCCCGCGCCCGACGACCGGTCGGTCGCCGGCCCGGATCGGCTGCGCGAAGTGGAGTCGGGCGAGCCGCGCGAGGACACCGACGACTTCGACGACTTCGACGACGAGCCCACCGGGGCGGAACCGCGGAGTCACTGGGGCGACACCAGCGCGCCGCGTCCGGTGCCGTTCTCGCGGGAGGTCAGCTTCCTCGACAAGGATCCGCTCGGCCGGTTCCTGCGCGACCTGATCGTCGCCTTCGAGGGTGTCACCGCGCTGCGGGACTACGACCGGGTCGGCAACGGCGCCGACCGGCTGCCCGAATGGGCCAGCTTCTCCGACGACCGGGAACCGGGGCGCGACGAGGCGCGGGCCCGCGAGTTCTTCGAGCACGCGCTGCGCCGCGACCAGCTGCGCGACGAATTGTCCAGCTGGGCAGCGATGTTCGGCCGCGATCTGAGCGATCTGTCCGGCGACCGGATGGAACCGACGCTGAACGAGCTGCGCGACTCCGCGCGGCAGCGGGCCCAGAACCTCGCCGATTTCATCGCGGCCGCGCAGCCGGTCCTGCAGGGTGACGGCGCGGAACCGGTCGGCAGGTCCTACGGCGACCAGGTCGCCCGGGTGCCCGACGCCGACGGCGGACCCGACCGGCTGCTCGTGGTCGACGGCGCGCTCGACCGCGAGGAGGCGCTGGCCCGCGCGCTGCGGGACAACCCGGAGCTGGCCGTCGACATCGACAACGGGCGGCTGAAGCCGGACTTCCGGGCGGTGCACGCCGACGGCACGGGCAGGCAGTTCCTCGATCCGGTGGCGACCCCGGAGGTGCAGCACATCCGCCGCACCGTGGACGGCGCCGAACTGCAGGTGACGATGCTGCGCGACGAGGACGGGCAGTGGCGGCCGGTGCAGCCGGCGCCCGAACCGCCGCCCGCCCCGCGCGACCGCGCCGACATGGTGCGCGAGATCGTCGACCTGGCCCGGCAGCTGAACCTCGGCCCGGCCGCGCTGCACCCGGACAATATCGACGCCACCATCCGCGCACTGCACCTGGACAACGCGGTGCGCGCCGGGCAGACCGAGGCACTGGCCGACTACGCCCGCACGATGGCCGACATCGAGACGTTCCATCTGATCGGGGACGCGCGCGGACAGCTGGCCACGCGCCTCGGGATCCCGGAAGGCGAGCTCACGCCGCGCCGGATCGCCGAGGCGCTGACCAACCCGAAGCAGCGGCGCGGTATCCGCCAGCAGCAGTTCGAGGACTTGCTCGACGGGCAGCAGCGCGATCCGAGCAAGACCGCCGGCTACTCGCAGCAGCTGCGCAATGTCGACGCGGCCACGGTGAAAGCCGCGCAGGAAGCCCTGATCCGGGCGCTGAGCCCGGACAACCCGGACCGGCTGCGGCCGGTTGTCGCGACGATCGACCGCTTCGGCAGGCCGACGTACGGGCCCGCCGACAGCGGGATCGATCCGACCAAGCTGCGCAAGCTCGTCACGCGGCTGAACCGGTTGGGCGCGGGCGATTTCGCGCGGGACGCGCTCGCCGCGTACGCCGACGCGCTGCTGCGTATCGATCCTTACACCGACCACCCGGCGGGCACCATGGCTCGCGATCCGCGCACCACCGGTGATCCGCACATCTACGATCTCGACGCGATCCACGGTCTGCGCGCGGCGGCCGACGCGGCCGAGCCGGGTGCCGGCCCGGTCGATCTCGCCGCACAGATCGCCGACAATGTCGCCCGCTCCTATGGCGCCGACGAGCCCGTCGGCCCGGATGATCCACGGCCGCAGCCGAATCGGGATTGGGCCCGATTGGTCGGCGTGGACGTGTCCACCGCCGACGACGCGAAGTTCGTCGAGATCTACGAGGCCTACCGCGACGGCAAGATCGAAAAGCACGAGGGCCTCAGCCCGGAGAAGCTGGCGGCCGAGATCGCCGCGATCCGCGAGGAGATCCGCCTCAGGACCGAGCAGCTCGAGCGGCTGAAGGCACTGACCGACGAGTTCTACCGGCCGGTCGCCGATCTGCCGCCCGCCGATTCCCCCTCGGCCAGGCCGCACGGGGGCACCGACCCCGACGCGCTGCCGGGTGGGCCGCGTGAGCTGCCCGCAGGGGCCCCGCCAGTGGATGGTTCGCAACCGCCTGGGAGGCAACCGGATTCGGGTGCCGATCCGGACGCCGGGCTGCCGCCGGAACGGGGTACCGACCTCGACGACCGGGCCGACGCGAAGCTCGACCAGACCATGCGCAAGCTGGATGAGGTCGCCGACGAACTGGCCGAACCGATCGCGACGCTGGACGATCTGGTCGGGCCCGGTGAGCCCGTCGACCCGCTGGCGCGGATCGACGAAGCCGTCGAGCGCCAGAACCGGCTCGCCGACCAGGCCGATCGGCGGCGGGCCGACCAGGCCGACGCCGCGCTGGACGACTCGCTGCGCGAGCTCGACGCCGTCGATGAGGACCTGGCCGCGCTCCAGTCGTATCTGCGCGCCCAGCGGGAGTTCGACGCCGTGCAGGCCGAGATCGCGTCCCGGTTCGAGGAACTGGCCGCCCAGGACGCCCAGGCCGCCGTGCGGCGGGGCGAGGACACCGACCCCGACTTCGCGATGCGCGCCGCCGATCTGGCCGCGCTCGAGTCCTACCTGGCAGCCCAGCAGCAGTTCGACGCGTTGCGCGCCGAGCTGGCGGAGGCGGCGCAGGTCCGGCCGGCGGACCTCGACGCCGAAGCCCTCGCCGACCAGCAGGCGCTGGAGTCCTATCTGCGGGCACAGCAGGAATTCGACGCCGCCCGTGCGGAAATGGCGGCCAGGTTCGCCGCCGCGGTGGAGCGACAGGGTGCGCCGGAGCCGGTGGGCGACGGGGCGGTCGAGGCAGACAGTTCTCCCGGCGACGACGGAATGCGTCGTGGGACTTCCGACGACGACACCCGCTCTCGAAACGACGACGGTGACGGCGACCCGCCCGCACCGTCGCCCGCGCCCGCCGGTCCGCCGTCCAAGCCGCCGTCGCGTCCGCCGACGGCCCCGAGCCCGGAACCCGAGGAGCCGTCGCGTCCGTCGACGCGGAACTCGGAACTCGCAGAGCAGTCGCGTCCGTCCACGCCGAGTCCGGAACCCGGACAGCCGACACGTCCGTCGACGACGCCGGGTTCGGACCCCGGACAGCCGACGCGTCCGTCGACGACGCCGAATTCGGAACCCGGACAGCAGCCGCGTTCGTCGGTGGCGCCGAGTTCCGAACCAGGACAGCCGACCCGTCCGCCGACGACCTCGGAAACCCCGGAGCCGTCGAGGGGTTCGTCGCGGTTCGACTTCGGCGTCCCGAAGCCACCGGCCGAACTGGCGGTGCCGGGGGAGTCCGCGGCCGTCCTGCCCGACGCCGACTCGCCCACGCCCGGTGACCGGCCGGACCGTGCCCAGCAGCGCAGCGATTTCCTCGACGACGTGCATCAGTTCCTGCAGGAGCTGAGTGACCTGCCGCCGTCGGCGCACGCCGACGCACCGCCGTTGACCCCGGAGCAGGCCGAGCAGGTGCGCAGGCTCGCCGAGGCGCTGGGTCTGGGTGACGCGCTCACGGGTCAGCGTGATCCTCTCGGCGCGCTTGCCGAGATCGCCGACATGGCCAGGGCGCGCGGATTCCTGGACAGTGCTCTGGATCCCGACGCCGAACTCGGGCGTCCCATGCGCTACCCGGACGACTACGAACCGCTCGACGCCGACGAACTGCAGGACGGTCTCGACCAGTGGCGGGTCGAGGGTGATCCCGCCGACCGTGCCGCGATCGCCGACGACCTGCGCCGGGCCGGGCTGGCGGACGACTCCCGGCCGTCGCTGGGCACCGAACCGGAGCCGGACGCGGCCGCGCAGCCGTTGCGCCCGTCCGCGATCCTGCCGCCGGACGACGGCGCGCAACGACCGGGTGGCCCACGCCTCGAGCCCGCGCAGCAGGCGCTGGACCGGCTGGCGGCCCGGTTCGGGGTCGATCCCACCGATTCCGGGTCGCTCGACGCCGCGCGCTACCGGCAGCTGCTGCGCGCCGGCGCGGTCGAGGCATTCGCCTCGGCGGTGCGCCACGCCGAGGCGGCGCCCGATCCACAGCAGCGGGCACAGCGGGAAGCCGTCGCACGACGTTGGGCCGCTCGGCTCGGGCTGCCCGCCGATCCGGGGCTCACCCGCGCCGCCGACGACATCAACCGGCTGCGCGCCGGGGTGACGCGCGACGCCGGCGACCTCGCCCACCTGGATCATCTGCTGCAAACCGAGCTCGGCGACCGGGTCCTCTCGCTCGACATCGACGGCGAGAAGATCCTGGTCCGGCTCGTGGTCGACGGGCCAGACAGCTGGCATCTGGAGCCCATCGCGCATCCCGAGCCGGCGCCGCGCACGCGGACCACCGAGCAGGCGGTCGAGGTGCCGCCGAAGAAGAACTGGCTGCGCAGGCTCTGGGACCGGATCGCCAATCGTGGCTACTACGGCGACAACCCGAAGTACCCCTCCGGTTCCAGCCAGGACAGCGCGGGACAGTCGCTGCTCGGCCACCAGGCCGGGCTGCCGCTGACCACGGTCAAGGACGCGACCCCGAACGCGCCCGGCGGCGAATACGACCAGCTCCAGATCAAGTTCAACCCCGTACGCATCCTCAAAGAGGGCGTGTACATGTGGCAGAACCGCGAGCTGGTGCCGATTCTCAAGCACCTGTCCTCGCGGATCGCCGACCAGGCGGGTGAGTTCCTGCCGCTGCGCAATCTCGACGGCACCGAGTACAAGCCGTGGATCTCCGACGCCGATCCGGAGCTGCGTCGCCAGATCGAACAGGATCTGCGCGATGCCGGACTCGAGCACCTGCTGGAACCGGAAAGCCTGACGCCCGCCGAACTGGCCGCGCGGGAGACGAAGGCGCTGCCGGAGTCCGATGAGCCGGTCCAGATCTCGCGTGACGGCGAGGAAGTGCCCGCGGTCGCCGAACCACTGCCGCCGTGGTTGCGCGAGGTGGTCGACGCCGTCAACGACCGGATCTCCGACGCGACCGTCCTGGAGGCACTGGCGCACGAACTCGGTGTGCGGATCACCGATTTCAGCGAGGAAGGGCTGCGCAAGGCGCTGGCCGAGGCCGAGTACCGGCTGTTGCGTCGTGACGGTGTGATCCAGGCGCTGGAAGCGGCCGCGCGATTCTTCAACCAGGAGAACGCGGATATCCCGTTCCGGCCCGCCAACTTCCACAGCAAGGACCCGCTGGGCGCCTACCTGAAGGAAGTCGTCGCGGCCAGGGGCGAGCAGTTCGATTTCAACATGCTGAACTGGCGCGGCGTGAACAACGGCGGCGAGTGGGTCAACCCGTGGGGCGACCTCAGCGACGACGGCGACGGGCCGACCGTCCACGCCGAGGACGCTCGCAAGATCTTCGACGACGCGCTGCGCCGGGCCGGGCTGCGGGACGAGCGGTCGACGTGGGCGCACCTGGCCGGTGCCGATCTGACAGCACTGGTGCGCAACCTCGACGGCGAGATCGCCCAGCTGCGCGGGCAACTCGACGACAACATCGGACGGCTCGGTGAATTCACCCGGCGGGTGGCCGATTTCACTGCCGCGGATACCGGCGACCGACTGGTCGTCGATACCGAGAACGGCAAGATCGCCATCGTCGACACCGGTGCCGGGCACGAGGCCGCGCTGGCGCGGGCCTTGGCCGAGGCCGACGGGGACTTCATCGATCGGCTCAATCGCGGCGAGGTCGAGATCGAGATCCGGGCGGTCGGGATCGACGAGCAGGGCCGCGTGCACCTGCTCGAGATCGACGCTCCGGAGGTGCGGCACCTGCGCACCGAGGTGGACGGGCACACCGTCGACGCGACCATGGTGCGCGACGGGTCCGGTCCGTGGCGGATGGTCGACGCGGCGCCGCGCGCTGCCGAGGCCGAGGCGAACCTGCCCGTCGTGCCGGAGGAGTCGAACCAGCCGGTCCGCGAACCGCGTTCGCTGGCCGAGGTGCGCGCCGACATCGCCGAGGTCGCCGGGCGGCTCGGGATCGACGACCCGTCGACCCTGCCTGGGGACCGGCTGAACAGCCTGCTCGCCGAGCTGGAGCGGGCCAATCAGGTGCGGGCCAGGCAGGTCGAGGGCCTGGTCGACTACGCGCGCAGCGCCGACGCGATCGACAACTTCAACGCCCTGCACAATGCGCGCAGCGCGCTGGCCCTGCGCTTCGGCGTGCCGCCCGAGGCGCTCACGCCGGAGGTGATCGCCCGCGGGCTCGCCGATCCCGGTACCCGGGTGGAGCTGCACCGGCAGCGGTCGGCGAACCTCACCGACTACGCGAAGCTGCTGCGTGCGTTCGACTCGGCCGCGGTCGACGCCGCGCGCGACGCACTCGCACCGCATCTCGGGCTGCCGCGCGGTGGGCTGCCGCTGGATGCCGCGGCACTGGCCGAGGCGCTGTCGAACCGGGCCGCGCGCGGCGATCTCGACGATCTGACCGGCCCGCTCGCCGATTACGTGCGAGCGCTGGCGAAGATCGATCCGTACGCCGACGACCTGGTCTACAACCCCGAGACCGATCCGCGCGCGATGGGCGACGATCCGCCGGTGCACGACCGCGACGCGCTGGACTTCCTGCGGGAAGTCGGCGCCGACGATCTCACCGACCGGTCGCCACTGCCGCCCGCGCCCGAGGATGCGGTTCCCGGTCCGAGCCGCGATCACGCCCGGCTGCTCGGCGTCGATCTGACCGGTGCCGACGACGAGCGCGTGGCGCAGGTCTACGAGTGGTTCCGCGACGGCCGCATCGACAAGCACGAACGTCTCACCCTCGAACAACTCGCGCAGGTGCACGCGGAGATCCGCGACGAGATCCGGCAGCGCGCGGCCGATATCGCCCGGTTGCGGGAGCTGCTCACCGAACCGTTCGTCACCGATCCCGAGCTGGGTGGCGCGTCCGGGCACGTGCTCGAGCGCCCGGATGGTGTCCCGGGGACACCGCCGCCCGGCCCGACCCCGTCTGTCCCCGGCTCGCCGGCGCGGGCCGGATTGCCCGCCGGTCCGATTGCCGAGGGCGACCCGGCGACTCCCGCCGACGATTCAGCGAATCCGCCGCCCGCGCGAGACACCGAGCGGGAACTCCCCGGCGACGCGAGCGCGCCCGCCGACCACGAGGTGAACGGGACCGACGATGGTCCCGAATCGCGGGGCGACGACGATCCGGGTGATCCGCCCGCGCCGCGACCCGCCCCCGGCGGTCCGCCGTCGAAGCCGCCCGCGCATCCGCCGACCGCGCTGAGCCCGGAACCGGAAGAACCGTCGAAGACTTCGTCGCCGTTCGACCGGGGGATTCCGCAGGCGCCCGCCGAACTCGCCGTGCCCGATGCCGCCGGGCTGGATCGGCCGGGCGCCGACGCGCCCGCCGATCCGCCGAACCGTGCCGAGCAGCGCGACGTCCGGATCGACGAGGTGCGGCAGTTCCTGCGTGATCTCGGTGATCTGCCGCCGTCGACCCACGCCGACGCACCGCCGCTGACGCCGGAGCAGGCCGAGCAGGTGCGCAGGCTCGCCGAGGCGCTGGGCCTGGGTGACGCGCTCACCGGTCAGCGTGATCCCCTCGGCGCGCTGGCCGAGATCGCCGACATGGCCAGGGCACGCGGATTCCTGGACAGCGCACTGGATCCCGACGCCGCACTGGGCGCGCCGATGCGCTACCCGGACGACTACGCGCCGCTGAACCTGGATCAGCTCCAGGACGGTGTCGACCAGTGGCGGGTCGAGGGCGATCCCGAGGTCCGCGCCGAGGTCGCCGACGACCTGCGCCGGGCCGGGCTCGAGGACGGCTCGCGGCCCTCGCTCGGTACCGAGCCGGAACCGAACCCGCAGGCCCAGCCGCTGCACCCCACCGCGATCCTGCCGCCCGCCGACGGCACCCAGCAGCCGGGCGGGCCGCGGATGGAGCCTGCCCAGCAGGCACTGGACCGGCTGGCCGCGCGGTTCGGGGTCGACCTCACCGATTCCGGTTCCCTCGACGGGGCGCGCTACCGGCAGCTGCTGCGCGCGGGCGCGGTCGAGGCGTTCGCCTCGGCGGTGCGCCATGCCGAGGCGGCGACCGATCCGCGGCAGCGGGCGGTGCGCGAGGCCGTCGCGCGTCGCTGGGCGGCCCGGCTCGGGCTGGCGGCCGATCCCGGTCTCGTCCGTGCCGCCGACGACATCACCCGGTTGCGCGCCGGCGTCACCCGCGACGCCGCCGACCTCGCGCATCTGGATCGGCTGGCGCGCACCGCACTCGACGACCGGATGCTGTCCGTCGATGTCGACGGCGACCAGACGCTGGTCCGGCGGGTCGAGGACGGGCCGGACGCCTGGCACCTGGAACCCGTCGCGCGGCCCGAGCCGACGACGCCGACGCCGCCCGCGGAGAAGGCCGTCGAGACGCCGAAGAAGAACTGGCTGCGCAGGCTCTGGGACCGGATCGCCAATCGTGGCTTCCACGGCGAGAACCCGAAGTACCCGTCCGGGTCGACCCAGGACAGCGCCGCGCTGTCGATGCTCGGCCACAGTGCCGGGCTGCCGCTGACCACGATGAAGGACGCGACCCCGGACGCGCCGGGCGGCGAATACGAACAGCTCCAGCTCAAGTTCAATCCGGTGCGCGTTCTCAAGGAGAGCATCGAGATGTGGCGCAAGCGCGAGCTGGTGCCGATTCTCAAGCATCTGTCCTCGCGAATCGCGAACCAGGCCGGGGAATTCCTGCCGCTGCGCAATCTCGACGGCACGGAGTACAAGCCGTGGATCTCCGATGCCGATCCGGAGCTGCGTCGTCGGATCGAGCAGGATCTGCGCGATGCCGGGCTCGAGCATCTGCTGGAACCGGAGAGCCTGACACCGTCGGAGCTGGCCGCGCGGGAAGCGCAGGAGCTCACCGAAACCGCAGAGCCGCAGCAGCTGACGGGCGAACCCGAGCAGTCACCCGCGGTCGCCGAGCCGCTGCCACCGTGGTTGCAGGGCGTGGTCGACGCGGTGAATCAGCGCATCGCCGACGCCACCGTGCTCGACGCGCTCGCCCGCGAACTCGGCGTGCGGATCACCGATTTCAGCGAGGAGGGCCTGCGCAAGGCACTCGCCGAGGCCGAGTACCGGCTGTTGCGTCGCGACGGTGTGATCCAGGCGCTGGAGGCCGCCGCGCGGTTCTTCAACCAGGAGCACGCGGACATTCCGTTCCGGCCCGCCAACTTCTTCAGCAAGGACCCGCTGGGCGCCTACTTGAAGGAAGTCGTCGCGGCCAGGGGCGACGAGTTCAGCTTCGACATGCTGAACTGGCGCGGGGTGAACAACGGCGGCGAATGGGTCGACATCTGGCCCGATCTGAGCGACGACGGTGGTTCGGGGACCGTCCACGCCGAGGACGCGCGCAAGATCTTCGACGACGCGCTGCGCCGCGCGGGGCTGCGGGACGAGCGGTCGACGTGGGCGCATCTGGCGGGCGCCGATCTGGAAGCGCTGGTCCGGAACCTCGATGCCGAGATCGCCAGGCTGCGTGGGCAACTCGACGACAATGTCGGGCTGCTGGGCGAATTCACCCAGCGGGTGGCCGATTTCGATGCCGCAGACACCGGTGATCGCTTGGTGGTCGACGCCGAGAACGGCACGATCGCGATCGTCGACACGGGTGCCGGGCACGAGGCCGCGCTGGCCAGGGCGCTGGCGGACGCCGACGCGGACTTCATCGATCGGCTCAATCGCGGCGAGGTCGAGATCCAGATCAGGATCGTCGGCGTCGACGACCAGGGGCGCGTGCGCGTCCTGGAGGTCGACGCTCCGGAGATCCGGCACCTGCGGGGTGAGCTGGACGGACGCACCGTCGACGCGACCATGGTGCGGGACGGGTCGGGCCCGTGGCGGATGATCGAGTCCCCGCCCCGGCATACCGCGCCGGAGCCGAACCTGCCGGTGGTCGCCGAGGACGCGAATCAGCCGGTGCGGGAACCGCGTTCGCTGACCGAGGTGCGTGCCGAGCTCGCCGAGGTGGCGGGCAGGCTGGGCATCGACGATCCGTCGAACCTGTCGGGCGAGCGCCTGACCGAGCTGCTCGCCGACCTGGAACGGGCCAATCAGGTGCGGGCCAGGCAGCTCGAAGCGGCCGTCGACTACGCGCTCAGCGTCGACGCGGTCGACAACTTCAATGCCCTGCACAATGCGCGCAGCGCGCTGGCGCTGCGGTTCGGCGTCGAGCCGGGCGATCTCGGCCCCGACCTGGTCGCGGAACGGCTCGCCGATCCCGGTACGCGGGTGGAGCTGCACCGCCAGCGCGCCAGGGACCTCACCGACTACGCGAAGCTGCTGCGCGCGTTCGACCCGGCCGCGGTCGATGCGGCACGCGACGCACTCGCACCGCATCTCGGGCTGCCGCGCGGTGGTCTGCCGCTGGACGCCGCCGCACTGGCCGAGGCACTGTCGAACCGGGCCGCGCGTGGCGATCTCGACGATCTGACCGGGCCGCTCGCCGATTACGTGCGGGCGCTGGCGAAGGTCGATCCGTATGCCGACGACCTGGTCTACAACCCGGAGACGGACCCGCGTGCCGTCGGTGACGATCCGCCGGTGCACGACCGCGACGCCCTGGACTTCCTGCGGGAAGTCGGCGCCGACGATCTCGGAAACCGGTCGCCGCTGCCACCCGCGCCCGGCGACGCCGTCCCCGGTCCCAGCCGCGACCACGCCCGGCTGCTCGGCGCCGACCTCACCGACGCCGACGACGAGAAGGTCGCGAAGGTCTACGACTGGTTCCGGGACGGCCGCATCGACAAGCACGAGCGCCTCACCCTGGACGCGCTCGCCGAGATCCACGAGCAGATCCGCGACGAGATCCGCCGGGCGGCAGCCGATATCGCCCGGTTGCGGGAACTTCTCACCGAACCGTTCGTCACCGACCCCGAGCTCGGTGGGCCGGACCGGCCCGCGCTGCGTACGCCGACCGAGGAAGCCCCTGGACCGAACCTCGAGGGATCGCCGACGCCCGGCCCTTCCGTGAACGGTGCGCCGGTTCGTCCCGGTTTGCCCGCAGGCCCGGCTCCGGCGGCGAACACCGACTCGGGACGGTCCGCGGGCACAGAGGGCCGACCTCTGGCGGAGAATGCCGACCCGGGACAGTCCACAGGCACCGAGAACCGACCTTCGGCGGAGCCCGCTCACCCACGCATGCCGGGAGACCCCGACGAGTCGCGTCCATCCGCTGCTACGGATGGTGTTGCGGCCGGGAATGATCCGTCTCAGCGCCCGATAGTGAAGCCGGTGACGGATCCTGGTGATCCGGGTATTTCGACGAATCAGTCGGTGGGTGAGGGTGTTCACCGTCCCGTGGGTGGTGTACCCACCGAGTCCGGCGTGACGACAGATCGGAGTGCCGAGTCGCCGGAATCCGGTGATGGTTCGCGCCGACGTCCGCCCGTCGATCCGGGTGATGCTGTAAGCCAAGGTGATTCATCGCAGCCGTCGGTCCTGAGGCCCGTGGTCGATCCGGGTGATCCGGGTCTTGCCGCGGAGCAGCGTGCGGGTAACGGTGTTCGTCGGCCCGCGGTTGGCGATCCTGACGAGTCCGGGGCGGATGCTGGTCGAGGCGTCGATCCCTCGGGTGATGGTTCGCGTCGTCGGTCTTCAGTCGATCCGGACAATGCTGTGGGCCAAAGTGATTCATCGCAGCCGCCGATGCTGAGGCCCGTGACCGATCCGGGTGATCCGGGTCTTGCGGCGGATCAGCGTGCGGGTGACGGTGTTCGTCGGCCGGTGGTCGGTGGTCCGGATGAGTCCGGGGTGGATGCCGATCGAGGTGCCGAGCCGGCTGACCCGGGTGATGGTTCGCGTCGTCGGCCCTCCGGTGATCCGGATGGTGTTGTGGGCGATGCCGGTTCGTCTCGCCCGCCGGTGTCGAGGCCGGTGGTCGATCCGGGTGATCTGGGTCTTGCGGCGGATCAGCGTGCGGGTGACGGTGTTCGTCGGCCGGTGGTCGGTGGTCCGGATGAGTCCGGGGTTGATGCCGATCGGGGTGCCGATCGGTCGGAGCCGGGTGATGGCTCGCGTCCTCGGCCGCCGGTGGGTGGTGATCCGGATGCCGATGGTGGTGGTCGGGGCAGGTCCGGCGATTCGGATGCCGATCCGGATGGTGCGCAGGAACCGGACAAGGGTTTCGATCTGGGTGGGCAGCCGCCGCGGACTTCGGACGGGGAGCGACCGGGTGTGGGCCGGCAGCTGCCGGGGTCGGCCTACCGGTCGCACATTCCGCATCCGCCGCACGAGTACGAGGTGGAGCTCGAGGTACCGCGGTTCGACGCCGTCGAATGGCCGGTGCCCCCACTGCAATCGACGCCCGAGCCGCCGCATCGGCCTGAGCCGCCGCGTCCACCCGAGCCGCCGCGTCCGCCGCTGCCGCCGAGCCCGCCGGACCGGACAGATCCACCGTGCCCACCCGAGATTCCCGAGCCGCCGCGCTCGCCGGTGCCACCGCAGCAGCCGGTGCCACCGACTCCGCACGAGCCGACGGCCCCCTCGTGGCCGGTTCCGCCGACCCCGCCGGTCGGTGGTCCCAACCTGCCGCCACTGCCGCCGTGGGTGCCCCAACCGCCAGGGCCGGGTCAGCCGTATCCGCCTGGCAATGGTCAGCCGTACCCGCCGGGGAATGGTGGGTCGTATCCGCCTGGGAATGGTGGGTCGTATCCGCCGGGCAATGGTCAGCCGTACCCGCCTGGCAGTGGTGGGCCGTATCCGCCTGGGAATGGTCAGCCGTATCCGCCGGGCAATGGTCAGCCGTACCCGCCTGGGAATGGTCAGCCGTATCCGCCTGGTAGCGATGAGCCGTACCCGCCGGGGAATGGTGGGCCGTATCCGCCGGGGAACGGTCAGCCGTATCCGCCTGGTAGTGATGAGCCGTACCCGCCCGGGAGCGGTCAGCCTTCTCCGCCTGGCAATGGCCAGCCGTACCCGCCTGGTAGTGGTGGGCCATATCCGCCCAGTGGTGGTGAGCCGTACTCACCCGGGAGCGGTCAGCCGTACTCACCCGGCAGTGGTGGGTCGTACCCGCCCGGGAATGGTCAGCCGTACCCGCCGGGCAACGGTCAGCCGTATGCGCCTGGTAGTAGCCAGCCGTACTCGCCCGGCAGCGGTGAGTCGTACTCGCCTGGGAACGGTCAGCCGAACCCGCCCGGGAACGGGCAAGGTAACGGGCAAGGTAACGGGCAATCCGGGGCCCAGCCGGGAACCGGTTATCCGTCGGGTGGCGCACCGATGTATCCGCCGCCCGCGATGCCGCCGGGCGCGGGGCAGGGTGGTCAGCGCAGGCCGTATCGGCCCGAGTATCAGGCGCCGATCGAGCGGGTGGTGCTGGTCGTGCGTCCGTACGGCAGTGGTGTGCTCGCCGAGTTCGATCCGCGGTCCGGGGCCTTGCGGCCCGCGCCGCCGGGGCATATCGGCGCGGACGGTCTGTACGCCGATCTCGGCGGGGTGACGGTGGTCTTCTACCGGCTCGCCGATCGGCTGATGGTGCAGGTGGGTACGCAGGCGATCGATCTCAGCGGCGCCGCGCAGGTGGGCTGGGAGCGCTCGCCGCAGCGGATGACGCGGTTCACCGTCGCGGTGGGCGGCAGGCCGATGGGCGAGCTCATCTACCGGGCGCTCCCACCGGAACTGGACCTCGGCCTGCTGATCCGTAACGTAGTTGCCGATCCGGCCAGCCGGATGACAATGTTCAGCGACAGAGCCTGACCGATCGGAGAGGTGTCCACAGGTGAGTGACGATCCGATCGAATGGGACGATCCGGATGTGCGGATCGATCCGGCGACCGGCAGGTTGTCCTATCGCGACGAGCCGTACACCGGCGCGGTGACCCACACCCGCCCCGACGGCACCTGGCGCGAGTACTGGAGCTACGACGACGGCGACCGGGACGGCGACTGGTCGGGCTGGTACCCCGACGGCACCATGCGCTACAACGGTGAGTTCTACCGCAACCGTCCGGTCGGCACCTGGCAGGAGTGGTACCCCGACGGCGCCCGCCGGCTCGAAGACGTCTACGACATCGACGGCGTCTTGCAGACCCACTCGGTCTGGGACGCGGCGGGGACGCTGATCGAATTCGGCGACGAGCTCACCCGCAAAGGCGTCGCCGCCGACGCGGTCCCGTCCGACGACCCCGAATTGCGCTGGGACGAAACGGAAACCCGCATGTACTACCGTGGCGTGCCGTTCACCGGTCAGGAGTTCCGCCGCCCCGCGCCGAGCGCCCCCGTCACCGATCTGGCCACCTACGCCGACGGCTACCGCGACGGGCCGACGCGCGGCTGGTACCTCGACGGCACCCCGCGCTACACCAGCGAGTACGCCGACCGGCACGAGGTCGGCCACTGGCTCGAATGGTTCCCCACCGGAAACCGCAAGGAAGAAACCGTCTTCGCCGCCGACGGCGCGCTGCTCACCCGGACCCGATGGGACGAGTCGGGCGCCGTGATCGCGCGGTTCGGCGAGCACCGGGACTAGAAGGAGTGCGCAGTGGCTGACGAGCTGGCCGGTGATCCCGATGTCGGATTCACCCTCACCACGGTGGTGGCCGCCGACGACGGGATTCCCGAGCGCGCCGCCGCACTGAGCCATCGCATCGCGAAAACCGTGGCGGCGCTCGGCCCGCCGGGATGGACCGAGGTCGAGGCGTCGTTCGCGATGACGGCGGCGGCCGAGGTGTCGATGATCGTCTTCCACGACGAGCAGGGGCGGTTCGCCCGGGTCTTCCCGAGTCCGGAACTGCTCGACTTGCTGCGCGAGCACCGGCACCTCTCCGCCTCGATGGGTGACGGTCCGTGGTGGCGCTACCTGCTCACGTTGACCAACACCGGCAAGATGGAGGTCGACTACGACTACGGCGACGAGCCGTTCCCGGACGATCAGCTGTTCCCACCGACGGTGTACCGCACCGACATCGAGATCTATCCGCGGGCGCAGCTGCCGATCTGGCTGGCCGCCTACATTCGCCACGACAACCGGCAGGTGCGCGGTCCGGTGGCCGCGGCCGAGCGGGCGCGCGCGGATCTCGCGGCGGGCCGCAGCGCGGCGGGCTCGGCGCCGGACGTGGAGTTCCCCGCGCTGGAGCCGATGGCGCGACGGTGGGCACTGATCGCCGCCGCTTTCGTCGCGGTCGGTTCCAAGTGGGGCCCACGGGTGACGCCGGCGTTCCATGTCTTCGAGGGTGCCAAGTTCAGCGGTTCCACGCTGTGTCTGCTCCCCGGCGACCGCGCCGTGCTCTCCGGCGGGGTGTGGAACGCACCGGAACTCGACGCCGTCTACAACAAAGACCTGCCGATGCCGGACTTCTACCTCGGTGCCCCCGACTGGGTCGCGGCACCGGTGATCAACCGACGGGCCGAGAACGGTCTGCTCACCTTCTGCTACTGGTGGGAGGGCGGCCGCTGGTATCGGGGTGCCTCGGCGGGCGCCGACGCGCTCGCTCCCGCGGTGCCGGGCATGTGGGACACCAGGACCGTCGTCGACGTGCTGACCGGACTGCTCGGCGAGAACGCGTCGCAGGCGCAGAAGGAGTCCGTCCTCGGTCTGGTCGAGGCCGCCGAGCGCGCGGCCGTGGCCAGGGAGGCGTTCACGCGGGTCTTCCCCGCCGACCGATATCACGTCGACGCCGCCTGGTTCGAGCTGAATCTCGGCGGTCTGCTCGGTACGCACACCGTGGGCTTGGCGCAGTGAGCTGACCGGTCGTGCTGTTGCGTGGGCGGGGTGGGTGTGGTGTGCTCGCTCACCGACGGGCTGGTCGGGTCGGCTCGGGAGCCGGAGGGAATCGGGTATGACCAACGAACACGCCAAGGCGCAGATGGCCGACATCCTCGAGACCGTGCAGCAGCAGATGAAGGCGATCGCGCAGGTCCAGCAGGATCGGGCGAAGATCGTCGCCAGTGCCACCGTGCGCAAGCGGGTGACCGTCACGGTCAACGCCGACTACAAGGTCATCGAAACCAAGTTCACCTCGGACATCGACGATCTCACCTACACCGAGATCGCCAAGGCCGTCACCGAAGCGGCGCAGCAGGCGGCGACCGAGGTCGCGCGCAAGACGCAGGAGATGATGGCGCCGCTGCAACGCGAGCGCGCCCGGCTGCCGAAGATCACCGAATTGGTCGACGGGATGGACGGATTCGCCATTCCGCAGCCCGTGGAGGCCTCGCTGGAACCGCCCAACTCGCCTGAGCGGGAACGGCTCTCGACCGATGAGGCGGACGGTTCGCGGGATCCATCGCGGACGGCCACCGACGCGAGCTGGTGAGGTCGGCGTCGGCGGATGGTCGAGCCATCGCCACCAGCGGGATCTCCGCTGTACATGCGGAATTCATCTGTCAGACCGTAGAATCGTTAGCAAGCCGTGCGAATCGGCGGTGTCGTGGTAGCGGTGCCAGGCGGGGCGCGAGGCGGCACCGGTACGGACAGGGAGGGTCGACTTCATGACGGGACCATCGGCGCAGGATCAGTGGGCGGGGCTGCGTTCGGCAGCCTCGGATGGATCGCTGATGCTCGAGCCGTCGGCGCTGCCGAACCTGGTCGAAGCCGCCAACAACGCGCGGTACTGGGTCAATTCCGTCAAATCCGCCGCGGAGGGCGTGGGAAACCTGCCCGATTTCTCCTCGCTGGAGTCGGGTAAACAACTGTCGAAGCAGTTCGAAGGCAAGGCCGGTCAGCTGAAGACCGTGCTCGGCAAGCACGAGACCGTCCTCGACAATGTCGCGAACACCTTTCTCGACGCGGCCCGGCACTACAAGGGCGCCGAGGACGGCAGCAAAGTAGACCTGGAATCGCTGCGCACCAAGATCGAGCAGGGCCGCAGTGCCAGCATGAAGGTGGTGCTGCCGCCGACGGTCGTCCAGTATCCGGCGGTCGCGACCGCGGTCAATCTGCCGAAGATCCTGGCCGACGGCAAGACATTCGATCCGGCCGGCATGAAGGCCGAGACCCCCAACTACAACTACAACGAGCTCCAGGCGATCATGTCGTCGCTGTCGACGGTTCCCGGCAATCTGGCGCACACCGCGTTGTTCTGGGGTGATCTGGCGGATCTGCTCAAAACGGGTTTCGACGATCTGAACGCCAAAGTCGAAGCGAGCAAGAAGAGCTGGACCAGCCCGGGCGGCGCCACGCGCGCCATGTCGGCGATGTCGGCCTATCACGAGGCCAACGGTCTGCTGGTCGAGCAGACCAAACAGGTGGCCGCCGCGCTCGACTACACCGTCGGCTGGATCAACGCCACCTCCAAGGGACTGGCGACGGCGCTCATGCTGCCCCGCTGCTATTCCGACCCCAACGGCACCCAGGCCCAGGCGGACAAGGAGACCTGCGCCAAGAACGGCCGCCAGGTCATGTGGAACACCTATGTCCCCGGGCTCAACAGCACGACGAGCCATATCCCCACGCTGCCCGAGCCGACCGCGCCGACCACGGGCGACGGTACCGGGAACGGAAACGGCAATGGGAACGGCAACGGCAACGGCAGTGGAAACGGCAGCGGTTCGGGGTCGGGTTCGGGCTCCGGCTCGGGTTCCAGCTCGAAATCCGGTGAAGCCCTGGCCGCCATCGATCGCGCGCTCGCCGAACTGCAGGGACAGAAGTCGGGCAGCGATACCGGTGGCAAGGACACCACGGGTGGCCAGAACGGTTCCGGCGGCCAGAACGGTGGCAGCGGCTCGAGCGGTTCCTCGGGCGCCGATCAGCTGACCTCGGCCCTGCAGTCCGGTCTCGAACAGGCGAGCTCGGCCGCGCAGTCCGCGCTGGAACAGGCGTCCTCGGCCGCCGAACAGAGCTCCCTGGCGGGGATTCCGGGCTCCTCGGCACTCAGCTCACTCCAGGATCAGGCCAAGAAGGCGCTCAGCGCCGCGAGCAAGGGCGGCGGCGGTGGCGGCTCGGGCGCAGGCGGCGGTGGCGCGGGTGCGGGCGCCGCACCGCTCTCGCCGAGCCTGGACAGCGCGTCCAAGCTGTTCCCGCGCGCCTCGGCCGTCACGGGGGCCGAGGGCTTCCGCACGGGTGTGGCCTCCTCGGCCGCCGGTTCGCCGATGGGCGGCATGCCCATGTCGCCGATGGGTGGCGCGGGTGGCCAGGGCCAGCAGAAGGAACACAAGCGGGCCGACTACCTCGACTCGACGGACCACTTGGACGAGGCCATCGGTGACGCGCCGATCGTGGCCAGGCCGGTGGTTGAACAGTGACGCCCACCTGGGAATTCACCGGCGACGAGTTCGACGCGCTGTGGACGGGTCTCGACGAGGAGTACATGCCCGACCCGTTCATCCACACCGGCGCGCCGGGCGACGCGGACGAGGCCGAATTCGGGCGCAAGGACGCGTGGGCGCGGATCCGGCAGCGGTGGGGTCACGAGCTCGACGAGATCATCGAGGTGCTCACGCACCCCGATATCCGGATCGCGGTGCGCGGCTACGGCGGCGGGGAGAAGCTGATCGATCCCGCCTACTCGGTGCGCATGCTGGCCGTGCGCAAGGGTGAGCTGGGCTACCTGGTCCGGCAGTTGCCCGGTGAAACCCTCTACCACGCGGCCGGATTCGTCGTCACCCGCCACAGCGCGCTGTCCCTCGGCGACATCATCGCCGATCACCTGCCCGAGGCCGAGGCGGGCCGTGGTCAGGACATCCGCCTCGACGAACCGGGCGACGATCAGTTCGACCGCAGCTACGGCCGCTCGCTGGTGCAGCACTACGACGACGACGCCGCGGTACAGACCCAGACCTTTCAGCAGGCCCGGCTCGACCGCGACGGCTTCATCGACATCGAGCAGGGCTGGTCACGCTTCGGGCCGAGGGGGATCCTCCGATTGCGGCTCGGCTGGCGCGATCTGACCGATGACGGTCGCTACGTGATCGTTCCCGGTACGCCGCCGGTGGCGGTCGGCGCCGATCGCCGGCGGGTGGTCTCGCTGATCAACAGCCAGATCGCCGAAGTTGTCAGAGCCATCAGGGATGATCGGGCCTAGGGCGGATGGGAGGGGAATCGATGGACGAGTTTCCGACCGAGTTCAGCGCGTCGTCGCTGACCGGCGCGATCGCGGTGCGCACCACCGAGCAGGGCTTACCGGTGGGCATCACCGTCGACCCGGATCAATTGCGCCGCGATCCCGCCGACCTGGCGGCCGAGATCCTGCGGCTGTGCCAGAAGTCGGCCAAGCGGGCAGGCCTGGCGCGGCGTAATCAGCTGGCGGCGGCCGGGTTCGATCCGGCGCTGCTGGCCGCGACCGGATTGCCGACCGAGGCCGAGGTCGCGGCGGCGGAGATCGTCGAGGAGCAGGAGTACGACACCGAGCCGGACAGCTGGCTGCGGTCGGTCTAGCGAGCGGAGCGGGGAGGACACGGCGATGGTCGAAACCATGGACGAGCTGATCGCGAAGGTGCAGGGCCAGCTCTATCGGCTGCAGGACCTGGCCGAGGCGACCAGTGGCATCAGGGCGCAGGAGACCTCGCCCGACGGGGCGGTCACGGTGACCGTCGATGGGAGCGGGGCGTTGATCGGGCTGGCGTTCACCACTGCCGTCAGCACGCTGTCACCGGCCGATTTCGAGCGGGTGCTGGTGCGGACCGCGCAGGCCGCCGCGCATCGGGCGTTCGGTGAGCGCGCCGAGCTGGTAACTGCGTATAACCGAACCGGCACGTGAGATTCAACTGGTCTTAACCACCGATTTGTGTGGCGCGAGTTTCCGACGGGTAGATAAAGTAACGAAACACCATGGGCTGTTTCGAGATTGGACGAGAGCCATGAATCACGTTGCGGTAGTTCCCGATGCAGTTCGTGCGTACGCGGGCGCCTCGGCCACCATGGCGGCGGGGGTCGCCCAGGCGGGCGCGGTCGACCAGGCCGCCACGATGGCCGCCGCCGTGCCCGTCTTCGGCCTGATCGGCCAGGAATTCCTGCTGTCGTTCGCCTACGCGCAGGCCAACCACCTGACCTCGGTGGCGCAGCTCGCCGCGGTGCACGCGGGTACCGCGCTGACCGCCGCGCAGGCCGCGTCGACCTACGAGGGCGCCGACGGGGCGGCCAAGCTGGGCATCGCCGCGGTCGATCAGTAGCCATGACATATCCCGGGGGAAGCACGGCCGGTGCGATGGCATCGGTCGATCCGACCGTGCTCGATCTACTGCGCGGCAGTTCCCTGGCGCCGATGCTGGACCAGCCGGTGAGCCAGGTGCTCAGCTCGATGGGTCTGCCGCAGTTGCCGCAGCTGCCGGAGTTCATCCAGCTGCCGGAAATGCCCGCGCTGCCGACGATCGATCTGACCGCGCTGATGCAGCCGCTCACCGAACTGGCCTCCGCCTTCGGTACCGGCGCGCTCGGTGGCACCGGCACCACGTCCGGCACATCGTCGAATCCCACCGACGCGCTGTCGAACATCACCTCGGTGCTCGAGACGGCGATGTCGCTCGGGTCGACCGCGTTGCAGACGGTGATGCAGCTGTGGCAGAGCGCCGCGGCGATGGAGGCGACGAACAAGGCGACCGCGGCGCAGTCCGACGGCGCCAAGCTGGCGACGCAGAGCACGCAGGAGAAGGCGGTGCTCACCCACGCGGCGGGCAACGTCGCCGTGGGTGGCGCCAAGCTGGCCGCGGTGATCGCGCGCTATTCGGCCACCCTGGCCCTGGCCCCGCTCTACGCGGCGACGCCGGGCGGTCAAGCGGTGCTGATCGCGGCCACGATGGAGGCCATGGCCGAGGGCCTGGCCATCACGGCCGAGACCAAGGCCGAGATGGTGGCGCGCAGCGGTGAGATGGCGCAGGCGGGCGAGAAGGTCCAGGTGACCAACGCGCCCACCGGTGTCGACGCGAGCAGCGATTCGCTGAGCCAGCTGATGAGCCTGATCTCGCCGTTGATCAGTACGGCGAGCACCGCGGTGTCGTCGCTGGGTTCGCTGGCCGAGCAGGTGAGTTCGCTGTCGACGAGCACCACCGGCACGACCGACGACGCGGCGAGCACCGGCACCGAGATCGCCGACGCCGACAGCGAAACCGCCGAGGGCCTGGCCGGCGCGGGCGGCGGTGGCGGTGGCGGCGCGATCGGCGGCATCGGCGCGATCGGCGGTGCGGGCGCGGCGTCGTCACCGCTGAGCCCGTGGCAGGGCGGACGCGGCGGCGGGTTGTCCACCGTCGGGGCGACCGGCGCGCTCGGCGGCACCGGCGGCACCACCTCGGGTGGCGCGAGTACGACCACCGCCTCGGCGGGCTCGGCGCCGGGCTACATGCCGATGGGCGCGGGCGCGGGTGCCGGTATGCCGATGGCCCGCGCGGTGGACGGTGGCGGCAGCGAGGCCGTGCACTCACAGCTGGTGACCGGCAATCACGGCGACGAAGTCGTCGGCCAGATCGCGGGGGTGGCGACTCCGGTCGTCGGCGCCGCCGAACCGGTGACCACCGAAGCGCCACCGGACAAAGAACTCTCACTGTGACGCGGCACGACCACGACAGGAGCAGCAGATGAGCAACACCTTCGAATTCGATTCCGCCGCGGCGAGCAAAGCCGCGGCAGCACTGGACGGGATCGCCGACCGGCTCACCACCGAGCTGTCGGCCGTCGCCCCGACCCTCCGGGTGGCCCCGGCCGGCGTCGACGAGGTGTCCGCGCGCGCCGCGACCACCGCCAACGGTGTCGCCGATGACTACCTGACCGGTGCCGAGGCGGGCGCGCACGAGATGAACAAGCTCGCCGCCACGCTGCGGGCACAGGTCTCGGAGTTCGACCAGATGGAAACCGACAACACCACCGGCTTCAACGGGCCTGCGGCGTAAAGGTATTCATCACCGATGATCGAACCACCGCAGCCCGGCTTCACCGGAGTGGTGTGGGAGGCACGCGAGCCGCACAAGCTCGCCACCGACCTCACCACCGGTGCCGGACCGATGCCGATGGCCGACGCGGCCGCCGCCTGGACGCGGCTCGCCGCGGCCTTCGGCGCGGCCGTGCTCGACTACGAGCAGGTGCTGCAGACCCTGCGCGGCTCCTGGAAGTCCGGGAGCAGCGAGCAGGTGTGGGAACGGATCTCGACCCTGCGGGAGTGGCTGATCGACACCGCGGCCGCCGCGACCGCCAATGCCGCACGGCTGCAAGCCCAGGTCCTCGCCTACGAGGTGGCGGCCCTGGCGATGCCGAACAGCGCCGACATCGCGGCCATCACGGCGATGCAGCAGGCGCTGGAACAGGTCGGCACCGCGCTCGGCGCCCCGATCAAGGCCATCGCGGCGCAGACCGACGCCGATGCCGACGTGGCGAAGGCGGTCGCCTCCCGGGTGATGCGCAGCTACGAGGCGGCCACCGAACCACTGGCGACGCCCTGGCTGCACGCGCCGCCACCGCCGATCGCACCGGAGACCGCGCTGGCGGGTGAACAGTCGGCGCAGGCGGGAACCCCCGCGTCGCCGGGTGCCGCCGGGATGTCGGGGCTCGGCGCGATCGGCCTCGGCGCCTTGCCGTCGCTGCCCGCACCGGTGCAGACCGCCTACCGCGCACCGGTTTTCGTGCAGTCCACCGCCGCGGTCACCACCGCGCCGCAGGCCACGCCGGTCGCCACGCCTGCCGGACCGGCCGCCCCGGTCGTCCCCGGTGCGATGGCGCCCGGCGCCGGTGGGCACGACGCGGGGTCCCGGTTCCCGCGCGCGGGTCTGGCCTACGAGGAATCGGACCAGCTGGTCGCCGAAGGCGAGATCCAGGCTGCCCCCGCCGTGCTCGGCGTCGCCGAACGCGCGGCACCCCAGACCGGTGGCACGGCGACGACGGCGGAGGGGCGGCCATGACCACCCTCACCAACGATTCGCTGCTGGCCGTCGCCGATCGGCTCGGCGTCCAGACCCTGCCGCTGGTTCTGGCGGTGGGTCCGCAGCAGGACAGCTTCGACGACTGGCGCGCCGCCAGAGACGCCGCGGTCGCCGAACTCACCGCCGCCGGAATCTTCGACGGCTACGGTGACGTCGAGCCCGACCTGGCGGACGCGCTGCACACCCTCGCCCAGCCCGACGCCGAACTCGTCGCCCGCAGCTACGGTGACGGCGACGCGCGCCGGATCTGCCTGGCGCGCCGCGGCGCAGGCCACGCCAGCGCCGTCCGCGTCGGCGGCGACTTCGAGATCGGCACCAAGGCGATCGACGGTTCCGACCGTGAACTGACCCGCCTGCTGCTCGCCGCGCTGCCGCACTGCGCGCCGGCGGAGGTGGCGGCGGTGAGCGTCGCGGCCGACGATCTGGCGGCGCGCCTGGACGCCGCCGAAACGACTTCCCAGTACGTGGACGCGATGTACGCGCTCGGTATCGACGCGCACGAGGCGACCGTCCTCGGCGCGGCCTTCGGCTCCTGCCATGGCTACACCGAGATCGTCGCCACCGTCCACCATGACGGGCTGACCACCCGAGCCCCTGGCGCGGTCGCGGTGTACGACACCGCGCGCGGCCGGATCGTCGTCGCGCCGATGACGGCGCCCGACGGGCAGGTGTGGTCGACCATAACGCCGGGCACCGATCATCGCCTGACCCAGGCCGTCGGTGCGCTCCTCGAGGGGCTTCCCGGTGGGGGGTGGCGGCCCGACTAAGCCATCTCCCATTTCAACCATCAAGTAGGAAAGGTTCGGCACATGCCCCCTCAGGGACCAGTAGGTGTAGAAGCCGGCGGCGTAGACGGCGTCGTCTCCAAGCTCGAAGGCACGATCAACAACCTGCGGACGTCGGTCGGTCAGATCGACGACGCGGCCCAGGCCGTGCTCCGCGGCTGGAAGGGTGACGCCTCCGACGAGTTCGTGAAGGTCGCCCAGGCCTGGCACGACGAGGCCGATGCTCTGAACAAGAAGTTCGACCGGCTCACCGAAGCGGTCAACACCGGTAAGTCCACCCTCGTGAACATGGACGGCGCAGGCCTGTCCGGCGGTGGTTCCACCAGCGGTGGCGGCAGCTACACCAACCTCTGACCGCGAATCAGAAACGAACAGGAACTGAGCTCATGACCATTCTTTACGATCCCGCGGCGATGAACGAGCTGTTCAGCGACCTGCAGACCTACGGCGGGAAGATGAAGGGCGAGATCGACGAACTCGAGGGCGCCGCTTCGGATTTCCGCAACAACCTGCAGGGTGACAACGCGATCTCGAACTTCGACACCGCGCACAAGAACGTCACCACCGAGCTGACCGACACCCTCGACAAGCTCGACAAGCTCGCCGCTCAGGTCGAGTCCGCGCTGAACCGCGCGCTCGAGGCCGACGGCAAGGTCGGCGACGGTTTCGCCGACTTCTGAGTTCTTGGAGCGCTGGCGCGCTCGAGCGCGGCCCCCTTGGGGCCCAACGAAAACGGGGCGAGACTCGTGCCTGCGGCACTTGGTCTCGCCCCGTTTTCGTCGGGCCGGGCCGCTACGCCCGCTGCGCGGGCGGGGCCTCCTCGAGGTCGGCCCGTGCGGGGTTGGTCGGCGCTGCCGGCGCGGAGTTCGGACTCAGGTCGTCGATCAGTCCGAACTCATCTCGCCGCGAGTGATTCGCCGATGTAGTGCATCTCGTCGGGCGTCGTCACCATCGACACCGTCGCGCTGCCGGTACTCGTCCGCACCGTGATCCGGTTGGGCGCGTACGGGTCCTGGACGAGGGTGACGTCGGGGGCGAGCGCCTCCGGATCGCGTTCGGCGGTGCGGACCTCGACGATGGTCGCGCCACCCAGGTGGCTGGTCGGGGCGATGCCGTCGAAGACCAGCACGGTCGTCGTCGGGTAGGGCGCCGCGGGCACCGGCGGCGGCCCCGGTGGGGTCTGCGGAGTCGCGCCCGCCGCCCTCGGCGCGATCGAGAGCAGCTGTGGGGTCGCGAGGTTCGCGACCATCGACTGCCAGGCCTGCGGCCGCGCGGTGTGCACGACGGCATGGGCGCCCAGCGCGGTGGCGCGCAGGACGACCTGCTGGGCCAGATCCAGGTTGCCGATCACGTCGACGTGGCGGGTGCCCGCGCCGATCAGCGGGACCGCGATGCCCTGACCACGCTCGTCGGCCCCGATCAGCTGACCGCAGCCGGTGGTCGGCACCGAGATGTCGGTGAGCGCGGTGAGCGTGCCCCGGTAGCCGTCCCGGCCGCCCAGGTCGTCGGCCGCGCCGATGGGCAGGGTGTCCAGCAGGATGCGGCGCTGACTGCCCGGCAGCTCGCGCAGTCCGGCGACCGGCGCCTGCTCGTAGGGCGCCACCGAATCGAAGCGGACGACGGCGTTGAGCACGACGGTCCCCGCCTTGTCGTACGCGCGTCCGACCCGACGGGCGCCGGGGTGCAGACGCAGGGTCACCGTGGTCGAGAGCGAGGGCAGCGACCAGATCTCGGCCAGCCCGTTCGTGCCGATCATCGGCGCGGTGAGCTGGTAGTGGGTCAGGTGCCTGCCGAACTCGGACTCGAGGCCGTGCGCCGACTCGGTGAGCCGCAGCGGGTCGAAGCCGTGGGTCAGTTCGCGCACCGCGCTGTTCATCTCGGTGGCGGTGAGGACCGCGGCGTCGATGCCGTGGGTGGCGAGCCGATTGGCGACCCGGCGGGTGGCGATGATCATGGTGCGCAGGGCGCCGGTCGCGCCGCCGCCGCGTTTGTCCACCGCCGCCGCGTTGGCCACCGGGTCCAGCCGCAGCACGAGCCAGCAGGTGCGGTGCGCGATGGCGGGCAGCGGGCCGAGGATCCGGTCGTACAGGTGCGCGGCGGCGCCGGTGCCCGCGGTGCGCGCGCCGGTGGCGATCACGTCGATGCTCACCAGCTCCACGTCGAACTGGTCGAGGCAGCGCGCGATCTCGGTCATCGGCAGCAGCTGGTCGGCGCTGAGGGTGCCGCGGCGCAGCAGCGTGAGCGTGTCCGGCGGCGGATCGATACGGAGCATGGTCAGCAGCAGATCGCCGTCCCAGCGCACGCCACAGCCGCCGCCCTCGGGCAGCGGCACGTCGAAGGCGGGGGCCCGGTCCAGGGTTTCGGTGCGACCGCGCAGGCGGCGCCCCAGCCAGCCGCCGAATCGCACGGCGAGCGTGCGCCGCCGGATCGGGACGAGCCCGATCAACAGCACGGCCACCGCTCCGCCGATCGCCCCGTAGCCCGAATTCGTCGTCGCCAGCACGACCCAGGCCACGATCGCCGCGAGCACCGCGACCGGCACGCACGCGCGCAGCGGATACATCCGGAACAGCCAGAATTCCGGGTCACGCAGCGTGTCGTAGGCATTGTCGCCGGCGGTTTGCCCGCCGTTCATACTGTTGTTCAAAATCGTTGTCCCTGCTTGGCATCCGTCGAATCATGGTGAAGGACAATTCCGGATTTACGGTACCGTGTCCGACGAGATGGTGATCAACGCAGCAATGGAGTCCCTGTGCCGGCACAGCTGACAACCAAGGCCCAGGTCAACGGTTATCGTTTCCTCCTGCGCAGGCTCGACCATGCGCTGGTCCGCCGCGATGTGCGCATGCTGCACGATCCGATGCGGTCGCAGAGCCGGTCGATGATGGTCGGCGCGGTGCTCGGGCTGATCATCGTGGCCGGCGCGGCCATTCTCGGCTTTCTCAAGCCGCAGGGCGCGATCGGCGACGCGCTGATCGTCAGCGGCAAGCAGAGCGGCGCGATGTACGTGGTCGTCGAGGCCAAGGAAGGCCAGAAGACGCTGCACCCGGTGCTCAACCTGGCCTCGGCCCGGCTGATCGCCGGTGACGCGCAGACGCCGAAATCGGTGAAGGACGACAAGCTCGGTTCGATGCCACGCGGCCCGCTGCTCGGCATCCCTGGCGCGCCCGCCGCCATGCCGGGATCCAAGCAGGGCGCGAGCTCGAACTGGACGCTGTGCGAGACCACCCAGCTCTCGGCCTCCGGTAGCGCGTCCGGTGCCACCGGCGGACTCACCACCGCCATCGTCGGCAAGCCGGAAACCGGGGACCGGATCGGCGCCACCGGCGCCGACGACGCGCTGCTGGTGCGCCGCGACGACAAGACCTACCTGGTGTACCAGGGGACCAGGGCCGAACTCGATCCGAACAACTCGGTGGTCGCGCGCACCCTCGGCCTGTCCGGCAAGCAGGTCCGCCCGATCGGCAGCGCGGTGCTGGGCGCCACCACGCAGGCGCCGCCGCTGGCGGTGCCGACGATCGAGCGCGCGGGCGAGCCGGGTCCCGGCAAGCTGTCTAATGTGCCGATCGGCGGCATCATCTCGGTGACCGGGGTGCAGGCCGCCGGCCAGGAGACGATGTACGTGGTGCTGGCCGACGGGGTCCAGCGGGTCTCGGAGTTCACCGCGGACCTGCTGCGCAACGCCGATTCCCGGGGCATGCGCGAGATCGCCGCACTGGCCCCGGACGCGCTGGACCGGATGCCGGTGCTGCACACCCTGCCGATCGATGGTTTCCCCGAGCGCAAGCCGCGCATCCTGGCGGCCGAGGACGCTCCGGTGGCCTGTGTGAACTGGGCCAAGAACCCGGGTGTCGCGGCCGCGCAGGGCAGCTCCGTCGACGGCCCGGCCGAACGGGCCACGGTGACCCTGCTCGCCGGAACGAAGCTGCCGCTGAGTGATTCGGTCA
Source organism: Nocardia sp. NPDC051833 (assembly GCF_040681225.1). Lineage (NCBI taxonomy): Bacteria > Bacillati > Actinomycetota > Actinomycetes > Mycobacteriales > Nocardiaceae > Nocardia > Nocardia sp. NPDC051833. The sequence goes on from NZ_JBFAYK010000001.1 coordinate 3,616,168, forward strand.
AGCCCGTGACCCTCGCGACCGCCGACGGTTCGGGCGATCGGATGGACGCTGTCTACCTGCCGCCGAGCACCGGCGAATTCGTGCAGGTCACCGGCACCGAGCCGGGCAGCCTGCGCCGGGAGTCGCTGTTCTACGTGGCCGACAACGGGATTCGCTACGGCATTCCCGACGCCGCGACCGCCGCGGTGCTGGGGCTGGGCGACAAGCCGCGACTCGCGCCGTGGTCGATCATCGGCCAGCTGGTCCCCGGCCCGACGCTGTCCGCGAAAGACGCTCTGACCAGCTACGATTCGCTGCCCTCCGCGACCAAGTAGTAGTCGCGGCGGCCCTGGCCGCCGCGACGTTCGGGCTCAGCTCAGATTGGGTACCTGACCCACGTTGAGCGTCGCGACGATGCCGGTCAGCGCGGTGCGCATATCGGTCTCCTCGATCCGCATCAGCACGTCGTCGTCGACCTCGGCCAGGTCGAGCCCGTCGGTGTTGGCCAGCCGGAACTCGCGTTCCTCCTCCGCCGCCTCGATGACGTTGCGGATGAAGCGGCCGTTGCCCGCCAGGTCGACGCCGCGGCGCGGTTGCCCGCTCTGGTCGGTGCTCTCCAGGTCGTAGAGGAACCCGCAGGTCTCGATCAGGGTCTCCAGCGCCGCGGGCGCCAGCTGCGAATCGCGTCCGTTCGCCACGATCTCGCCGATCTGGCCCAGCTCTTCGGCGGTGTACGAAGGGAATTGGAGACGCTTGGCGAAGCGGGAGGCCAGACCGTCGTTGGCGGCCAGCAGCCGGTCGATCTCGCCGTCGTAACCCGCGATGATGACCACGAGCCGGTCGCGGTCGTTCTCCATCCGGGCCAGCAGGGTGTCGACGGCCTCGCGACCGAAGGCGTCACCGCCGGACAGGCCGGTCTGGATCAGCGTGTACGCCTCGTCGATGAACAGCACGCCGTCCATGGCGCTGTCGATCAGCTTCTCGGACTTGATGGCCGTGCCACCGAGGTTCTGGCTCACGAAGTCGACGCGCTTGGCCTCGACCACCTTGTCGGTCTTCAACAGTCCGACACCGCAGTAGATCTTGGCGACCACGCGCGCGATGGTGGTCTTACCGGTGCCGGGTGGACCGGTGAAAGCCAGGTGCTGGCCCCGGGACTGGCTCGACAGGCCCTTGCCCGCGCGGATCTTGGCCAGCTGCGCCGACGACTGCAACTTGGCCACCTGGTTCTTCACCGACGCCAGCCCGACCTGCTTGTCCAGCTGCGCCCGTGCCTCGGCGAGTACGGTTTTCGCGCGATCCTCGGCGGCGGCCTCGTTCATCGCGGCCAGCGAGGGCGCCGAGGTGGGGTCCCACTTGTCGGTGCGGGCGTCGATCACCTCGCGGGTGGTGACCACGATCCGGAAGGTGCGGTCGCGCATGGCGTTGGTGTTGGCGGTGAAGTCGGGCAGCTGGGAATAGACCTGCTCGAACAGCTTCTGGGCCTCGGCCTCGTTGCCGGACTCGCGCAGGCACAGGCCTCGGTTGTACATCGCGGTGAACCTGGCCGACGGGATCGGGCCCGCCTCGGCCTGTTCCATCCGCCGCACGGCCTCACCGAACAGGCCGAGCTGCGCGCAGGCGGTACCGACCATCACGTTCGCGCCGGTGGCCAGGTACGGGTCCTTCCAGTCCGCCGAGCCGGCCAGCACGGTCATCACGTCGGGCCAGCGCTGGGTGTTGTAGTGCATGATGCCGCGGATGTAGGCGCTGATCCGGTCGTCGATCTGCTTGTCCGGATCGTCGGCGCGGGCGGCGCGCAATTCGGCGAGCTTGTCGAGTACCTGCTCGGCCTGGTCGTAGTCCTTGTCGGTGATCAGCTGCGCGGCCCAGGCGAGCCAGATCTCGGTGAGCCCGGCCAGCGGGTAGTCGATGTAGAGGCCGGGCAGGAAGCGGCCCGCCATCGCCCGCGGCGCCAGGCCGAGCCTGCGCTGCTCGCGGCCGAGCGAATCGAGGCTGGTGCGATGCAGATTGAACAGCACCTCTTTGGTCAATTCGCCCGCGGCGGCGCGGCCGAGCCACGCGTCGCACATCGACGAATCCCATTCCGTCGCGCGCTGGAAGGCCAGCTTCGCGTACTCCTCGTCGCGCGCGGACTCCTGACCGTCGATGGACAGACCGAGCGAGAGGACGCCCGCGTCGAAGGCACGCTGCGCCTGGCGAATGTCTGGCATGTGGTGTCGGACCCCGAAATCTTCGTCTGGTGGACAGCTGCTGTTCAATCCGGCGGCGGGACTTCGATCGCGCCGGTTTGCCCTGTCCGTTAGATTAGGTAACGCTGCCGTGTGGTCGCAACGGAAGTAGTCAGCTACGACTGAGAGTTCATCACTGGTGTCGACGTTGTTGGGCAATGAGCCGGAACTATGCCGAGTTTCAGTGATCGGGGGTGATACGCAGCTCGACATCGGACTACCCGCCACGGTACCGATCGCCGGATTCATCGGCGACCTGGTGGCGCTGATCCGTTCCCGGGATCCGCGACTGCCGGACGGGGACGAGGACTCCGCCCCGGTCCGTGCCCAGCACTGGACCCTGGCCCGGCTCGGGCAGGACCCGCTGGCGCCCAGCCGCACCCTCACCGAGGCCGAGGTCTACGACGGCGAGCTGCTGGTACTGAGCCCGGTGACGCGCAAAGAGGCGCCCGCGCTCTTCGACGACGTGATCGATGCCGTATCCCGGCTCACCGCAGGCGAGTTCCGCGGCTGGTCCAGTGCCGCGGCCCGCTGGGCGGGTCTGGTGATCGCGACGATCGCGATCGTCGCCGCGCTCGGTCTGCTCGCGGTCTCGCGTGCCGACAGCGATCCGCTGGTCCCCGCGTTCGCGCTGCTCGGCACCGGTATCGCCGCGTCGGCGGCGGCCGGCATCGCCGCCCGCAAGTTCACGGATTCGCTGACCGCCAACTGGCTTTCGCTCGACGCCCTGCTGCTGCTGTTCGGCGGCGGCGCACTGCTCGTGCCGGGTCAACTCGGCGCGGGGCAGGTGCTGCTCGGCAGCGTCGTGCTGCTGGTCGCGGCGGTCGCCGGCTACCGGATCACCGGAATCGGGGCCGGCCTGTTCGCCGCCGCGATCACGCTGAGTGTGTTCGGCGCGGTGACCGGCACCGTCTACCTGCTGTGGCATCCGGGCTTGGCCAAGCTGTTCGCCGGAGTGCTCGTCGCGGCGGTGATCCTGCTGTCGTCGGTGCCGCGGCTGGCCGCGGTGGCGGCCCGGTTGCCGATTCCGCCGGTGCCGACGGCCGGTGGGGCCATCGACCCCGCCGACCACGAACAGCGCCCGACGATCGAGGGCATCGGCGCGGTCGGCGCGATCGCGCTGCCCTCGGCGGCGGGCCTGGGTGAACGCGCTCGCGTCGCCAATCAGATCCAGACGGGACTGGTCGTCGCCTGCGCGGTGGCCGCGCTGTTCGGCGCCGTCGGCGCGGCCGATCCGCTCGGGCCGTTCCACTCCGGCGGCGTCGCGCTCGCCGCGGTCGCCGCGATCGTGCTCTGCCTGCGCGGACGCTCCTACGCCGACCTGGTGCAGGCCGCGACGTTGATCACCACGGGCGCGCTCATCATGATCGCGCTGCTGACCGGTCTCGGGCTCGGCCACGACGCGCTGGAATTCGTCGCGGTCGCGCTGCTGTTGCTGACCGCGGGCAGTGTCATCGGGTTCGGCGTGATCGGCCCGCATCTCGAGGTGACCCCGGTGACCAGGCGGATGATCGAGATCTTCGAGTACCTGCTGATCATCACGATGGTCCCGCTCGCGCTGTGGGTCATGGACGTGTACTCGACCGCCCGCAACATATGACCCGCGCACCCCTGCGGCGCGCGGTCCTGCGGCTGGCCTGTGCCGCGACCGTGCTCGGCACGGTCGCGGGCTTCCCGGCGCCCGCGGGCGCGATCGCCCCGCCCCGGATCGACCAGGGCGCGCTCGACGCGGCGCTCGCGCTCAGCGGCAGGCCCGCCCCGCTCGAGCCCACCGAACAGCGCGAACTGTGCGCCGAACCCGTGCTGCGCGGCAACGCGCCGAGCGAGCCGCCGATGGCGCAGCGGGTGCTCGACCTGCCCGCGGCCTGGCAGTTCAGCCGCGGTGCGGGTCAGAAGGTCGCGGTGATCGATACCGGCGTCAACCGGCATCCGCGGCTGCCCGCGCTCCAGGCGGGCGGTGACTACGTCAGCGACTCCGACGGCACCGTCGACTGCGACGGGCACGGCACGCTGGTGGCGGGCATCATCGCCGCGCGTCCCGTCCCCGAGGACGCGTTCGTCGGCGTCGCGCCCGAGGCGGAGATCCTCACCATCCGTCAGCTCAGCCTCGCCTACGAGGCCAAGGACCGGGGCGCGGACAAGGGACAGGGCTCGCTGCGCAGCGACGGCTACGGCAGCGTGCTCACCCTCGCCGGCGCCGTCGTGCGCGCGGTCGACATGGGCGCGACGGTGATCAATATTTCCGAAGTGGCCTGCACCCCCGCCGGTTCCAACACCTCCGACGGTGCGCTCGGCGCCGCCGTGAAGTACGCCTACGACCGCAATGTGGTGGTCGTCGCGGCCGCGGGCAATGTGGAACAGGGCGGCCCGTGCCAGAACCAGAACGAGGGTTCGGGCTGGAGTTCGGTGACCACCGTGGCCTCGCCCGCCTGGTTCGCCCCCTACGTGCTCGCGGTCGGCTCGGTCGACGCCGACGGCAAGCCCTCGGCGCTGTCGCTGCGCGGTCCGTGGATCGGGGCCGCCGCGATCGGGCGCAATATCGTGTCGCTGGACAGCAAGCCGGGCGGTGCCGGCCTGGTCGACGGTGTCCAGACGATGGAGGGCGTGCAGCCGGTCGACGGAACCAGTTTCGCCGCACCGTATGTGGCCGGGCTGGCCGCGCTGATCCGGTCGCGCTATCCGGAGCTGTCCGCGCAGCAGGTGATCGAGCGGATCACCCGCACCTCGCACGCGCCCGGCCGCGGCCGTGACGACGCCATCGGAGCCGGGCTGATCGACCCGCTGGCCGCGCTCACCGCGCCGCTGGCCGCCGAGCCGCCGAGCAAGGGCGCCGACGTGGGGCACGCGATCGCCGCGCCCTACGCGGCCCCCGAACCGGACCCGCGACCGCGCCGGGTCGCGATCATCGGCGCGCTGACCCTGTTGGCCGCGTTGGGCATCGGCGCCGCGTTCGCCTTTCCGTTCCGCAGGCGCGGCGCCGACCTCAACCAGGAATTCGAGTAGAGGGATCGATGGCTACCGAAGGTTTCGTCCGTCGCCCCCGGATCGCGCCGCCGCGCGCGCCGGGCGGTGAAGTCGCGCTCACCCCGCCGCCGGAGATCCAGCGCGCCATCCCGTCGCCGCTGATGATGAAGCTGATGCCGGTCATCATGGTGGTCGCGGTCGTCGGCATGATCGCGATGATGGTCTCGATGGGCCGCAATCTGCTGGCCAATCCGATGATGATGATGTTCCCGATGATGATGCTCATGTCGATGGTCGGCATGATGGCGGGCATGCGCGGCGGCGGCCCCAAGCGCGCCGTCGAGCTCAACGAGGAACGCAAGGACTACTTCCGCTACCTCGATCAGGTCCGCAAGGACGTGCGCAACACCGGCGTCAAACAGCTGGAGACGCTGGACTGGAGTCATCCCGAACCGGCCGACCTGCCCGCGCTGATCGGCAGCAGGCGGATGTGGGAACGCCGTCCCAACGACCCGGACTTCGGCCACGTGCGGGTCGGCGTCGGCAGCCATCGCCTCGCCACCAAGCTGGCCCGCCCGGAGACCGGACCGCTGGAAGACCTCGAGCCGGTGTCGACGGTGGCCCTGCGCCGATTCGTGCGCACCCACTCGGTGGTGCACGAGCTGCCGACCGCGGTCTCGCTGCGCGCGTTCCCCGCCATCAATATCGGCGGCGACCTCGACGAGGGCCGCGAACTGGTGCGCGCCATGCTGATGGAGCTGACCACCTTCCACGGCCCGGACAACCTCGTCGTCGCCATCGTCTGCGCCGACCCGGACGGACACTGGGCCTGGGCGAAATGGCTGCCGCACGTGCAGCATCCGTCGGTGCGCGACGGACTCGGCTCGGCCCGGATGATGTACACCTCGCTCGGCGAGCTCGAATCCGCGTTGCAGACCGAGCTGATGGAACGCGGCCGGTTCATGCGCAACCCGCAGCCGACCCAGGGCCGCCTGCACGTGGTCGTCGTCATCGACGACGGTTACATCAGCGGCAACGAACGCATCATCAGCGAATCCGGGCTCGACTCGGTGACCGTGCTCGACCTGACCGCGCCCGAGAACGGCCTCGCGGCCCGGCGCGGTCTGCAGCTGGTCGTCGGTGACGGGGCCGTGTCGGCGCGCAGTGCCGCGGGCGTGGAGCGCTTCGCGACCGCCGACGAGGTCAGCGTCGCCGAGGCCGAGGCGTTCGCCCGCGCGCTGGCCAGGTACCGGCTGGCGACGGCGGCGCAGATCGTCAGCCTGGGGGAGGGCACCACCAGCGACCCCGGCCTGATGGCCCTGCTGCGCATTCCCGACGCGGCCCAGATCGATCCGGCCAGGGTGTGGCGCCCGCGGACCGCGCGCGAGCGGCTCCGGGTGCCGATCGGCATCACGCCGGACGGCACGCCGGTCGAGATCGACATCAAGGAGTCGGCGGAGAACGGCATGGGCCCGCACGGCCTGTGCATCGGCGCGACCGGTTCCGGCAAGTCGGAATTCCTGCGCACCCTGGTGCTTTCGCTGGTCACCACGCACTCGCCGGACGCGCTCAACCTGGTGCTCGTCGACTTCAAGGGTGGCGCGACCTTCCTCGGGCTCGACTCGCTGCCGCACGTCGCGGCCGTGATCACCAACCTGGAAGACGAACTCTCCCTGGTCGACCGCATGAAGGACGCGCTCGCCGGTGAGATGAACCGCCGCCAGGAACTGCTCCGCTCGGCGGGCAACTACGCCAATGTCAACGACTACGAGAAGGCGCGGGCCGCGGGCGTTCCGCTCGATCCGCTGCCCGCGCTGTTCGTCGTCGTCGACGAGTTCTCCGAATTGCTCTCGCAGAAGCCCGACTTCGCCGAGCTGTTCGTCATGATCGGCCGCCTCGGCCGCTCGCTGCACGTCCACCTGCTGCTGGCCTCGCAGCGCCTGGAGGAGAACAAGCTGCGCGGCCTCGAGTCGCATCTGTCCTACCGGATCGGTCTGCGCACCTTCTCGGCCAACGAGTCGCGCGCGGTGCTCGGCATCACCGACGCCTATCACCTGCCCAGCGTGCCCGGCGCGGGCTACCTGAAAAGCGATGCGTCCGAACCGCTCCGGTTCAACGCGAGCTATGTCTCCGGTCCGTACGTGGCGCCGGTCGGTACCGTCGTCGACGACGACGGCGCGCCGATGGGCGGCCAGCGACCGGTGGTGTTCACCGCGGCGCCGGTCGAGGTGACCGAGGCCGCGCCGGAACAGGCGGAGACCGAGGACGACCCGATCCTGCGCGGCAGGCTGGAACTGCCGCCGCCACCGCCGAGCGGCCCGGTCGCCGAGGAGGGCATTCCGGACTCGCTGCTCGACGTCGTCGTCAAGCGGCTGACCGGCCACGGCCGTCCGGCCCACGAGGTCTGGCTGCCGCCGCTGGAGGAATCGCCGACCGCCGACATGCTGCTGCCCGACCCGGATTGGCGCTCGCCGGTGAACCGGCACGGTCAGCTGTGGATGCCGATCGGTGTGATCGACAAGCCCTACGAGCAGCGCCGCGACGTCCTGACCATCAATCTGGCAGGCGCGCAGGGCAATGTCGCCGTGGTCGGCGGTCCGCAGTCGGGCAAGTCAACGACGCTGCGCACCATCATCATGGCCGCGGCCGCCACCCACACCCCCGAACAGGTGCAGTTCTACTGCCTGGACTTCGGTGGCGGCAGCATGGCCGGTCTGGTCGGCGTCCCGCACGTCGGTTCGGTCGCGGGCAGGCTCGACGGTGACCGGGTACGCCGCACCATCGCCGAGCTCACCACCCTGATGCGCCAGCGCGAGGAACGGTTCGCCGAGCTGGGCATCGAGTCGATGACCGAGTTCCGCAGGCGCAAGTTCTCCGCGCTGGAGGCCCGGCAGATCAACGGCACCACCGCGGCGCCCGGTGACCCGATGGCCGCCGACCAGTTCGGCGACGTCTTCCTGGTGATCGACGGCTGGGGTGCCATCCGGGAGGAATTCGATCTGCTGGAACCGCAGATCAACGCCATCGCCACCCAGGGTCTCTCGTTCGGCGTGCACCTGATGATCGGCGCGTCCCGCTGGGCCGAGATCCGCCCGGTGGTCAAGGACCAGATCGGCACCCGGCTCGAGCTGCGCCTCGGTGACCCGGGCGATTCGGAGATGAATCGCCGTACCGCGCACCAGGTTCCCGTCGGCAGGCCGGGTCGCGGTCTCACGGCCGAGCAGCTGCACATGCTGATCGCGCTGCCGCGCTTGGACTCCGACTCCGAGCCGTCGACCATCGCCGACGGTGTCACCAGGGCGCGCGAGGAACTGATCGCGCTCTACCCGGGCAGGCGCGCGCCGGAGGTGCGCATGCTGCCGCTGAGCTTCCCGCGCGAGCAGGTCATCGCCACCGCGCGGGAACAGGGCGTCACCTTCGATCGCACCAAGGTCGTCGTCGGCCTCGGCGAGTCCGAATTGCAGCCGCTGGTACTGGATTTCGGCGTCGAGCCGCACTTCATGGCCTTCGCCGACGTGGAATGCGGCAAGACCACCCTGCTGCGCAACATCGTGATGAGCATCGCCGAGCAGTCCACCGCCGCCGAGGCCAGGGTGATCCTGATCGACTACCGGCGCACCATGCTCGGTGTGCTCGAGGGCGACCAGCTGGCGGGCTATTCGACCTCGTCGCAGACGTGTGGGCCGATGATCCAGGAGGTCGCCGCCTACCTGGCCAAGCGGATCCCCGGCTCCGACATCACCCAGCAGCAGCTGCGCGAACGCAGCTGGTGGTCGGGCCCGGAGATCTATGTCGTCGTCGACGACTACGACATGGTCGTCACGGGTTCCGGCAACCCGTTCGCGCCGCTGCTCGAGTACCTGCCCCAGGCCCGCGACATCGGCCTGCATCTCGTCGTCACCCGCCGTATCGGTGGCGCGTCGCGCGCGCTCTACGACCCGGTGCTCGGCGCGATGAAGAACCTGTCGGTGCAGACGCTGATCATGAGCGGGTCGCGGGACGAAGGAAAGCTGGTCGGTGACGTGCGCCCGAGCAAGATGCCGCCCGGTCGCGGCACCCTGGTCTCGCGCAGTCAGGGCATCGAACTGGTCCACATCGCCGACCTGCCGCCGCTGTAGCGGTCAGCCCGGCAGGCGGCCGATCGGCAGCGCCGGGGAACCGGCGCGATGGTGGGCCTGCCGGGACATCGGCGGGCCACACCAGCTGTCGGTCCGGCGCTCGAACAGGGCGCAGGACGGGCCGTCCGCGCACGGCCCCGCGATGCGGGCCAGGGTGAAGCCGGCCCGGCGGTAGTAGTCGTGCAGTTGCTGGTTGGACGTCCAGGCGTCGAGCCGGACCCAGTCGCGGTCCTTCTGGTCGGCCAGCCGGGCGGCGTGGGCGAGCATCCGATGCCCGACCTGGCGGCCCGCGAACCGCAGGTCGACGATCATGAAGTGCACGATCACCGCCTCGGCCAGCTCCCACGGCGACCACAGACCCGGATCGGCCCGGTGGTTGACGGTGATCGTGCCCGCCGGCTCACCGTCGACCTCGGCGATCCACGTCTCGCCCGCGTCCAGCGCCCGCCCGACCGCGCCGGCGAAGATCTCGATGGGACGGCCGCGACCCGCGACCGTCCACTGGTCGGACCCACGCGCGGTGAGCCAGGCGGTGCGTTGCACCCGCAGGCGGCAGATCAGCGGCAGGTCGCCCAGGGCGGCCGGGCGCATCGCCACGGTCATGGCAAGGCGACGGCAGGTCCGGGTGCGATGCCGAGGGTGCGGGCGATGACGGCGGTGCCCGCCGCGTCGCCGAGTTGGTAGGCCAGCCGGTTGCGGCCGGCGAGACAACGATGCCGGGTCGCCCGGGTGACCCGTTCGTGGTTGGCGCCGATGCGCAGGTGGTCGAGCAGGACGGTGCCGGTGGCGACGCCGAGCACCGCTGCCTCTTCGGCGGTGGCGGGTCGCGCTGTCAAGGTGTCTCGATGGGCGGTCTCGCCGTGGCCACGATCGGCCAGGCGACGGGTCGTGCCCTCGGGAATGTCATGGGGTGAGTCGATGCTCGCGGCTTCGGCGAGATCGCGTGGGTAGAAACTCACCTCCCACGACCACGGTTCGTTGTCGAGGTACTGCACCACGGTGCGGGCCAGCACCCAGGAGTCGACGGCGACCCCGAGCCACTGCGCGACCTGGTCGTCGGCGGGCTCCATCCTGGTGCTGAATTCCTTGGCAGGCTCGCGATTGGCGGCGCGGGCTATCTCCTCGAAGATGTCGTGCGCCGACCGCGGCCGATCGGGGCGGATGTGGTCGGTGACCACGGATTCCAGTACTTCCTGGTTTCGGACGATGGTGCCGCGGGAAGTAGCTGTGTAGACGAGGTTTTCGGCGACGAGCACTTGGATCGCGTTGCGCGAAGTGGTGATCGAGACCTGCATCTGCTCGGCCAGTTCGGAATGGCTGGGCAGCCGATCGCCCGGTTTCCACGTGCCCGCGCGGATCTCCTCACGGAGGAGGTCTGCGATCCGGAGGTAGGTCGGACCGTCCGCCATCATGCTCCTCGGTAGGTCGTGCAGGTAACGAAGTGTACTCGTCTGGGTTACCTACGGCCGAGTAATGCTTGACAGGATGCTTGCGAGGTTTATTGTAATGAACGTCCTGATCCGGTGCTGTGCGGCGACGACGGCGAGGCAACGTGGCTGGTTCGGAGAGTTCTACGGTCGTAATGGCTTTCCCCGACACATTGCGGTGTGTCGATACCGCCGGGCCGCCGGCGACTACCGGTCTACTGCCGCTCTCCGATCTTCTCGTCCGGGCGTGTCGCGGACATCGGGTGGTGGGGGGACCGCTGCTGTGGTTCGCGCGCGATCTCGCGGTGCTGCACGAGAAGCGCATCGTCGGGCGGGGCGGTTTCGTCGACACCGATCCGGTGGTGATGCGTGAGATCGATTGCCGCCGAGCCGAACTGGTCCTCGCGATCGACGACTGGGTGCATCGCGCCGTCCCGCAGCACCGCCTCGGCGCGACCCTGCACACCGAGACGATCGGCGCGGTCATCGACCGGCTGGCCGAATCCTCGGTCCGCGCGCACCACGCCCTGATGACCATGCCCGCCAACGACGAGATGCTGCACGGCGCGTGGCACCACCTCGCCGAGCTGGCCGACGCCTACGACGACCTGGTCCGCGACGTGATCGCCGGGCGCCGCAGGCTGCCGGAATGGTGACCGGCCCGCCCGCGGCGTAGCTCAGCCGAAGCGGTGGTGGTCGACGCCGAACTCGTCGGCGACGGTCGCCGCCAGTTCCACGTACGCCCGCTTGGTCGTCTTGTGCAGGCGGTGCAGATCGATCTCGGCACCCTCGGACAGATGCTCGTCGAACGGGATGATGTGCACGGCCCGGCACCGCGAGAGGAAGTACTCGCGCAACTGCTGGACGCCGACATTCGGTGACCCCTCACGCGGCAGATTGATCACCACGACCGCGTTGCGGACCAGGTGGTCGTGCCCGTGCAGCGACAGCCAGTCCAGCGTCGCCGCGGCACTGCGCGCGCCGTCGATCGCCGCCGACGAGATCAGCACCAGCGAGTGCGCCAGATCGAGCACGCCGCTCATCGCCGAGTGCATCAGGCCGGTGCCGCAGTCGGTGAGAATGATGTTGTAGAACCGCTGCAGGATCCGGGCCACCGCCCGGTACTCCTCGTCGTTGAACGATTCCGACGCGGCCGGATCACGTTCGCTGGCAAGCACTTCCAGCCTGCTCGAACTCTGCGAAGTATGCCTGCGGACATCGGAGTAGCGTTCGATCGACGGATCGAGCAGCAGGTCGCGCACGGTCGAGCGGGTCTGCAGCGCCACCCGCTGCGACAGGGTGCCGAAGTCGGGGTTGGCGTCGACCGCGATCACCCGGTCACCACGGATCGAGGCGAAGATCGAGCCGAGGCCGGTGGTGGTCGTCGTCTTGCCGACACCACCCTTGAGCGAGAGCACCGCGATCCGGTAGTCACCGCGCACCGGCTGGCGGATGCGGGCGACCAGCTCTTGCAGGCGCCGCTCCTCCGCGGACATCCCCGGGTTGATCGCGCCACCCGAAACATGGTGCACCGCTTTACGCCAGCCACTGCCCGGCGCCTTCTTGACCCGCTTGACCGGGACGTTGTCGAGCGACGGTGGCTGGTAACCCTGCTGTGGGTTGGCACCCCAACCGGGCTGCTGGTACTGGCCGGGCTGCTGGAACTGGCCAGGGCCCTGCTGGTAGGGCGCCACGGTCGGGCCGCCCTGGAACTGCTGGGGCGCAACGTCACCCGGCTGCTGGTACGGCTGGACGCCGTCGGGCCGCTGGAAGTTCGGCGCGGGCGTGCCGTCGGGCAGGTACTGCTGCGGCGGGACACCGTCGGGCCGCTGATGGTTCTGCGCCGGGCTGCCGTCGGGCAGGAACTGCTGGCTGCCGTCGGGCCGCAGGTGGGTCGGCGCGGGAGATCCGTCGGGCAGGTACTGCTGCGCGGGGGAGCCGTCGGGCTGCGATTGCCGCGGTGCCAAGGGGTCCTGCTGCTGGTAGTGCCGCGTCGCCTCGGCCTGTGGCGCCTGTGCGCCGTGCTGAGCCGGAGTGCCGTCGGGCTGCGGGAGGCCGCCGTCCGGGCGGTGATACGACTCGGGCAGCTGCTGGGCGGGGTCGCCCGGCTGGTACTGACCCGGGGTCTGCTGGTACGGGTTGGCCGGCTGCGCGAATTCGCCGGAGCGGTAACCGGTTTGCGGAGCGTGTGCCTGCTGGTCGGTGCCGCTCTGCCAGGACGGCGGCGCGTACTCGCCACCGGGAGCCTGGTTCCGGGCCGCCTGCACCCGCGGGTCGTCACCGCGGAACATCTCCGTCTGCGCGTCCGGAGCGGACTGGGTGCCCGCACCGGGCGAGGGATCGCCGGGTATCGCGTTGTACTGCGAGGAATGGTAGGTCGGCGTCTGCGAGACGTAGTGCGACGGCTGGTCGGGGCCGGGCGCCTGCGGCGGAGCGACGAACTCGCCGGGCCGGTACGGGGATCCCGCACCGGTGGACGGCGTGAATTCGCCTGCGCTGTACGCCGACCGGGAGTCGGGGGCGCTCGCGGTGGCGGGACCCGTACCGCCGGTGAGATCCGTCGGCAGGCTCATCCGGGTGGTGCGGTCGGCAGGTGCGCTGTCTTCCGCGCTGTCGCCGCCGACTGCCGAGCCGTGCGTCGACGGGGTGGCGCCATCGCGAGGCGCGGAGCCATGCGTCGATCGCGCGGCGTCATCGCGGGGCGCCGAGCCGTGCGTCGACGGGGTGGCGCCATCGCGGGGTGTCGAGCCGCGCGTGGAGGGCGCATTGCCCGCCGAGACGTGGCCGCTGAGAGCGTCGTCCGTAGGGCTGGCCGCCGCGGGCCGGGGCGATGCGATGGCATCGCCCGTGGTGGGCGAGGTGAGCGCCGACGGCGTGCCGGTCGAGCCGTGTGCGAACACGTCGGGCGAGGTCTGAGACGTCGCGGCGCGGTCGGCAGACGACATGCCGTCGTGGACGGGCGCCTCCGGGGCGAGGTCGTTCCGCCGCACCGCATCGTCAGGTGACAGGACATCCCGGGCGTCCACGCTCGTCTCAGCCGGAACGCCCAGGCGCGCAGGCGGTTCCGGCAGCGACGGGGGAGCTGTCGTTGCGTCGGGTGACGGCGCGAAGCCCGACTGCGAGCCGCCCGTCGCGGCCGGATCGCCCAGGCGTGCGGGCGGTTCCGGCAGGCGCGGAGGCGTCGCGGTGGCCGGGGACGCGGCGTCGCCGATCGCAGCCGCGGACTCCGGCTGGTCGAGGCTGTGCCGTCCACGGCCGGTCCGTGCCTGTTCACCGGACGCCGGCGGAACGACGTCCGCGGGATCCGGCCGTCGAGCGGCGTCGGGCGACAGGGCCTGGTCGGGAGTGCGTGCGTCGGGGGACGGCGAGCGCAGTTCGGCGACCGCCTCCTCGGACATCGTCCACCCGCCTGCCGACGCGCCACCGGTCGAAGCAGTGGTGGCGGCATTGGTCGCCGGAGGGACCAGCGGGTCCGCCACACCCGGCGCGGGTGTACCGGCGGTGGTCGGCGCACGGCCGAGCAGCGGGTCCACGCTGGGTGCGGAGGTACCGGAGGTGGACGTCGGCGCAGGCCCGAGGAGCGGGTCCACGCTTGGTGCGGAAGGGCCGGTGGTGGTCGGCGCCGGGCCGAGGAGTGGGTCGGCGGTGGTCGACGACACCGGTGATTCGGTGGCGGGGGTCGGAATCGGTCCGAGGAGCGGGTCCGCGGGGGCGCCGATCGACGGTTCGCCCGGTGCCGTCAGGCGCGGTGGCGCCTCGGTGTGGCGGGGGCGGGCGGGCGGATCCGGCAGGGGCGGGGGCGGCGGCAGGTCGGGGAGCTGACGCTGCTGCTGGCCCGGGCCGAGCGGGGTGAACCCGGTCGACGGCGGCGCGGGCGTCCGGGTCGGCAGGGAGAGAGCGGAATGGTCACCGGCCTGCGCGGTCGGGTCTGCGTAGGCCGTCGCGGGATTCTCGTGCGCACCGGTCGGGCCGGCCGTCGGCGCGGTACTCGGGCCGGCGTGCGACGGCGGGGTGTTGGTGAAGGGGCCGGTGGGGATCGACGGATCGCCGACCGGCGCGGGGGCGGAAGGCCCGGGAGCGGGCGGCACGGCCGCGCTGCTCCCGTTGTGCGGTGACGGCCACGGCGGCGGCGTGCCGGGGCCTGCCGGGCCGCCCTGCCAGCCGTTGGCCTGGTCGCCGGGGATGAGCGGGTTCGCGGCCTCGCCCGGCCACGACTGCCGCGCGGGCGGCTGCTCGACCGGCGGACGCTGCTCGGCGGGCCGGCGCTGCTCCACGGGCGGACGCTGGTCGGCAGGCTCGGCGACGGGCTGATGCTGCTCGGGCTGGTCCTCACCCCTACGGCGACGCCCGCGCTTGTCCTTCTTGGCATCGTCGTTCCCGCCACGGCCCATGAAGCGGCGGCGTTTGGGTGCCTCGTCGATCAGATCGTCCTGGGGGAGGTTCTCCACCGGAGCCTCGTAGCCGACCTGTGTGACTTCGCTCTCCGACAGCCACGGCGGCAACATGGGGAGGCTGTCGTTGTTACGACTCACCGGCGCGTTCCGCTCACCAGGGTCCCCCGATCTGCTCGACCCACATCTCCGACGCCGGTGAGTTTACGCGACAACCCCGGCACGGTGGTGGGCGCCTCCGGTCGGCCGACCGCGCCGGACCGGTGGCCGGTTCGGGGCGTTTTTGCCTCTGGAGTGCACTACCGGTAAGCTTGAGCGGCGGTGCACCTATGCGCCGACTGTTCGCATGCCAGCGGGCAGCTACGAGGCAATCCAAACTCAGGTTAGAAGCATAACCGGGATCGCGGAGGATATGGCGAAGAAAGACGGGGCCATCGAGGTCGAGGGTCGAGTTGTCGAGCCGCTGCCCAATGCGATGTTCCGGATCGAGCTCGAGAACGGTCACAAGGTTCTCGCGCACATCAGCGGAAAGATGCGGCAGCACTACATTCGCATCCTTCCGGAAGACCGCGTGGTCGTCGAGCTGTCGCCGTACGACCTGTCCCGCGGCCGGATTGTCTACCGCTACAAGTGAGACCTGCTCGACGCCGCGAGCCTGACGGCACGCGGCGTCGCCTGGTGTTCCGGCCCCGGCCGGAGCGCGCTACAAGACTTCCCCAGTCGTCGGCTGGGGAAAAACTGTGTTCACAGACCCTTGTGGACCAAGAAAAGATTGGACGGACGTGAAGGTTCAGCCGAGCGTCAAGAAGATCTGCGAGAAGTGCAAGGTGATCCGCCGTCACGGCCGGGTCATGGTGATCTGCGACAACCTGCGCCACAAGCAGCGCCAGGGCTGATCCAGCAGCACCACCGGGCACCGATCGTCTGATCGGACTGACCGAAAAAGAAGAACTCCCAGCTCCAGCACGCACGTACTTGTGCGCGCCAACCACCGGTACGGAGGCCGGTGCCCCCACCTGAAAGACGGGGGGACGGACGGGGAGCAGACCTCCGCAACCATTAAGGAACCTGCCACATGGCACGTCTGATGGGCGTCGATCTCCCGCGCGAAAAGCGCATGGAGATCGCGTTGACCTACATTTTCGGAATCGGGCGCACCCGCGCCACCGAGATCCTGGCTCAGACCGGCGTCAGCCCGGACCTGCGCTCGAAGGATCTCAGCGACGACGACCTGACCAAGCTTCGTGACTACATCGAAGCCTCTGACATGAAGGTCGAAGGTGACCTGCGCCGCGAGGTCCAGGCCGATATTCGCCGCAAGATCGAGATCGGCTGCTACCAGGGCATCCGCCACCGCCGTGGCCTGCCCGTTCGTGGTCAGCGCACCAAGACCAACGCGCGTACGCGTAAGGGTCCGAAGAAGACCGTCGCCGGCAAGAAGAAGTAGGGATAGCGTATGCCTCCGAAGAGCCGGGCCGCTGGCCCGAAGAAGACTCAGAAGTCGCGTCGCCGGGATAAGAAGAACATCCCGCACGGCCACGCGCACATCAAGAGCACGTTCAACAACACCATCGTCTCGATCACCGACCCCGAGGGCAATGTCATCTCGTGGGCGTCGTCGGGCCACGTCGGCTTCAAGGGTTCGCGTAAGAGCACCCCGTTCGCCGCGCAGCTCGCCGCCGAGAACGCTGCCCGCAAGGCGCAGGAGAACGGTGTCAAGAAGGTCGACGTGTTCGTGAAGGGCCCGGGTTCGGGCCGCGAGACCGCGATCCGTTCGCTGCAGGCCGCTGGCCTGGAGGTCGGCTCGATCTCCGATGTCACCCCCCAGCCGCACAACG
This sequence comes from Nocardia sp. NPDC051833, assembly GCF_040681225.1. Taxonomy (NCBI): domain Bacteria; kingdom Bacillati; phylum Actinomycetota; class Actinomycetes; order Mycobacteriales; family Nocardiaceae; genus Nocardia; species Nocardia sp. NPDC051833. Next base: position 3,633,116 of record NZ_JBFAYK010000001.1, read on the forward strand.
GCTGCCGTCCGCCCAAGCGGCGTCGCGTCTAACAGCGGGAAAGGAAAAAGCTTAAAATGGCACGTTATACCGGCCCCATCACCCGCAAGTCGCGTCGTCTGCGCGTCGACCTCGTCGGAGGCGACCAGGCGTTCGAGCGTCGTCCTTACCCGCCCGGCCAGCACGGCCGCGCGCGGATCAAGGAATCCGAGTACCTGATGCAGCTGCAGGAGAAGCAGAAGGCTCGCTTCTCCTACGGCGTCATGGAGAAGCAGTTCCGTCGCTACTACGAAGAGGCCAACCGCCTCAAGGGCAAGACCGGCGACAACCTGCTCCGTCTGCTCGAGTCGCGTCTGGACAACGTCGTGTACCGCGCCGGTCTGGCGCGCACCCGTCGTCAGGCTCGTCAGCTCGTCAGCCACGGCCACTTCGTGGTCAACGGCGTCAAGGTGAACGTCCCGAGCTACCAGGTCTCCCAGTACGACATCATCGATGTCAAGGAGAAGTCGCTGCCGACCCTGCCGTTCCAGGTCGCGCGTGAGACCGTCGGCGAGCGTCCGGTTCCCGGTTGGCTGCAGGTCGTCCCCGGCCGCCTGCGCATCCTGGTGCACCAGCTGCCCGAGCGCGCGCAGATCGATGTGCCGCTGCAGGAACAGCTCATCGTCGAGTACTACTCGAAGTAAGCGCTTTTGGTGGGGGTCGCGCATACGGCGACCCCCGCACTCACTGACGAGGCATCAAATAGCGGATGCCCTGAACAGGAAGTAGATCCTCATGCTGATTTCCCAGCGTCCGACACTGACCGAAGAGGTTGTGGCGGAGAACCGCTCGAAGTTCACCATCGAACCCCTCGAGCCGGGCTTCGGTTACACCCTCGGCAACTCGCTGCGTCGTACCCTGCTGTCCTCCATCCCGGGGGCCGCGGTCACGAGCATCCGCATCGACGGTGTCCTGCACGAGTTCACCACCGTTCCCGGTGTGAAGGAAGACGTCACCGACATCATCCTGAACCTCAAGGGTCTGGTCGTGTCCTCCGAAGAGGACGAGCCGGTCACCATGTACGTGCGTAAGCAGGGCCCCGGCACCGTCACCGCTGGTGACATCGTGCCTCCGGCCGGCGTCGTCGTGCACAACCCGGACATGCACATCGCCACCCTGAACGACAAGGGCAAGCTCGAGATCGAGCTCGTCGTCGAGCGGGGCCGCGGTTACGTGCCCGCCGTGCAGAACAAGGCGACCGGTGCGGAAATCGGCCGGATCCCGGTGGATTCGATCTACTCCCCGGTGCTCAAGGTGACCTACAAGGTCGAGGCCACCCGTGTCGAGCAGCGCACCGACTTCGACCGTCTCATCCTCGACGTGGAGACCAAGAACTCCATCACGGCGCGGGACGCGCTCGCCTCGGCGGGCAAGACCCTGGTCGAGCTCTTCGGCCTGGCCCGTGAGCTCAACGTCGAAGCCGAGGGCATCGAGATCGGCCCCAGCCCGGCCGAGGCGGATCACATCGCCTCCTTCGGTCTGCCGATCGAGGACCTGGACCTCACCGTCCGGTCCTACAACTGCCTCAAGCGCGAGGGTGTGCACACCGTGGGCGAGCTCGTCGCCCGCACCGAGTCGGATCTGCTCGACATCCGCAACTTCGGCCAGAAGTCCATCGACGAGGTGAAGGTCAAGCTCCACGCGCTGGGCCTCTCGCTCAAGGACAGCCCGGCGTCGTTCGACCCGTCCTCCGTGGTGGGTTACGACGCGAGCACCGGAACGTGGAGCGACAGCGGCACGTTCAGTGACACCGACGGCGGCGAGCAGGACTACGCCGAGACCGAACAGCTCTAGGTCGCCAGGGGGGCACCCCCGGTGAACCTTTCCCAAGGAGAATCCAATGCCTAAGCCCAAGAAGGGTGCTCGCTTCGGCGGGTCGGCGTCGCACCAGAAGGCGATCTTCGCCAACCTGGCCACGGCGCTTTTCGAGCACGGTCGTATCACGACCACCGAGTCGAAGGCCAAGGCGGTTCGCCCCTACGCCGAGAAGCTCATCACCAAGGCGAAGGGCGGCACCCTTGCCGACCGTCGCGAGGTCATGAAGGTCATCCGCAACAAGGACATCGTGCACGCGCTGTTCGCGGAGATCGGCCCCTCGTTCGAGGGTCGCGAGGGTGGCTACACCCGCATCACCAAGGCGCTGCCGCGCAAGGGTGACAACGCGCCGATGGCCGTCATCGAGCTCGTCCGCGAGAAGACCGTGACCAACGAGGCCGACCGGGCCCGTCGCGTCGCCGCTTCGCAGAAGGCCGAGGCCGCCCCGGCCGCCGAGGCCGAGGAGACCGTCGTCGAGGAGACCGTGGCCGACGCCCCGGCCGCCGACGAGGCCACCGAGGACAAGAAGGACGCCTGATTCTCAGGAGTTCGGCCGAGCCCGTCACCCTTCGTGGGTGACGGGCTCGTTCTTTTGCCAGTGACAGCAGGCGCGGAGGAAGCGATGGACGACACCGAGCGGGAAGCGATCCGGGTGCGGCTCGGGATCAGCTACGACGGCACCGATTTCACCGGCTGGGCGCGTCAGCCGGGGTTGCGCACGGTGCAGGGCACGCTCGAGGAGTCGCTGTCGAAGGTGTTCCGCGAGCCGATCCAGCTCACCGTCGCCGGGCGCACCGATGCCGGGGTGCACGCGGAGGGCCAGGTCGCGCATTTCGACACGACCGGTGACCTCGACGCCGACAAACTGCTGTACCGGATGGCGCGTTTCCTGCCCAAGGACGTGCGCATCACCGAGGTAGCCCCCGCGCCGCCGGAGTTCGACGCCCGCTTCTCCGCGACCCGCCGCCACTACGTCTACCGGCTCACCACCGCCCGCTACGGCGCCGAACCGCTGCAGGCGCGCAGTGTGGTGGCCGCCAAGCCCGGTCTCGACCTCGACGCCATGCGCGCGGCCTCCCGGCAGCTGCTCGGCCTGCACGATTTCGCCGCCTTCTGCCGCCGCCGTGAGGGCGCGACCACCGTGCGCGAGCTGCAGCGGTTCGACTGGGAGCGCGACGGCGAGCTGCTGAACGCGCACGTCAGCGCGGACGCGTTCTGCTGGTCGATGGTGCGCAGCCTGGTCGGCGCGGTGCTGGCCGTCGGCGAGGGCCGCCGCACACCCGAGTGGGTGGCGAGCCTGCTGACCGAGACCGAGCGATCGAGCTCGGTGACGGTCGCGCCCGCGCACGGCCTGAGCCTGGTCCGCGTCGACTACCCGGCCGACGCCGACCTCGCCGCCCGTAATGCCCAGACCAGGGAGACCAGGACCCTGCCCGCCGCCGGTGGGTGCTGCGGCGAGTAGCCGCTGCGTAGTTGCTGTCCTCGCCGGTCGGTCGGCGATACGATGGGTTCCTCGACGTCAGCGAGGAAGCCGGGCAGATGGCAGACGGTTCTGGTGGAGTTGCTCGCACGACCAGGCGGATAGCCGTGGCCTTGCTGGTCTGCGTGACCGGCCTGCTCACCCTCACGACCGTGGTGGCGGGCTTCGTGCGCGCCGAACTCCTCGATACCGATCACTACGTCGAGACCATGGTGCCCCTGGCCGAAGATCCGGTGGTCCAGGACGCCCTCGCGGCCAGGCTGACCGAGGCGGTCATGACGCGCGTCGACGTGCAGGGCGCCGCGACCGAACTGGTCGACTCCTTCGCCGAGCGCCGTGACCGCAACCCGCGCGTCGAGGCGGCGCTGCGCAGTGTGCCCGCCCTGCTGACCGCGCAGTCCGAGAAGCTGGTGCGGGACGCGGCGGACGCGCTGGTCCGCAGCGACCGCTTCGCGCGGCTGTGGGAGACGGCGAACCGGCAGGCCCACCGTGCCATGGTCGCGGCGCTCACCGGCCGGGAAGACGGTGTGCTGCAGGTGAATACGGAGGGTGTCGTCTCGATCTCGCTGGAACCGATGCTGCGGCAGCTGGAGGCCGAGCTGGAGGAGCGCGGCTTCGCCCTGGCTCGTCTCGACCTCGAATCGCGCGGCGAATTCGTCCTGGTCGAATCCGAGGATCTGGCGAAGGCCCAGCGGGCCGTGCGGCTGCTCGACCGGGGCGCGATCGCGTTCGGTATCGCCACGCTGGCCTGTGCGATCGGCGCGGTGCTGGTGGCGGGGCGTGGTTCCCGCCGCCGCGCGCTGCTCGCGGTCGGCCTGAGCGTGCTGGTGTCGATGGTGGTGCTCGCCGCCGCGCTGCTGATCGCGCGCGCGGTCTATCTCGATCATCTGTCGGCGCGGTCGGTCTCGGTCGAAGTGGCCAGGACGGTCTACGACACGCTCGTCCATCCGCTGCGGGTGAGCACCCGCGTGGTCGCGCTGATCGGTGCGCTCACGGCGGTCGGCGCCTACCTCGCCGGGCCGTCGACACTCGCCACCAAGTCGCGCGACACCCTCGACGGCGCGATCGCGCGGATGCGCCGCGGGGAGGGCGGCCGGGTGTCCGGCGTCGTCGCCGCGAACCTCGGGGTGCTGCGGACCGTGGTGCTGATCGTCGCCGCGGCGGTGTTCCTGCTCTGGGACTACCCGACGGTGTGGGTGGTTGTGCTCATCGCGACGTTCGCGGTGGTGGCCCTGCTGGCGCTGCAGATCCTCGCCCATCCGCGCCGGGCGGCATGACGAAAGACACATTCGGGCGTGGGATTGATGGCTCTGCCAGCGGTGATTCCGGATAGAGTGCACCACCTCGGGCGACAACGGTCCGGGCGGCGCTGTATCGCGTCTTCGGTAGCGCCGATGGCGGTGTGCGCGCACGGTTGTCCAGCATGCGGGTCGAGCGTGCCAAGGCGTTGCTGCGGGCGGATCCGGCGCGGCCGTTCGGCGCGGTGGCGGCCGCGGCGGGCTTCGCCTCGGAACGTCACTTCTACCGGGTGTTCCGGGTGGCGACCGGCATGACCCCGGGTGAGTTCCGGGAGAAGCTACAGGCCACACCCATCGTTAGCTAGGCGAACGGTGATGTTCGCCAAATTTCCTGACACGGGGTCGGCGCTGGTGCAACGATCGGGCGATGCAGGGGTTCGAGGGTTTTCCCGAAGTCTGCTCGACCGAGCGGACGGCGACGCCGGACGCGTTCGAATTCTGGGCGGACCTGGTCGGAAGTGCGCTCACCGAGGTGTCGATCGCGCCGACGGTCGACGGCGACTTCGGCGGCCGGATCCGCTCGGCCGACTTCGGCGACGTAGCCGTGGGAACGGTGCGCGTACAGGGGCACGAGCTGCGCCGCACCCGGCGGCACATCGCCAGGGCCGACGAGTTCCATGTCATCGGCAGCGTCGTGCTCGCGGGCCGCGCCGAGGTGGAGCACGCCGGGCATCGCGTCGTGCTGACGCCGGGGTCGATGATCTTCTACGACACCTCCCGCCCGATCCTGTGGCGTTCGACCGGGGCCATCGAGGACCTCACGATCCGGGTGCCCCGCCAGCGGGTCGTCGACTTCCTCGGCATCAGGGCCGAGGCGCTGCCCGCCGGGTTGATGCTCGGCGCGGGCGGTGTCGGCACCACGCTCGCCCGGTTCTTCCAGCGGGTGGCCGAACTGCGCCACTCCGATCCGGACGCCGCGGCGATCCTGGCGGGCAGCGGGATCGATCTCGTCGGCGCGGCCGCGGTGATCGCCGCGGGCGGTCGTCCCGGCCACGCGCACGCGGAGGCGATGAGCAGTCAGCGGGTGCTGGACTATGTGCGCGCCAACTACACCGATCCGGGCCTGACGGTCGACCGGATCGCCGACGCCTGCCGGGTGTCGCGGCGGACGCTGTACCGCATCGTGGCGGAGTTCGACGGCGGACTCGGTGCCGTGCTGCGCGGGCTGCGGGTGGAGCGCGCCCGAAAGTTGCTGGCGGCCGGGGAGATCGGCTCGATCGCGACGGTCGCCGCGGCTTCCGGTTTCGCCACCGAACGGCAGTTCTATCGGGTGTTCCGGGAGATCACGGGAATGACACCGGGCGAATACCGGATGGTTGCCCGGGCGAGCGTGGCGCTGCGCTGAGCGCGACACGACGAACCGCGCGCTGCGGTGATTAGCATCACAAGGTCGCGGTGGTCACCGGGCGGCACGGGCCGAATCACCTGTAAAGGCCGGGGTCGGTTGAAGATTTGAGCTGCGGCGATATTTCCATTGTGAATCACTCGTTGGCAACGGCCCGGTCGATCTGGCAGGCTCGGACACCGGGTGACGGGTGATTCGTTGTCGCGCCCACGGTTTGCTGGTCGGTTCGCAGGAAAGCGGGGTGGTTGGCGTGGAGTCGTCTGAGCCTCTCGTCGAGCTGAAACTGAACGACAGTCCGGAATTGGCGGCGGGCGAGGCTTTCGCGGAGTGGGAATCCTTGCTGTCGGAAAGCTACGTGCCGCTCGCGGTGGACCCCGAACGCGACGAGGTGTTCCACGGTCGCATCGTGCGCGGCAGTCTGCCCGGGTTCGAATTGTCGACCGTCGGGGCCAGCGGTCAGCGCATTCGGCGTACCAAGAGCGGCATCGCGCGCACCGACGGCGAGTTCCTGTTCGTCAGCATCCTCACCGAGGGCTTCGGCAGGCTGCATCAGGACGGGCGGATCGCCGTGCTGCGTCCGGGCGACATGGTCTTCTACGACACCACCCGGCCCTATCACTGGGACATCGACGGCTCCTGGTCGCAGGTCGTGGCCCGGGTGCCGCTGTCGGTGCTCGGCGAGCACGTCCCGACCGGGCGCGGCGCGTTGCCCACCGCGACGACGGTGCACGCCGAGAGCCCGGCCGGCGTGGTCGCCGGGTTCTTCCGCGATCTGGCCCGCATCCAGCAGAGCGCGCCCGAGCAGGCGGTGGTGCTGGCCGACAACGGGGTCAAGCTGCTGGCCTCGGCGGTCACTCTGGCCGGTGGCACGCTGCCGATCGGGCAGTCGGCGCAGGCGCTGTCGCGGGAGCAGGTGCTGTCGTTCATGCGGGCCCGATGTACCGATCCGGCGCTGACGGTGGACGAGATCGCGCGAGCCTGCCTGGTGTCGCGGCGCAGCCTGTACCGCCTCTTCGACGAGGCCGGTGACGGCCTGAGCACCGTGCTGCGGCGGATGCGGGTCGAGTGCGCGCAGGTGCTGCTCCTGCGCGACACCACCCGGGCGACGGCCTCGATCGCGCTCGCCTCCGGCTTCGCCTCCGAGCGGCACTTCTTCCGGGCGTTCCGGGTCGAGACCGGGATGACTCCGGGCGAATACCGCCTGGTCACCGGCCATGCTCTCCAGGCAGGCGAGCCCCGCCGCCACACCGCGTGACCCCGCGCCTACTGGGCGTTATGTCCGTATTCCCGTGGCATACTGAGCGCACTCGGAGCCGAGTGACGGAGGGGGCTGAGCGGTCATGAGTCAACGGACGACGGTGGCTGTTCGGGCCGGCGGCGAGCTGTCACAGCGTGGGGTGGTGGAGCGGTGGGAATCGCTGATGAGCGAGACCTACATTCCGCTCGCCGTCTCGCCGCATCGCACCGAGGCCTTCCGCGGCCGGATCGCGGCGACGGCCTACGACGACCTCCTGGTCACCTCGGTGCAGGCCGGCGCGCAGACCGTCCGGCGCACCTCCCGGCTGGTCGAGGCAGGCGCCGACCGGCACATCCTGGCCAGCATCTACCTGGGCGGGCGCGGGGTGATGCACCAGGACGGCCGGATCGCGCACGTGGACGCGGGCAGCATGGTCTTCTACGACAGCGCGCGACCCTATCGCTGGGAGATCGACGAGGACTTCGACAAGGTGGTGGTCCAGGTGCCGATCGACGCGCTGGCCGCGGTCGGCGCGCCCCTGGCCACGATCCCGTCGGCGGTCGCGCTCGGGCCCGAGCATCCCGCCGCCGCGGTGGGCGCGTACTTCCGCGGGCTGGCCCGCATGCAGCACGGCGACCCGGAGGTGGCCGCCGAGCTCGCGCGCCACGGCGTGGGGCTGCTGGCCTCGGCGCTGCAACTCGCGGCCGGGTCGGTGCCGCGCGGCCCGTCGGCCGCCGAGCTGACCCGCGCCAGGATCCTCGCTTTCATGCGGCGCCGGTTCGCCGACGCCGACCTCACCGTCGATACCGTCGCGCAGCGCTTCGCGATCTCGCGCCGCACCCTGTACCGGTTGTTCGAGGGCGAGGAAAGTCCGGCCCGCCGATTGCTCCGGATGCGTCTCGAACACGCGTGCGAATTATTGCGCGACGGGCGTATGCGACCGATCGAAGAAGTGGCCGCGGCGGCCGGATTCGCCGCCGAACGTCACTTCTACCGGGCGTTCAACGCGGAATTCGGAATGGCGCCGGGGGAATACCGCGCCGGATATGCGATGTGTTCCGGTCTGTGACCGCCGAGTGGGGCCTGTCACCATCGATCCGTTTCTGAAAAGAATTCTTTTCCGTCGGTGATATCCTCTTCCCAGTCGAGGGGGGTACTCGACGAGTCTTACGTCGTGTGAATACGAATACGACGAGGTGTCCCCATGACAGTCGATGTTCCGGCAGCAGTCGATCGTTCCCGTCTTCCCGGGGTGCTCGCCGTCGGCGCCGACGCAGGCGCCGGGGAACAGTTCCAGCAGTGGGAAGCCATGCTGACGCAGACCTACGTGCCGCTGGCCGCCCGCCCGGCGGGCGCGGAATCGTTCCACGGCCGCATCGCGCACCACGCCTATCCGGATTTCGGCCTGTCCCGGCTGACCTCGACCGCCCAGGAGGTCACCAGGACGCGGTCGCTGATCGCGCGGGCAGCGGAGGAGTATCTGCTGGTCAGCATTCACACCGGGGGATCGGCCGTGCTCAGCCAGCACGGCCGCAGTACCCGGGTCGGGGTGGGGGAAATGGTGTTCTACGAATCGAACGCGCCCTACGAATGGCGGGTCGGCGAGGATATCGAGCAGGTCATCGTGCAGATCCCGATGGACGCCGTGCGCCGCAGGCCGGGCATGTCGACGGTCCGGATCCCGACCGCCCGCACCATTCCCGCCGACGGGCCGGTCGCGATCGTCAGCGGGTTCCTGACCGATCTGGCGCGCCTACAGGATCGCGATACCGTCCAGGCCGCCGCGCTCACCGAAACCGCCATCGACCTGCTCGCCTCGGCGGCCTCGCTGGTGGCGGGCCGGCCGCTGAACCGGCCCGCGGAGAATTCGCTGACGCGCGAAGGAGTGCTGGCCTATTTGCGGGCCAACTACGCCGATCCGGCGCTGACGATCGATTCCCTCGCGGCGGCGTGTTTCGTTTCCCGGCGGTCGGTGTACCGCGTGTTCGAGGAGCACGGTGAATCACCCACCGATCTGCTGCGGCGGCTTCGTGTGCGGCGTGCGTGTGGAATGCTGGTCTCCAGACCGGACCTGACGTTCGCTGCCATCGGCGTGGCGTCGGGCTTCGCCACGGAACGGCAGTTCTACCGGGCCTTTCGTCGGGAAACAGGCCGGACTCCCGGGGAGTATCGCCGGTTTGGCACGGACGGTCAGTCGAGTGGCACGCTATGACAGTTTATGTCCGCGCTATCTGCGAGAGAGTGAATCGAACACCTTTCAAGGATTGAGCGACAAGGGGTCACGATGTTTGGTCGGGTACGCGTTGCTGCGGTGCAAGCCGAGCCGAAGTGGTTGAACCTGTCCGCCGGGGTCGAGCAGGCCATCGGGCTGATCGACGAGGCCGCTGACGGTGGTGCGCGGCTGGTCGCGTTTCCCGAGACATTCCTGCCCGGATTCCCGTGGTGGATGTGGCTCAACTCGGTCGATTGGGGCGAGGAGTTCCTCGCGCGCTATCTCGCCAATTCGCTCACCGCCGACGGCCCGGAGTTGCGCGCCATCGCCTATGCCGCGCGCCGCAAAGGCATTCACGTGTCGATCGGGTTCGCCGAGCGCGCGGGTCGTGAGGTGTTCATGTCGCAGGCGCTCATCGACGTGCAGGGCGAGATCTCGGTCGCCCGCAAGGGGGAACCGACCGGCCTCGAGCGCACCGTCTTCAGCGCCGCCGACGACGAGGTGCTGGTGCGCGACACCGAACACGGCCGGATCGGCGTGCTCGGCGGCGCCGACCACATGCGCCCCGCGCTGCGCGCCCGCATGCAGGAGGAGCGCGAACAGATCCACATCGCGTCCTGGTCCGGCTTCACCGTGTACTACGGCGAGGGCAAGGAATGGGGCCCGGAACTCAATACCGCGGCCAGCGTGCGCTACGCGATGGACGGCGCGGCCTACGTGATCGCCCCCGTCGCCGTGGTGCCGGTCGCCGGCTGGGAAGTGGTCGACGCCCGCCTGCCCGATCGCCGGCTGCTGCGCGGTGGTGGCGGCGTCTCCCGCATCTTCGGCCCCGGCGGCCTGGAACTGGCCACCCCGCTGGCCGAGGGCACCGAAGGCCTCCTCTACGCCGACCTCGACCTCACCCGCGGCCTGCGCCCCGCCCCGCCCACCTGCGGCGAGCGCGACAACTTCCGGGTACCCAGCGGCCGGGTGGCCCGCCGGGAACCGGTGCGGGCCGAGCTGGCGGGCGCCTGAGCGGGCGCACCGCACGCTGGTCGAAAGAGGCTTGCGCAGCGAGGTTTTCGCTGGTCCGGTGGCCTGCGATCGATGGGAGCGGCCGAAACGGACAGGTATCGTTGGTTCGTGCCGAATAGTCGGCCGTGCCGAAATCCGTTCCCGGAGGCTGCCGATGGCCATCGCACCGATGACGGCGGAGTTCGCCTCGGCGACGCCGCACAGCGACGCGTTCGGGCAGTGGGAAGCGCTCATGCAGCGGACCTTCGTGCCCCTCGCCGTCGACCCCTACGCGGATCGCCCCTTCTACGGCCGGGTCGTCACCAGGGCGCTCGCCGGCGCGCCCGACTGTCACCTGACGACGCTCACCGGCCGCAATCACGAATTCCGCCGCGACACCGGCCATATCGCCCGATCCGGCGAGCAGTATCTGCTCGCGGGTATTCAGACCGAGGGCCGCGCCCGGCTCAACCAGGACGGTCGCTCGGCGCTGATCCTGCCCGGTCAGATGACTTTCTTCGACACGTCGCGCCCCTATCACTGGACCGAGGGTGAGCGGTTCGAGCAGGTGAACGTGCAGGTGCCGATCCGGCTGCTGCGCGAGCTGCCCGGGCTCGGTCAGCTGGCCATGCCGACCGCCGTCACGCTGCCGGCGACCGGCGCGGCCGGGGTGGTCGCCGCCTTCTTCCGTGACCTGGCCCGGCTGCAGCAGGACGCGCCCGACCAGGCCGACCTGCTGGCGCGCGGTGCCGTCGACCTCTTCGGCTCCGCCGTCCTGCTGGCCGCGGGCACCGCACCCGTCGACACCCCCGGCGCGGCACTGCACCGCGAACACGTCCTGGCCTTCCTGCGCGAGAACTACACCGATGCCGACCTCACAGCCGATGAGATCGCCGCGGCCTGCCATATCTCCCGCCGGACGCTGTTCCGCCTCTTCGGCGGTCCGGGCGAAAGCCTGCACACCACCCTGCGCCGCCTGCGTGTCCGCCATGCCGAGAAGCTGATCGCCTGCCAGCGATTCCACGCGCCCGCGGCGGTCGCGTTCGCGTCCGGGTTCGCCTCGGAACGGCATTTCTACCGGGTTTTCCAGCAGGAGACGGGGATGACTCCGCGCGAGTACCGGCGGACCCACCTCGCCTAGCCGTCGGCTGGCACCGGTTGTCAGTGGGATGGCGCTGCCGGTCTGTGGATCGGCACAGTCGCTGCACGACACTGGATCTCACAGGCGAGTACAGGGGAGCGGGGACATGGCGATTCGGGTTCGCGCCGCGGCCGTGCAGGCGGAGCCGACGTGGTTACACCTGCCCGACGGGGTCGCGCAGACGATCGGCCTCATCGAGGACGCGGCGGTGGGCGGCGCGCAGTTGATCGCTTTTCCCGAGGCCTTCCTGCCCGGCTATCCGTGGTGGCTGTGGCTGAACTCGGTCGACTGGGGAACGGAATTCCGGTCGCGGTATCTGGCGAACGCGATGACCAGGGACGGCGCCGAGATGCGCGCCATCGCCGACGCGGCACGGTGGGCCGGGGTGCACGTGGTGCTCGGTTTCGCCGAGCGCGCTGGTGCGGAGATCTATCTGGCGCAGGCGATGATCGGACCCGACGGCCGGATCCTGGTGTCGCACCGGCAATCACCCACCTCGCTGGAGCGGGAGGTGTTCGCCGACGGCATCGCGCCACCGGCGGTGCACCACACGGAGCTGGGCCGCATCGGTGTCCTCGGCGGCACCGATCATCTGTGCCCGGAAAGGCGCGTGGACCTGTGGCGGGAGCAGGTCCACGTCGCCGCGTTCTCCGGTTTCACCGTGTATCACGACGTCGACGACGACAGCACGATCGCGGTGAACAGTACGGTCGGCGAACAGTACGCGCGCGACAGCCGGACCGTGGTGATCGCGCCGACCGCACTGGTCCCGATGACCGGCTGGTCGGTCGTCGACGCGCGCTCGCCGGAGCACCTGATGCTCAGTGGCGGCGGTGAGGTCGCCCGGATCATCGGTCCGGACGGGCGCGACCTGGTTCGGCCGCTGCCACCCGGTCGACCCGGGCTGCTGTTCGCCGATTTCGTCGTCGACGAGTCGGCCAACCCGTGGACGGACGGTCAGGGCTACATGCGGGCCTGCTGAGGGCGGTCAGGAGCGGACCAGGCGCGCGATCGCGTCGGTCGCCTCCTTGATCTTGGCCTCGGCCTCGGGGCCGCCCGCTACGGCCGCGTCGACGACGCAGTGCGAGATGTGGTCCTCGAGCAGACCCATCGCGACGGCCTGTAGCGCCTTGGTCATCGCCGAGACCTGGGTGAGGATGTCGATGCAGTACTTCTCCTCCTCGACCATCCGTTGCAGGCCGCGCGACTGGCCCTCGATGCGGCGCAGGCGCTTGAGGTAGTCCTCTTTGGCGGTGATGTAGCCGTGGCCCGAGTGGCCCGTGTGCTCGCCGCCGGTCGTGGTGTCGGGGGTGGGTTCGGTCACCGGAGGTCTCCTCGCCTGACGGGGTGCTCGGAGTACCGAGCTGATACCCCCCTAGGGTACAGTTTCCGGCCGGAATTGTCAGATGCGGCCGGTGTCGCGGTCCCGGTGATGCGCGCGACCTGCCCGGACGGGAGAATCACCGGTATGAGTTCGCTTCCCCGGCCCGCACTCGCCGTCATCGGCGGCAGCGGTTTCTATGACTTCTTCGACAACGACGCGGTGCACGTCGAGGTCGACACACCGTACGGCGCGCCGAGCGCCCCGGTCGCCATCGGCGAGGTCGACGGTCGCGCCGTCGCGTTCCTGCCGCGGCACGGCAAGCAGCACGAGTTCGCCCCGCACACCCTGCCCTACCAGGCCAACATGTGGGCGCTGCGCTCGCTCGGCGTGCGCCGGGTATTCGCGCCGTGCGCCGTCGGCAGCTTGCGCGCCGACTGGGGGCCGGGCACCGTCGCCGTGCCCGATCAGCTCGTCGACCGGACCTCGGGCCGCCCGCAGACCTACTTCGACGGCGGCGGCGTGCACGTCTCCTTCGCCGACCCCTACTGCGACGACCTGCGCACCGCCGCGGTGAAGTCCGCCGGTGACGATCTGCGCGTCGAGGATTCCGGCACGATGGTCGTCGTGCAGGGCCCGCGCTTCTCCACCAGGGCCGAGAGCCGCTGGTTCGCCGGGCAGGGCTGGGACCTGGTCAACATGACCGGCCACCCCGAAGCCGTGCTCGCCCGCGAACTCGAGATGTGCTACGCCGCGGTCGCTCTCATCACCGACCTGGACGCGGGCCTCGAGGAAGGCGACGGCGTGCACGCGGTCGATGTCTTCGCCGAGTTCAAGAAGAACCTCGGCCCGTTCAAGGAACTGCTGCGGCGCGCGGTCGCGGCGGTCGACGGCGAGGACACCTGCGAGCGCTGCCGGGTGCACGCCGGGGTGTCGCTGCCCTTCGAACTGCCCTGATCACCGCGCCGGCGCGGTGACCTGCAACTGAGCAAGCACGAACGCGGGCGCCGCGCCGTCGGCGCCCGCGGGCAGCGGTGTCACCTCGACGTCGGCGATCAGCCAGCCGCCCGACTCCGCCGCGAGCCGCACCCCGGTCATGCCCGCGCGGGCCGCGCCCGCCAGGATCTCCGCCCTGGCCGCGACGATCCGGGCGCGGTCCTCGGGGTGCGGGATCAGCCGCTCGTCGATCCCGCGCCAGCGCAGGCCGGGCACCGGCTCGGTGACCCAGCGCACCTGCCGGACCTGCGCGGTGTCGAGGATGCACAGATACAGACCGGGCTGGGTGTCGCGCAGCAGCGCGAGCGTGGCGGCCTCGAAGGACTTGGGTTGCGGGGCGATGCTGTCGGTGACGTCCACCGTGAGGCCACGCCACGAGAACCGCTGCGCCGCGGTCCCGTTGCGGGCCGCGACGAACAGCGACCGCGGCCCCGCCGTCGAGTGCACGGTCGCGATGGCCGACCAGCGGCTGTCCGGTTCCGAACGGGTCAGGGCGGCAACGATATCCAGCGCGCGATCGAATCGCTCGATCCGCTGGAAGGCTTCGGCGCCGGTGAATTCGAGTGGCACGGAACCGAGATGGGCGCCGAGCCCGGCGGGCCGGGTGCGCACCACCCTGGCCTGCGCGTCGACCCGGAACATCCCGACCCCGAGATCCTCGGTGGGCGCCTGCTCACCCACCCAGACCTTCACCGCGTGGGTCCCGGCGCCCGGCCAGACCACCGGCTCGGCCCGTAACCGCAACTCCGACCACGGCTGCCGGGATTTCGGCAGCACCCGGTCGACCGGTGTGCCGGAATCGTGGGCGGTGGCGATCATCGGTTGCAGCGCGGCCGGGATCGCGCGCTGATACGACGCCCACTCGCGCGGCGTCGTCCCCGTGCTCAGCATCGACCACGTCGCGCCGAGCGTCTCGATCAGCTGCCACTGCCCGATGATCACCTGTGCTGCCCCCTTCGGTCACTCCCCACCTGCGGATATCGAACCAAATCGCCTGCGCCCATCGTGCCCGATCCGCCGCGCGCCGCGGGGCGGGGGTCCATCGATAAGCTCGCCGTATGGACACACCGTTGCGGTTGGAGGTCGTCGTCGCCAGTACCCGCCCGGAGCGCTTCGCGCCCGTGGTGGCCGACTGGTTCCTCGGCGTGCTCGCCGAGCGGCCGGAATTCGAGGTCGGGGTCCTTGATCTGCGTGACATCGCCTTGCCCGTCGAGCTCACCGAGACCCCCGAGGTCGACGCGTTCCGGGAGCGGCTCGCCGCCGCCGACGCCTTCGCGGTCGTCACCTCCGAGTACAACCACGGATATCCCGCGTCCCTGAAAACGGCCCTGGACAGCGCCAAACGGGAGTGGCGGGCCAAGCCGATCGGCTTCGTCTCCTACGGTGGACTCTCGGGCGGCCTGCGGGCCGTCGAGCAGTTGCGTCAGGTGGTCGCCGAACTGCACATGGTCTCGGTGCGCGAATCGGTGAGCTTCGCCCAGGCCAAGCGGCGTTTCGGCGCCGACGGCAGCACCGATGACCACGCCGCGATCGACGCGAGTGCGCGGATGCTCGGCCAATTGGCCTGGTGGGGACGGACTTTGCGGGCCGCCCGCGGCGCCGACCCCTACCCGGGCTGACCGGTCAGGCCGGCGCCATCGTGCGCTGTCCGCGCGGCTGCCCGATGTAGGTCGCCTCGCGCGGGATCGACACCAGCGTGAGGTTGACCCTGGTCGTCCCGGTGCGCAGCACCACCCGGTTGCCGATCGCGCCCGGCTGGAAGATCTCCAGGTCGGGACGGGAAGCGGGCCAGCCGTTCGGATCGCCGGTCAGGTAGATGGTGGTGACACCGGCGTGCGGCGCCGGCGCCAGCACACCGTCGACGACGGTGGCGGTGAAGCCCGCGTCGGACTGGTGTGTCTCGACCGCGATGGTCAGGCGCTCCGGGTTGCCGACCGTGCTGACCAGCTGCTCCCAGGCGTGCGCGCGATCGGTGCGCACCAGCACCCGCTCGCCGACGGCCAGCGCGCGGAACACCAGCTGCTGGGCCAGATACAGCTCGCCGGCGACGTAGACCGAGGAGATACCGGCGCCGATGATCCTGGTGGCGACGCCGTTGCCCTCGTCGTCGGAGCCGAGCAGCTGACCGCAGCCCGCCGACGGCAGGTGCAGCGCGCCGATGACATCGATCGGGTACTCGGTGGTCGGCACGGTGTCGTCCACGCCGGGCACCGCGATCGGCAGGTGCGCGAGCAGCGCGTCGCGGTGGCGGCCGTTCATCGAGACCATGCCCTTGGTCGTGGTCTTCTCCGGCAGCTCACGCGCGGTCAAACGCCATGCGGCACCGACACTCACCGACTCGGCGTCGCTGCCGGGCCGCAGCCGCACCGCGACCGTCGTGCCGCGCGAGGGCGCGACCCACAGCTGGGCGAGCAGATCCGAGCCGAGCTGCTTGGGATCCACCGCGCTGCCGATATTGACGGTGTTGCCGATCTCGGCGAACTTCCACCGCTGGGTCAGCGTGCGCGGGTCCAGACCGGCGGTGATCTGCTGAACGGCCTTGCGGATCTCGGGCGCGGTGAGGATACGAGCGCTGCAATCGGCGTCTTCGAGCGTGCGCATGATGCGCTGGGTGGCGATGGTGACCGCGCGGGACGCGCCGTCGGTTCCGCCGCCGCGCCGGGCGGTCGCGTCGGGGCACTGCACCGAGTCGTAGCTGATCGCGAGCCAGACCGTGCGGTGCGCGGTCGCGGGCAGCGGGCCGAGCAGCGACTCGTAGATCGCGCCCGCCGGTGTGCCGGAGCGGCTGCGGTGCCCGTGGCTGATGATGTCGATGCCGCTGAGCAGGATGTCGTGCTGGTGCAGGCAGGCGGCCAGTTCGGGCAGGGGGAGCAGGTGGGAGGCGTGCACGGCGTTGCGGGCGATCCTGGTCAGCCCGCCCTTGGGCGGCAGCACCTCGACCACGGTGACGACCCGGCTGCCGTCCCAGTACAGGCCGAGCGAGCGGCCGTCGGTGTCCCGGAAGTCGACGGTGTCGCCGAGGGTGTATTCGCGCTTGCCGAGGTAGCGGCGGATCGTGCCGAGCCAGTCGAACACGGTGCGCTTGCCGATCGGGATCAGCGGGATGACCGCGACGACGACCGCGATGCCGAGGGCGGGGAAGGGTCCGAGGCCGCAGACCAGGACGATGAGCCCGACGGTCAAGCCGAGCACCTGCGCGATGAGCAGCTGCGCCAACGAGATGCGACCGAACAGTGGACGTGGACCAGCACCGGTGTACTCGGCCATTGGTTCCTCCCCCGAATGTGAACAAGTGCTGCCGGGAACTGTACTGTGTTGCCCGGACGAGAGCACTGTTCGGGGGAGGAACCATGCCTTCAAAACCCACTACACGCTGGCAGGTCAGCGGCTACCGCTTCCTGGTGCGGCGGATGGAGCACGCCCTGGTGCGCCGGGATGTGCGCATGCTGCACGATCCGATGCGCGCCCAGTCCCGGGCCTACGCGGTGGGTTTGGTGCTCGGCCTGGTGGTGCTGGCGGGCTGCGGCATCCTCGCGCTGCTGCGCCCGCAGGACAAGATCGGCGACAACAAGATCCTGATCGGCAAGGAATCCGGTGGCGTCTACGTCGTCATCGAGAACGTCGTGCACCCCGCGCTCAACCTGGCCTCGGCCCGGCTCGCCGCCGGTGAGGCGGCCAAGGCCGTCATCGTCAAGGAGTCCGAGCTCGGTAAGAAGCCGCGCGGTCAGCTGATCGGTATCCCCGGTGCCCCGACGTCGCTGCTGTACGACAAGGACGGCAAGGGCCGTCAGTGGTCGGTGTGCGATCAGCTCAAGTCCGACGGCACCGCCGATCTGACCACCTCGGTGCTGGCCGGTTCGCTCGATCTCGGCGACAAGGCCGCGGCGATGCCGTCGAACAAGGCGCTGCTGGTCAAGGCCAAGGACGATGTCTTCCTCGTCTTCGACGGCAAGCGCGCCAAGGTGAACATGAGCGACCCGGCGGTCACGCTCGCGCTCGGCATCTCCGGTGTCACCCCGCGCACCATCAGCGATGGCGTGCTCAACGCGATTCCCGAGGTGCTGCCCGTCATCTCGCCGGTCATCGCCAACCCGGGTGGCGTGCCGACCTACAACGTCAGCGGCCACCGGATCGGTGATGTCGTCCAGGTGTTCAACGCGCCGAACCAGGACTTCGTCGTGCTGCAGGACGGCCTGCAGCCCATCTCCGTCGTCACGGCGCAGATCATCCGCAACTCGGTCAACTCGAC
Organism: Nocardia sp. NPDC051833; assembly: GCF_040681225.1. Taxonomy (NCBI): domain Bacteria; kingdom Bacillati; phylum Actinomycetota; class Actinomycetes; order Mycobacteriales; family Nocardiaceae; genus Nocardia; species Nocardia sp. NPDC051833. The sequence goes on from NZ_JBFAYK010000001.1 coordinate 3,651,221, forward strand.
GATGGCGGGCACCACCATCCAGAACACCGAGCGGGTGAACGCGCCGGTGTCGCAGGCACTGAAGGTCGACAACTACCCCAAGGAACGGCCGACCCTGGTCACCGCCAAGGACCAGCCGGTCAGCTGCCTGTCCTGGAAGCCGATCCCCGGTGCCATCGACAACAACGACGCCACCGCGCGCGCCGAACTGACCGTGCTCACCGGCATCGACCTGCCCATCCCGGACAAGGCCAAGCTGGTCAGCCTCGCCCAGGCCGACGGCTCCGGCCCCAAGGCCGATTCGGTCTACATCCCGCCCGCCTCGGGCGCCTACGTCCAGACCACCGGCATCGAACCGGACAGCCGTCGCAAGGACAGCCTGTTCTACATCGCCGACACCGGAGTCCGCTTCGGCATCAAGAACTCCGACGCGGTGAAGGCACTCGGGCTGGAGAACGTGAAGGCCGAGCCCGCGCCGTGGCCGATCGTCGGGCTGCTCGCCGGTGGCCCGAGCCTGGGCCGGGAGGACGCGATGGTCGCGCACGACGGCGTCGCCCCCGACTCGTCCCCGGCCAAGCAGCCGGTGGCCACGGTCGCCAACAGCAAGTAGTCAGCCGACGGGCGGCGGTTCCGACCGCGCCCGCAATTCGGCGACTTCCGAACGCAGCTCGCGCACTTCGTCGACGAGTTCGGCCAGCGTGCGCTCGGCGCGGTCGGTCGCGTCGACGGTCTTGAGCTGCTCGACGAACCAGCTGGTCATGGTGCCGATGGCGAAGGAGATCAGGCCGATGCCCAGCGTCATCAGGACCAGCGCCACCAGCCTGCCCTCGAAGGTCACCGGGTAGACGTCGCCGTAGCCGACGGTGGTCACCGAGACCGCCGACCACCACAGCGCGTCACCGAAACTCGTGATCTTGCTGTCGGGCGCACCGAATTCGGCGTCGAAGAAGGCCAGGCTCGACAACAGCAGGATCAGCAGCGAACCGGTGCCGACGAAGGCGACCAGCCGGGTCCGCGGATGCATCGCCCGGTTGAGCGTGTCGAGCAACAGCAGCGCGGCGCGCACCAGGCGCAGCGGGCGAAACGGCGGCACCAGCACGACGAGCAGATCGAGCGGGTGCTTGCGGACGAACCGGCGCCGATCGGTGGACAGCCGCAGCCGGACCGCGAAGTCCACCGCGAACACCGCCCAGATCGCGACATCGGCCCACACCAGGCAGGCGTCCAGCGTCGGTGAGGCATCGGTGTCGAGCACCCGCCACGCGTACAGCAGCAGGAACAGCACGGCCAGCGTCATCATCGGCAGGTTGGTCGCCTGCTCCCAGCGCTGTCTGCGGGTCTGCGGGCGCTGCTCTGTGGTCAACGGATCCATACTGCTACCTGGCTCGACGGGCTGCGCGGAGTGCGCTCGACCAGGACCGTACCGCGTCGGCTACCTCAGGTGTCCTCGCGGACGCCGAACCGACGCCGGATCGGGAACGAGGCGAGCATGCCGAGCACGAACAACAGCCCGACCACACCCGCTCCGATCAACCCGACATTCCTGGCCGTGTTGTCCGGCACCGGCGCCGGCGCGGGCACCGCGAGCTGCACCTGCTTGGCCGGTGACGGCCGCTTGGGCGGCAGCGGCCCGGTGACCTCGGCGGTGAGCGCCGCGATCGGATCGACGCTGCCGTACCCGATGTACTGGTTCCAGCCCTCGGCGGGCGCGTGCGCGGTCGCCTGGATCCGCTTCATCACCTCTTTGGCACTGAGCTCGGGGAACCGCGCCCGCACCAGCGCCACCACACCGGACACCAGCGGGGTCGCGAAACTGGTGCCGCTGATCGGGCCGGTCTGACCCTGCTGGTTCACCGTTCCGGTCGCGGTGCCGGGTCCGCGCGGGTTCAGCGACGTCATGTTCTCGCCGGGCGCGGCGACGCTGAGCCACGGTCCGGCGACGGTGAACTTCGACGGTGCGCCGTTCGCGTCGATCGAGCCGACGGCCAGCACGTAGTCGTCCCAGCGCGCCGGGCTGACGTTCATCGAGGTCTTGGTCCACGGGTCCGCGTTCGGCTCCAGCGGGTCGATCACCGTGTTCGCGGTCTTGCAGGTATCCGAATTGCCCGCCGCGACAACGGGAACCGCGTTCTTCACCTCGACCGCGTACTGCAGCGCGGCGCCGATCGCCCGGTCGTTGACGTCCTTGTTGGTGCCACACCACACTTCGGAGACATTGATGACGCCCGCGCCCATATCGGCAGCGCGCCGGATGGCCGAGGCCATCGTGTTCAGGTTGCCGTAGCCGTCGGGCAGGTCCTCGGGCGCCTTGTTCCGGTTGGCGCCCTCCTTCTGATACATCTTGCTGGTCTGCCGGATCGTGAGGATGCGAGCCTCCGGGGCCACCCCGGCGAAGCCCTGACCGGGCACCTGGGTCGCCGCGATCAGCCCGGCCACGAAGGTGCCGTGCGCGTCGCAATCCTCGGCGCCGTCACCGGAATTGGCGACGAAGTCACCCGCCGCGATCATGTCGGGCAGGCGATCGTGCCTGCTCACGCCGGTGTCGATCACCGCGATCAGTTGTCCGGCGCCGCGGGAGAACTCCCACGCCCGCGCCAGATCGAGGGACCGTTGCGCGTCCGGGATGGCGGGCCCGTCGCCACCGGTGGCCACCGTGGTGCACACCGCGTTCGAACCGACCTCGGTCTTCTCCGGCGGCGCGGCCGGATCACCGGCGGGCAGGTTCGCTGGATCGGCGGCGGGCGGCCGGTCGGCCGAGGCGGGCGCCGCGCCCAGCCCGAACGACGCGCCGACACCGAGCGCCACGGCCGCCGCCGCGACGCGCAGGCTCGCGTTCACAGCCCGCGGACGAGGGAGTAGAGCTCGGCGACCCAGAACACCAGCGGCAGCACCGCGGCGACGAACGCGTACTCGAGCAGTTCGACCGCCCGGCGCATCGGCGGCGTCGCGGACTGGTTCGGCACGATCAGGCCGATCACCAGCGCGGCGACCAGGATCGCCAGCGCGGCACCGAAAACCACCAGCGGCTGGCGCATTTCGAGCGCGACACCCACCAGCATGATCAGCACGATCGACGCGCCGCCCGCGATCAGCACGATCGCCTGCTCGGCGCCCGCGTAGGTGCGGCTGCGGAACATCAGCACCGCCGCGCAGACCAGCGCGAGCGCGATGCCGGGCCAGTACGGGTCGTCCGCGGTCGCGTCGATCGCCAGCAGCGCGCCGACGACGGTGACCAGTGTGGTCGCGGTGACCAGTCCGGCGAGGTAGTTGCGGGCCCGCTCCGACCTGGCGCGCAGCGCGTCCAGGGTGGGCAGCGCGCGGTGGTCGTCCGGATCGTCCTCGGTCGGGTCGATCGGGGTGCCGGGGGAGGGGACCGGCGGCAGCGGCAGCTTGGCCAGCAGCATCGACACCCGCGGCGACAGCGAGAGCCCCGCCAGCCCGACCGCCGCGACGACGGCACCGATGGCCTTGACCGGCTGCTCGGTGAGCAGCCCGACCAGTGCCGCCGGAATGACGAACACCGAGGCCGCGGCCGCGCCGATGAACAGCGCGAGGCCGACCCCGGTCACGCGCCAGGCCAGCACCGCGGTCGCGCCGAACAGCGTCGCGCCGAGCAGCAGATGCGCCCAGCCGTAATGATCGGGGACCAGCAGCATGCCCGCGGTGAACGCGGTCGGCAGCGCGCAGCCGCCGAGCACCAGCGCGGCCGAGGTGTCGCCGTACATGCGGCTGAGCACCGTGCCCGCGACCACGCACAGGATCGCGACCAGCAGCGCGAGCGAACCGGTCACCCAGAACGGCAGCGCGTCCGGGGCGGCGAGCAGACCGAAGCAGCCGACCAGCATGGTGACCGCGGCGAGCACCGAACCGGTGATGCGCGCGGTCTTCGGGGTCCAGCTGCGGTAGTGATCGGCGTCGGCGATCGCGACGTTGTACATGATGTCGTCGAACAGCGGCGTCGGCGCGGTGTGCGAAGCGCTCTCCAGCATGAGGAGTTCGCCGTCGCGTACCCCGTGCTCGCCGAGGCTGAGCGAATTCGAGAACGGCGGATGACCGATACGCGCCAGCACCCATTCGGCGGGCTCGTAACGCTCACCGTCGTTGTCGAAATCATTGGACCGGCTGTGCTGAGCGACCATGTCCACCACGCTCGGAATGACGAGCGCGACCGGCACATCGACCGGAATCGCCATGTCGACCTGCGTGTGCTTGGCCAGGATCGTCACTCGGGCCAGATCCGGTGCGCGAACAATGCCGCGCGCGGAATCCTCCTCGAGATGATCGAGTCGCGCGTGCGTCAAAACTCCCCCAACTCCGTCTCTACCTCGTGTTTCCGCTCGACCCCTCGGGCGATCGACAGTTTGCGGAACTCACCGTTCGGACAGCAGAATGCCTGACGAACCATACGACATGTCGGCCGCGACCTCTACACTGAGCCCGTCGCGAGGGAAGACAGCGAGTAGTCAAGCAGGGGGAGTCTTCGACCATGAGCACAGTACGGTTCCAACGCCGTGCCCGGCGCGAGATGCCACGCACGCCCGGCGGTGAGGTCACCCTGCAGCCGCCGCCCGAGATCCCCCGGATCACGCCCGGCAACCTGCTGATGAAGATGATGCCCGTCGTCATGGTCGTCGGCATGGTCGGCATGATGGCGCTGATGTTCACCCAGGGCAGCGGCATGCTGTCCAACCCGATGTCGATGATGTTCCCGCTGATGATGATCATGTCGATGGTCACCATGTTCGGCCAGGGCAGCGGCAAGGGCGCCAAGGCCGCCGAGGCCAACGAGGACCGCAAGGACTACCTGCGCTACCTCGATCAGGTCCGCAAGGACGTCGACGAGACCGCCAAGCAGCAGCGCGCCGCCGTCGAGTGGAGCCACCCCGAGCCCGGCCTGATCTGGATGCTCGCCGGCACCAGCCGCATGTGGGAGCGCCGCTCCGGCGACAAGGACTTCTGCCACGCCCGGATCGGCCTGGGCGGTCAGCGCCTGGCCACCCGCCTGGTCGCCCCGGAGACCGGCCCCGTCGAAGAGCTCGAGCCGATCGCCGCGGTCTCCCTGCGCCGCTTCGTCCGCGCCCACTCCACGGTCCCCGACCTGCCCACCGCGATCGCGGTGAAGGGCTTCGGCACCATCGCCCTCGACGGCGACCGCGCCCAGGCCCGCGACATGACCCGCGCGATGTTGTTGCAGCTGTGCATGTTCCAGGCGCCCGACCAGGTGCTCGTCGCCGTGGTCTGCGGTCCCGACACCGCGCGCGAGTGGGAGTGGACCAAGTGGCTCCCGCACACCCAGCACCCCGACGTCTCCGACGGCATTGGCACCCAGCGCATGTTCTACGGCTCCATCCGCGAGGCACTGAGCAGCCTGCACCCGCTGCTCGGCAACCGCGTGCGCTACTCGCGTAACCAGCCGAACAACCCGAACCTCGTGCACGTGGTGATCGTCGTCGACGGCGGCCTGCTCGAGGCCGAGGACGACCAGCTCCGCGAATCCGGCTTCGAGGGCGTCACCATCATCGACCTGTGCAATTACGCACCCCGCCTTGCCGTTTCGCGCGGCATCAAGATGGTCGTCGAGGACGGCGAGTGCCTCGGCCGCGGCGCCACCGGCAACCAGGAGCGCTTCGCCACCATCGACCGCGTCAGCGCCGAGCAGGCCCAGCAGGCCGCCCGCCGCCTCGCCCCCTACCGCGCCGCCACCCAGCGCAGTAGCGACGTCGAAACCGACGATTCCGAGGCCATTTCGACGTGGTCCCAGCTGATGAGCCTCGGCGATATCGGCAACTTCAACCCGGCCAGCGCCTGGCGCCCGCGCTACGGGCGCGAGCGGCTGCGCGTGCCGTTCGGCCTCGGTGCCGACGGCGCTCCGGTCGAACTCGACATCAAGGAAGCCGCCGAGAACGGCATGGGCCCGCACGGCCTGTGCATCGGCGCCACCGGTTCCGGTAAGTCCGAGTTCCTGCGCACCCTGGTGCTCAGCCTGCTCGCCACCCACTCGCCCGACCAGCTCAACCTGGTCCTGGTCGACTTCAAGGGTGGTGCCACCTTCCTCGGTCTCGACGGCGTCCCGCACGTCGCCGCGGTCATCACCAACCTGGAGGACGAGGCCGACCTCGTCGACCGTATGAAGGACGCGCTGGCGGGTGAGATGAACCGCCGCCAGGAAGTCCTGCGCCAGGCGGGCAACTTCGCCAACGTCTCCGAGTACGAGAAGGCCCGCGCCGCCGGCGCCGACCTCGATCCGCTGCCCGCCCTGTTCGTCGTGCTCGACGAGTTCTCCGAACTCCTCACCCAGCACCCGGATTTCGCCGAGCTGTTCGTGATGATCGGCCGCCTCGGCCGCTCGCTGCACGTCCACCTCCTGCTCGCCTCGCAGCGACTGGAAGAGGGCAAGCTCAAGGGCCTCGAGTCCCACCTGTCCTACCGCATCGGCCTGAAGACGTTCTCCGCCAACGAGTCCCGCCAGGTCCTCGGCGTCCCCGACGCCTACAACCTGCCCAACTCACCCGGTGGCGGCTACCTCAAGGCCGACTCCGGCGAGATCCAGCGCTTCCAGGCCTCCTACGTCTCCGGCCCCTACGTCGGCGGCGGTTCGCAGCGCGAGGTCACCAGCGCGGGCATCGTCGGCGGCGAGATCGACGTCAACGCGCGGCCGTTCAGCGCCAACCACGTCGCCTTCCGCACCTCCGACCGCGTCCCGGTCGCCCCGGAGTCGACCTACGAGCCGGAGCCCACCGGCGACGACGCCGACCAGATGTCGAACCTGAACATGCTGGTGTCCCGGATCAGCGGTCACGGCCGCCCCGCCCACGAGATCTGGCTGCCGCCGCTCGACGACGCGCCGACTCTGGACCAGCTGAACCCGCGCTCGATCATCACCGGCGAGTACTCGCCGATCGCCACCCTGCGCGCCGCGATCGGCATCGTCGACCGCCCGTACGACCAGCGTCGCGACCCGATGATGCTGGACCTGTCGGGTGCCCGCGGCCACGTCGCGATCGTCGGTGGTCCGCAGTCGGGCAAGTCGACGGCCCTGCGTTCGCTGGTCATGTCGATGTCGATGACCCACACCGCCGAGCAGGTGCAGTTCTACTGCCTCGACTTCGGTGGTGGCACGCTGTCCAGCCTGGAAGGGCTGCCGCACGTCGGCTCCGTGGCCAACCGCCTCGACCCGGACAAGGTCCGCCGCACCGTCGCCGAGATGAGCACCCTGGTCCGGCAGCGCGAGCAGCGCTTCCACCAGCTGGGCATCGAGTCCATGGTCGAATACCGCCGCCTGCGCGCGATGGACCCCAACAGCAGCCCCGCCGCGGCGGGCGCGCACGCCGACCCGTACGGCGACGCCTTCCTCGTCATCGACGGTTTCGGCACGATCCGCCAGGACTACGAGGCACTCGAACAGCAGATCACCAACCTTGCCCTGCAAGGCCTTTCGTACGGCGTGCACGTCGTCATCGGCCTGTCGCGGTGGATGGAAGCCCGGCCCGCGCTGAAGGACCAGATCGCCACCCGCATCGAGCTGCGCCTGGGTGACCCGATGGACTCCGACATCGGCCGCAAGTTCGCCGCTCTGGTTCCGCAGGGCCGTCCCGGTCGCGGTATCACGCCGGACGCGCTGCACATGCTGATGGCACTGCCCCGAGTCGACGGCAGCTCCGACCCGCTCGACCTCAGCGCCGGTGTCGCGCACGCGGTCGAACTGATCGCCCAGCGCACCCCCGGCCGCCCGGCCCCCGGCACCCGCACCCTGCCGGACCTGCTCGACCGCACCGACCTGCTGCGTGGCATGCGCAACTGGCCCGCGGAGGTCGACCGGTCGCGGCCGAACATGCTGGTGCCGATCGGTGTCAACGAGTCCGAGCTCGCTCCGGTCATGCTCAATCTGGCGGATACGCCGCACTTCCTGGTCTTCGGTGACAGTGAATGCGGTAAGACCGCGCTGCTGCGTGGCATCGTGCAGGGCCTCGTCGAGTCGAACGAACCGGCGCAGGCCAAGATCATCCTGGGTGACTACCGGCGCACCCTGCTCGGCACCATCGAGACCAACCACCTGGCCGGCTATGCGCCCTCGGCGGAAGTGCTCACCCCGTTCGTCCAGCAGGTCGTCGGGATCCTCAAGTCCCGCATGCCGGGTGCCAACATCACCCAGCAGGAACTGCGCGCGCGTTCGTGGTGGACCGGCCCCGAGCTCTACCTGATCATCGACGACTACGACCTGGTCGTCACCCCGTCGGGTAACCCGCTCTCGCCCCTGGTCGAATTCATCCCGCACGCCAAGGACATCGGCTTCCACCTGATCATCGCCCGCCGATCCGGCGGCGCGTCGAGGGCGCTGTACGAGCCGGTGGTGTCGCGGATGCGCGACGTCGGTTGCATCGGCCTGGTGATGAGCGGTAGCCGCGACGAAGGCCAGCTCTTCGGCACGGTGCGCGCCAGCGCGATGCCGCCGGGCCGCGGAACCCTGGTCACCAGGAACGCGATCGATCTGGTGCAGCTGGCATGGGCACCGGCCTTGTGACCGACATCGACGTCGTGGTCAGCGATGCGCGCGTCTTGGCGCGCACCGCGGCCCGGCATGTGGATGTCGCTCCCACGGTGATGCCGGTGCCGAACGGCATCCTGGTCGGCGCGCCCACCGGCCCGTCGCAACCGGCGATCTCGGCGCTGTCGCTGGCCGACTCGGCATGGATCGGCTACGAGCCGCAGCCGCTCGCCATCGCCGCGGCCACGGACGCGGTCGTCGACGATGTCCTCGCCGGCGTCGCACCGACGCCGCCCGGCGCGAGTATCGGTGTCGCGCATCCCAGTTCGTGGTCGACGGCCCGCCGCTCGAGCTTCGCCCGTTCGTTCGGCAGGTACTCGGGTTCGGTCGCGCTGGAGCCGATCGCGGCCCGCGTGGCCCGGCTGCGCCAGCCCCTGGCGACCACCGAGTTCGTCGTCGTCGTCGAAATCGACCCGCTGGCCGTCACGGTGAGCGCGGTCGACCGTTCCCGGGACCAGATCTCGGTCGCGGCCTGCGCGCACGAACCCACCCTGGGCGCCGGCGACTGGAACGACGACGACATCGATCGCCTGTCGGCCATGATCGGCGAGGTCGCCGACGGTTCCAAGCCGACCTCGGTGCTGATCGTCGGCCCGACCGACGATCACCTGCTGGAGCGCCTGCGCGAGTTCGCCGCCGAAACCTGGACCACCCAGCCCACTCCGCTGGTCCAGCCAGTGGCCTTCACCGCCCTGCTACTGCCGCAATCCGGACTCACCGACGACCGGGCACGCCCGATCCCGGCGCAGAACGCGGAATGGGTGGGTACCCTCCGCGAACGCGCCGCAGCCACCGCGCCCGCGCCACGCCACAGCACCGCCAAAATCATTGCCGCAGCGGCGATATCGCTGGTGGTCGTCACCGCGGGCATCGTCGCGGTCGTGGCGACCCGCGACAGCGACGCCGACGCGGCCACGGCCACCCAGAGCACGCCGACAACGGTGTCCACCGCACCGGAGCCCATGTCTCCGAAGCCATCGACCACCCAGCCGGCCGCGACTCCCGCCCAGCACACGATGGGCCGCGTGACCTTCAACATCCCGGCCGGCTGGCGCCTCGCCACCGGCTCACCGGCGGACCGAGCCGCGCTCGTTCCGCAGACAGCCACCCCCGGCCGAATTACTGTGACGTACAACACTGTCGCGGAGCAGGCTGGATATGATGAAGTGCTTAGGGACATCACCGCGCGGATCTCGCGCGCCGAGCCCGGGCGGTTCGGTACGCCGGAACGCGATGTGGTGTTCGCCGGGCGCCGGGGGATCGGTTACCAAGAGCTTCCTGGCGACGGTTCCGTCGTCAGGTGGTACGTCCTTCTCGACCATGGCGTCCAGACCAACGTCGGCTGCCAGCACGGCTCGGGAGGATGGGGGACTGTCAGTACTGCGTGCGAGGAAGTGATGCGATCAGTGTCGATCTCGCCGTAGGTTTCGGAAATTTCTCCGAACTTGATGGAACCGAACGCACCATCGGTGCGTCGAACCTAAGTAGAAGGGCTCAGATCGCCAGCAGGGGGGTCTGGTCCACCTTGACCACGAAGGAGCCAGAAGATGGGTTTTAACGCAACTCCTGCGGAGATCCAGGCGTTCTCCACGAAGATGAAGGACAAGCACGACGCCATCGAGGGCATGATCCGCAACGCGGAGGGTCACGCCAGCGATGTCAACAACCCGGCCTTCCAGGGTGCGGCGGGCAAGGCCTTCCAGTCGACGATGGGTGACTACCTCACGTCCGCTCGTCGGTTGAACGAGGCGCTGTACCAGGCTTCGGACACCGTCTCCACGATCGCTGCGACGATCTCGGACGAGGAAGTGGACAACGCGCAGCAGATCCTCGCGGAGACTGCGGCGGACACGCCCACTCTCAACATGCGCTGATTCCCCCCGACACTGAGACCTTTCGAAAGGACCAACAATGACTGACATCGGTGCAATCCGGTATGACTTCGCGGCCATCAACGACGCGGGCTCCGGTCTGCAGTCGCAGGCGCAGCAGATCACCACGGCTCTGCAGGACTACGAGAACGAGTTCCAGCGTTTCATCGAGGAGAACTGGTCCGAGGGTGAAGGCTCGACCGCGTTCACGATCATGCAGACCAAGTGGGCGCAGCAGTCCACCGATCTGAACGCCAAGCTGCAGGCGATCGGTACGAAGACGCTGTCCGGCTCCGAGAACATGAAGGCCACCGACGCTCGGCTGGCGAACATGCTCCTGGGCTGAGCCTGAATCAATACACTGCGAGCGGGTTCGGAGGCTTCTCCGGACCCGCTCGCGGTCTTCATGGTCAATTGGCGCCGACGAGCAGCTTGTACTGGGCGGCGGTTCGCTGATATGTGTCTTGAAGATTCGCCCCGCCAATTCTGGCGACATACCGTCCTACGACAATTCTGCAACTCGGCGGGGTGTTCTTGGTGACCTTGGCATTGGGATCCATCGAGTAGCATTGCGCAGTCGGCAGATTCGGCGGAGGATCCGCTGGCAGCAGCCCGGAATCGTCCTTGTTCTTCTTGTCGAAGGCATTGGAAAGCCTGTCCGCGGCAGCCTCATCGCGAGCTCGGTACACGAACGCGCCACCGCGGCTGACGATGTAGTCGACGCCGGCGTCGGTGTAGGCGGGTCCAAAGGCCAATGGTTCCTTCGCCATCGATATCGCCGCACGAACCGGATAGACGGCTGTCCGGCTGTTGGGTTCGCTGTCGGGCAGCGTCCGGCTCAGCATGCCATCTACGTCCATCGGTAGATTTCGTATCTCGGCAAGCGGAGTCCGCTTGTAGGACTTCAGGCGATCCACTTGTGCGTCCAAAAAGCGCTTCGCGATTGCAGCGCTATCCACCGGATCGAAGGGCCGACTGACTGAATCGCTAACCTGAATGTAGAGCAGCATGTCTTCGTGGGGAAGCAATGCGCGCACCGTCGCGCTGTGAAACGGTTCAAGCGGAGTCGTTTTGGAGATCGCATCCGGATGGCCGTCGATCCGTATCGGTGACCCGGGCGATCCCGCGGTCAATTTCTGTGCTGCCAGACGGGCGAACTCGGGCGTCTCGAAGCGTAGGGTGTACGTCTCGATGCCCCGACCGAGGTCTGGCAGTTCTCGCCGGTATCCAAGCACGTACCAACCAGCAACCAGTCCGGCTATTTCCTTGGTGAATTGTCTGCTGCCGATGCCGCTGTCAACGAATTCGGGCGGAGTCTCGGTCGTCACGAACTGCTTACGACCATCGAATGATCCGTATCCGAACCGAGGGTCGTATTCGAAGGGTATCGGTGTGTTGGTCGCGATATTCAGTGCTTCGCGAAGTTCTCCCGATGTTGCTGTTCTCAGCGTTTCGACGTCTACTGGCGCGGTCGGGTAGTTCCCCGAGTCGAGCTTGCTCGGATCGATTGAGTCCGCGGTGCTGGTTTCGGTTCCTCCGCATGAGCAGAGCAGAATGAGGGCGGCGACGGAAGCGATTACTGGCCGGATTCGCATGGTCAGCCACATTTCTTGAGAATTGCATATTGGGCGGAGGCGCGTTCCTGCAGCGCTCGGTCAACTGATCCCCAGGAGAACATGTCGGTGGTCACGACTGCGACGTATCTGTCGAAGACGACCGCGCACATGGCATCGAACTTCCTGTTCGGATCGGCGACGTCGAGCTTCAGGCACTGAGCATCGAGAAGCCCGAAGGGGGGATCCAGCACCGTGTCGTTCTTCCCCGGCTTTGCCAGGAAGGTCTGCAGCAGGAAGGCGGACGGGAGGTCGCGCGTTCGGTACACGGTGCTTGCGCGACGGCCGATAAGGTCTACGCCTGCTTCTTCGAATTTCTTTCTTGCTTCGATCGGGTTGCGTTCGTAATGCAGAATGCCCATGCGATCGAACATGCCGGGGTCTTCACGTAGCGACTGAGGATCGCGGTCGTCGCGGATCATCGATCGGCGCACGATATTCTCGGCGTCCAGCGGCTCGTTGAGTACCTCATCCAGTGCCATGGGCGACTGGCGATCAAGCAATTCGGTCTGCAGTTGGAGGGACTTTTCGGCCGTCGCCAGCAGTTCGGTGCTACCCGCCTTCGGGACTCGCGCACCGACCATGATCACATAGGGTCCGTGCGGCATCCAGGAAACGATCGAGGTATCGTCGGAAGACGTGGAAAGGCTCCCTGGGAAACGGGAAATCCCGGCAGTCGGGCGACCGCCGTTCTCTACGCTGATGCTATGAAACTCGGTAGCGGCACGTATGCTGTCGGACCCAGTCGCGAACCGCATAACTGATATTTCTAGTTCCTTGGGACTTCGGATGCTGGAGTTCGTCCGACGTGACGATACCCCGGCAACAAAGCTCATGTTATCTTTGATTACGCGTTGATGCTCGGTTTTGATGTCGCTGTCTGCAGGGATGGCGTTCTTGTCGATAAATACTCTCGTGCGATCGAGTGACGTCAATTCGATGTCTACGTCGAAGGGATGTGCGAGGTATCCGAGAAGTTTCGTGCCTTCGATCTGTCGAATGGTTTCCGAGCCTACGGCGTAGGGGTCGACCTCGAAGGGTAAGGGATCCGTCTGGAACGGACCAGTGCGAAGCGAGGTGAGGTCAACGTCCGAATTCCCAGGCTGCCCGGTTCCTGTGACGGTTGATCCGCAACTGGTAGGCAATAATAGCACGCCGACGAAAGTGGTAATCTTTAGCGCATTTTTTAATCGTATCGTGCTGGCCAAGCTTCCCCCTATTTGATCGCCTTAGAAATGGCGGGCACCATCTTGTCGATGAGAATCTGCTGCGACTGGTCGCTCCAGACCTGGAAGGCTTGGACAGTCGATGGGTCGTCGATGACGACGACCTTGCCGTTTCCGCTCGTCAATGCGTACGGCAGCCCGCGGAACCCGCCATTGCCCGCTTGGCTGTCGGTGCGGAGAACGATGACAACGTCAGTGTTGTTCTTGATGCTGTAGTCGCCGACAGACAGTGCGCGGGGCGACTTTTCGTCGCCCACAGCTTTGTATTGAGAGTTGTAGTCGAAGTCCAAGTCGCGCAGGAACTTCCACTGGTCACTAGGATTCAGGACCACCGACAGCGTGGAATTGCCGTAGTTGTAGGCGGTCACGGATTTTCCGCTGAACTCCGGATTTTGAGAACGGACTTGCGCCATCGGGTCGGCTCCACCGGTCGATCCTCCGTCGGGCCGGGTCAACACGAAAACTCCGGTGCCGACCAGTGCTGCGACCACCACCGCGATCAGGCTGGTCAACAACACTTTTCGGCCTCGCTTCGGCCGGTGCGGCTTCGGATTGCGGGCCGTGAGGATGTCATTTTCGGAGACGCCGCCGGTCGGGGGTGCGTAACCGACGACGGAGCGACTCGGGTCGGTGCCCCATTGCTGGGGTACGACGTCGGTGGCGGCGGTGATGGGGCCGTTGATCGGCATGCGCGGGGCGGTGTGGAATCCCTGGGTCGCCGGCGCCTGCATCGGGGCGCCGAACAGGGCGTTGTGGGCGTCCTGGATGAATTCGCGGCAGGTGTTGTAGCGGTGGGCCGGGTCCTTGGCCATGACCTTGGCGATGACGTGGTCGATCGCGGGTGGGAGGTCGGGGCGGATGGCGGTGGCGCGGGGTGGGGGCTCGTGCAGGTGGCCCATCATGACCATGGCCGGGACCGTGGCGGGGTAGGGGTTCTGGCCGGTGAGGAGTTTGTAGAGGGAGCAGCCGAGGCTGTAGATGTCGGCGCGATGGTCGAGCTTGGTGCCCATCAGCTGCTCGGGGGGAGCGTAGGCGACGGTGGCCATGAAATTGCCGGTGGCGGTGAGGTCCTGGCCGTCGTCGGCGGACTTGGCGACGCCGAAGTCGGTGAGCAGGACGCGTTCCTCGTCGCCGTCCTCGGCCGCGGCGATCATGAAGTTGGCCGGCTTGATGTCACGGTGCAGCAGGCCGCGGCGGTGCGCGTAGTCGAGGCCCTTGCCGACCTCGCCGATGATGCGCAGGGCCCGGTGCGCGGGCATGGCGCTCGGGCCCTTGGCGACCTCGGCGGAGGCGTCGGTGCCGTCGACGTACTGCATGGCGATCCACAGCTGGCCGTCCTCATCGCCGCGGTTGTAGACGGCGACGATGTTCGGATGGTCCAGGCCGGCGGCGAGATTGGCTTCGCGCTCGAATCGCCCGCGGAATTCGGGGTCGGTGGACAGGTCACCGCTGAGCACCTTGAGCGCGTCGCGACGGGGGAGGCTGGGGTTCTGGGCGAGGTATACGGTACCCATGCCACCGGCGCCGAGTACCTTGATCACTCGGTAGCCACCCACAATTGCGCCGGGCCGCAAGGCCATTCGCGTCTCCTCAATCCTTCGCGCGCCCCGCAGTGCACGTCCCAACAGGGCAATCTAGCAGGTGCTGTCGCACCCCACAGTGCTCGTGCGGGTCAGCTGAACCCGACCAGCAGCTTGTACTGTGCGGCGGCCCGCTGGTGAACGTCCTGCAGGTTGGTGCCGGAGACACCGAACACATATCGGCCGATCACACCGTGGCACGTCGGGGGTGCGTCGGACGCGTACTTCACTTCCGGTTTCGCGTTGAAGCAATTCACGACCGGGAGATTCGGCGGGCTGTCGACCTTCATGTAATCGGTATTTCCGGTTGTTTCGTTGTCCATCGCCGCACGGAATCGGCCTGCCGCGGCCTCGTCCCGCGCGCGGAACACGGAGCCGGTGTCGAAGGCCACGATGTCGACCCCGGCGTCGGTGTAGGCGGGACCCAGGACCGCGGGGTGCTCCTCGAGATGCAGGACAGCCTGGAGCGGATACACCGCGGAGCTGCTGGTTCCCTTCTTCGGACGCTTCGACGCCTCGGTCGGCAGCACATGACTCAGCAAGCCCTCGGTGTCGAGCGGCAACTTGTCGATCTCGTTCAGCGGCGTCGGCGTATACGCGCGAAGCATTTCGATCTGTTTGTCGAAGTACTTGCGCACGACTTCCGCGTCCGCGGCCGGGTCGTAGGGGAGGCCGATCGGATCGGTGACGTCGATGGACAGCAGCATGTCGCCGCGTACCAGCCAGGCGCGCAGGTGCTGCAGCCGCAGCGGATCGGTCTTGACCTCCAGCTTGGCCAGGCTGTCGGGGTAGTTCGGGATCTGATAGGCCGAACTCGGTGTGCGGTTCGAGAGTTCGGTCGCCGCGAATTTCGCCTGGTCCGGCGTCGAGAAACGCAGGGTGATCGTCGAGACCTCGCGGCCGGCGTAGAGCTGATCCCGGCGATTCGCGGAGCTGTCCCACCCGGCGACGACACCGGGAACGACGGTGTTGAAATCAGTGGATTCGATGCCGGAGCCACCGAAGTACGGCGGGTCGATCGCGGTGATGTGCCTGCCACCGCTGTAGCCGGTCGCGAAGACGAATCGCGGATCGAATTGGGAGGCGATCGGAGTGGCGGCGCCGATCCGGATCGCCTCGCGCAGGGCGCCCGACGTCGGCACCCGGCTGGGCTCGAGGTCGACCGCTTTCGTCGGGTAGTTGCCGGAGTCCAGCTTGGTGACGTCGACAGCCGGTGTCTGCGGTGCGGCGGCATCGGAGCCGCCACACGCGGCCAACGCGAATCCGAGTGTCAGCAATGCGCTGCTCAGGCGGAGTTTTCGCATCATCTTTCACTCACTCTTCTTCAGGATCGCGTACTGCGCGGCGGTCCGTTCCTGCAGAATCGGGTCGACCTGCAGCGCCGCCTTCGACACGCTCGCCAGCGACATGACAACGGCGACGTAGCGGCCGTAGACGAGAACACAGATCCCGTTGTAGCCACGGTTCGGGTCCTCGTCCTCCATTCGCAGGCACTGGGCGTCGGCGATGCCGGGTGGCGGCGCGAGTTCGGAATCGCCCTTACCGCGCTTGGCGAGGGCGGTTTGCAGCGTGAACGCGGCCTCGACATCGCGGGTGCGGTACACGGTGCTGAAGCGCCGGCCGACCAGATCGACTCCGGCCGCCTCGAACGCCTTCCTCGCCTCGGCGGGGTTCCGCTCGAAGTGCAGGATCCCGGACGGCTCGAAGGTGCCGAAGTCCTCTTCGTGGTAGCTCATGCCGTAGGGGTCGCCCGACGGCGACTTACCCGTCGCCCGCCGCATGATCCCGTCGGGATCGAGCGGCAGGTCGAGCAGGTCATCCGGGGCGATGACCCGGTACTTGTCGAGAGCGGGCAGCTGCAGATCCAGGGTCTTCTTGACCTTGGCAGCCAAACCGGCCTGATCGGCGGTCCCCTGCGAGATGCTGACGGCGATGACGAAGGGTCCGTGCGCCTGGAAGGCGCTGACCGCAGTGCCGTCCTTGGTCGACCCGTTGGCCTCGGCGTAGCCGGGAATCGTCACCGGCTGCCGGGGCGCTTCGCCGGAGGTGCTCACCTGATACATCGCCGCCGCCGCGTTCTTGCTGTCCTGCGCGGTCGCGAAATGCAGCACGCTCAGGTGCAGGCCCTTGGTATCGCGCACGCTGCCGTTCGTGCGTGACGCGGTGACGCCGGCGATGAAGCTGTTGCCGTCGACCGCGGCCTTGAACTGCTCCGGGAGCCCGTCGTCCTTCGACATATCCGTGCCGTCGGCGAATACCTTGGTGGTGAGGCGCTTCGTCAGTTCGGGATCGACATCGATCGGCTGGACGAGAACATTGAGCAACCGCCGCCCCTCGATCAACCTGACCGATTTCGCGGTGTCGGAGTACTTCAGATCGAAGGCGGTCGGTTCGGTGACCGCCGCGCCGGTTTTCAGCGTCGCCAGGTCGACCGGCGTCATGCCGGGCTTGGCCTGGCCGGAAATGGGCGCCGCGCAACCCGACCCGACGATCAGGATGGTGAGCAGCCCGGCCAGCCGCAGGGTGTTCTTCATCTCGGGCATCCTCATCGGCGGGTGAGCAGAACGTATTGGGCGGCGACCTGCTGATGCAGATCCTGCAGGTTTCCGTCGCGAATCTGCGCGGCGTAGCGGTCGACCTGCAGGTAGCAGATGTAGTCGGAGGTTTTCACCTCGCCCTGTGACTCGTAGGTGTTGGCCCGGCAGGCGACCGCGTCGGCCAGCTTCGACGGCGCCGCCGCCTCCTTGGAGTCCGCCTCCGGTTTCTTCCACTCGTCGACCAGGGCTTTCGCGCCCGCGGCCGTGGTGGAGCGGAAGACGACCGAGTCGCCGAAGGTGATCAGGTCGATGCCGTGCTTGGTGAACGTGTTCAGCAGATCGGCATCCGGATCGGCGAACAGGCTCAGTGCGCCGCGTCCGATGGAGTATCCGTCGGGCTGCGCGCGCACCGGTGCCGACGGATCCGAGGGCAGGGTCCGGCCGAGCATCCCGGTCGGGTCCAGCGGGACCCGCTCGAGCTGGTCCGACGGGGTCGGCACGAACTTGTCCAGGAGCGGAATCTGCACCGCGAGCGCCCGTTCGACCTGCGCGGTCAGCGAGGGCAGGTCGGGTGCCTTGGTCCCGTCATCGATCTTCATGAAGATCACGTAGCGGTCGTGGACCGTCCAGGAACCGATGGAGGAGACCGACGGCCGCCAATGCGCGTAGGTCTTCGGGTACTTGGTGATCGAGACGGACTCGTTGTCGCTGTTGAAGGTGAAGTCGTCGTGCTCGAGGATCGGCGCGACGGTCTCCGCGGTCTTGGCGTCGGGGAAGATCAGGACCGAGAGATTGAGGCTGCGGCGCGGCTCGCCTCCGCTCGGACCGGTCGCCCAGGTGTTCAGCCAGCCGGCGACCAGATCCTCGGCGACCTCGTCGAAGGTGTCGTTGATGATGAGCTTGCCAAGGCCCTTGCGATTCAGCACGATCTGCGTGGGATGGACCAGCGATTCCCGGCGATTGTCGTAGACATAGGCGGGGTCGATCTCGAAGGGCACGGCCACGTAGTCCGCGAGCCGCTGCGCTTCCCACGCGCGTCCCTGGTTCAGGCTCTTGGCGTTGCCGACCGTGCGCGGCTGGGTCTGGTAGTTGCCGAAATCCAGGTCCGACTTGTCCGGTTCGATGCGCGTCGCGCTCCCCGACACCGGTGATCCGCACCCGACCACGGCGGCGGCGACCACGACGGCGACCGCCGCCAGAATCGCTCCGCGCGCTCTCGATGCACCACGGTTGAGCAGCACGCTCTCCCCCTCCAACTGACCAACTGATCCGATCGTGGACCGACTCGGACCGAGTCCCAGGCCCACCCTTCCCCGGTGAGCTGGCTCGCGGGCATAGTAGCGCACCCGTCGGCGGCGCTACCACGCCAGCGAGCTGCGCGGATCCGCCGATCCCGCCCTCCCCGGGCGCGAACGACCGCCGAGCGTGCGCTACTTCACGCGGCTCTTCAGGACCGGGAGCAGCCGGGACAGCAGGGTCTGTTCCGAGCTCGAGGTCCAGGAGCGCATCGCCGTGACGCTGATCGGGTCGTCGACGGGGATGACGGTGGCGCGGGAGCCGGTGATCTGGAAGGGGAGGCCGAGGAGGCCGCCGCCGCCGGCTTTGGCGTCGCTGCGGACGGCGAGGATGTAGCTGTCCTCGGCGACGTTCAGCCGGTCGAAGGTGTTGGCGACCGGGCGGGGGGAGGGTTCCTCGCCGGACTTGGTGTAGTTGAAGTTGTAGACGAAACCCAGGTCCTCGAGGAACTTGGTCTGCAGGGTGCCGCCCAGGTAGGTCGCGACCTTGTTGTCGGCGTCGACGTCGACCATCAGCACGGTCTTGCCGGTGAAGGCCGGGTTGTCCTTGCGGGCCTGCTCGAGCGGGCTCAGCGCGGCGGTCGGGACGGCTGTGGTGCCCGAGCCGCCGACCGACGGACTGTCACCGCGGGCGGCCCAGATGCCGATCCCGGCGGCCACCGCGACGACGGCGACCAGCGCGCCGACGGTGAGGACCAGCCGGTTCTTCGAATTCTTCGGTGGTTCCCCGGGATTCGTCGCGCCGATCGCGGTGACGGCGTTGGGCGACCACTGGGTGTGCGTCTGGATCGGGTAGGTCGGCGAGGTGTGCTGGCCAGGGAGATTCGAGCCGGGGACGAGGGCGGCGGTCGCGGCGGTGGTGAATTCGCGGCAGGTCGAGAACCGCTCGTTCGGATTCTTCGCCATAGCCCGCGCGAAGACCTGGTCGATCGCGGGTGGCAGGCCGGGACGCACGGCGGTCGCGCGGGGCGGCGGTTCGTGCAGGTGGCCCATCATCACCAGGGCCGGTTGTGTCGCGGGGTACGGGTTCTGGCCGGTAAGGAGTTTGAAGAAGGCGCAAGCCAGGCTGTAGACGTCGGCGCGGTGGTCGAGATGACCACCCGACAGCTGCTCCGGCGGGGCATAGGCGATGGTCGCGAGGAAGCTGCCGGTCTGGGTGAGCTCGGAGGCGTCGTCGGTCGACTTGGCCACGCCGAAGTCGGTGAGCAGCACCCGCTCGTCGTCGCCGTAGGTGTCCGAGAGCAGGAAGTTCGCCGGTTTGACGTCGCGGTGCAGCAGGCCGCGATGGTGCGCGAAGTCCAAGCCCTTGCCGACCTCGGTGGTGATGCGCAGGGCGCGCAGCGGGGTCATCGCGTGCGGGTCGCGGGCGAGTTCGGCGGCGGCGTCGGTGCCTTCGACGAACTGCATCGCGATCCACAGCTGGCCGTGCTCCTCGCCGCGGTTGTAGACCGAGACGATGTTCGGGTGATCGAGGCCGGCGGCGAGATTGGCTTCGCGTTCGAACCTGGCGCGGAACTCGGGGTCGCGGCTGAGCTCGGGGCTGAGGATCTTGAGCGCGTCGGTGCGCGGCAGGCTCGGATGCGCGGCCAGATAGACCGAGCCCATGCCGCCCGCGCCCAGCTTGCGGATGATTCGGTAGCCACCGACGATGGTGCCCGGGCTCATCGTCATCTCTTTCGGTCTCCTGACTCGTTGCTGTGCCGCGCTCCGGCGGGAGCATACTGGCCGCCCTGTCGCCGCGCAGTCCTCAGCTCACCGGCTGTTGGCGAAGACGGCGTACTGCGCGGCCGCGCGTTGCTGAGCGTCGAGGAGCTGTTCGCTGCTGACGATCCCGACGTACTGCTTGTAGGCGAGGATGCAGCTGAAGCGCTTCTTCGCGGCCAGCTGCTTGTTCTCCACACAGGTCGCGTCGGTGAGGTTGGGCGGGGGCGCGACATCGGTCGCGGTGGGCCAGAGGAACAGCTTCTCGGCGACCGCGCGGCGGGCCGACTCGGCGTCGGGAGTGCGGATGCCGATCGAGCCCCACGAGATGGCGACCTGCTGGGCGTTCATCTTCGTGAGCTGCTGCCCGATGTACTCGCGGTGGTCGGGGAGCGGGCCACCGGAGTAGTGCTGGATGCCGCGCGCGCCGGTGACCAGGTAGTACGAGCTCTCGGGGCCGGTCAGCCCATCGGGGTTGAGGGTCCGCATCAGGACGTGATCGGGGTCCCAGGGCAGGGTCATGAGCTGTTCGTCGGTCAGCGGCGTCGTCGCGGCCAGCGCCTCGATCTGCTTGGTCAGCGCCGACTCGGCGAGGGCGGTGAGCGCGGGCAGGTCCGGCTTCGCCACCGACAGCAGGAAGGCGATCACGTACGGACCGTGCGGCAACAGCACCCGGACGAACGGCGAGTCCGGACGCCACTGGGCATGGGCGGCAGGGTATTTCGGCAGCGACACCGGCTGGTTGCGCCCCTCCTGCGCGGCGAAGTCGGCGTCGTGGAATTCCCTGGCCGCGGCCATGGCGCGCTCGGCGTCGGGGAATTGCAGGATCATCGTGGTCGCGGTGAACCAGTTGCTGTCCTTCTTGGTCGGCCAGGTACCGCTGGTGGCGACGCTGAGATCCTTCGAGGCACCGCTGGAATGGAAGCCGTAGAGCATCTTGTATTTCTGCGCGATGGCCGACATCGCGGTCTCGTTGCCGAGTTCCGACGGCATCAGCCGGGCATTGTTCGCGTCGGCCCGGTTGCCGTAGATCATCTGCGGATCGATGTCGTAGGCGCTGATCGCGTAGTCGGCGATCCGCATGGCGGCCAGCTTGTACATCTCGTAGAAGGCCGGGATCGGATCGTCGTCGTGGGCATTGGGCGGCTCGGTGGGATACGCGCCGACATCGAGCGAGCGGATATCGATCTCACCCGGCACGCCGGAGCCGGACACGGTGGCACCGCAGGCCGTGAGGGCGGCGGTCAGCAGGGCGGCGATCAGCACCGTCGCGGTGCGCTTCGGGCTGCTCATCGGGCGTTCACCAGCAAGGCGTATTGGGCGGAGATGCGTTGCTGGGCATCGAGAAGCTGGTTCGACCAGACGTAGGCGGCGTAGCGGTCGTAGGACACCGCGCAGTAGAAACGGACAGCCAGCTTCTCCCGGCCGATGTATTCCTTGCACCGGGCGCTCGGCAGATTCTTCGGCGGGTCCGCGGCGGTGAACTTGCGGGTCAGGCCGCCGAGTTCGTCGCGCACCGCCTGCGCGCCCGCGATGTCGCGCGCGCGGTACAGATCCGAGCCGTCGTTGGCGAACAGGTCCACCCCGTTGTCGTCGATCATCTTCGTGGTGCTCTCCGGATCGGAGGAGAAATGCCGTGCGGTGCGACCCGCGTAGACACCCGGCGGGTTTATCCAGGAATCCTCGCGGGGGCGGGGCGCGGTGCGGCCGAGCATGTTCTCGCGATCACGCTGGAGCGTCATCAGCTGGTCGACGGGGGTCGGGGTGAATTTCGCGACCGAGGGCACGATGGTGTCGAGGCTCTTGCGGGTCAGGTCGAGCAGCGCCTGCTTGTCGACTTTCTCCAGATAGATCTTCAGGTAGTCGTAGAACCAGGTGTAGATCACGAGATGGCCGGTGGCGAACCAGGATCCGATCGACTGCTGGTCGGGCTGCCAATGCGCTTTCGCGGCGGGATAACCGGGAATCTCGATCGGCTGATTGTTCGGGGCGTAACCGAAATCGAGTCGTTCGAGCGCGGTCGCCGCGGCGGCGGCTTTCTGTTCGTCGGGGAAGATCATCACGGCATTGACCATGTCGATGCCCTTGTTGTGGCCCGCGGTCTCCGCCGAGCTCACGAAACCGCCGATGAAGTCCGGCGCGATCTCGCCGAACCGATCGACCGCCATGATCTTGCCGAGCGACGCCTCGGCATCGATGAACACCGTGGCGATCGAGGAGTTGGTGTGGACGAAGCGCGGATCGATGTCGGCGGGCGTGGGGACGTGGTCGCCGAGCCGCTCGGCCTCGATGAACCTCGCCTGATCGTGGTTCGCGACCGTGCCGACCTGGCGTGGCTGGGTGGCGTAGGCGCCGACGTCGAGGGTGGTGAGGTCCACCGGAATATCGGTCGCCCCGGCTGCCGGGTCGCTGGTGCCACAGGCCGCGACGACGCCCGCCAGCATCGTGGCCGCCAAGGCGGCACACGCGGTCCTGACTGGTCTCGTGGCTCGTAACACGATCATTCCTCCCCGAAACGATGGTCGGCGGAATACTACGTCACCGAATTCGGGGATGGGGCGGCGCTGGTGCGCGGCCCGGTCTCACAAACTATTCGCGAGCAGGGCGTACTGGGCGGAGATCTTCTGGCGGACGTCGGGTTCCTGGTCGGAACTGACGATGCCGAGATAACGCTTGTACGGGACGTAGCAGCGGTATTTGTACTCCTCCTCGGCGTCGCCCTCGTTGGTGAGTTGCAGGCATTTGGCGCCGGGGATATCGGTGGGGGCGGGCAGGGTGTCGTAATGGCCCGCGCTGTCGATGAGGCCGGTCATCAGCGCCTCGGCGGCGGCCAGGTCGCGGACGCGGGTGATGGAGCCGCCGTCGACGAGGGCGATGCTCTCGGCGCCGGTGGTGTCGACCAGCCGCTGGCGGGTGGTCTGGTCGTCGGCGTTGTTGACCAGGTGGGCGGGGCTGTAGACGGCGAAGGAGTGCTGGTCGGGGTGCTCGCTGGCGCGGTCCTGCACGACGGCGCGGGCGAGCAGCCGCTCCGGGTCGATCGGGAGGTCGCCGAGTTCGTCGAACGGGGTGGGGGTGAAGGTGGCGAGCTGGGTGAGCTCGGCGGCGAGGGTCTTGTCGACCCAGGCGGTGAGGTCGGCGGCATCCGCGCGCGGGCGCTGGATGAACAGCGAGATCACGAACTCCTTGTGCGCCAGGAACGCGCCGATGGTCGGCACGTTCGGACGCCAATGGACATAGGCCTCGGGGTATTTCGTCGAGGGGAGCTTGCGGTTGTCCGGCGACACCGCCAGGTCGACGTCCTCGAGCTCACGGGCGGCGAGGGTGGCCGCCGTGGCGTCCGGGAAGCGGAAGACGGCGGTGGTGACGGCGGTCGCGTCGGCCGCGGGCCGCTTCTGACCCGACGGATCGGCCTTGTCGGAGCCGAGCGCCGCGTACCCGGTGACGAATTTGCGGTTCTCCAGAACGGGTTTGGAGACATTGGCGACGAAATCGAGCGCCCGCTCCACATCGGGGACCACGGTGCCGCCGCGGCCGTGCGACAGCGACGGATCGATGCGCACGGCGGGCACGACGGCCGCGGACATGCGCGTGCCCTCGACGAGCGCGCCCAGGCTGCCCGCGGTGTCGTCGTAGCTGTGGTGATCGGTGGCGTAGGTGCCCGTCTCCAGTCCGCGCACATCGGGTTCGGCGGCGACCGGGGTCCCGGTGACCGCGCAGCCGGTCAGGGCGGCGGCGATCGTGGCACTGCAGAGTGCGGACGCGATGCGGATCTTCGTCGAATAGATCATCGGTGCCCCTTGATGTTCCTCCCGCGGTCCCTTGAAGTTACCGGACCAAGGCCGCCCAGGGGGACCTATGTGGGCGGGTTTGCCATAGTCTGGAGGGCATGGCGACGACCCTGCTGCGCAGTTCCGGTAGAGGCCGATACCTGTGAGGGATCGGCAGGTCGAAGTCGTGCTCGGAAGTCACGCTGTCGCGCGGGTCGCGGGCGCGGTGATCGTCGTCGCGCATCGCGGGCACGGCAGGCTCACCCCCGACGACACCGCGGCGGTCGCGCTGGAGTCGCTGGCCGAGCTCGTGCGCGCCGCCGCCGAGGAAGTTCCGGGTGGCCCCGGCGCGGTGGTCGCGCGCGAGGCGACGCGCTGGCTGATGAAGTACGCCGAGCAGATCTCGCCGGGCACGCCGATCGATTTCGGGGTGCTCTCGGCCGCCGACAACGGTGGGGTCGCGATCTTCCTGCACGGTGCGGTGACGGCGGTACTCGCCGGGGACGGCACCACCGAGTACTACCGGGGCAGTGACGCCGCGTTCACCGTCGACCGGGTGGCGTCCGAGCCCGCCACGGCGGTCGCGCTGTTCGTCGACGACGCCAAGGGCCGCATCCCCGATCTGCCGCCGGAGCGCGGTGTCGGGTGGCTGGTCGAGGGCATCGCGCAGGCGGGCGGCGCCGTGATGTGGTCCAACGGGACCCGCTCCCGGGTCCGCACCGCCGATCCCGCGGCGGGCACCCGCAGGCCACCGCCGCCCACCGCCCGGATCGATCGGGAACCGCGCCCGGCGCAAGCGGATTCGCGGCCGGTCGAACCGCCCGCCACCGGAATGCAGCCGGCGACGTCACTGATGGACGCGGCCACCAGCGCCACCGGACCGGCGCACCAGGCCGTCGACCCGCACACCGCGGAGACCAGGAACGCGGGCACCAACCCGGCGCCCGAACCCGACCCCGACCTGCAGCGCCGGCTCGAGGCGACGGCCAGGTCGACGGTGCTCACCGTCAAGGTGATGGGATTCAAGTGCGCGCGTGCGCATCCCAGCGATCCGCGCTCGGCCTTCTGCACGGTCTGCGGCATGCCGGTCGACCAGACCCAGGCGCTCAGCGAGGTGGTGCGCCCGCCGCTGGGCATGCTCGTCCTCGACGACGGCATGACCTACCTGCTGGCCGCCGACGCGGTGATCGGCCGCGACCCGGAGAACTCCGAGGCCGCCCAGCGCGGGCTCATCCCGCTCCGTGTCGACGACACCTCCGGCGGCATGTCCCGCGCGCATGCCGAAGTGCACCTGGTGAATTGGGATGTCCAGCTCGTCGACCGCGGGTCGACCAACGGCACCCGCACCCGCCTGCCCGGCTACCGCGACTGGATCCGGCTCACGCCCAACCAGCCGATGGCGCTGATCCCCGGCACCGAGGTGATGATCGGCAACCGCGTCCTGCGCTACGAGCCCGCCGCGCCGCCGCCGTTCGGCTAGGAGTACCGCGACAGGCAGGTGGTCTCGCCGTTGAGGACGCCCGCCCGGAAGGCGTCGACCCGGGAGAATCCGCTCGGCACGGTGTTGCCCTCGGTGTCGCTGGCGGCCAGGCCGTCGGTGAGCAGGCCCGACACCGCCTCGTCGAGGTCACCCGCGGAGAGCTGGATGTCGCCCTGGCTGGCCGGGCGGCCGGGCTGGGCCAGCTTGCCGGTGACCACACCGGACAGGCAGGCCGCGCGCAGGCCGGTCTTCGCGCCGGTCAGCGCCTGGCCGTGACTGCGCTGGACGGCGAGGGTGTAGCGGGAGATGAATACGACGTAGCCGTTGTAGTCGCCGCTGACCTTGACCGGGAGCGGTCCGTCGTCGTCGGTGTCGGCCGAGCCGCGCTGGGCCAGGCCGGGTACGTCGGTGGCGATGACGTTCCTGGCCGGGCAGTAGGTGACCGGTTCGGTCGCCGTGCCGTCCTTGCAGTCGATCTTCGCGCCGGAGTACTCGTAGGCCGGGGCGTCCTTCACCGGCAGGATGGACTGCAGGGCCTTGCTCAGCTCGACCAGGTTCTCCTTGGTGATCGGGTACTCACCGCGACCCTGGTCGCCGGAGAAGCTCTGCGGCAGATTGCCGCGGCGCTGGTCGATCTCCTCGTCGTCGATGCCCTTGCAGCCCCGCGGGCCGTCGGTGAAGCCGATCTGCACCGCCGTGACGCGCTCGAAGGCCGAACCGTGCACGCTCTCGGGATCGTCCGGGTCGGAGTCGCGGATCGAAACGGTGGCGGCGAGAACGGAATTCAGGCCGTCGGAGGTGTTGATCGTGAAGTGCTTGGACTTGCCCTCCGCGACGTGCCGCATGAACGCGCCCGCGAAGCAGTCGGCCTGCTGTTCCTTGACCAGGACCGGGGTCTTCTTGGTGACCAGCTTGGCCATGGTCTGGATGGCGTGGCCGTACTCGTGCGCCAGCACCATGACCACCGACATCTTCCCGAAGGTCTCGGTCATGGTGGGCAGCAGCATCGCGCGGTCCCAGCCGATGGAGTTGTCGCTGCGGCAGTAGGCGGCGTTGACCAGGTGGTAGGTGGTCTCCTTGCAGAAATCGACCGCCTGGTTGCGCGAGGCCCTGGCGTTCCAGGACACCAGCTTCTCCACCGGCTCGAAGGTCTCGCCGCGGAACTCGAGGCCGAAGGCGTCCTTCCAGTACGCCTGGATGTCTTCGATCGCGTTGAGCGCCAGCGCGTCGACCTCGCCGCCGTCCCCGTTCGACGCGGTCAGCGCCGAATCCGGCACGTTCGGCCGCGGCCCGTTCGGCCCACCGGTGGTCGGCAGCCCGGCCACCTGGAACGGATCGTCGTAGATCGAGACCCCGTGGCCCTCGATCGCCCGCGTGCAGCCGGTGCTCAGCAATGCGCATAGCACGGCGGTGATCGCAATGAGCACTTGGGGTTTCGGCATCAGTCCCGTTACCTTTCGGCGCTGAACGTCAGCGCAGCGTTGGTAGCCACTCCTTGCGGTGCGGCGGTTCCGGTCTTGCCCGCTGCCGCGGTGCCGGATTGACGTTTCGCAGCCACCCGCCCACCGAAATGGGTCTTCTGGTCGGCTCCACGTCCAGCCTCCGGGCCACTCCCGGTGGTGTCGATCCGTGCCGCGAGGGCGGCGAGATTGCGTGCTGCGTTGAGGTCACGGTCGTGCACAGCACCGCACTCGTCGCAGTGGAACTTCCGATCGGAGAGGAGCAGTTTGGTTCTCACCACTCCACAGCTGGAACAGGTCTTCGAGGACGGATACCAGCGATCGGCGACCACCAGTCGCCCCCCGTTCCATCGGGTCTTGTATTGCAGTTGCCGTCGGATCTCACCGAATCCCGCATCGGCTATGTGTCGGGCGACTCGACGATTGCCCAGCATCCCGGTGACATGGAGATCCTCGACGACGATGGTGCCGAACTCATCGGCCAGTCGGGTAGTGAGCTTGTGTAGTCCATCGATGCGGCGATTCGCGACCCGGGCATGCAGGCGGCTGAGCTTCGCCTTTGTGCGTAGCCATCGCCTTGACGGCTGTCGACGAGGACGACCGGCCGGCCCGGACTGCCGGGCCAACCGGCGGCTGAGTGATCGCACTTGGCGCAGGGCACGGTCGAGATGGCGCGGGTTGGGAACTCCCTCTCCGGTCGACAACACGGCCAGACAGGTGATTCCCACGTCCACGCCGACGACAGCGTTCGGTCGTCGTGGGTGGGAGACATCGCGGACGACTTCGACGGTGAATGCGACGTACCAGCGGCCGCCGACGCGTCGTACGGTCGCGGACAGGATGCGGGCGGTGCCGGCGTCGATCCGGCGAGCGAGTTTGCGTGTCGATTCGTGCACCTTCAGCTGTCCGAGTTTGGGCAGCACCACGTGTTGCCGGTCGGATTCGAGCCGTATCGCACCTGTGGTGAACCGCACGCTCGGTGTGTCTCGACGGCGTGACTTGAAGCGGGGAAATCCCATGGCCCGGCCGCGGCGGCTACCTGTCCGCGAATCCGACCAATTCTTCAGTGCCCGGGCAAGCGCGTCGAGTCCGGTATTGAATGCTTCCTTCGAGCATGTGCGCCACCACGGCGCGACAACGCTCTTGTTGGTATTCCACTCTCGCCGCAGCGCGGGGAGCGACCATGACGATGTGGGAGTCAGGGCACTTTCGGCGATTCCGTAGGAGCGCTCCGCCGCCCGTTGCTCGACGACGGCTTTCACCCGAGCGAGCGCCCAGTTGTGGGCAACTCTCGCTGCTCCCGCGTGAGCCCACAGTGCACGTTCCTGGCTCGGCGTCGGGTCCAGCGCAAATCGGTATGCCTGAAGGGTTTTCATGGATGGACGAGCGTCGATGGCCGGCGTCGTCATGCTGTCCCCCTTCGGTCTCCACCGTGGCACCGATCGGTCCCCGTCCGATCGAGCAGGTTGATGCGCCCGGACAATCCGTATTCGTGCATGATTCCATGACCGGATCGGGACTGAAGCCGTCTCGGGGGCACCGCCGATGTCCGGGCGATGGCATAGTATCCGCTCCATGTCTTCACCGGGGGCGCAGACCATCACCGTGCGCCATGATGGAACCGAACGAGTCTTCGAAGCGAGTCAGCAGATCACCATGGGCCGGGCGCCCGAAGTGACGCTGTTCGTGGACAGTCCGCTGGTCTCGCGCGTGCACGCCACTCTGCGCTTCCAGAACGGCGCGTGGGTACTCGCCGACAACGGCAGTACCAACGGCGTCTTCGTCGACGCGCGCAGGCTGAGTCAGCCCGTGTCGATCGATCGGCCCACACAGGTGCGTCTGGGGGACGCCATCAGTGGGCCGTTGCTGCATCTGGTGCCCGCGGCGCCGTCCTCGCGGCACGCCGCGACGATGCTCGCACCGCCGTCGCAGCCGCAGCAACAGCAACGACCGCCGCAACGTCCACAGCAGCAGCCCTACCAGCCACCGTCCAGACCGGCGCCGCAGCAACAGCCGCAACAACCGCAGTACGTGCCGACCTCGCAGCTGCCGTCGCAGCCGATGGCGCCGCAGGACAACATCAACATGACCCGGCGCGCCGACTCCTCGATGCTGCCGCCCGTGCGCAAGTCGGCCTCGACCGAGCCGGTGGCGCGTGGCGATCGTATTCCGCCCGGCGGCCTGAGCATCGGCCGTACCTCCGACAACCAGATCGTCGTCAACGATCCGCTGGCCTCGCGCAAGCACGCGCGCCTGGTGTCCTCGGGGGAGGGCCTGGTCATCGAGGACCTCGGGTCGGCCAACGGCACCTTCGTCAACGGTCACCGGCAGCAGCGCACGGTGCTGCGCGAGCGCGACATCGTCACCATCGGCAACATCGACTTCGTCGTCACCCAGGGCGCGCTGGCGCATCGGCAGAAGCCGGTCGCCGAGCTCGGCCTGACGGTGCACGGGGTCGGGTTCACCGTCGAGGGCAACAAGCAACTGCTCGTCGACGTCAACATGCAGGCCGGCCGCGGCACGCTGACCGCGCTGATCGGCCCGTCCGGCGCGGGCAAGTCGACGCTGTCGAAGCTGATCGCGGGCAGCACCCAGCCCTCCGGCGGTGTGGTCACCTTCGAGGGCCGCAACCTGCACGCCGAGTACGAGGCGCTGCGCTCCCGCATCGGCATGGTCCCGCAGGACGACGTGCTGCACCGGCAGCTCACCGTCCGCCAGGCCCTCGGCTTCGCCGCCGAACTGCGGCTGCCGCCCGACACCACCAAGGCCGACCGCCAGCAGGTGATCGACGGCGTGCTCCAGGAGCTCTCGCTCACCCAGCACGCCGACACCCGCGTCGACCGGCTCTCCGGTGGTCAGCGCAAGCGCGCGTCGGTGGCGATGGAGCTGCTGACCGGTCCGTCGCTGCTGATCCTGGACGAGCCGACCTCGGGCCTCGACCCGGCGCTGGACCGGCAGGTCATGCAGATGCTGCGCGAACTGGCCGACGCCGGTCGCGTGGTGATCGTGGTGACCCACTCGGTCGCCTGCCTGGACATGTGCGACCAGGTGGTGCTGCTCGCGCCCGGCGGCAAGACCGCCTTCGCCGGTCATCCCGGTGGCGTCGGCGCTGCGCTCGGCACGACCGACTGGGCCGAGATCTTCGCCAAGGTCGCGGCCAACCCGGACCAGGCCTTCGCGGCCTATCGATCCAGGCAGGCGTATGTGCCACCGCCGCCACCACCCGCGCCGATGCAGCGCGGCAACGCGGGCGCGCCACCGCAGTCGAGCGGGATGCGCCAGTTCAGCACGCTCGCGCGCAGGCAGTTGCGGCTGATCCTCGCCGACCGCGGCTATCTGATCTTCCTGGTGGTGCTGCCGTTCATCCTCGGCGCGCTGTCGCTGGTGGTGCCGGGCAGCGACGGTTTCACCGAGGGCCCGCTGATCGCGCAGCCGGACGGCTCGTTCGCGCGATCCAGTGGCGGTGAGGCGCAGCAGCTGCTGGTCGTGCTCATCCTCGGCGCGTGCTTCATGGGCGCCACGCTGACCGTGCGTGACCTGGTCGGCGAGCGGTCGATCTTCTATCGCGAGCGCGCGGTCGGCCTGCTGCCGTCGGCGTATCTGATGGCCAAGATCGTGGTGTTCAGCGTGACCGCGTTCCTGCAGTCGGCGGTGCTGGTCGGCATCACCTTCCTCGGTAAGAAGGCGCCGCCGGAGGGCGCGCTGATCCCGAGCGGCAGCATCGAGCTGTACCTCGTCATCGCGATGACCGCGGTCTGCTGTGTGGTGTTCGGCCTGCTGATGTCGAGCCTGGCCAAGTCCAACGAGCAGGTCATGCCGATGCTCGTGGTGATGATCATGGTGCAGCTCGTGATGGCGGGCGGCCTGATCCCGGTGACCGACCGCGCCGGCCTCGAGCAGGTGTCGTACCTGTTCCCGTCGCGCTGGGGTTATGCCGCGGGCGCGGCGACCGTGGACCTGCGCGAGCTGGTGATCGGCGCCCAGGAGGACGCGCTGTGGGAACACAAGCCGGGGATCTGGATCCTCGACATCGTGCTGCTGATCGTGATCACCTCGATCCTGGCGGTCATCACGTGGAGCCGCCTACGGCTGAAGAAGTCGCAGGCATGACCGGGGATCGCGAGGTCAGGGCCGTATCGGCGGGCATGCTGCGCGTGTCGCTCGCCGACCGGGCACACTTGAGCCTGTGACCGTTCGAGTTGGGGCCCTGCATCTGGGGTGGGATGTGGTGTCCGTTGCCGCGGGCGGCGGTGAGACCCCGATCCGCCCGGTTCAGGTGGAGGGCACCTACACCCCACCCGCCTATCTGCTCGCCGATGCCGCAGGCAGGCTGCACACCGCAGGTGTCGACCGGCAGCGCCCGGATCTCGGCATGGCGATCGCCGACGTGCGCGACATCCTCGGGCACCCGCAGATCGTCATCGCCGGCGCCACCTGGCCCGCCGAGCTGGTGTTCCGGGCCCGGCTGTACAACCCGCTGGCCGCGGTCGGCAAGTACCTGCGCGGCAAGCCGCAGCTGGTCGCGCTGCCGTATCCGGACAGCTGGCCGGACGAGAAGGTCGACACCTACGCCGCGCTCGTCGAGCAGCTCGACGTGGTGGTCGAGCCGCTGCCGGAGAGCGTCGCCCTGTCGGGCTACGTGCGCGCGCTCGGGCTGGTCTCGCCGCCCAGCGAGCGACACCGGCACGGCATCGGCGCGACCGGCGTGTACTCCGACGGCCGCGCCCTGCTGGTCGTCGCGGTGCACGGGGACGACGACCAGCCGACCGAATCGGTCGAGGTCGCGGTGACCGCGGAGGCGCTGCGCGACGCCCGTTCGGCCGACAACGTGGTCATCGAGGCGATGGCGGCGGCCCGCTCGATCGGCGCCGACACCTCGACGGTGCTGCTGGCGGGCAATGTCTGCTTCAACGACGCGCTGCGCCTGGCCTTCCAGAACCACCTCGGCCAGCGCCTGCACGTGGCCGACCATCCGATGCACGCGCTGGTGCTCGGCGCGGCGCATCTGCTGGTCACCGAGCCTGAGCTCGACTCCGACGACTATCCCGAGTCGCAGCATCCCGGCCAGGGCTACGCCGCGCAGGTCGGCTGGGGCGCCCCGGCGCCGCAGACCGGTCCGCCGCCGAGTCCCGCGGGCATCGTCGCCGGACCGCCCGCGCAGGCGAGCGGATCGCCGCGGCACGCGCTGGCCGAGCCCGACGACGACGATCGCCGGGGCAAGCTGATCGGCAAGGTGAAGAAGGGCTTCTTCGGCGCACCGGCCGTGCTCGGCATGGTCGCGCTGGCCGCGACGGGCCTGCACGCCGGCACCGCCGGTCCCGCGGTCGCGGCCGAGGGGGAGCGGGTGACCTGCGCGTTCACCCCGTACGCCAACACTGTCCCGCCGGAGGGCATCGCGAGCGCGCGCGGCGGCGGCCTGATCGAGGACAACGCCTGCGTCACCCCGGGCATCGACACGCTGCGCTACCTGATCCCCGGGCCCGCGGGCGCGACCGACCCCGGCCCGCCGGTGGTGATCTAGCCGCTCGCCCGATTGTGGTGGCGTCATGCGTAGCTGGTATCGTTGCTCGCTGGCGTGTGGAACGTCGAACCGTTCGCGGATCGGCGTCACCTCGATGTCCCGGGTCTCCACCGGCCGCCGGGACGCTCTCGAACCACACCCGTGGCCGGCAACACCGACGACAGACAGGGAACGACTGTGCCTACGTACAGCCCCAAGGCGGGTGACGTGACCCGTAAGTGGTACGTCATCGACGCCACTGACGTAGTCCTCGGCCGTCTCGCCGTGCAGGCCGCTGGCCTGCTGCGCGGCAAGGGCAAGCCGACCTACGCACCGCACGTCGATGGTGGCGACTTCGTCATCATCATCAACGCGGACAAGGTTGCCATCTCCGGCAACAAGAAGCAGGACAAGCTCATCCACCACCACAGCGGACACCCGGGCGGCCTCAAGTCGCGCACTGTCGGCGAGGTGTTGGCGACCCGTCCCGATCGTCTCGTGGAGAAGGCCGTCAAGGGCATGATCCCGAAGAACAAGCTGGGTAACGCGATCGCGGGCAAGCTGAAGGTCTACGCAGGCCCGAACCACCCCCACGCCGCGCAGCAGCCGGTTCCGTTCGAGATCAAGCAGGTGGCCCAGTGACCGCTCCTGAAGAGTTCAACGAAGACTACGACGTGGTCGACGAGACCGTGGTCGAGGTTGTCGAAGACGGCGAAGGCTACGAGGCCGAGTACGTCGAGGAGACCACCTACGCCCCGATCGTGATCGATCGCCCGGTGCAGACCGTCGGCCGCCGCAAGGAAGCCGTCGTTCGCGTGCGCCTGGTTCCCGGCTCGGGCAACTTCGTGCTCAACGGCCGCACCATCGAGGACTACTTCCCGAACAAGGTGCACCAGCAGCTCGTGAAGTCCCCGCTGGTCACCGTCGAGCGTGTCGAGAGCTTCGACATCTACGCTCGCCTGGTCGGTGGCGGCCCGTCGGGTCAGGCAGGCGCTCTGCGTCTGGCCATCGCCCGCGCGCTGATCGAGGTCACCCCCGAGGATCGCCCCGCGCTCAAGCGTGCCGGCTTCCTGACCCGTGACCCGCGTGCCACCGAGCGTAAGAAGTACGGTCTGAAGAAGGCCCGTAAGGCGCCTCAGTACTCGAAGCGCTGATTTACGCACTGCCGACCACCGTCCCGCGCATACGCTAGGTATGCTCCCCCGCGAGAGCGGGGAGGGGCCCGGTCGGCGGAGCTCGTGTGCGAGAGCAGGCTTCCAGCACGGCTGGTCGCCTGCTCTCGTGCTGTATTCGGGGACCTACTACCAGTAGAGGGTTTTATGGGACGGCTGTTCGGCACAGACGGTGTTCGTGGGCTCGCCAACGAGTCGCTGAGCCCGGAACTGGCGATGCGCGTCGCGGGTGCGGCCGCGCAGGTGCTCTCGCGCGGCAAGAAGCGCGCGGTCGCGGTCCTCGGCCGTGATCCGCGGGCCAGCGGCGAGATGCTCGAGGCCGCGGTGACCGCGGGCCTGACGTCCGTCGGTGTCGATGTCCTCTCGGTGGGTGTGCTGCCCACCCCGGCCGTGGCGTATCTGACCGGCCTCTACGACGCGTGCTTCGGCGTGATGATCTCCGCCTCGCACAATCCCATGCCCGACAACGGCATCAAGATCTTCGCGGCGGGCGGGCACAAGCTCGACGACGCCGTGGAACAGCGGATCGAAGCGCTGATCACCGAGGGCGTCACGGTGCGCCCGACCGGCGCAGGCATCGGCCGCGTGCGCGGTGACTACACCGTCGAGGGCACCCACGAACGCTATGTCGAGCACCTGCTCGAATCCACCGGCCAGGACCTGTCCGGGCTGACCGTCGTCGTCGACTGCGCGCACGGCGCGGCCTCGGAGGTGGCCCCGCAGGTGTACCGGGAGGCGGGCGCGACGGTGATCGCGATCAACGCCGAACCCGACGGCCTCAATATCAACGACGGCTGCGGCTCGACCCACCTCGACGCGGTCCGCGCCGCCGTCCTCGCCAATGGCGCCGACCTCGGCATCGCCCTCGACGGTGACGCCGACCGGTGCCTGGCGGTGGACGCCGCGGGCGAGATCGTCGACGGTGACGCGATCATGGCCGTGCTGGCGCTGGCCATGCGGGAGTCGGGCGAGCTCGTCGCCGACACCCTGGTCGCGACCGTGATGAGCAACCTGGGCCTGCACATCGCCATGCGCGCGGCGGGCATCACCGTGCTCACCGCCGCCGTCGGCGACCGCTACGTGCTGGAGGAACTGCGTCGCGGCGGGTACAGCCTCGGCGGCGAGCAGTCCGGGCACGTCGTGTTCCCGCGCTACGGCACCACCGGTGACGGCGTGCTCACCGGGCTGCGGCTGATGGCGCGGATGGCCCAGACCGGGCGTCCGCTGAGCGAGCTGGCCGCGGTGATGAGCACCGTGCCGCAGGTGCTGGTGAACGTGCCGGTCAGCGACAAGGCCGCGGTCGCCGTGGCCCCCGAGGTGCGCGACGCGGTCGCCGAGGCCGAGCGGATCCTCGGTGAGTCCGGCCGGGTGCTGTTGCGGCCCAGCGGAACCGAGCAGCTGGTGCGGGTGATGGTCGAGGCCACCGATCCGGCGCAGGCGCGGCAGCTCGCCGATGATCTGGCCAAGCGGGTCGCGGCCGTCTAGCTCCACCTGGCGGGTCGCGCCCGGCCCATCTACTATCGGCATACGCCGTATGGACCTGTGTGCCGGTGGCGCGTGTGCTGCTCGGCGCACCGGATAGTTTGGCGCGCAGCACGATTCGAAGGGGGCCGATTCATGGTGCCGCCGCTGCCTGCCCGGAACTATCGCGACGAGGACCGCTACCCGGTCGAGTACGGCGAGCCCGATCCGTATCACCGCTGCGGCGGGGCGTGCGGCAGGCCGGGGT
The DNA here is from genome assembly GCF_040681225.1 of Nocardia sp. NPDC051833. NCBI lineage: Bacteria > Bacillati > Actinomycetota > Actinomycetes > Mycobacteriales > Nocardiaceae > Nocardia > Nocardia sp. NPDC051833. The sequence continues at coordinate 3,686,676 of NZ_JBFAYK010000001.1, forward strand.
GCCGTGATGTGCCGCAGGGGTATTCGCACACCGTCCCGATCCGCGACGAGGGCTACGGCCAGCCGGTCGAGCACTACGAGCCGGTCCCCGAACCGACGCGCGGCTACGCGTTCCCGGTGCCGCGGATGCCGCGGTCCCGGTCGTTCATCGTCGTCGTGACGATTCTCTTCGTGACCGGTGCCGCCGGACTGGTCGGCGCGAAACTCGGGTCCGACATCGACCTGTTCGGTGCCCCGGCACCGGCCGTGACGCAGTCGTTCTGATCAGAACTGGCCGACGGCGAATCCGCTGAACAGCACCAGGAACCCGCCGACCTCGCCCGCCATCAGCCCGTACATCGACAGCCGCAGTTCGGCGGGGATCCGCCCGGCGAACTGGTTGGTGGTGTCGCGCCGCCATCCGTGCAGCGCGTAGCTGGCGATCGCGCCCGCGAAGAACGCCAGGATCACCAGGTCGGCGGTCAGATTGACGATCGTCGGCCAGGCGCTCAGCTCGGTGAACACCGCGAGCAGCACGCCGGCGAAGGAGTACAGCAGCGCCGCGCGATGCGCGATGTCGACATAGACGTGCGCCGCGCCATCGGCCGAGGTGCGGATGCCGTGGTACTTCCACACCCCGAGCAGCAGGGCACTCAGGAAGATCAGCCCGGTGACCAGCAGCGTGACGCGGGTATCGATGCCAAGTGTGAGGTCCATGGACCGTCCTAACCCTCGGTGAGCGACCCGCCCGCCATGTGCCAACGGCGGGTCGCACGAACAGAATCCAGCATCCGGCGATCATGCGTCACCAGAATCAGCGTGCCGGTGAAGGATTCGACCGCCTGCTCGAGCTGTTCGATGGCGGGCAGGTCGAGGTGGTTGGTCGGCTCGTCCAGGACCAGCAGGTTCACCCCGCGCGCCTGCAGCAGCGCCAGCGCGGCCCTGGTGCGCTCGCCGGGCGACAGCGTGTCACAGGCCCTGGTGACGTGCGGGCCGCGCAGCCCGAACTTCGCCAGCAGCGTGCGCACCTCGGCGTCGGGCCAGTCCGGCATGGCGGCGCCGAAGGTGGCGGCGAGTGGGTCCTGGCCGCGGAACAGTCCGCGCGCCTGGTCCACCTCGCCGATCAGCACCCCGGAACCCAGTGCGGCCGAACCGGAATCGGGCGCGATCTTGCCAAGCAGCAACCCGAGCAGGGTGGATTTACCCGAACCGTTGGCGCCGGTCAGCACTATCCGGTCGGCCCAGTCGATCTGCGTGGTGATCGGCCCGAGCGTGAAGTCGCCCCGCCGAACGACGGCGTTGGCGGCGGTCGCCACCACCGCGCCACTGCGCGGCGCGGTCGCGATCTCCATCCGCAGTTCCCACTCCTTGCGCGGCTCCTCGACCACGTCCAGCCGCTCGATCCGGCGCTGGGTCTGGCGCGCCTTGGCCGCCTGCTTCTCGGTGGACTCGGCGCGGGTCTTGCGGCCCATCTTGTCCGAGTCGCCCTTGCCCTTGCGCCGGGCATTGCGCACGCCGTGCTCGAGCCAGTTGCGCTGCATCTGGGCCCGCGCCTCCAAACCCGCCTTGGTGTCGGCGAATTCGTCATACGCCTCGCGCGCGTGCCTGCGGGCGATCTCGCGTTCGGCCAGATAGGACTCGTAGCCGCCGTCGTAGAGCCCGACCTGCTGCTGGGCCAGATCCAGCTCCAGCACCCGATTCACGGTGCGCGCCAGGAACTCCCGATCGTGGCTGATCACCATCAGCGGCACCCGGACGCCCTTGACGAAGCGCTCCAGCCGGTCCAGGCCGTCCAGGTCGAGATCATTGGTCGGCTCGTCGAGCAGCAGGATGTCGAAGCGCGACAGCAACACCGAGGCCAGACCCGCGCGGGCCGCCTGCCCGCCCGACAGCCCCGTCATCGGGGTGTCCAGGCCGCCGGCCAGCCCATCGGTGAGCCCGAGATCGGCGGCCACCTCCTCCGCGCGCTGATCCAGGTCGGCGCCGCCGAGCGCCAGCCAGTGTTCGAGGGCGGGGGAGTAGTCGTCGTCCCCGCCGTCACCGAGCCGCTCGGCGGCGGCGTCCATCACCAGCTGCGCGTGCGCGACCCCGGTGCGCCGGGACAGGAACCCGAGCACCGTCTCGCCCTCGATCCGCTCCGGCTCCTGCGCCAGATACCCGACCGTCGCGTCCGGCGGACTGAGCGTGATGCTGCCCTCGCCCGCCACCCCGTCGGCCAGCATCCGCAGCAGCGTCGACTTGCCGGCGCCGTTCACCCCGACCAGCCCGATCACATCGCCGGGTGCGAGGGTGAAATCGAGGTCGGCGAACAGCGTCCGCTCGGCGTGGCCCGCGGACAGACCGGTGGCTTGCAATGTCGTGCTCACCGCCTAAGTCTGCCCGTCTCGGGGTCGGACCCTGAGATCGGGCCCTCCGGAAATCAGGGTGCGGATGGGTCTGCCGACCGATGCGGGCCGGGGTCCGGTCTCGGCACAGTGGAGTCATCACCGCTTCCCGAGGAAGGCAACACACAATGACTGCCCCCGCCCGCCGCTTCACCCGTTCGACCAGCGACAAATGGATCGCAGGCGTCTGCGGTGGCATCGCCGAGTACTTCGGCTGGAACGCCAATGTCGTCCGCCTGGTCTTCGTCGTCTCCTGCCTGCTGCCCGGCCCCCAGTTCCTCCTCTACCTGGTCCTGTGGCTGATCATGCCCAAGAAGTAAGGCCCGACCGCTCCGCCGACCGCTCGCGGATGACAGGATGGTGGCAACCCCGCCGCGCCGTCATCCGCGAGTTTTCCGTTTGAGGAGGAGTCCCATGGTCACCTCGGGCGACATCCCCGGCCTCGGCCTACCCGACATCGACGCCCATTCCCCCCTGGGCGGCCTCGGCCCGGTCGAGCTCCATTCCCCGTCCCAAGACCTCGACGGTGACGGAGTCGTCGACTCCCTCACCGACGCCACCCCCCACGACACCACCATCTGGTCCGACTACGACCACGACGGTTTCGCCGACCATGTGACCGTGGTCGAGGCGGATGGGGACTACGCGGCCTGGGAGTACCACCGACATCCCGACGGGACGTCGGAGTGGCGTCGAACCGACCAGGGGAACCTGGGGAAGTGAGTGAACTCGGCCCGCCGGTGAGGGAACCGGTGGGCCGGGTCGTGCGTCGAAGTAGGTAGTGCGCCGCCGTGGCGTGCTCGAATCGGCTGAAGGTGGGGGAATGGGCGACACAGTTTCGGGCGGACTCGTGGTGAACCAGGCCGCGATGACGCAGACGGTCAACAGCTTGAAGGACACGGTGTCGACCACCCGTACCTCGGCGAAGCAGGTCGCGACGGCGGAGTGGGTGGCCGCCGATGCCGGACGGGCCTATACCGGCAGCGGACAGAAGATCGATGCTGCTCTGGATCGGGTCGTCAGCTGGGCGAAGGTCTGGACGAGCGCGTCCGAGGGGCTCGCCGACGCGATCGGGAAGGCGGCCGTCGAGTACACGGATGTCGACACGAAGACCGCCCGTGGACTCGACGGTGCCGCGCCGGCACCCGCGAAGTGAGGCGGGGCCATGACGAAATCCACGAACGAGCTCCTCGACGACGGAGCTCCCGGTCTCCAGTACTTCGAACAGCTGGGCCCGCGCTACGTCGAGGCCTTCGGCGGAAGCTTCAACTTCTACGAGTTCGTGCGGCCGTACGACAACGAGCGCGATATGAACATCACCAAGCTCGATGCCGCCGCCACTGCGCTCCGGCAGTTGCTGACGACAGCTGATTCCAAGATCACCGCTCAGCAGTCGGCTGCCCAGTCGATGCAGACGGGCTGGCAGGGAGCGGCCGCTGAAGCCGCGGCGGGTCAGCTGGGCCGGATCGCGACGATGGCCGGCGAGGACCGCGACGCGGTGCGGAAGTTCGAAGCGGCGTTGACGAAGGCGGCGGCTGAGATCCCCGGGCTCGTCAAAGCCAAGGCTGACACGGTCTCGAAGTTGACCGACGGCGCGGTGGAACTGTACGTCGGGGGGAAGACCAAGAAGATGCCGACGGTCGGCGGATTGGATCCGACCGCGATCGACAGGGTGATCCGGGGAGCCGAGAGCGGGCACATCCTCAACAACGACTTGGACACCATGACAGGCCACCGCAATTCGGCAGGCGCGGAGGATGTGCCGAACAGCGCCAAGGAGATCAAGAACACGACCTCGACGGAATACAAGGACGCGATCAAGGCGATCTGCAAGCGGTGGCTGTCGGTGGTCTTCATGCCTGACTACAACGGCAAGGTGCAAACCTTCAACGATCAGTGCACTACGACGAAGATGGCCGTCGAAACACTCTTCAACGCCGTCGAGACCGCTGCCGCGGGCGTTGTCGAACGAAGCTACCCATCCGTGTCCGGAACCGGTACCGCACCAGTCGAAACCAAACAGCAGCCACAGGGCGACCAGCCGAAGACAACCGGGGACCAGACGACCCCGGCGGGTACTCAGGCGGGTGACCAGACGACATCGAACGGCGGCCAGACGACGGCCGCCGGCACCCAGTCCGGCGATACGACGACCACCGGGTCGACCGTCAAGACGACCACCGGAACGAAAGACACCAGCACCACGGACGACGACAGCAGCGACGACGATGATGACTCGGATACCAGCGAGGCGCTGAGCACGCTGACCTCGACTATCAGCGAGCTCGGCACTACCCTCTCGGAGGCGCTGACCGGCGATCTCGGTGACACGCTCACCTCGGCGATCGAATCGGTGGGCACGTCGATCAGCGATGGCATCGAGCAGATGACCGAGCAGGCGAGCAGCTTGCTGTCCGGCGAGAGCGCGGCTTCCTTCCAGCTCGGTGACACCAAGGTGAGCATCGAAGCCGGCGAGAACGGGCTGTCGTTGACGACCACCGACGCCAACGGCGGTTCGACGCAATACAAGCTGACGCTGGACGAGAACGGGCTTCCGGTGCTGACGCAGGAATCCACGTCGACCGACGGTTCGACAACCGGCCAGACGGACGACACCTCGGGCGTACTGGGTTCGGGCACACCGCAATCCGGCACGGGGCAGGGCGAAGCCGGGCTCACCGATGCCGGAACCGGAGGCCGCGGTGGCGCGGATGCGACCACGTCGGAGACTCCCGATCTGACGAATGCTCCGGTCACCAGCGAGATCGGCTCGGGCGAGCAGTCATCGGGTTCCGTCGCGGGTGGAGTGCCCGTCGGTCCTCGGTCGACCAAGCAGGAGACCGATGGTGAGCATGTACCGAGCGTCGAGGATCACCCGGTGAGCGATCCGGGCGACAGTGGTGCGGTCCTCGCCGAGGCGGGGCCGCTGTGACTCCGGTGACCGGTGGCGACCGGCACACGAGACCGGGAGAATGATCGACCGTGGACTACGCGGCAGAGATCGAGCAGATCGCGGCGGACGCGCGTCGGCGTTCGGCGATGCTCATGGACGAGATCGACGAGATCAATCGCCAGACCTCGCTCCGGGCAGAACAGTTCGCCGTCGACGCCGCGGAGCGGCTCCGCGAGTTGGCCGAACAGGAATCCGCGGACGAGGAGCCCGAAACCCACGAACCGCAACCGGTTCCGGAGGAGCCGGTGCAGCGAATCGCGCCCGCACAGCCATTGCCACCGCCCACGCCGTATGTCGCGAACCCGAACCTGTCCCCCGAGCAGCAGCAAGCCGAGATCAGGGCAGCGGTCGCCCGGGCGAAGGCGGCCCGGCAGGCCAGATCGACAGTCGCACCGTCGGATGGTGACTACGACTCCGAGTCCGAGTACTACCGTCGCTCGACCTGGCTGGACTGACTTGGTCTGATCGGGCAACCTGAGCCCGTTCGGCGTGGGCGCCGAGATTGCACGAATCATGAGTGGATGCAGTGGGGGACAGGGTGGCTGAGAACGGTTTCATCGCCGGGTACGAACTCGAGCGGGTACTCGGGCGCGGAGGCATGGGCGTCGTATATCTGGCGCGCCATCCGCGGCTGCCGCGATCAGTGGCGTTGAAACTGCTGGACGAGCAGATGTTCGGCGACGAGGAGGCCCGAGCGAGGTTCGCGCGGGAGGCGGACCTCGCCGCGCGGCTGGACCATCCGAATATCGTCGCGGTGCTCGATCGCGGGGTCGACAGTGGGCGGCCGTGGATCGCCATGCAATACGTGCGTGGGATCGATGCCGCGGCGGTGGGCGTCTTCGAACCCGAGCGGGCGGTACGGATCGTCTCCGAGGTCGCGGGGGCACTGGATTTCGCGCACAACCACGGTGTGCTGCATCGGGACATCAAGCCGGGGAACATCTTGCTCAGCGCACCCGAACCAGGTCGGCCGGAACAGGTCTTGCTGGCCGACTTCGGTATCGCGCGACTGCATTTCGATCAGAATCCGCTGACACAGACCGGGGCTTTCACCGCGACCTTGGCCTACGCATCGCCTGAACAACTGGCGGGACTGGCATTGGACCCTCGGTGTGATCAGTACTCGTTGGCCTGCACATTGTTCGTGTTGCTCACGGGCAGAGCGCCTTTCGCTGCGACGAATCCCGTGGCTGTCATCCAGTCCCATATGTCCGCCGAGCCGCCGGCGCTCTCTGCACACGGTGTCGGCTTGCCGGTCGTACTCGACCCGGTGCTACGACGGGCGATGGCGAAGCGGCCCGAAGATCGTTTCGGGTCGTGTGGGGAGTTCGCGGACGCGGTGCGGCACGCGTTTCGTGCTCCGCTGGTAGGAGCGGAGATACGGGGTACCGCCACGGCCGTGCGACGATCCGCGCCGACGGTCGTCGCCCCGGCCCCGCCCGTCCCGGATCGACAGTCGATCGCGTCGGCGCGTCCCGCACCGGTGAGCTCCAGCGGCCGCCCGAGCATTAGCCGGTCGGCCACCGGTCGAGGCGGGAAACAGGTGTGGCGGCAGCGTGCGGAGACGATCGGTGTCGTCCTCGCGCTCGGCTGGATCCTCGCGATCATCTTGCTGGCCGTCCTGAGCTGACAACCGAACCCGGGGACGAGCTCAGAGCGGGCCTGCCTCCGCCAATTCGGCTCCGGAGTCGCCCACAACCGGCTGCTGACCACCGGGAACAGTGGACGGCAAAGGCTCGTTCTCGGGTTCGGCCGTCCACGACGGGGCCCCGTTGTAGCTGCCCGGGTTGTGCTCAGCCTCCTGGCCTCTGGCGTTGAGCGAGCCCGTGGGATTCGCCGTCGCGCCCGATGACGTCGCGGCGTCTTCGAGACCCGCGGGGCCTTGGCCCGAGGACGTCGAGGGCTCTCCGGTGCCGACAGAGCCGGTCGATGTGGTGTCGCTGACCACCGGGATGCCGTTCTCGTTCAGAGTGAGGCCGTATTGATGGGTTGTGCCGGTGGAGTCCGTAGTGGTGAGCTGGACCTGTCCGTTTTCGCCGGTTGCCAAGCTGAGAGTGGTTCCGGCGATGTTGAATTCGGTGGACCCGGTACCGCTGAACAGGGTGCTCAACTGCTCGATGCCACTGGTGATCGACGTACCGAGCGAGCTCAGACCGGTGCCGATCGATTCCGCGATGGACTCGGCCGAGGACGATGACCCCGACGTCAGGCTCGACAGTTCGCTGACCACCGAGCTCAATGTGGACAGGCCACTGGAGACCGTGGAGAGCAGGCTGCTCAGATCCGTGGTCGTGGTGTCGTCATCGTCGTCTGTAGTTGTCGGGTTCGTGGTGCCCGCGGTGGTCGTCTTCGCCTCGTCCGTCGTCGTGCCGGTAGTGTCTCCGGTCGTCGTGCCGCCGGCACCGGTCGAGGTATCGGTTGTGGTGCCCGCCGGGTTGGTCGCGGGTGAGGTGCCAGGTGACTGGGGGTTCGGCTTCTCGGTGGTAGGTGCGGGTGGTGTCGACAGATGCTCGACGTTGTTCAGCGCATCGGTGACGACCTTCAGATATGCCTTGACCGCCGTGTCTGTTTCGGTGCACAGGTTTGTGTAGGCCCTGAAGTACCCCTCGGCGCTCTCGCGAAAGTGTATGCGCCATTGTTCGCACAGCGCCTGGGCCTGGTTGTCGAATTCGACCGGACCGGCCACGCTCTCGTCATCCGGATCCTTTCGTCCCCGCACAAATCGATCCAGCCCACCGCGATTCGGGCCGAACACCCCATTGTCGGCGAGTACTTGGATACGGCTTCGTACTTCGTCCCCCACTCCTCGTTTTGCGGCGTAGTTGATAATCATCGAGACATCATCGTTTTCGGCTGCCGCGTTGGGAGTATTGCGGAGGTTGATGCCCTGTCCACCGCTGTTTCCGTTTGTCATTTCGACACCGTTGATCTTGGTGACGTTATGGAGTTTGGCGAAGGCGTTAGCCTTTCGCTGGAGGCAGCTCTTGATGCCATCGACGGCGGCGTTGAGGATGCCCGGCAGCTGCCCGATCTCGGTGGAGGCCTCGTCTGACCAGGTGTTGAGGTTGCTGAGCTTGGTTTTCGCCGTAGTGCCGCTAGCGCCTTGCCATGCACCGTCGAGGACGCGAACCACCTGCTGTTGATCGGATTGTGCCGTCTCGATCTTCGGCAATCCGGCAGAGATTCGTTGAGCGGCGCCGACGAGGTGGTTGAGCTTCATGTCGGCTTGCTTGAAGTATGCCTTGCTGATTGCGTCCTTCGATTCCAGACAGATGCCGGTTGCAGCGTTCTCGCCGCCATGTCCCGAGAACTCATACCGCGCCTGCACGAGATGGAACCAGAGCAAGACGCTTTCATTATTCGCTGTCGAGATTTGGTACGGTCCCATGCCGACGGCGCTGTAGGATAAGATCTGCGCCGCATCGAATTGAGTGTTGTAGGCGCCGGAGTCGGTGGAAATCGACTCGTTTACCTTGACGTCGCCATCGCCATGATTTCCGTAGCCCGCCCACACCGCAGACCTGTCCTGGCCGGTGCCGTTGACGGTAACCCAGGATCCCGCATTGCCATCACCCAGACCGAGTTTGGAATTGTCTGCCATGAGCTACTTCCCCCCTGCGGTCAGGTCGCCCTTGCTGTCGACCGAGACCTTGCTGATCGCGCTGGAGAACTGATCGTCGGTGTACTGCACGCTGTTTGCGCTGTTGGTCAGTGCATCGCCGAACGCGGTGCAGGCGCTGGACCAGTTCTTCACAGCGCTTGCCATGTGCTCGAAACCGGTGACGATCGCCGCGGCCTCGGTCGCGTATTCACTCCCCAGGTCGTTCTTGCCGAACATATTTCCCCAGGAGCCGGCGACGGCCGAGAGCTCTTGTGCGGTGCTCTGCAGCTTTCCGCCCTGTGTGCGAACCGTATTCGTCTCGATGTTCAACAAGTCGCTCACCGGCAACCCCCTTCACTGTGACCTACACCAGCCATGAATCGCGACCGTATCCCTGCGATCGAGCCTCGTCGACGTCGGTCCAATCCGTCGGCTGCACATAGACTTCCCGGCTGTGGGCCGGTGAGGCTGTCTGCTGCGAGCGCATTCGGTACTCGTACATCAGCCGGTCCCGTTCCTCGCGGGCCTCCCGCGCCGCACGTTCCTCCGGCGTCTCGGCGCCGAATCCCATCGCGGCGACTCGCTCGCCGATTTGCTGGGTCGCCTCGTAGGCTTCGCGCTGGACTTGCTCGACACGGTCTTCGATCTGGTGGGTGGCGGCGATGTGCTCGTTGGTGATGCTGTCGATTCTGGCGAGCCAGTTCATCGCGGACCACCGCCCCATGGTGTCGACATGGCGTATTCCTCTTGTTCGTGCAGCCGGGTGAGGGCTCGGTCGATCCAGGTCGTGAAGAGCGTGGTCAGGTCGTTGGCGCCGGCCGGACTCAGCCGGACGTGCTCGCGGTTGCGCTGCATGAGGTAGCGGCCGTCGTCGGTGAAATCGAACCAGCGTGCGCTGGACCAGGGTTCCGGGCGATCGGTGACCGGGCCGGTCCGCAGCTGCGCCCAGGCGGTACCTTCGCGAGGGCGGTGGACGAACTTGTCGAATCGCTGCTTCGGCGTGACAGACCAATCCCTCGAGTCCGTCTGCTTCGGCGCCAGGTCATCGAGATGGAACGTTTCGGCCGCAGTGCGTCCGGCCGCGCACTCGGGGACGATCCACGAGAGTCGGCCGGGCAGTTGTTCCGGTCGGAGCAGCCGGCAGCGAATCCGCTCTTCGACTCCCTCGCGGGTGGCCGTTTGCGTCAGCATCACCGCGTGGTGGGGCGTCCGAGCGCCGATGACGCGGTACTCCTTCGCGGTGCCCTTGCCGAGGACACTCGATTCGCCCAGGATCTCCACCCGCAGTTGCGCGGTGGTGAGGGTGTGGAATGCGAGATCGATCAGCTCGTATGCGTCCCTGTCGTAGCTGCCGCGGACCGTCGCACGATGTCGGTCTACTTCCGCCACCGAGGACAACCGGCTGGTGTAGCCCAAGGGGAAGGGAAATCGGTCGCGACCAGTGCTGTACCAGAGCGCCGCGAAATCGTCCGGCTCCCAAGTCCATTCCGTCATTCGTCCCCGCCGATCACACCGCCGGGCAAGGCTTTCGGTGCTTCACCCAGGAGTTCCTCGGTATTCTCCATGTTCTTCAACCAGTCCGGAATGTCATGGGTGGACTCGTCGTCTTTCCCGCCACCGCGAGCGCCCGGTGCACCCATACCACCCATTCCGGCCATGCCACGTCCACCATTGGCGGCGGTACTGCCGAGGCCGGCAGCCGTCATACCGGCCGTCAGCGGGGTACCCGGCATCGACTTCCCGGGACCGGGCGCGGACGGAGATCCGCCACCCGGAGAGCCTCCGCCGCCGGGCGATCCCGAGCCAGGGGACCCAGAACCAGGTGAACCGGCCCCCGCTGGATTGGTCCCGGCAGGCGTGGTCGACAGCGACTCCGGCGTGGTCGAACTGGGCTCCGTCGAATCCTCGGTTTCGGGATTGTCGGTGCTCGAATCCTCGGTCGAGTCGTCAGCGGACTCGTCGTCTGTAGTGGTCGGATCCTCGGTGGTCGCCGGTTGTTCCGTTTCCGGGGTGGTGGCGCCTGAGGTGGTCGTGGTTGCGCCGTTGGTGGATCCGTTGGTGGATCCGTTGCCGCCGGGATCGTTATCCGGGTCGTAGGCGTACAGGGGGTTGACGGGGCTTATCGCGGCCGGAAGTACCGGGATCTTGCCGTCTGATTCCTTGAATTGGTTGATGTAGTGAGTCTGCATCGCCGTCCGGGCGTCTGCTTTCTCCTTATCGATCTGTTCTCTCGACCGCGGGCCGTCGGTCACCCAGTCGGCGATCTTTCCGGTCAGATCCCACGTATCGCGTCCGTTCATCGGCTCATGAACCTTTTGCTTGGTCATGACAACGGAATTGGCCGACAGGCCCACCTCGGAGGCGAGGGCCGACAAGGCGGGTGATAGCTCCAGCGCGCGAGTCGCGTAGTTCGTGATCGCTGTCCGTGAGGCTTCAGCGGCGTTGCCCTCCCACGCCGCGGAGCTGGAATGCTTGATGCGGGCGGCGAAGTACTCGACGGCGTTGTTCCAGCCGATCGAAAGTTCGTTGTACTCCTGAGCGGACTGTTGCGCGGTGGTCGGATCCAGTGGGTTGAACGAGCGGAAGATGTCCCAATGCTCGAACTCCTCGGTGTTTTCGCGGAGTGCGTCGGTGATCTTGGTCGGCTCGTTGGTGTGCGTCATGACTGGCCTACCGCGATCGAGATGGTGCCGGGTTCGATCTTGCCCGGCGGGTTCGTCGTGATCGGGCTGGCGGGCATGTTCGCCATCGCGCGGTCGTACTCGGCCGCGAAGGTGGCGTCGGCTTCGCGGTACTTCTGGGCGATGGTGCGGTGCAGGATCTGGATGTCGTCGACGATTTTGTAGTGTTGGTCGAGGATGTCGTAGACGTTGTTGGCGGAGTCCTTGGCGGGGTCGACGATCATGGCTTTGCCGCGGAATCGGCCGACCAGGACTTGCGCTGAGTTCAGGCGATCGGTCTTTTCGCCGAGTCCCCAATTCTCGCGTTCCGATATCCGTTGAGCCCGGAGCTGTAAATCCTCTATTTTAGCCTTGAATGCTTCGCAGTCGCGTTCGATGTAGGCGAATTCGTCGGCGTTCACCACGATATTGTTGCTGAAGCCGACCGTCAGATTCCCGTTCTTGGCCTGTTCGATCAGGCTTGCCAGCGGCGTCGAGTCAGCCATGGTTTCGCTCCCTCCCCGAAGCGTCATCTATTCTGGTGCTCATGGTCAGCTGCCTGCTGCAATCGTTGGAGCCAGCTTCTCGGCCATCGATGTTGCAATGTCGCAGGCGTTCCGGTCCTTCGACTTCCGGCGTGATGGCGGATTCGTTATGCTGATCTCCATCCCGCCGCCTTTCATCTCAACATTGATGTTGCAGTTCTCTGCAGGGTTGCGTGCGGGCATCCAGTAGGTGATCGCCGCGCGGCCTGCGATCGTTGACTGGGTTCCAATGACCCACTGAGAACTCGGACTCTCGCGGATCTGCTGCCCGGTAATCGTGGTCACCGCTACGCCTGCCGCGAATCCGTCACTTTGAATCCAACTGCAGCCCAGCCACTTGCGCGCTGTGCCCGGACTGTTCCAGTTGTTGTCCTCGCTGCCCTTCTTCAACTGTTCCGCATCGATCACCGACTGCGGCAGGTTGCATCCATCGAACCCGGTCGGCAGGGGAACATCGGTCGATGTCGGGGCCGCGGTCGCCTGGTCTTCCGGCTTATCGGATCCACACCCGCTCACCGCCAGCATCCCCGCGACAGCCAAGCCCGCAACCAGCCTTGTTCCCCGACTCACCTGCACAGGTCTCTCCTACCGACGCCAGCACCCTGCGGGACTCCCCGCCCGATGGGCCACGACACTACCGGACCGTCCGAGCGGCACGAGGCTGCTCATTCGAGGTCGAACCGCAGTGCGCGTAGATCATCGCAACGGACCCGCTCACATGATGATTGGACGCGGAACCAGCCCTGTCGGTTCCCTGTCGGCACCGCCGATAGTCGATTGTGGTGTAGCGCACATCTGGAGCGGGTGTCGTACCTGCGTCAGCGGGAGTCGCGCCGACGTACCTGCACGACTCGCGGGGTGGCGGAGTCGTCACGTCCTGTCCCCGGGTTCCAGATGTTGCGCGCGAGGTCTGAGATCGTCGGTCGGCCTCCGTCGCTGGGGCGAATCTTGACCAGCCCGAAAACGAGGTCGCCGACACTCGCGCGTACCCATCGCGGTAGTAGGACGGAGTTGACGACGATGACTGTCGCGACAGGCAGAACCACGACCGCCAACAGGATGCCCTCCGGGCTCCGTGGAAGTGCGATCAGGGCAAGACACGAACCGAGAAACGTTGCCAGCCACAAGCATGCATCCACCAGGCTCGCCATGGAAGCGCGCATCGAGCGAGGCGAAGGGTACCTCGGATCTCCCTGCGCACCATGATATTTCGCGACCTGCCTCGGCCCCTGCCCCTGCGCGATGTCGGCGGGGCGGTGCTCGGTCTCACCCGTGTTCATCGCGCCATTCTGGCACGCGGTAGGGTCGCGCTCTCGGGTGGTGAATTTCAGGGTGTGGGGAGGATATTCTCGTGGAAAACAGGTTGGATGAGTCGATCGATCACGCGCGTCGGTTCGCTGAACAGCTCGAGAACACGGCGAAGAAATATGACGAGCTGCAACGCTCGATGGTCGCGCTGGCTGTCACTGCGAGATCGGCGGACGGCGGCGTCGAAGTGACGGTGGACAGCAATGGGGTGCCCAGCGCGATCACACTGGCCGAATCCACTCGGGGAAAGGACCCCGTGGTGGTGTCGGCCGCCATCATGGAATGTATGCGGAGCGCGCAGGCGAAACTTCGCCGCCAGGTCACGGACCTCGTGGGCGACGTGGTCGGGAACGATGCGCCCGCCGTTGACATGATCAGTCGATACGAGCAACGGTTCCCTGACCCGGAGCCGATCGGTACTCCGGGAGTGCATGACCTCGCGGCACCGAATCCCTTTGTGCCGGAACGTGTCTACCAGCCGCCGACTGCGGGATCCTTCTCGCCGCCGCCGCCGCCGCCGCCCGGTCCGAGTCCGAGTCGGAAGCCGAACCGCGACACGGTCGTCGCGCCGGATGAGCCCGACGAGGACGAGCAGTACTACAGCCGGAAGTCGTGGCTGGTCTGATCATGGGGAGTCCTGCTGATTTTTCGATCGATCCGGATGAAGTTCGCGCGCACGCGGCCAAGATGACGAACCTGATGTCGAAGATGACCGCGGCGCTACAAGCCGCCACCTACCTCGGCTCCGCGGATGACGGGTTCGGTGAGATACCTCGGCCGTTCGTCGAATGGATATACGACGACGATCACGAGACGGCGATCGCCGCGATTCGCAAGTTGGCCGAATCGGTGTCGGTTCTGCCCGGCAAGCTCGAGACCGTGGCATCGACGGTCGAAGATGTAGACGGAAAGTTCCGTGCGAGCTTGGATGAATTGAAAGCCGGAATTGATGCTTCGAATGGGGGTCGGTAGCAGTGGTCGGTTTCGATGACCCGAAGGCGCCTGCGAACGGGCTGCTCGCGAGTGGGGTGGACTCCAACCAGGCGTATTACCAGGAGGACGTGGCACTTCTTTACAATGTAGGCCTCAACGGTGACCAGAAGACTGGCACTCCTGGAGTTCTCAAGGGCACGATCGCCGGTGACGCGTGGGATGTGTACGGCAACTTCGCGTCGGGGCAAGCCGATGCGGCCATGCTCGGCATACTCGGACTGGCAGGCAGTGTCATGGAAGTCGCCTACAAGGTGCTGGATCCTTTCGCCTTCATCGGAAGCCAGGTCGCGAAGTGGATCCTCGACCACGTCGAGTTCATGCGCAAAGCCTTGGACGAACTGGCGGGGAACCCGGACATCGTCGAGGCGTATGCAAAGTCTTGGACGAAGATCTCCACCGAGTTGACGGCCGTTGCCGCCGACTGGAAGTCCAGCGTCGAGCAGGATATCGACGATTGGCAGGGTGCTTCCGGCCAGCAGTACCGGGTCAGTGCTTCGAGCCTCATCGATCAAATCGATGCTGCCAGCGGCATCGCGGCCACGATGGGTAAGTCGATGGAATCGGTGTCGAAGGCTGTTGACGTCGTGCGCACCCTGGTGCGCGATGTGCTCGCCAACTTGATCGGCGCGGCGATCGGCTGGACGATCGAATTGATCGCAACGAGCGGTGCGGCAGCCGCGCATGTCATTCCCGCCGCCTTGCGCCGTATCGCACGGGACACCCTTACCGTTTCTGACATGCTGGGCGATCTCAAGAAAGTCTTCACCGACATCAAGACACTGATGGAGCCGATCGGCAAGGTCGGCGCGATTCTGACCGGTGGTTCCGGTCTCAACCAGGAGCAACCGCAGCCAGCGTGACGTCGGACGACGCGAAGTTCGTGCCGCCCGATTCCCGCTGAGCCGGGCTACTTCCGGATCAGTTTGGCGACCGTGCCGAGGGAGAGTTTGGGGGATTCTTCTTCGACTACCGCCGTGGGGTCGACGAGCTTGGTGTGTGGGAGGTCGGCTTCGGGGTCGGTGAAGGGGGCGTAGGTCTTGTCGCCGAGGAGGGTGGACAGGAGGTAGCCGGTGAGGAGGGCTCGGGTGGTCTTCTCGGTTTTGTGTTCGTAGCGGCCCGCGCCGAGGGCGGCGAAGAGGCGGCGGCCCTCGATGATGCCGTTGTGGGAGGCGCCGTCGATGGTGCGCAGGAGGGAGGGGCCCGCCCAGGCGGTGGCGAGGGCGCGGGCGTTGGAGTTGACCGAGTCGAGGTCGGTGGCGCCGGCCAGGATCAGGCCGGGCGTGTCGAGCTCGGGGGCGATGTTCTCCGCGGCGGGTGAGGTGGGGGAGGGGAACAGGGCGGCGACGGCGGCGACGCGGCGTTGGGCGGCCGCGATGACGGCGGCGCCGGCGCCCATGCCGTGGCCGGCCAGGGCGAGGCGGTCGGGGTGGACGCTGATGGTGCCGTCGCCGAGGCGCACCTTGCTGACGATGTCGAGCGTGGTGAGCAGGTCGGTGGCGAGGTCGAGGTGTGACGGGATCGGGCCGCGTTCGGTGTCGGGCGCGGCGACGACGAAGCCCCACGACGCGACGTGCTCGAGCAGGCTCTTGTAGTTCTCGGCGCTGGTCAGCCAGCCGTGCGCGAACGCGACGGCGGGCAGGCCCAGCCCGGATTCGGGGGTGAACACCACACCCGGCTGGCCCGCGATGCCCAGATTTCCGCGCAACACCCGGTGGGGGCCGCGCGCGGACAGGGTGCTCAGGAGCGACTTCACAGACACCGACACGGCGAGAAGGGTATCCGATCAGTAGGGTGGAGAACCATGTGCGGAATCGTGGGCTACGTCGGGTACCGGGACGCGCTCGGCGTTGTCGTCGACGCGTTGCGACGCATGGAGTATCGCGGATACGACTCCGCGGGCGTCGCGATCCTCGACGGAAACGGGTCGATCGCGGTCGAACGCAAGGCGGGCAAGCTGGCCAATCTGGAGGCCGAGCTGGGCGAGGCCGGGGCCGAGCGGTTCGCGGGCACCAGCGGCATGGGGCACACCCGGTGGGCCACGCACGGCGCGCCGACCGACCGCAACGCGCACCCGCACCGGGACGCGTCCGGCAAGCTCGCCGTCGTCCACAACGGCATCATCGAGAACTTCGCGCCGTTGCGCCGCGAGCTGGAGAACGCGGGCATCGAGCTGCTCAGCGACACCGATACCGAGGTCGCGGTGCACCTGGTCGCGCGCGCCTACGCCGAGGGCCCCACCGCGGGCGATTTCAGCGCGAGCGCGCTGGCCGTGCTGCAGCGCCTCGAGGGCGCGTTCACGCTGGTCTTCACCCATGCCGATCACCCGGGCACGATCGTCGCGGCCCGGCAGTCGACGCCGCTGGTGGTCGGGGTCGGCCAGGGCGAGATGTTCATCGCCTCCGATGTCACCGCGTTCATCGAGCACACCCGCGAGGCGGTCGAGCTCGGGCAGAACCAGGCCGTGGTGATCACCGCCGACAGCTACACCGTCACCGACTTCGCGGGTAATACCGAGGGTGTGGTGACCAGGCCGTTCACCATCGACTGGGATCTCGCCGCCGCCGAGAAGGGCGGCCACGACTACTTCATGCTCAAGGAGATCGAGGAGCAGCCGACCGCGGTCGCCGACACCCTGATCGGGCATTTCGTCGTCGACGAGAACGGCGGCCGGATCGTCCTGGACGAGCAGCGCCTCGCCGATCAGGAACTGCGCGAGTTCGACAAGGTGTTCGTCGTCGCGTGCGGCAGCTCCTACCACGCGGGCCTGCTCGCCAAGTACGCGATCGAGCACTGGACCCGGGTGCCGGTGGAGGTCGAGCTGGCCAGCGAGTTCCGCTACCGCGACCCGGTGCTCGACCGGTCGACGCTGGTGGTGGCCATCTCGCAGTCCGGCGAGACGGCCGACACGCTCGAGGCGGTGCGCCACGCCAAGGAGCAGAAGGCGCGCGTGCTCGCCATCTGCAACACCAACGGCGCGCAGATCCCGCGCGAGTCGGACGCGGTCATCTACACCAGGACCGGGCCGGAGATCGGCGTCGCCTCGACCAAGGCGTTCCTGGCGCAGGTGGCGGCCAACTACCTGGTCGGGCTGGCGCTGGCGCAGGCGCGCGGGGTCAAGTACCCCGACGAGGTCGCGCGGGAGTTCGCCGAGCTGGAAGCCATGCCGAAGCTGATCGCGCGGGTGCTGGAGACCGGTACGCAGGTGCGGGCCATCGCGCGCGAGCTGGCGCACGTGCCGACGGTGCTGTTCCTCGGCCGCCACGTCGGGTATCCGGTGGCGCTGGAGGGCGCGCTCAAGCTCAAGGAACTCGCCTACATGCACGCCGAGGGCTTCGCCGCCGGTGAACTCAAGCACGGGCCGATCGCGCTGATCGAGGACGGGCTGCCGGTCATCGTGGTGATGCCGTCGCCCAAGGGCCGTCCGGTGCTGCACTCGAAGCTGCTCAGCAATATCCGGGAGATCCAGGCGCGCGGCGCGCGGACCATCGTGATCGCCGAGGAGGGCGACGACACGGTGCGGCCCTTCGCCGACGATCTGATCGAGATCCCGGCCGCGCCGACGCTGTACCAGCCGCTGCTGTCGACGGTGCCGCTGCAGATCTTCGCCGCCGAGGTGGCGCAGGCGCGTGGCTACGACGTGGACAAGCCGCGCAACCTGGCCAAGTCGGTCACCGTCGAATAGCGGGTGCGCGGCCGGTCGCGGGACCGGCCGCCCCGATCACTGGACGGTGATGGTGCCGCGCATGTCCGGGTGCAGGCTGCACAGGTAGCGGTAGGTGCCGGGCTGGGTGAAGGTGTAGGACCATTCGCCCTTGTCGATGATCGGGCTGTTGATGCCCATCGCCTTGTCGCCGATGCCCTGCACGTTGTGCGGGGCCTTGTCGGAGAACTTCCAGGTGACGGTCTCGCCGACCTTGATGGTGGCGTCGGCGGGGGAGTACTTCATCCCGGAGACGTCGACCGTGAGGTTGGTCGGCTTGTGCTCGGTCTGGCTGGTCGTGGTGGTGACCGGACGCGGCTTGCGGGTGGTGGTGGAGGCGGCGTCCCCGGAGTCGCCGGAGCAACCGGCGATCAGCAGGGCGGCGGCCACGACGAATCCGGCGACAACCCGGGTGGATGCGGCGCGGTGACGAACCATCGACATGGGTCTGGAGCGTAGTCTGCGAACGATCGCGGACCTGTCGTGGGCCGCGCGGGCGGCCGGGAGGCGACGATGACGGATCGGCGTGGCTACTTCACCGCCGACCAGGTCAGGGCGGCCGAGGCGGAGCTGTTCACCCGGGTGCCCGCGGGAATGCCGATGCGCCGGGCCGCGTACGGCCTGGCCAATGTGGTGGCCGACGAATTGCGTTCGGGGACCGGCGCAGTCGCGGGCCGGGCGGTCGGGCTGCTGGTCGGCTCGGGCGACAACGGCGGCGACGCGCTGTGGGCCGGGTCGATGCTGGCGCGGCGCGGGGTGGCGGTGCGCGCGGTGCTGCTGAGTCCCGAACGCGCGCATCCGGACGGGCTCGCGGCGCTGCGGAAGGCGGGCGGCCGGGTGGTCGACCGGCTCGACGCGGTGGATCTGGTGATCGACGGGATCGTGGGGATCTCCGGGCGGGGACCGCTGCGCCCGGCGGCCGCGGAGCTCGTTGCGGCCGTGGACGTTCCGATCATCGCGGCCGACCTGCCCAGCGGGGTCGACGTGGATACCGGCGCGGTCACCGGGCCCGCGGTCCGGGCCGAGGTGACGGTGGCGTTCGGGGCCTACAAGCCGGTGCACGCGCTGGCCGCGCCGTGGTGCGGGCGAATCGTGCTGGTGCCGATCGGTTTACGGCTGCCCGAACCCGGCCTCGCGCAGCTGGCGGCCGCGGCGATCGGCGCGGACTGGCCGGTGCCCGGCGCGGCGGACGACAAATACAGCCAGGGCGTGGTCGGGGTGTGCGCGGGCAGCGCGAAGTATCCGGGGGCCGGCGTGCTGAGTACCGGCGCGGCGGTGGCGGCGACCTCGGGCCTGGTGCGCTACGTCGGCGACGACACCGAGGTGCTGGCGACGTATCCCGAAGTCGTCGCCAGTCACACGATCTCGGGTGCCGGGCGGGTCCAGGCCTGGGTGTTCGGTCCCGGCGCCGGCACCGATGCCGCGGCCAGGGACCGGCTCGCGCAGGTGCTGGCCACCGAGCTGCCGGTGCTCGTCGACGCCGATGGACTCACCCTGCTCGCCGCCGAACCCGGCCTGGTCCTCGGCCGCACCGCGCCGACCGTGCTGACGCCGCACGCGGGCGAGTTCGCCCGGCTCACCGGCGCCGAGCCCGGTCCGGATCGGGTGGAGGCGGTCCGCGCGCTCGCCGACGAGTGGCAGGTGACCGTGCTGCTGAAGGGGCGCGCGACGATCATCGCCGCGCCCGGCGAGCCGACGCTGGTCAGCGACGCGGGTGGGTCCTGGGCCGCGACGGCGGGCTCGGGCGACGTCCTGTCCGGGCTGCTCGGCGCGCTGCTCGCGGCGGGTCGCCCGCCCGCGTTGGCGGCCGCCGCGGCCGCGCGCGTGCACGCCCTGGCCGCCAACCTGGCCGCCTATGACGGCGAACCGGCGGCCGCGCCGATCTCCGCGTCGCCGCTGCTGCGGCATATCCGTCCCGCCATTCGTGTCCTGCGGGAGCTCGCCGGCGAATGAGGGCGGGGCCGCCCGCGACGGTGGTGCCGAGGCGGGCGAGATCGCGGCGACCGCTGTCGCGGGACCATCGCCTTCCCAGGACGGGCCGCGCGGGGGCAGGTTCCGCGAATCCGGCGGGTCCTGGCAGGATCGAAGCCGTGAATGCGCAAGTGGAGACTGTCATCGACCTGGATGCCATCGCCCACAACGTGCGTGTGCTGCGCGAGTTCGCGCAGGGCGCCGGGGTGATGGCGGTGGTCAAGGCCGACGGCTACAACCACGGCGCGGTCGAGGTCGGGCGCACGGCGCTGGCGGCGGGGGCCACCGAGCTGGGGGTCACCACGGTCGCCGAGGCGCTGGCCTTGCGCGCCGCCGGGATCACCGCGCCGATCCTGTGCTGGCTCAACACCATCGACGCCGACTTCGGCGCCGCGATCGCGGCCGATGTCGAGATCGGGGTGTCCTCGCTCACGCAGCTGCGGGCGGTCGAGCGGGCGGCGCGCGCGAGCGGCCGGACCGCCGTCGTGACACTCAAGGTCGACACCGGGCTGAACCGCAACGGGGTGTCGGTCACCGAATATCCGCAGGTCCTGCGGGCCCTGCGCGCCCTCGTCGACGAGCGGGTCGTCCGGTTCCGGGCGATCTTCTCCCACCTCGCGCACTCCGACGAACCCGAGCATCCGATGCTCGACCGGCAGCGGGAACGCTTCGTCGAGGCGATCGCGCAGGCCAAGGAACAGGGCCTCGAGCCCGAGCAGGTGCACCTGGCGAATTCCGCGGCCACGCTGACCCGCCCCGACCTGCACTTCGACCTGGTGCGTCCGGGCATCGCGGTGTACGGGCTGTCGCCGATCCCGGAGCTCGGTGACTTCGGGCTGCGGCCCGCGATGACGCTGCAGGCCGAGGTCACCCTGGTGAAACGGGTGGCCGCGGGGGAGGGCGTGTCCTACGGGCACCGCTGGATCGCGCCGCGCGACACCACCGTCGCACTGGTGCCCGCGGGCTACGCCGACGGTGTATTCCGCTCGCTGAGTGGGCGTTTCGAGGTGTGGCTGGGCGGGTCCCGGCACCGTAATGTCGGGCGCGTGTGCATGGACCAATTCATGGTCGACCTCGGCGACAACCCGGGCGGCGTGCGGGAGGGCGACCGGGCGGTGCTGTTCGGCGGCGGCGCCGGGCACCCGCACGCGCTCGACTGGGCCAGGCTGCTCGACACCATCGACTACGAGGTGGTCTGCTCGCCGCGCGGCCGGGCCGTACGCCGCTACGTGGGGACCGGCCGATGACGCGGGGCAAGGTGATCCTGCGCGGCGGCCTGGCGACCGCGAGCCTGCTCGGCGCGCTCGCCGTCGCGCACACGCTGCGCCGGATCGGCGCGCGGGTGCGCTGGCCCGCCGAACGGGACGAGTACCGCGACGAGAACTTCGCCCTGATCGACGAGGACGAGCCGGGCATGGTGATCGCCGACGACGGTGTGTCGCTGGCCACCCGGACCTACGGTGACGAGTCCGCCGAGGTGACCGTCGTCTTCGTGCACGGGTTCTGCAACAGCATGGAGTCCTTCCACTTCCAGCGCCGCGACCTCGCCCGCGAATGGGGCCCGCGGGTCCGGCTGGTCTTCTTCGACCAGCGCGGGCACGGCCGCTCCGGCACGCCGAGCACCGAGAGCTGCACCGTCGCGCAGCTCGGCCACGATGTCGCCGCCGTGGTGCGCGAGTGCGCGCCGACCGGGCCGGTGGTGCTGGTCGGGCACTCGCTCGGCGGGATGGCCGTGCTCGCGGCGGCGGCGCAGTTCCCCGAACTCTTCGCGGCGCGGGTGCGCGCGGTCGGCCTGTTCTGCACCGCCGCGGCCGAGGTGACCGCGACCGGGCTGCCGCAGCTGCTGCGGCATCCGGCGATCGACGGGTTCCGGATGGCGGTGCGCACCGCGCCCGCCGTCGTCCAGGTGAGCCGGACCGCGAGCAAGCAGCTGGTGACGCCGATCCTGCATGTCAGCTCGTTCCACGGGCCGGTGAGCCCGACGCTGTCGCGCTTCACCACCATGATGATCGACCGCACGCCCGTGGCGACCATCGAGAAGTTCCTGAAAGCGATTGAGCTGCACGACGAGTCGGCGGCGCTGCCGGTGCTGGCCGACCTGCCGGTGCTCGTCCTCGGCGGCGCGCACGACATGGTGATCCCGTTCCGCAACTCGCGCGCGCTGGCCGCGGCCCTGCCGGGCAGCGAGCTGGTGCGGATGGGCGCGGCCGCGCACATGCCGCACCTGCAGTACCCCGAGGTGACGCTGGACGCACTGGACCGGCTGCTGGCCGCCGCCGGCTTCGGCGGCGCGCGGGGCGGGGAGGCCGTCGGTGGCTGACCCACAGCAGCGTGTCCTCGTTACGGTCGAGGACACCGAAGCGTTCGGCCGGGAGCTGGCCGCGACCCTGCGCGCCGGTGACCTGGTGGTCCTCGACGGTCCGCTCGGCGCCGGGAAAACGGCGCTGACCAGGGGGATCGCGGCCGGTCTCGGTGTCGCGGGCCGGGTCAGCTCGCCGACCTTCATCATCGCGCGGGCGCACAAGGCCGGGCAGCGGCCCGACGGCACGCCCGGTGTCGCGCTGGTGCACGTGGACGCCTACCGGCTCGCGGGCGACCTGGACGAACTCGACGCCCTCGACCTCGACACCGACCTGCACCACGCCGTCGTGGTGGTGGAGTGGGGCAAGGGTGTCGTGGAACACCTCACCGAACGGCACCTGCGGGTGCAACTCGCCCGGGAACCGGAATCCGATGTGCGCACGGCCATCTGGGAGTGGATCGAATAACCCGTGGACCGGCGGGCACCGGTGCGCGCCGGGCGCGAAAACCACCCGGTATTGTTGAGACAATCATGCTCGTACTAGCAGTCGACACCGCGACACCCGCCGTTACAGCGGGATTGGTGCATCTGTCACCTGCCGCCGACGCGGACACCCGGCCCGCCGTGGCGACGCTCGCTGCCCGCGTCAAGGTCGACGCGCGCGCCCACGCCGAAGTGCTCACCCCGCAGATCCTGGAATGCCTCACCGAGGCCGGAGTGCGCCGTGACCAGCTCGACGCCCTCGTCGTCGGGGTCGGGCCAGGCCCGTTCACCGGTCTCCGGGTCGGGATGGCCACCGCCGCCGCCTTCGGCGACGCGCTGGGTCTGCCCGTGTACGGGGTGTGCAGTCTCGACGCCATCGCCGCCGAGGCCGCGGGTGAGCAACGCGACAGCGGCGAACTGCTGGTGGTGACCGACGCGCGCAGGCGCGAGGTGTACTGGGCCCGCTACCTGAACGGGGCGCGCAGCGCCGGACCCGAGGTGTGCAAGCCCGCCGAGGTGCCGCTCGGTGACGCCGTCGCGATCGCGGGTTCGGCCGCCCACGTCGACTACTTCGATCTGCCGGTGCTGCCCAGCGAGACGCCCTCGCCCGCCGGGCTGGTGGCCGTCGCCGCGCCCGAGTTGCTGGCCGGTACCGCGCCCGAGCCGCTGGTCCCGCTGTACCTGCGTAGGCCCGACGCCGTCGAGAACAGCTTCCGCACCCTCGACCGGACCGGGGCGTGAACGCCGTGTCCGACTACCGGATCGAACCGATGACGGTGCACGACATCGACCGCTGCGTCGAGCTCGAGCACCTGCTGTTCCCCGAGGACGACCCCTGGCAGGCGGTGTCGTTCCGCTCCGAGCTGGCGGGCGCGCACAACCGCTACATCACCGCCCGCGACGTGAACGGCGCGATGGTCGGCTACGCGGGCATCGCGCTGCTCGGTGACGCCGAACATCCCGAGGCCGAGGTGCACACCATCGGCGTCGATCCGGACTGTCATCGCGGCGGTATCGGCACCCTGCTGCTGGAGGCGCTGCTGGCCACCGCCGCCGAACGCGGCGGGCCGGTGTTCCTCGAGGTCCGCACCGACAACGCGCCCGCGATCGCGCTCTACGCCAAGCACGGTTTCCACATCATCGGGCTGCGCAAGAACTACTACCACCCCAGCGGCGCCGACGCGTACACCATGCGGCGGCCCGAACTCACCGTGGCGGCCGACGAATGGGCCGCGCGCGGCAGGCAGGACGAGGTGCTGTCGTGATCGTCATGGGCATCGAAAGCTCGTGCGACGAAACGGGAGTCGGCATTGTCCGGCGGCACCCGGATGGTTCGCTGGAACTGCTCGCCGACGAGGTGGCCTCCAGCGTCGACCAGCACGCGCGCTTCGGCGGCGTTGTCCCCGAGATCGCCTCGCGCGCGCATCTCGAGGCGATCGTGCCCGCCATGCGCCGGGCGCTGGCCGCGGCCGGGATCAGCAAGCCCGACGCGCTCGCCGTCACCATCGGACCCGGCCTCGCCGGTGCGCTGCTGGTCGGCGTCGCGGCGGCCAAGGCCTACGCGGCCGCCTGGGATGTGCCGTTCTACGCGCTCAACCACCTCGGTGGGCACGTCGCGGTGGACACGCTCGAGCACGGTCCGCTGCCGCCCGCGGTGGCGCTGCTCGTCTCCGGCGGGCACACCCACCTGTTGCAGGTCACCGATCTGGGCTCGCCCATCACCGAACTCGGCAGCACCGTCGACGACGCCGCGGGCGAGGCCTTCGACAAGGTCGCCCGGCTGCTCGGCCTCGGCTACCCCGGCGGTCCCTACCTGGACGCTGCCGCCAGGGACGGAGATCCGCGCGCGATCGCGTTCCCGCGCGGCATGACCGGTCCGCGCGACGCGCGCTACGACTTCTCCTTCTCCGGCCTCAAGACCGCGGTCGCCCGCTATGTCGAGGCCGCGCAGCGCCAGGGCATCGGCCCCGATCAGCTGCCGATCCCCGACATCGCCGCGTCCTTCCAGGAGGCGGTGGCCGATGTGCTGACGATGAAGGCCGTGCGCGCCGCGACCGATATCGGCGTCGACACGATCGTGCTCGGCGGCGGCGCCACCGCGAATTCGCGGATCCGCTCGCTGGCCGAGGAGCGCTGCGCGGCAGCGGGATTGACCCTGCGAGTGCCCAAGCCACGGCTGTGCACCGACAACGGGGTGATGATCGCGGCGCTCGGCGCGCATGTGATCGCGGCGGGCGCGCAGCCCGCGGAATTGACGGTCGCCACGGATCCGGGTCTGCCGGTGTCGGTGAGCGCTCTGCGCGGTTGAATCGCCGATAGGACCGCGGGTCCTGTCCCGGCTAGTCGATGAGCTGGAGCGGTGCTTCGCTCGGCGTGCTCGCGGCCGGCGGGATCGGCAGCAGGCTCTGGGCGGGCCGCTGCTGGCTCGGTGAGGTGTTCGGGGTGGACGGCCGCTGCTGCTGCCTGCCGCCCGAGGACCCGCTGTCGATCGGGCCGAGCGGGGACTCGGGGTAGGGGATCTGCGGCAGGTTCGGATCGGGCCGCAGGGTCGGCGCCGTGGTCGACGGCGCGACCTGCCCCGGCGTCGGCGGTGGGGGCGGCGCGATCAGCGGTGTGGTCGTCGTCGGGACCTGGGTGGTCGGCACCTCGGTGGTGGGCGGCGCGTTGGTGACGCCGGTGCGGTCGGTGCTCTCGCGATTGGCTGGTGTCGGTGCCTGCTGCGGCACCACGGGTAACGGTGGCTGCCGCACGGTGCTGCTGGTGCCCGCCGGGGTGACATCGGCGGGGTCGGGCGAGACCGCCTGCACGCCGTAGCCGATCACCAGGCCGACCACCACGACCGCGCCGGCCAGCGTCCCGGCGACCTTGGTGAAGGTGCTGTTCGGGGCGTCGCCCAGCGCGGCCACCTGCAGGGCCGACGGTGCCGCCGCGTCGGCGACCAGCGCGGCGCCCTTGGCGATCACGGCTTCCGGATCGGGCACGGTGATGACGGGCACGTCCAGTCTGCCGTGCAGTGTCTCGACGACGGCGGGGATGTTGGCGCACCCGCCGATCACCGCGACCGCCTCCGGGTACTTCGGTGCCCTGGTGAAGACCGACGCGGTGAACAGCGCGATATTGCGCAGCAGCCCGCCGATCAGCTCCTCGAAGTCGGAGCGGGTGAGCTTGAGCGGCTGCCCGGCCACGTGGTCGATGGTGACCGCCGGCGCGATCGACAGGTGCTCCTTGGCCGCCCGGCCCCGATTGGTCAGGGTGCCGCGGTTGGGCCTGGTGCCCCGGCGGGCGTAGTGCAGGTCGACGAGGTGGTGGTAGATCAGCTCGTCGATGGCGTTGCCGCTGAGCGTCGGGGTGCGCTCGGTGTGCAGGATCGTGCCGTCGGCGTAGTCGACGACGGTGACGGTGAGCCCGGTGGCGCCGAGGTCGACCACCGCGACGGTGGCGTAGCGGTCGAGCAGGCCGGTGTCGCGTAAGTAGGTCATCGCGGCGGTGCCCTCGGGCACCAGCCGCAGATCGCGGTGCCGGGTGGTGGCGGCCCGAATGGCCTGGGCCTGTTCCTTGTTCCGGAAGGCGACAGCGACACTGGTCGGTGGGCGCGAACGGGCGGGCTCGTCCCGGCGGTGTGCGCCGGAGGAGTAGCGCCCGAGCGGTTCGCCCGCCATGGCGGCGCCCTGGGTGACGGGCAGCTGGGTGGTCATCAGCTCGATCGAGGACGACACGAGATCGCCGAGATCGGAGTGGGCCGCGTCGGCCGAGACGACGCGGTAGTCGAAGCTCTGCTCACCGGCGGGACCGGTGGCGACCAGCGCTGAGCACACCACCTCGTTTCCGGCGGAAATGCCGAGGGATGTTCGCATGTTCACCTCCCTTCGAGCGTGGATGGTTCTGTGATGCCGACCATCTCGAATGGAACGCTATACATATCCTTTCACAGCCTGTTATGCGAACGTTACAGATTGTGGCAAGCGATGTGAAGATCACTGGCGAGTGTGGGCGTGTCGAAAATGCGACATTGGCAGAACCCGGCCTTGAGCGCTGGCACTCTCGCGTATAGAGTGCTAGTCGGCACTGTGTAGCTGTGCTTGTGCCAGTCGACTACTGGGCAGGGGTCCCGGCACCCGCGACGACGGGGCGAACGCGCAGAGTCGCAAGCTGACCGAAACCCGGTCCGGGACAACAGTTCCGGACGACCGAATTCCCCTGAAAGTGGAGGGCTCAACGTGGCGAGCGTGAACATCAAGCCGCTCGAGGACAAGATCCTCGTCCAGGCCAACGAGGCCGAGACGACGACGGCCTCCGGCCTGGTCATCCCGGACACGGCCAAGGAGAAGCCGCAGGAGGGCACCGTCATCGCCGTCGGCGAGGGCCGGATCACCGAGAAGGGTGACCGCATCCCCGTCGACGTCAAGGAAGGCGACGTCGTCATCTACAGCAAGTACGGCGGCACCGAGATCAAGTACCAGGGTGGGGAGTACCTCATCCTGTCGGCGCGCGACATCCTGGCCGTCGTCACCAAGTAGGCCAACGCCGCATACGCGTTCCGCCCCGGCGTCGTCTCGCGACCCGGGGCGGATTGCGTTCTCACACAGGAGCTGAATCCTCTATGGCAAAGCAGATCGAGTTCGACGAGAAGGCTCGCCGGGCTCTGGAACGCGGTGTCGACAAGCTCGCCGACGCCGTCAAGGTGACCCTCGGTCCCCGTGGCCGCCACGTCGTGCTGGCGAAGGCCTTCGGTGGCCCGACCGTGACCAACGACGGTGTCACCATCGCGCGTGACATCGATCTCGAGGACCCCTTCGAGAACCTCGGCGCCCAGCTCGTCAAGAGCGTCGCCACCAAGACCAACGACGTCGCCGGCGACGGCACCACCACCGCGACCGTGCTGGCCCAGGCCTTCGTGCGCGCCGGCCTGAAGAACGTCGCCGCCGGCGCCAACCCGATCTCCCTCGGCCAGGGCATCGCGCTGGCCGCCGACAAGGTGTCGGAGGTGCTGCTCGCCGCGTCGACCCCGGTCTCCGGTGAGCAGGCCATCGCCCAGGTCGCCACCGTCTCCTCGCGCGACGAGGAGATCGGCGAGATGGTCGGCAAGGCGCTGACCACCGTCGGCAAGGACGGCGTCGTCACCGTCGAGGAGTCCTCGACCACGCAGACCGAACTCGTCATCACCGAGGGTGTGCAGTTCGACAAGGGCTACCTCTCGCCCTACTTCGTGACCGACCCCGAGACCCAGCAGGCCGTGCTGGAGGACACCTACGTCCTGCTGCACCGCGACAAGATCAGCTCGCTGCCCGACCTGCTGCCGGTGCTCGAGAAGATCGCCGAGTCCGGCAAGTCCGTGCTGATCATCGCCGAGGACATCGAGGGCGAGGCCCTGTCCACCCTGGTGGTCAACTCGATCCGCAAGACCCTCAAGGCCGTCGCGGTCAAGGCGCCGTTCTTCGGTGACCGCCGCAAGGCGTTCCTCGACGACCTGGCCGTCGTCACCGGTGGCACCGTGATCAACCCCGATCTCGGCGTCACCCTGCGCGAGGCCACCATCGAGCAGCTGGGTCAGGCGCGTCGCATCGTCGTCACCAAGGACGAGACCGTCCTGATCGACGGCGCCGGCACCGAGGCCGACGTCGCCGCCCGCAGCGCGCAGCTGCGCCGCGAGATCGAGGCCACCGATTCCGACTGGGATCGGGAGAAGCTCGAGGAGCGGCTGGCGAAGCTGGCCGGCGGCGTCGCGGTGATCCGCGTCGGCGCGGCCACCGAGACCGCGCTCAAGGAGCGCAAGTACCGCGTCGACGACGCGGTCGCGGCGGCCAAGGCCGCGGTCGAGGAGGGCATCGTCCCCGGCGGCGGCACCGCGCTGGTGCAGGCCGCGACCGCGCTGGTCGAGCTGCGCGACTCGCTGACCGGTGATCAGGCCGTCGGCGTCGAGGTCGTCCGCAAGGGCCTCGAGGCGCCGCTGTTCTGGATCGCCACCAACGCCGGCGTCGACGGCGCCGTCGTCGTCAGCAAGGTCGCCGACGGCAAGGAGGGCTTCAACGCCGCCACCCTCGCCTACGGTGATCTGCTCACCGACGGTGTCGTCGATCCGGTCAAGGTGACCCGCTCCGCCGTGGTGAACGCCGCCTCGGTCGCGCGGATGATCCTGACCACCGAGAGCGCCATCGTGGACAAGCCGGTCGAGGAGGCCGACGACCACGGGCATCACGGTCACGCGCACTGAGCGACACAATGACGAAGGCCCCTGGACCGCGGTGCGGTTCGGGGGCCTTTCGTTTCGCGCGCTAGCTGGCTACCGGGGGCTCTTCGGCGTCGATCGCGGCCAGCAGGCGCGCACGCAGGGAGGGGGGAGGTGGGGTCGGTGTACTCGCACCGAGTTCGGCGAGAACCGTGCGGGTGCCGCGGATCTCGTGGAGGAACTCGGTACAGAGGACGGAGTCTTCGGTATCGATGATGGTCTGGATCGCGTGATGGTCTTCGTCGTCGATCAATCCGAGCGCGACGGTGTGCGCGAGATCGATCTGGGCTTCGTTCATCTCACGTCACCCCCAAACTTTTCTTCAGTCGTGTCAGTCCGTCCCGAATACGGGACTTGACGGTCGGTAGTCCGATGCCGAGGTGCTGAGCTACCTCCGCATAGGTGCGCCCGCCGTAGTAGGCGAGCGAGATCGCCTCGCGCTGCGTCTCGGTCAATGTCGAGAGCCCGCGCTGGACGGCCTGTTGTTCGAGTCTGCGTTCCACCTCCTCCGTGACCTCGTCGAATTCGTTGCCGAGCACCCGGATCCCGTAGGCGACTTCGCGCTGGGTGTGGGCTTGCTCGGCACGAACCCGGTCGACCGCTCGCCGGTGCGCCAACGTCATCAGCCAGGTCACCGCCGACCCCTTGGTGGGGTCGAAACTCGTTGCGGTGCGCCAGATCTGCAGATAGACCTCTTGCGTGGTCTCCTCCGCGTACCCCGGGTCGTGCAGGACCCGCAGGATCAGGCCGAAGACGCGCGCAGACGTCCGGTCGTACAGTTCGGCAAAGGCTTGCTGGTCGGACAGGCCGCATCGTTCCAACAGTGCAGCTAGCTCGACTCCTTCGGCCGCGCGTGCGGTAACCGCAGAATCCACGCTCGGTGGGAAGGCTTCGCTTCGGAACCCATTCTGTGTCATCGGTCACGAATGTAGCCCGCGGCTATGACCTCCCTCCGCCCGGGGGTGCCTTGTTCGGGTGCCAGCTGTTTGCTAGAGATTCGGCACGCCACGCCGGGCGGATGGGAGTTGATTTGCCGAAGTATCTAGACGGCCATACGGCGCCGGTTGCGGCGCGCGTGCATCTCGCGTTCGGTCTCCGACATCCCGCCCCAGATGCCGTACGGCTCGCTCACCTTGAGCGCGTGGGTGCGGCACTGCATCAGCACGGGGCAGGCCCGGCAGATCTCCTTGGCGCGCATCTCGCGCGCGGTGCGGGCGCGGCCACGTTCGCCGTCGGGGTGGAAGAAGACTGCGGAGTCCTGGCCGCGGCACGAGCCGCGCATCTGCCAATCCCAGACATCGGCGTTCGGGCCGGGAAGGTGAGTGGGCATGGGCATGGTGAACTCCTTGTGGTGCGAGCTCGTCAGCGTTGTCGAGCGACGTGGTGCGGCAGGTCAACGCGGCACCTCGCGCGGAGGTGGCCGGCTCGACGGTGCCTGACGGTGCCGTAGGTGGTCGCTGCAATTTCGCGCGGCGCCGACCCCGGCGATGAGCTACGTTAGGTGCACGCGGGAATTTCCGTCAATAGTTCGACGCATTGGTACCGCAAATCCGCAACGCTGAAATTTAACCTGCGCACTGTTTACATTTCATGCCCGGTCCGTCCATACTGTTCGGTTGGCTATGGCCGGGTCTCAGCGCGGTGCTCGCGGCGTACGGCATTTCCCCAGGTCGCGCCAGGCAGAGCCGGTTTCGGCCGGCAGAGCCGCCGGTCGGGCGGGTGTTGCGGGTCACAACGGGGGTCGTCCGTGGACGGGGTGCAGATGGCGTAATCGGGGCGCCGAGGTTAATTGCGCGAAACGCATGTGAATTCGAAACTTTGCGGTAGTGGAGTCGGCGGGCGGAGATTTACCTGATGGCAACATGCACCGCCGATGGAAAAGCTGATCGGTAGCTGTGCCGGGGCCGTGGTGACATATCACGAGAACGGCCCGGCGCCCGTGGCGGCTACAGTCTCGGCGTGCAGACAACGGCTTCACCCGCGGATATCGGTTCCGAAATACTCGTTTCGACTGCTTTCGGTCCCACCCCCGGCACTGCCGCTGCGGAGTTGCCGACGCCGGCAACCCCCCTGGACAGGTGGTATCGCGCGGTCGCGCTCGGGGCGCAGGGGCGCTACGCCGCCGCCAGGGCGGACCTGTCGACGCTGTCCCGCGCGCGGATCGATCCGGCGCTGCGCTCGCGCGTCGAGAGCACCCGCGGCTCGCTGCTGCGCCAGCTCGGCGGGCACGCCGCGGCCGCGGCTTTCGACGGCCGCGCGGCGACGCTCGCCCTCGGCGCCGCCGGAGCCGACCGCGCCGAGGCGCTGGCCGACGCCTACACCGGCCTGGCCGCCGACGCCCTCGGCATCGGCAGGCTCGCTCTGGCGCGCAGGCTGCTCGGCCGGGTGGAACCGCTGCTGGCCGACGCGCCCGCCCGCTGCGCGGTGCGCTGGCACTGGGTGCGCGCGGAGACCGCGCTCGCCGGTGGCATGGCCGCGCCGGCGCTGCGCGACGCCGAGACCGCGGTGGCACTGGCCGCCGCGCTGCCGTCGGTCCGGCACCGGGTGAAATCGGCACTGCTCGTCGCCGCCGCGACCGCCGCCGCGGGCGACCCGGCGGGCTCGGCGCTGCGGGCCCGCGCGGTCGACGCCGACTGCGCCGAACACGGTCTGCTGCCACTGCGCTGGGCCACCGCGATGCTGCGCGCCGGGGTGTGCGACCAGCCCGAAGCTCGGGTCGCCGCGGCCGAAGCCGCAGATCATGCGGCCCGGATCCGCGGGTGGGGCGGGGATTTCACCCTGCCGTCCTCGTGACCCGCTCCCGGTGATCTTCCTGAGAGGTCTCATAGAAGGGACCAGGCCCGCTGGCGGGTGATCAACGGGTCGCTATTGTTAGTTCCGTTCCGCCCCTTCGGTGGAAGCTCGGTCACATTGGACCGCGCCACTCGTAACGCCAGGAAAATCTCTGACGATGACGCATATGGGCGAAGAGTTGGACCTCGCCGTCGCTGCGGCTGCGCAGGGCGACAGGACTGCTTTAGCTCAGGTACTGGAACTGATCCGACCGCTGGTAGTCCGCTACTGCCGGGCCAGGATCGGTGCCGCGGAGCGCGGGCAGCTCTCCGCGGATGATGTTGCGCAAGAGGTCTGTTTGGCTGTGATGACCGCCCTGCCCCGCTATCAGGATCAGGGTCGGCCCTTCATGGCCTTCGTTTACGGAATCGCTTCGCACAAGGTCGCCGACGCCCATCGCAACGCCGCCCGTAACAAGGCGGAGGCGATGGCCGAAGTACCAGATGTCATATCCACCGACCAGGGACCGGAGCAGCGAGCTCTCGACTCGGAGACGAGCAGGCAGATGAACACTCTGCTGGCCACGCTCCCCGAGAAACATCGGGAAATCCTGATCCTGCGCTTGGTCATGGGTCTGTCAGCAGAGGAAACCGCAGTCGCCGTGGGCAGCACGGCGGGGGCGATACGAGTAGCCCAGCACAGGGCACTCGCGAAACTGAAGTCACAAGTGGCGAGGGCAGGTGAAATGTATGGCTAGGGATGGCGAGCGCGGTCGAGGCGACCGGAAGGTTTGGCGTGGGTCGCACGACAGCGGTCCCTACGCCGCCGAGGATGCCGGTGATTCCGGCCCGGTCGACATTGCGGCGGTGCGCAGCGACGATGCGCTGATCGACGCGATCGCGAGCGACGGCCCGGTGCGTACCGACAGCCCCGAGGAGTTCCAGCTGGCGTCGTTGCTCGCGGATTGGCGAGCTGACCTGCTGGCCGAGCCGATGCCCGCGGGTCCTGATCTGGACACCGTGTTCGCGGCGGTCAACCAGGAGATCGGCGCGCGGCAGGTTCGAGTCGGAGCTTCCTCGCGCGGACGTCTACGGCTGGTACGCCCCCTTCTCGGCGCGGCCGCGGCACTGGCCGTGGTCTTCGGCGGTATCACAGCGTTCTCCTACAGCGCGGCACCCGGCGATCCGCTGTGGCGCGTCAAGGAGGTCGTGTTCAGCGAACAGGCGCAGTCGACCGTCGTGGCACGTGCCGACGACGATCTGGTCGCCGCGCAGAACCTGCTCGAATCCGGTAATCCGGAGCAGGCGCGGGCCCGGCTGGAACAGGCTTCGGCCACCGCGAGCCAGGTCAACGACCAGGGCAAGCGGGAGGATCTGGTCGCCCGCTGGAACCTGCTGCGTGACGAGCTGGCCAAGCGCGCACCGGAGATCGCCGCCCAGCTGGCACCGGTGGCGCCCACCTCGCCCGGACAGACCAAGCCGACCTCGCCGTCGCCCGCCTCGCCGACGACCAACCCGGGCAGCACCGCTCCGGTGGCGCCGACCGGTCCCGGTGGGACCACCGATCCGTCGTCCGAGCCGCCGGTGATCATGCAGACGCCGGGTCCCGGTTCGGAGACCAAGCCGGTCGTTCCGCCGGTCACCACCGAGCCCACCGAACCCACGGTGCCGCCGGTGACCACGGTGCCGACCACGCCGCCCCCGGTGACGGTCGACCCGACGACGCCGCAGACGACCATCGCCGTGCCGCCGCCGGTCACCGTGCCGACGGTGGTTCCGACGTCGGCACCCGCGCCGCCGACGGTGCCGCCGACCCTGCAGACGCCACCCGCCTTGACGATCCTGCCCGCACCGCCCGCCGTGCCGTCATCCTGATCGTCTCGTTCCACGACGAAGGCCCCGAACCTGAGGTTCGGGGCCTTCGTCGTTGTGTTCGCGGATGCCGTGCGGCATCGTCCCCCGCGCACGCGTGACCGGAGCGGGGGAGCGACGCCGCGCGGGCGGCTCAGTTGTCGAAGCCGTCGAATCCGTCGCCGTGGAACGCCTCGTTCATCGAGGCATCCGCGTAGCCGCGGCAGTAGTCCCAGGTGACGTACGCCTCGGGCGTCGGGTCGTAGGCGGGCTCGTGCGGACGGACGGTGCCGTCGACGAGTAGCTGGAGCAGGTTCGCCCGCAGCATGTCCCAGTCGTGGTAGTGATCTTGCCGACAATCCTCGCAGCTGACGACGAGCCCGCGGATGCCGCGATGGGCCAGCAGGGCTTCGTAGACGGCGAGGTCGGCGAGATCTTCCTCGACCGCGAGGCGCTCATGAGGATCCAGCGGCTCACCGGGCTCGATCGCATCGAGCGCGGCAGACGGGTCGGAGGGGTCTCCGGCGAAGGGATCCGGCGGCAGGCCAGGTGGTAGATGGTCACGCACATCCCCACGGTACGCAGTACTTGGTGGTCTGCGCCAGCGATGCACCGGGCAAGTTTGCCGCGGGGCTCACTTCACAGGCGTGTTCGCCCGCCGGATACCATGGAATGCAGGCGTCGGCGAGCTTGTTCTCACCGACCATCAATCATTTCCGCTCAGCACCGTCGCGCTGCATCTTCGGCGTCGGTTGCTACCGACGACCAGGAGGGGTCGATCCGAATGAGTAATCCCGTGTCGGGCGAACGAATCGCGGTGCGCCCTCCTACGGGTGGCGACGATCCGACCAAGATCGCCATGCTCGGCCTCACGTTCGACGACGTGCTGTTGCTGCCTGCCGCCTCGGATCTCATCCCCAGTTCCGTCGAGACCTCCAGCAGGCTCACCAGGGAGATCACCCTGCGCACCCCGCTGGTGAGTTCGGCCATGGACACCGTCACCGAGGCCCGCATGGCCATCGCGATGGCGCGGGCCGGCGGTATGGGCGTGCTGCACCGCAACCTGTCGGCCGCCGATCAGGCCGCTCAGGTGGAGACGGTGAAGCGCTCGGAGGCGGGCATGGTGACCGATCCGGTCACCTGTCGTCCCACCGACACCCTGGCCGAGGTCGACGCCATGTGCGCCCGGTTCCGCATCTCGGGCCTGCCCGTGGTGGACGAGACCGGCGCGCTGGTGGGCATCATCACCAACCGGGACATGCGCTTCGAGGTCGATCAGGAGCGTCGCGTCGACGAGGTGATGACCAAGGCGCCGCTGATCACCGCCCAGGAGGGCGTCACCGCCGAGGCCGCGCTTGGCCTGCTGCGCCGCCACAAGATCGAGAAGCTGCCGATCGTCGACGGCAACGGCCGCCTGCGCGGTCTGATCACGGTCAAGGACTTCGTCAAGACCGATCAGTACCCCAACGCCACCAAGGACCGCGACGGCCGCCTGCTGGTCGGCGCCGCGATCGGCGTCGGCGAGGACTCCTGGTCGCGCGCGATGACGCTGGCCGACGCCCAGGTCGACGTGCTGATCGTCGACACCGCGCACGGCCACCAGTCGCAGGTGCTGCAGATGGTCGCCAAGGTCAAGGCCGAGGTGGGCGACCGCATCCAGATCGTCGGCGGCAACGTCGCGACCAGGGCCGGTGCCGCCGCGCTCGTCGAGGCGGGCGTGGACGCGGTGAAGGTGGGTGTCGGCCCCGGCTCCATCTGCACCACCCGCGTGGTCGCCGGTGTCGGCGCGCCGCAGATCACCGCGATCCTCGAGGCCGTTGCCGCGTGCAAGGCCGCCGGCGTCCCGGTGATCGCCGACGGTGGCGTGCAGTACTCCGGTGACGTCGCCAAGGCCATCGCGGCAGGCGCCTCCACCGTGATGCTCGGCTCGCTGCTCGCCGGCACCGCCGAGGCCCCCGGTGACCTGATCCTGGTCAACGGCAAGCAGTTCAAGAGCTACCGCGGCATGGGCTCGCTCGGCGCCATGCAGGGCCGCGGCCAGGCCAAGTCGTACTCCAAGGACCGCTACTTCCAGGACGACGTGCTCGCCGAGGACAAGCTGGTCCCCGAGGGCATCGAGGGACGCGTGCCGTTCCGCGGCCCGGTCAACCAGGTGATCCACCAGCTCGTCGGCGGCCTGCGCGCGGCCATGGGCTACACGGGCTCGCAGAACATCGAGCACCTGCAGAACGCGCAGTTCGTGCAGATCACCGCGGCGGGCCTCAAGGAGAGCCACCCGCACGACATCACCATGACCGTCGAGGCCCCGAACTACACCGGGCGCGGCTGAGTACAATAGATGCGTTTGTGCGCCGGGAGGTACGCTCCCGGCGCACAGCCATGCGGTCGTCCTGACCGCGACAACGCGCGCACACGCGCGCCCGAACACAGGGAGCAACTGTGCGCGACATGGTGGAAATCGGAATGGGCAGGGTCGCTCGGCGGACCTATGAGCTCGACGACGTGGACATCGTCCCCTCGCGGCGGACCCGGTCGTCCAAGCAGGTCTCGCTGGCCTGGCAGCTCGACGCCTACCGGTTCGAGATCCCGGTGCTCTCGCACCCCACCGACGCGCTGGTCTCCCCGGAGTTCGCGATCGAGCTGGGTCGCCTCGGCGGCCTCGGTGTGATCAACGGTGAGGGCCTGTGGGCCCGGCACGCCGACGTCCAGGACAAGATCGACCAGCTGATCGATCTCGTCGACAAGGGGGGTTACGAACGCGCGATCTCCCTGCTGCAGGAATTACACGCCGCGCCGATGCAGCCCGACCTGCTCGCGGCCGCGGTCGCGCAGGTGCGCGCGGCGGGCGTGACCACCGCGGTGCGGGTCAGCCCGCAGAACGCGCGGGCGCTGACCCCGGCGCTGGTGCAGGCCGGGGTCGACCTGCTGGTGGTGCAGGGCACCATCATCTCCGCCGAGCACGTCGGCGACGGTGAGCCGCTGAACCTGAAGACCTTCATCGCCGAGCTGGACGTTCCGGTCGTCGCCGGTGGCGTGAGCGACCACCGCACCGCGCTGCACCTGATGCGCACCGGCGCCGCGGGCGTCATCGTCGGCTACGGCTCCTACCCGGGCGCCACCACCACCGGCGAGGTGCTCGGCATCGGCGTGCCGATGGCGACCGCGATCGCCGACGCCGCCGCGGCCCGCCGCGACTACCTCGACGAGACCGGCGGCCGCTACGTGCACGTCATCGCCGACGGTGACGTCGCCACCTCCGGCCAGCTCGCCAAGGCCATCGCCTGCGGCGCCGACGCCGTGATGCTCGGTGTGCCGCTGTCGGTGTCGGCCGAGGCGCCTGGCCGCGGCTGGTACTGGCCCTCGGCGACCGCGCATCCCTCGGTGCCGCGCGGTTCGTTCCTGCCGGTCGACGAGTCCTGGCTGGACGGCGCCGACGGCACGGTGACCCGCCCGAACCTCGAGCGCGTCCTCTACGGCCCCTCCGACGACCCGTTCGGCTCGCTGAACCTGGTCGGTGGCCTGCGCCGCTCGATGGCCAAGGCCGGCTACTCCGACCTCAAGGAATTCCAGAAGGTCGGGCTCAGCGTCCGCTAACGCACGTGGGTCAGCGCGACCCGCTCGCGCAGGAACCGCGCGATCGCCGCGTTGACCGGTTCCGGGTGGGTCATCGTGACGGCCAGGCGGGCGCCATCGATCTCCAGGAAGGTGGAGGCGGTGAGCCCGTCGGCCAGCGTGCGGGCGCGTTCGCCCGCGATGCCGCTGTGGGTGGCGTGGATGATCAGCGCGGGGCAGGTGATCTCGCGCAGCCGGTCCAGCACCGAGTCGCGCCCGAGCAGGCAGCCGACGGCGGCGTCGAGGCCGTGGTGCGCGTCGCAGACCCAGCGTTTGGTCCAGACGTCGCGGTGCCAGGCGTCGTCGCCGATCAGCCAGTCGGCGAGGCGGTCGGCGGCTTCCGCGCGTGACCCCTTGTCGTGCCATTCGTCGAGGAAGCGCTGGGTCGCGGTGGACTGCTCCCTGGTCGGCCCGTGCGCCTCGGTGCTGATGAGGATGAGCGCGGCGACCCGCTCCGGGGCGACCAGCGCGGTCCGCAAGGCCGTGAAGCCCCCTTGCGCGGTGCCGCCGACCACGGCGCGTTCGGCGCCGATGTCGTCGAGGACGGTCAGCGCGTCGCGCGCGGCGGTCCAGTACGTGAACGGCAACCGCTGATCCTTGGTGCGGCCGTGCCCGCGGGCGTCCCAGGCGACGATCCGGAACTCGGGTGCCAGGCTGGCCTGCTGTGAGGCGAACATCGTGCGGTCCATGAAGAATTCGTGGGCGAGCAACACCACCGGCCCCGTGCCACCGCTGTCCTCGTAGTAGATGTCGGCATCGATCGCGCGGGCGAATGGCACGAGGACGAGGATAGCCAGGTCGACCGGGTATTGCGCAATGTTCTCCCAACGCGTGTGCGTGCACCGATGCCCGCTGCTCGGCCGTCGTGCGCCGTCACTAAACTGTCCCGGTGGCAGAAACTCAGAGACCGGTCCTCGTCGTCGACTTCGGCGCACAGTACGCCCAGCTGATCGCTCGCCGGGTGCGCGAGTCGCGCGTGTTCTCCGAGGTGATTCCACACACCATGACGGTGGAGGAGATCGCCGAGAAGCGGCCGCTGGCGGTCATCCTGTCCGGTGGCCCGTCCAGCGTGTACGCCGAGGGCGCCCCGCAGCTCGACGCGCGGCTGTTCGACCTGGACGTGCCGGTGTTCGGCATCTGCTACGGCTTCCAGGCGATGGCGCAGGCGCTCGGCGGCACGGTGGCCCACACCGGCACCCGCGAGTACGGCCGCACCGAGCTCAACATCGACGGCGGTGTGCTGCACGGCGGCCTGCCGACCATCCAGCCGGTGTGGATGAGCCACGGTGACGCCGTGACCGACGCCCCCGAGGGCTTCGAGGTCACCGGCACCACCGCGGGCGCGCCCGTCGCCGCGTTCGAGGATCGCGCCCGTCGCCTGGCCGGTGTCCAGTACCACCCCGAGGTGCTGCACTCGCCGCACGGTCAGCAGGTGCTGAGCCGCTTCCTGCACGAGCTGGCCGGCATCCCCGCGCAGTGGACCCCGGCCAATATCGCCGAGGCGCTGATCGAGGACGTGCGCGCGCAGATCGGTGACGGCCACGCCATCTGCGGTCTGTCCGGTGGTGTCGACTCCGCCGTCGCCGCCGCGCTGGTGCAGCGCGCGATCGGTGACCGCCTCACCTGTGTGTTCGTCGACCACGGGCTGCTGCGGGCGGGCGAGCGCGAGCAGGTGCAGCAGGACTTCGTCGCCGCGACCGGCGCCAAGCTGGTGACCGTCGACGCGGTCGACAAGTTCCTCGGTGAGCTGAAGGGCGTCTCCGATCCCGAGGAGAAGCGCAAGATCATCGGCCGCGAGTTCATCCGCTCCTTCGAGGACGCGGTCGCCGGCATCGTGCTCGAGGAGGGCGCCGCCGCCGGTGCCGCCCCGAAGGTCGAGTTCCTGGTGCAGGGCACGCTCTACCCGGACGTCGTCGAGTCCGGCGGCGGCACCGGCACCGCGAACATCAAGAGCCACCACAATGTCGGCGGCCTGCCCGACGACCTCGAGTTCGACCTGGTCGAGCCGCTACGCCTGCTGTTCAAGGACGAGGTCCGCGCGGTCGGTCGCGAGCTGGGCCTGCCCGAGGAGATCGTCGCCCGCCAGCCGTTCCCCGGTCCCGGCCTGGCGATCCGCATCGTCGGCGAGGTGACCGCCGACCGGCTCGACCTGCTCCGCCAGGCCGACGCCATCGCCCGCGAGGAACTCACCGCCGCCGGCCTGGACAAGCAGATCTGGCAGTGCCCGGTCGTGCTGCTGGCCGACGTGCGCTCGGTCGGTGTGCAGGGCGACGGCCGCACCTACGGTCACCCGATCGTGCTGCGCCCGGTGTCGAGCGAGGACGCGATGACCGCGGACTGGACCCGCCTGCCCTACGACGTGCTGGAGCGCATCTCCACCCGCATCACCAACGAGGTGGCCGACGTCAACCGCGTGGTGCTCGATGTGACGAGCAAGCCGCCGGGCACCATCGAATGGGAGTGACGAGCTAGGCCGGTCGCTGTGGCGGCGTCACCTGCGTGAGCAGCAGTCTGCCGAGCAGGAAGCCGCCGGGCGGCCGGTGGGCGGTCGGCGGCAGCGTCTTCGCCAGCGGAGTGGGCTGCCGGTCTACTCGGGATTCGTCCATTGCCGTTGTCCTCCAACAACAATGGCCCGTCACGGTGACGGGCCATTGTCGTGTCTCGGGTCGGTGTGCTTTCGTCAGTGCCGCTTGCGGCGCGGGGAGATCGTCAGCAGCAGGCCGATGACGATCGCCGCGATCACCACGCCCCAGCCGATCGGCAGGATGCCGCCGTTGTCGGGGGTCGGTGCGCCGAGCAGCGCCCAGACGCTCAGGGCCAGGGCGATCAGGCCCGTGCTGAGCAGGGAGAACGCCGGTCGGCGTCGGGTTTCGGTGCTGGTCGGATCAGCCACGGGTCACCTCCACGTCACCCAGGTGCATCTTGATGTGCAGGTCGAGGACCGGGGCGCCCGGGGTCTGCGGCCCGCTCAGGCCTTCGACGCAGGTCGCGTCGGCCACCCGGATGTCACATGTCGTGTTCACTGTCATCCCTTCGGGCAGGTGCACTTTCGCGTCGCCGATGTTCACCGCGACCTCGACGCTGCGGGACTCGGTGAGGTTCAGGCCACGCAGATCCAGCGTGCCCGAACCGATGTCGAGGGCGTAGCGCGGCTGCAATTCGGTCACCGAGGTCGGTGCCCAGACGCGTTCGCCGATGGCGCCGTTGTTCTCGAAGTCGATCGGCCCGATCAGCGAGGCCAGCAGCACGAACCCGGCCAGCGGCGCGGTCAGTACCAGCAGCCCGTAGCCGCGCCGCAGGAACGCGCCCGCGATCAGCCCGAGTCCGACCACCGCGAGCGCGAACGCCGCGATCCGCGCCGGTGTCATCCATTCGACGCCGCTGGCCGCCGCCGCGCCGGCCAGCGCGGCCGCCAGGATCGCCAGCCCGATGGTGATCGGGGTGAGCCGCGACCGCGGTCGCTTCGGCGGCGGTGGCGGCACCTGCACGGCGTAGCGCGGCGCCGCCTCGGGCAGTTCCCAGGCCAGCGGTGCGATGCCGAGCGGATCGATGCCGCTGGGTACCTGCGCGCCGGTGCGCGGGAAACCCGGTGTGGGGGAGGGCAGGTCCTTGCTGAGGACGGCGGTCGCGCCGAGGGCGTGGTCCTGGATCGGCTCGGGGGTCGTCACCTCGGGCGATCCGTCGCGCTTGTCGAGATCGATCGTCATCGTGGGATCGCTCGAGTCCACGGGGATCAGATCGGTCGCCGTGGCGCGCGGTGCGTCCGCGTCGGCCTCGCGGTCGGATGCCGCAGTGCGCGGTGCGTCCGCGTCGGCCTCGAGGTCGGGCGACGCGGTGTCCGAGTCAGCGGGAGGCGCCGGGGTGGCGTCGTCGGCCGGGATGGTCGAGGCGTCGTCCACCACGATGGCGGCGGCGGATTCGTCTGTCACGACCGCGTCGACGATGTCGGCCGAATCGGTCGAGGTCGATGGAGCCTCGGCTTTCATCGTCGCCGAGCTCGACTCGGGCGCGATGGCCGCCGAGCCTGATTCGGGTGCGGTGGCCGCCGTGGCGTCTGCCGGCGGTTCGGTGGTGGTCGCCGGGGCCACGTCCTTGTGCAGGACGATCGTGTCGGTGGCGTCGACGCGCAGCAGCGGCGTGGACTCGGCCGTGTCGGCGCGGGTTTCCGCGCGGGGCGGCACGGTCGCGGCCGGATCGGGGACGTAGGCGTCCGGCAGTTTCGTGTAGGGCGTGTACATGCCGGTCGGCGGCACGTCCGGGATGTAGGGGTAGCCGCGGACCGGCACGCCGGTCGGATAACCCGCGGCGGGATAGCCCGCCGTGCCCAGTGATTCGGCCCGAACGGTGTCGAAACCGGTGGGCAGCTCGGGATGCCGGATGTAGAGCATCCACCAGCCCGCCAGCATCAGCCCCATGCTGACCACCCCGGAGCCGCCCATCCCGAGCCCCACCGGACCCATGGTCGACACCGCGATCGCCAGCGCGACGATCAACACGATCGTCTTGGTCTGCGAATGCGTGCCGCGCGCGTGATCGGTCAGCGCCTCGGCCGCCGACGCCTCGTTCCCCGCGGAACTCAGCACCAGCCACGCGAGCAGGTACAGCACGATGCCGGCGCCACCGAAGATCGTCGACACCACGAACGCCACCCGCAACAACACCGGATCGACGCCGTACCGCAGCCCGAACCCGGCCGCGACGCCGGCGATCGGCCCCTGCCGCGGCAGCCGGACGGGCCGCGTATGCCACATCTGCTGGATCTGGTCACCGAAGCTCGTTCTGCTCATGTCCTCCATGGTGTGCTCGACCAGCCCTTTCGCACATCGGGGTGAACCCTGAGGTTTGCCCGGGTTCAGGAGCAAGGTGGGGTGTAAGGGACATTGGGGAGCTGGCGTTTCCAGACCTGTTCGGTGAGGATGTCGCCGGTAGCGGCACAGATCCGGTCGGCTACCCGCTCCGGGACGAGGTCCCACATCCCGAACTGGCCGCTGTCGGTGACGACGGCGAGATGGCCGCCGTCCGGGTGCAGGGTGGAGAGGCGATTGCGCACATCGTTCCGTCCGATCGGCCCGCTGATGAGACGCGGGGCCCGGGGATCACCGATGTCCCACAGCTCGGTGGTGCGGTCGCTGCCCGTGATGGCCAAAGTGTGGTCGGACGCGGTCGACAGCGAGATGATCGGGGTGCTCTCGGTGCGGATCGGTGCGGTGAGCCGTTCGGGTTCGGTCTCGGTTCGCCACACCTCGAAGGAATCGGAACCGGCGACGACGGCGGTTTGGTCGTCGGGCAGCTCGGACAGTTTGAACAGGGCGGTCTGCCCGTCGGGTTCGGTTGTTCCCATCAGAATCGGGCGGTGCGGGTCGACGATGTCCCATATTTGGGTCGCATAGGGCATCTCGGTGACTTGCTGGTCGTAGACGATCACCTCGAGGCGTGTGCCGTCAGCCGACAGCGCGTTGACGAACACCTGGTCGGCGCCCTCGGTCGGGAGAATCGGTGTCCCGCCCCGGACCGGTGCCAGCCGATCGCTGACATCCCATATCCGGACCTCGTGCGAATCCGCGGTCACCATGCGCCCCGCTCGAACCTCTGATTGGACGACGTGGCCGGTGGGCCAGCCGGCCAGTGGCCGCGGCCGCTGGGAATCCGCCAGATCGAAGACGAGTCGGTGGCCGGAGGGCTGGTCCTGGATCGACAGCGTGCGACCGTCGGGGCTGAGCTCCGGGCCGAAGCGATTCGGCCCGCCGGGAACGGTCGACAGCCGGATCGGGTGCGCGGGATCGGTGGTATCCCACACGGCCATGGCACCGGCCAGGTCCGCGATCACCATCCGGTTCCCGGCTTTGTCGAAGACAGGCGACAGTGGCGAGCCGGGCGAGACGTCCACCAGCGACGACGGCAGCGTCCACACGGTCAGGGCGCCGTCCCTGCCCGCCCCGGCCAGCACTGGTTTGCCGGACAGGAAGGTCAGCGACCGCAGCCCGGTGGCGCACAGTGATGCCGGGCCCCGGTCGCACGATCCCGGGCTGGTCGACAGCATCGGCGCCGCCTGCACCGGGTGGTCCGGGTCGGTGATGTTCCACAGCCGCCCCGCGTTCGCCGAACTGGTGACGAGAACGGTTCCGGCATCGTTGAAGTCGATCGAACCGAGCGTGCTGTCGTCGGTGTGGATGGCGCCGAGTCGGCGTGGCTCGGCACCCGCTGTTCGCCAGAGGTCGACCCGACCTGTTCGCGCCGGGTTCGTCTCCGTCGGTCCGTAGACGGCGACCGCCAGGTCGACGCCGTTCGGGCTGAACGCGAAGTCGCTCAGGTAGGCATCGGGCGCGGTCGATATCGGTGATCCGACCGGGCGGGGGGTGCGGGGGTCGCGGATGTCCCAGAGCTGGATGCTGTCCGCGACACCGGCGTCGTGGACGACCCGTCCCACCGCGAGCAGCGTGCCGTCCGGGCTGAACTCGACGAGGTGTGCCTGTGCGCGCGCCTCGGGCAGGGCGACCCTGGCGGCGCGCGTCGGGTCGGCGCGGTCGCCGATCCGCCAGAGCGTGAACGAACTCGCACCGGCTTCGGCGAGCAGCGTGCCGTCCGGCGCCGCGGCGATCGAGTTCCGCTTCTCGGTTCCGAGGCTGTGCCGGAGCCGTGGGGATTCCGGGCCGGTCAGATCCCACAGCTGCAGACCGGCCGGGCCGTCGGTGACCACGTCGGTGCTGCGCGGCACGAAGATCAGCCGGTCGACCGGAACACCGAATTCCGCGCTGATCTTTCGCGGCCGGGCGGAATCGGTGGTGTCCCAGAGCAGCACCTTCCCGTCGTAGTCGAGTGAGGCGAGCATGCCGTCGCTCGAGCGCGCCACGAGTGCGTTGATATCGGTTGCGTGGCCTGGCACGGAGGTGGCCAGCGGCAATTCCTGGGTGGTCAGCAGCTGCGCACGGGTCGACGGGTCGGGCCGCATCCGGTAGGCGGCCAGGGACAACTGCGCCGACAGCGACGGGTCACTCGCTCTGGTCCGCTGCGCCGCGGCGACCAGTTCCGCGTAGTCCCGGTCCGCGGTGCGCTGGTCGGCGAGCTTGCCACGGTCCCAGGCGACGACACCGGTGCCGAGGAGGGCGACGACGACCATGGCGGCGCCGATGCGCC
Source organism: Nocardia sp. NPDC051833 (assembly GCF_040681225.1). NCBI lineage: Bacteria > Bacillati > Actinomycetota > Actinomycetes > Mycobacteriales > Nocardiaceae > Nocardia > Nocardia sp. NPDC051833. The sequence continues at coordinate 3,731,148 of NZ_JBFAYK010000001.1, forward strand.
AGCGCTTGCCGAGGCGGGCGGAGCGGCGTGCGGCGTCGAGGAAGGCGCGGGAGCGGGGGCTGGTGGTGCCGTTGGCATGCTCGGTGGCGCTGTCGAGGCGGGTGCCGCGGTAGAGCAGGGCGGGATCGTCGGTGGTCTCCCATTCGGCGGCGTCGGTTTCCAGGCGTTGGCGGACGAGGTGGCCGACGCGGTCGGTGGCGATCCAGCCGCGCAGGCGGGGCCAGGCGGTGAGGACGATCTCGTGGGTGAACTGGACCGAGTCGGCGTCGAGGGCGACGAGCCTGCTGGCGGCCAGGACTTCCAGTGCCTCCGCCGTGGCCTCGGGGTCGGTACCGCGGGAGAGCAATTCGCCGCGGGCGGCGGTGCGGCGGGTATCGCGCGCGTCCTGCCCGACGGTGACCAGTGCGCCGAGCAGGTCCTGGGCGGCCTCCTGCTGGACCGGGGTCAGCTCGCTCCACGCCAGTTCGGCGGTCTCGGCCACCGAGCCGGCCACCCCGCCCGCTGTGCGATACCCGGCGACGGTGAGTTTGCGCCCTTCGCGCTGCTGCCAGGTCGCGGCCATCACGTGGGAGAGCAGCGGCAGCGAGCCGGGATCGTAGGCGTCGGTGTCGGCGTGCGCGCCCAGGCCGCGCAGTTCGGTGAGAACCAGCTCTTCCAGGCCCTGCTCGAGGGCGAGCCCGGCAGCGGTCGCGGGCCCGGTGATGGCCCGCGACACCTCGTCCATCGACATCGGGCCGAGCAGATAGTTGTTGCGCCGCAGGCTGTCCCGCAGCACGGGGTGGTGCAGGCAGCGTTCGTAGAAGTCGGCCCGCAGGGCGAGCACGACCGTGAGCGGGGCGGCGGCGCGGGTGGTCAGGTCGGCGAGCGCGGTGAGGAAGGACGTGCGTTCGGCCTCGTCGGGACACAGGGTGAACAGTTCCTCGAACTGGTCGACGACCAGAACGCGCGGCTCGTCGGTGTCGACGGCGGCGAGCGCGGTCATCGGCGCGGCACCCGGGGTGATGGTGGCCGATGGCAGGTCGAGGGCGGGGCGCAGGCCCGCGGCGAGCAGCGAGGACTTGCCCGCGCCGGAGGCGCCGATCAGCACGACGATGCCGGTGGCGGCGCGGACCAGGTCGACGAATTCGGTGGTGGCCTGTTCGCGGCCGAAGAACAGGGCGCGCTCGTCGGCGCGGAAGGCGCGCAGGCCGGGGTAGGGGCAGGTGTCGCCGTCGGTGGCGGTGGCCGTCCAGGTCACCGATTCCTGCCAGAGGCGGCGCCATTCGTGCGGGTCGGCGAGGCGGCGGGGGAGGTCACGCTGGGCCTTCTCGGTCAGCTCGACCAGCGTCAGGATCACCGGCAGCAGCGATTCGAAGCGGGCGGGCACGTTGCGCCCGGCCTTCCAGTCGCTGATCCGCTGGGCCGACGGCGTGCCCGACTGGGTGTTGCGCATGCGCCGTTCGGTGGCGGTGGCGACGCGGCGCAAGGTCGGATTGCCCGCCGCGGCATAGAGTTCGGCGAATCGCCGCGCGAAAACCGCACGCGGCGATGAGAACTCCGTCTCGTCGATGGTCAAAGAACCCCCCGTTCGGTGAAAACGACCGAGGGGAATGATATTTGGTGCATCGGGACCCGGCGCGGCGCCGGGTCCCGATCCGGTCAGAGGAACATGGTGTCGCCGAAGACCGAGTTGGTCGCGCTCACCTGCGGCGTGGTCGCGGTGACCGTGGCCCAGGAGTAGATGTTGAGCGGACCGCCGCAGTCGCCGACCATCAGATGGAAGTCGCGGTTCACCAGGTAGGTGGTGCCCGGGCCCAGCGGCATGCTCCCCACATCGATCTTCTCGATCTCGCCCGGCGCCAGCGACAGGCTCAGATCGAGCCCCGCCGAGATCGACGGACCGATGTCGGCCGAGACGTCCGGACCCGAGGAACCGAAGCCGATGCTCGCCCCCGCGCCGACCGAGATCCCGCCGTCCAGCCCGACCGAGAGGGTCACCTCGACCGCGCAGGCGACGAGATAGCCGGATTCGAGCGTGCCGGTCGCCCCGGCGGGCGGCGTCACGTACGCGGTGTTGTCGAGGAACACCTCGCGGTTGGTCGGCATGGCGTTGAGCGCGGGCACCTGCCGGTAGGACTGATCGGTGTGGCCGAGGGTCAGCTCGAAGCCCGCGGGTCCGTGATAGGTGGTCTCGTGTGGGGCCATCGGTGTCGCCGACGCCGTCGGCGTGATCCCGACGGTGCTCAACGCGATGGCCGTGGCACCCAGCACGGTGGTGACGATTCTCAATGTTCCTCCCCTGCAATGAAGGCCGTGAATTCCGGCCTGCCATCACGGTAGGAATCCGGCCTGAGCCGGGTCTCGGGGTGAACCCTCGAATGAGCTGATAATCGCTGGTGAGGATGCCGTGACCGGTTGTCCGGTCCGGCGGCGAGCGCGTCGGCGACCCGTTCTGCAGGGCTGGGCGTATGCCCAGGTGAGACGTGTTTTCTGTCCGGACCGGACGGCATCGGCCCAGGTCGGCGCCTGATCGCCGGCATCGGGGCGGAGATCAGGGACTTTCCTGATGTCGGCACCCACTCGCGCGTGCCAGTATCGAAGCATGGATCCGTCTGTTCCCACCCGTGCCGCCGCCCCGGGGCCCGCCGCCCCGTACGGGTACGGCGCCGCACCGGGGAGCAACGTCGCATCGGGGAACGCCGCACCGCCGCCGAACGGCGCACCCCACTACCCCGGCGGCCCCGGCGCCGCGATGAATCCCGGCGGGCACCGGCAGCCCAAGGGCCCGCAGCGATTCGTCGCGCGGGCGCTCGGCAACGGTCAGGCCGTCTACGGCACCCCGCACCCCTACGTTCCGCCGCCGCAGTATCGGCCCCCGCCCGGTTACTACCCCGGGTACCCGACGCAGTCGGGGTACGGGGTGCCGCGTGGTTACCGGCCGGGCATGCTGCCGACGCCGGGGCCCGAGCCCGTCGGCGCGCCGCTGCCGCAGACCCCGCGACTGGTCCGCCGGACGGGTGGCCGGGTGGTCGGTGGTGTCGCCGGTGGTCTGGCCGATCATCTCGGCGTCGACGTGTTCAAGGTGCGGATGGCGTTCGTGCTGCTGTCCGCGCTGGTCGGTGCGGGCCTGGTGGCCTACGGCCTGCTGTGGATCTTCACCCCGGGCGGCAACGACGCGGCCAAACCGACCGGCGACGAGCGCAGGCAGGCGATCGGCCTCGCCCTGCTCGGCCTCGGCCTCGCGGTGACCGTCGGCTGGTTGTTCCAGGGCACCGCCGCGAAGGTGATCGCCCCGATCGTGGTGGTCGCGGTCGGCGCCGCGCTGGTCTGGCGCGAGTACGACGTCGCCGCGCCGGGTCCGCGCGCGCTGTTCGGGCTACCCGCGCGACCGTCGGTGGTCACCTGGTCGCGGATCGTGGCCGGGGCGACGCTGATCGTGGTCGGGCTCGGGGTGGTGGTGCTGGCCAGGATCGATCTGAGTTCGCTCGGCTCGGCGTTGATCGCGGTCGCGGTCACGCTGGTCGGCGCGGGGCTGCTGACGGTGCCGCTGTGGCTGCGCATGGTCCGCGCGCTCAATGCCGAGCGCGGCGCCCGCATCCGCAACGAGGAACGCGAGGAGATCGCCTCGCACCTGCACGATTCGGTCCTGCAGACCCTCGCGCTGATCCAGCGGCAGGCCGAGGACCCGCAGGAGGTGCTGCGCCTGGCCCGCAGCCAGGAACGCGAACTGCGCAAATGGCTCTTCGACGACACCGCCCCCGCCCAGTCCAGCCTGGCCGCCGCGCTGCGCACCATCGCGGGCGAGGTGGAGGACCAGCACGGCGTGAAGGTCACCCCGGTGACCGTCGGCGATGTCGCGATGGACCCCGGCGACACCGGCGCCGGCCTGCCCAAGGAACACTTCACCGCCCTGCTCGGCGCGAGCCGGGAGGCGCTGGTCAACGCGGCCAAGCACGCGGGTGTCCCGGAGATCGACCTGTTCGCCGAGACCGAACCGCACCAGGTGAGCATCTTCGTCCGCGACCGCGGCGCCGGGTTCGACACCGCCGCCGTGCCCGCCGACCGGCGCGGTGTCGCGAAATCGATCTGCGCCCGGATCGAGCGTCGCGGCGGCACCGCCGTCATCGACTCGACCATCGGGCGCGGCACCGAGGTGCGCATCGTGATGCCGCGCTCGGACTCCGGCACCACGGACGCGGACCCGGCCGCCGACGCGCCGGACCCGTCCGAGGTGTGAGGCTCCGCGCCGACCTGGGCGGCGGATCCTTTTCGGCCCCGGGCGTTTCGCGCCCTGCCGCCGGGCTCTCCCGCCTCGGTCCGAACCGATATTCACGGTGGTGTGGTACCGATGAGAACAAGTCGATCGCCGGTGGGATGAGAGTGAGCTGTCAGTGAGTGTTCGGGTGTTCCTGGTCGACGATCACGCGGTGTTCCGGTCGGGCGTGCGCGCCGAGCTGAGCCGCGAGACCGATATGGAGGTCGTCGGCGAGGCGGGCGCGGTGGCCGAGGCGGTCGCCGGGATCGATGCGGCGAAGCCGGATGTGGTGCTGCTGGACGTGCACATGCCCGACGGCGGCGGTGTCGCGGTGCTCACCGGGATCGCCGACGGCCCGGTGTGCCTGGCGCTGAGTGTGTCCGACGCCGCCGAGGACGTGATCGCGGTGATCAGGGCGGGCGCGCGCGGGTATGTCACCAAGACCATTTCCGGCGCCGAACTGGCCGACGGCATCCGCCGCGTCGCCGGCGGTGACGCCGTGTTCAGCCCGCGGCTGGCCGGTTTCGTCCTCGATTCGTTCACCGGCCGCTCCCCGGTGCCCGAGCCCCCGCTCGACCCCGAGCTGGACTCGCTCACCCCGCGCGAGCTCGAGGTGCTGCGCCTGCTGGCCCGCGGCTACACCTACCGCGAGATCGCCGAGACCCTGTTCATCTCGGTGAAGACGGTGGAAACCCACGCGTCCAACGTGCTCCGCAAGACCCAGCAGTCCAATCGCAATGCCCTGACCCGCTGGGCCCATCGCCGCCGGATCGAGTGAGGGCGGCTATTTCGCGGGGACGTAGATCTGGTTGAGCACGCCGGAACCGAACGCCTCGGCCGAGGCCAGCTTCAGCTCGACCTGGTCGTCGAGCTTGTCGAACCAGCGCGCACCCTTGCCGAGCACGACCGGGTGGACGAACAGCTGCAACTGATCGAGCAGGCCCGAGCGCAGCAGGGACTGGACCAGGGTGAGGCTGCCGGTGATGGCGAGGTCGCCGCCCTCGGTGGCCTTGAGCGCGGTCAGCTCGGCCTCGATGTCGCCGGTGACGATCTCGGTGTTGTTCCAGGTCGCTTCCGTCAGCGTCGTGGTGACGACGTACTTCTTCTGGTTGTTCATGAAACCGGCGAACTCGTCGTCGCTGGTGGGCCAGTGCGCGGCGAACTCCTCGTACTGGACGCGGCCGAGCAGCATGGCGTCCGAGGTGGCCATGCCCGCGCCGATCGCGGCGCCCATCTCGTCGTCGAAGTAGGGGAAGTGCCAGGTCTCGGGGGCCTCGGCGACGCCGTCGGCGGACACGGACAGCGACATCCGGGAGGCCCGATGCCCCGCACCGAAACAGCGCCCGATCTCGTGGAGGGCAGTGCCGCCGAACAGGCGCGCCGCCGGATCATGGAGGCGGCCATGGAGGTGTTCCTGCGCGACGGCTACCTCGGGGCCAAGACCGACGAGATCGCCAAGGTCGCCGGCTCGTCGAAACAGACGATCTACAAGCGCTTCGGCAGCAAGGACAAACTGTTCGAGGAGATCGTGTTCGACCGGCTCGGCGGGATCGACCAGGTCTTCCGGGAAGCGATCGGCGAGCTCGCCTCCGCCGACGACGTGGAGACCACGCTGCGCATGGTGGCGCACCGGTTCGTCCATCTGCTGACCCGGCCCGCGCAGCTCCGGGTGCGGCGGCTGGTCATCGCCGAGGCGGGCCGCTTTCCCCAGCTGGGGCGGGCGTACTTCGAAGCCGGACCCGAACGCGTGCACGCCATGCTGGCGTCGTGCTTCGCCCAGCTGACCGAGCGGGGTCTGCTGCGGACCGTCGAACACGAACTGGCCGCCAACCACTTCACCTGGCTGGTGGTGTCGGTGCCGGTCAACAAGGTCATGTTCTGCGGTGACGAAACCCGCTTCAGCGACGCCGAACTCGATCACTACGCCGACGCGGGCGTGGAAGCGTTCCTCGCCGCCTATCGGCCACCGGCGACGACGGCCTGAGGCGCTACATCACCGCGATGATGATCGCGATCAGGATGACCAGCCCGATGAGCACGCCGGCGCCGATGGCCAGCGGCGCGCCGTTGGGCAGGTTGTCGACGAAGCTGCCGGTGCGCTGCTGCGGCGCGGCGGGCGCGGCCAGCGGGGCGCGCTGCGGGCGCGGCAGCGGGGCGGAATGTGGGCTGCGCAGGCCGCTGGCGGAGTTGCGGGCGGCCCAGGAGGGAATGGTGCCGTCCTCGGTGCGCAGCGGCACGCCGAGGATGTAGGCGGCGGTACCGGGACCGAAGGCGGCGGTGAGGATCTCGTCGCGCGCCTGGGCCATCGTCGGGCGGCGCTGTGGTGCCGGTTCGAGCATGTGCAGCAGCGGCTGGGTGAGGATGCCGCTGCGGCTGGGCGGGATGATCCGGCCCATCGCGGCCCGGGTGACGACATCGTTCTCGTCGTCGTCGAAACCGAACGGCGGCTGCCCCTCCAGCGCGGTGTAGAGGGTCGCGCCGAGCGAGAACACGTCGCTGGCCTCGGTGGGCCTGGCGCCGCGGGCGACCTCGGGCGGCAGGTAGGCGGGGGTGCCGGTGATGGTGCCTTCCGGGTCGTCGCCGTGGGTGTCGCCCGCGCCGCGGGAGATGCCGAAGTCGCTGAGCTTGGCCTTGCCGAGATCGGGACCGCGATCGGCGACGAGGATGTTGCCCGGCTTGATGTCGCGGTGCACGATGCCCGCCGCGTGCGCGGCGGCGAGCGCGTCGGCCACCTGCGCGCCGATCTGGGCGACCTCGACCGCGGGCAGCGTGTCGAACAGCGTGAGCGCCTTGGCCACGCTGCGCGAGGGTAAGTACTCCATGACGAGCCAGGGTTCGCCCGCCTCGATCACCACGTCGTAGACGGCGATCGCGTGCTCGTGCGACAGCTTGGCCGCCACCCGGCCCTCGTGCACGATGCTGCTGCGGATGCGCTCGGCCTCGGCCTCGCTCAATCCGGCCGTGGAGAGCACCTGCTTGATGGCGACTTCGCGGTTCAGCAACCGGTCCGTCGCGAGCCAGACCGCACCCATGCCACCGCCGCCCAGTTTCGACTGCAGGCGGTAACGACCCGCGACGAGGTAGTCGGGGCCGATATGGGGACGAGCACGTTCGGTCACGGGTGCGAGGGTAGTCGAATATGCCGATGACTGGCCGGTATCACGACGCGCGGGTATAAGGGGCCCCGCTGTGGACACGGGCCGGGGGTGGGTGTCACCCTGGTCGCGATCGAACGTATATTCGAATACGATCGATAGCTGAAACGGTGCTGCCGTTCCGGTGCTGGGCGGCTCTCCGCTCGCGGGTCCATCGTGGAAGTAGGTGGTGTTGATGGGTTCGGATGCGTTGTCGCCCGAGGTGGCGGCCCGGGCGCGCACGCTCGACGAACTGCGCAGGCGGATGGCCGCGGTGCCGGGCCGCGGCGAGTCCGCCACCGCTCATATCCCTCGTGAGCAGCCACTACGCCGTGATCTGTTGCCGGTGCCCGCTCCGCTCGCCGAGCTGTTGCCCGACGGCGGACTGCCCAAGGGGGCCGTGGTCGCCTATACCGGCGCGCACTCGCTGCTGTCCGGTCTGCTCGCCGCGGTGACCGGCGGCGGTGGCCACGCCGCGGTGGTCGGGCTGCCCCGGCTGGGTTTGCTGGCTGCCGCCGAGATGGGTGCGCAGCTGTCCCGGCTGGCGGTGATCGCCGACCCGGGCCCCGATCCGGGCGAAGTGGCCGCCGTCCTGCTCGACGGCCTCGATCTGGTCGTCCTCGGGCTCGACGGCGTCGCCGTCCCGCCCGCCCGCTGCCGGGTGCTCGCCGCCCGCGCCCGCAACCGCGGCGCCACCCTGGTCGTCGCCGGCGGCACCTGGACCAATCCGTCGCTGCGCCTGGACACCCGCGTCACCGGCTACCGCGGTCTCGGCGCGGGCCGCGGCCGCCTGCGCTCGGTCTGCCTGGACGTGCGCGTCAGCGCCAAGGCGGGGCCACCCCGGCACGGCCGGATAGACCTGTGCGCCAAGGCCGGTCGCACCGAATGGCTCGCCCGCGAGGCGGAGATCCGCGAGGCGGCCGACGTGCGAGAGGCCGTGTCGTGACCGGCCTGCGATGACGCGGGCGGAGCGCGTGCTGGCGCTGCTGTGTCCCGACTGGCCCGCGGTGGCGGCGGCCGCGGTGGCCGGGGTGCCCGCGGATCGCCCGGTGGCGGTGCTGCGCGGGAATCGGGTGGTGTCGGCGTCGGCGATCGCCAGGGCTGAGGGGGTGCGCGAGGGCGTGACCCGCAGGGAGGCGCAGTCGCGCTGCCCCGATCTGGTTGTCGCCCAGGATGATCCGGACCGGGATGCCCGGCTGTTCGAATCGATCGCGGGCGCGGTCGACGCGACGGTGCCCGGTGTCGAAGTGCTCCGCCCGGGACTCCTCGTCCTCGGAGCACGGGGCGCCACCAGGTTCTTCGGCTCCGAGGAGGCCGCGGCGATCCAGCTCATCGATGCCGTGGCGGTGGCGGGCGCCGAGGCGCAGATCGGCATCGCCGACGCCCTGTCGACCGCCGTGCTCGCGGCGCGCCGCGCGGCGTTCGTCCCGGTCGGCGCCGGTGCCCGCTATCTGGCGCCGCTCCCGGTGGCCGAGCTCGCCGCCGAACCCGCGCTGGCGCCACCGGAACGCGCCGACCTGGTCGACCTGCTGCACCGCCTGGGCTTGCGCCGCGTCGGTGACTTCGCCCGGCTCACTCCCGCCGACGTCGCCTCCCGCTTCGGCGCCGACGCGGCGCTGGCCCACCGCGTCGCCCGCGGCCTGCCGGAGCGACCGCCCTCGGCCCGGCGGCCACCGCCGGAACTGGCCGTCGACCTCGACTGTGATCCGCCGATCGACCGGGTCGACGCCGCCGCCTTCGCCGGGCGCACCCTCGCGACCCGGCTGCACACCGCCCTCACCGCCGCGGGCGTCGCCTGCACCCGGCTGGCCGTCACCGCGCGCACCGAGGCGGGGGAGGAGCTCTCGCGGATCTGGCGTTGCGCGCGCCCGCTCACCCCGCCCGACACCGCCGACCGCATCCGCTGGCAGCTCGACGGCTGGCTCACCCACCGCGATCGCCCGACCGCCCCGATCGTCACGCTGCGGCTGGAGCCGGTCGAGGTGGTCGCCGCGGGCGCGCTGCAACTGGGCCTGTGGGGCGGGGAGGGCGAGGAGACCGAACGGGCCCGCCGCGCGCTGGTCCGGGTGCAGGGCCTGCTCGGTGGCGAGGCGGTGCGCGTCGGCGTGCTCAGTGGCGGCCGCGGGCCCGCCGAGCGGATCACCATGATCGCCCTGGGCGACGAGCTCACCCCGGCCGCCGACCCGTCCCAGCCCTGGCCCGGCCGGCTCCCCGAACCGGCGCCGACGCTGCTGCTCCTGCACCGCCCCGTCGTGCACCTGACCGCCGCCGACGGCACCGCCGTCGAGGTCACCGACCGCGGCCTGTTCACCGCCGACCCGGCCCGGCTGCGCTGGGGCCGCAGGCAGTGGGCGCTGCTCGGCTGGGCGGGCCCGTGGCCGGTGGACGAGCGCTGGTGGGCCGCCGCCGAGCAGGCGGGTCCGGCTGCCCGCGCCCAGGTCCAGCTCGACGCCGAACCCACCGAGATCAGGGCCGTCCTGCTCGTCTACGACGCCGCCACCTGGCACGCCGAGGGCGTCTACGAATAGCCGCCGAACACAGGGTGCCCTTACCGGCGGGGCGGGGGCGGTTCTACAGTGAAACGACGCCTGTTCCGGATCGGCCGGACGTCGGTCGCGGAAGGAGCCGTCATGAACCCGTTCGAGAGCATGTCGTGCTCGGTCGCCGCGACGGACCTGTCCCTGCTCGGCACCGCGGCGCACGTCACCGGCTGGCTGTGCGTCGAGCATCCCGGCGCCTGGGGCCACGACGTGATCGGCGACGAGGTGCTCGGCCCGGAGATCACCGCCGAACTGGCCGCGCGCACCACCGCGGCGAAGGTCCGGCCCACCCTCATCCGCCGCCCCGGCCGCAACGAGTTCACCGGCACCCGCACCGTGCTGCTGGTCAGCTCGCGGCCCGAGGGCTCCTGGTGCGAGCGGTTCGAGATCACCGACCTGCGTCAGCTCTTCGACATCGACCTGCACCTGGTCGACGGCCCGCCGCCGGGAATCGGTGTGCGCGTGGACGATCCGCTGGTCCTGGTCTGCGCGCACGGCAAACGCGACCAGTGCTGCGCCCGGCTCGGTCGCCCGATCGCCGCCACCATGGCCGCCGCCCATCCCGGCCGCGTCTGGGAGGCCTCGCACACCGGCGGTCACCGCTTCGCGCCCGCCGTCGTCCTGCTCCCGTCCGGCCTCACCTACGGCCGGGTCGACACCGCCGCCGCAGAGGCCGCGCTCGCCGCCGCCGACACCGGCGCCGTCTCCCACACCGGATTGCGCGGCCGCAGCTGCTACGACCCGATCGGTCAGCTCGCCGAAGTCGCCGTCCGCGAACAGTTCCCGACGCTGCCCGCCGACGCGCTCGTCGTCGAGCCCGAGCCGAGCCACACCGACGACCCCACCCTCGCGGGCGCCGCCGTCGTCACCCACCGCGACGGCCGCCGCTGGCGGGTCACCGCCCGCACGGTTCCCGCCCCGCCCCGTCAGGCCAGCTGCGGCGGCGCGCCGAAACCGGCCACCTACCTGGAAACCGTGGCGGTGGAAGAACTGTCAGTGCAGGCGCACCGGTAGCTCGGTCAGCCCGCGGATGAGCGTGCTCGTCTGATAGCGCGGATCGTGCGCGCCGGGGGCCAGGGTCAGCCCGGGGAAGCGGGCCAGCAGCGTGGTGAAGGCGATCTCGGCCTCCAGGCGGGCCAGCGGCGCGCCGACGCAGAAATGGATGCCGTGGCCGAAGGCCAGGTGGCCCGCGGCCGCGCCGTCGACCCGCAATTCGTCGGGGTCGGGGAAACGCAGCGGGTCCCGATTGGCACCGACGAGGGCGACATGGACGAACTCCCCCGCGGGAATCTCGATGTCGCCCACCGTGATCGGCTCGGCCGTCACCCGCTCGGTCGACATGTTCACCGGGCCGTCGAACCGCAGGAACTCCTCGATCGCCGCGGGCACACCGGCCGGATCGGCGAGCAGCGCCCGCCACTGCGCGGGCGCCCGCAGCAGCGCGAGGGTGCCGTTGCCGATCAGGTTGACCGTGGTCTCGTGCCCGGCGACGAGCAGCAGGAACGCCATCGCCACCAGTTCCTGGTCGGTGAGCCGGTCGCCGTCGTCGTCGGCCAGGACCAGCCGGGAGAGCAGGTCGTCGGCGGGCCGCTCCTGCTTGGCGCGCACCAGTTCCGAGAGATAGGTGTGCATCGCGATCGCGGCGGCGGCGCCGTCCTGGGTGAGCCGGTGCACGCCGACGAGCAGCCGGGTCCAGGCCTGGAAGCGGTCGCGGTCGGCGAACGGCACCCCGAGCAGCTCGCAGATCACCGCCACCGGCAGCGGATTGGCGAAGGCGGCCATCAGGTCCACCTCGTCCGCGTCGGCGAACCCGTCGAGCAGCGCGTCGGTGATCTCCTGGACGCGCGGTCGCAGCACCGCCACCTGCCGGGTGGTGAAGGCCTTGTTCACCAGCTTGCGCAGCCGGGTGTGGCCGGGCTCGTCGGTGTTGAGCATGTGATCCGAGAGCACCAGGGCCCGGCTGTCGACCAGCGTGCCCGTTCGGCTCGCCATGGTCGCGGCGAGTTCCGCGATGCCCTTGTGCAGCCGCGAGTCCGCCAGCAGCCCCCGCCCGATCGCGTAGTCGACCACCACCCAGCGCACGATGTTGTCCGGGAACCGGACCCGATGCGCGATTCCCCGCTCGCGCCAGCGCCGATAGTAGGAATGCGGATCGTCGTAGAAATCGCTGCCGATGGTCTCGACCGTCGTAGGGCCCGAGTGATTCGCCGCCATGATCCCAGGCTACGCCGCCCCCGCCGCCGCGAAACCGAACGCGTGATCGAATTCTATTGATACACAGTGATTTTGGCACGACTCACCAGTGTGTACCGGGTACCCACCGCGCGGCGCGTCGGAGGGCGCTGCCGGTGGCCTTGCGCGCGGGCGACTTCGGTTTCGGCGCGGGATCCGGCGCCCTCGGCTCGTCGGCCGGTGCGGCGGTCTCGACCGATTCGCCCTTGGCGGCGGGGGAGTCGGGCAGCGCGCGGTAGTAGCGGTGCAGGATGCGGTCGCGGAGCCTGGGGGTGAGCAGGGCGCCGTATTCGGCGAAGGTGCCGAGCGGGACATCGATGCGCTTGGGGCGCTCGGTGAGGGCCCGCACGATCGTGGCGGCGGCCCACTCCGGTGATTCGGAAGGGCCCTGGTCGCCGCTCGGGGTGATCATCGGGGTGCGCACCAGCGGCATGTGGATGGTGGTGAAAGTTACGCCGTCGGCGAGGGTTTCGACGGCGGCGACCTCGGTGAACTTGTCCAGCGCGGCCTTGCTGGCGAGGTAGGCGGAGAAGCGCGGGGTGGCGACCTGCACGCCGGCGCTGGAGATGTTGACGATGTGGCCGAAGCCGCGTTCGCGCATCTGGGGCAGCAGGGCCAGGGTCATCCGCAGCGCGCCGAAGTAGTTGACCGCCATGGTGCGTTCGAAGTCGTGCATGCGGTCGGTGGAGCGGTGGATGGCGCGCCGGATGGAGCGGCCCGCGTTGTTCACCAGCATGTCGACGTGGCCGTGCTGATCGAGGATCGCCTCGACGGTCGCCTCGACGGACTCGGCGTCGGTGACATCGCACTGATAGCCGTGGGCCCGGCCGCCCGCGTCGACGATCTCGGCGACCACGGCGCCCAGTTCGTCACCGCGGCGGGCGAGGAGGAAGACGACGGCGCCCTTGTCGGCGACCGCCAGCGCGGCGGCCCGCCCGATCCCGGACGACGCGCCCGTGATCACGACATGACTGCCGGCCAGATCGCGCCGCCGCCGACCGCGACGACCCTGCGCACCGGGAGAAACCTGTGACATCACTGCTCCTTTGCAGTTCGTTCCCTCGAACTTACTCCAAAGTAAGTTCCGCGACTAGGTCTGGCGAAAAACTCGAAAATATGTTCGAACGCCTCTCGCCAATGTTCGAACGTATGTGCGATACTTGGCCGCATGGCGGACGATCGGATGGCGGATATCTATGCCGCGGTGCGGCTCGGCGGTGGCGACCCGGATGCGGCGCGCGCGGCGCTGACCAGGCTCTGGGACGAGGTAGGGGAAGGCGGCGACCCGTTGCATCGCTGCGTGATCGCACACCACCTGGCGGATGTGCAGGAGTTGCCGGAGGGCGCGCTGCTCTGGGATCAGCGGGCGCTGGCCGCGGTGTTCGGGCCGGGCATCCCGCTGGACGAGGGGCTGCGCGGGTTCCTGCCCTCGCTGTATCTGAACCTGGCCGACAGTCACCGCCGCGTCGGCGACTTCGACATGGCGCGGATGCAGCTGGCCATCGCGCGCGGGCACCTGGACGTGCTCGCCAACGATGCCTACGGCGCGGTGATCCGGTCGGGTCTCGGTCATGTGGAGGCCGCGCTGGAGTCCAGGTCGATGGAGCGTTTGCCCGCGAGTTGAGGGGTCGGGCAACCGCGATCGACAGGGGAGGTGACGCGGGGGTCGGGAGAGGAGTGGGCTGGTGGGCTGGAGCAACGGGCCGCCGACCTGGTCGGAACTGGAGCGGGTGCTCTCGGGCAAGCCGTCCCGCCGTCCCGCCGAGGAGATGCATCCCGGCGACGGCGGTGACAGCCCGGCCTGGTCGCGCAAACGCGGTGCGTACGAAGCGCACCCGGTCGACCGGCCCGCCACACCGACGGTGCCCTTCGCCGAGCTGCACGCCCACTCCGCCTACAGCTTCCTCGACGGCGCGAGTCAGCCGGAGGAGCTGGTGGAGGAGGCGGTGCGGTTGGGGCTGGAGGCCCTCGCGCTCACCGATCACAACGGGTTCTACGGGACCGTCCGGTTCGCCGAGGCGGCCAGAGAATGGGGAATGCCAACGGTTTTCGGTGCCGAACTGTCACTGGGAACCGATGCGGAGGCGGCGCCTGGCCGAGGGGATGCGGTCAGGCGCCGTTCTGTTCCCCGTGGCGGTCTACGGACGATCGGCGACCCGGGGGGCGCGGCGGGCGGACACCAGAACGCCCCGGACACCCTGCCGCGCACGGGAACTCCCGACCCGCACGGGCCGCATCTGCTGGTGCTGGCGCGCGGGCAGGAGGGCTATCGCACGCTGTCGCGCCAGATGTCGGCGGCGCACATGGCGGCGGGGGAGAAGGGCGTCCTGCGCTACGACCTCGACACGCTCACCGCGGCCGCGGCCGGGCACTGGCACATCCTGACCGGGTGCCGGAAGGGGCAGCTGCGCCTGGCCGTGGCGCAGGATCTCCACGCGGGCGATACCGCGCTCCCGAAAGCCGAAGCGGCCCTGCGGGAGCTGATCGAGCGCTTCGGCGCCGACCGGGTGAGCGTCGAGCTCACCCATCACGGCATCGCCACCGACGACGAGCGCAACGACTACCTGGTCGCGCTGGCCGATCGCGTCGGGCTGCCGGTCCTGGCGTCCACCGGCGCGCATTTCGCCGCGCCCGCCCAGCGCCGCCGGGCCATGGCGCTGGCCGCGATCCGGGCCAGGAGCAGCCTCGACGCGATGGCGGGCTGGCTCCCGTCCACCGGCGGCGCGCATCTGCGGTCCGGCGCGGAGATGGCCGCGCTGTTCGCCGAGCACCCGCACGCGGTGACCAACGCGGTGGAGCTGGCCCGCGAGTGCGCCTTCGACCTGCGCCTGATCGCCCCGAAGCTGCCGCCGTTCGACGTCCCCGCCGGGCACGACGAGGACTCCTGGCTGCGCGAGCTGAGCTATCGCGGCGCGGCGCAGCGCTACGGTCCGCCGGAACGGAATCCGAAGGCGTACGCGCAGATCGAGCACGAGCTCGCGGTGATCGAGAAGATGACCTTCCCCGGGTACTTCCTGGTGGTGCACGACATCGTCGCCTTCTGCAAGAAGAACGACATCCTGTGCCAGGGCCGGGGCTCGGCCGCCAACTCCGCGGTCTGCTACGCCATCGGTATCACCAATGTCGATCCGGTGCGCAACAATCTGCTGTTCGAACGCTTCCTGTCCACCGAGCGCGACGGCCCGCCCGACATCGACGTCGACATCGAATCCGACCGGCGCGAGGAGGCCATCCAGCACGTCTACGCCAAGTACGGCCGCGACTACGCCGCCCAGGTGGCGAACGTGATCACCTATCGCGGCAAGTCCTCGGTGCGCGATGCCGCACGGGCGCTCGGGTTCTCGCCGGGGCAGCAGGACGCCTGGAGCAAGCAGGTGAGCCGCTGGTCGGGGGTGTCGGCGGAGCGGGGCACCGATATCCCGGCGCCGGTGCTCGAACTCGCGGGCGAACTCGACGGCCTGCCACGGCATCTGGGCATCCACTCCGGCGGCATGGTGATCTGCGATCGGCCGATCGCCGACGTCTGCCCGGTGGAGTGGGCGCGGATGGCGGGGCGCAGCGTGCTGCAGTGGGACAAGGACGATTGCGCCGCCGTCGGCCTGGTGAAGTTCGACCTGCTCGGTCTCGGCATGCTCTCGGCGCTGCACTACATGATCGACCTGGTGCGCGAGCACAAGGGCGAGACGGTCGAACTGCACGCGCTCGACCTCGCCGAACCGGCCGTCTACGAGATGTTGCAGCGCGCCGATTCGATCGGGGTGTTCCAGGTGGAGTCGCGCGCGCAGATGGCGACGCTGCCCCGGCTGAAGCCGCGCACCTTCTACGACCTGGTGGTGGAGGTGGCGCTGATCCGGCCCGGCCCCATCCAGGGTGGGTCGGTACACCCGTACATCCGCAGGCGGAACGGACTGGAGGAGCCCCGCTGTGATCATCCGGCACTGGAGAATTCGCTCGCCCGCACGCTCGGGGTGCCGCTGTTCCAGGAACAGCTGATGCAGATGGCCATCGACG
Source organism: Nocardia sp. NPDC051833 (assembly GCF_040681225.1). NCBI lineage: Bacteria > Bacillati > Actinomycetota > Actinomycetes > Mycobacteriales > Nocardiaceae > Nocardia > Nocardia sp. NPDC051833. The sequence continues at coordinate 3,747,299 of NZ_JBFAYK010000001.1, forward strand.
TGGCCGGTTTCACCCCCGCCGAAGCCGATCAGCTGCGCCGCGCCATGGGCTCCAAGCGCTCGCCGGAGAAGATGGAACGGCTCAAGGACCGCCTCTACCAGGGCATGCGCGACCTGCACGGCATCACCGGCGCGGTCGCCGACCGGATCTACGAGAAGCTCTACGCCTTCGCCAATTTCGGTTTCCCGGAGAGTCATTCGCAGAGCTTCGCCTCGATCGTGTTCTATTCGTCCTGGTTCAAGCTGCACCACCCGGCGGCCTTCTGCGCCGGACTGCTGCGCGCCCAGCCGATGGGTTTCTACTCTCCGCAGTCGCTGGTCGCCGACGCCCGGCGCCACGGTGTGCGCGTGCACGGACCCGACATCAACGCCAGCCTGGCCGAGGCCACCCTGGAGAACGCGGGCACCGAGATCCGGCTCGGGCTGGCCGGGGTCCGGCACATCGGCGCCGATCTCGCCGATCGCATCGTCGCCGAACGCGACGCGTCGAGTCCGTACACGTCGATGCTCGATCTGACCGGTCGCGTGGAACTGACTGTCGCGCAGGCAGAATCGCTCGCCACTGCGGGTGCGCTGGACACTCTGGTCGACGCGCGGTCCCGGGGTAGCGCCGTGGTGCCTCGCGCCGAGGGTGTCACCCGACCGGAGGAGCCACCGGTCACCGACCGCGGCAGCAGCGTGCGCCGGGCCGCGCTGTGGGCCGCCGGTGCCGCGGCGGGGGAGCGTCCGCACCTGCTGCCCGGCACCGGCCCGGCGACCGTCGCTCCGTCCCTGCCCGGCATGAGCGCACTCGAGCTCGCTGCCGCCGACGTGTGGGCCAGCGGCATCTCGCCCGGCAGCTATCCCACCGAATTCCTGCGCGCGCACCTGAACTCGCTCGGGGTGGTTCCGGCGTGCGACCTGCTGCTGGTCGAGGACGGCACCCGCATCCTGGTCGCGGGCGCGGTCACCCATCGCCAGCGTCCCGCCACCGCGGCGGGTGTCACCTTCCTCAATCTGGAAGACGAGACCGGCATGGTCAATGTCGTCTGCTCGGTTGGGCTCTGGGCCCGCTACCGCCGCCTGGCCCAGAACGCCACCGCGCTGCTGATCCGTGGCCGCGTCCAGAACGCCGAGGGCGCGGCCAGTGTCCTCGCCGACCACCTCGAACACCTCGACCTCACGATCGCCGCCCGCTCCCGCGACTTCCGTTGATCAGCAGCCGAATCGATGCCGGACATCCGGGAGTCGCTGCGGTATCAAGGAAGTGAGGCCATCGAGCGTGGGGGCCACATGTCGAACTCCGAACCGAACAGCCTGTCGGTGACGTACCGGCAGGGTTACCACTGGGCCGTGGCGGAGCTGCTCGCCTCGCTGCCGTCGCTGGTGCTCAGCGGCTGGCTGCTGGTGGGAACCGCAGCGCTGCTGGCGAACTGGGTAGCGGTGCTGGTCCTTGGACTGTGGCTGGGGTCGGGTCCGCTGGTGCTGTGGTGGCGCCGGCTCGTGCTGGCGGCGATGGCGCAGTGGTCGGCGCAGCACCTGCCGGACGAACACGACCGGGTGCGTCGCGCGTGGGTGAACGTCACCGCCACCGCGGGTCTGCCCGTCGACACCGCCAGGGTGTGGGTGATGAATTCCGGTGCGGTGAACGGCGCCCTGCACTCCGGCGGGCAGTTGTCCGTCACCCGGCAAGCTGTCGACACGTTCACCCAGCACCAGCTCGAAGCGCTGCTCGCCCATGAACTCGGGCATCGGCTCCAGGGCACCGCGACCTGGCGATACGTGATCTGGTGGTACCGAAGGCCGTTCGAATGGCTGGTTCGTGCCCTCTTCGCGCCCGCCGACCTGCTCATGGGACGGGCGCTCCCGCGCCTGACGGTCACCTCGGACCGGGTGATCGCGTCCCTGCGCTGGTCGTACCTGGGCCTGGTCACCGCGACCACGCTCCTCGCCGCCCCCGCCGTGCTGGCCTACGGCTGCGCGGCCTGCCTGGTCTTCGTGGCCTTCGCCCTGCTCCTCGGCCCCTGGACCGCCGCCATCGCCCTGAGCGTCGCCGCCCTCCAGCTGCTGATCCGCCCCCGGCTGTGGCAGCGCGGCGAATACCTCGCCGACCGCGTCGTCGCCGACCTCGGCTACCTCGCCGAGTTCCGCGTCGTCCTGCACACCCTGCACCACCACCCGAACAACCCCACCCGCTCCACCGAGGCCCCCACCCTCCTCTCCACCCACCCCCACCTCGACGCCCGCCTCGCCGAACTCGACCGCTACACCACCCGGCCCCACTGACCTGCGAATTCCCGATTTACGGGTGGTACCATATGTGGCATGATCAAGACGACCGTGTACCTCCCCGAGGAGTTGGAGGTCCGGCTCGATGCCGAAGCTGCCGCGACCGGGGTCAGCAAGGCTGAACTCATTCGACGGGGGATCGCCATGTTGCTCGATGCTTCCGAAGTGCCGAAGAACGACGCGCCGTTGCCGGTGTTCCGCAGCGGCCGTGCTCGCACCACCGACGAGATGGATCAGGCGATCTACGACCACATCAAGTCGCGGTCGGCGCGTCGATGATCATCGTCGCCGACACCTCGGCGCTGTTCGCGGCGTTCGACGCTGATCAGCCCGAACACGACCAGGCGCTCGCGGTCATGGCCTCCGAGACACTGGTGATCTCACCGCTGGTCCTCACCGAGCTGGACCATCTCGTGCACCGCGATCTCGGTTTCGAGGCCGCGATGCAGGTCACCGAGGCGCTGATGGCGCGGATGCTCGACGGACGCTACCGGCTCGCCGAGCTCAAGCACGTCGATCTCGCTGCGGCCCAGCTCATCCGGGCCAAATACGAGGGACTGCGGCTCGATCTGGCCGCCGCGGTCGGTGTCGCGCTGGCGGACAAGTATCGGACGAATCGCATCTTCACCCTGGACCAGCGGGACTTCCGCGCGATCGAACCACTCACCCCGGGTGTCGACGCGTTCCGCATCCTGCCCGCCGATCTGTAGATCCGCGGGTGCGCCCGCTCGGGCGGTCGGCGGATTACGCTGCGATCATGCGCAAGCTTGCCGTGGTGATGATCGGGGTGCTCGGGCTGTTGTTCCTGGCCGGGTGTGGGGACGACGCGGGGAGCGGGGGCCCGGCTGATCAGGCGTCCTCGCCGACGGTTTCGGGGCCCGCCGCGGCGGTGGCGCCGGGGTTTCGGGAGGGGGCGCCGGCGAAAGAGAGTCCGGCGCCGCCGGATTCGGACCGGAAAGAGGTGATCACCGGGTCGGTCGACGTGACCTCGGGTGATCCGATCGGGGCGGCGGCGGAGGTCACCGAGCAGGTACGGGTGCTCGGCGGGCGGATCGACAGCCGCACCGAACAGCCGGGGACCGACGACCGCACGCCGCGCGCCGTGCTCAGTGTGCGGGTGCCCGCGGACAAGACCGACGCCTTCATCACCGGACTCGACGGGGTCGGCACCGTCACCAGGGTGAGCACCAATCGCGACGACGTCACCATGCAGTGGCAGGACCTCGATGCCCGCATCAGCGCCCTGCGCGCCTCCGTCGACCGGTTGCGCGCGCTCATGGCGGGCGCGACCAACACCGCCGACCTGATCGCCGCCGAGGAGGCGCTGGCGAGCAGGCAGGGTGAACTCGACAGCCTCACCGCGCAGAAGCGCTCCCTCGACGACCAGGTCGCGCTGTCCACGCTCACCATCACCTTCACCGCCGACGACAAGGACGCCCCCGGCGACCCGGACAACTTCTGGGACGGCATCGTCGCCGGCTGGAACTCGCTGATCGACTGGCTCCAGGACGCGATCGTCTTCCTGGGCAAGGCCCTGCCGTGGCTCGGTTTCCTCGCCGTCCTCGGCGGCGCGATCTGGCTGGTGCTGCGCACAGTCCTGCGCCGTCGCCGCCCCGTCGCGAAGGCCCCCGCGGTCGCGCCCGCCGCCGGACCGAAGGAGGAACCGACCGATGCCGACCGTCCGGGCGACGATCAAGCCGAACAGCCGTAAAGGCCCGCTGGTCGAAGTCGCCGACGACGGCACCCTCACCCTCTACGTCCGCGCCCCCGCCGTCGAGGGCAAGGCCAACAAGGCCGCCATCGAACTCCTCGCCGACCACTTCGGCGTCGCCAAATCGGCAGTGCGGTTGACCGGCGGCGCCACCTCCCGCTTCAAACGCTTCGACGTCGACGGCTGACGCTCAGTCGATCACTTCGACCCGGCACGGCAACCCCGGTGCCTTGCTCAGCCGCGCGTCGCTGGTGAGCAGCGGCACATCGAGTCGTGCCGCCAGCGCGGCATAGAGGCCGTCGTAGAACGTGATCGTGTGGCGGAGCAGCCAGGCCTGCTCGCTGAGCCAGCCCTGATGGGCATACCGCCGATCGACCATCGTCGCCAGCATGCGCAGGCCGATCGTGGCGGTGTCGGGGTCGATCAGGCCCTTGCGCTCATGGCGGCGCAGCACATTGCCGACCTCCGCGTCGATGAGATGCGGCGCGTGGCAGGTGCGGTCTCGATCAACCGCCCGACGGCGATCCCGACGGCGTCCTTGCGCAGCAGCGCTGTCGAGGCGGCCGAGGCGTCGAGCACATACTCGTCACTCGCCACGGGCGTCGTCCAAAGCGCTCAGGATCGACTCGCGGTCGGCGCCCGCGCTCGAATCGCGCTCCAGCGCTTCGCGAATGGCCGCCATCGCCTCGGTCTTCGAACGGCGACGGGCGGCGGCGATCAACTCTCGTCGCATGTACGCCTGCAACGACATGCCCTCGGCTTCGGCGCGTCGGCGGAACACCTCGGCGACCTCGTCGGGAATGTCCCTGACCTGGATGGTGGCCATAGCGCTATTTTAGCGCTGAAACAGCGCCGGATCGACCTTTGACTACTCGCCGTCGGGAGTGATCAGCGGCACCCGTGGAAAGTAGGTGCGGAATCGGGTGGCGTCTCGCGTGAGCAGCCGGTAGCCCGAATACGCCGCATGGGCTCCGATGTAGAAATCCGGGAGTGGGCTGCGCTTCTCCCCGCCTCGCCGTCGGTAGGCGACGAACGCCTTACTGGCCACGAATCCGGCCTGGAACGGCAGCGGGATTCGCTCGAGGTCGGTCTCCGGAAGGGCGTCATCGAGGTCTTCGATGGTGTCGAATCCGCCGGCCACCTCGGCGTAGATGATCGGATTGATGACCGTCGGTCCGGCATCTCGAGCTTCGGCAAGTGCGTCGTCCGACCAGTCCGCCCACTGGGGGTCATCGGTGAGCACATCGAGAAGGACGCACGAGTCCACCAGGGTGATGGGCTGCTCATCGGCCAGTCGCAGTGGACGACCGGCGCCGCGGTCGCTAGTCGCCACGGAAGAGCTCCATGAGCTCGTCCGTGCTCATGCCCGTCGTCGCCCGGCCGCGCATGTGTCCGGTCAGCCGCTTCCCGCGGCGCTGCGCGCCCTCGCGGCGCACGATCTGCAATGCGTTGCCGACCTCGATCACCTCGACCTCATCGCCTTCTTCGAAAGCGAACTTCCGCCGGAGCTCCGCGGGAATCGTGACCTGTCCCTTGCTGTTCAAGCGCACCGCGCACCACCTCGTCCTCGGAACGGTAGAATAGACACGTATTACGTGCGATACGTGTCTATTCTACGGGGCGGACGACGGCGGCAACAGTTCATACCGCGCCGGGGAAGTCCAGTTGGCGCCAGGCCTCGTAGACCGCGACGGCGGCGGCGTTGGACAGGTTCATCGAGCGGCGGCCGGGCAGCATCGGGATGCGGATCTGGTCGGTGATGTGGGGGTCGGCGAGGACCTCGGCGGGGAGGCCGGTGGGTTCGGTGCCGAACAGCAGGGCGTCGTTGTCGTGGTAGGCGACATCGGTGAAGCGGGTGGTGGCCTGGGTGGTGAAGGCGAAGACCCGGCCGGGTTCGATGGTCGTCAGCGCTGTCGTCAGGTCGGGATGCACCGTCACCACCGCGAGGTCGTGATAGTCCAGCCCGGCCCGGCGCAGTTTGGCCTCCGAGAGGTCGAAGCCGAGCGGTTCGATCAGATGCAGCGCGCAACCGGTTCCCGCGGCCAGCCGGATCGCGTTGCCGGTGTTGGGCGGGATCACGGGGTTGTGAAAGATCAGGTGCAGCACAGCGCATCACTCTGTCATGCCGGGCGCGCGCTCTCGGTTCGCCCCATCGATCGGGCGCGGGCCGCCCGCCCGGCGAGCGCGTCTGGAACAATCGGGGCCGTGAACAAGGCGGAGACGACCGGGAAGCATCGGGTCGTGCGGTTGAGCGCGGGGGAGCAGTACCTGCGCAGTCACCTGCCGATGACCGTGGTGAGTGCGCTGATCCTGGTCGCGGTCGTGTTCGTCGCCTGGGATCGGTGGCGGCGCGGGGCGATCATCTTCGGCAGCGCGGCCCTGGTGGCCGCCGCCTTCCGGCTGTGCCTGCCGACGGTGCAGGTCGGCCTGCTCGCCGTCCGCAGCCGTCCGTTCGACGTGGCCACCCTGACCGCTCTCGGCAGCGCCATCGTCTTCCTCGCCGCCACCATCAACACCCTCGGCGTCAGCTGAGATAGCGCTCGGTGAACACCGCGCGCTCCCGCGGCCTGCGGCCGGGGTGCGGCGGCGTGCCCGTGCCGTAGCCGACGGCGACCAGCACCGCGATCGCGGGCTCGGCCTCGGCGTCGATGCCGATCGCCCGCTTCACCAGCGCTTCGTCCCACCCGTTCATCGGCGCGGAATCGAGCCCGAGTCCGGTCGCGGCGAGCATCACGTAGGTGGCGGCGATCATCGCGTTCTTGACGGCGTTCTCTCGCAGCAGGCCGCGCTCGCGCATCGAGTGGTAGTCGGCGCGCGAGTCGAACTTCGCCAGGAACTGCTCGTTCCACGCCCCGTTCCGCGTCGCCTGCTCGGCGATGTCGGCATTGGTCCCGGTCCAGGCCCCCGGATCGGCGACGAAGACCAGCACCGCGGGCGCCTCCAGCGGCTGCGGCTGACCGAACGCCGCCTCCGACAGCGCCGTGCGCCCCGACTCGCTGGTGACGACGACGATCGAGCGGTCCTGCATGTTCCAGGCGCTCGGCGCCTGCACCGCCAGGTCGAGCAGTTCGTCGAGCAGCGCGGGGTCGAGCGGATCGGGCCGGTAGTGGCGGACGGTGCGACGGGTGCGGATGGCATCGGTGACCGAAAGTGTCTGTGTGCTCATGATTCCTACTATCGGAGAGTCGCTCTCCATTGGGAAGTAGGCACCTTTTTGTGCGTTAGACTCGGCGAGGTGTGCACGATTCACGAGGCCACCGGCCTGCCCGCCGACGTCTACTCGGCCAAATGCCCCACCCGCGAGGTCCTCGACCACATCGCGGGCAAGTGGACCGTGCTGATCGTGGACGCCCTCGCCGACGGCACCCTGCGCTACACCGACCTGCGCAGGCGCATCGACGGCATCTCGCAGAAGATGCTCACCCAGACCCTGCGTCAGCTCGAGCACGACGGATTCGTCGCGCGCACGGTGTATCCCACGGTGCCGCCGCGGGTCGAGTACACCCTCACCGAACTCGGGCACAGCCTGCGGGAACCGATCGAGGCGCTGCGGGAGTGGGTCGAGACGAATATCAACCGGATCGAGCGGGCCCGGCGCGCGACGGCTGGCTGAGGCGCCGGGCCTGTCTTTCAGGCGGACTCGGTGATGCGGTGTTCCCACAGGCTGCGGGTGCCCGTGCTGCCGTAGCGCTCGCGGGCGTCGGCGGGGCTGATCGTCGCCGGGGTGCGCGGCGTGCCCGCGGCGGTGTGGGCCGCCAGGATCTGCCCGGTCATCTTCGCGACGAACGGGCTGGCCAGGATCAGCCCGCGATTGCCACGGAGCGCGGTGGCCCACACGAGGGCTTTCCAGGGGAGCCGGGCCGACGCGTCGACGATGCCGGGCAGGTCGAACCGGCCGAGCTTGCGCATCCAGGCGGGCAGCGTCGAGATCGTCGCCAGTGACAGCACCCGGCCGCCGACGGCGAACGTCATGCCCTTGTCCGTCGACGGCCACAGCAGGAAGTGCATGGCCCGCACGGCCCGTTCACTGACGCACAACTGTGGCCGGACCCGCGCGAAGTAGGCGCGCACCTCGTCGCGATTGCGCGGCACATCCTCGGGTTTGCAGGTCTGGAGTTCGGCGGCGATCACGCACTCGGCCCAGTACCGGTCCTCCTCGGCGGGGCTCAGCGGGCCGGGGCCGAACATCTCGTAGGCCTTGAGGACCGAATGCCAGCCGGTGACATGGATCCACAGCTGCGAGTCGGGATTGTTGGCGCTGTAGCGCTTGCCGCTGATCGGCTCGATGCCCGTCATCGGCGCGTGCACCTTCATCAGGTGCTCGGCGGCCTGGATGGCGGTGCGGCCGTCGCCGAGCGCGACCAGCAGGAAGTAGGACAGCGTGTGGTCCAGGCGGGTGGCGGGGTTGTCGTAGATCCCGTGCGAATCGGCCACCGCGGCGGTGAGGAACGGATCGAAGTGCTCGAGCGTCACCGCGCGCTGGAAGCCGATCAGCGCGGTCGGCGCCGCCCACACCTTCCAGGTGGGGGAATCCGGCCCGAAGAAGCCGTAGTCGTCGCGCCGCAGAGTCGACGGATCGAATGCCATTGCACCTGCTCCTTTGCAGTTGCCGAGGACGTCCCTCGCGCATGAATACAACACCACCGTAGCAATCACGCGAAGTGAATACAACGGTTGCGTAGGATTGATGCCGGGAGCCCGCTGGCGGGGTATCGTCCAGACGACGACAGGAGGAGCGCGTGACCGCGACGCAGGAACAACGACCGCGGCGCCGCTATGCCCCGCGCCTGCCACCGCACGAGCGCCGGGCGCAGCTCCTCGACGCCGCGTTCACCGTGCTCGGGCGGATGGAACTGCACGAGCTGAGCATGGAGGCCGTCGCGCAGGAGGCGGGCGTCGGCAAGCCGGTGCTCTACACCGTGTTCAAGACCCGCGCCGAGCTCGTCGAGGCGCTGCTGGAACGGGAGCGGGAACGCGGCCTGGAGCAGATCGCCGACACCCTGCCCGCGGACCTGCTCGATACCGAGCCGCTCGCCGCCGCCTCGGCGACGGTGGAGGCGTTCGTCGGTGTGGCACTGGCGAATCCGACCCGCTGGCGGTTGATCCTGGCGACTCCGGCGAGCGCGCCGGACGAATACCGCGACGCGCTGCGCACGGCCAGGGCCGACATTCTCGCCCGCGCGGAATCCCTGGTCCGCGTCGGCATCGCGATGTCGCCGCGCTGGTCGTCGATGGACGCGGGACTGCTCGCGAACTCGACTCTCACCGTCGCCGAGATGCTCGGCAGGCTCGCGGTCAGCGAGCCCGAGGAGTATCCGCGCGAACGGCTCCAGGACTATGTGCGATCGATCATGACCCTGCTGGCCGGGACGACGCGGGACTGAGAAAGCCCGGGCGTCAGCGGTTCTCGCGGGCCAGCCGCATGGTTTCGGTGAGCAGCTTGGACACCGCGGCGGCCTCGGTGAGGAAGCCGTCGTGCCCGTCGCGCGAGTGCACGATCTCGAGCCCGGCGCAGCCAGGCAGCCCCTCGGCCAGCTCGGCCTGGGTGTGCAGCGGGTAGAGCCGATCGGAATCGACACCGCCCACCACGACCGGCACCGTCGTCGCGGCCAGCGCCGCGGCGACCCCGCCCCGGCCGCGGCCGATGTCGTGGCGGTTCATGGCCTCGCTGAGCAGCACATAGGTGGCCGGATCGAAGCGCTGACACAGCTTCTCGGCCTGGTGCTCGAGGTAGCTCTGCACCGCGTAGCGCCCGCCCGTCCACGGATCCTCGTCGCCCTGGGGACGGTTGGTGAAGCGGTGGTCGAGCTCGCCCTCGGTGCGGTAGGTCAGGTGCGCGATGCGCCGGGCCAGGCCCATGCCGGTCATCGGCGCGCGGCCGGTGCCGTGGTAATCGCCGTCCTGCCAGTCGGGGTCGGCCTTGATGACGGCCATTTGGGTGGTCTGGGTGCCGATCTGGTCGGCGGTGGCGCGGGCGCCGACGGCCAGCACCAGCGCGGCCGCGGCCCGTCCCGGCTGCCCGATGATCCACTCCAGCACCCGCATGCCGCCCATCGACCCGCCGACGACGGCGGCCAGCCGCTCGATCCCGAACAGATCGAGCAGCTGCGCCTCGGCGGTGACCTGGTCACGGATGGTCAGGTCGGGAAAGCGGGAACCCCACGGCGCGCCGTCGGGCGCGAGCGAGGACGGTCCGGTGCTGCCCTTGCAGCCGCCGAGCACGTTCGTCGCGATCACACACCACTCGTCGGTGTCGATCGGCGCGCCGGGGCCGACCATGCCCTCCCACCAGCCGGGCTGGGCGTTGTCGGCGCTGGCGATGACGTGGGAGTCGCCGGTGAGGGCGTGCTCGACGAGCACCACGTTGTCGAGCGTGGGCGAGAGCTCACCCCAGCGCTGCACCGCCAGCCGCACATCGGGGACGACGGCGCCGTTCTCCAGCGCCACCTCCCCGATGGCGACCACGCCGAGTCGCCCGTCCGGCGGTGGCAGCAGGGCCACCCCGGTTGCGGGACGGGCGATCGGCGATTCGGTGCTCACAGTCACGTGTTCGCCGCCGCGAAACCGGCGCGCAGATCCGCCAGGATGTCGTCGATTCCCTCGATGCCCACGGCGAGCCTGACCAGCCCCGGAGTGACGCCGGAAGCCAGCTGCTCCTCGGGCGTCAGCTGCGAGTGCGTGGTGGACGCCGGGTGAATCACGAGAGAACGCACATCACCGATGTTAGCGACATGGCTGTGGAGGCTGAGCGCGTCCACGAACTTCTTGCCCGCGTCGACACCGCCGCGCAGCTCGAACGCGACGATCGCGCCCGCGCCCTTGGGCGCCAGCTGCTTGGCTCGCGCGTACCACGGCGAGGTCTCCAGACCCGCGTAGTGGACGGCCTCGACGCCCGGCTGCTCGGCGACGAACTTCGCCACGGCCTCGGCGTTGGCCACGTGCCGCTCGACCCGCAGGCTCAGCGTCTCGATGCCCTGGGCGATGAGGAACGCGTTGAACGGCGACACCGCCGCGCCCAGGTCGCGCAGCAGCTGCACGCGGGCCTTGAGCGCGAACGCGGGCGCGCCCAGGTCGGCGAAGACCGCGCCGTGGTAGCTCGGGTCGGGCTCGGTGAAACCGGGGAAGCGGGCGTTGCCGTCGGCGTCGCGCACGGTCCAGTCGAAGGTGCCGCCGTCGACGATCACGCCGGCCACCGCCGCGCCGTGGCCGCCCAGGTACTTGGTCGCCGAGTGCACGACGATGTCGGCGCCGTGGGCCAGCGGCTGGATCAGGTACGGGGTCGCGACGGTGTTGTCGACGATCAGCGGGATGCCCGCCTTGTGCGCGATCTCGGCGATGCCGGGGATGTCGAACACGGCGCTGCTCGGGTTGGCGATGGTCTCGCCGTAGAACGCCTTGGTGTTGGGCCGGATGGCGGCCTGCCACTGCGCCAGGTCGTCGGGATCCTCGACGAAGGAGACCTCGATGCCGAGCTTGGGCAGCGAGTAGTGGAACAGGTTGTACGTGCCGCCGTAGAGGTGCGGGCTGGACACGATGTGGTCGCCCGCGTTGGCCAGGTTCAGGATCGCGAAGGTCTCGGCGGCCTGGCCCGAGGCCAGCAGCAGCGCCGCGACGCCACCCTCGAGCGCGGCGACGCGCTGCTCGACCGCGTCCTGGGTGGGGTTCATGATCCGGGTGTAGATGTTGCCCGGCTCGGCGAGCCCGAACAGCGCGGCGGCGTGATCGGTGTCGCGGAAGGTGTAGGAGGTGGTCTGGTAGATCGGCAGCGCCCGCGCGTTGGTTGCCGCGTCGGGGGCCTGGCCCGCGTGGATCTGCTTGGTCTCGAAGGACCAGTTCTCGGGCAGAGCAGAGTCGGTCATGAAAAGCTCCAGGGTTGTTCGCCGGGGTATCGCGTCAGATGGGTTGGATCGACGGACAACAACACATGGGGGCCTCCTGCGATGCGCGCTTGCTCCCGGCCTTCGGGAGCCCGGTCATCACCCGGAGCACCCCACCGCAGCTGGAGGGTTGCCGACCAGCGAGCCGGGGCTTGGCGCTGGTACTCATGACCTTGCCGTCATGTTAACCGGCCGTTGCGTCCGCGCGGAAACTTCCCCCGGTTTCGTCGCCTGGATCACTCCGCCGCCGGTGTGCCGAGCCCTGGCGTGTCGGCCTCGGGCCGGGCGCCGCAGATGCGGCGGAGCTCGTGGTAGGCGCGCAGGATGGCGGCCTTGGTGACCTGCGCGGCGGCCTCCGGCGTCGCGCTCAGCAGCCCGTCCTCGACCGCGGCGATCGAGAGGTGACACAGCATCTGCCAGGTGCCTGCCACCAGCCGGACCGAGAAGTCGTCGGGCGTGGTGGACATCCGCTCGGCCAGCTGGGCGCAGACCGCGACGTTCTTCTTCTCGGCGTACTCGAGGGCGCGCGCGTTCACGGCCTGGCTGGACCGCATGATCCGCTGCATCTGCAGGAACTGGCGCAGGAACCGCACGCCGTCGGCGTCGGCCTCGGAATCGACGACCTGCAGGTAGGCGCCGCACAGCGCGCCGAGTTCGTCGCCGGTGCGCGGCTGCTCGCCCAGGGCCTCGGCCACGGTGAGCCCGAAATCGTCGATCGGGGCGAGCACGATGTCTTCCTTCATCGGGAAGTACCGGTTGACCGTGCGCGGGGAGACGTCGGCGCCCGCGGCGATCTGCTCGACCGTCGTGGCGTCGAATCCCTGCGCGTCGCACAGGCTCAGCCCGATCTCGACGATCGCGGCCCTGGTCTGGCGCTTCTTGCGCTCGCGCAGGCCGGTCGGGGCGTGGCGGGCCGCGAGCGGGCCTGCCGGTTCGGTCATCCGGTCGCCGGTGATCGGAGTGGTCGAGTCCAGCATCTCTCCAGCCTACCGTCCCGTCCGATTCGTCTGTCTTTTCACGACAAATGGCGCAGTCAGACATTTTGCTCTTGACGCCAATTGTCCCACGGTGCCAGGATTGAGCGCGAGCCTTCGAGTGACTAGGAGTCCGTGGTGACCGGCATCGAAACAGCAGCGAAACAGACTGATCCGCAATCGAATTCGAGACGCTGGTGGGCACTGGCCGTGCTCGCCTCCGCGCAGCTGATGGTGATCCTCGACGCCACCGTCGTGACGATCGCGCTCCCGTTCGCCCAGAAGGACCTCGGCATCAGCGAGGGCGACAAACAGTGGGCGCTCACCGCCTACACGCTGATCTTCGGCGGCCTGCTGCTGCTCGGCGGCCGGATGGCCGACTACCTCGGGCGCAGGCGGATCTTCCTGATCGGCCTGGTCGGGTTCGCCGCCGCGTCGGCCCTGGCCGGACTCGCCCAGGACGGGTTGCAGCTGTTCCTCGGCCGCGGTCTGCAGGGCGCGTTCGCCGCGCTGCTCGCGCCCTCGGCGCTGTCGCTGCTGTCGGTGACGTTCACCGACGTGAAGGAGCGGGCCCGCGCGTTCGCGGTGTTCGCGGGCATCTCGGCAGGCGGGGTCGCGTTCGGGCTGATCGTGGGCGGTGCGCTCACCGAGTACGTGTCGTGGCGCTGGACGCTGCTGATGAACACCCCGGTCGCGATCGTCGCGCTGCTCGGCGCGCTGGCGGTCATCGTGCGCGATGTGCCCGCGCCGCGCCTCGGCGGCTACGACCTGCCCGGCGCCGTCACGGTGACGCTCGGGCTGGTGTCGATCGTCTACGGATTCAGCCGGGCCGCCGAGGACGGTTGGCTCGCGGGCAGCACGCTCGGCCTGCTCGGGGTGGGCTTCGCGCTGCTGATCGCCTTCGTCGTCATCGAGGCGCGGTCGTCGAATCCGCTCCTGCCGCTGCGGATTCCGGGGGAGGTCAACCGGGGTGGCGCGCTGCTGGCCGCGCTGCTCATCCCGATCGCCATGTTCGCGATGTTCCTGTTCCTGAGCTTCTACTACCAGAACACGCTCGGCTACTCGCCGCTGAAGGCGGGCGTCGCGTTCCTGCCGTTCCCGGTGGGCATCGCCGTCTCGGCCGGCGTCACCAGCGCGCTGATGCCCAAGCTCGGCCCGCGTCCGCTGATGGTCGTCGGCGCGCTGCTCGGCACCGCCGGCCTGCTGTGGCTCGCCCAGCTCGGTTACGGCGACGGCTACGCGCTGAGCGTGCTGCCCGCGCAGCTGCTGATCGCGCTCGGCATGGGCCCGCTGTTCGTCGGTATGCAGGCCGTCGCGCTGCATCAGGTCGACGCCGAGGACTCCGGGGTGGCCAGTGCCCTGCTCAACGCCGCCCAGCAGGTCGGCGGCGCGGTCGGCACGGCGCTGCTGACGACGCTGTCGGTGCAGGCCGCGAAGAACTACGCGACCGACAATCCGACCGTCGACCACCTCGTCGAGCGCGCCTCGATCTACAGCTACGACGTCGCGTTCTACGTCGGCGCCGGGTTCTTCCTCGTCGCCGCCGTGGTGATCGCGGTGATGATCAGGGACAAGCCGGAGAACCTGATCGAAGGCGACGAGCACGCCGCCCGGGTGCCGATCGCGGTCTGAGTCCGGCGCGCCGAGCCCCGCGGGCCTTTCCGGTCCGCGGGGTTCCGGTGCGTCCACCGGCCGAGGCGATCGCAATTCGTTCGCAAGTGGGCGCCAATCGGTCGTGCGCACGCTCAGTTCATGACTATCGAGACCGCCGCTGAGGCGAACAACACGCATCCGCTCGACCACGTGTCGAGCCCCGTCCCGCCGGGGAGTCGGGACCGGGGCCGGGCCTCGGCCCTGGCCGTCGGCGCGCTCCTGTGGGCGGTGGGCAACCTGATGCACCCGCTGGAGCACGTCGAGTCCGCCGAGCAGGCGCCGACCTGGGCGGCCGCGCATCTCACCTTCGCCGTCGGCGCGGTGCTGATGGCGGTCGGGCTACCCGCCCTGATCCGGGCCATCCGCGGGCCGGGTGACGAGTGGACGAGCAAGATGCTCACGCTCGCGCACGGCTTGCTGTTCGCCGGGCTGGCGGTGGTGATCCCGATCGGGGCCTATCACGAGGTGTTCGTCAGCACCCAGCTCGACCACCACGCCGCCACCGAGATCTCCGACGCCTCGGCCGCGGTGCTCGCGCCGCTGTCGCTGGCGCTGCTGCTCGGGTTCGTCCTGCTCGCGGTGTACGCGCTGATCCGGCCCGCCGCGGTGTTCGGTCGCTGGTCGGGCGGGCTGATCATCCTGGGCACGCTGGCCATGACGCTCGCGGCGATGCTGCCCGGGGTGCTGCCGGGTGTCGAAGGGTGGTGGATCATCCCGGGAACCGTCGCCCAGGGTGTGGCGATCGGCATCGCGGGGGTGCGTATCGCCAGGTAAATTGACCGCATCGAACACGAGGGACCGTACGGCGGCAGGTCCGCCGTACGCATCGAAGTACTCGGCCCGTTGCGGGTCGACGTGGGTGACCGGCCCGCCGATCTGGGTGGACCGCGTCAGCGCGCGCTGCTGGCCCGCCTGGTTCTCGCCGGCGGCGAGGTGGTGTCGACCGATCGCCTGATCGACGACCTGTGGGCGGGCGACCCGCCGCCCAAGGCCCTCGGCGCTCTCCAGGCCCACATCTCCTACCTGCGCCGCGCCCTCGAACCCGATCGCCCGCCCCGCGCCCCGGCCACCGTGCTGATCTCCGAGGCCCCCGGTTACGCCCTGCGCCTCGATCGCTCCGTGGTCGACGCGTGGCAGTTCGAACGTCTGCTGGCCGACAGCGATCGCGTCGACCCGGCGCGGCGCTACGGGGTGCTCGGTGACGCGCTGTCGTGCTGGCACGGCGAGCCGTACGCCGCCTTCGCCACCGCCCACTGGGTGCTCCCGGAAGCCGCCCGCCTGCACGAACTCCACCGCGTCGCCGTCGAACGCCGCGCCGAAACGGCACTGGCTCTCGGCCACCCCGACGAGGCGCTGGCCCTGCTGGTGCCCCACGTCACCGACCACCCCGACCGCGAGCACGCCGCCCGCCTCCTGGCGCTCACCCACTACCGCCTCGGCCGCCAGCTCGACGCCCTGGCCACCCTCCGCCGGGTCCGCGACTACCTCGACACCGAATTCGGCGTCCGCCCCGGCCCGGCCCTCGCCGCCCTCGAAACCGCGATCCTCACCCACGCCCCGGAACTGGACCTGCCACCGACCGCGGAGCCGCCCCACTCGACCGGCGCGAGGCACCCCGCCGATCCGGTGAAGGCGTCGACCGGCCCTGATCACCCGGCCGACCCGGTGCGACGATCGGCTGGATCAGCGCAGACCATCATTTCGGCCGAAGCCGTGCGGCCCGCCGACGACGCGGACCCGGTGACGTCGACGAACGCACTCGCGAAGGCCGGATCGCTCACCGACCACCTCGGGGGACAGCCCACGCGACTCGTCGGCGACGCCCCGGAGGCATCGGCGAGCGCGGGAGCGGGCGCGGCGAATGCCGCCCGGGTCGGCAGCGGTTCGGATCAGCCGGGGACGCGCGGACGGTTCGGCGGAGCCGCGGTCGGCTACGACGCCGAACGGGCGGCGCTGCTCGCCGAGGCCACCGAGGTGGTGGCGCACGGGCGGGTCAGGGTGGTGTGGCTGGAAGGGGAAGCGGGCGCGGGCAAGACCACCCAGGCCGAATCGCTGGCCTTGGCACTCGCCGCCGACGGGTGGACCGTCGTGAGCGCGGCGTGTCCCGAAGTCGACGGCGCGCCCGCCGCCTGGGCTTGGGTACATCTGCTCGATGGGCTCGGCGCGCGGGCGGCGTCGGCAGGTCCGGTGCCGGATGGGCTCGGCGCGCAGGCGGGGCCGTTCGCCATCGCGCAGGCGGTGGCCCTGGCGTGTGGGCAGCGACTGGCCGACGGGCCTGTGCTGGTAGTTCTCGAAGATGTCCATCGCGCCGACAGCGCTACCTTGCAGATCCTGCGGCAGCTGGTGGCCTGGCTCGCACATCGGCCGGTGCTGGTCCTGGTCACCGCTCGTGGGTCCGAGGCGGACGCGGGGGTGCGGGCTACGGCCGCGGCGCTGGCGGCCACGACCGGTCGCCGGTTGGAGCTGGGTGGTCTGGATACCGCGGCCGTGCGCGCGGTCGCGGCCCGTGCCGGGTTGGGGTCCATCGATGTCGACACCGCCGAGCGGTTGCGCGAGCGGACCGGTGGAAACCCGCTGTTCGTCCGCGAGGTCGCCAAACTCGCTGCGGCGGTAGGCGACCTGCATGCCGTGCCGGATGGTGTGCGCGATGTGCTGAGCCGCCGAATCGCCCGGCTTCCCGCGGGCGCGGCCCGGGCGCTGCGCCTGGCCGCCGTCTGGGGCGACGACATCGACTTCGACACCCTGCTCGAGCTGACCGCCGAGCCGGAGGACACCCTGATCGACCTGGTCGACACCGTCACCGTCGCCGGGCTTGTCCGCGTCACCGGCACCGATCGGATCACCTTCGCCCACGCCCTGATCCGCGACGCCGTCTACGGCGACATCCCCGCCCTGCGCCGCGCCCGGCTGCACTGGTCGGCCCTGGAACTCCTCGAGCGCCGCACCGCCGCGACCACGGCCGACCTCGAATCCGATACCGCCACAGTCGACCTCGACGCCATGGCGCACCACGCCATCGCCGGCGCGGGCACCGCGAACGCCACCCGTGCGCTGCGCTACGTCCGCGCCGCCGCCCGCAGGCGCACCGACCGCCGCGCCCACCAGGACGCCGAGCCACTGTGGCGCTCCGCTCTCGAATTGCACACGCGCGCAGGACATATCGACGCCACGGCGCCGCGCGCGGATCGCCTCGCGGCGCTGTCGACCACCTGCGCGCTGATCAACGCCCTCGCCTACGGCGGCAACGACGAACAGGCCCGCATCCTGCGCGCCGAAGCCCTGGCGACGGCCCGCACCCTCGCGCCCGGCGCCGACACGCAGCCCGTCACCGCTGACGATGCCCGGATCGCCACCGATCCCGTCGTCGCCGTCCTCACCTGCTGGCGCGCCCCCACGATCTGGACCAGCCGGGAACGCGGTGCTCCCGACCGTGGCATGCGGGCCGATCTGGCCGCCGCGCTGACCCGCACGACAGCGCCCGACCTGCGAATCCGGCTGCTCGTCGCCACCGCCTTCGAAGTCGTCGGCTTCGACAACCCGCACGCCTTCGCCTGCTCCGCCGAGGCCCTGCGCGCGGCGCGCGAGCTCGGCGATCCCGAATCGCTGTGCGCCGCAATCAATGCCAGGGCGTTCGTCGCGCTCGGTCCCGATCTGTGGCCGGAACGCGGCGACCTGGCCGACGAACTGCTGCGCGTGTCGACCGAGGCGGGTCTGCCGGAGTACCAGGCGGTCGCGCATTTCGTGCGCTTTCTCGTCGCCTCGGGTGCGGGCAGGCTCGTCGCCGCGCGGGCCGAGATCGCCAAGGCGCTCGACTGCGCCGAGGGCGGCCAGCTCGGCCCGCTGCTGGTCGTCTCCACCGCGCATCTGGCGGTGCTCGCCGCACTGCGCGGCGACTTCGCGACCGCCAGGGCCATCGATGCCGACCTCAGCGCGCAGATGATCGCGGCGGGTCACGCCAACGGCGCCGAACTGGTCCTGCTGGCCGAGATGATGACCGGCTGGGCGCTCGGCGACCTCGCGCCCGGCCTCGACGGTTACGCCGCGCTGAACGCGGCCGCACCGCACGCGCTCAGGTCCGCGTACATGCTGGCCCTGCTCGACGCGGGAGACACCGAGCGAGCGGCCGCGCTGCTCGGCGCGGGTGCTCCGGTCCCGCGTGACTACTACTGGTGCGCGATGTCGGTGTTCGAGGCCAGGGTGGTCGCCCGGATCGGCACGGTCGAGGCGGCCCGGCGGCTCTATCAGGACCTGCTGCCGAGAGCGGGCACCATCGCGGGCATGGACTCCGGGTCGGTCGCCTTCGGTCCGGTCGACATCGTCCTGGCCGAACTGGCCGACCGGCTGGGCGACCACGCCGCCGCTGTCCGGCACCGCGTCGCGGCCGACGAAGTCCTCGCCGCCGTCGCCGGAGAACTGGCCGCACTCGACAACGCGGGCGCCGCCGCAGACCAGGCGGGCGACGGGCCGTCGGCGACCGCGTAGTCACACCTCGGCGACCCGCCCGCGCACGGCTGCCACCGGACCCGGCAGCGGCACTCACCCGCCCGCCAGCACCCGCTCGCGCCGCCGGTACCGAACCCCGAACACCCTCAGCATCACCCGCAACGGCCACCCGCCGTCCCCGGTCACCTCGGCCAGCTCCTCGGGCGTACAGACCGCCGCCATCCGCGGCACCTCGAAACTCAGCACCGCGCCCGTGCGGGCCGCCGCCTCGACCTCGGCCCACTGCGCGGCGGTCAGGTACTCGGTGACGACCGGGAAGACCGTCCGTTCCTCGTCGGCGATGTGCTCGTCGAGCACGGTGTGCAGCCGGGTCAGCCGCTGGGCCAGGTCGGCGGCGGCCCCCGGGCGCCGGGCGACCAGGTCGGCGCAGCGTGTCCTGATCTCGGCCAGCGCCGGATCGAGCTGGGCGTGGTCGTCGGTGAGCTCCCTGAGCTCGATCGCGTCGCCCGCTGCGGCGGTCAGAATCGGCCAGAGCACCTCGTCCTCGATGCGATGGTGATGGTGGATGGAGTCGCACAGCAGGCCGAGATAGCCCGCGATCGCGCGGGCCCGCCGCGGCGGACAAGGTGTCCGGTTGGCGCCGAGCTCCCCGGCCAGAACGGCGAACCGGGCGGTATCGGCGAGCATTGCGCGATGGGCCAGGCGCATGCCGAGTAGGTTGGGAGTCGAGCGTATGTCGGTCATCACCCGACAGTGCCCGCGGTCACTTGCGACCCGTTTGCCGTCCGCTGCGCAGGCGGAGTCCCGCACAGCGGGCCCTCCCATCGCGGTGAGGTAGGGGACAGCAGTACGCTCGTCTTGTTTGCACCACACGTCCCGCAGACAACGCGGGGCATATACGTTGTCTGTTGGAACAGCTGGGGTCCGCTCACAAGCGTGTTCGCCTGGCCGTGCAATGAGGGCACCATCCTAGGAGGACACGAAGATCCATGTCCAAGATCAAGGTTGAAGGTACCGTCGTAGAACTCGACGGCGACGAGATGACCCGGATCATCTGGCAGTTCATCAAGGACAAGCTGATCCACCCGTATCTCGACGTGAACCTCGAGTACTACGACCTCGGCATCGAGTACCGCGACAAGACAGACGACCAGGTCACCGTCGATGCCGCGAACGCCATCAAGAAGTACGGCGTCGGCGTGAAGTGCGCCACCATCACCCCCGACGAAGCGCGGGTGAAGGAGTTCGGCCTCAAGAAGATGTGGCGCTCGCCCAACGGCACCATCCGTAACATTCTGGGTGGCACCATCTTCCGCGCGCCGATCATCATCTCCAACGTGCCCCGCCTGGTGCCCGGCTGGACCAAGCCGATCATCATCGGCCGCCACGCCTTCGGCGACCAGTACCGCGCCACCGACTTCAAGGTCTACGAGGCGGGCACCGTCACGCTGACCTTCACGCCGGAGGACGGCAGCGAGCCGATCGTGCACGAGGTCGTGAAGATGCCCGAGGACGGCGGCGTCGTCATGGGCATGTACAACTTCAAGAAGTCCATCGAGGACTTCGCGCGGGCCTCGTTCAACTACGGCCTGCAGCAGAACTACCCGGTGTACCTCTCCACGAAGAACACCATCCTCAAGGCCTACGACGGCATGTTCAAGGACACCTTCCAGGAAGTCTTCGACGCCGAGTTCAAGGCCGAGTTCGACGCGGCGGGCCTGACCTACGAGCACCGCCTGATCGACGACATGGTCGCCTCCTCCATGAAGTGGGAGGGCGGCTACGTCTGGGCCTGCAAGAACTACGACGGCGACGTGCAGTCCGACACCGTGGCCCAGGGCTTCGGCTCGCTGGGCCTGATGACCTCGGTGCTGCTCACCCCGGACGGCAAGACCTGTGAGGCCGAGGCCGCGCACGGCACCGTCACCCGGCACTACCGCCAGCACCAGCAGGGCAAGCCGACCTCGACCAACCCGATCGCGTCGATCTTCGCCTGGACCCGTGGCCTGGAGCACCGGGGCAAGCTGGACAACACCCCCGAGGTGATCGGCTTCGCGCAGGCGCTCGAGGACGTCGTCATCAAGACCGTCGAAGGCGGCCAGATGACCAAGGACCTGGCGCTGCTCGTCGGCGGCGACCAGGGCTACCTGAGCACCGAGGAATTCCTCGGCGCCCTGGACGTCAACCTGGCCCGCGCGCTGAAGTGAGATAGCCGAGGCTCCGCGCCGAACCGCGGAACCCGCACGGCTGAGAAAGGCGCTCGCATCGAACCCGATGCGAGCGCCTTTTCCGTCGTGATCAACTCATCGGGTCGTTCGTTGTCGAGGGGGGATCGTGGATCGTGATCTGTTGCCATGGCCTGCGGGCTTCGGGTCCGAGCGGCCCGGTTATCCGATGGCCGCCGTGATCGCGGCGTTCTTCGTGCCGGGGACCTTGCTGTTCCTGTCGGGCGTCTTCTCGGCGGTCGACGAGTCCGATCCGCTGCTGGCCGTGTTCTGTGGTGCGGGAGCCCTGATGTGTGGGTCCGGGTTGTTCGTGCTGCCCGTGTTCCTGCGCGTGCGGCGGCGTCGCGTGCCTCGAATGACCATCACGCAGGAACCGGCGATGTACCTTCCCGCTCGGCGGAGCACCATGATCGCCGCGCTCGGCCTCGTGCTCGGCGCGAGCGTGTGGACGGCCTGCGTGCTCGTGCTCGTCCTCACCATTCGGGAACCGGCCCGCGAACTCGACCACGTATGGAACTACGGCGTACTCCTGGCCGGCTTGGCGCTGAGCTTGCTCGGTGCTTACGGCGGCTGGGCGATCGCCAACTGGCTGCGCTATCGGCTCGGGGTGCGCCTCGGACCCGAGGGTCTCGCCGTCGAGTCCGGATTCATCCACCAGACCACCGGCTGGGACGACATCGCCGCCATCGTGCCCACGGAGGAGAACCGCCATCGGGTGGTCGTCGTCCACTCGCGTGACCTCGTCACGGTGCGGCGAACCCGGCTGGTGCGGCGCAACGGTGCCGCCGCCACCGCGATGCGGGTGAACGCGATCGCACACCGCATCGACCCTGCCCTGCTCTACCACCTGCTCCAGTTCTATCGCGCCGATGCCGATCGTCGCCGCGAACTAGGTACCGAGACCGGCCTCGACCGGGTCCGGGCGGGCGAGCTCGGCGGGGCGTGAGCCAAGCGGGTGGGATAACTCACGTTCGGCTCGGGTAGCGATCGGGGAGTGGGGCCCGTTGCATGGAGGCGTGACTTCTTCCGTTTCCGCGCCCGGTCTCGTCGAGACGCCGCGTACGAGCTGGCATGTGCCCGCGATGCTGGCGCTCGCGCTGGGTGGGTTCGGGATCGGGACGACCGAGTTCGTGACCATGGGGCTGCTGCCGAATATCGCGGCCGACTTCGACATCTCCGAGCCTGCGGCCGGGCACGCGGTGTCGGCCTACGCGCTGGGGGTGGTGGTCGGGGCGCCGCTGATCGCGGCGCTGTTCGCCCGGGTGCCGCGCAAGAAGCTGCTCATCGCGCTGATGGCCGCGTTCGCCGTAGGCAACGCGGCCACGGTGCTCGCCCCGACCTTCGGCACGCTGGTGGCGGCCCGGTTCGTCTCCGGTCTGCCGCACGGCGCCTACTTCGGTGTCGCCTCGCTGGCGGCGGCCACCCTCGCGCCGGTCGGGCAGCGGGCCAAGGCGGTGGCGGCGGTGATGCTCGGGCTGAGCGTGGCGAACGTGATCGGGGTGCCGGGCGCGACCTGGCTCGGTCAGCATCTGGGCTGGCGGGACGCCTACGTCGTGGTCGCCGTGATCGGCGTGGCGACGGTGGCCGCGCTGTGGCGGTTCGTGCCGAGCCTGACCGGCATGAAGGTCACCAATCCGCTGACCGAACTCGGCGCGCTGCGCCGCCCGCAGGTGCTGCTCACGCTGGCCGTCGGCGCGATCGGCTTCGGCGGCATGTTCGCCGTCTACACCTACATCGCCACCACGATGACCGACGTGGCGGGCATGGCGATCGGCACCGTCCCGATCGTGCTGGCCCTGTTCGGCCTCGGCATGGTGGCGGGCAACATCCTCGGCGGCGTGCTGGCCGATCGCGGCGTCGACCGCTCGATCTTCGTCGGGATGATCGCGATGGTGGTCATCCTGGCCGGCTTCGTCCTGGCCGCGCACCACCCGATCACCGCCTCGATCGGCGCCTTCCTGGTCGGCGCGTCCGGCGCGGCCCTGGCTCCCGGACTGCAGACCCGCCTGATGGACGTCGCCGCCGACGCCCAGACCCTCGCCGCCGCCCTCAACCACGCCGCCCTCAACATCGCCAACGCCGCGGGCGCCTGGCTCGGCGGCCTCGTCATCGCCGCCGGCCTCGGCTACACCGCCCCCGCCGCCGTCGGTGCCCTCCTGGCAATCCTCGGCGTCGCCCTCTTCACCGCCACCATTTGGGCCGCCCGCCGCTCGGCCTGACCGCCCGGCTCGACGTCCCACTCCGGCGTTGCGCACAACACGCCGTACCGATTTCGGACCCCCGATCAACGGCTATACGGTGCGCTGCATGCCGAGCTACCTGCACGAAGGCTTGCTTGACCTCTTCCGCACAGACATCACCCTGGCTCCGTCGCTGCTGGTCGAACAGTTCGGAATGCGGCTGCCCGGGCAAGCCGAGATGCGGGCTGAGCCGTGCGACTTCACCGACATCGGGCCCAAGGAGTATCGCGGCGATTTCGCGCTCAGCACCTGCGATGACCGAAATCGGCCGGTACTCGGCGTGTGCGTCGAGGTCCAGCTGAGCTGCAAGGACGATCGGCGCTGGAAATGGCCCGTCTACGTCACCACGCTGCGATCACGCTTGCACTGCCAAGCCGTGTTGCTGGTGGTGACGCCCAGCCGACAGGTCGCGAAGTGGGCCTCGAATCCGATCGAACTCGATCCCAACGGGTCGGTCATCCACCCGCGGGTGCTCGGACCCGACCGGTTTCCCATCGTGACCGATCCTGACGAAGCCCGGCGGAGTCCAGAACGCGCGACGCTGTCGGCGATCGCGCACGGGGCCGGTCCGCACATGGACGAGGTGCTCTCGGCCTTTCTCGCCGGGCTGATGAAAACCGACGATGAACGTGTGAAAATGTACCTTGATCTGGTCGACGACGAGTTGACCGTTGCGGCGAGCCGACGTCTGGAGGAACTTGTGAAGAGCTCTCCCGAATACCGTGGCCGCATCGCCACCAAATATGTGGCCAAAGGCCGTGAAGAAGGCCGTGAAGAAGGGCGTGCGGAGGAAGCCGCCCATGCCGTTCGCACCGTGCTGACCGCCCGCGGGCTCGAGCTGTCCGTGGCGCAACGCACCATGCTCGCCGAATGCACCGATATCGATCAGCTCAACGCATGGTTGGTGCAGGCCGTAACCGCCACGCGGGCAGAAGAACTCTTCGACTGACGCCCCCGCTGATCCAGCACAGGCGGGGTGTCACACTTCGGCCCGCCACATCGTCTTCTCGGTGCGCAACATTCGGCAAGAGGAGAAGGTGTCATGTCAGTAGTGATCAGCAACCCGTCCGAGCTGCACGATCCGACGGGGTTCGGGTACAGCCATGTCGCGCGGGTGACCGGTGAACTGGTTCTCATCGCGGGGCAGTACGACTCCGACGCCGAAGGGCACACCACCAGTACCGATTTCGGTGAGCAGGTGGATCGGGCGTTCGTGAATCTGGGGATCGCCCTGCGGTCCGCGGGCGCGGACTACGCCGACGTCGCGCAGCTGCGCACGTTCATCGTCGACCACGACCTGGACAAGCTACAGGTGCTCGGCGCCAAGATCGCCGAGATCTGGGGTGATCGTCCACCCGCGCAGACCCTGCTCGGGGTCGCCGCGCTCGCGCTGCCGGGCATGCTGTTCGAGGTCGACGCCCTGGCGGCACTGGGCTGACGCGCGTCGCGCACTCGCCGACCGCCCCGGCGGCGAGTGCGCGCACGAACCCGCCGCGGACAGGCAGTGCGGGACCCGCAGTCTCGCATACATGACCAATCGGTCGCAATAGACGTTGGTATGCTCGGAAAGTGGCGCGTACCAAAGAATTCGACCCCGATGTGGTCCTGGACCGCGCGCTGGAGCTGTTCTGGCAGCGCGGCTACGAGACGACCTCGATCGCGGATCTGATCGAGCATCTCGGGATCGCCAGGGGCTGCATCTACGCCACGTTCGGCAGCAAGCACGAACTGTTCATGATGGCGCTGCAACGCCACCTGGAACGCGTCGACGAGATGATCACCGCGGTCCTGGCCCAGCCCGGACCGGCGCTGCCCGCGATCCGCGAGCTGGTCGACCGGGTCGTGCGCGAGTCCTGCGCACCGGACAGATTCCTCGGCTGCCTGGTGACGACCGCCGCGGTCGAGCTCGCCGCCCGCGACGCCGATGTCGCCCGGCTGGTCGAATCCAGCTGGGCGCGCACCGAAACGGCGCTGTTCTCCGCGCTGTCGCGCGCCCGCGCGCAGGACGAACTGCCGCCCGACGCGGATACCAGGGCCATGGCCCGCTTCCTGGTCGTCTTCTTCCAGGGTGTCTGGGTGCTCGAGCGCGCGCCCAATTCCGCCACCCGCCTGCGCGACGCGGGCCGGGTGGCCGTCTCGATCCTGGGCTGAGTCCACGTCCGTATTCGTGAACGACCGGTCGGGATCGTGCGGGGCTATCGCTCGGCCGACGTACCGCCCGCCGGTCGGGCCCAGCCGACGCTGAGCTGCACCGCCCGCTGCCACCGCTCGTACTCCTCGTCGCGCACGGCGCGCTCGGCCTGCGGCACCCACTGCGCCGCCACCCGCCAATTGCGCCGCAGCCCTTGCAGATCCGGCCAGTACCCGACGGCGAGCCCGGCCGCGTAGGCCGCGCCGAGCGAGACCGTCTCGGTCACCAGCGGACGCATCACCGGAACGCCCAGGACATCGGCGATGATCTGCATGAGCAGATTGTTGGCCGCCATCCCGCCCGCCACCCGCAGCGATGTCGCCCGCAGTCCGGCGTCGGCATTCATCGCCTCGACGACATCGCGGGTCTGCCACGCCGTGGCCTCGAGCACCGCGCGCGCCAGGTGGCCCTTGGTGACGTAGGAGGTCAGCCCGATCAGCAGCCCGCGCGCGTCGCTACGCCAGTGCGGTGCGTAGAGCCCGGAGAAGGCGGGGACCAGGTAGCAGCCGCCGTTGTCGTCGACGGTGCTCGCGAGGGTCTCGATCTCGGGCGCGGTGGCGATCAGGCCGACGATGTCGCGCAGCCACTGCACCAGCGATCCGGTGACCGCGATCGGGCCCTCCAGCGCGTACACCGGGTCGGGTCCGACCTGGTAGCCGATGGTGGTGAGCAGTCCGTGCTTGGAGCGGATCAGTTCGGCGCCGGTGTTCATCATCAGGAATCCGCCGGTGCCGTAGGTGCATTCGGTCTCGCCGGGCGCGAAGCAGGTCTGGCCGAACAATGCGGCGTGCTGGTCGCCGAGGGCGGCGCCGATCCGGACGCCGGGCGCGACCGTGCGGGCGGTCCCGAAATCGCCGGTCGACGGTTCGATGCGGGGGAGCATGGCGCGCGGAATGTCGAAGAACCGCAACAGTTCCGCGTCCCACTGCCGGGTCGCCAGGTTCATCAGCAGGGTGCGCCCGGCATTGGTGACGTCGGTGACGTGCGCGCCGGTGAGGTTCCAGATCAGCCAGGACTCCATGGTCCCGAACAGCACCTCGCCGCGTTCGGCCCGCGCCCGCAGTCCGTCGACGTGGTCGAGCAGCCAGCGCAGCCGGGGCGCGGCGAAGTAGGTGGCCGGCGGCAGTCCGCTCAGCTCCGTGATCCGGTGCGCGCCGGGCGTTTCCCGGAACCGCTCGACGAGTTCCTCGGTGCGGATGTCCTGCCAGACGATGGCGGGCCGCACCGGCACCCCGGTCACGCGATCCCACACCACGGTGGTCTCGCGCTGATTGGCGATCCCGATCGCCGCCACCTGTTCGACGGTGATCCCGGCATCGCGCAGCGCCGCGGGCACGATCTTCTCGACTGTCCGCCAGATCTCCAGCGCGTCCTGCTCGACCCACCCCGAGCGCGGATAGCGCTGACGGTGGGTCCGCTGGGCCAGCCCGGCCAGCCTGGCGTGCCGATCGAAGACGATGCAGCGGGTGGAGGTGGTGCCCTGGTCGAGGGCGAGTACATACCGTTGCGTCACCGGAGCCTCCCGTTCATCGCGCCGCACCGAGATCGCGGTGCACGGCCTGAGCGGCGGCGCGTACCTGCTCCACCGCGGCGGGCCGGATCCGCAACCGGTTGTCGCACAGTCGATCCGTCGGTCCCGAGATCCCGATGGCGGCGACCACCAGTCCTCCTCTGGCCCGGATCGGCGCGGCGATGCCCGCCTCGCCGGAGCGGTATTCCTCGACCTCGCCGGCCCAGCCGGTCCGCCTGACCTCGCCGATCACGCGGTCCAGCGCTGTCGGGTCGACGATAGTGCGGTGCGTGAATGATTGCAGGGCACCGGGATTCGTCGCGGCGTCGTAGGCGAGCAGCACCTTGCCCAGTGCGGTGGCGTGCGCGGGCAGCACCTCGCCGACCGCGAGTACCTGCTCGGTGTTGTCCGGCCGGAACACGTGGTGCACCACCGTCACTCCGGCGGGCCGAGCGACCGCCATCCGCACCGACTCGCCGGTCCGCGACGCGAGCGCGTCGGCGCGGTGGATCGCCCGCGAGCGCAGTTCGTTGACATCGAGGTGATCGGTCCCGAGTTCACCCAGCGCGGGCCCGAGCAGATACCGGCCCGTCGCCGGATCCTGGTCGACGAACCCCACCCCGAGCAGGGTCCGCAGAATGCCGTGCGCGGTGGGTTTGGCCAGGTCGAGGGCGGCGGCGACCTCGCCGACCGCCATCGGTCCCGATCCGCGCGCGAGCAGCCGCAGCACGGCGGCGGCTCGCTCGATCGACTGGATCGGACCCGGCACCGCCCGAACCTATCAGCCCGAGCGTTCAGCATTGTCGAACGGCAGCCGTGGCGGCGCGGTCGGGCCGTTCCTAGCGTGGTGTCGGGCTCGACGGTGAGCCCGCGCGAAAGGACCACGATGAATCGGTATGTGGGCGCGATCGACCAGGGCACGACCTCGACGCGTTTCATGGTTTTCGACCACGGCGGCGCCGTCGTCGCCCGGCATCAGCTCGAACACGAGCAGATCATGCCGCGACCCGGCTGGGTCGAACACAACCCCGACGAGATCTGGGAACGCACCCGCACCGTCGTCAAGACCGCGCTCGCCGCGGCCGACCTCACCGCCGCCGACCTGGCCGCGATCGGCGTCACCAACCAGCGCGAGACCACCGTCGTGTGGAACCGCCACACCGGCCGCCCGTACTACAACGCCATCGTCTGGCAGGACACCCGCACCGACCGGATCATCGCCGCGCTCGACGCCGCCGGTCACACCGACCTGATCCGCCAGCGCACCGGACTCCCGCCCGCGCCCTACTTCTCCGGCGGCAAGCTGCGCTGGATCCTCGACAATGTCGAGGGCGTGCGCGCCGATGCCGAACGCGGCGACGCCCTGTTCGGCACCCTCGACACCTGGCTGATCTGGAACCTCACCGGCGGTATTCGCGGTGGCGTGCACGTCACCGATCCCACCAACGCCTCGCGCACCATGCTGATGGACCTCGAGACGCTGGCCTGGGACGACGAACTGCTGCGCGTCTTCGACATCCCCCGCGCCATGCTGCCCGCCATCGCGCCGTCGTCGAACCCGGCCGGCTTCGGCACCACCAACCCCGACGGGCCGTTCCAGGGCGCGGTCCCGATCGCCGGGGTCCTCGGCGACCAGCAGGCCGCGAGCGTCGGGCAGGTGTGTTTCCAGCCGGGCGAGGCCAAGAACACCTACGGCACCGGCAATTTCCTGATGCTCAACACCGGCACCGACATCGTGCGCTCGGCGCACGGCCTGCTCACCACGGTCGCCTACCGGTTCGGCGACGACAAACCCGTCTACGCGCTGGAGGGGTCGATCGCGGTCACCGGGTCGGCCGTGCAGTGGCTGCGCGACCAGCTCGGCATCATCGCGGGCGCCGCGCAGATCGAGGACCTGGCCGGCCAGGTCGAGGACGCGGGCGGGGTGTATTTCGTGCCCGCGTTCTCCGGGCTGTTCGCGCCGTATTGGCGACCCGACGCGCGCGGCGCGGTGGTCGGCCTCTCGCGCTACAGCAACAACGCCCACCTGGCCAGGGCGACCCTGGAATCCATCGCCTACCAGACCCGCGACGTGGTCGAGGCGATGCAGCGCGATTCCGGCGTGCGGCTGGCGACGCTGCGCGTCGACGGCGGCGTGACCATGAACAAGCTGGCCATGCAGATCCAGGCCGACCTGCTCGGCGTCCCGGTCTCGCGGCCGGTCGTCGCCGAGACCACCGCGCTCGGCGCCGCCTACGCGGCCGGCCTCGCGGTCGGCGTCTGGGACTCCACCGACGAACTGCTCGCGAACTGGCACGAAGACGTCCGCTGGTTCCCCTCCTGGTCCGACGAGCAGCGCGAGCGCGGCTACCGCCGCTGGCTCAAGGCCGTCGAACGCACCCTCGACTGGGCCGAACTCGACTGATGAACGATCACCTCGACAAGGAGCAAGCCGTGTCCGTTCCCCTGGACTCCCTCTACCGCGACAAGGCGATCGCGGCGCTCGGCGACCACGAGGTCGACGTGCTGGTGATCGGCGGCGGCGTGACCGGTGCCGGCGCCGCACTCGACGCCGCCTCGCGCGGTCTCTCGGTCACCCTCGTGGAGGCCCGCGACTTCGCCGCAGGCACCTCGAGCCGGTCGTCCAAGCTCATCCACGGCGGCCTGCGCTACCTGGAGCAGCTGGACTTCGCGCTGGTCCGCGAGGCGCTCAAAGAGCGTGGGCTGCTGCTGAACTCGCTCGCGCCGCACCTGGTGCGTCCGGTGCCGTTCCTGTTCCCGCTCCAGCACCGGGTCTGGGAGCGCGCCTACATCGGCGCCGGCGTCGCCCTCTACGACACCCTCGGTGGCGCGCGGGCCGTTCCCATGCACAAGCACCTGACCCGCTCCGGCGCACTGGAACTCGCGCCCGCGCTGCGCCCGGACGCGATGACCGGCGCGATCCGCTACTACGACGCCCAGGTCGACGACGCCAGGCACACCATGATGATCGCCAGGACCGCCGCCGACCACGGCGCGACCGTGCTGACCCGCACCAGGGTCACCGGCCTCGTGCGCGACGGCGAGCAGGTCGTCGGCGCGCACGTGGTCGACCTGGAAACCGGTGTCGCCCACACGATCCGGGCCCGCAGCGTGATCAGCGCGACCGGCGTGTGGACCGACGACATGATCAAGATGACCGGCGTCGACTTCCCGTTCCACGTGCGGATGTCCAAGGGCGTGCACATCCTGGTCCCGCGTGACCGGCTCGACCTGCACACCGGCCTGATCATGCGCACCGAGAAGTCCGTGCTGTTCGTGATCCCGTGGGCCGAGCACTGGATCATCGGCACCACCGACACCGCGTGGTCGCTGGACAAGAACCACCCCACCGCCACCGCCGCCGACGTGCAGTACATCCTCGACCACGTCAACGCGCTGCTGCGCGAGCCGCTGACCAGGGCCGACATCGTCGGCACCTACGCCGGGCTGCGGCCGCTGATGACCGGCGCGTCGAAGGAGACGGCCAAGCTCTCGCGCGAGCACGCCGTCGCCGAGCCCGCGCCCGGCCTGTTCGTGATCGCGGGCGGCAAGTACACCACCTACCGGGTGATGGCCGCCGACGTCGTCGACGCCGTCACCGCCCGCCTCGGCGGCGACATCCCCGCCTCCGGAACCGCGCAGCTGCCGATCGTCGGCGCGCAGGGCTACCGCGAAATGTTGGCCGAGGCCGCGGAATTGGCAGCCACCGTCGGGCTGCCGGTCGAGGTCGTCGAGCACCTGCTCGGCCGCTACGGCGCGCTGGCCACCGACCTCTTCGACCTCGTCGCCACCGATCCCGCACTGCGTCAGCCGCTGCCGGGCGCGCCCGACTACCTGGCCGCCGAGGCCGTCTACGCGGTGACCCACGAGGGTGCGCTGCACCTGGACGACCTGCTCACCCGCCGCACCCGCATCTCCATCGAGGTGCCCGATCGCGGGCTCGCGGCCGCCCCGGAGATCGCACGGCTGATCGCGCCGCTGCTCGGCTGGGACGACGAGACGGCCAACGCCGAGATCAACCGCTACTTCGACCGGGTGCACGCCGAGCTGGCCGCCAACCAGGCGGGCGACGACATCGCCGCGAACACCGCGCGCTTGGTCGCTGTGCGGTGACGCGCGGGATGCCGCTCGTGCCGACGCCGCACACGCGTGGCGTCGCCACGGCGGTATTCCGGTGCGACCGCGGACTCCCGCTTACCAACAGGTCTGTATGTAAGCGGTAGGATCGGCCGATGACCAGCACCGCAGCCGACAAGCCGCCGCGGCGGACGCAGGAGCAGCGCAGCAGCGAGATGCGCGTCCGCCTGCTCGACGCGACCATCGACTGCCTGGTCGAGTACGGGTACGCGGGCACCACCACGCCCCGGGTCGCCGAACGCGCCGGCGTCACCCGGGGGGCGCAGGTGCACCATTTCGGCTCCAAGCACGATCTGGTCGTCGCCGCGATCAAGCACCTGGCCGAACGGCGGGTCGCCGCCGCGATGAGCGAGATGACGCAGGTCCGGGTGGGTGACGATCCGGTGGGTGCCGCGCTCGAGTTCCTGTGGGACCTGCATCAGGGGCCACTGTTCATCGCGACGGTGGAACTCTGGGTGGCGGGCCGGACCGATCCGGTGCTGGCCGCGGCGATGGAAGAGGTCGAACCGCTGGTCAACACGGCGGTGCTGCGCGCGGTCGCCGAGCTGATCCCGGACGACCTGCGCCGCAAGGGCGCCCGCGACTTCGCCTACACCGCGATGGACGCGCTGCGCGGCATCCTCGTCGCCAATTTCGTCGTCCCTGACCCGGACCGCGCGCACCGCCGCTGGCGTCGCGCCATGGTCGACCTGCGCGCCGCTGCGGCCGCCGTGATCGCCGCTGGTTCCCCCTGATCAGGGTTCGGCGCTCGGCCGATCAGGGGCCCAGTGGTCGCGGGGCTGGTCGGTGTCCTGCACCCGGGAACGTCGCGGTCGGCCGCCCATTCCGCAGGGAACGGTTCCGTCGGCGGGCACCGGATGACTAGCGTGAGCACATGGAATCGCACATCGAGCCCCTACCGGCACCGGCGGTAGCGTCGTGAGCCGGGGCACCATCGTGATCACCGGTGCCAGCTCCGGCCTCGGCGCGGAGATGGCCCGCCAGTTCGCCGCCCTCGGCTACGACCTTGGCCTGTGCGCCCGGCGCACCGAACGCCTCGACGAACTGCGCGCCGAGATCCTGGCCGCGCATCCCGACCGCGCCGTCTCGGTGAAACAGCTCGACGTCACCGACGACGCCGCCGTGTTCGCCGTCTTCGACGAATTCGCCGCGGAATTCGGCGCGATCGACCGCGTCGTCGTCAACGCGGGACTCGGCAAGGGCGCGCCGCTGGGCATCGGCAGGCACGCCGCCAATCGCGAGACCGCCGTCGTGAACTTCCTCGCCGCCCTGGCGCAGACCGAGGCCGCGATGGCGATCTTCCGCGCCCAGGGCCGCGGCCACCTGGTGATGATCTCCTCGATCTCCGGCCTGCGCGGCATGCCCAAGACCCTGACCACCTACGCCGCCACCAAGGCGGGCGTCGCGGCCCTGGCCGAGGGCCTGCGCGCCGAAGCCGTCCCCGGCGTGGACATCTCGGTGATCTACCCCGGCTACATCCGCTCGGAGATGAACGACCGCATCAAACACGAGCCGAAGTTCATGGTGGACACCGCGACCGGCGTCCGCGCCATGGTCGCCGCCATCGAGAAGCGCCGCGCCAAGGCCTACGTCCCCGACTGGCCCTGGATCCCCATCGCCTTCGCCCTGCGCACCCTGCCGCTGCCGCTGGTCCGCAAACTTCTCTGACCACGACGAAGGCCGTACCCGGCGAAAGGTGTTCGCCGGGTACGGCCTTCGGTCGTGAAATCAGTGCTGGCGGGGCAGTAGGTGCTTGCCTTCGCGGTCGGTGGACAGGGCGAGGGAGCTGATGTACTGGATCTCGCCCTCGGGGCCGGGGATCGCCGAGGCGATCATGTCCGGGCGCTCGAACTCCATGCCGGTGACGTGGCACGGCAGCAGATCGCCCGACGGGTTGCCGTGCTCGTCGAACATCGGCAGCTCGATGCCGTCGTCGGCGCGGCGCAGGTAGTACCTGCCCTTGGTGGCGATCGCGGTGAGCGGCGTCGCGACGAAGGCCACCAGCACCGCGACCAGCGGCGAGTACGGCTTCAGCAGCTCACCGAAGAGGCCGAAGAAGGTCATGATCGACAGCACCGCCGACAGGCCGAAGCCGACCAGGCCGACCGGGTTGAAGTCGTAGAGCATGCCGCGCCGGAACTCCGGCACCTTCGGCGAGATCTTCAGCAGGTACTTGTTCACCGCGATGTCGGTGGCCACGGTGACGATCCAGGCGATGCCGCAGTTGGCGTAGAAGCCAAGGATGTTGTTGAGGAAGTCGAACATGTTCGCTTCCATCAGCACCAGCGCCACACCGAGGTTCACCACCAGGAACACCAGGCGACCGGGGTAGGTCTTGGTCACCCGGGTGTAGGAGTTGGTCCAGGCCAGCGAGCCGGAGTACGCGTTGGTGACATTGATCTTGATCTGGCTGATGACCACCAGCACGACGGCCAGC
Organism: Nocardia sp. NPDC051833; assembly: GCF_040681225.1. NCBI lineage: Bacteria > Bacillati > Actinomycetota > Actinomycetes > Mycobacteriales > Nocardiaceae > Nocardia > Nocardia sp. NPDC051833. The sequence continues at coordinate 3,780,964 of NZ_JBFAYK010000001.1, forward strand.
GTCATGGCCAGCCAGCCCGGCACCATATCGCGGTAGATCTCCAGGAACTGGTGCACCGGCTGGTTCGCGATGCCCTGCGCGGCGGGCAGATTGGCGATCAGGTAGACCGCGAGGAACAGGCCGACGACCTGCTTGGCCGCGCCGAAGAGCACCCAGCCCGGACCCGCGAGCAGCATCCAGCCCCACCACTTGGCCCGGTTCTCCGGCGTGCGCGGCGGCATGAACCGCAGGTAGTCGATCTGCTCGGCGATCTGGGCGATCAGCGACAGGCAGACGCCCGCGGCCAGCAGCGCGCCGGACACGCTCACGCCGCCCCCGTTCTCGCCGCCGTAGGCGAAGAACGAGCCCACCGAATCGGGGTGGCGCACCAGCAGGAAGCCGAACGGCGCCACCATCAGCAGCAGCCACAGCGGCGTGGTCCACACCTGCAGCTTGGCCAGGGTGTTCATGCCGTAGATGACCAGCGGGAAGATGATCACCGTCGACGCCAGATAGCCCATCCAGAGCGGAATTCCGAGGCCCAATTCCAGGCCCTGGGCCATGATCGACCCTTCCAGCGCGAAGAAGATGAAGGTGAACGAGGCGAACACGATATTGGTGATCACCGAGCCGTAGTAGCCGAATCCGCTACCGCGCGTGATCAAATCCAGATCGATGTTGTAGCGCGCCGCGTAATAGGCGAGCGGAAATCCGGTCAGCATCACGACGACGGCGAAGATACCGATGCCGATCAGCGCGTTTCCGGTGCCGTGCGCGATTCCGATATTGGCGCCGATCGCGAAATCGGCGAGATAGGCGATGCCGCCGAGAGCGGAGATGCCGACCACCGCCGGGCTCCATTTGCGGTAGCTCCGCGGGGCGAAACGCAGCGTGTAGTCCTCAAGTGTTTCTTTGGCAGCGGTGTCCGCTCCGGCCATTTTCCCTCTCCCTCATCCACGCGGCCGTCGAATTCGGCGGCTCACCGACGGTGCTCGATGGATGTAGACACCAATTTTCCGAACCGTTACGCCGCTGTTACGCGGGCGGATGGTGACCGGGGTCACGGAAACCGTTGTGAAGATACATGCAGAGCTGTATGTTTGTGCGCAAGCCTGAGGATGGGAGTTCGATGACGAACAAGGTCTATGTGGTCGGCGTAGGGATGACGAAGTTCGAGAAGCCGGGCCGCAAGCTGGTCGAGGAGGCCGACGGAACCACCCGGGCCTGGGACTATCCGGATATGGCGCGGGAGTCGGGCACCAAGGCCCTGGCCGACGCTGGCATCGACTACCGCGAGGTCGAGCAGGCCTACGTCGGCTATGTCTACGGCGAGTCGACCTCCGGTCAGCGCGCGGTCTACGAACTCGGGATGACCGGCATCCCGGTGGTCAATGTCAACAACAACTGTTCGACCGGCTCCACCGCGCTCTACCTGGCGGCGCAGGCGATCCGGGGCGGGCTGGCCGAGTGCACGCTGGCGCTGGGCTTCGAGAAGATGCAGCCCGGTTCACTCGGCTCCACCTGGGACGACCGTGAACAGCCGATGGCCAAGCACGTCATGGCGCTGGCCGAGATCTCCGAGGTGCTGTTCCCGGTGGCGCCGTGGATGTTCGGCGCGGCCGGGCGCGAGCACATGAAGCGCTACGGCACCACCGCCGAGCACTTCGCCAAGATCGGTCACAAGAACCACAAGCACTCGGTGAACAACCCGTATTCGCAGTTCCAGGACGAGTATTCGCTCGACGACATCCTGGCCTCGCGGATGATCTACGACCCGCTCACCAAGCTCCAGTGCTCGCCGACCTCGGACGGTTCCGGCGCGGCGATCCTGGCGAGCGAGGCGTTCGTCGACCGGCACGATCTGTCGGAGCGGGCGGTCGAGATCGTCGGGCAGGCGATGACCACCGACTACGCCTCGACCTTCGACGGCACCGCCAAGAACCTCATCGGCTACGACATGAATGTCGCCGCCGCGCGGAAGGTCTACGAGCAGGCGGGCCTGGGCGCCGACGACTTCCAGGTGATCGAGCTGCACGACTGCTTCTCCGCCAACGAGCTGCTGCTCTACGAGGCGCTCGGACTCTGCGGCGAGGGCGAGGCCGGGAAGCTGATCGACGCGGGCCAGACCACCTACGGCGGCAAGTGGGTGGTGAACCCCTCCGGCGGCCTGATCTCCAAGGGGCACCCGCTCGGCGCGACCGGCCTGGCCCAGTGCTCCGAGCTCACCTGGCAGCTGCGCGGCACCGCGGGCAAACGCCAGGTCGGCGACGTCACCGCCGCCCTGCAGCACAACATCGGCCTCGGCGGCGCCGCCGTGGTCACCGCCTACCAGCGCGCGGTGCGCTGACCAGCACGAGGAGTACCGCAATGGGACACATCGAAGCCACCAAGACCGTCACCGCCACCCCGGAAGCGCTGTGGGCTGTCGTCTCCGACCCACAGACCTGGGACAAGTGGTTCACCATCCACGAGAAGTTCATGGAGGAACCGCCCGCCGTGCTGGCCGAGGGCGCCGCGCTGGTCGCCAAGATCGTCATGCTCGGCATGGCCAACAAGATGGAATGGACGGTCAAGGCGGTCGAGGTGCCGAACCGGCTGACCCTCACCGGCGCCGGAATGGCCGGTGTCCGTACCGAATTCACCTTCGACATCCAGCCGTCGGGAGCGGGCAGCACCATCCTGGTCTCCGGTGACTTCGAGGGCGCGCTGATCAAGGGCGCGCTGGGCAAGGCGGTGGAGAAGGACGGCCGCACCCAGCTGGACAAATCCCTCGACCAGCTCGACGCGCTGGCCTCGGCGTAGGGGTTTCGAATGACAGCGCACGCATCCGGCCGCATCGTCGAGTTCGACGACGCGGGCCTGGAAAAATGGGGTGACGCCGAGGAATTCGCGGTCACCGCGGACCGGATCGCGGACTACGCCGCCGCGACCAACGATCCGATCCAGGCGCACCGCGACGGCACCGTCGCACCGCCGGTCTTCGCCATCGTCCCGGTGTTCGAGTCCATGATGATGCCGATCATCGACGTGGCGCCGATGGACATCTTCGGCCGGGTGGTGCACGGCGAGCAGGACTTCCACTTCCATCGGCCGATCCGGCCCGGTGAGCGGCTGGTGTCGCGGGCCAAGGCGGTCGGCTACACCAGCAAGTCGACCGGTACGACCGTCACCATCCTGGTCGAATGCCGGGACGCGGCAGGCGAACTGGTGAACGAGCAGTACCTCACCGCCTTCTTCCGCAATATCGACGCGGGCAAGTCGGTGGGGGAGCAGGCGCCGGCGCATCGCTTCGACGAAAGCCTGCGCGCGAGCGAACCGTTCGCGGTCGTCGAGCATCACGTCGACGACGACCAGACCTTCCGGTACTCGCCCGCCTCGGGCGATCCGATGCCGCTGCACCTCGACGAGCAGGTCGCCAAGGACGCCGGACTGCCCGGCATCATCGCGCACGGGCTGTGCACCATGGCGATGGCGTCGTGGGGCGTACTCACGGCGACGGCGGGCTCGGATGTGCACCGGCTGCGGCGCTTCGCGGTGCGCTTCGCCAAGCTCGTCTTCCCCGGTGACGACCTGCGGACCCGGATCTGGCCGGTGACCAGCGTCGACGGCATCACCACCTACGCCTTCGAGACGGTGCGCGGCGAGGACGTCGTCCTCAGTGACGGCCTCGCCGAGATAAGGAGTCAGTCATGAGTTCCCTGGCGGGCAAGGTCGCCGTGATCACCGGCGCCGGCCGCGGCATCGGCCGCGAGCACGCGCTGCTGTTCGCGCGCGAGGGCGCGAAGGTCGTGGTCAACGATCTCGGCGGCAGCAATGCCGGCGAGGGCGCCGACTCCGGTCCGGCGCAGCAGGTCGTCGACGAGATCGTCGCGGCGGGCGGTGTCGCCGTCGCCAATACCGACAATGTCGCGTCCTGGGACGGCGCGCGGAACCTGATCGCCCGGGCGGTCGGTGAGCTCGGCGGGCTCGACATCGTCATCAACAACGCGGGCATCCTGCGCGATGTCTTCGTCGCCGCGATGGACGAGGCCCAGTGGGACGCGGTGATCGCCGTGCACCTCAAGGGTCACGCCGCCGTGCTGCACCACGCCGCCGCCTACTGGAAGGCGCAGAGCAAAGCGGGCAACCAGCCCAACGCCGCCGTGGTGAATACCGCGTCGGCCTCGGGTGTCACCCTGCCCAACGCGGGCCAGGCCAACTACGGCGCGGCCAAGGCCGGGATCGCGGCTCTCACCCAGGTCGCCGCCGAGGAACTGGGCCGCTACGGCGTGCGGGTCAACGCGATCGCGCCGATCGCCCGCACCCGGCTCACCCTGGCCACGCCCGGCATGGGCGCGATGTTCGCCGCCGAGGCCGCCGCGGCCGAGGAATCCGGCGGGTTCGACGCGTTCAGCCCGGCCAATATCTCGCCGCTGGTCGCCTATCTGGCCTCGGACAAGTGCCCGATCACCGGCAAGGTGTTCGCCGTGCAAGGAGGCGCCATCTCCGAGCTGGCCGGCTGGCACGATGTGAAGACGATCGAGACCGAAGGGCCGTGGGCGATCGACGACATCGCCGTGCGGCTGCCCTGAGCGCGGGAGACGACGATGATCGAATGGTCCGAAACCGATCTGATGATCCGCGACGCCGTGCGGACCTTCCTCGACAAGGAGGTCCGTCCGCATCTGGACGCCCTCGACAGCGGTGAGCTGCTGCCCTACCCGATCCTGCGGAAACTGTTCAGCCAGTTCGGGATCGACGCCATGGGCGAGGACGCGGTCACCAAGATGCTGGCCAAGGAGGCGGCCGGACCCGGCGAGAAGTCCGGCGGTGGCGGTGGGTCGCCGTTCGCCGGGCAGCAGTCGATGATGGCGGTGCTGATCAGCGAACTGTCCGGGGTCTGTATGGGATTGGTGTCCGCGCTGGGTGTCAGCATCGGGCTGGGCGCCACCACCATCATGTCGCGGGGCACCCTGGCGCAGAAGGAACGCTGGCTCGCCGACATCGTCACCCTGCGCAAGGTGGCGTCCTGGGCGATCACCGAGCCCGACTCCGGCTCGGATGCCTTCGGCGGCATGAAGACCCGGGTCGAGCGCGACGGCGAGGACTACATCCTCAACGGCCAGAAGACCTTCATCACCAACGGCCCGTGCGCCGACGTGATGATCGTCTACGCCAAGCTCGACGAGGGCGACGGCGCCGACAAGCGCGACCGCAAGGTGCTGACCTTCGTGCTGGACAAGGGCATGGAAGGACTCACCCAGGGCAAGCCGTTCAAGAAGATGGGCCTGCACTCCTCGCCCACCGGGGAACTGTTCTTCGACAATGTCCGGCTCGGCCGCGACCGGCTGCTCGGCGAGACCGAGGACCATCGCGGCGGCGACGGACGCGACAGCGCCAGAGCCAGTTTCACCGCCGAGCGGATCGGCGTCGGCTTCATGGCGCTGGGCATCATCGAGGAATGCCACCGGCTCTGTGTCGACTACGCGCGCACCCGCACGCTGTGGGGACAGGAGATCGGCAGGTTCCAGCTGATCCAGCTCAAGCTGGCCAAGATGGAGGTCGCCCGGATCAATGTGCAGAACATGGTGTTCAACGTGCTCGAGCGGGGCAAGGCGGGCAAGCCGCCGAGCCTGGCCGAGGCGTCGGCGATGAAGCTCTACTGCTCCGAGGCGGCCACCGAGGTCGCGATGGAGGCAGTGCAGCTGTTCGGCGGCAACGGGTACATGAGCGAGTACCGGGTGGAGCAGCTGGCGCGTGACGCGAAGTCGCTGATGATCTACGCGGGCAGCAACGAGATCCAGGTGACCCACATCGCCAAGGGTCTGCTCGGCAAGTAGGCGAAGGCGAACCCGGCCGCGCGCGTCTCGCGCGGCCGGGTCCGCGCGTGTTCAGACCGCGCGCAGGTGACCGCGGCTGGCGTAGATGTGCTCGGCGATCAGGGTGGCGATCCGGTCCGGTGCCTCCAGCATCGGCACATGACCCACGCCGTTGACCAGGATGCGGTCCGCGGATTCGGGGAGTTCGCGCAGGTAGCGGGTGGCGTAGACGTGGTTGGGGATGATCCGGTCGTACTCGGCGAGCAGCATGCGGACCGGGGTGGACAGCTCGTTCAGGTCGTCCATCGCGGGCGCGCGCAGGCCGCCGAGCAGCATCGGGATGATCGCGTCGCAGTGCAGGACGGCCGCGATGATCGTCGCGAGGTCGCGCCGGGCCACCGCGCCCGTGTGCTTGCTCAGCATCAGCGCGGCGACCTGCTGCACCACCGGGTTGTTGATCACCAGGCCGCCGAGCCGCTTGCCGACCTCGACGAACGGGACCATCGAGGCGAACTTCGCGCCGACCCGCAGCTGGGTGAACGAGGGCGTACTCCAGCCGCCCGCCGGCGCGATCGCGGTGAGCGTGCGGGCCCGCCCGCGCCGCGCCAGCTCCAAGCCGACCCAGCCGCCCAGCGAGTTCCCCGCGATATGGCAGGTCCGCCAGCCCAGTTCGTCGAGCTGATCTTCGATCTGATCGGCCAGCGCGTACACATCCAGGGACCAGCCCTCGACCTTCGGCCCGCCCCAGTGCCCGGCGAACGCGGGCGCGTACACCTCGCAGTGGGCCGACATCCGCCGCGCCACCTGCTCCCAGCAGTGCGGCGACAACATGAACCCGTGCAACAGCAGAACCGGGTCACCGGACCCGAGGTGCAGCGCCGCGACGGGCGACGGCCGGGCAGTGGACTTGGCGGTGCGTGACGTCATCGTCAATCACCCCTTCCTGGACGACGGTGTCCGGGGGAGCATTCCTGACCTGTCATTGTACGGTCGACCGGTGGCTCTCATCCTTTCAACAGTGAACGTCAACGGCGTGCGCGCCGCGGCGACCAAGGGCATGCTGCCCTGGCTCGCCGCGACCGAGGCCGACATCGTGTGCTTGCAGGAGACCAGGGCGACCGATGCCCAGGTCGCCGCCGCGCTGGCGCCCGCGCTCGACGCGGGGTGGGTGCTCTCGCACGCCGAACCGGAGTCGAAGGGGCGCGCCGGGGTCGGCATCCTGTCGCGCCGGACGCCCGACGCGGTGCGGATCGGCTTCGGCAGCAGCGAGTTCGCCGAGTCGGGGCGCTATCTCGAGGCCGACTTCGGCGAGGTCACCGTGGCCAGCGTGTACGTGCACTCGGGGGAGGAGAACACCCCCAAGCAGGACGAGAAGTACCGGTTCATGACCGAGTTCGGCGCGTACCTGAAGGCGCGCACCGGCGATTTCGTGGTCAGCGGTGACTGGAACATCGCGCCCGCCGAGGTCGACCTGAAGAACTGGAAGGGCAACCAGAAGTCGGCGGGCTTCCTGCCCGAGGAACGCGCCTGGATCGCCGACCTGCTGGCGGCGGGCTACGTCGACGTGGTGCGCGCGCTGCACCCCGGCGTCGCGGGCCCGTACAGCTGGTGGTCCTACCGTGGCCGCGCCTTCGACAACGACTCCGGCTGGCGCATCGATTACCAGCTGGCCCTCGGCGAGCTGCCGGGGCGCGCCAAGCAGGCCGTCGTCGAGCGCGCCGACGCCTACGATCAGCGCTGGTCCGACCACGCTCCGGTGACGGTGCAGTACCGGTGAACCTCTCGCGCAAGACTCTCGGCCTGCTCGGCGGGCTCCTCCTCATCGTGCTCGCGGTGGGCTTCACGCTGCTCACCGGGCGCGGCGGCAACGACACCACCGCGGCCACCAGCACCCGCGCGGCCGCCGGGATCACCACCACCAAGGCCGCGCCGAAACCCGGCCCGCCCGCGGGCACTGCCAGTGCCGCGCCGGTCACCAAGGCGGCGGGCGTGCCCGATCGGGCCTACGCCACGCTCGTGGAGATCGACGCGGGGCGCTGGCCGGATTCGGCGAACGCGCCCGGCACCAAGGGTGGCGAGCAGTGGATGAACCGGGGAACCAAACTGCCGCCTAAGGATTCGGCGGGGAAAGCCGTGGTTTACCAGGAGTGGGACGTCAACCCCAAGCAGCGCAACAGGGGCCGGGACGCCGAACGCATCGTCACCGGCAGCGACGGCACCGCCTGGTACACCGGCGACCACTACGAGACCTTCACGAGGATGCGCTGATGACGACGCGAATGACGCTGTCGCAGTTCCTTGCTCGTCCCACCCTCGAGGCGCCCGCCGCCCCGCGACCGGTGCTCGGCGCCCTGCCCGTCGACCCCGCCGCGTTCAGCGGCGTGCGCTACGACGCGCCCGCGGACTACCGCGTGCGCGAACTGCGCGGCCCCAAGATGCGCACCACCGCCGAGCTCTTCGACGAGTTCGCCGCGGCCTTCCAGTTCCCGTACTACTTCGGCGCGAACAAGGACGCCTTCGACGAATGCCTCCGTGACCTCGACGATTTCGTCGGCGACGCGCCCGGCTACGTCGTCGTGGTGCGCACCGCCGCCGACCTGCTCGCCGACGACCCCACCGAGCGCGCCTGGTTCGACAGCGCTATGCGCGACTGCGCCGCCTACTGGTCGCGCCGCGACGTCGTCTTCCGCGTCGTCCTCCAGGGCGAGCCGGACACCTTCGACGCGGTGGCGCTGACCGACTGATCCATTGCCACCGGAATTGGCGGCTGCCACCACTGTGCCGGTCCGCTTAGCGTTCTCGCCGAGCGGCTGCCGAGGCCGCCGATGAGGAGAACACGATGAAGCGAGTTCTGGTGAGCGCGAGCATCCTCGCCGCGTTCCTGACCACTGCGGCGGGTCCGGCCACGGCCGACGCGCAGCCGAGCCGCGCGTCCCAGCCCATCGCCGACAGCGGGTCGTCGGTGCTGTCGCCCGAGCTGGTGGTGACGATCAATCAGGCCCTCCTCTGGCTGGCCAACGGATCGTCGGAACCCTGCACCGCACCCGCCGGTCTCTGCCCGCCGCGGTGACGTAGGTCGTCAGCGGTGTCGTTCGGCCAGGTCGTCGCCGAGGAGGACGAAGACCTCGGTGACCTGGTCGATCAGTTCCTCGCGGGTCAGGTCCAGGTCGCCGGCCAGCCAGGTGGTGAGGGTCTGGGTGAGGCCGCCGATGAGGTAGATCGCGCGGAAGTCGACGAGCTTCTGCGGCACCTCGACCCCGTAGAAACCGGTGCCCTCGGCGGCGACCAGCCGGGAGAACGCCCGGACCGTGCGGGCCGTGCGGGCGCGCAGTTCCGGCGTCGCCATGCCCGCGATCAGCGCGGCCTTCGCCTTGCGCGGATCGTCGATGAGTACCGAGATGCCCGCGTCGATCGCGGCGCGGGACTGGGACCGGCTGTCGGGGGCGGCGGTGGTCAGCGCCGTCACGATCGCGGCGGTCAGCTCCTCGGCGATCCGATCGAGCAGGGCCTCCAGCACGCTCTCGCGATGCTCGAAATTCTCGTAGTAGTAGCGCTCGTTGAGTCCGGCACGGGCGCAGAGCCCGGCGACGGTGAGCTTGGCCTGCCCGTCTTCGGCGACGATGTCGAGCGCCGCGTCGAGGAGGGCGGTCCGGCGTTGGGCCTGTCGTTGTTCGGCCGAGACGCCACCGTAGGTGCGTTGTGCTGCCACAGCTCCCATTCTGCGTCCTGCCGTCGCGGGGAGGTTTTCTGGTAGAGACTCTTGCCAGATTATCAAATCTGGTGGATTCTATTGCCAGATGCACTCGACGAGGAGGCGCAGCATGGCCGCACGGCAGGGCGAACCCGGATATTTCGCCGACGATTCGATGATCCGACGGGTGATGAGCAAGCGGGCGGTGGGGCTGACCTACGGTGTCCGGGCACTCGTGATCGGCGCGGTGCACCCGCTGCTGTTCGTCGGCACCAGTGAGCACACCGCCCACCGCGCGACCCCGTACACCCGGCTGGCCATCACCGGGGCGCTGTTCGAGGCGGTCTTCCTCGGCAGCAAGACCGAGGCCGACCGGGCTCTGGCCTTCACCCGGCGTAAGCACGAGAAGGTGGTCGGCGCCCTGCCCGAGGACGCGGGCGAGCACTATCCGGCGGGCACCGCCTACGCGGCGCACGATCCGCACCTGATGTTCATGACCATGGCCTTCACGTTCGACTCCGCCGAGGCGATGTACGACCGGCTGGTGCGCGAACTCACCGCCACCGAGCGCGAGGACCTCTACCAGGACTACGTCCGCTGGGGCGAGCTGTTCGGCATGCCGCGCGACGCCGCGCCCGCCGACTACCCGGCCTTCCGCCGCTACTTCGACGACTACCTGAACTCGGCCGAACTGTTCCTCACCGAGGAGGCCGATCTGGTCGGCTCGTATCTGGCGGGCCACCGCAAGGCCTATCGTCTGCGCCCGCCCGCCGAGCAGGTCGGCTCGGCGCTGTACCTGCTGGTGCAGGGCAGCCTGCCGACCCGGATCCGGGACATGTACGGCATCGAGTGGGGCATCGCCGATCAGGTGGCCTACCGCACGCTGTGCCGCAGCCTGCGGACCGCGCACGTCGCCCCGCCGCTGGCGCCCCGGGTGCTGGCCGGCGCGCTGGCCGGGCCGAGCACACCCTCCTATCAGCTGCTGGCCCGCCGCGAACAGCGAATGGTCAAGGCGGGCAAGCCGAGCATGCCCGGCGTCGATCCGCGCAACTGGGTGCAGCGAAATACCGCTTGAGGTACATGGAAAGATCGGGGGCATGTCCAGTCCTGCCCCGGCCGCGACGGCCGAACGCAAGCAGCGGGTGCTGTCGGGCATCCAGCCCACCAGCGACTCCTTCCACCTCGGCAACTACCTGGGTGCGCTGCAGTACTGGGTGACCATGCAGGACGAGTACGACGCGCTGTACTTCATCCCGGACATGCACGCGATCACCGTCAGCCAGGAGCCCAAGGCGCTGCGGGCCCGCACCAAGGCCGCGGCCGCCCAGCTGCTCGCGCTCGGCATCGACCCGAAGAAGTCGACCCTGTTCGTGCAGAGCCAGGTGCCCGAGCACGCCGAGCTGTCCTGGGTCCTGAGCTGCATCACCGGTTTCGGCGAGGCCAGCCGGATGACCCAGTTCAAGGACAAGTCGGTCAAGCAGGGCGCGGACAACGCGACCGTCGGCCTGTTCACCTACCCGGTGCTGATGGCCGCCGACATCCTGCTCTACCGCCCGCACCAGGTGCCGGTCGGCGAGGACCAGCGCCAGCACCTGGAGCTGACCCGAAACCTGGCCCAGCGCTTCAACACCCGCTTCAAGAAGACCTTCGTCGTGCCGGAGCCGCATATCGTCAAGGGCACGGCGAAGATCTTCGACCTGCAGGATCCGACCGCGAAGATGAGCAAGTCGGCCAGCACCGACGCCGGCTTGATCAACCTGCTCGACGATCCCAAGGTCACCGCGAAGAAGGTCAAGTCGGCGGTCACCGACACCGAGCGTGAGATCCGCTACGACCCGGAGCACAAGGCGGGCGTGAGCAACCTGCTGGTGATCCTGAGTTCGCTCACCGAAACCCCGATCGTCACCCTCGAAGAGAATTTCGCGGGCAAGGGCTACGGTGATCTCAAGGCCGACGTGGCCGACGCGCTGGTCGAATTCGTCACCCCCGTCCAGCAGAAGGTGCAGGAATACCTGTCGGATCAGGCCGAACTGGACCGGATCCTCGCCTCGGGTGCCGAGCGGGCGCGCGAGATCGCAGGCAACACACTGGCGCAGGTGTACGACCGGGTGGGCTTCCTGGCTCGCTGACCCGGTGTGCGCCTGCGGCTTTCGGCTGAAGGGGCGCGTGCCATGCAGCTCGTCGACAACATCTCGGCCGCGGTCGAGCGGCAGATCGGGCGCAGGCCCTGGCTGGATCATCTGGTCAGGGCGGGCGGCCGATTCCAGCGGCAACGCGGTGACTACTACGCGGCGGGCATCACGTACTTCACTGTGCTGTCGCTGTTTCCGCTGTTGATGGTGGCGTTCTCGGTGGCAGGCTTCGTGCTGGCCGGTCATCCCGGTCTGCTGGAGGAACTCCAGGACAGCATCGTGGAGAAGATGCCCGGCTCATTCGGCGGCCAGATCAACGATCTCATCGACCAGGCCATCAGCTCGCGCGGCACGGTCGGCTTGATCGGTCTGCTCGTCGGCGTCTACACCGGGCTGGGCTGGATCGCGAACCTGCGCGCCGCGCTCACCGAGCAGTGGGAGAGCCAGAGCCCCGAGAGTCCGTGGTGGCGGAGCAAATTGTCCGATCTCGGCGCGCTGGTCGGCCTCGGCCTGGCCGCCGTCGTCTCGCTCGGGTTGTCGGCGGTGGCGTCGAGTGGCCTGGGCAGGCAGATTCTGATCGCGCTGGGAGCCGACCATCTGCCCGGTGCCACGGTGGTGGTGCGCGTGGTGTCGATCGCGCTCGGTCTGTTCGCCTCGTGGGCGGTGTTCGCCTGGATGATCGCCCGCCTGCCGCGCGAGCCGGTCTCGCTGCGCAGCGCGGCGCGCGCGGCGGCGCTGGCGGCGATCGCGTTCGAGATCTTCAAGCTGATCGGCGCGATCTATCTGCAGGCGGTGCTGCGCAGCCCGGCGGGCGCCACCTTCGGCTCCATCATCGGTCTGATGGTGTTCAGCTACATGACCTATCGCATCCTGCTGTTCGCCACCGCGTGGGCGGCGACCTCGTCCGACAACGACCGCGCCGCCGAGATCGCGCCGCCGAACGCGGTCGTCATCCGGCCGCGTGCCGTCGACCGCGGCCTCTCGACCGGTGCGGGCGCCGCGTATTTCGGCGCAGGCGCGGTCGCCGCGCTGGCGCTGCTGCTATTCGGCAGGCGCCGCTGACTCAGCGCCCGCGCCGGTAGGCCCGCCGCGCCCACAGCAGCAGCACCATGACCACGATCGGCCCGCCGATCAGGGTCGCCACCCGGGCGGCGTGATGCGGCTGCTGCTCCGGCTGGGCCTGCGTCCCGTCGGCGCGCGGCGGCGGGGTGGCCAGCGGAACGCTGGGATGCACTGCCGCACTGCCCGATTCGGGTAGCTTGCCGATCCGGGCGTCGGCGTCGAGGGCGAAACCGTAGTCGAGCAGCCGGGCAGCCTGCTCCCACGGCCGGATCGGGCGCACATCGGCCTTGAGCAGCGTGACGACCAGCCGGTGCCCGTCGCGCTCGGCGGCGGCGACGAAGGTCTGCCTGGCGTCGTCGGTGAAACCGGTCTTGCCGCCGATCGCGCCCGCGTAGTTGTAGAGCAGCTGGTTGTCGTTGGCGATGGGGAAGCCGGGATGGTCCTTGTCGTCGGGGATCTTCGGATCGGCCGGGTAGCCGGGGAAATCGGCCTGCTCGGTGTGGATGAGTTCGGCGAACAGCGGGATGCTCATCGCCTCGCGGAACAGCACCGACAGGTCGTAGGCCGAGGTGCTCATCCCCGGCCCGTCCAGGCCGGACGGGGTCGCGGCGCGAGTGTCCAACGCGCGCAACGACTTCGCCACGTCGTTCATCTTCGCGACGGTCGCCTTGTCGCCGCCGAGCTGGGTGGCGATCGCGTGCGCGGCGTCGTTGCCCGAGCACATGATCAGCGCCTGCATGAGCTGACGGTTGGTGTACAGCCCGCCGGGACCGATGCCGACCCTGGTGCCGTCGACGTCGGCGTCGGCCTGGGTGCCGGTCACCACCTTGTCCAGGTCGAGGGTGCGCAGCGCGACGATCGCCAGCGCCACCTTGATCGTGCTGGCGGGCCGGTAGCGCCCGTGCGGGTCCTTGGCCGCGAGCACCCGGCCGGTGTCGAGGTCGGAGACCATCCACGCGGTCGCCGAGATGTCGGCGGGCAGCGGGGGCGCGCCCTTGGGCAGCACGACGCCGCATTCGCTCATCCGGTCGCCGCCGATCGGGGCGTCGGGCACCGGGAGCGCGCTCGGCGTCGGTTCGCCCGGCGCTGGCACCTCGGAGGTGTCGATGGGGGCGGGCGGTTGCGTCTTCTGCGGGCAGCTGTCGGTGTTCGGCGTGGTGAACGGGGGGGTCGTCGTCGTGCTCGGGCCGTTGCCCGGCGGTGTGTCGGAGCCGGGGACGGCGGTGGCGGCGGGGGCGCAGACCAGGGTGGCGGCGATCGCGGCGGCGCCGAGAGTGCCGGCGGCGCGCACGCCGAGTTCGCGGATCTTCATCGCCACAGAGCGTAGCGAGCCGATCGAGGCGAGGTGCGGCGGCCGGGGCCAACTCTTGACAGAATCTACTAAATGCGAGTTACTAGCAAATGACGGTAACTATCATTTTGGAGGAGATATGCGGACGGAAGCCACCCGCCGCTGGCTCGCCCTCGGCGCCCTCGCCCTGGCGATGCTCACGATCGGACTCGACGTCACCGTGCTGACGGTGGCCCTGCCGACCCTCGCGGTCGACCTGCACGCGAATACCGCTGCGCTGCAATGGTTCAGCAGCGCCTACACCCTCGCGCTGGCCGCGCTGATGCTGCCTGCCGGTGCGCTGGGCGACCGCTACGGGCGCAAGAAGGTGCTGCTCGGCGCGCTCCTCGTCTTCGGGATGGCCTCGCTGGCCTGCGCGTTCGCCGGTACGGCCGGTCAGCTGATCGCCGCCAGGGTCGCGCTCGGTGTCGCGGCCGCGGCGATGATGCCGCTGTCGATGGCGGTGCTGCCGGTGCTGTTCACCGAGCCCGCGCAGCGTCAGCGCGCGCTGACGATCTGGGTCACCTCGACCGCCGTCGGCCTGCCGCTCGGCCCGATCCTCGGTGGCTGGCTGCTCCAGCACTTCTGGTGGGGCTCGGTGTTCCTGATCAATGTGCCGCTGGTGGTCGCCGGCGCGCTGGCGGTCGCGACCCTGGTTCCGGAATCGCGCGGCGACACCGGTTCTCGCATCGATCTGGCCGGTGCGGCGCTCTCGGCCGCTGGCATGCTCGGGCTGACCTACGGCTTCATCCGGATCGGTGAACGCGACTGGGCCGACGTCGTCGGCTGGCTCGCGGTGGCCGGGGGCGTCGTACTGCTCGGCGCGTTCCTGTGGTGGCAGCGTCGCTGCGCCCACCCGCTCATCGATGTCGGCCTGTTCGTCGCGCCCGGATTCCGCTGGGGCACCGCGTTCTCCATTCTCGTCAGCTTCGCCATGTTCGGCATGTTCTTCACCGTTCCGCAGTACTTCCAGGCCGTGCTCGAGGTCGACGCGCTCGGCAGCGGGCTGCGGCTGCTGCCGATGATCGGTGGGCTGGTGCTCGGCAGCAGACTGGTCGACGTGCTGCTCCCGCGCCTCGGGGTGCGGGTGGTGCTCACCGCGGGCTTCCTGGTGCTGGCGGGCGGGATCGGGCTCGGCGCGCTGACCAGGGTGGACAGCGGCTACGGGCTGACCGCCCTGTGGACGACGGTGCTCGGCGCGGGCATGGGTCTGGTCATGCCCGCGGCCATGGGCCTGGCGACGGTGGAGCTCACCGCCGCCCGCTCCGGCTCGGGTTCGGCACTGCTGCAAGCACTTCGGCAGGCGGGCGGCACCATCGGCGTCGCGGTCCTCGGCACCGTGCTGGCCACCACGTACCGGACCGAGCTCGGCGCGCTGAACCGGGATCCGATCGCCGACGGGGTCACCGCGGGCGTTGCCGTCGCGCACCGGGCGGGCGATCCGGCGATGCTCGCGCAGGTGCGGCACGCCTTCGTCGCGGGGATGGACACCATGCTCGGGGTGTGCGCCCTGCTGTGCCTCGGTGCGGCCGTCGTGGCGGCGTTGGCGCTGCGCGGGCGAGCGGCGGCACCGGTCGCCGCGCCGGATGCGGCAGAATCGATGCATGTCGGTTGAGATGTCGCTGCGTGAGCGGAAGAAGGAGCGGACCCGTCGCACCATCCGGGTCGAGGCGTTCCGGTTGTTCCGGGAGCAGGGCTACACCGAGACCACGGTGGAACAGATCGCGGCGGCCGCCGAGGTCTCGCCCAGCACCTTCTTCCGCTACTTCCCGACCAAGGAACAGCTGGTCATCGCCGACGATCAGGACGCGCTGATGATCGAGGCCCTGGCCGCGCAGCCGCGCGGCCGGCACCCGCTGACCGCCTTCCGCAATGCCCTCGAGGCGGTGTACGCGGCCATGCCCGCCGCCGACCTGGCCTTCGAGCAGGAACGTCAGGCCCTGCTGTATCACGTGCCGGAGCTGCGCCCCGCGATCGGTCTGGAATTCCAGCGCAGCATCGAATTGGCCGCGCAACTGATGGCCGAATACACCGGCCGAACCGCCGACGATTTCGAGGTGCGGATCGCCGCGGGCGCGATGATCGGCGCCATGCTGGCCATCGTCACCACCACGCCGGTCAATGCCGAGAACGCCGGTCACGCCCTGCGATTCCTGCAGGCCGGGCTGCCGTTCGGTCCGGACGACGGACCGAACGGCAGCGACCGGAGCTGACTAGTCGGCCGTGCCGTGCTGCACGGGGCAGCCGTGCGCCAGCGGGCCGAGCAGCTTGTTGTTGTCGTAGAAGTGCTCGAGCTCGAGAATGCGCAGGTCTTCGCTGACCCTGGCGATGGTGACGCCGAACATCTCGATCTGCTCACCGGTGGGCTGGTGGCCCTTGTACTCGCCCTCGTACCTGCCCCAGTGCCGCCAGCGGAAGCTCACGGTCGGGGGACCGGACAGTACCTCGATGACCTCCCAGAAGAAGCCGCCGGGAAACGCGGTGTGGAAGACGTGGTGCGAGGACTCGAAGGTCTCGTTCGCCGCCTCGTAGTAGGGATTGTCGCCGATCAGGATGTTGTAGCTGCCGATCCGCGCGAATTCCTCGGCGTCCTGCCATTCACCGCCGTTGACCCGGCCGCGGTATTGCTCGGCGACCACCGACAGCCAGGTGGCCGGATCGCCCTTGTGCGAGACCTCCATCTCGAAGACCTTCACCAGGTCTTCGACGATCGCCTCGAGCGAGCCGGGGGCGTGCTCGGTGGTGCGCTCGCGCGGGATGACTTCATGGCTCAATTCGTAGTCCGGGACATTGCCGCGCCATTCGGTCGGCGCGGCCGCGGCGATCACCGCTTCGCGGCCCTGCAGCCACAGCGGGGCCTCCGGCTCGGGATTCTGATCGGCTTGCGTATCTGTCACATCCACAGTCATTTTCGGTCTACCCGACCCTTTCGGAAAAGCTCGTAGAACCGGTCGAAGGTAACAGCGACCGCTCCGCCGCGCCTGTCGCGTCTCAGCAGATGAGAATCGCGAAATGCCGAACTGTGTTCTGTGACAACGTTTTCGGAAACGCTATGCGACGGGATGGGGATGGTGTCCGAGCCGGGCCGGGGTCTCGTCATCCATGGTCGCGAAGAATTCGCCGAGCACGCCGACGATCTGATCCACCGATTCCGCGCAGAACAGCACCGGCTGGTAGTGGGTGATGTCGTAATCGATCGTGCCCATCGCGGCGACGTCGAGCGGACGTAGCCGGGCATGCCGGAATTCGTCGATCTCACCGTAGGAGGACAGCAATCCGGCGCCGTAACACCGGATCTCGCCGGCCTCGCGGACCACGCCGAACTCCAACGAGAACCAGAAGACGTCGGCCAGGAATTTCAGCGCCGTCTCGGTCTCCAGCCGGGCCACCGCGGCGCCGACCGTCTCGTAGAGCGCGGCGAATTTCGGGCTCGCGATCTGATTCGCGTGGCCGATGATCTCGTGGATCGCGTCGGGCTCGGGGGTGTAGAGCGGGGCCGAGTGGTGGCGGATGTACTGGGTGGAGTGGAAGGTGCGCTCGGCGAAGGAACCGAAGAACTCGCGCAGCGGGACGAGCCCGGCGGCCGGCACGTAGCTGAAGCCGGTCAGCGGGGCGAGCAGGCGCGACACCTCGTCCAGCTGCGGGATGTGATCGCGCGGCAGGGCCAGCGCCGCCGCCGCGTCGCGGACCTCGCCGCAGGCGTAGATCTCGTGCTTGCGGGCCAGTTCCGCCGAGGCGATCCGCCACACCCGCTGCTCGTCCTCGGTGTAGGCGATCTGCGGAACAGGGCCGCCCGGCCGGTAGTCGAGCGCCATCGCGGCGATGGCGTTGCGGCGGGTGCGGTAGTCCTCGTCGTTCACACCGGGGTGATCCGCGCTCAGATGCACGGTCACATCGCCGTCGCGCTCGCGCGTCACCGGCGAGTACAGCTGGGCCTCGGTGAACATGCCTCCAGGCAAGCACCGCGCGTTCCCGTCGACAACAACGACGCGCACAACTGCGCAAACTGCACAGTTATCGTGGCGAAAATACGCTGATTCCGGCGATCATCAGGGTTTTCTGTGCGCTTGCTGGCGAACGATCGCGGTGCTCGCCACCGGTTGCTGTGCGGACTTGCGAACGCGGGTATTCGGTAACGACGCGGTGAATCGGCGCACGCGCCCGGCGCGAATAACGCAAGATTGCGATCGACGAAGGAGGACGATTGCGATCCCTGCGGATAGATCTCGATCAGCACCTGCTGGCCGCGGCGGCCGACATCATGGGCACCGCCGACAGCAACGCGACCGTCAACGAGGCGTTGCGGCGCATCGTCGTACACGAGCGGCAACTACGCAATCTCGAACGGCTGATGGCCGATTCGATCTTCAGCACTCCGCGGGAGGACGAGCAGGCGCCGATCATGGCCGCGGACGGGGTGGCCGAAGGATAGCTCGGGCGCGAATGTGTCGGTACCCGCTGGAATCATCGGTCCCGTCGCCGATCCGCAGGGGGAACGATGTCGGTACCGATCGCGAATCTGCCCGTCGCCCAACGCCCGCGTGAGCGCTTGCTGCTGCTCGGCCCGCACGCGCTCAGCGATGTCGAGTTGCTCGCGCTGCTGCTCGGGCAGGGCACCCGCGGGCAGTCGGCGCTGGAGCTCGCCGCGCAGCTGCTCGGCGAGTACGCCGGATTGGCCGAGCTCGCCGCCGCCCGCCCGGAGGAATTGGCGCGCAGGGCGGGCATCGGTCCGGCCAAAGCGGCGACGGTGATCGCCGCGTTCCATCTCGGCACCCGCTCGCGGATCAGCGAAGCGGTGCCGCGGCTGAGCTCACCCGCCGATATCGCCCGCGTCGCGGTGCCGCTGTTCGCCGGCGCCAGGGTCGAGCGCCTGCTCGTGCTGATCTGCGACACCCAGCATCGCCTGCGCCACCGCGCCTTCGTCGCCGAGGGCGCCATCGACCACGTGGCCGTCCCGGTCCGGGAAATCCTCAACACCGTCCTGCGCCACGACGGCCGCGCCTTCGCCGTCGTGCACAACCACCCCTCCGGCGACCCCACCCCCAGCGCCGACGACCGCCGCGCGGGCACCCTCCTCGCCCGCGCCGCCGACCTCGTCGGCCTGCGCTACCTCGACCACCTCGTCATCGCCGGCGAATCCTGGTCCACCGCCCCACCCCTGGACTGACCCCTACTGCTCGATGTCGGCGGCGCGGAGGCGGGCCAGGGCGGTGGGGTCGGGCCAGTGGCGGGCTTCGAAGCGGGTGGGCTCGATGGTGGGAAGGGGAGTGAGGCCGAGGATCTCGACGACCGTGGGGAAGGGGACGGTGCAGAGCAGTTCGACCTCGTCGTTGTCGTCGCGGCGCAGGAAGCGCACGACGTCGGTCTCCGGGAGCAGGTATTCCACCCCTTCGCCCCAGACCACCGAGGTGAAGGCGCCGTCGGAGGACTCCTCGTAGTTGACCGTGGCCGCGTAGGCGGGGGCGATGTCGAGGTCGGGCAGCTCCAGGTACTCCTCGAACACATCGTTCAGATGGTCTGTCTGGATGCTGTATTCGGTCGCGGCCAGCCCGGCGCGCGCCCGCAGCGCCAGCGGCATCGACGGGTGCGGGCCCGCCTCGTCGAAGGGGACGACGGTGCCGTGCTCGTCGACCGTGTAGCCCTGCGGCGAGACCGGACGGGCCGCGTCGCGGTACTGCTGCTCGATCATCTCGAACACCTCGACGAGCAGCTCCGGATCGTCGGGAACGACCAGCAGGGAATCGTTCTCGGCGATGAACGCGACCGGCCTTGCCTCGCCACCCGCGTACCCGGCCAGCCAGCCCGGCACCAGCAGCCAGGAGGCGAAGTAGGAATCTCCGTCCTCGACGAAGCGCAGGATCTGTAGTTCCGCGGGGGAGCCGGGCTTGCTCAGCGCCGTGAGATTGTCGCGCGCTGCGGCGAAGACCTGCTCGGCGTCCACACCCCAGCTCGCGACCTGATCGACGGACACGAACGACCTGGTCCGCGGCAGATCGACGACGACGATCTCGTCGATGAACGGGAACGCCGCGCGGTGCAGCGGCCGCGGGCCGTCCTGGCCCAGCGTCACCGGACGCAGGACCGAACGCAGCATCGGGCGCACCGATTCCCAGTCGCCCGGCACATCGTCGGATCCGGTCATCGCCGCGATGAACGCGGTGATGCGCTCTTCCCGCTCCGCCGCGCCGAGCTGCTGACACTCACGAAAGATGTTGTCCAGGAAGATCACCCGGCCGTCACTGTGATGCACGCTGAAGTCCTCGGCCGAGTACTCGGCATCGCCGATCCCGTGCGCGCGCACAGTCGTCATCACGGTTTCCACGAACTGCTCGCGTTCCATCGCCGCGTCACTCCCCGTCCCTGTCGGTTACCGTCGATCTTGACCGACGGCACCGACACTGTCGAGGCGTCGGTCACTCAGTCGGCGAAACCGGTGGTCCTGGCCAGGTCGGCGAGCATGGCGTCGAACATGATCTCCGGGTCGGCCAGCGGGATGGGGTAGTTGCCGAACACCTCGAGGGTGACGTGGCCGAACAGCCTGGCCCAGATCTGCACCATCAGATAGGTGACGCCCAGATCCAGCTTCTCGGCCGGGAACTTCTGGCCGGACTCCGAGAGCATCGCCAGCAGGTCGGTCTGGAAGGCGACGAGATCCTCGCGCAGCGCCGGCGGGATGGTCTCGCCGGGCGGGGTGGCGATCTCGAAGCCGACCAGCAGCCTGCCCGCCGCGGCGAGGAAGATCCGGCCGAAGGGTTCGTCGAACCGGCGCATCATCGACCGGCCCGAGGTGGGCGAGGCGAACACCAGGGTGAACTCCCGGGGATTCGCCAGCGCCCACCGCCGGAAACCACGGCAGATGGCCAGGAACTGCACCGCGCCGTCGTCGGACAGCGCCGCGATCTCGGTCGAGAGGAACGCGGCCAGATCGGTGCAGAACTCCACCCGCAACCGCTCGATCAGCTCGTCGCGCGAGGCGTAGTGCCGATAGAGCGCGGGCGCGGTGACGCCCAGCTCGCGGGCGATCGCGCGCAGGGTGACCGCGTCCGGTCCCTGCGCGGCCAGCTGCGCCCTGGCGACCCGCCGGATATCGGCGTCGGTCACCACGGGCGCGCGCCCACGCGCCTTGCCCGTCACCCGGCCACCCCCTCGATCATGTTTCGGTTCAAGCGTATTCGACCTCCCAGCGCTTGATGCCGTTGAGCCAGCCGCTGCGCAGCCGCACCGGGTCGGCGACCTGACGCAGGTTCGGCATCGCGTCGGCAATGGCATTGAACATCAGGTCGATCTCCAGGCGGGCCAGATTCGCCCCGACGCAGTAGTGCGTGCCGGTGCCGCCGAAGCCGACATGCGGATTCGGGTTACGCAGCACGTCGAACTCGAACGGGTTGGTGAAGGCCTCCTCGTCGAAGTTGGCCGAGCTGTAGAACAGCCCGATCCGCTGGCCCTTCTTGATCTGCTGCCCGCCCAGTTCCAGGTCGCGGGTGGCGGTGCGCTGGAACGCGGTCACCGGGGTCGCCCAGCGCACGATCTCGTCCGGCGCGGTGCGCGGTCGCTGCTCCTTGTACAGCTCCCACTGGGCGGGGTTGTCGACGAAGGCCTTCATGCCGTGGGTGATCGAGTTGCGGGTGGTCTCGTTGCCCGCGACGGCGAGCAGGATGACGAAGAAGGCGAACTCGTCGGAACCCAGGTGCTCGCCGTCGACGTCGGCGTTGACCAGCTGGGTGACGATGTCGGCGGCCGGACACCCCCGGCGCTGCTCGGCCATGTTCCAGGCGTAGCCCATCACCTCGGCGGTGGCCACGTGGTGGTTGCCCTCGAACTCCGGATCGTCGTAGGAGATCATCTGGTTGGTCCAGTCGAAGATCTTGCGACGGTCCTCCTGCGGGACGCCGAGCAGTTCGGCGATCGCCTGCAGCGGCAGTTCGACGGCCACCTGCTCGACGAAGTCGCCCCGCCCGGACTTCTTGGCCTCCCAGACGATCCGCTCGGCCCGCTCGGTGAGCGCGGCGCGCAGGTTCTCCACCGCGCGCGGGGTGAAGCCCTTGGACACGATGCGGCGAATCTTGGTGTGCTGCGGCGGATCCAGGTTCAGCATCAGCATGTTGCCGAGCATGTCGATCTGCTCGCGCGTGGTCTCCTCGTTGAACCGGATGATCGCGCCGTTCTCGTGCGAGGAGAAGTCGTCGGGGTTCTTGGAGATCTCCTTGATGTCGGCGAGCTTGGACACCACCCAGTAGCCGCCGTCGTCGAATCCGCTGGCGCGGTCCGGCTGGGCGCACCACCAGACCGGGGCGGTGCGCCGCAGCTGCGCGAACTCCTCGATCGGCAGTCGGCTTGCGAGCAGATCGGGATCGGTGAAATCGAACCCCGCGGGGATGTTTGTGCTGGTCACGGCTGTCTCCTCCGGTCCGGTGCGCGGACGTCACAACGTGATGTGGAACACGTTCGTGATGATGAAACCACGTCCGACCCGTTTATGAACAGTGTTTAGTAATACCCGTTTATAAAACCTGTCGAACACAATCGGGCGGTTCGCCGACCGCGATCCCCGCCCCCTGGGCAAGATGACCGCGTGGACCTGCCGTTTCTGCGCGCGAACCCGCATCTGCTGCCGACCTTTCTCGCGCACCAGCGGCTGCGCACGACGCCCGTGCCGGGCGGCTCGATCAGCGTCGCCGAGCGGATCGTGCTCGACGACGGCACCCAGTTGTTCCTCAAGACCTGGCCGGGCGGCGTGTCCGCCGCGCCGACGGCCGAGGCCACCGTCGCGCCCGCCGGTCTCTTCGCGGCCGAAGCGGACGGCCTGCGCTGGCTGCGGGCGGCGGGCGGGGTCGCGGTGCCCGAGGTGTACGCGGTCACCGGCGAACTGCTGCTCCTGGAGTGGATCGAGCACGCCGAGCCGAGTGCCGCCGCCGCCGAGCGTTGCGGGCGCCGGCTCGCCACCACCCATCGAGCGGGCGCGCCCTGCTTCGGCGCGGCGGTGTCACTCCACACCGCCCCCACGGGTGCCGGGCAGCGCTCCCGCACGCCCGATGCCGCCGTGCCGGCCGGATTCCTCGCGGGCCTGCCCCTGGGCGACACCCCGGGCGAGGACTGGCCGACCTGGTTCCGTGAGAATCGCATCCTGCCGCTGCTGGAACTCGCCGTCGACGCGGGCGGTCTCGACCCCGCCGACGCGGCGCTCGTCGCAACGATCCACATCGAGGCGCCATCGGAACCCCCGGCCCGCATCCACGGCGACCTGTGGCCCGGCAACATCGTCTGGGGCCGTGCCGACACCCCCTGGCTGATCGATCCCGCCGCCCACGGCGGCCACCGCGAAACCGACCTGGCCACCCTGACGCTCTTCGGCGGTGCCCCGCACTTCTCCCGAATCATCGCTGCCTACAACGAGATCCACCCCCTCGCCCCCGGCTGGAAGGACCGCGTCGCGCTCCACACCCTGCCGATCCTGCTGGTCCACGCCGCCCTGTTCGGCCGCTCGTACCGCGCGGCGGTCCTCGATGCCGCGCGGCGTTATCGCTAGCGAGTCGATCGCCGCTGCCCGGATAGACTGGCTGAGCAGGCTCGATGGATCGAGGTGGCCGCTATGTCCAGCGATCGCGGCGGTGCTCGCCGGGTGCGTGCGGGCGAGGTCGGCCTGGAGGTGATCATCGGTGGCGCCGGGCCGCCGCTCGTCCTGATCCAAACCGGGCTGCTCGCCGAGGAATGCGCGCCGCTGGCGACCGCGCTCGATCGTGACTTCAGCACGATCCGCTACCACCGTCGCGGGTACGCGGGCAGCGACCCGGTGTCGGGCCCCGGCTCGATCGGCCGCGACGCGCGAGACTGCGCGGCCCTGCTGACCGCGCTGGGCATCGACTCCGCGCACGTGCTCGGGCTCTCCTACAGCGGGGCCGTCGCCCTCCAGCTGGCGGCCGACGCGCCGGAGCGGGTCCGCTCGCTCGTCCTGATCGAGCCGCCGCCGGTCCACGTCGTCGAATTCCGTTCCGTCAACGCCGAACTCCAGCGGGAGTACCGGGCGGCGGGGAGTGTCGTCGCCCTCGACCACCTGATGGGCATCGTCAGCGGATCGGGCTGGCGCGACCTCCTGGATCGGCAGCTGCCCGGGGCGCGGGAGCAGGCGGCGGCCGACGCCGAAACCTTCTTCGCCACCGATCTGCCCGCGCTGCTGACCTGGACCTTCACCGCCACCGACGCGGCCCGTGTCCAGGCGCCGGTGCTCTACCTCGGCGGGACGGCGAGCGGCCCGTGGTTCGCCGAGGTCGCCGAGCTGATCACCACCTGGTTCCCGCGGGCCGAATCGGTGCTGTTCGCCGACGCCGACCACGGCCTCGCCCTCACCCATGCCGCCGGTCTCGCCGTGGCGATCACCGCCTTCGTGGCCGATCGGTAGCGCGTCGTGACGCCCCCTGGATTCGAGATTACAGATTTACGTTTCCTGTAACGATTAGATGTAGAGCTTCCCGAGTGGCGGCCGCAAAGATGGGCGCATGATCAAAATGCCTCATGTTCAAACGACTGGCACTCGCCGCCCTGTGCGGTGCGGCCGCACTGCTCCCCGTCGCTCCCGCCGGCGCCGCGCCACACACGGGCCCACCGGCGAAGATCGCCTCCTACAACGTCTTCATGCTGCCGGAGGCCCTCTACCCCAACTGGGGGCAGGAGCAGCGTGCCGATCTGATCGCGCAGCAGAATGTGCTGGCCGATCAGGACGTGGTGGTGCTCCAGGAGCTGTTCCACAACGAGGGTGGTGACCGGCTGCTGAACAATCTGCGGCGGACCCACCCGAACCAGACGTCGGTGGTCGGCCGGTCGCGCTCGGGCTGGGACGCGACCCAGGGGTCGTACTCCGCGACCACGCCGGAGGACGGCGGTGTCGCCATCGTCAGCCGCTGGCCGATCAGCCGCAAGGTGCAGTTCGTGTACAAGGACGCGTGCGGCGCGGACTGGTTCTCCAACAAGGGCTTCGCCTACGTGAAGCTGGCCGCGCCGGGCGGTGCCATCCACGTGATCGGCACGCACATGCAGTCCGAGGACGACGGGTGCAGCGCGGGCCAGCCGGGTCGGGTGCGGGCCGAGCAGCGCGCGCAGATCGCGGCGTTCCTCGCCGCCGAGCGCATCCCCGCCGGCGAGCCGGTCTATGTGGCAGGCGATATGAACGTCATCGAATCCAGCGCCGAATATCCCGCGATGCTCGCCGAACTCGGCGCCGTCGGTCCCGAACACGCCGGGCACCCGCACTCGTGGGACTGCGCCGACAACTCGGTCTGCCTCGACCAGTACGGCCCCGAGTACGCCGCCGAGCACCTCGACTACGTGTTGCCCATCAACGGCCACCCCGTCCCCGGCCGCTACGTCAACGAGACCCGTCGCGTGAAGAGCCCCTCCTGGAGCGTCACCGCCACGGGCACCACCTACACCTACACCGACTACAGCGACCACTACCCGGTGTTCGGCTCCAACGGCTGACCGACGACGAAGGCCGCCTTCATCTCGAAAGATGAAGGCGGCCTTCGTGGACCGGGGGGAGGGTCAGCGGGTGAAGAGCAGGGCCCGCTTGACTTCCTGGATGGCCTTGGTGACCTCGATGCCACGGGGGCACGCGTCGGTGCAGTTGAAGGTGGTGCGGCAGCGCCACACGCCCTCGACGTCGTTGAGGATGTCGAGACGCTCGCGGGCGGCCTCGTCACGGCTGTCGAAGATGAAGCGGTGCGCGTTCACGATCGCGGCCGGGCCGAAGTAGCTGCCGTCGCTCCAGTACACGGGGCAGGAGGTGGTGCAGCAGGCGCACAGGATGCACTTGGTGGTGTCGTCGAACCGGGCACGGTCGTGCTGGCTCTGGATGCGCTCGCGGGTGGGCTCGTTACCCGAGGTGATCAGGTACGGCTTGACGGCACGGAACGCGTCGAAGAACGGCTCCATGTCGACCACGAGGTCCTTCTCCACGGGCAGGCCGCGGATCGGCTCGACGGTCATGGTGAGGGTCTTGTCGCCCTTGGGCAGCAGGTCCTTCATCAGCACCTTGCAGGCCAGCCGGTTCACGCCGTTGATCCGCATCGCGTCCGAACCGCACACACCGTGGGCGCAGGAGCGCCGGAAGGTGAGGGTGCCGTCCAGGTAGGACTTGATGTAGATCAGCACGTTGAGGAAGCGGTCGGTCGGCAGGACCGGCACCTGGAACGAATCCCAGTGCGCGCCCTTGTCGTCCTCGGTGCTGAACCGGGCCACCTTGACGGTGACCATGACCGAGCCCTCGGGAACGGGAGCCGGCTTCTGCGTGGTGGGTTCGGCTACAGCAGTCATCAGTACTTACGCTCCATCGGCTCGTAGCGGGTCTGCACCACCGGCTTGAAGTCGAGGCGGATCTCGGAGAGGAGTTCCGGACCCTCCTTGTAGGCCATCGTGTGCCGCATGAAGTTGACGTCGTCGCGGTCCGGGTAGTCCTCGCGGGCGTGGCCGCCACGCGATTCCTTGCGGTTGAGCGCGCCGACGACGGTGACCTCGGCCAGCTCGAGCAGGAAGCCCAGCTCGACGGCCTCGAGCAGGTCGCTGTTGTAGCGCTTGCCCTTGTCCTGCACCGTGATCCGGGTGTAGCGCTCCTTGAGCGTGTGGATGTCGGTGAGGACCTTCTTGAGGGTTTCCTCGGTGCGGAACACGCCCGCGTTGGCATCCATCGTGGCCTGCAGCTCGGTGCGGATGTCGGCCACGCGCTCGTTGCCGTGGTCGGACAGGATCAGCGCCAGCCAGTCCTGCACCATCTTGGCCGGGTCCTCGGGCATCTCGACGAACTCGGTGCGCTGGGCGTACTCGGCGGCGGCGATACCGGCGCGCCTGCCGAACACGTTGATGTCGAGCAGCGAGTTGGTGCCGAGGCGGTTCGCGCCGTGCACGGAGACGCAGGCGCACTCACCGGCGGCGTACAGGCCGGGGACCACGTCGGTGTTGTTGCGCAGCACCTCGCCACGGATGCGGGTGGGGATACCACCCATCACGTAGTGGCAGGTCGGCATGACCGGCACGAGCTCCTTGACCGGGTCGACGCCCAGGTAGGTGCGCGCGAACTCGGTGATGTCGGGGAGCTTCTCCTCGAGCACGTCCTCGCCGAGGTGGGTCACGTCGATGTAGACGTAGTCCTTGTTCGGGCCGGCGCCGCGGCCCTCGGCCACCTCGAGCACCATCGAGCGGGCGACGATGTCGCGCGGCGCGAGGTCCTTGATGGTGGGGGCGTAGCGCTCCATGAAGCGCTCACCGGAGGCGTTGCGCAGGATGCCACCCTCACCACGAACAGCCTCGGAGATGAGGATGCCCAGGCCCGCGAGGCCTGTCGGGTGGAACTGGTGGAACTCCATGTCCTCGAGCGGCAGGCCCTTGCGGAACACGATCGCCATGCCGTCACCGGTCAGCGTGTGCGCATTCGAGGTGGTCTTGTACATGCGGCCCGAGCCGCCGGTGGCGAACACGATCGACTTCGCGTGGAAGACGTGGATCTCGCCGGTGGCCAGCTCGTAGGCGACGACGCCGGTGGCGACGGGGCCACGCTCGGTGTCGGTCATCACCAGGTCGAGCACGTAGAACTCGTTGTAGAACTCGACGTCGTGCTTGACGCAGTTCTGGTACAGCGTCTGCAGGATCATGTGACCGGTGCGGTCGGCGGCATAACACGCGCGACGCACGGGCGCCTTGCCGTGGTCACGGGTGTGGCCACCGAAACGCCGCTGGTCGATCTTGCCCTCGGGCGTGCGGTTGAACGGCAGGCCCATCTTCTCCAGGTCCATCACCGCGTCGATGGCCTCCTTGGCCATGATCTCCGCGGCGTCCTGGTCGACCAGGTAGTCACCACCCTTGACGGTGTCGAAGGTGTGCCATTCCCAGTTGTCTTCTTCGACGTTGGCCAGCGCGGCGCACATGCCGCCCTGGGCCGCGCCGGTGTGGCTGCGCGTCGGGTACAGCTTGGTCAGGACCGCGGTGCGAGCCCGGGGACCGGCCTCGATCGCCGCGCGCATACCCGCGCCACCGGCGCCGACGATGACGACGTCGTAGCGATGCTCCTGAATCGGACGGGATTCACTCATGCGAGGTGGCCTGTTCCTAACCGGTGATGTTGGGGTCGAAGGTGAAGATGACGTACGTGCCGACGCTCATCACCAGGATCATCGAGACCGCGAGAATGGTCTTGAGCCAGAACCGGGTGGAGTCCTTGCGGGAGTAGTCATCGATGACGGTCCGCAGACCGTTGCCGCCGTGCAGCTGGGCCAGCCAGAGCATGGTCAGGTCCCAGAACTGCCAGAACGGGCTGGACCAGCGACCGGCCACGAAGGCGAAGTTCAGCCGGTTCACGCCACCGTCGATCATCAGCATGATGAACATGTGGCCGAGCACCAGCACGATGAGCAGCAGGCCGGAGAAGCGCATGAACAGCCACGCGTACTTCTCGAAGTTGCCGTTCGCCTTGGCCCGGGGGGAGCGGGGAGCGTCGAGGCTGGCCGGGCGGTCGTAGGACTTGCCGAGGACAGGTGCAGACATATCAGTGCTCCGTCAGCAGGTAGAAGAACTGGCGGCCGACGCCGGCGGCGGAGACCAGAACCCAGATGGTCAGCACGATCCACAGCATCTGCTTCTGGAAGCGCGGGCCCTGCGACCAGAAGTCGACCAGGATGACGCGGACGCCGTTGAGAGCGTGGAACAGCACGCAGACGACGAGACCCATCTCCATGAGCGCGACGAGCGGGTTCTTGTACAGCTCGATCGCTTCGTCGTAGGTGACCGGGTTGACCCGGACCAGTGCCGTGTCCAGCACGTGCACGAAGAGGAAGAAGAAGATCGTGACACCGGTGATCCGGTGCAGCGCCCACGACCACATGCCAGGGTCGCCGCGGTACAGCGTCTTCCGCTTCGGCTGGGCCGGAGCCGGAGCTTCTATCGTGGTCATAGAGTGCGGTGCCTCCAACGTCGTTGATGGACCCGGTCACAGATCCGACGCCGGCGTGCGTGGAGAGGCAAATGCCCAGGTGGCTGCGCTGTGTTCGCGAGCGCTGGCCCGCCGCCGGGAACCTGAACCGATCTTCGGCTGACTCTAATCCTCTCTGTTTCGCGGAACTAATTCGGCGTGCCGTGCGTTGCGTGCGAATCGGCCGAGTTAGGTTTACCTTTCTCCTTGCCGGATACTGGTGCGAAGGCCCGTTTGTCGACGCGTTCGGCGGGATCGGCTGGAGGTTCGCGATGCCCGAAATCGACTGGAATACCTTGCATGACATGGCAATTCACGCTATGGGGTCGGCGTATGCCCCGTACTCGGGTTTCCCGGTCGGTGCGACGGCTCTCACGGCGGACGGCCGAATTGTGAGCGGTTGCAATGTGGAAAATGTCTCATATGGGCTAACGCTGTGTGCCGAATGTGTACTCGTCGGTAACTTATTCGCCTCGGGTGGCGGCCGTCTTGTGGCCGTCTCGGTGACCGATTCCCGGGGCGAAATCCTGATGCCGTGCGGGCGCTGCCGTCAGCTGTTGTTCGAGCACGGCGGCGCGGAGTTGCTCGTCGACCACGCCGCGGGGCCCAAGCCGCTGAGCGAGCTCCTGCCGTACGCGTTCGGACCGGACGATCTGGCGGCCGGGCGCCGGTAGCCCTCCCGCGCTGCCCCTGTCCCGCCGCGGTGCCAGACTTGGCGCATGACGGCACTGGATGCGGTATCGGTCATTACTGGTAAGCGCGATGGGGGTGAGCTCTCCGACGCGCAGATCGACTGGGTGGTGGATGGCTTCACCCGGGGGATCGTCGCCGACGAGCAGATGTCGGCGCTGGCCATGGCGATCGTATGGCGGGGGATGACCCGGCGCGAGACCGCCCGCTGGACGGCGGCGATGATCGGCTCGGGCAGCCGGATGGACTTCACCGACCTGCCCCGGCCCACCGTGGACAAGCATTCGACCGGCGGGGTCGGCGACAAGATCACGCTGCCGCTGGCCCCGCTGGTGGCGGCCTGCGGTGCCGCGGTGCCGCAGCTGTCGGGCCGTGGGCTCGGGCACACGGGCGGCACACTCGACAAACTCGAGTCGATCCCGGGCTGGCGCGCCGATGTCACGGTGCCGCGGATGCGCGAGATCCTGGCCGACCCCGCGATCGGCGCGGTGGTGTGCGCGGCGGGTGCCGATCTGGCGCCCGCCGACAAACGGCTCTACGCGCTGCGCGATGTCACCGGCACGGTCGAGTCGATCCCGCTGATCGCGAGCTCGATCATGAGCAAGAAGATCGCCGAGGGGACGGCGGCGCTGGTGCTGGACGTGAAGGTCGGCTCCGGCGCGTTCCTCAAGACCATCGACGGTGCCAGGGAACTGGCGACGGCGATGGTCGAGCTCGGCCGGGACGCGGGCGTGCGGACGGTCGCCCTGCTCACCGCGATGGACACCCCGCTCGGCCGGACCGCGGGCAACGCGCTCGAGGTCGCGGAGTCGGTGGAGGTGCTCGCCGGCGGCGGCCCGGCCGACGTGATCGAGCTGACGCTCACCCTGGCCCGCGAGATGGTCGCGCAGGCTGGACTGCATGTCGACCCGGCCGATGTCCTCGCCGACGGCCGGGCCATGGACCACTGGCGCGCGATGATCCAGGCGCAGGGCGGCGACCCCGACGCGCCGCTGCCGGTCGCCCGGCACACCGAGGTCGTCCGGGCCGAGTCCACCGGGGTACTGACCAGGCTCGACGCGATGGGCGTCGGCATCGCCGCCTGGCGCCTCGGCGCCGGTCGCGCCCGGCAGGGCGAGCAGGTCCAGGCGGGCGCCGGGATCGAGATGCACGCCAAACCCGGCGACGCCGTGATCGCAGGCCAGCCGCTGCTCACCCTGCACACCGATACCCCGGAAGCCTTCGACGGCGCGCTGGCCGCCCTCGTCGATGCGGTGGCCGTCGCGCCGACCGCCGAGACGAAGCCGGGGGACCTGGTCATCGACCGGATCGGCTGAGAACGCCGGGCGCGGAGGGCCGGATTCGGGCGAAGGCGCCGGTTCCCGAGCCGACCGGTCGAGCCGTCGTGTCGGGCCGGAACCGCCCGGCCGAGGTCCACGCGGGTGACCCGCAATAGTCCGTCGCAGGGCGGATAATCAACGAGACGGTTGCCACGGGGCGAGTTCGCTGCCGGAAGCCGCGCGCCCCGCTACCGTCGATACATGACTGGACCGGCGCCCCTAGACCTTGCTTCGATCCGACGCGCACCGAAGGCCTTGCTGCACGATCACCTCGACGGTGGTCTGCGGCCCGAGACGGTGCTAGAGCTCGCCGCCGACTGCGGCTATGACGAATTACCCGCCCATGATGCCGAGAGTCTCGGGGCGTGGTTCCGCGATGCCGCCGACAGCGGATCGCTGGAGCGCTACCTGGAGACCTTCGCCCACACCGTCGCCGTGATGCAGACGCCAGAGGGCCTGCGGCGGGTCGCCCGTGAGTGCGCGATCGACCTCGCCGCCGACGGCGTGGTCTACGCCGAGGTGCGGTTCGCGCCCGAACAGCACCTGGAGAAGGGCCTGACCCTCGACGAGGTCGTCGAGCACACCATCGCCGGCTTCCGCGAGGGCGAGGCGATCGCGGCCGAGCGGGGCGACCTCATCCGGGTGACCTGCCTGCTCACCGCGATGCGGCACGCGGCCAGGTCCCGGGAGATCGCCGAGCTCACGGTCCGCTTCCGGGATCGCGGCGTCGGCGGCTTCGACATCGCGGGCGCCGAGGCCGGCTTCCCGCCCACCCGCCACCTCGACGCCTTCGAATACCTGCGAGCCAATCACGCGCACTTCACGATTCACGCGGGTGAGGCGTTCGGGTTGCCGTCGATCCACGAGGCGCTGGCGTTCTGCGGCTGCGATCGACTCGGCCACGGCGTGCGGATCACCGACGACATCACCGTGCCCGGCAATATCGAGGACGCCCAGCTCGGCCTGGTCGCCAACTACGTGCGCGACATGCGCGTCCCGTTGGAGCTGTGTCCGTCGTCGAACGTGCAGACCGGCGCGGTGCCCTCGCTGGACAAGCACCCGTTCGACCTGCTCGCCCGGCTGCGCTTCCGGGTCACCGTCAACACCGACAACCGGCTGATGAGCGACACCACCATGAGCGCGGAGATGCTCAAGCTGGTGGAGACCTTCGGCTACGGCTGGAGCGACCTGGAACGCTTCACCATCAACGCGATGAAGTCGGCGTTCATCCCGTTCCCGGACCGGCTGAAGATCATCGACGAGGTGATCAAGCCGGGCTACGCCGTGCTCATCGGCTGAAACGCGAACAGGGCGGTGCCGTCTCGGCACCGCCCTGTTCCGTCGAGCTCGTTACTCCTGCGTGAGCCGCGCTTCGAACGCGCGCTGCAGGTCGCGGAACTGCTGGGCCTCCGCGGCGAACGGCGGGTTCGGCGCCATCCGGTTGGGGTCCGGGTTCAGCAGGTAGGAGACGTACCAGCCGAGCGGATTCGACTGCGCCAGCGCCTGTTCCACGCTGTCGTCGTCGGCGTAGTCGGCGGCGTCGCTGAACAGTTCGACGGCCAGGTCGAGCTGCTCGATGTCGACGGCCTCCGGGCCCTCGGCCAGATCGTCGACCAGGCCGGTGAGCACGTAGACGTTCTCGTCGGTCACCTCGACCTCGAGCGAACCGTCCACCGCCGCGGTCTGCACCTCGGCGAAGGTGGAGACCCGGGCCAGCTCGTGCTCGTGATCGTCGGCCAGGTAGCGGGCCAGCGCGCGCTCGGAACCGAACACCGTGATGGTGCGGCCGTCGCCGAGGAAGATCGGCTCGTCGTCGAGGTAGCAGCGGAGGGTGAAGTGCTCGCCCTCGGAGGTGACGATCTTGACCGGGTCGATGCCGACCTCGTGCCAGAAGGAGTCGTCCTCGTCCTCTTCGTCGTCGTCCTCGGCGTCGAGGTCGACGTTCTCGAACTCCTCGTCCTCCTCGGCGGCGTCGTCGGCGTCGACCTCGTTCTCCTCGGCCGCCAGCAGTTCGGCCTCGGCGACGGCGACCGCGGCCGCGTCGACCTCGGGCGTGCTGACGACACTGTCGATCGCGTCGAGCACGTCGTCCCAGCCCTTGACGATGGCCGCGCCGACCTGGTCCCACAGCTCCTCGCCGTCGCGGCCGACGAAGGTGTTCGCCCCGCTGGCCAGCGCGCCGAGCACCGGGTTGGACCCGAAGAACTTGGTCACCACGTCGAGCTCGCACACCTCGCCGATGTTGCGCACCATCGCCAGGGTGTCCTCGAGCTCGCCGACGACATCGACGTCCGGGTCGCCCGCGGCCAGCTCGGGCACGGCGACCAGATCGAAGCTGAAGTTCTCCTCCGGCTCCAGCTCGGCGGCCGAGAGACCGGCGATGATCGCCCAGGACGGGTGGTCGACGAGGTCGTTGTCGGAGTTGGTGCGGATGAACGCCGCCAGCTCCGCCACGGACTCGAATCCGTAGAGGTCGTCCTCGTGACCGAGGAACGCCTCCCACTCGTCGTCACCGTCGCGCCAGCGCGGTGCCCACAGGGTGACGAGATCGCCATCGGTCAGACCGAGCTCGATCGGGACGATGTCTCCAGAAGCCATGACGCGAAGCCTATCGACCTTCAGCGCCGGGCACTATCCGGCCCGGGTGCTAATTGCTCCGACCCCTGCGGGGCGGACCCGGTGAGCGATTCGTTCAGTGTCGCAATGATGTTGGAACGTGCCGCGCCCGCGGTCTCGGTCGCCTGTTTGCAGGCCGTCAGGATGAGCTGCGCGGCCTCGGTGGGGGCCAGTGCGGTGATCCCCTCGTCCAGGGACAGCGCGACCAGGGCGCCGTCGCTGTTGACCTCGGCGGTGACGAGCCCGTCTTCGGTGGTGAATCGCCCGTTGACCTGCTTCAACCCGTACAGCGCTGCCTCCAGCGCCTCCAGCTTTCCGGTCACCCCGGCGACCAGGGCATCCATTTCCGCGCTCACAGTGGCCTCATCCAACTCGTCTGACCGGTGTCGGCGTCGTCGATGCGATCGAGCTCGTCGACCGCCTGGCGCCGGGTGGGCAGGTTCATCCGGTCCAGCAGGTGGTCCGGGATCTCGGCCTGCTCGCTGTAGATCTCGCGCAGGCGGGCCGCGGCGGCGATGGTCGAACGCCTGGTCAGGCGGAGGATCTCATCGGCGAGCGCCTGGGCACCGTACTGGTACTCGCTGCGTTCGAACTTGATGGCGATCGGCAGGCCCATGCTGGTCGCGCGGACCGAGATGGTGCCGGACCGGTTGGTGCTGACCGCGGACTCCACATTGGGAACCTCGGGGATCGGCGTGCCGGTCATGCGGTAGGCCTGTAGAAGCCGTAGAACTCCATGCCACTGTTCTCCGTTCGGATGGAACTGATCGAGACGGGATCGCCTGCCTCGACGAGCTGCCCGTTGCCGACGACCATGGCGACATGGCCGTCCCAGACGGCCAGATCGCCCGGCATCAGGTCACCGGGGGACACCTGAGGATGTCCGATGTGCTGTTCCTGGGCGAGCCGGGGCAGGTCGACCCCCGCCTCGCCGTAGGCGTACTGGGTCAGGCCGCTGCAGTCGATGCCGGAGCCCGGGCTGTTGCCGCCCCACACGTACGGGGTGCCGACGGCGCTGATCGCCGAGCGCACCGCCGTCGCGGCCTCTTCGTTGGGCGCCTCGACGGTGCTGCCGTCGGGCAGGGTGATCTTGACGCCGGTGCCGGTCGACCCGGTCGACGATCCCGACGAGGACCCGGTCGAGGTCTTGCTGCCGTTGTTCGTCGTGCCGGTGGTGGTCGACTTCGAGCTGCTCGAGGTGCTGCTCAGCGCGCTCGACAGACCCGAGGTGACGGCGCTCAGCACCGAGCCGCCGGTGCCCGACAGCAGGCTCGACGCCGAGGACGCCAGGCTGGAGATGCCCGAGGACGTGCTCGCCAGCGAGGTGCTCGACGGTGCCGGGGTGAGCTCCTGGATCGCCGCGGTCTGCGTGCCCAGCTCCTCCTCGACCCGGCTGACGACGCCGAGACCCTGACCGATGTGGTCGATCGCCGAGCTGACCACCGCGGCCAGGCCGACGGGCGTGGCCAGGGTGGGGCTCAGCGCCGACACGTCGGCGAGGAAGGAGTTGACGATGGTGTCGAGATCCTTCTGCCCGGTCTCCACGTAGGCCGCGGCTTGGTCGACGACCGTCGCCATCTCGTTGCCGGTGTCGGACAGGGTGGCCGAGGAGGTCTGCACGCGCAGGGCCTTGGAGGTGGCCGCGTCGACCGCCATGCCGTCCCAGGCGGTGTTCACGTTGTTGATGCTGTTGCGGCCGAGCTCGTAGATCTGGTCGAGATTGGTCGAGGTGGAGCGCAGGCCGTCGGAGGTGCCGTCGGTGCCGAGCACGCCGGTGCCGAAGCTGGACAGCAGATCGAGCAGGGGCTGGGCCAGTCCGCTGAGGTCGATCATGCGTCGGTGCCGATCTCGCCCGCCGAGCCGAGCCCGCCCGCGAAGTCGGCGTCGGTGTCGACCAGCGTGGTGGCCGCGCTCGCGGTGGCCGCGCTCATGCTCGCCATGACCGCGGAGAGCTGGCCGATCGCGGCTACGTGACCGGCGTGCGCCGCCGAGTACGCGGCGACGAAATCGCCGCCGATCAGACCCATGATCGGGCCGAGCAAGCCGGGCGCGGAGGCTACCGATCCGGCGACCGCCGTCGCCAGGTCGGTGGACATGACCCCAGCGGTCGCGCTGTAGGCGACGATGCCCTCCGCATCGGCCGACATCTTCGTCATCGAACTTCCCCCATCCTCGAGTTCCCGGGCAGAGTACGTCACTCCATTGCTTGGACGCACCGAGGCCGCATTCGGTTCCCTCGACCGCGAAAATTTCCCCAGCAGCCGTACCCGGAGCGCCTGGTGACCCTATCGTTTTTTCATGCGCACCGACACCGTCGACCACCCGCTGGCCGCGACCCTGCTGAGCACCATGCGGGACGCCCGTACCGACAACGCCGCTTTCCGCACGGCATTGCGCGACCTCACCGGCATTCTGATGTACGAGGCGCTGCGCGACGCGCCCGTCGTGCGTGCGCCGATCGACACGCCGGTGGCGGTCACCGAGGGTGTCCGGCTGGCCGCGCCGCCGCTGCTGGTTCCGGTGCTGCGCGCCGGCCTCGGCATGGTCTACGCCGCCGCCGATCTCGTGCCACAGGCCCGGGTCGGTTTCGTCGGCATCGCCCGCGACGAGGAGACCCACCAGCCGGTGCCCTATCTGGAATCGCTGCCCGCCGACCTCACCGGCCTGCCCGTCTTCGTCCTCGACCCGATGCTCGCCACCGGCGGCTCGATGCGCCACACCCTCGAACTGCTCGTCGCCCGCGGCGCCACCGACATCACCGCCGTCTGCGTCGTCTCCGCTCCCGAAGGCATTGCGGCCCTGGCCGACTCCGGTCTGCCGGTCCGCCTGGTCACCGCCGCCGTCGACGAGAAGCTCAACGAGAACGCCTACATCGTCCCCGGCCTCGGCGACGCGGGTGACCGCCAGTTCGGCCCCCGCTGAAATCCCGTCGCCGACCGGGCGATCTGTGTCATCCTGCCTCTATGGGGAGTGTGGACGAACCGGTCGATCCGGTGTACGCCAACGTGATGGAGTGGGTGTCCGGGTATTTCGTCAAGCTGGCCGGCGACACCGTGGGATACCGGCCGGGTGAGCAGGTGCACTGGTGCCCCGAATGGTGGCGACATACCGGCGCCGTGGTCCGGCTCGATGCCCTGTGGCAAGCCTGGGAGGACCTGCGCCGGGGCGGCGGGTTCGGGATGAGCGTGTGGTTGCTCGACCACATGGATCCCCATGTCCGCGTGCTGCTCTCGTCGTCGGGGCCGTTCCGGCACTGCTCGATCGAGCGTGGCCATCGCGCGACCGAGCCGTTGCCGGTGGCCGAGCTGCCCGCAGCGGATCGGGGAGCGTTCGACGGTCCGGCGGTGCGCGCCACCCGGTGACCGATGCGGTTACCCGGTCGTCGTATCGAGCGAGCGGCAGTACGCCGCCAGCTCGGCGAGACGGTCGGCGGCGGACGCCCTAGCCCGCGGGAGGCCGGCGGCGTCCGGGACCGGGGCGAAGACCTCCAGGTAGCACTTGAGTTTGGGTTCGGTGCCCGACGGCCGGACGACGATGCGGAAGTCGTCGGCGTCGAAGATCAGGGCATCGGTGCGCATCCGGCCGCGGACCTGGGACTGGTCGGTGAATTTCACCGGTGTTCCGGCGATCTCGCTGGGCGGGTCCGCGCGCAGGCCGGCGGCGAGCGCGCCCGCCGCGGCCTGATCCGGCAGGCGCAGGGAGACCTGGCCGCCCGCGTGCAGGCCGAATTCGACGGCGTAGGAGTCGAGTTCGTCCTGGAGGGTACGGTGCCGGGCCTTCAGCAGGGCGACCAGGTCGGCGGCCGAGACGGCGGCGGAGATGCCGTCCTTGTCGCGGACGGTGGCCGGGTCGACGCAGTGGCCGATCGCCTCCTCGTAGGCGTAGACGAGTCCCTCGCCCGCCCTGGCCAGCCATTTGAAGCCGGTGAGGGTCTCGGCGTAGCGGGCCGAACGGGCCGGGGCCAGCTTCGACAGCAGGCGCGAGGAGACGATGGTGGTCGCGACGAGAGGGTCGGCGGTGGCGGTGCGCAGCACGTAATCGGCCAGCAGGACACCGGTCTCGTCGCCGCGCAGCATGTGCCAGCCCCGCGGGCCGCGCACGCCGAGGGCGCAGCGATCGGCATCGGGGTCCAGCGCGATCGCCAGGTCGGCGTCGACCCGCTCGGCCAGGGCCAGCAGCAGGTCGGCCGCGCCGGGCTCCTCGGGATTCGGGAAGGCGACGGTGGGGAAGTCGGGGTCGGGGGCGAATTGCTCGTCGACGACGTGCACATCGGTGAACCCGGCCGCCGCCAGTGCCCGCACCGCGAGCTCCCCGCCGACGCCGTGCAGCGCGGTCAGCGCGATCCGCACCGGAGCCCGCTCACCCGCGCCGCCGAGCACCTCGGGCAGCTCGGCGACCCGCGCGAGATAGCGTTCGACCAGTTCGGCACCGGACGAAGAAACAGGCTCCCGCGCAACAGGTTCCACGACGGCGTCGATGCACCGTTCGATCTCGGTGTCGGCGGGCGCGATCAGCTGGGATCCGCCGTCGAGGTACACCTTGTAGCCGTTGTCGGCCGGCGGATTGTGCGACGCGGTGATCTGCACCCCGGCTACCGCGCCGAGCTGCCGGACCGCGAACGCCACCACCGGCGTCGGCACCGGATCGGGCAGCAGCGTCACCGGAAAGCCCGCCGCGGTGAAGATCTCGGCGGTGGCGGTGGCGAACTCGGCCGAGCCGTGCCTGGCATCGCGCCCGACGACGACCGCGCCGCCACCCAGGCACCGCTCACGCAGCCAGGCCGCGACACCGGCGCTCGCCCGCGACACGGTGGTCACGTTCATGCCGTCGGGGCCGTCGCGCAGCGGTCCACGCAGGCCCGCGGTCCCGAAGCGCAGCATCTACACGCGCTCCAGGATCCCGCGCAGCAGCTTGCCGAGTCGGGGCGCGGCCGCCTGCCCCTCGGCGAGCACCTCCGCGTGCGACAGATGCTGGCCGGTGACCCCGGCCGCCAGGTTGGTGACCAGCGAGATGCCGAGCACCCGCGCGCCGCGCGAGCGCGCCTCGATCGCCTCGAGCACCGTCGACATGCCGACCAGGTCGGCGCCGATCGTGGCCAGCATGCGGATCTCGGCGGGGGTCTCGTACTGCGGTCCGGTGAGCCCGGCGTAGACGCCCTCGGTCAGGCTGGGGTCGATCTCCCTGGCCAGTGCGCGCAGTTCGGGGTCCCAGGCGTCGACCAGGTCGACGAAGCGGGCGCCTTCCAGCGGCGTGCGCGCGGTGAGGTTGAGGTGATCGGCGATGAGCACCGGCTCGCCGACCTGCAGGCCGGGCCTGATCCCGCCCGCGGCATTGGTGAGCAGCACGATCTCGGCGCCCGCCGCGATCGCCGCCGTCACCGGGTGGACCACCTGCTGCGGTGTGTAGCCCTCGTACAGGTGCTGACGGCCCATCAGCAGCAGCACGTCGGTGTCGTCGACGGTGACCGAATGCACCATGCCGCCGTGGCCCTGCGCGCTGGGTTTCCCGAAGCCGGGTAACTCGGGCATGGGGATCGAGGCCTGCGGCGCGCCGATCTCGGCGGCGGCCTCCTGCCACCCCGATCCCAGCACCACGGCCACGCGATGACGCGGCACTCCCGTACGTTCGGCGATCGCCTGAGCGGCCTGTTCGGCAAGCATGAGGTGAGTCTATGCGGCGCGGGCGCCGTGTGTTCGGGGCACCGGAGGGCCGCTGGGCGGGCGGGGGGCTACCCGCAAGTAGGTAGCTGCCGAGCTGCGGTTTATCCTTCCCGTCATGCCGTATTTGGAGCGCTCCGGTGATGTGTTCGTCCTGTACCTCGGAAACGAGGGGGAGACCGACAACGAGAACCGTTTCTCGCCGGGCTGGATCGATGCCTTCCACGCCGCCCTCGACGAGGTCGAGGCGTCCGAGGGCGCTGCCGCGCTGGTCACGGTCGCGACCGGCAAGTACTACAGCAACGGACTCGACACCGACTGGCTGTTCGGCAACATGGACAAGATCCACGGCTACCTCGACCGCGTGCACACCCTGTACACCCGGCTGCTGACCTTCCCGATGCCCACCGTCGCCGCGATCAACGGCCACGCGTTCGGCGCGGGCGCGATGCTGGCCTCCTCGCACGACTTCCGGGTGATGCGTGGCGACCGCGGCTTCTGGTCGCTGCCCGAGGTGCACCTGGGCATGCCGTTCACGGTCGGCATGAACGGCCTGCTCAAGGGCCGGTTGAGCAACCAGGTGTGCGTGCAGGCGATGACGACCGGTCATCGTTTCGCCGCCGACGAGGCGATCGCCGCCGGCATTGTCGACGCGAAGGCCGACGCCGAGCAGGTGCTGCCCGCCGCGCTCGAGCGCGCCGCCGCGTTGACCAGCCTGCGCAAGCCGATCACCCCCGTCATCAAGACCGCGCTGCACGCCGAGACCCTCGCCGCGCTGGCCACCCCGGTCACCGCCGAGAACCTCCCGTTCGGGAACTGAGCCGCTCGCCGGTGCGCCGCTGACACCCCCTGATGCGAGACTGGGGGTATGGCACCCTCGCGCACCGGCGAACTCTCGGCCACCGCATCCGATGCCGCGATCACCGCGGCGGCGGATGAACTGATCGGGCTCTCGCACGCGATCCACGCCGAACCCGAGCTCGCCTTCGCCGAGACGCGCAGCGTCGCCAAGATCCTCGCTTCGCTGGCCGAGCGTGGTTTTCTCGTCACCACCGGCGTCGCGGGCCTGCCGACCGCGTTTCGCGCCGTCTACGGCAGCGGGCCGCTCACGGTCGGTATCTGCGCCGAATACGACGCCCTGCCCGAGATCGGGCACGCGTGCGGGCACAACATCATCGCCGCGTCGGCGGTCGGCGCCGCGATCGGGCTGGCCGAGGTCGCCGACGAGCTCGGCCTGACCGTCGTCGTGCTCGGCACGCCCGCCGAGGAGAGCGGCGGCGGCAAGGTGCTCATGCTCGAGGCGGGCGCCTTCGACGACATCGCGATGGCGATGATGGTCCACCCCGGCCCCGCCGACATCGTCGGCGCCCGCTCGCTGGCCCTGG
Organism: Nocardia sp. NPDC051833; assembly: GCF_040681225.1. Taxonomy (NCBI): domain Bacteria; kingdom Bacillati; phylum Actinomycetota; class Actinomycetes; order Mycobacteriales; family Nocardiaceae; genus Nocardia; species Nocardia sp. NPDC051833. Next base: position 3,821,573 of record NZ_JBFAYK010000001.1, read on the forward strand.
CCGACCTGTCGATCGTCTTCCACGGCCGCGAGGCGCACGCGAGCGCCGCGCCGGAACTCGGCCGCAACGCCGGCGACGCGGTGACCCTGACCCAGGTTGCCGTCGGCTTGCTGCGCCAGCATCTACGCCCTGGCCAGCAACTGCACGGTATAGTCGCTGACGGTGGCGTAGCCCCCAACATCGTGCCCGGACGGGCGGAGTTGCTGTACTACCTCCGCGCGGCCGATTCCGCGTCACTCGACGACCTGATGCGACGAGCGAAGGCGTGTTTCGAGGCGGGCGCCCTGGCAACCGGCTGCACTCACGACATACGGACGCTCGCGCCCACCTATACCGAGCTCACCCCCGATCCGGTTCTTTCGGCTGTCTACCGCGCGCAGATCACCGGATTGGGCAGGGTGCCGATCGCGCCCGAGCTCGAGGTGCTGCGTCCGCTCGGGAGCACCGACATGGGCAACGTCACCAACGTGATCCCCGGTATCCACCCGGTGATCGGCATCGACGCCGGTGGCGCGGTGACCCATCAGCCGGACTTCGCCGCCGCCGCGGTGAACGCCTCGGCCGATCGTGCGGTACTCGACGGTGCCCGCGCACTGGCGCGTACCGCTGTCGCGATAGCGCGCGATGAAGTACACAGGGACAGGTTGTTGCAACGGCTGGTCGAACGACAGGAGGACATTCGGTGAGCATTTCCGGCTATTCGGGCACCGCGCGCGCAGGCGCCGACGCGCTATCGATGGGCGTGGGAGCCCACTCGATGATGCGTGAGAACGCGGTCTGTCCGACCATGCCGGACACCGAACGAACCGATATGCCAGGAGCGGAGATCGTCGACGCGTGGCTGGCCGAGCACACCGCCGACCTCGTGCAATGGCGGCGGCACATCCACGCCAACCCCGAATTGTCGCGCGCGGAGTTCGCCACCACCGAGTTCGTCTCGGGGTGGCTGACCAAGGCCGGGCTGAGCTGGGAAGTGCTGCCCGGCGGCACCGGCCTGACCTGTGATCTCGGGCCGACCGACACCCAGCGGATCGCCCTGCGCGCCGACATGGACGCGCTGCCGATGCAGGAGTTCACCGGCCTGAGCTTCGCCTCGACCGTGCCCGGCGTGTCGCACGCCTGCGGGCACGACGCGCACACCACGGTGCTGCTCGGCACCGCGCTCGCGCTGGCCGAGGCCGAGCACACGCTGCCGGTCGGGGTGCGGCTGGTGTTCCAGCCCGCCGAGGAAGTGATGCCGGGCGGTGCGCTCGACGCCGTTGCCGCGGGGGCGATGCGGGGTGTCGACCGGATCTTCGCGCTGCACTGCGATCCCCGGCTGGAGGTCGGCAAGGTCGGGCTGCGGACCGGGGCGATCACCTCGGCCGCCGACACCGTCGAGCTGGTGCTCGACTCACCGGGCGGGCACACCTCGCGCCCGCACCTGACCAGCGACCTGGTCTACGCGATCGGCACGGTCATCACCGGCCTGCCCGGTCTGCTGAGCCGCCGCGTCGATCCGCGCACCAGCACCGTGATGGTGTGGGGCGCGGTCAGCGCGGGCAAGGCGCCGAACGCGATCCCGCAGACCGGCATGCTCACCGGCACCGTCCGCACCGGCGACCACGCCACCTGGCTGCTGCTGGAGCCGCTGGTCCGCGAGATCGTCGACGGCCTGCTGGCCCCGACCGGGGTGCGCTACCAGCTCAACTACAAGCGCGGCGTCCCGCCGGTGGTCAACGACGCGACCTCGGCCCTGATGTTCGAGAACGCGGTCCTGGCCATGGGCCCCGACGCCCTGGCCGACACCCCGCAGTCCGGCGGCGGCGAGGACTTCTCCTGGTACCTGGAGGAGGTCCCCGGCGCGATGGCCCGCCTGGGCGTCTGGTCCGGCACCGGCGACCAGCTCGACCTGCACCAGCCCACCTTCGACATCGACGAACGCGCCCTGGCCGTAGGCGTCCGCACCCTGACGAACATCATCCTTCAGGCATGAGCAGCACAGAAGCACATGGGTAACTCACCGGGTACGGACTGACCCGACCCACCCCTGACCGCCGGCCGCCGACACAACGTCAGCGGCTGGCGAGTCCGGCCGAAATGCGCGGAGAGGCGGACGAGCCTAAGCGCCGGGGCCTACGTTCTTGCTGTTGCGGGTGCGCAGGGCATGGACGTAATCCTCGGGGGCGCCTGCCTTTTCGGCCGCGTCGGCGATGACGCCGATGTACCGCGCCGAGGGCAGCCCGCCCTCGTAGGCGTCGAGGACGTAGAGCCACGCCAGCCGCGACTCGCCCTGGGTGCCGGTGACCCGGATCCTGATCTTCTTGTGGATACCGAAGTCCGAGCCTTCCCAGCGGTCGAGGCGTTCCTCGTCCTCGGGGGAGACGTCGTAGAGGACGACGAACACCCGGGAGCCCGGATCTTCGACGACGGTGGCCAACGGCCCTTCCCAGCCGATGTCGTCACCGGCGAAGGTCAGGCGCCAACCTTCCAGCCACCCGGTCCCCGACATGGGCGAATGCGGGCAGCGTTCCAGCATCTGCGTCGAGTCCATGTTGGACCCGTAAGCGGCATAGATCGGCACCTGACGAACTGTAGCCAATAACAGCAGCGGAATTCCTGTCTCCCACCCAGATCGGCTGACGGTCACAGTTGTGGCGGGTCTCGACACGCCGAACTTGTTCACCGATCCGACCCCGGACCGTCACAACGCACCTGAAATGATGGAGCGACAGTACGGCCGGGTCCCCACAAGGGACGCGGCCGATCAGGCGAATACAGGGAGCGTGGCTGTGGCACGGATTGCGATCATCGGTGGCGGACCGGCGGGATATGAGGCAGCCCTGGTGGCCGCCCAGCACGGGGCCTCGGTGACCCTGGTCGACGCCGACGGCATCGGCGGCGCGTGCGTGCTCTGGGACTGCGTTCCGTCCAAGACCTTCATCGCCTCCACCGGTCTGCGCACTGATCTGCGCCGCGCCCGCGATCTGGGCATCACCCTCGACGCCAGCCAGGCGCAGGTGCACCTGCCCGAGGTGAACGGCCGCGTCAAGGCGCTCGCGCTGGCCCAGTCCGCCGACATCCGCGCCAAGTTGCAGGCCGCCGGGGTGCAGCTGCTGGCGGGCCGGGGCGAATTGGTCGGTCCCGCGACCGGTTTGGCGCATCGGGTCAAGGCGACGCTGGCCGATGGCAGCACCGAGGAGTTCGAGGCCGAGGTCGTGCTCATCGCCACCGGCGCCAGCCCGCGCGTGCTGCCCGGCGCCGAGCCGGACGGCGAGCGCATCCTGAACTGGCGCCAGCTCTACGACCTGCAGGAACTGCCCGAGACGCTGGTGGTGGTCGGGTCCGGTGTCACCGGCGCCGAGTTCGTCTCCGCGTACACCGAGATGGGTGTGCGGGTGAAGCTGGTCTCCAGCCGCGACCGCGTGCTGCCCGGCGAGGACGCCGACGCGGCGCTGGTGCTCGAGGAAGCGCTGGCCGAGCGCGGCGTCGAGCTGGTCAAGCACGCCCGCGCCGACGCGGTGGAACGCACCGCCGACGGCATCGTGGTGAAGCTGTCCGACGGCCGTACCGTGACGGGTTCGCACGCGCTGATGACCGTCGGCTCGACGCCGAACACCGACAGCCTCGGCCTCGACCGGGTCGGCATCGAACTCGATCGCGGTGGATACCTTCGCGTCGACCGGGTTTCGCGCACCTCGGTGCCCGGCGTCTACGCCGCGGGCGACTGCACCGGCCTGCTCCCGCTGGCCTCGGTGGCCGCCATGCAGGGCCGCATCGCGATGTATCACGCGCTGGGCGAGGGCGTGAGCCCGATCCGCCTGAAGACGGTGGCCTCGGCGGTGTTCACCCGTCCGGAGATCGCGACCGTCGGGGTCAGCCAGACCGCCATCGACAACGGCGAGGTGCCCGCGCGCACGGTGATGCTGCCGCTGAACACCAATCCGCGCGCGAAGATGTCGGGGCTGCGGCGCGGTTTCGTCAAGATCTTCTGCCGTCCGGCGACCGGCGTGGTGATCGGCGGCGTGGTCGTCGCGCCGATCGCCTCGGAGCTGATCCTGCCGATCGCGCTGGCGGTGCAGAACAACCTGACCGTCACCGATCTCGCGCAGACGTTCTCGGTGTATCCGTCGCTCACCGGTTCGGTCACCGAAGCCGGGCGTTTGCTGATGCGCCACGACGACCTGGACTGAGCGCCGCGCCGAAAAATGTGAGTCGGATCACTGATCGGCGAGGTTTCGAATTGTCTTGTTCGACAACGGTGGTCATGGATTCCCGATGGTGATCCCGGAGGGCGTTTCCGCAGGCGGAGCGGCGGCGGTGTGAAACTTACTGCTGCGTTGCCTGTCCCGCGCTCATGTGGTTGACTCACGGCCGAGGCGCGATCAGATTGTGGTCGCGCGGTGGAGCTGTGGGGGACTCCCTCCGGGAAAGGGATTAGCGAAAAGTGAAGCATCGTAAGCCGAGTCGGGCGCAGCGAGCGATGGCCAGCACGTCGTTGCCCCTGGCCGCTGCGGCCGCCGTGGCAACCATTCTCGCGGCTCCGGCCGGCGCGGTCCCCAGCGACCAGCCGACCACTCCCGCGACACCGGCGCCTGCGCAGCCGGGCACCCAGCAGCCCTCGGAGGAGGCGCCGGAGACCGGCGGCCCCGAGCAGACGCAGCCGGAGACGCCGGAGAACGTGAAGCCGGGCGAGAACAAGCCCGGACAGACCAAGCCGACGCCGGCCCAGCCGGGCGTCACCAGCCCCGCGCCGGGTCAGCCGGGTCAGGCCACGCCTGCCACCCCGACCCCGAGCCAGCCGGGTGTCACCAGCCCGCGTGTCGCGCCGCTGCCGGTGCCGGGTCAGACCGGCCAGGGCAGCCAGGCGCAGCCGGCCGTCCAGCCGGAGCGCGCTGGCACCACCCCGCAGCAGGAGACCACTCCCGGCCAGCAGGGCACCACCCCGGGTCAGCCGGGTACCACGCCCGGTCAGCAGTCGCAGGGTCAGCCCGCGCAGCCGTCGCAGACCCAGCCGAGCGTGCCGTCCGATCAGGGCACGGCCACCGAGGGCGAGGGCTCCGACCAGCTCGTGCAGACGCCCACCTGGACGGCGCCGCACTTCACCGACGCTCCGGCCGCGCCGGTCGTCGAGATGGAGGGCCCGCACCAGGAGGTCGGTGTCTCCATCGACGGCGGCGGCGTGCTGCCCGGTGTGGTCAACACCCACCACTACAACAACGCCTCCGGCTACGTCGGCACCGTCGGCTACCGCACGCCGACCGGTTTCGGTGACGCGGGCGTCTCGGTCGAGTACGTCGGCGAGAACTCGGTGAAGGTCACCACCTACAACGGTGGCGACGGCCGGGCCGACAACACCACCGTGACCGTCCTCGACACCACCCAGGCCAACCTGGCCAAGGCGGCGGTCGAGAACTGGATCAAGGCGCAGCCGGGTGGCGCCGCCGCGATGGAAGCGGCCGCGAAGGCTACACTTCCGGTGCCGGGGGAGCTGCTTCAGACGGTGAACGTCGCAGGTGTCACCACCCAGTGGGGTGGCTCGCTCCAGTACTGACACGCAGTACGTCGTGTGGGGCGGTCGGATGGCGACCGCCCCACACGTGTGTCCTGGGGAAAGGATTGGATTTGGGCACCGACGGTGACGACAACGAGCGCGGCGACAAGCAACCCGCCGCCGGATTCGGTCCTCCCGTAGGCGATTTCGGGCCGCCTGTGGACGACGCGGCCACCGGTTTCGGTGGCCCGCTCGCTGCGGCGCCGCCGCCCGCGCCGCCCGGCGGTCATCCGGAGATGGGCTGGCGCCCCGCCGCCGCGCCGTCGTCCGCGCCCGGCCCGTTCGGCGCGCCGATCGCCGGGCAGCCGCCGGTCCCGCCGCCGCCCGGTCCGCCGACCATGCCCCCGCGCCCGCCGGTCCAGCCCGCCGCGCCCACCTCCGTCTTCGGTGACGCCGTGGCCACCCCGCCGCAGTCTTCCTCGCCGTTCGGCGCCCCCGATCCGCGCATGAGCGCGCCGTCGGAGGACCAGACGGTCCGCTTCACCGGCGAGCTGCCGCGCCGGGAGGGTTCGCCGTTCGGTGACTCGGTGCCGGTCGACTCGGGCCGGGAGCGCACCGAGGTGATCCGGCGCGAGCGGCCGACACCCCGCGCCCAGGCGCCCGCCGACACCCCCGCGCCCGAGACCGTGCGGGTGCCGGCGCCGGAGACGGTGCGCGCGCCGATCGCCGAGGAGCCCAGGTCCGACGACAAGGCCTGGTGGAACAGCCCCGACGAGGGCGGCGCGGTCCCGAAGCCGCCGTCGGAGCCCGGACTGTCCTGGGCCGACGACCCGATCGCCCGTCGCCTCGCCCCGAAAACCCCGGTGACGCCGGTCAGTGAGAAGCAGGACACCGACAAGCGTCGCCTGCGCTGGATCATCGGCGGCGCGGCGGCCGCGGTGCTGCTCGTCGTCGCCCTGATCCTGACGATCGCCCTGGTCAAGCGCGGTGGCGGCAGCGATCCCGGCGTGACCGCCGCCCCGATCCCGTCGATCGCCTCGCCCACCGAGTGCAAAGCGGTTTCCGAGGCGGCCGTCACCGTCGGCAACGGCCCCGGCGACACCTCGTCGGGCGCGAAGGCCATCCTGGGCTTCCAGTACGCCTTCTACGTCGACCGGTCCGGCGGGAAGGTGCGCGACTACGTGGCGCCGGACGCGGAGAACATCTCCACGGCGGAGACCATCCAGAAGGCGATCGACGAGCTCATCCCCGCCGGTTCCAAGCACTGCGTGAAGATGCGTGAGACCGCCACCGGCCGCTACGACGTGGAACTGCGCGAGTGGCATCCCGACGGTTCGGCGATCGTCTACAAGCAGGAGATCGTCACCACCAACACCGACGGGAAATGGCAGGTCAAGTCGATCACGGCCCGATAGGAGTCTCACTATCTGAGACCTCTATTTCACATTCTGGCGAACGGTATGTAATCGTGGGATGATTGCGGTTCCGTGGCGTTCCCGGGAGGTTTCCATGTTGTCGACAACTCCAGCATTGGCGAGCAAGCTCGCGAGCCTGCAGAGCTCGGCGATCAGGGACCTGCTCAAGCTCACCGCGCGCGCCGACATCATCAGCCTCGCGGGCGGGCTGCCCGACGCGGCGCTGATGCCCCGCGAGCGGATCGCCGTCGCCGCGCAGAATGCGCTGGCGGACGCGGCGGTGCTGCAGTACACCGAGTCGCCCGGCTGGCCCGCGCTGCGTGCGGTGATCGCGGCGCGGGAGTCCGCGCGGATCGGGCGTGCGGTGCCGCCGGAGGACGTGTTCATCACCCACGGGTCGCAGCAGGCGCTGTCGCTGCTCGCCGAGGTGCTGCTCGATCCCGGCGCGCTGGTGATCGTCGAGGACCCCGCGTATGTCGGTGCGCTGCAAGTGTTCCGGGCCGCGGGCGCGCGGATCGTCGCGGTGCCGCTGGACGGCGACGGCATGCGCGTCGACGCGCTGGAGGAGCTGCTCGCCGCGGGGGAGCGTCCCGCTGTCGTGCACACCGTCTCCAACTTCCACAACCCGGGCGGGGTCACCCTGGCGCCCGAACGCCGTCGCCGCCTCGCCGAACTCGCCGAGGCGCACGGCTTCTGGGTGATCGAGGACGACCCGTACGGCGAGCTCTGGTTCGACCGGCCCGCGCCCGACCCGGTCGCGAGCTACTCGCCCCAGGTGATCCGGCTCTCCAGCACGTCCAAGATCCTGGCGCCCGCCCTGCGAGTCGGCTGGATGGTCGCCCCCGACCACGTCTGTCGCGCCGTCGAACTGCTCAAGCAGGGCGCCGATCTCTGTGGCTCCGCGCTCACCCAGCAGATCGCCACCGAGCTGTTGACCGACACCGATTGGCTTGCCGCCCACGTCGATTCGGTCCGTGCCGCCTACGGTAGCCGGGCCCGCGCGCTGGTCTCGGCGGTCCGCGACACCTTCGGCGAGCGGGTGCGCAGCACCGACGCGACGGGCGGCATGTTCGTCTGGGTCGACTTCACCGACGGCACCGACACCACGGATCTGCTCCCCACGGCCCTCGAGGCAGGCGCGGCCTACGTCCCCGGCGCGGCCTTCGCTGTCGCCGACGCCTACCGCTCGTCGATGCGGCTGTGCTTCACCACCTCGGACGAGGCGACCCTGGCCGAGGCCGTGGCCCGGCTGGGTCGCGCGCTCTGAGTCGTCAGACCCAGCCGTAGGTGCGTTCGACCGCCTTGTTCCACTCGGTGTAGCGCAGGATGCGCTCGTCGTCGGACATGGTGGGTGTCCAGGTGTGGTCGGCGGTCCAGTTGGCGCGCAGGTCGTCGAGGCCGGACCAGTAGCCGACGGCAAGGCCCGCCGCGTAGGCGGCGCCGAGGGCGGTGGTCTCGCGGACCACCGGGCGGACCACGGGGACGTCGAGGATGTCGGCCTGGAACTGCATGAGCAGGTCGTTGCCGGTCATGCCGCCGTCGACCTTGAGGGTGGTCAGTTCCAGATCGAGCTGCTGGGCGGCGGCGTCGGCGCGCATGGCGTCGACGACCTCGCGGGTCTGGAACGCGGTGGATTCCAGTGCGGCCCTGGCCAGATGGGCCTTGGTGACGAACCGGGTCAGGCCCGCGATGACGCCGCGGGCGTCGGGCCGCCAGCGCGGCGCGAACAGCCCGGAGAACGCCGGGACGAAGTACGCGCCGCCGTTGTCCTCCACGCTGCGGGCCAGCGGCTCCACCTCCTCGGCCGAGGCGATGATGCCGAGATTGTCGCGCAACCACTGCACCAGCGAACCGGTGACGGCGATGGACCCCTCCAGCGCGTAGACGGCGGGCTGGTCGCCGAGCTGATAGCACGCGGTGGTGAGCAGCCCGTGCTTGCTGATCACCGGCGTGGTCCCGGTGTTGAGGAGCATGAAATTGCCGGTGCCGTAGGTGTTCTTGGCCTCGCCCGGCGACAGGCACGCCTGGCCGAAGGTCGCGGCCTGCTGATCGCCGAGAATGCCCGCCACCGGCGCGCCCGCGAACGGTCCGCGGGTGATCTCGGCGTAGACCTCCGAGGAACTGCGGATCGTCGGGAGCAGCGACATCGGGATGTCGAACTCGGCGCAGATCCGCGGATCCCATTGCAGCGTGCGCAGATCCATCAGCATGGTGCGCGAGGCGTTGGTGACGTCGGTGCGGTGCTCGCCGGTCAGGTTCCACAGCACCCAGCTGTCCATGGTGCCGAAACAGAGGTCACCGGCCTCGGCGCGGGCGCGCACGCCGGGGACGTTGTCGAGGATCCAGCGCAGCTTCGGGCCCGCGAAATAGGTCGACAGCGGCAGCCCGGTGCGCTCGGCGTAGCGCTGCGGGCCCTGATCGCCCGCGAGTTCGGCGCAGAGCTGGTCGGTGCGGGTGTCCTGCCAGACGATGGCGTTGTACACCGGTTCGCCGGTGGCCCGATCCCAGACGACGGTGGTCTCGCGCTGATTGGTGATGCCGATGGCGGCCAGGTCGCCCGCCGAGCAGCCCGCGTGGCCCAGTGCCGCGCCGAGCGCCCACTCGGTGTTGCGCCACACCTCCGCCGGCGCGTGCTCGACCCAGCCCGGTTTCGGGAAGATCTGGCGATGCTCCCGCTGCGCGGTCCCGACGATCCGGCCCTGCCGGTCGAAGACGATGCAGCGACTCGAGGTCGTGCCCTGATCGATGGCGGCCACATAGCGACGCATTGATGCAGGCTACCGAACCCCGGGACCGGCGCTGCGCCGGCTTCGTCGGATGACACCACCGCGCCGACGCTCGCTGGTTTTCCGCACCGAATTCGCTGCCACGCCCCGCCACGGTCGGCCCGCGCGCCGCGCAGGCACTACGTTGAGTTTGTACGCAGCGGCGCCGGGACCGTGGACGGCGTCGACCCACTGTCGGCTGATTCCGACCGAGCGCGGTCGGCGGCGAGGAGTCGAGCATGTCGCAGACACCGGAGTTTCCGTTCCTGCACCCGGGGGAGCTGGTCGCGGGCGGCCAACGGCTCGGGCCCGGTCAGCTCGGCCCCGACCAGCGGCGCGCCGCCTGGGAGCGGCTCGGCAAGGACCAGTTCGACGTGCTGGTCGTCGGCGGTGGCGTGGTCGGCGCCGGGATCGCGCTGGACGCGGCCACCCGTGGCCTGTCGGTCGCGCTGGTCGAGGCCCGCGACCTGGCCTCGGGGACCTCGAGCCGGTCGTCGAAGATGTTCCACGGTGGCCTGCGCTACCTCGAGCAGCTCGAGTTCGGGCTGGTCCGGGAGGCGCTGAAGGAACGCGAACTGGCGCTGTCGACGCTGGCGCCGCACCTGGTGAAGCCGCTGCGATTCCTGTACCCGCTGACCCACCGGGTGTGGGAGCGTCCGTACGTGGCCGCCGGTCTCACCCTCTACGACACCATGGGTGGCGCGAAATCTGTTCCGGGACAGCATCATCTGACCCGGCACGGCGCGATGCGGCTGGCGCCGGGATTACGCAGGGACGCGCTGATCGGCGGCGTCACCTACTACGACACCGTCGTCGACGACGCCCGCCACACCATGACCGTGGCCCGCACCGCCGCGCACTACGGCGCGGTCATCCGCACCTCCACCCAGGTCGTCGGCTTCCTGCGGGAGGCCGACCGGGTCGTCGGGGTGAAGCTGCGCGACACCGAGGACGGGCGCACCGGGGAGGCGCGCGCGAATGTGGTGATCAACGCGACCGGGGTGTGGACCGACGAGGTGCAGAGCCTGTCGCGGCAGCGTGGCCGGTTCCATGTGCGCGCGTCCAAGGGCGTGCACATCGTGGTGCCGCGCGACCGGATCGTCAGCGATGCCGCGATCATCCTGCGCACCACCAGCTCGGTGCTGTTCATCATCCCGTGGGGCGCGCACTGGATCATCGGCACGACCGACACCGACTGGAACCTCGACCTCGCCCACCCCGCCGCCACCAAGGCCGACATCGACTACCTGCTCGACCGGGTGAACGAGGTGCTGGTCACCCCGCTCACCCCCGCCGACATCGACGGCGTCTACGCGGGCCTGCGGCCGCTGCTGGCCGGGGAGAGCGACGAGACCTCCAAGCTCTCGCGCGAACACGCGGTGGCCCGCGTCGCGCCCGGCCTGGTGAGCATCGCCGGCGGCAAGTACACCACCTACCGGGTGATGGCCGCCGACGCGATGGACGAAGCGGCACAGGACATTCCGGCCCGGGTCTCGCCGTCGATCACCGAGAAGGTCGCGCTGATCGGCGCCGACGGCTACTTCGCCCTGGTGAACCAGACCGTGCAGCTGGCCGAGCACTACGGCGTGCACCCCTACCGGATGACCCACCTGCTCGACCGCTACGGCTCGGTGGTCGACGAGGTGCTGTCGCTGGCGGCGGGCAGACCCGAACTGCTGCAACCGATCACCGACGCCCCCGCCTACCTCCAGGTCGAGGCGGTGTACGCGGCCGCCGCCGAGGGCGCGCTACACCTCGACGACATCCTGGCCCGGCGCACCCGCATCTCGATCGAATACGCCGATCGCGGCGCGCACTGCGCCGAACAGGTCGCGCACCTGGTCGCGCCCGTGCTGGGCTGGGACGCCGACGAGATCGACCGCGAGGTGACCACGTACCAGGCGCGGGTGCGCGCCGAGATCGAATCGCAGACCCAGCCCGACGACATCTCCGCCGACGCGCTGCGGGCGGCGGCGCCGGAGCCACGGCCCCAGCTGCTGGAGCCGGTACCGCAGGACCAGTGAGCGGCCGCTAGACGGTCGCCCGCTGCAACGCGGCCAGTTCGACGGCGTTGTGCGCGCAGAACACCTCGACCTCGTCGCCGTGGCCGCGCAGCAGTTCGCGCAGCCGCTCCTGATTGTCGATCCGGGCAGGCCCGACGGTCTGCATCAGGCGTTCGAACAGCGCGGCGGCGGGTGGCTGGTGCGGGTGCTCGAGATCGAGCTGACCGGGGTGGAAGTAGGCGTCGCCGACGGCGAACTTCCAGCCCGCCCCGGTGTCGATCGCGACGCCCGCGTGGCCCCGGGTGTGCCCGGCCAGCGGGATGATCAGCAGTTCGGCGGGCAGGCCGCGCAATGGGCGAACGGCGCCGAAGCCGAACCACGGCTCGCCGAGTTCGTCGTAGCTCTGCCAGCGCGGTTGATGCGCGAATTGCGCCGCGCGATAACGGAACTTCTCGCGCGGCCCGTAGTGCCCTTCCAGCGCGCGCAGTTCCTCGTGGTAGACGTGCACGGTGGCCTGGGGGAATTCGGCGAGCCCGCCCGCGTGGTCGAGATCGAGGTGGGTGAGCACGATGTCGGTGACGTCCTCGCGGCGGTAACCGAGCGCCTCGATCCGGCGCGCGATGGTGCCCTCGAGCTCGAGCACGGGGCGGGTCATCCGGATGAAGCGGCGGCCCAGCCATTCGTCGGGACGCCGGACCGCGCCCTCGCCGATGCCGGTCTCGATCAGGACCAGCCGGTCGTCGAGTTCGACGAGGACGCAGTGGCAGACCATTTCGGCGCGGCGGGTGAGGCCGCCGACGCCGTCGAGCAGACGGCCGCCGAAGGGACGCATGGTGCCGCCGTCGAGGTGGTGCAGACGCATCAGGAGAGCTCCTGTTCGAGAGTGGCGCGCAGGTGGTCGGCCACCGCGCGCAGGGGGGTGAGGTCACGTCGGGTGCGGGCGAGCAGCAGCCCGCCCTCGAGCATGGCCAGCGCCACGGTGGACAGCTCGTCGGCGCGTTCGTCGGGAATTCCCTTGGCGCGCAGGAATTCGTCGATGGCGGTGCGCCAGGTGTCGAAACCGGTGACGCAGGCTTCGCGGATCGGTTCGCTGTCGCCGCCCGCGTCGAGGGCGATGGTGGCGATCGGGCAGCCGCGCTGGAAGTCCGAGTCGGTGAGCATCGCGCCGAGAGCGGCGAAGACGCCGTCGATATCGCCGGCCTCGAGCGCGGCGGTGAGCAGCGCGCGCAGGCTGTCGGCCGACTGGACGATGGCCTCGGCGGCGAGTTGTTCCTTGCCGCCGGGGAAGTGGAAGTAGAACGAGCCCTTGGGCGCGCCGCCCGCGCTGACCAGCTGGTTGACGCCGGTGGCGTGGTAGCCCTGGGTATGGAACAGGTCGGCGGCGGCGTCGAGGAAACGCTGCCGGGAGTCCGTGCGTGGGGTCACCGGCTCAGCGTAGCTCGAGTATGACGACCGGTCTAGTTAGTTGGTTCGGGTTGGCAGCGGGGACAGAAGTAGATGCCGCGTTCGCGCTGGGTGATGCGATCGGCGGGGTCGTCCTCGCCGAGCAGGCGCGAGACGATCGCGGTCCCGCAGCGTGGGCAGGGGCGGCGGGTGCGGCCGTAGGCCATCGGCCGCCACGGGGGCTGGTGCGCGGCCTTGCCGAGCACCCGATGTGCCTCGTCGACGAGGGCGGGCAGGTCGGCGATGTCACCGACCGGCGTCGCGGGGTGGACGCGGCGCAGGAAGCAGATCTCGCTGCGGTAGATGTTGCCGATGCCCGCCAGATTGCGCTGATCGAGCAGGGCCAGGCCGATGGGGCGGCGTGGGTACTCGTCGAGCCTGCGCAGCGCCTCGATGGCGTCCCAGTTCGGGCCGAGCAGGTCGGGACCGAGGTGATCGATCACCGTGTGTTCCTCGGCGCGGGGCAGCACCTGGACCTTGCCGAGGGCGAAGCCGACCGCCTCGACCTCGTCGTTGGCCAGCACCACGCGCGCGGTGACCCGCGGCTTCGTCCAGCGCTGACCGCAGTGGAACACCCGCCACTCGCCCTCCATCTTGAGGTGGGTGTGGATGCTCACCCGGTCGGTGCGGACGAACAGGTGCTTGCCGTAGCTGCCGACCTCGGTCACCAGATCGCCGACCAGGTCGACCGTCGCGTACCGGGGGACGCGGAAGTCGCTGCGGGTGAGGGTCTTCCCGGCCAGGGCGGTGCGCAGGCGCTCTGCGGTGCGGAAGACGGTGTCGCCCTCGGGCATTCGGTTACACCTGCCTGCGCAGCCGCAGACCGCGCGGGGTCATCGAGAAGCCGGACTCCACCAGGACGTCGGCGAAGGTGTTGCCGTGCACGGTCTCCCCGTTGATCTTGTCGATCACCAGGCCGTCGACCCGGCGATCGTGCACCAGCCCCGCCAGGGCGGTCGCGGCCAGCCGCCGCAGACCGGGGTCTTCGGTGAAGCTGAGCAGGGTCTTGCCGCCGCGCTCCACGTACAGCACCAGCTCGCCGCCGACCAGCACCACCAGGGCGCCCGCCTTGCGGCCGGGCCGGTGGCCGCCCTCGGCGTCGCCCTTCGGCCACGGCAGCGCGGCGCCGTACGGGTTGGCCGGATCGCAGGCGGCCAGGGCCAGGGCGACGCCGGGCTGGGCGGCGGTGCGGTCGGTGTCGAAGGACCGCAGCCGGTCGACGGTGTCGGTGGTGGAGAACTGGGCGCCGCCGAGGGTGTCGACGAAATAGCCACGGCGGCACCGGCCCCGGTCCTCGAACTCGGTCAGGACCCGGTACATCAGCGCGAAACCGCCGGGCACGCCTTCGTTCTGGACCGAGCCGCGGGTCAGTACGCCGTAGCGCTCGATGAGCTGGTCGGCGGTGGCGTGCGCGCGCAGGGTGTTGTCCCGCACCCGTTCCGGCAGGATCGACCAGCGTCCGGCCAGGGTCGGCGGGCCGGAGCGGGTCGGCATCGATGGGCGCGGGAGGTAGGCGCGGCCGCGCGGGGCTCGGCGCGGGGTGCGGTGGGCGGTGGTGCTGCGGGCGGTGCCGGAGAGCAGGGCGCGCACGGGGGCGAAGGTGTCGCCGGAGACGTACCCGGCCCACACCAGTTGCCAGAGGGCGTCGCCGACGGCCTTGTCATCGAGCAGGCCGGTGGCGTCGAGCTGGCGGAAGAAATACGCGCCGCCGCCGTGCAGGGTGGGTGGCAGGCGGCGGGGGTTGTCCTGGCCCGCGGTCGCGGCGGCGGCCGAATCGCGGGCGGAGCTGCCGTTTCCGCGAGCCTTGCGGATGGTGTCACCGTTGGTGGCGAGGGGAGCCGTGGCGCCGTTGGTCGGCGCGGCCTCGGATTCGGCAGGCCCGGACGCCGTCGGCGCGTCGAGGTCGACCGTGGGCGGTTGCGGGGTGCGCGGTGGCCATGGCTCCAGCTGTGCGCCGAGCGCGGCCAGGAGGCCGAGCTGGATGTCGGTGGGGTCGATATCGTCGGGCGGCGGCAGCGTGAAGGGAGCCTGGTCGGCGAGGTGCAGGGCGATCCAGCCGTCGCGGGCGGTGATCGCGCCGTGCCCGGACCAGATCACCTCACCGCTCGCCATCAGCTCGTCCAGCATGGCGGGGGAGTAGTCGCGCACCCGCATCGGCAGGATCAGCGATTCCCACGCCGAGGCCGGGATCGGCACGCCCGCCAGCTGTTCCACCACGGTGGCGACGCCGTCGATGCCGCGCAGCTCGCCGGAACCGACGTGTTGCCACGCGGGCAGGAAGCGGCCGAGCGCCGCGGTCGACACCGGCTCCACCTCGTGCCGGGCGGCGGCCAGCGACCGGCGGCGCAAGCGGCGCAGGACCTGGGCGTCGCACCATTCGGTGCCCGCCGTCGCGGGCGTGAATTCGCCTTCCACCACGCGCTTCTCGGCCAGCAGCCGATGCAGTGCGGTGGCGGCGACCGCCGAGCCGAGGCCGAAGCGGGCGGCCACGTCGGCGGTGCTGAACGGCGCGTGGGTGCGGGCATAGCGTCCGACGAGGTCACCGAGCGGGTCGGGGACGGGCTCGATGAACGCGGCGGGCACCCCGATCGGCAGCGGCACCCCCAGCGCGTCACGCAAGCGGGCGGCGTCCTCGATGGCCACCCACCAGGTGCGGCCGGCGAACGAAACCTCCAGCGCGCGACGGGAATCACGTAGTTCGGCGAACCAAGCCCGCGCGTCCGAGTCGGCGAGCGCAGAGTCCGGGTGTTCCGCCTCGGCCGCGCCGTCGTCGGCGGGAGTCACGGCGATCGGACGCCGGGGGGCAGCGTCGGCCCGGGTGCTGTCGGCCGTGTCAGCTGCCCCGGTGCCTGCCGTGCCAGGGGAACGGTGATCGGTCAGGCCTGGCGCGCCGGCTGTTGCCGGATCGTCCCGGCTGGCGTCCGCAGCGTCGCGGTGTTGCGGACCGGCGTCCGTCGCGTCGGGCGCGGCGCCATCGCGCCGCACGCAGCGGGCGGCGGCCTCGGCGGGGGTGAGGGGGCCGAGCAGGCGCAGCAGGTCGGCCAGGCCCTCGGCGTCGCGGGCCCAGCGTTCGGGGGTGAGGCGCTGGAGTTCGCGTTCGGTGAGGGCGATGACGGCGGGGTCGAGGAGTTCGCGCAGTTCGACGCGGCCGAGGAGTTCGGCGAGCAGGCTCGAGTCCAATGCCAGGGCGGCGGCGCGGCGTTCGGCAAGCGGGCTGTCACCGTCGTAGAGGAACTGGCCGATGTAGGAGAACAGCAGGGCGTTGGCGAACGGGGACGGGCTGGCCGTCTCGACATCGATCAGCCGTACCTCGCGGCGGGCGACCTTGGTGAGCAGATCGCGCAGGGAGGGCAGGTCGTAGACGTCGCGCAGGCATTCGCGCACGGTCTCCAGCAGGATCGGGAAATCCGGGAACTTGCGTGCCACATCCAGCAATTGGGCCGAGCGCTGGCGCTGCTGCCACAGCGGTGCGCGCTTGCCCGGATCGCGGCGCGGCAGCAGCAGGGCCCTGGCCGCGCACTCGCGGAACCGGGAGGCGAACAGCGCCGAACCGCCGACCTGCTCGGTGACGATGTCGTCGATCTCGTCGGGTTCGAAGGCGAACAGCTCGGCGCCGGGCGGGTCGTCGGTGGTGTCGGGCAGGCGCACCACGATGCCGTCGTCGGACGCCGTCGGGGCCGCGTCGATGCCGAAGCGTTCCTGGAGCCGGGCGCCGACCGCCAGGGCCCACGGCGCGTGCACCGGAGTGCCGTAGGGGGAGTGCAGGACCAGGCGCCAGTCGCCGAGTTCGTCGCGGAAACGCTCGACGACCAGGGTGCGGTCGGTGGGCAGCCGGCCGGTGGCGGCGCGCTGTTCCTCGAGCAGTCCGACCATGTTCGCCGTCGCGTTCTGGTCCAGGCCCGCGGTGCGGACCAGCTGTTCCAGCCGGGCCGCGGCGGTGTCCGGGAGCTCGGCGCCTTTCGCCCCACTGGACTTCTTCGCGCTCCCGTTCGGTGCGACCACGCCGAGCGCCGTCGAATTGTCCTGTGACGCAACCGATCCGGGACGGGCGCCCATGTCCGCGACGATCCGGGACAGCTCGTCGGCCGACACCTGGCCCGCCGTCCGCACGAATTCCCCCAGGGCGGTGCCCAATTCGGCCGGGCGGCCCAGGCTGTCGCCGTGCCAGAACGGCAGCCGGCCGGGGAGTCCGAAGGCGGGCGAGACCAGCACCCGGTCGAAGGTGATCTCCTCGATCCGCCAGCTGGTGGCGCCGAGCGCGAACACGTCGCCCACCCGCGACTCGTAGACCATCTCCTCGTCGAGTTCGCCCACCCGGGAAGCCTTCTCGCCCACCATGAACACCGCGAACATGCCGCGATCGGGGATGGCGCCGCCGGAGGTGACGGCGAGGCGTTGCGCGCCGGGGCGGCCGGTGAGGGTGCCCGCGTCGCGGTCCCAGACCACCCGGGGACGCAGTTCGGCGAACTCGTCGGACGGGTAGCGGCCCGCGAGCAGGTCGAGCACGGATTCGTAGGCCGAGCGGGGCAGGTTCGCGTAACTGCCGGTGCCGCGGACGATGTCGAACCAGCCGTCGACATCGATCGGTTCGAGCGCGCACGCCGCCACCGTCTGCTGGGCCAGGATGTCGAGGGGATGCGCGGGGATCTGCAGCAGTTCGATCTCGCCCGCGAGCATGCGCTGGGCGGCGACGGTGCAGTGGATGACATCGGTGCGGTGCTTCGGGAACAGCACGCCGCGCGAGACCTCGCCGACCTGGTGCCCGGCCCGGCCCACCCGCTGCAACCCGCTGGCCACCGAGGGCGGCGCCTCCACCTGCACCACCAGGTCGACCGCGCCCATGTCGATGCCGAGTTCGAGGCTGCTGGTGGCGACCACACAGCGCAGGCGCCCGCTCTTGAGGTCGTCCTCGATGATCGCGCGCTGCTCCTTGCTGACCGAGCCGTGATGGGCTCTCGCCAGCAGTTGCTCGGCACCGTGGATCACCTCGGTGGACGGGCCCAGCTGGGCGGGTGGCGCGTGCTCGGTGTCCACCGGCTCGCCCAGCCGGGCCGCGTAGGCCTCGTTGAGCCGCGCGGTCAGCCGTTCGGCGAGCCTGCGCGAGTTCGCGAACACGATCGAGGACCGATGCTCGAGCACCAGGTCGACGATGGCCTCGTCGACATGCGGCCAGATCGACCCCGGCTGCTCGGAATCGCCGGGATCGGTCATATCGGCCACCGGGACCCGCACCGAGAGGTCGAAGGTCTTCGGCGCGGGCGGGCGCACGATGGTGATCGGCGCCGCGCCAACCAGGAACCGGCCGACCTCCTCGGGCGGGCGCACCGTCGCCGACAGGCCGATCCGCTGCGCGGGCCGCTCGGTCAGCTGATCCAGCCGGGCCAGCGACAACGCCAGGTGCGCGCCGCGCTTGGTGCCCGCGATGGCGTGCAACTCGTCGACGATCACCGTGCCGACCTGGGCCAGGCTCTCCCTGGCCGCCGAGGTGAGCAGCAGGAACAGCGACTCCGGCGTGGTGATGAGGATGTCCGGCGGGGTCCGCTGCATCGCGCGCCGCTGCGCGGGGGTGGTGTCGCCGGAGCGCACCCCCACCGAGATCTCCGGCGGGTCCAGTCCCAGCCGCTTCGCTGTCTGCGTGACTCCCACCAGCGGCGCCCTGAGGTTGCGCTCGACGTCCACCGCCAGCGCCTTGAGCGGCGAGACATAGAGCACCGACGTCCCGCGCGGCGTCCCCGGCTCCGGCGCGGGCCGGGTGGCCAGCTGATCGATGGCCCACAGGAACGCCGAGAGCGTCTTGCCCGACCCGGTGGGCGCGACGACCAGTGTGTGCTCCCCGTCCGCGATCGCCTGCCACGCCCCGAGCTGGGCCGACGTCGGCCCGGCGAAGGCCCCGTCGAACCACTGCGCGGTAGCGGGCGAGAACCGATCCATAGCGTTCAGTGTGCACCGGCCCACCGACAACCCCCGTCGACGCGCGGCCCGCGCCCCCACCACACCGAGCCCGGTGGCGGGCTGGTGGCAGCGCGAATGTGACGAACGCTACTCTGGGCTCTCGTGCAAACGGTGCTCAGAGTCGACCTCGTCGGCCACAGCCTGACCGAGGCGGTACGTAAGGCGCGATTCCCTGTCGACGAACCACTGGACGAGTCGGGGCGAGACGCGCTGCGCGCGTATTCGGTGCCCGACGGCGCGCAGGTGCGGACCGGGCCGGAACGCCGGGCCAGGGAGACCGCCGAGGCGCTGGGCGTGGTCGGCGAGCTGGACGCGCGATTACGGGATCTCGACGCGGGGTCGTGGCGCGGGACCGAGATGAGCGGGCTGGCACAGGATCAGCTGTTCGCGTGGCTCACCGACCCCGAATTCCGGGGACACGGTGGCGAATCGGTGACCGATCTGGTGGAGCGGGCGCGGTTCTGGCTGGCCGAGATCGCCTCGGCGGGCCGTGACACGGTGGCGGTGACCCATCCGGCGGTGGTCAGGGCGGTGCTGCTGGTGGTGCTCGACGCGCCGCCGAAGTCGTTCTGGCGCATGGATGTTCCGCCGGCCAGCGTCACCCGGCTGCACTATCGCGGCAACTGGACCCTGCGCCTGGGCGGTTCGTAGAAACGGCGAAAGCCCCGGAGCCGAAACTCCGGGGCTTTCGTCTAGTAGCGGGAACAGGATTTGAACCTGCGACCTCTGGGTTATGAGCCCAGCGAGCTACCGAGCTGCTCCATCCCGCGTCGTAAACACCACTGTACACGGCGCGGCACGGATGACGAAATCGGTTTCTGATCAGCCGAAATGTATTCCCTGGGCCAGCGGGAGCTCGGCCGAGTAGTTGATGGTGTTGGTGGCCCTGCGCATGTAGGCCTTCCACGAGTCGGAGCCGGATTCACGTCCGCCACCGGTCTGCTTCTCGCCGCCGAACGCACCACCGATCTCCGCGCCCGAGGTGCCGATGTTGACATTGGCGATGCCGCAGTCCGACCCGGCCAGGAAGCGCTCGGCCTCGCGCTGGTCGAGGGTGAAGATCGACGAGGAAAGGCCCTGCGGCACACCGTTGTTGAGGGCGATCGCGTCGTCGATGTCGTCGTAGACGAGGACGTAGAGAATCGGCGCGAAGGTCTCCTCGCGGACCAGTTCGGTCTGCGCGGGCATGCGCACGATCGCGGGGCGCACATAGTAGGCGTCCGGCCCGACCAGCTCGACCCGCGCACCGCCGCAGACGATCTCGCCACCGGTGTCCTCGGCCTGCAACAGCGCCTTCTGCATCGAGATGAACGCGCGCTCGTTGATCAGCGGGCCGACCAGCACGCCGTCGTCGAGCGGATTGCCGACGCGCAGCTGGGCGTACGCGGCGGTGAGCCGTTCGACCAGCTGATCGACGATGGACCGGTGCGCGATCACCCGGCGCAGCGTCGTGCACCGCTGACCCGCCGTGCCCGCCGCCGAGAAGACGATCCCGCGCACCGCCAGCTCCAGATCCGCGCTCGGCGCGACGATCGCGGCATTGTTGCCGCCCAGTTCCAGCAGGCAGCGGCCGAACCTGGCGGCCACGCGCGGGGCGACGGTGGCGCCCATCCGCACCGAACCGGTGGCGCTGAGCAGCGCGACCCGCGGGTCGTCGACCAGCGCCTCGCCGACCGCCGCGTCGCCCTGGATCAGCTGGTGCACTTCGGGATCGGCGCCGACGTCGACGGCGGCGCGGCGCAGCAGGGTGTGGCAGGCCAGCGCCGTGAGCGGGGTGGTCTCCGAGGGCTTCCACACCACGGTGTCGCCGCAGACCAGCGCGATCGCGGTGTTCCATGCCCATACCGCGACCGGGAAGTTGAACGCCGAGATCACGCCGACGACGCCGAGCGGGTGCCAGGTCTCCATCAGCCGGTGGCCCGGCCGCTCCGAGGGCATGGTGGCGCCGTAGAGCTGGCGGGAGAGCCCGATCGCGAACTCGCAGACGTCGATCATCTCCTGCACCTCGCCCAGCGCCTCCGGCCCGATCTTGCCCGCCTCCAGGGTGACCAGTTCGGCCAGCTCGCCCTGGTGGGCGACCAGCAGCTGGGCCAGCCTGCGCACCAGCGCCGCCCGCGCGGGCGCGGGTACCGTGCGCCAGTTCAGGAACGCGGTGGCCGCCCGCTCGATCGCGGCGTCGACGCCGTCAGTGGTGTCGGCGGTGAGCTGCGGCAGGGCGCCGCCGGAGATGGGGGTGCGGGCGCGCAGGTCACCGGACTCGGGTAAGTCGGCGCCGAGTCCGTGCAGCAGCGCCCTGGCCCGCAGTGCCAGCTGCTCGGAGAAGTGCTCGGTCACGGTGTCGGTCATCGCTGCTCACCTTCTGCTGTTTGGTAGGGCTCACGGAAAAGTTCGGTGGAATTCGGTGGGGGAACAGAAAGAAGTTTTCCGCGCGCAACCCCCGTGCTGCGTTAGCCTTCGCTGATGGCGGATACACCGGCTAGACCCCAGCTCGACGACATCGACCGACTATTGATCAAAGAACTGATGAGCGATGGTCGCGCCACGTTGTCGAACCTGGCGGAGAAGGCCAGCCTCTCGGTCTCGGCAGTGCAGTCACGGGTACGCAGGCTCGAAGCGCGCGGAGTGATCCGCGGGTACGCGGCGCACGTCGATCCCGAAGCGCTCGGGCACCTGCTGTCGGCGTTCGTCGCGATCACTCCTCTCGACCCGTCCCAGCCCGATGACGCGCCCGCATTGTTGCAGCACATCCCCGGCATCGAGGCGTGCCACTCGGTGGCGGGCGAGGAGAGCTACGTCCTGCTGGTCCGGGTGGCCTCCCCGCGGCACCTGGAACAGCTGCTGCAGGAGATCAGGGCCACCGCGAATGTGCGGACGCGCAGCACCATCATCCTGCAGACATTCTACGACAGGTAACGATTCCTCGTAATTGTTCCGCGATTCCGTAGAGGTTCCGTAAATATTTGCGTACCCTCGGTTTTGTGACCATCGAACTGGAGCGCCCCGGCGCGGCGGTCACCCCCGCCAACCGGGTCCACGAAATCCTGTCCTCGCACATCCTCGCGGACGGCTTCGATCTTGTGCTCGACCTGCACAAGTCGCACGGCCGGACACTGATCGACGAACGAGACGGCACCGCCTACCTCGACATGTTCGGCTTCTTCGCCTCCAACGCGCTCGGGATGAACCATCCCGCGCTGGCGGCGGACGAACGCTTCCGTGCCGAGCTGGCCACCGCCGCGCTGAACAAACCGAGCAACTCCGACATGTACACCGTGGAGATGGCCCGCTTCGTCGAGGCCTTCGTCCGCGTCGTCGGTGACCCCCGCCTGCCGCACCTGTTCTTCGTCGACGGTGGCGCGCTGGCGGTGGAGAACGCGCTCAAGGTCGCGTTCGACTGGAAGAGCAGGCACAACGAGTCGCACGGCCGGTCACCGGAACTCGGCACCAAGGTGCTGCACCTGACCGGCGCCTTCCACGGCCGCAGCGGCTACACGATGTCGCTGACCAACACCGACCCGGTCAAGACCGCGCGGTTCCCGAAGTTCGACTGGCCACGCATCGACACACCGCATACCTTCGCCGGCCCGGACATCGCCGCGCTGGAGGCCACCGCCATCGCGCAGGCCGCCCAGGCCTTCGCCGACCATCCGCACGACATCGCCTGCTTCATCGCCGAGCCCATTCAGGGCGAGGGTGGCGACCGGCACCTGCGGCCGCAGTTCCTCGGCGCCATGCAGCGCCTGTGCCACGACAACGACGCGCTGTTCGTCCTCGACGAGGTGCAGACCGGGGTCGGGATGACCGGAACCACCTGGGCCTACCAGCAATTGGGGGTGGAGCCCGATATCGTCGCCTTCGGCAAGAAGACCCAGGTCTGCGGCATCATGGCGGGCGGTCGCGTCGACGAGGTGCCCGACAACGTCTTCCGGGTGAGCTCGCGGCTGAACTCCACCTGGGGCGGCAACCTCACCGACATGGTGCGCACCCGGCGCATTCTCGAAGTGCTGGAACGGGATCGGCTGATCGCGAAGTCGGTGCCGCTGGGCGCCTACCTGCTCGACCAGCTCGGTCAGCTCGCCGCCGCGCACCCGGACAAGGTGAGCGAACCGCGCGGGCGCGGCCTGATGTGCGCGATCACGCTGGCCACCCCGGACCTGCGGGACCGGGTGGTGACGGCGCTGCGCGAACGTCAGCACGTGCTGCTGCTCGGCACCGGGACCAGCGGCATCCGGTTCCGGCCGCCGCTGACGGTCACCGAGGAGGAACTGGAGCGCGCCGTCGACGCGCTGGACGCGGTGCTGACGCGAGAGCGGCTGTAGCGCAACGGGTGCCGCCCATAGCCGGTTCACCGCGTGTCGATCGACGACGCACCGGGGCCGTGGGCGGCACGCTGTCCGAATTGCTAGATTTTCGCTGGGCTTGCTTCTAGGCTTCCCTTCCATGTCATTCGGGCTTCATCCCGGCGTGGAACGGTGCAGCGCGTGAACCGCCGAACCGAGCGAATCGGACAAATTGCTGCCGCCTTGCTGCTCGCCGTGACCGCGGGCTGTTCGAACAGCGAGGCCGTGACGGTCGAGACGTCCGCCGCGCCGCCCACCTCGACCACCACGCCGACCGCGATGCCGCCGCACATGACCGACCTGCTGCCCGGCATGCCGCCGCCGCTGTCCCCGGTCGACATCTACGCCGCCAACCGGGAACTGAGCCCGGCGGTCGCCGATCATCGGCCGCTGGTCTACGTGCCCAACAGCAAGTCCAACACCGTGACGGTGATCGACCAGAACACCTTCCAGGTGCTCGACACGTTCTCCTCCGGCGGCGCCGAACCGCAGCACGTGGTGCCCTCGTACGACATGCAGATGCTCTACGCCACCAACGATCTGCCGATCGGCGGCGGCAGCCTGCTGCCGATCGACCCGCGCACCGGAGCACCGGCGGGACCGGCGTTCCCGGTCCGCGACCCGTACAACATGTACTACACGCCCGATGGGCAGTTCGCCCTGGTCGTCGCCGAGGCGGACAAGTCGCTGGACTTCTACGACCCGGTGACCTGGCAGAAGCTGCACGCGCTCGCGGTGCCCGAGTGCGCCGGTGTGGACCACATGGACTTCACCGCCGACGGGCGCTTCGCCGTGGCCAGCTGCGAATTCATCGGGCGGATGGCGGTTTTCGACGTCGCGCACCGCACCCTGATCAAGATGATCGACCTGCCCGGCGGACGCGGCGGCATGCCGCAGGACGTGAAGCTCTCGCCCGACGGGCACGTCTTCTTCGTCGCCGACATGATGGCCGACGGCATCTACACGATCGACGCGCACACCTTCGAGAACACCGGCTTCATTCCCACCGGCAAGGGGACACACGGGCTCTACATCACCCGCGACTCCAAGCAGATGCTGATCACCAACCGCCACGAGGGCAGCATCTCGGTGTGGGATTTCGCCACCAACGGGCTGGTGCACAAGTGGTTCATCCCCGGCGGCGGCAGTCCCGACATGGGCAACATCTCCGCCGACGGGCGGGTGTTCTGGGTGTCGGGGCGGCACAACAACGAGGTGTACGCGGTCGACATCGTGAACTGGAAGCTGTTGGCGCGCATCCCCGTCGACCACGGGCCGCACGGGTTGACGGTGTGGCCGCAGCCGGGGCGCTACTCCACCGGGCACACGGGGGTCATGCGGTAGCGCGCGTCAGGCGGGGACGGCGGTCAGGCCAAGCGCGCCCGCGACGAACCGGTGGACCGAAGCCAGGCCCGCCGCCAGCGCCTCGTCCTCGCCGGGGCGGGCCCAGCCGGTGACGGTGGCGGTGTCGCCGGGACCAGGCGTCACGCCGATCTCGGCGACCAGCTCGGCGGTCGTCGGGACGCAGACGGCCCAGGAGAAGTGGGTTTCGTCGGCCCACTGCGCGGAACGGGTGGCCACGTAGCCGGGATCGGTGATGCCGCCGTCGGCCAGGGCGGGGCGGTCGTCGATGCGCTCGTCGGCCCGCAGGGCGCGCAGGTACCAGGCGCCAGCGTTGATCTCGATCGGTTCCACTCCGGCAGCGTACTGCGACGGCTACCGGTAGTAGGGCGTGGCCTGCACCCAGTGGAATCCGCGTGCGACGGCCGGGAACCGGTCCAGGTCGACCTGGTCCAGCCGCATCCGGACCGGACGACCGCCGAGCGTGCCCTCCAGGATCAGCCGGCCGGGCTGTGCGTGCACATAACCGAACGTCGCGAGTTTCCACTGGTGCGCGGTGTCGCGCGACAGCGTGATGGTGTGCTGATCGGTGTCGATCCGGGCGGGGAAGGAGACGATCGAATCGTCGAGCCGCTGCGCGGTCATGCCCTGCGGGATATCGAAGATGATGCGGCGGAAGCGTTCGGTGGCGCCGGGCGGCTTGCCCTCGGTGGGTGCGCGGAAGTCGACGAGCGCCGGGACCTGCTCGCCCGCGATCGAGTACTCGGTGACGTCCCAGATGCCGTAGAGCGGGGACTTCGGGCGGGCACTGCCGTAGGTGTGCCAGCCGTCGTAGGCCTCGACGGTCGTGGCGACCAGCAGCCACAACCCCAGCAGCACCTGGGCTCCCACCAGGATGCGGTCGCCGCGCGGTGTGGTGCGCTGCGGCGTCCGCGCGGGGACGTCGTGGCCGAGCAGAGCCCGCACGATCCGGACGAGGTCGGGGGCGGCCAGCACCAGCGCGTACAGCAGGATCTGCAGGGCGAACAGCTTCACCGGCACATCGAAGGTGAGGTTCACCAGCACCACCTGCAGGGCGACGAGCACCGCGAGCACGGAGCCGAGCCCCGCGGTCAGCGGCACGATCAGCAGCAGGCCGGCGGTGACCTCGGCGGCGCCGAGCGCGATTTCGTAGGGTTCGGACAGCGCGGACTGCGCCCACAGCACCGCCATCGGGCTCATGTGCCCGTACGGTTCGACCAGCCGCTCCAGATTGAACGACATCTGGGTCGGCAGGATCTTGATCATCCCGTACAGCAGCAGCGCGCTGACCAGGGCGAAGCGCAGCAGGAGCCGGAACAGGACGACCAGGCGCACGTAGTGGGTGCGGCGGCGGTCGAGCACCGACCAGACGGCGGTGACCGGCACCGCGACCAGGATCACGGTGAACGCGGCCAGCCATTTGGCGGCGGTGTCGCCGCTACCGGTGACGGTGTAGTCGACCCGGATGCCGAACAGGGTCGTGCCGAGCCACTCGGTGAGCGGGTACAGCGTCGTCCACTTGTCGATCGCGGTCACGGTCTCCAGTGACAGGCCCAGCGTGCGCAGCAGCGCGTGCAGCAGCCACGTCCCCGCCATCCCGAGGCCGACGGACACGTATCCGAACCGGAACAGGATGCGGGTGGCCGGGTGCCATCGCGTCGTTTCCGGCGCGGGGCCGGGACCGGTGACCTCGGACTCCGGTCGAGTCAACACCTCTGTACGCACCCATCACTCCTCCGTCGGCCGTCGTGCCGGTGAAACGCTAGGGGAGCGTGGGGAACTGGGGAATCCGGAAATGTTGGTGCCCCGACAACTCGGGGGCGGGGTCAGGCCAGGCGGGGTTGGGCGCCTAGCAGGGAGTGGACGGCGGTGCGGCCGATGTCGAGGGCGCGGGTGAGCAGGTCGGTGTCGCGGGCCGCGCTGTCGATGGCGGGGGAGTCGGCGGGCGGGTGCACCTGGAGGACCCGGTCGCCGAGGCCGGCGAGGAAGTCGTCCTCGACGGCCTGCTGGCCGGGGCGCTGGGACCACGCGCGGAAGGCGCCGGGGGCGATGGCGCGCATGTAGCCGCCGCCGACGATGCGGTGCAGCAGCGGCGCGGGCGGGCGGACCTCGTCGGTGCGGCGGGTGCGCAGCACCAGCGCGTGCGTGGTGCCGGCGGCGACTGCGCTGCGGATCGGGACGGTCTCGGACAGGCCGCCGTCGAAGTAGCTGCGCCCGCCGAGGTCGACGGGGGGACCCGCCAGCAGGGGCAGGCCCGCGGAGGCCCGTAGCGCGGTCATCAGGGTGGTTTTGTCGACGATGTGGGGTCCGAGGTCCACCGACTGCCCGGTATGGACGTCGGTGGCGATCGGGTGGAACGTGGTGGGGTTGGCCAGGATGGCCGGGAAGTCCATCGGCTCGATGCCGTCGTAGACCTGGTGCACCAGGTAGCGCAGGTCGAACACCGGGCGGCCGCGGAAGATCCGGACCGGGTCGACCACGCGGCGCATGATCGTCGAATCGGTCCAGGACCGCATGCCCGTCGCCGCCCGCCCGCACAGCAGCCACGCGCCGTTGATCGCGCCCGCCGAGGTGCCGTACACGGCGTCGAACACCGCGGACAGGCCGAGCTCCTCGAGCGCCTGCACCATGCCGCTGGAATAGACCCCGCGGCTGCCGCCGCCCTCGATCACCAGCGCGAGGCGATGGCCGTCGTCCCTGGTCCCGGCGTGCCTGCGGGACTGGATCACCTCGGCGACCGTGGCCGGACCCGGTGCCGCCGAGGGGTCCTGATCGATACGCGCACTGCTGGTCACCCGATCCACGATACGACAGGTGCCCGGGGTCCGGCCCGGTCCGATGCTCGATCTTCGCCGCCCGTTCACCCGGATCGCGGTGCTCGTTCCCGCGGCGCCGGAAAACGACGACGGGCGCCGGTCGTGATCGACCGGCGCCCGTCTCCGACGTGCTGACCTACTACTTGATCTCCGCCAGGACGGTGCCCTGGGTGATCGCGGCGCCCGCCTCGACGGCCAGGCCGGTGACCACACCCGCCTTGTGCGCGTTGACCGGGTTCTCCATCTTCATGGCCTCGAGCACCACGATCAGGTCGCCCGCCTCGACGGTCTGGCCCTCTTCGACCGCGACCTTGACGACGGTGCCCTGCATGGGCGCGGTGACCGCGTCACCGGAGGCCGCACCGGCACCCGCGCCGCCACGCTTGCGCGCCTTCGGCTTCTTGCGGATGACACCGGCACCGTTACCGGCCGAACCGGCGGCGCCACCACCGAGGGTGAACTGACCGGGCAGCGACACCTCGACGCGACGGCCACCGACCTCGACGACGACCTTCTGCCGGGGCAGATCCTCGTCCTCGTCGTCGGCGGGAGCGCCGGCCGTGAACGGCTCGACGGTGTTCTTCCACTCCGTCTCGATCCACTTGGTGTAGACCTCGAACTTCTCGCCGTCACCGACGAAGGCCGGGTCCTCGACGATCGCGCGGTGGAACGGGATGACCGTCGCCAGGCCGTCGACCTGGAACTCGGCCAGCGCGCGACGAGCGCGCTGCAGCGCCTGGTCGCGGTTCTCGCCGGTGACGATCAGCTTGGCCAGCATCGAGTCGAACTGACCGCCGATGACGCTGCCCTCGACGACGCCGGAGTCCACGCGCACACCGGGGCCGGTGGGCTCGCGGTAGACGCTGACCGGGCCGGGGGCGGGCAGGAAGCCGCGACCGGCGTCCTCACCGTTGATCCGGAACTCGAAGGAGTGGCCACGCGGGGTGGGGTCTTCCTTGATCGAGAGCTCTTCGCCGTTGGCGATCGCGAACTGCTGACGCACCAGGTCGATGCCCGCGGTCTCCTCGGTGACCGGGTGCTCGACCTGCAGGCGGGTGTTCACCTCGAGGAAGGACACGGTCTCGCCCTGCACCAGGTACTCCACGGTGCCCGCGCCGTAGTAGCCCGCCTCGCGGCAGATGCGCTTGGCCGAGTCGTGGATCTTGGCGCGGACGTCGTCGGACAGGAACGGCGCGGGCGCCTCCTCGACGAGCTTCTGGAAGCGACGCTGCAGCGAGCAGTCGCGGGTACCGGCGACGACCACGTTGCCGTGCTGGTCGGCGATGACCTGGGCCTCGACGTGGCGGGCCTTGTCCAGGTACTGCTCGACGAAGCACTCGCCGCGGCCGAAGGCGGCGATGGCCTCACGGGTCGCCGACTCGAACAGCTCGGGGATCTCCTCGATGGTGTGGGCGACCTTCATGCCGCGGCCACCGCCACCGAAGGCGGCCTTGATGGCCACCGGGACGCCGAACTCCTTGGCGAACGCGACGACCTCGTCGGCGTTCTTGACCGGGTCCTTGGTGCCCGCGGCCATCGGCGCGTTGGCGCGCTCGGCGATGTGGCGCGCGGTGACCTTGTCGCCCAGGTCGCGGATGGACTGCGGCGAGGGGCCGATCCAGATGAGCCCGGCGTCGAGGACGGCCTGGGCGAAGTCGGCGTTCTCGGAGAGGAAGCCGTATCCCGGGTGGATCGCGTCGGCGCCGGACTTGGCGGCGGCGTCGAGGATCTTGTCGAACACGAGGTACGACTCGGCCGAGGTCTGACCGCCGAGGGCGAACGCCTCGTCGGCGAGCTTCACGAAGGGAGCGTCGGCATCGGGCTCGGCGTACACCGCGACGCTGGTGATCCCCGCGTCCTTGGCAGCCCGGATCACGCGGACCGCGATCTCGCCGCGGTTAGCTACGAGTACCTTCGTGATCCGTGCGCTGGCATGGCTGGGCACTGAGCCTCCTGTGTGCAATCTTTGGTCGCTTCGGGGGACGGGTCGCCGTGTAGGCCCCGTGCCCGGTATCGACAACTTTCGTCTCGGGCGAGTGTAGGCAGTCTGCCAATTGGACCCGAACTCGGCTAGCCCTACTGTCGAGTAGGTCGCAGGTCACAGTACTCGGCGCGCTGTGATGTGAACACGTTTCAATTGATCCGGTTCGCGCTGCCCGGTTCGAGGCCCCGGCTGATCGGCAACCGCACCGAATTGCCCCATTCGATCCAGGAGCCGTCGTAATTGCGCACCGACCTGCGGCCGAGCAGGAAGGTCAGGACGAACCAGGTGTGGCTGGACCGCTCGCCGACCCGGCTGTAGACGACCAGATCCTCGGCGGGCAGCGCCCCGTAGATCTCGTCCAGCTCGGCTCTGGACCGGAATCGGCCGTCGGTGGCGCAGGCGTGCGCCCACGGAATGTTCACCGCGGTCGGCACGTGTCCGCCGCGCAGCGTCGCGTACTCCTGATCGAGCGGCTTGTCCTCGCCCTCGCCCGAGTACTCCTGGGCCGAGCGCACGTCGACCAGCGGGCTGCCCAGGCGGGTCAGCACCTCCTCGCGGAACGCGCGGGCGGCGGTGTCGTCGCGCTCGACGTCGGGATAGTCGCTGGGCGCCGGGTAGGGCAGGTCGAAGGTGGTGTCACGTTCCTCGGAGATCCAGGCGTCGCGGCCGCCGTCGAGCAGGCGGACGTCCTCGTGGCCGAAGAGGGTGAAGATCCAGGCGGTGTGCGCGGCCTGCGCGTTGTCGCGGTCGCCGTAGATCACGATGGTGTCGTCGCGCCGGATGCCCTTGGCGCGCATCAGCTCGGTGAACCGGGCGCCGTCGACGTAATCGCGGGTGACCGGGTCGCTCAGGTCGCCACGCCAATCTATTTTGACCGCGCCGGGCACATGGCCGATGTCATAGAGGAGGATGTCATCGTTCGACTCGATGATCTTCAAACCGGGTACACCGATGTTTGCGGACAGCCATTCTGTGGTTACCAATCGGTGCGGGACTGCGTAGGAACCGAAGGCGGGGTGCGGATCCGGGGCGACGGGCACGGTGTGGTCCTTCACGCGAGAGTATGGGCGGGTGCGACAGTGTGCTGGGGTCGTAGCCGATGGTATGTCTGTGTTGGCACATCACGAATCGACACAATGGTCGAATAAAGCGCAGAGCTGTCCGATAAAGTCTCTGGAGAGGAGGGGTGAGCTATGTCCGATTCTTGGCCGCGACGGCGACTGCTCGCGATCCTACGTGGCGCCACCGAGCCCCTCGACGCCCAGGAACTGGCCAGAATCACCGGACAGCATGTCACCACCGTCCGATTCCATCTCGATGTCCTCACCCGCGAATCCCTCGTCCGGCAGTTCCAGCAGCCGCCCCGCGGCCGTGGCCGTCCCCGCATCGGGTACCGCGCCGTGCAGCGCTCGGTGGGCTATCAGGAGCTCGCGCAGGTCCTCGCCGACCATCTCGGCCCCGATCCCGTCACCCGCTCGGCCGCTGCGGTAGCCGCCGGTCGCGCCTGGGGCGCCCGGATGGACATCGGCACGCACCCGGTGGAGACGCTGGCCGACGCCAGGGACATCACCATGTCGCTGATGTCGGAACTCGGCTTCGCGCCGGAGAAGGACCCGGTCGGCGAGACGGCCGAGCACGTGCAGATCAACCTCACCGCCTGCCCGCTGCGAGAACTGGCCCGCTCGCACGCCGAAGTGGTGTGCGGGGTGCACATGGGGCTCATGCGGGAGGTGCTCGAGCGCAACGGCGCGCGCGGACGGGTCGACGTGCAGCTGCACCCGTTCGTCGAGCCGGAACTGTGCACGGCCCGCCTGGAACTCACCCTCGGCGCGGAGAACTCCGCGCCGGAGCGGGCCGCCGGACCGGTCGCGACCGGGGAGCAGCCGGTGATCGCGCCGTCAGGCCCGCGCGTCCCGCCACAGCTGCGTGACACCGACGCCGACGTCTTCGAGCAGCCTGCGCAACAGCGGTAGGCCGATCCCGATCACGCTGGACGGATCGCCCTCGATCCGGTCGACGAACCAGCCGCCCAGCCCGTCGAGGGTGAACGCCCCCGCGACCTGTAGCGGCTCGCCCGTGGCGATGTAGGCGTCGAGCTCGTCGGGAGCCGGCTTGGCGAAATGCACCGTGGTGCTGCTGCACTCCGCCGACTCGGCGACGACGGCGCCGTCCCGCAGCCGCAGCACGCAGTGCCCGGTGATCAGATCGGCGCTGCGACCGGCCATGCCGGCCCAGCGGGCACGCGCCACCTCGGGCGTGTGCGGTTTGCCCTGCAGCTGCCCGTCGACGAGCAGCATGGAGTCGCAGCCGACGACGACGCAATCGGCGGCGAATTCGGGAATCGACGCGGCGACGTCGACCGCCTTGGCGCGAGCCAGGGCGACGACGACATCGTGCGAGGAGGTGTCAGGGGGCAGCGCGGCCGAGACCGCGTCCTCGTCGACGCCCGAGACGCGCACGACGGGATCGATACCCGCCGTGCGCAGGATCCCGAGGCGGGCCGGGGACGCGGAGGCCAGAACCAGCCGGGTCACCGGTGCATCAGCGCAGGTGCGACAGCAGCGGGTACGCGTACGGCGAGAACGGGGACGTGCCCCGGTGCATCAGCGTCGCCCTGCCCCAGTTGTCGGTCGGGCCGGTCGCGCCGCCCGCGGGGGCGTTCGCGGCCGCCGCGCTCAGCACGGCCACCAGCGCCGCGATGTCCTCATCGGTCGGCGAGCCCTTCACGATGCGGAACATCGGCTCACCGAGGCTCTCCGCGGGCTCGACGGCAACCGCGCTTGCGGACAGTTCGACCTCGTCGACGAGTGGTTCGACGGCGAGCTCGAGCTCGGCGGCGGTCAACACGTCTTCTTCTGCCACAGTTGTCACAGTGCCAGATCCTTCCTGCCTCGTCCGGGAGATCTTCCCCGGTGGCGAAGCTGTGGTACTCCGATGTCCTACAGCGCGGTAGACGCGATCATTCCCGGTAGGGACGCGACGATCAATAGTTGCGTCATAGCAACAAGTGTGCGCGGCCTACCGGGGATATCGCGCTTTCAGAGCGGAATGTTGCCGTGTTTCTTCGGCGGCAGGGTCACCATCTTGCGCTCGAGCAGTCGCAGCGCCGACACGATCTGGCCACGGGTGTGCGAGGGCGGGATGACCGCGTCGACGTAACCGCGCTCGGCCGCCACGTACGGGTTCACGAGGGTGTCCTCGTACTCGTTCTGCAGCTCGAGGCGCAGAGCGTCCACGTCGGCGCCGTTCTTGGCGGCCTCGGACAGCTGCTTGCGGTAGACGAAGCCGACGGCGCCGGAGGCACCCATGACGGCGATCTGCGCGGTCGGCCACGCCAGGTTCACATCGGCGCCCATGTGCTTGGAACCCATGACGTCGTAGGCGCCGCCGTAGGCCTTGCGGGTGATGATCGTGATCTTGCCCACAGTGGCCTCACCGTAGGCATAGAGCAGCTTGGCGCCGCGCCGGATGATGCCGTTGTACTCCTGGCCGGTGCCGGGCAGGAAGCCGGGCACGTCGACCAGGGTGATGATCGGGATGTTGAAGGCGTCGCAGGTGCGCACGAAGCGCGCGGCCTTCTCCGACGCGTCGATGTCGAGGCAGCCGGCGAACTGGGTCGGCTGGTTGGCGACGATGCCGACGCTGCGGCCGTCGACGCGACCGAAGCCGCAGATGATGTTCATCGCGCGCTCGGCCTGGACCTCGAGGAACTCGTCGTCGTCGAGCAGCCGGGTGATGACCTCGTGCATGTCGTACGGCTGGTTCGGCGAGTCCGGGATGATCGTGTCGAGCTCGAGGTCCTCGTCGGTGAGCGAGTCCTCGATCGCGCCGTTGATCGGGTCGCTCGGCGCGTGCCGCGGCGCCTCGGCGCGGTTGTTGCTCGGCAGGTAGCTGAGCAGGTCCTTGACGTAGTCGAGGGCGTCCTGCTCGCCGGAGGCCACGTAGTGGGCGACGCCGGACTTGGTCATGTGGGTGTGCGCGCCACCCAGGTCCTCCATGGTGACCTCTTCACCGGTGACGGTCTTGATCACGTCGGGACCGGTGACGAACATCTGCGAGGTCTGGTCGA
Source organism: Nocardia sp. NPDC051833 (assembly GCF_040681225.1). Taxonomy (NCBI): domain Bacteria; kingdom Bacillati; phylum Actinomycetota; class Actinomycetes; order Mycobacteriales; family Nocardiaceae; genus Nocardia; species Nocardia sp. NPDC051833. The sequence continues at coordinate 3,855,195 of NZ_JBFAYK010000001.1, forward strand.
CCATCACCACGAAGTCGGTGAGCGCGGGGGAGTACACGTGGCCACCGGCGGCGGGGCCCATGATCAGCGAGATCTGCGGGATCACGCCGGAGGCCTGCACATTGCGGTGGAAGATCTCGCCGTAGAGGCCCAGGGAGACGACGCCCTCCTGGATGCGCGCGCCCGCGCCCTCGTTGATGCCGACCAGCGGGCGGCCGGTCTTGATGGCCAGGTCCATGACCTTGACGATCTTCTCGCCGTACACCTCGCCCAGCGAGCCACCGAACACGGTGACGTCCTGCGAGAACAGGCACACGTCGCGGCCGTCGATGGTGCCGTAACCGGTCACCACGCCGTCGCCGAGCGGGCGGTTGTTCTCCAGGCCGAAGTTCACGCTGCGGTGCTTGGCGAGGGCGTCGAGCTCGACGAAGGAGCCCTCGTCGACCAGGGCGAGGATGCGCTCGCGGGCGGTCATCTTGCCCTTGGCGTGCACCTTGTCGACCGCGGCCTCACCCATCGGGTGTTGCGCTTCTTCCAGCCGATTCCGCAGGTCAGCCAGCTTCCCGGCGGTCGTGTGGATATCGGGGGTGCCCGCCGAATCCGATGCGGGCTGCTGCTGGACACTCGTCATGGGTTGCGAGTGTAACGAGTGACACCACGTCGCACTACGGCAGTCTCGCCTACCGGCCAGTACAGAAACCCCAGCTAGGTACGGTCACAATGTTGCCCCTACGCGGCCGAGTAGCGTTCCCGGAATGAACAGGGCACCGATCGACGCGCCACGTCTGCGCAGCTCTCTCGCCACCCCGGCACCGGCGTTCTACGACCGGATCGACGTGGTCGAATCGACCGGATCGACCAATGCCGACCTGGTGGCCCGCGCCGCGGATCCGGCCGTCGACCGGCAGGCGCTGCTGGCCGAGGAGCAGGTGCGCGGCCGCGGCAGGCACGCCCGCACCTGGGTGAGCCCGCCGCGCGCGCAGATCTCGCTGTCGATCCTGGTCCGGCTGCCCGGGATCGAACCCGGCGCGCTGGGCTGGTTGCCCCTGCTGACCGGGATCGCGGTCGTCGACGCGGTGCGCGGCACGGCCGGGGTCGCGCCGGAACTGAAGTGGCCCAACGACGTTCTGCTCGACGGCCGCAAGCTCTCCGGCATCCTGGCCGAGGTGGCCGCGACCGGCGTCGCGCCCGCCGTGGTGGTCGGGATCGGTCTCAATGTCGACCTCGCCGAGGCGGAACTGCCGGTACCGCACGCGACTTCGCTGCGACTGGCCGGTGCCGAGAACGTCGACCGGACCGCGCTGGTCGCGGCGATCCTCACCGAGTTCGCCGGCCGCTTCACCGCGTGGGAGCGGGCCGGGTGGGCGAGCGACGAGCTCGCGGCGGCCTATCGGGAGCGCTGCGCCACCCTCGGCGTCGAAGTACGGGCCGAGCTGCCCGGCGGCAAGACCGTCACCGGGGTCGCGACCGGCATCGACGACACCGGCCGGCTGCTGATCGGCGCCGAGGCGGTCTCCGCCGGCGACGTGAGCCACCTGCGCGGCCAGTACTGAGGTGAGCGGTCCCGGCGGGCCGGGACCGCTCGGCCCGATCAGCGCGCGGCGACGCTCGCGTTGCGCTCGGCCACCTCGCGCTCGCGCGCCAGCAGCCGGTCGCGCTGCTCCTCGAAGCGCAGCACGTCCTTCTCCAGCTTGTCGATGAACTGCGCCAGATCGTCGCGCGCCGCCTCGCCCGCCGCGCCGAAATCGGTGCGGTCGAAGATGTTCCACTGCTTGAGCACCGGCTGGACGACCTCGTCGAGGTGCTGGCGCAGGTCGTAGATGCCGTGCTTGGCCATCAGCACGCCGTTGCGCCGCCAGTTCGGCATGCCCGCGCCGGGCATCTGGAAATTGGTGAGCACCTTGGTGATCGCGGGCATCGCCTGATCGGGGACCAGGTCCAGAGCCGCGCCGCAGAGGTTGCGGTAGAAGATCATGTGCAGGTTCTCGTCGGTGGCGACGCGGGCCAGCATGCGGTCGGCGACCGGGTCGTCGCAGACGCGGCCGGTGTTGCGGTGGCTGACCCGGGTGGCCAGCTCCTGGAAGGTCACGTACGCGACGTTGACCAGGAACCCGCCCCAGTTGTCCGGCGCGTGCGCGCCCTGGGTCATGTGGATCATCCTGGCCTCTTCCAGGGCGACCGGGTCGACGCCGCGGGTGACGACCAGATAGTCGCGGATCACGATGCCGTGCCGGTTCTCCTCGGCGGTCCAGCGACCGACCCAGGTGCCCCAGGCGCCGTCCTGGGAGAAGTTCTCGGCGATCTCCCGGTGGTAGGACGGCAGATTGTCCTCGGTGAGCAGGTTGGTGATCATCGCCGCCTTGGCGACGTCGGAGAGTCTGGATTGTTCCGGCTCCCAATCGATTCCGCCCATCGCCGCGAAATTGCGGCCTTCCTCCCACGGGACGTAATCGTGCGGATTCCAGTCCTTGGCGATCGAGAGGTGCCGATTGAGATTCTGTTCGGCGACCGGCTCCAGGGCCGTCAGGATTTCGAGCTGAGTCAGAGCTTTGGTCACGCGTGCCTCCACTGTCGGGTGTCGAGCAAGCAGATATGGGCAAAACCTGGCATCTAGCGTGGAAGCCACAGTATCGCCTCGGCCGTGGCATCGGGAAATGCGGCGTCCCAACGGGGTATCGTTCGGCCATGGGGTACCCGGAGGACGTTCTCGCGCCCGACGAACAGCTGATCCTGCACCGCCATCCGCACTGGAAGATGCTGGTGTGGCCGGTTGTCACACTCATCGCCGGAACCGCCGTCGCCGGTTTCCTCGGCGGCCTCGCCTGGCGCAACACCGAGGGGCACGTGCGCACCGTGTTGCTGCTGCTCATCGGGCTGATCTGGCTCGGGCTGATCCTGTGGCGCTGCGTCGGCAAGGTGATCGCCTGGAAGTCCACCCATTTCATCATCACCGACCGCCGGGTGCTGGTCCGCCAGGGCGTACTCACCCACACCGGCATCGATATCCCGCTCAGCCGCATCTCCAGCGTGCAGTTCCAGCACGGGGTGTTCGACCGGATGCTCGGTACCGGCACGCTGATCATCGGCTCGTCGTCGGAGGAACCGCTCGAATACGACGACATCCCCCAGGTGCAGCAGGTGCACGCGCTGCTCTACCACGAGGTCTTCGAGGCGGGCAGCAGCCGCCGTGACCAGACCTGGGGCGGTTATCGGTGAGCTCCCGGCCCACCGGGACCGGTATCCGTAATCTGAGCACATGACCGCCGTACTGCTCGCCGAAGACGATGAGGCGATCGCCGCGCCGCTGTCCCGGGCCCTCGGCCGCGAGGGCTACACCGTCACCGTCGAACGGTTCGGTCCCGCGGTGCTGCGCCGCGCCCTCGAGGGCGATCACGATCTGCTGATCCTCGACCTCGGTCTGCCCGGTATGGACGGGCTGGAAGTGTGCAGGCAGGTCAGGGCCAGCGGCGCCGATCTGGCGGTGCTCATGCTCACCGCGCGGACCGACGAGGTCGACTTCGTCGTCGGGCTGGACGCGGGCGCCGACGACTACGTCGGCAAGCCGTTCCGGCTGGCCGAGCTGCTGGCCCGGGTGCGCGCCCTGCTGCGGCGCAGCGGCATCGGTGACGACGCGGTGGAAGTCGGCGGGATCCGGCTCGAACCGGCCGCGCGCCGGGTGCTGGTCAACGGCGCCGAGGTGAACCTGGCCAACAAGGAGTACGAGCTGCTCAAGGTGCTCATCGACCGGGCCGGGCAGGTGGTGCCGCGCGAGACCATCCTGCGCGAGGTCTGGGGTGACGCCGACCTGCGCGGGTCCAAGACCCTGGACATGCACATGTCCTGGTTGCGCCGCAAGATCGGCGACGAGGGCCCGATGGCCGAGCGTCGCATCGTCACGGTGCGCGGTGTCGGGTTCCGGCTCAACACCGACGGGCCGTCGAGCGCGGGCCGAGGCTGATCAGGGCCGTGCGCCGCCGCATCCTGCGCTCGATCCTGACCGTGCTGACCATCACCACGGTGGTGCTCGGCGTTCCGCTGATCTACACGGCCTGGCTCTGGGTCGAGGACATCACCCGCAACGACCTGCAGAGCCGCCTGGACCGGATCGCCGCCGAGGTGATCGCCCAGGAGCGCGGCGACGGCACCGTGCACGACGGCCTCGACGTGCGCGCCATGCGAGCGCTGGTGCCCGAGGGCGGCAAACTGACGATCGTCTACCCGACGCCGCTCGACAATGCCGCGCGCACCGATATCGGTGTCGACCACGTCGACGATCCGCTCGTCGAGTCGCTGTCGATGGGTACCTCCGGGTCGCTGCGGCTCGAGGTCCCCGCCGGGCCCATGCACGCCCGGCAGGAGCAGGCGGTGGCCGCGGTCGCGCTGGCCGTGCTCGCCTCGCTCGGCGCCGCGTTCTCGGTCGCGGTGGTGACCGCGCGCCGGGTCGCCGACCCGCTGCGCGACGTGGCCGCCCGCGCCGCCCGGCTGGCCATGGGCGACTTCCGCCCCGACCCGCGCAGGCACGGCATCGCCGAGCTGGACCGCGTCTCCGACGTGCTCGATTCGGCGACCGTCGAGATCGCGGGCAGGCTGCAACGCGAGCACGCGCTGGTCGCCGACGTCTCCCATCAGCTGCGCAGCCGCCTGACCGCGGTGCGCCTGCGCCTGGACGAGCTGTCCACCCACGCCGACCCCGAGGTGGTGCACGAGGCCGAGGAGGCGATGGCGCAGGTCGACCGGCTCACCGAGGCCATCGACGACCTGGTCCGGGCCTCCCGCGACGAGGACGCCGCCGACCGCGATCCGGTCCCGGTGATGGCCGAGCTGCGCGGGGTCATGGCCGAATGGGCCCGCCCGTTCACCGAGGAGGGCCGCGAACTGCGCCTGATCGGCGACGAGTCCCTGCGTGCCCCGATCACCGGCTCCCGGCTGCGCGAGGCCGTCGCGGTGCTGGTCGACAACGCCCTGATGCACGGCGGCGGCACCTGCACGGTGTCGGTGCGCACGGTGCCGACGATGAGCTCGCGCGATCCGCTGATCTGCGTGGAGGTGGCCGACGAGGGCGAGGGTGTGCGCGACGAGCTCGCGCCGCACATCTTCGACCGCGGCTTCTCGGCCGGTGGCTCGACCGGTGTCGGCCTGGCGCTGGCGCGGGCACTGGTGGAGGCCGACGGTGGCCGGCTGGAACTCCAGCGTCGCCGCCCGGCGCTGTTCGCGGTGTTCCTCGGCTCGAAGGTCAACCGGTCGCCGAACGCGACCCTCACCGAGCCACGGTGACTCAGCTGCGGCCGAGCGGTTCCTGTTCCTCTTCGATGAGGTCCTCGAACTCGGCGACGATCTCGTTCATCTCGTCCGGGAAGACCCAGCGGCGCATCGCCCAGAACCGGAACGCCATCTGCAGCAGGTTGCCGATGATGAACGCGCTGACGAAGTCGGCGACGTTCTCGACCAGGAAACTCACATCGGGCTGGCGCAGATCGAGGACGTAACTCGAGATCCACAGGGGAATGTTGCTCAGGATGACGCCGATGCCGCTGACACCGAAGAACAGCAACGCCTCGTGATGCTTCTCTCGGCCGCCGCGATTCTTGAACGACCATTCCCGGTTGAGAATGTAGGACGCGATCACTGCCACGACCCCGGAGATGATCTTGGCGGTGACCGGTTTCTCGGCCAGCACCGTCCATTTCAGGAGGTAGAACAGGCCGCTGTCGATCACGAACGTGGTGGCACCGACGATGGCGAACTTGATCAGCTCTTGATGCCGGAACGCTAGCTCGCGCAGGCGCGGGGGAAGGACGCTGACCACGTCGTCGACGATTGACACGAGTTCCGAGTGTACCGGTAGCAAAGATTCGCTTTCGACATGACAACATTGCACGACGTGAGTGCACGTTCGTTCGATCCGTCTGCCATGCCCACCGTCACGATGGTCGGTGGTGGCCAGCTCGCGCGCATGACGCATCAGGCCGCCGTCGCCCTCGGCCAGCGTCTCCGGGTGCTCGCCGAGCGCCCCGAGGACCCTGCCGCGCAGGTGACCCCCGATGTCGTCCTCGGCAGCCACGACGATCTGTCCGCCCTGCGCAAGGCCGCGGTCGGGTCGCACGCGCTGACCTTCGATCACGAGCACGTGCCGACGGCACACCTCGAGATCCTGGTCGCCGAGGGCGTCAACGTGGCCCCGCCGCCGCAGGCGCTGATCTTCGCCCAGGACAAGCTGGCCATGCGGACCAAGCTGTCCGAGCTCGGGCTACCGGTGCCCGCGTTCACCGAGGTCACCGCGCCCGCCGACGCGATCGCCTTCGGTGACGAGCACGGCTGGCCGTTCGTCCTCAAGGCCGTGCGCGGCGGCTACGACGGCCGTGGCGTGTGGATGCCCGCCGACGCGGCCGAGGCCGAGCGGCTGGTCACCGACCAGCTCGCGCACGGCGTGCAGCTGCTCGCCGAGGCGAAGGTCGACCTGAAGCGGGAGCTGTCGGCCATGGTCGCGCGGTCGCCGTTCGGTCAGGCCGCGACCTGGCCGGTGGTGGAGACCGTGCAGCGCAACGGTCAGTGCGCCGTCGTGCTCGCGCCCGCCCCCGACCTGCCCGAGGACCTGGGCGCCCAGGCCGAGACCATGGCGCTGGAGCTGGCCGCAGGCCTCGGCGTCGTCGGCGTGATGGCCGTCGAGCTGTTCGAGACCCACGACGGCGCGCTGCTCGTCAACGAGCTCGCGATGCGTCCGCACAACTCCGGCCACTGGGGTATGGACGGCGCGTGCACCGGTCAGTTCGAGCAGCACCTGCGCGCGGTCCTGGACTACCCGCTCGGCGACACCACCCCGCTCGCCCCGGTGACGGTGATGGCCAACATCCTCGGCGCCCCCGAGGCGCCCGAGATGCCGATGGACGAGCGCCTGCACCACCTGTTCGCCCGCCTGCCGGAGGCGAAGGTCCACCTCTACGGCAAGGGCGAACGCCCCGACCGCAAGATCGGCCACATCAACGTCCTCGGCGAGGATGTCACCGAGGTCCGCGAGAAGGCCGAACGCGCCGCCCACTGGATGTCACACGCCGTCTGGACCGACGGCTGGGACCCCCACGGCGCCTGAACACCCCACCCCAACCTGACCCCGCCCCCTAACGTGACCACCACGTTTTCGGCCGCCTCGCCTCCGAGGGGCGAGACGTAACGCCGAAGGCGCAGTATCGCCCCTCGGAGGCGAGGTCACGAGGCCGAAAACCCCGCGGCGCCAGCCGCCGACAACACAGGAGCGCACGTGAGCAACATCGGTCCCCAGGTCGGCTTGATCATGGGCAGCGATTCCGACTGGCCGACGATGGAGGCCGCCGCCGAGGCGCTGGCCGAGTTCGGCATCCGGTTCGAGGTGGGCGTGGTGTCCGCGCACCGCACCCCGCAGCGCATGCTCGACTACGCGCGCGACGCCGCGGGCCGTGGCCTGCAGGTGATCATCGCGGGCGCGGGCGGCGCCGCCCATCTGCCCGGCATGGTCGCCTCGGCCACCGCGCTGCCGGTGATCGGCGTTCCGGTGCCGCTGAAGTATCTCGACGGCATGGACTCGCTGCTGTCGATCGTGCAGATGCCCGCGGGCGTCCCGGTCGCCACCGTCTCCATCGGCGGTGCCCGCAACGCCGGTCTGCTGGCCGTGCGCATCCTGGCCGCCCATGATCCCGCCCTGCGCGCCCGGATGGAGCAGTTCCAGGCGGGACTCGAGCAGATGGTCCTCGACAAGGACGAGGCGCTGCGCACCAAGCTGCTGGGCTAGCCCTGGCGTGCCGCGGTCAGCGCGGTCTCCGGGTTGGCCGCGGCGTAGCGCTTCGCCCAGGGGTAATCCGCCTTGCCGCTGGGCTGGCGCCGGATCTCGTCCACGATCCAGAAGGTGCGTGGCACTTTGTATCCCGCGATCTTGGTGCGAACGTGGGCGCCCAGGGCCGCCACATCGACCGTAGCGCCGGCGCGCGGCTGCACGAGGGCGGCCACCGCCGCGCCGAACCGCTCATCCGGCACGCCGATGACCAGCGCGTCGACGATCTCGGGGGCGGACTTCAGCGCGCCCTCGACCTCCTCGGGGAACACCTTCTCCCCGCCGGTGTTGACGCATTCCGAACCGCGTCCCAGCAGGGTGACCATGCCGTCGGCCTCGTAGCGCGCGTAGTCGCCGGGCACGACATGGCGCACCCCGTCGATCTCGACGAAGATCGTCGCGCTCTTTCCCGGGTCCTTGTAGTAGCCCAGCGGCACCGGGCCGCTGCGGGCCATCCGGCCGACGGCTCCGGGCACCGGGGCGACCGGGGCGCCGTCGTCGTCGATCAGCACGGCCTGCTTGCTGAAGCGCACGCGCGGCCCCGCCGAATGATCGGTGTCCACGCTCAGCTGGCCGATCCCGGTCAGCCCGCTCTCCGAGGCGCCAACGGTGTCGGTGATGATCAGGGTGGGGAACGCCTCGACGTAGCGGGCCTTGAGCGACTGGGAGAACAGCGCCGCGCTGCTGTTCATGGTGAGCAGCGACGACACGTCGTAGTCGCCCGCCAGGTAGGCCTCCAGCAGCGGACGGGCCATCGCGTCGCCCGCGATCTGGAGCATGTGGACCCGGTGCCGCTCGACGGCGCGCCAGATGTCGTCGGGGTCGAACCGCGGCGCGAGCACGAGGGTGCCGCCGGAGTTCAAGGCGATGAACGCCGTCCACTGCGCCGCGCCGTGGATCAGCGGCGCGACCGGCAGCCAGGTCATCACGTAGTCGGTGGCCGCGGCCTGGTTCGCGAATTGGTATTCGTCGGTGATGTACTCGCCGGTGAGGTGCGCGATGCCGCCGCCCTGTGCCCGCCAGACGTCCTCGTGGCGCCACATCACGCCCTTCGGATATCCGGTGGTGCCACCCGTGTAGAGGACGTAGCGGTCCTCGGCGCCGCGTTCGCCGAAATCGCGGGCGGGCGAGTGGGCCGCCAGCGCGGCCTCGTATTCGACACCGCCGTAGCGGGTGTAGTCCGCGTCCGATCCGTCCTCGACGACGATCGCGTGCGCGAGCTTCGCGAGCCGGGGCGCGACCTCGGCGACGATGTCGGCGTATCCGCGCTCGTGGATCAGCGCGACCAGGTCGGCGTTGTCGGCGAGATACCGGACCTCGTCGGCCACATAGCGATAGTTCACGTTCACCGGCACCGCGCGCAGTTTGAAGGCCGCGTACATGGCCTCCACCGCCTCGATCGAGTTCCGGGAGTACACGCCGACGTGGTCGTCCTTGCCGACGCCACGGGCCGCCAGGTGATGCGCCAAGCGGTTGGCTCGATCGTCGAGCTCCCGATAGGTGACCCGGCGTTCGCCGCAGATGATCGCGGTGCGGTCGGGCACGGCGTCGACGGCGTGTTCGAAGAGGTCGGCGAGGTTGAAAGCCATGCAGCACAAGGTAGAACGAGTATCAGTTGTCGGCAATAGGCCGCGCTGGGAGCTGGGTTCCTCCACTTGTGTTGCGCCGGAACGTGTTCTACTGAGGTGCGCCGACCGCACCGGGGCGGGCACGGGCGCACCTGGTGACCATGGACCCGGCGGTTCCCTCCGCCGGAACAACCGGCGTCATCGGCCGTCGTGGCCGGTGACTACGGTGGTCGGGTGGCACACGACGACGCGGCGCAGTTCCGGCTCACGGTGGTGGATCAGGCGTTGCGGTTGTTCGCCGAGCGGGGGTACGAGGCGACGACGGTGGACGAGATCGCGGTGGCGGCGGGCATCTCCCGCCGGACCTTCTTCCGGCAGTTCCGGTCCAAGGAGGACGTGATCTTCGCCGATCACGAGTTCCAGCTGGCCCTGGCCGAGGAGTCGTTGCGGCGGGCCGAGGGCGACCCGTGGGAGGCGGTGTGCGAGGCCGTGATCGGGGTGTTCGAGCGGTTCACCCAGTGGCGCGATATCGCCGCGCGCCGGTATCAGGTGGTGCGGCGGGTGCCCGCGCTGCGCGAGCGCGAGATCGTGACGGTGTTCCGGTACGAGCGCCTGTTCACCGATTACCTGCGCGAGCAGCTGCCCGATGTGCCGGACCTGGTCCGGGTGCAGTTCACCGCCGCGGTGACCGCGACGCACAACTATCTGCTGCGCCGGATGGTGCGCGGCGAGTCCGCGGCCGCGGTCGCCGACCTGCGCACCGAACTGGCCATGATCCCGCGCGGCAGGCGCGAGCAGTCGCCGCGCGAGGAGCTGGTCGTCGCGGTCTTCCCGCGGGACATGCCGCCGCGCAAGGTGGCGGACCTGATCACCGCCCAGCTCGGTAACCTGTGAGCGCCGCTCCGGCGGCTACAGCTTGAGGTGACACTGAGTGCCACCGGTATATCCCCATGTGGGGGTAGAGTGCCGGGCGTATAATCAAGTCCGATTGGCACTCGGTGCCGATGCAGGACGCGCTGTCGACCGCAGCGATCACCACCACGACCAGGAGAGTGCCCGATGGCGGGAAACCCGGATTTCAACCTGTTCCAGCTCGAGGACTTCCACGATGAGCTCCGTGGCGCCATCCGTGGCCTCGCCGAGAAGGAGATCGCGCCCTACGCCAAGGACGTCGACGGCAACGCCCGCTTCCCCGAGGAGGCGCTGACCGCCCTCAACGCCGCCGGCTTCAACGCCGTGCACGTGCCCGAGGCCTACGGCGGCCAGGGCGCCGACTCGGTCGCCACCTGCATCGTGATCGAGGAAGTCGCCCGCGTCTGTGGTTCGTCCTCGCTGATCCCCGCCGTCAACAAGCTCGGCACCATGGGCCTGATCCTCAACGGCTCCGAGGAGCTGAAGCAGAAGGTCCTCGCCGACCTGGTGGACGGCAAGATGGCCTCCTACGCGCTGTCCGAGCGGGAGGCCGGCTCCGACGCCGCCTCGATGCGCACCCGCGCCAAGGCCGACGGTGACGACTGGATCATCAACGGCTCCAAGTGCTGGATCACCAACGGTGGCAAGTCCGAGTGGTACACCGTGATGGCGGTGACCGACGCCGAGAAGGGTGCCAACGGCATCTCCTCGTTCATGGTCCACAAGGACGACGAGGGCTTCGTCGTCGGCCCGCTCGAGCACAAGCTGGGCATCAAGGGTTCGCCCACCGCCGAGCTGTACTTCGAGAACTGCCGCGTCCCCGGCGACCGCATCATCGGCGAGCCGGGCACCGGCTTCAAGACCGCGCTGCAGACCCTCGACCACACCCGCCCGACCATCGGCGCGCAGGCCGTCGGCCTGGCCCAGGGCGCGCTCGACGCCGCGATCGCCTACACCAAGGATCGCAAGCAGTTCGGCAAGACCATCGCCAGCTTCCAGAACACCGAGTTCATGCTGGCCGACATGGCGATGAAGATCGAGGCCGCCCGCCTGATGGTCTACACCTCGGCCGCCCGCGCCGAGCGTGGCGAGAAGAACCTCGGCTTCATCTCCGCCGCCGCCAAGTGCTTCGCCTCCGACGTGGCCATGGAGGTCACCACCAACGCCGTCCAGCTCTTCGGTGGCGCCGGCTACACCACCGACTTCCCGGTCGAGCGCATGATGCGCGACGCCAAGATCACCCAGATCTACGAGGGCACCAACCAGATCCAGCGTCTGGTGATGGCGCGTCAGATCCTGCGCTGATCGCGGCGCACCTGCGCGACACCCCCCCGTGGCCCCCGGCGAATCCCGCCGGGGGCCACGGCTGTTCCCGGGTGCGGTGATTTCGCGGGCGTTATCTCGATAGTCGCTGCGTAGCGGCCGATTGACGATCGAATTGTGCCTTTTGATTAAGAGGAGAACGGGCCGAGAAATTCAACCGACATCAGAGGGTTATTTATTCGTGCCCTGGGAGCGAATCGTTTCGCTGCCTCCGTGCAATATACCAGGACAGGTGGGATCCAACTGAGCCGTCGGGGTCGTTGAATGTGGCCGATGTCGAATCCTCCTGAGTAGATAAGGGCTGTGAGCTGGCTCTTTGTCCGTCTATAGCAGGAGTCGGCAACATGGTGCATAACACTGAAACCTTAAGTGGTCCGGGCCGCCGCAGATATTCGAGTGGTCCGCTACTCACGTGCGCGGCCGTGCTTCGGGGGAATACTCGACCTCGTGATGTGGCGAGGTGAAATATGACCGAGGTAATTTTCGGATCCCGCTCGGGAATGAGCTGGTACCCGCTGTCGACCGCCACCGAGACCTCGCGTTTCACACAGGCCACACTGGACGGGATTCGCACCTGGGCCCGCGAGCATCTGACCCAGCCGCTGGGTGAGATCGGGCGCGACGGTCCGGTCTGCCCCTACGTCGGCCCGGCGATGCGGCGCGATCTGATCTGGGTCGGCCGGGTCGCCGGCGCGCAGCCCTGGCCCGCGTACGTGCGGCTGGTGCTCTCCGACGCGCTGGAATTGTTCCCGAAGCTGCCGCCGGACGGGGGCGGCGCCGCGGTGCTGCGCTGCCTGGTGACCGCGATGCCCGAGCTGCACGACTACACCGTCATCGACGACCTGCACGACCAGCTCAAATCGGAATTCGTCGAACGCGGCCTCATGCTCGGCCAGTTCTACCCCGGGTGCACCCAGCCCGGCCTGTGGAACCGGGAATACCACCCGCTCGACTCCCCGATCCCGATGCTGGTGGTGCGCACGATGATGGCCACCGACTTCCCGTTCCTGATCTCCCGGCCGGAGTGGATGTCGGCCTACGTCAAGAAGTTCGCGCCCGGCCTGCCCGCGCACGTGCGGCGGGTCGTGGTCGGCAGGCTCATCGCGAACGCGAACGCCGAGGTCCCCGCGTACTACGACGAGGAACTGCACGGGGCGATCGCCGGGAGCAGCGGGCGATGACCCGCGAACTGTCCACCGCGCCGACGACCGACCCGGCAGCGGTCGAGGAGTTTCCGCTCTCACCCGCCCAGCTGGGCATGTGGTACGCCCAGCAGCTCGACCCGGCGGTGCCGCTCTACGAGGCGCAGTACATCGACATGCGCGGTCCCCTCGACGTCGACCTGCTCGTCGCGGTGTCGAAGCAGGTCAGCCGGGAGTTCGAGTCCGGGCTGCTGCGGCTGGTCGACACCGGCGACGGGCCGCACCAGGTCGTCGACCGGCGGATCGAACTGACGATGGCCGTCCTGGACTTCAGCGACGCCACCGATCCCGAGGACGAGGCCATCCGGTGGATGCGCGCCGATGTCGCGGCGCCGATCGATCTGCTCGGTGACCGGCTGGTCATGACGGCGCTGCTGCGGATCGCGCCCGATCGGGTGCTCTGGTACTCGCGCGCCCACCACATCGTCATCGACGGTTTCGCGTCGGCGACGGCGCTGTACCGGGTCGCCGAGCTCTACAACGCGGCCCTGGCCGGGCAGTCGCCGAAGCCGAGCGTGGCGGCCGGGTTGCGCACGGTGCACGAGGCGGAGATGCGCTATCGCGACAGCACCCGCTACACCGCCGACGCCGAGTACTGGACGCAGCGGATCGCCGACATGCCGCGCCGGTGCAGCCTCGTCGACGCCCCGGCGCCCGCCCACGCGCTCGGCCGCCAGCACCGCGCCGAGCTCGCGCCCGCGGCGAAGGCGCGCCTGGACGCGGCGGCGGCCCGCTACGGCGTCGGCACGGCCGGGCTGGTGATGACCGCGCTGGCCGTCTACTACGCGCAGGCCACCGGCACCGAGGACGTCGTGCTGAGCCTGCCGGTGTCCGGCCGCACCACCGCCATGCTGCGCCGATCCGGCGGCATGCTCGCCAATGTGGTGCCGCTGCGGGTGCCGGTCCGCGCCGACAGCACCGTCGCCGAGCTGGTCGATGTCATCCGGGTCGAGGTCTCGGGCGCGCTGCGGCATCAGCAGTTCCGGCACGAGGAGATCCGGCACGGCGACGGGTCGGCCGAGGCGGGCGGGCGCGGGTTCGTCGGCCCGGTGGTCAACATCATGCTGTTCCCCACCGAGGTCGATTTCACCGATGTCGAGACCAGCCTGCACGTGCTGACCTCGGGCCCGATCGAGGACCTGTTCGTCAACTTCTATCAGCACGGCGCGCACAGCCCCGTCCACGTGGACTTCACCGCCAATCCCGACCGCTACGACGCGGAAACCCTGGCCCGCCACCACGAGCGCTTCCTTGCGCTGTTCGACGCGATCGTCGACGCCGAGCCGGAGACCGAGGTGCGCGCGCTCGACTACTTCCTGCCCGACGAACGACCCCTGCGCGCCGGACTGCGCGGTGCGCCGGCACCGGCGCCCCGGCTGCTCGTGGACGTGCTCGAGGCGGGGATGGCGACGGCGGGCCCGGCGGCAACGGCGGTCGTCTACGGCGACCGCGTCCTCGATTACGCTGCGCTGGATCAGCTTTCGGATCGGCTGGCCCGGCGGCTGGTCGCGGCCGGCGCGGGTCCGGAGACCGCCGTCCTGGTGGCGTTGCCGCGCTCGGTGGAGTCGGTGGTGGCGTTCTGGGGTGTCGTGCGCTCCGGAGCGGCCTACGTGCCGGTCGGCGTACAGAACCCCGCACCGCGCCTGGCCACCATGGCAGCGGAATGTGGTGCGCGGCTGGGGATCACGACCGCGGACCGGCGCGCGGAGCTGCCCGACGCGGTGACCTGGATCGCGCTCGACGAACCCGGCGCGGACGACCTCGGCACCGCGCCGTTGCCGCGCGCCCGGATCGACAACCCCGCCTATCTCGTGTTCACCTCGGGCTCCACCGGCACCCCCAAAGGTGTCGTGGTCACCCACGCGGGCATCGCCGGGCTGGCCTCGGCCGTGCGCGCGGCCTACGGCGCCGACCGCGACTCCCGCGTAGCGCACTGCCTCAACCCGAGTTTCGACGCTTCCCTGCTCGAACTCCTGGTCGCCTTCACCGCGGGCGCCACCCTGGTGATCACCGACGCGGCCGCGGGCGCCGAACTGGCCGCCGCGATTCGCGATGCGGCGATCACCCACCTGTGCTCGACGCCCGCCGTGCTGTCGTCCCTGCCACCGGACGCGCTCGACGGCGTGCGCGCGGTGTCCACGGGCGGGGAGGCGTGCCCGCCCGAGGTGGTGGCGCGGTTCGGCACCGGCCGCGCCCTGATCAATTCCTACGGGCCGTCCGAAACGACGGTGGCGGCGACCTTCACCGAACCGCTGGCCACCGGTCACCACCCCGGCATCGGGTCGCCGGTGCCCGGTGTCACCCTGCGGGTCCTCGACCACCTGCTGCGTCCGGTGCCCGCCGGAACGCCGGGTGAGTTGTTCATCGCCGGTCCGGGACTGGCGCGGGGCTATGCCGGGCGCGCCGCCGCGACCGCGCAGCGGATGGTCGCCGATCCGTTCGGCGCGCCGGGCGCGCGCATGTACCGCTCCGGCGATCGGGTCCGGTGGCGCGCCGTCGACGACACGTTCGTCCTTGACTACCTGGGCCGCACCGACTTCCAGGTGAAATTGCGCGGGATGCGGGTGGAACCGGGCGAGATCGACGCCGTCCTGGCGACCTGCCCCGGCGTCGACTTCGCGGTGACGGTGGTGCGGACCGGGGCGTCGGGGCGTGACGTGCTCGCGTCGTACGTGGTGCCGGTGCACGGGATCGGCGAACTCGACGGCGCGGCGCTGCGCGAATTCTGCCTGCATCGGCTGCCCGCGCACATGGTGCCGAGTTCGGTCACCGTGCTCGCGTCGCTGCCGCTGACCGGCAACGGCAAGGTCGACCGGCGGGCGCTGCCCGAGCCGGCGATGGCGCCGTCGGCACCCGCCGCGGCGGGCCCGGAGCGGGCCCTGTGCGCGCTGTTCGCCGAGGTGCTCGGGGTGCCCGAGGTGGGGCCGGGGGCGTCGTTCTTCGCGCTCGGTGGTGATTCGATCCTGTCGATCCAGCTGGTGTCGCGCGGCCGGTCCGCCGATCTGGTCTTCTCCGCGCGCGATGTGTTCGAGCATCCGACCCCGGCCGAGCTGGCCGCCGTCGTCGCCGTGCCGGGGGAGCGGGCGGTGCTGCGCGAATTGCCCGGTGGCGGTGTGGGTTCGGTGCGGCGGACGCCGATCGTGGACTGGTTGCTGACCCAGCCGGGGTGGCGGCGGTTCGCGCAGACGATGGTGCTGGCGCTGCCGCCCGACATCGATCGCGCGCGGCTCACCCGCACACTGCAAGCCGTGGTCGACCAGCACGACATGCTGCGGGTCCGGATCGTCGACGGTGACCGGCTCGAGGTCGGCTCGCCGCGGACGACCGACGTGGCCACCTCGGTGGAGCACCGGCCCTGCGCGCGGATCGAGCCCGGCGACATCGCCACGGCGACCGCGGCGGCCGTGGATCGGCTCGACCCGGCCGCGGGCAGCGTGCTCGCCGCCGTCTGGCTCGATCCGGGCTCCGGCGGGCGGCTGGTGCTCGCGGTACATCACCTGGCTGTCGACGCGGTCTCCTGGCGCATCCTGATCGCTGATCTGGTGGCGGCCTGGACCGCTGTCGAGGCGGGCGCCCCGGTGCGGTTGCCGCCGGTCGGCACCTCCGTGCGGACCTGGGCGGAGGCGCTCGACACCGCGGCCGACGCCGCGGCATGGACCGAGCAGCTGGACTACTGGTGCGACGTGCTCGGCACCCCCGAGCCGCGCCTCGGCGCGCGTGCCCTCGACCCGGCGCGTGACGTCGGCGCCGGACTCGACCGCGTCGACGTCGTCCTTCCGCCCGCGATCGCGGCACCGCTGGTCCAGCACCTGCCGACCGCCCTGCGCTGTGGTGTGGAAGAGGCGTTGCTCGCGGCGTTGGTGTCCGCGGTGCGTGCGCATCGTGGTGAACCGGGGCCCGCGCTGCTGATGCTGGAGCGGCACGGCCGCGACGAGACCGTCGTGCCGGGCGCCGACCTGTCGCGCACGGTCGGCTGGTTCACCAGTCAGTTCCCGATCGCGCTCGATCCGGGTGCCGATCCGGGGCCGCTGGCGGCGGTGGCCGCGGTGAAGGAGCAGCTGCGCGCGGTGCCGCGCGGCGGGTTCGGGTTCGGGCTGCTGCGGCAACTCCGCCCCGCGTCCGCGGCCCGCCTCGGTGCGGCGGGGAGCCCGCAGATCGGGTTCAACTACCTCGGCCAGATCGCCGACGCGGACGCCGAAGTTCCGTGGCTGCCGGTCGATATGGCGGAGCAACTCGGCGGCGCCGGTGGGGGCGAGCTGCCGGTGTCGACCGTGCTCGCCGTCGACGCCGCGACCCTGGACGGGCCGGACGGGCCGACGGTACGCGCGGTGTGGCGGTTCCCGGCCGATGTCATCGCTCGCGACGCGGTGGAGCGGATCGCCCGGCACTGGGTGTCGACGCTGGCGTCGATCGCGCGCGCCGTCGCCGAGCCGGGCGCGGGCGGGCTCACCCCGTCGGACCTGCCGCTGGTGCGGGTCACCGGCGAGGAACTGGACCGCTGGCAGCACCGCTACGACGGTGTCGCGGACGTCTGGCCGCTGTCGCCGTTGCAGCAGGGACTGCTGTTCCACACCCGGCTGGCCGCCGGGCACACCGACAAGTACATCGTGCAGTCGGAATTCGCGCTCGCGGGCCCGGTGGATCTGGATCGGCTGCGGACCGCGGCGACGGCACTCGTGCGCAGGCACGCCGCCCTGCGCACCGCGTTCGTCACGACGGCGAACGCCGCGGTGCAGGTGGTGCTCGACGAGGTCGAGGTGCCGTGGCGGGTGCTCGACGCCGACCCGGCCGACTGCGCGGCGCTCGCGGCCGCCGAACTCGCCGATCCCTTCGATCCCGAACAGCCCCCGCTGCTGCGATTCCTCTGTCTGCGGTGCGGGCCCGACGACGTGCGCCTGATCGTCACCAATCACCATCTCGTCCTCGACGGCTGGTCGATGCCCCTGCTGCTGGGCGACCTGCTCGCGCTCTACGACGGCACCGCGCCCCTCGGCGAACCGGAGCCCTACCGGCACTACCTGGAGTGGCTGGTCCACCAGGACCTGGCCGCCGCCAGGGCCGCGTGGACGGAGGCGCTCGCCGGACTGTCCGGCCCGACCCTCGTCACGGCCGCCCGCGTCCAGCGAACGCACGGCGCCGAACCCGTCGACCTGCGGGTGGCGGTGCCGCTCGCGCCGGACACCACCGCCTCACTCGACCGGCACCGCGCCGCCGGAATCACCACGAACACCGTCGTCCAAGCGGCCTGGGCGCTGCTGCTGGCGGAGCTGACCGGGCACACCGACGTGGTCTTCGGCGCCACGGTATCCGGCCGCCCACCCGAGCTGCCCGGCGCCGATCGCATCGTCGGCATGCTGGTGAACACCCTGCCCGTGCGCGTCGCCCTGATCCCGGACGAGCCGGTCGGCGCGCTGCTGGCGCGCATCCAGCGCGAACAGGGCGCGCTCGTCGACCGGCACATGGTGGGGCTCACCGAGATCCAGTCCGCCGCCGGGCTCGGACCGCTGTTCGACACCGGCATGGTCTTCGAGTCCTACCCCATGGACGCCGAGTCCCTGCGCGCCGCCTCGGACCAGGCTCGCCTGCGCGTCACCGACTTCCACGGCCGCGACGGCACCCATTACCCCCTGTGCCTGGCCGCCCACGACCGCGGCGACCTGCGCCTCACCCTCACGTGCTCGGACCGCTACTTCGACGACACCGAGGCCACCGCCCTCGCACACCGCCTGTCCCGCATCGTCGCCCGGCTCGCCGACCCCGCGACCCCGGTCGCCGCGGTGCGCGGCATCGAGGGTGCCGAGGTCGTCCGCACCCGGCCACGGCCCATCCAGCTGTTGCCGGAGTTGCTGGCTGCGGGCGCGGCCGCGGGGGGAATCGCCGTCACAGGATCCGCTGTCGCGCAGGCGGTACCGGTGAGCCGACGTGAATCCGGGCAGGACAGTGGGCAATTCGAGACCGACATACGCGGTGGGTCAGGCGAGGGCGGGGCGGTCGCCGAGCGCGGGCTCGGTGCCGGGCGGGGGGATGTCGAGAACGCTGCTGTGGCGGCCGGTCCGGGGTCCGGCGTCGGGAGTGCGATGGCCGAGCTCGGGTACGCCGAGCTCGATGATCGGTCGAACCGCTTGGCGCGCATGCTGATCGCCACCGGCGCCGGGCCGGAGGATTCTGTCCTGATCGCCCTGCCGCGTTCGCCGGAGTGGTTGGTGGCGGTCTGGGCGGTGGCCAAGGCGGGGGCGGCTTTCGTGCCGGTGGATGTCGACCATCCCGCCGAGCGGATCGCGGCGGTCGCGCACGGCAGCGGGGCGCGTCTCGGCGTCACCCTCGGCGCACACCGGAAGACGTTGCCGGACACGGTGTCCTGGTTGGTGCTCGACGACGGGTCGACGGCCGCGCGCGTGGCCGCCCGGCCTGCCGACCCGGTGACCGACGCCGACCGGGTGCGCCCGCTGCACGCCGGGCATCCCGCCTATCTGATCTACACCTCCGGCTCGACCGGCACACCCAAGGGCGTCACCGTCACCCACGCCGGGCTCAGCGGACTCGTCGAAGGCGTCGCCGCCCGGCTGCGGCCGAGCCCGCGCGACCGGTTCCTGCTGTGCATGAACCCCGCCTTCGACGCCTCGATCCTGGTGTGGCTGACCTGCTGTCACGTCGGGTCGACCCTCGTCCTCGCCCCGCCGGCGGCCACCTCGGGCGACGATCTCGCCCGGGTGATCACCGACCAGCGGGTGACCCGTCTGGTCGCACCGCCCGCCGTTCTCACCACGCTGCCCACCCCGGCCGTCGCCGGTGTCCGCACCATCGTGACCGGTGGCGAAGCCTGCCCGCCGGAACTGGTCGCGCGCCTCGGCGCGGGCCGGACGATGCTGAACTCCTACGGCCCCGCCGAGTCGACGGTGGCGGTCACGCTGAGTGCCCCGCTGACCCCCGACGACGCTGCCGACCTCGGCGCCCCACTGCCCGGCTGCGCGCTGGCGGTCCTCGACAGCTGGCTGCGCCCGGTGCCCCAGGGCGCGGTCGGCGAGCTGTACCTGATCGGCCCCGGCCTCGCGCGCGGCTATGCCGGTGCCGCCGCGCGCACCGCGGAACGCTTCGTGGCCAACCCGTTCGGTGCCCCCGGCGAGCGGATGTATCGCACCGGCGATCTGGTGCGCCGCACCTCGGCCACCCGGCTGAACTATGTGGGCCGCAACGACTCCCAGGTGAAACTGCGCGGAATCCGGGTGGAGCCGGGCGAAGTCGACGCCGCGCTGCTCGCCGCGCCCGGCGTCGCGCTCGCCGTCACCGTTCCCCGGCCCGGCCCGACCGGTGACCAGATCCTGGCGTCGTACGTCGCGCCGATCGCCGGCGCCGAGCTGACCCCGACAGCGCTGCGCGAGTTCCTGGTGCGGCGGCTGCCCCGGCACCTGGTGCCCGCGACGGTCACGGTGCTGGACGCGCTGCCCGTCACCGGCAACGGCAAGGTCGACCTGCGCGCGCTCCCCGAACCCCAGCTCACCCGCGCGCCGTACCTCGCCCCGGTCGGCGCCGAGCAACTGGTCGCGCAGGCCTACGCCGCGGTCCTGGAGCACCCGGAGGTCGGCGCCGACGACGACTTCTTCGCCCTCGGCGGCGATTCGCTGTCGGCCGCGCGGGTGGCGGCGCGCCTCGGCGCGGAACTGGGTGTCCAGGTGCCGGTGCGGCTGCTCTTCGAGGCCCCGACCGTGCACGGGCTCGCGGCCCGGCTCGGTGGCGAGGCCGTGCTGCCCGCCGGGGTGCTCGGCGGGCCGAGCGCGGGACCGCGTCCCGACCGGATCCCGCTCGCGCCCGCGCAGCGGCGGATGTGGTTCGTCAATCAGTACGACCCGGCCTCCGGCGCCTACAACATCCCGGTCGTGCTGCGGCTGACCGGACGACTCGACCTCGCCGCGCTGCGGGCGGCACTGTCCGACGTGGTCGAACGGCACGAGGCGCTGCGCACCGTCTACCCCGGCCACGACGGCG
Organism: Nocardia sp. NPDC051833; assembly: GCF_040681225.1. Classification (NCBI taxonomy): domain Bacteria; kingdom Bacillati; phylum Actinomycetota; class Actinomycetes; order Mycobacteriales; family Nocardiaceae; genus Nocardia; species Nocardia sp. NPDC051833. Next base: position 3,875,963 of record NZ_JBFAYK010000001.1, read on the forward strand.
TCGGCTACCAGGTGATCGTGGCGCCGGACCGGCTCGTCGACCGGTTCGAGGTCACCGACATCGACCCGTCCCGGCTGCCCGCCGCCGTCCTCGCCTGCGTCACCGAGGGTTTCGATGTCGCCGCCGCGGTTCCCGTGCGGCTGCGGCTGTTCCGCGTCGGCCCCGAGGAACACGTGCTGGCCGTGGTGGTGCATCACATCAGCGCCGACGGCTCCTCGATGGGGCCGCTCGCCCGCGACGTGATGACCGCCTACACCGCGCGCGCCGCCGGGTCGTCGCCCGCGTGGCCGGAGTCCGCGGTGCAGTTCGCGGATTACACCCTGTGGCAACGGGATCGGCTCGGCGGCGCCGACGATCCCGAGTCGCTGTCGGCGCGCCAGCTCGCGTACTGGACCGACACGCTGGCCGGGCTCCCGGACCGGCTGGAACTGCCCGCCGATCGTCCCCGCCCGCCGGTCGCCTCCCTGCGCGCGGGCACCGTCGCCCGTACCGTGGACCCGGAGCTGCGGGCGGGTCTGGAACGCCTCGCCGCGACCCGCCGGTGCTCGCTGTTCATGGTCTTGCACAGCGCGCTGGCCGTGCTGTTCGCCCGCCTCGGGGACACCACCGACATCGCGGTCGGCACGCCTGTCGCCGGTCGCGGGGTGGCCGAACTCGACGATGTCGTCGGCATGTTCGTCAATACCGTGGTGCTGCGCACCGAGGTGCCCGCCGCGCTGCCGTTCACCGACCTGCTCGACCGGGTCCGCCGCACCGACCTGGACGCCTTCGCGCACGCCGACGTGCCCTTCGAGAACCTCGTCGACCTGCTCGAACCCACCCGGTCGGCGGCCCGTCACCCGCTGATCCAGGCCATGCTGATCTTCCAGAACCTGGGCCGCGCCGAGTTCGCGCTGCCCGGCCTCGGCGTCGAGGCGCTCGAGCTGGATCAGCAGAGCCTGCGCTTCGATCTCAGCCTCACCGTCGGCGACGACAGCGCCGACGGGCTGGCGGTGCGCCTCGGCTACGCCACCGACCTGTTCGACGCGGCCACCGCCGCCCGCTTCGCCGACCGCTGGCTCCGTATCCTGCGGGCCGTCGTCGCGAATCCCGCGGTCCCGGTGGGTGATATCGATCTGCTCAACGCCCGCGAGCGCACGATCCTGCCCGGGACACCACTGCCCGCCGTCGTCGCCCCGGCCGTCCTGCCCGACCTGCTCACCACCGCCGTCACCACCAACCCGGACGGCATCGCGATCATCGACGGCCCGGCCCACCTCACCTACCGCGAGCTCGACGAACACTCGAACCGCTTGGCCCGCACCCTGATCCGCGCCGGGGCGGGCCCGGAGACCCCCGTGGTGATCGCGGTGCCCCGCAGCGCGGCCTCGGTCACCGCCGTCTGGGCCGTCGCCAAGACCGGCGCCCCCTTCGTCCCCGTCGACCCCGCCTACCCCACCGACCGGATCGCCCAGATCATCACCGACTCCGGCGCCCACCTGGGCATCACCACCCGCGACGCCACCTCGATCCGCCCCTGGCTAGAGGCGCAGGGCGCGCGCGGCCTCGGGACTGCCGATGGCGCGGGAACCGGCGGCAACGGTGACTCCGGCGGCCGGATCGCGAGCAGTGGAACGGCGAACAGCGTGCGCGTCGGAAACGCAGCGACAGACGACGCGGCGACCGACGGTGCGGTCGGCGATGGAGACGGGCACCTCGTCGGCTCCACGATCCCCGGTGTGCGATGGCTGGTCCTCAACGACCACGCCGCACACGCCGTCTCGTCAGCGCCGATCGACCCCGCCGAACGCCTGGCGCCTCCCGGACTCGCGCACGCCGCCTACATCATCTTCACCTCCGGCTCGACCGGCAGGCCGAAGGGCGTCGTGGTCACCCACGCCGGACTGGCGAATCTGGTTGCCGCGCAGCGGGAGCGGATGAGTATCACCCGTGACTCCCGGGTGCTGCACGTGGCCTCGCCCGGGTTCGACGCCGCCGTGCTGGAACTGCTGCTGGCCGCAGGCGCCGGCGCCGCGCTGGTGGTCGCCGGGCCGACCGCGTACGGCGGGGCGGAACTCGGTGAGCTGCTCGCCGGGGAGCGGGTCACCCATATCGCGCTCACACCGTCGGCGCTGAGCTCGGTGGACACCGTCGACCACGAGCACCTGCGGGCGATCGTCACCGGCGGCGAGCCGTGCCCGCCGGAGCTGGTGCAGCGGTGGGCGGCGCCGGGACGGGTGCACTTCAACGACTACGGGCCGACCGAGGCCACCATCTGGGCGACCGGTGCGGGCCCGCTGCTGCCCGGCTGCGAGATCACCATCGGCACCCCGATTCCCGGCCTGGCCGCGCTGGTCCTCGACGACCGGCTGCACCCCGTGCCCGACGGCGTCACCGGTGAGCTGTACCTGGCCGGGCCCGCGCTGGCCCGCGGTTACCAGGGGCGCCCCGATCTCACCGCCGCCCGTTTCGTCGCCGACCCGTTCGGCGGGCCGGGCGAACGGATGTATCGCACCGGCGATCTCGTGCGCCGACGCGCGGGCGCGCTGGACTATCGCGGTCGCGGCGACCTCCAGGTGAAGCTGCGCGGGCTGCGGATCGAGCTCGGCGAGATCGAATCGGCGCTGGCCGCCGAGCCCGCGGTGCACCAGGCCGCCGTGACGGTCTACACCGATTCCGCGGTCGGTGAGCTGTTGGTGGCCTACCTGGTACCGGAGCAGGCCGGTCAGCTGACGGTGGAGTCGGTGAAAGCCGCGCTGGCGCTGCGCCTTCCGTCGTACATGGTGCCGTCGTCGTTCGTCGTGCTGGACGCGCTGCCGCGCACCGGCAACGGCAAACTCGACCGGCGCGCGCTACCGGCCCCCGACATCAGGTCCGGCCGGTTCCGGGCACCGGTCACGGCGGCCGAGCGAGCGGTGGCCGACACCTTCGCCGACCTGCTCGGCGTGCCGAAGGTCGGCCTGGACGACGACTTCTTCGCCCTCGGCGGCAACTCCCTGATCGCCACCAGGATCGCCGCCCGGCTCGGCGCCGCCCTGGACGCCCGCGTGCCGGTGCGCACGGTCTTCGACGCGCCGACCGTCGCCGAACTGGCCGCCGCTCTCCGCGCCGACGCGATTCCGCCCGGCCCGCGCCCGGGGCCACGGCAGCGCCCGGACCGGATTCCGCTCTCGGCCGCCCAGCGGCGGATGTGGTTCCTCAACCGGTACGACCCGGACTCGCCCGCCCAGAACGTGCCGATCGCGGTCGAGGTGAACGGCGAGATCGACCCGGTGGTGCTGCGTGCGGCGATCGCCGACGTGGTGGCCCGCCACGAATCGCTGCGCACCGTGTACCCGATCGACGCCGACGGCGACCCGTACCAGGATGTGCGTGGCCCGGAAGCCGAAGCGACACTGACTGTCTCGACGATCACCCCCGATCGGATCAGGACGGCGGTGGCGGCCGAGATCGCGCGGGGCTTCGACCTCACCGGCGACGTGCCCGTGCGGGTCAGCCTGTTCCGGATCGCCGACCACCGCTCGGTCCTGGCGGTGACCATGCACCACATCGCCTCCGATGGCTGGTCATTGGCCCCGCTCACCCGCGACGTCGCGATCGCCTACGCGGCTCGGCGTGCGGGCGCCGCGCCCACGTGGTCGCCGCTGCCGCTGCAATACCCCGACTACGCGCTGTGGCAGCACGAAGTGCTCGGCGACGCCGACGATCCCGGCAGCGTGGCCTCCCAGCAGCTGGCGTACTGGCGCGACCGGCTCGCCGGCCTGCCCGAGGTCTCGGCGCTGCCCAGCGACCATCCGCGGCCGCCGGTGCTCACCCACCGGGCCGGACTGGTCGAGTTCGACATCGACGCCGCGATCCAGGTCCGGCTGCGCGAACTGGCGCGCTGGCACGGCGTCAGCGTGTTCATGGTGGCGCACGCGGCGCTGGCGGTGCTGCTGGCGCGGCTGTCCGGGACCGAGGAGGTGGCGATCGGTTCGGTCATCGCGGGCCGTGGCGCCGGCGAACTCGACGATCTCATCGGCATGTTCGTCAACACCCTGGTCCTGCGCAGCCGGGTACGGTCCGAGGACACCTTCGAGACCCTGCTCGCCGCGACCAAGGACGGCGACCTGGACGCCTTCGGCAACGCCGACGTCCCCTTCGAACAGCTCGTCGAGGTGCTGGCCCCCACCAGGTCGACCGCGCACCACCCGCTGTTCCAGGTGCTGCTGGTCTTCCAGAACTTCGACCGGGAGTCGTTCGACCTGCCCGATCTGCACGTGCGGCCGATCGAGATGCCGCCGGTCGGCGCGAAGTTCGACCTCGAGTGGATGCTGGCCGAGGAGTTCGGCCCCGACGGCGCGCCCGCGGGCATGTCGGGCACCCTGACCTTCGCCCGCGACCTGTTCGAGGAGTCGACCGCGACGACCCTGGCGCACCGGTTCGCCGACGTGCTCGACGCGGTCACCACCGATCCCGGCCTGCTGGTCGGCGCGCTCGATGTCACCGCGCCACCCGGCACCGTCGTGCACGCGCTCGCCCCCGCGCCGGTGCATCGCACCGACCTGCCCTATCGGCCGCCGGTGACGCCGGCCGAGCAGGCCGTCGTCGCCGCGTTCGAGACCGTGCTCGACGTCGACCGGGTCGGCTTGGACGACAACTTCTTCGAGCTCGGCGGCACCTCGATGGTCGCCGTCCGGCTGGTCGCCCAGGTGCGCGAGCTGCTCGGCTTCCCGATGCCGGTGCAGTGGATGTTCGGCGACCCGACGCCGGGCGCGCTCGCCGCGCGCATCGCCGCGTCGGGGGACGAACCGGTCGATCCGGCCCTGCGGACCCTGCTGCCGCTGCGCACCGGTGGCACCGGTCCGGCGCTGTTCTGCGTGCATCCGGCGATCGGCGTGGCCTGGTGCTACGCGGGCCTGGCCGCGCACCTCGATTCCGGCTTCCCGGTCTACGGCCTGCAATCACCGGGGATCGCGGCCGAGCAGCCCGACCGTCCGCTGCGCGACCGCGTGGCCCACTACGCCGACGAGATCCAGGCGACCCAGCCCGAGGGACCGTACCGGCTGCTCGGCTACTCCGCGGGCGGGCCGATCGCGCACGCGGTCGCGGTCGAACTCCAGCGCCGCGGCGCCCTGGTCGACGCGCTCACCATCCTGGACGGCCGCGCCGATGTCGACCCGGCCAGCGCCGAGGAGATGCCGCCGATGGCGGCGCTGCTCGCCGAGTTCGGTGGGGCCGACCAGGCCGAACAGGCCGCCCAACTACTTCGCGCCGGCGCTCCCGCCGACGCCGTCGAGCGAACCGGTCCGCCAGCGTCGTCGGCCGATTCCGCGGGGTATCGGGGTACTGCCGCACCGCTGCCCGGCGCCGACAACGAGGTCGGCGCCGGCCCCGGCAGCCTGCTCGACACGATCACCGACGCTGACCTGCGACGGCTCTACGCCGACTACCAGCAGATCGTCCGGGAGGCCGCCGACTACGCGCCGGGCCTGTTCGACGGTGACCTGCTGTTCTTCAGCAGCACCAGCGCCCGCCCCGGCTACGAGCCCAACGCCGACACCTGGGGGCCCTATGTCAGCGGCGAGATCATCGACCATCAGACGGGCCACGAGCACAACCACCTCACGAGCCCCGAGGCGCTCGCCGTGATCGGCCCGATCCTGGCCGGGTACCTGCGCCGCTAGGCGACCAGATCCGCGTACTCGCGGTGTTCGGCGATGTACTTCTCCACGTACCAGCAGGTGGGCACGACCTGGTAGCCGGCGGCGCGGGAATCGTCGAGGCCGAACTTCACCACGTCGGCGGCCACCCCGCGGCCCCGGTACTCGGGGAAGGTCATGGTGTGGTGGAAGTCGCGGACCTTCGGGTCGTCGCGTTCGGCGTAGTCGGCGTATCCCGCGAGAACGTCGTCGTGGTAGATCTCGTATCGGGTGTCGGCGACGTTGTGCTCGAGCCTGGTGGTCATACCGGATGCTAACCCGGGGCCGGGATGGGTTGTTCCGCTAGAGCACCGCGCCGGGGTTGAGGATGCCCGTGGGGTCGAGCGCGTCCTTGATCCGCCGGGTCAGCGCCATCACCTCGGGTCCGACCTGATCCGGCAGCCACGCCTTCTTCAGCCTGCCGACCCCGTGCTCACCGGTGATGGTGCCGCCCAGCGCGATGGCGAGGTCCATGATCTCGCCGAACGCGCGATGCGCGCGAGCGGTGTTGTCGGGGTCGGTGGGGTCGTGCACGATCAGCGGGTGGGTGTTGCCGTCGCCCGCGTGCGCGATCACCGACACCAGTACGTCGTTGCGCTCCCCGATGGCGGCGACCCCGGTGATCAGCTCGCCCAGCCGGGGCAGCGGCACCCCGACGTCCTCGAGCAGCAGCGGTCCGATCCGTTCCACCGCGGGAATCGCGAATCGCCGTGCCGCGGTGAAGGCTTCGCCCTCCTCGGGGTCTCCGGTGTCGAAAACCTCTGTCGCTCCGGCCTTCTCGCACAGCGACACCATGAGCTGCGCTTCGTGCGCGGCGAACTCGCCGGGCGCGTCGGACCGGGCGACCAGCAGGGCGGCGGCGGTGCGGTCCAGCCCCATCCGCATCTCGTCCTCGACGGCGTTGATCGCGACGGTGTCCATGAACTCGAGCATCGCCGGGCGCAGGGTCGAGGTGATGGCCAGGATCGCGTCGGTGGCGGCGGTGAGCGTGCCGAAACTCGCGACCACGGTCGCCTGCGGCGGCTGGGCGGGCAGCAGACGCAGCGTGAGTTCGGTGATCACGCCGAGGGTGCCCTCGCTGCCGACGAACAGCTTGGTCAGCGACAGCCCGGCCGAGTCCTTCAACCGCGGCCCGCCGAGGCGCACCACCGTCCCGTCGGCCAGCACCACCTCCATCCCCAGGATGTAGTCGGTGGTGACGCCGTACTTCACGCAGCACAGCCCGCCCGCGTTGGTCGCCGCGTTGCCGCCGATCGAGCACATCTCGAACGAGGACGGATCGGGCGGGTACCACAGGCCCTCCGCCGCGACGGCCCGCTTCACCTCCGCGTTGATCAGTCCCGGCCCGACGACGGCGGTCCGGGTGACCGCGTCGACACTGATCGCGCGCATCAGTTCGGTGCTCAGCACGATCCCGCCGTCCACCGCGGTCGCCCCGCCGGACAAGCCCGACCCGGCCCCGCGCGGCACGACCGGCACCCGCCCCGCGTGCGCCCACCGCAGGGTGGCCGCCACGTCGGCGGTGTCGCGGGCCCGCACCACCGCGATCGGGGTGCCCGCGTCGGGATCGCGCGCCCAGTCCTGCCGATAGCCCGCCAGCAGATCGGGATCGATGACCACAGCCCCCTCGGACACCGCGGAAATCAACGCATCGAGGTCAACCCTGCTCTCGTCCACCCACTCAAACTAACCCGCGGCGACCACCCCGCGCCGGTACTCGGGCCGGACTCGTGATCAGCACGAAGACGCACCGGAGCGTGATGGTCGGTTGACCAATGTGATGTGCGGCCGACCAAGTGAATTCGCGCATGATTGTGATCCGGCGCGCCCGGTTGGTGTATACGGCGTCCAACCCGTCACAATGCCCATAGCGGGTGTGTTCGACGGCGATTCGCCGCCGCGCACCCGGCGTGTTTCGCATTCCGCTCTACGGTGCGCCCGCTCGCGCATCGCACACATCGACGCGCCGCGTCGCACCGTAACTCGCCGGGAGGGGCCGGAAGATGAAGGAACCGCAGGACCGCAACGAACTGGTCGGCGCCCTGCTCGCCGCCGAGTACGCCGATGCCGGGATCGACTCCGACGCCATGCGCCGGGTGCGCGACGGCGAGCACGAGGAGTGGCTGTCCGCGCTGGAGGCGACCGGCATGTTCGGCATCCGCGCGCTGGCCGAGATCGCCGGCGAATGGACCGCCGACCCGCGCCTGCTGCGCGACGCGCTGCTCGCCGAGGCCGACGAGTTCACCCGCCGCCGCTGCCTGGCCACCTGGGCCGCCCTCGGTCGTCCCGCCGCCGAGCCGCCGGCGCGCGCGGTGGCCGTCGCCGTGCCGCACTGAGGCCGTTTGCCGGCTGCTCATCTCGACGTCATCTCGCGCTGGCACGCTGAGGGTCGTGGAGCAGCACACGGGTGTCACCGATTCGATGGCCGACCGGTTCACCCGCTGGTGTGAGGCTGTCGTCGCCCGCCTGCCGTTCGGGCTGGACCGGATCGTGCCCGCGACACTGCTCGGCTTCGGCCTGATCAACAGCTTCACCTTCGGGGTCGACCTGCTGCTGCTCACGCTGCTGCACACCGGGCTCGGGCTGCCGGTGCCGGTGTCGATCACGCTGGCCTACATCGCCGCGTTCGGCCTGGCCTTCCTGCTCAACCGCACCTTCAACTTCCACTCGCACGCGCCGATGGGCAAGCAGGCGGTGGTGTACGCGGTCGTGGTGCTGGTGAACTACCTGGCCTTCATCCTCGGGGTCGGTTCCGGGCTGGTGGCGCTCGGCGTGGAGTACCACCTCGCGCGGCTGGCCGCCGGGGCCTGCGAGGCCGTCTACATGTACTCCGCGATGCGCTGGATCGTGTTCCGGCGCAAGCGATCAGCCGAGCCGGTCGTCGCCGATCGGTGAGCGGCCGCGCAGCACCTCGGTGCGGTCGCCGTCGACCAGGACGACGTCGTCGTCGGTGAGCGCCCAGTGTGCGGTGCCGTTGGTGCGATAGCGGGCCAGCAGCCGCGCGGACTCGCCGTCCGGGTCGGTGGGGGAGTCCAGGTGGACGACGAGCGGGCGATCCACCAGACCCAGTCCGTCCCACCGTGCTTCGACGCCGGTGGCCGGCCGCACTTCCGCCGGGTCGTCCATCGTCTCCAGACCGTGCAGGTCGGGCGCGAGCAGGCAGGCGCCCGCGCTGTAGCCCGCGTAGACGACTGCGTCCTCGGCGAGCAATGCGGGAAGCACGGAATCGGCTCCGCTGCGGGCGAATTGGGCCCGCAGGACGAAGGTGTTCCCGCCGCGCACCCACAGCATGGCGAACGCGCGCAGGTGCCGTTCCAGCTCGCCCGGTTTGCCGACGTAGTCGCGCAGGTCGACCACCTCCGGCGCGTACCCGTGCTGCCGGAGCGGGGTCAGGTCACTGGCCACCGCCGACGCCCACGCGGCGGGCCACGCGTCGCAGGCGTTGGGGATCACCGCGACCCGCCCGCCCGGCGCGCCGACCAGTCCGGCGAGCCGGTCGGCGAAGGTGCCGAACCGGTAGGACGCCAGGAACAGCCGCATCAGATGGTGAAGGCCAGATTCTGCACGAGGCGCTCGCCGAGGGCCTTGTCCCCGGTGACGGTGACCTCGTCGCGATGCGCGTCGGCGGTGGTCCGGCCGCCGCGCAGGCGCGCGAAGAGCCCGGAGTCCATGCTGATCACGGCGTTCGGCTCGGCGTCGGCGGCGTCGAGAACCGCGCCGCGGCCGTCGGCCACCGCGAGGTGGATCTGCCGGGTGACCGGCCCGGTGAGGTCGAAGGTCAGGCGGGTGCCGTCGGGGGCCTTGGCGCCCTTGACCACCGCCCGGCCCAGCCCGATGGTGAGTTCGGCGAAGGCGGTCTCGGCGCGCGCGCCGCCCTCGGACACGGTGCGGCCGATGCCGTCGGCGAGGTCGAGCTCGTGCATCCAGCAGTCGAACAGGCGGACCCGCATGAACCGGCCGTAGGGCACCTGCCCGACCGGCGATACCGTCGGCGTCTGCCAGGCCTGCTCGTCCATCGCGACCAGCGCGGCCCGCCGTCGATCGGTCACCTCGTCGAACAGCGCGAGCAGGCGCTTGCCGGAGAGCGGGCGCAGCCGGTCGACCCAGATCTCGTTGAGCACCGCGACCTCGTTGCGCACGTGCGGCAGGGTCCGCACGTCGGTCTTGGGCCGCAGCGGGTCGTGCGGCGGCGGGGTCTCGCCGAGCAGCCACGACTCGGTGCCGATCACGTGCGCGACCACGTCGAACAGCGTCCAGCCGGGCAGCGGCGACGGCTTGCGCCACGCCTTCTCGTCGAGGTCGGCCACCAGGTTCCCGATGGCCTCCCACTGCTGGGCGAGCAGGTCGGTGAGCTGCTCGCGATCGGGCGTGCCCTCGGTCATCCCTGTGCTCCTTCAGAGTCCAGCGCCGTCAGGCCGGCGCGGATCGCGGCCGCGGTCGAGTTCGGTTCGTGGGGACGGCGCAGCAGGAAGCCCTTGGCGAAGCTGAGCTTGTCACCGTGCCGGCGCGGCACCACGTGCAGGTGCACGTGGCCGACGGTCTGGAAGGCCGCGGTGCCGTCGTTGAGGATGAGATTGGCGCCGTCGCTGCTCAGGCCGCTGCGGCGCAGGGCGCGCGCGAGCCGGTGCCCGGTGCGGAAGAGCGTCGCGCCGAGATCGGGATCGAGATCGTCGAGCTCGGTGGCGTGCTGTTTGGGAACGACCAGGGTGTGTCCGCGGGTGATCGGCCTGATGTCGAGGAACGCGCACACCGCGTCGTCCTCGTAGACCTTGGTCGCCGGTGCGGCACCCGCCACGATCCGACAGAAGACGCAGTCGTTCACAGCGACGACCCTACGGTGTGGTGTGGGTCGCGCAACAGTCCGAACCACCTGCGGGCATGACGCGCGTCACGTGCGCCCAGCAAGCCGGTCGTCTGACCAGTATTCGTACCCGGAGGTAGGTAGCTCACCGGCAGGTGCGGTCTTGTCCGGCCCTACCTGCGGCGACGAATCTGGGGACGGGCGCGGCGTCGCGCCCGAGGCGCGGAAACGTCGTCAACTTGGCGAAACGGGTCGGCTCTGTCCGATTTCCCAGTGGATGGTCCAGCCCGCCGATGTGACCGGCATCTCGGCTAGGCTCACCGCGAGCCGAGTACAGTAGCGAGGATTTCAGCCGAACCTACTCGCAAGTAACGTCGGCTGACCCGTTGTTCCCCGGCTCGAAGCCAGCACAAGAAGGAAGTCTGACTAGTGGAGACAACGCAAAACGTGGGCGAGGGTTCGCCGCGCGGCGCGCGTGTCGGAGTCGTTCGCGAATCCGGTGCGGGTGAGCGGCGGGTCGCATTGGTGCCCAAGATCATCCCCGCCCTGTCCAAGCAGGGTGTCGAGGTGGTCGTGGAAGCCGGTGCAGGCCTCGGCGCCCTCATCCCCGACGAAGCCTTTGTCGAGGCGGGCGCCACCATCGGTGACCCGTGGTCGGCCGAGGTCGTCGTCAAGGTCGCCCCGCCCAGCGATGCCGAGGTGGCCAAGCTGTCGTCCGGGCAGACCCTGATCGGGTTCCTCGCGCCCCGCAACGCCGAGAACCAGATCGGCGCGCTGAAGTCCGCCGGGGTGCAGGCGTTCGCCGTCGAGGCGATCCCGCGTATCTCGCGCGCCCAGGTGATGGACGCGCTGTCCTCGCAGGCCAACGTCGCCGGCTACAAGGCCGTGCTGCTCGCCGCCTCCGAGTCCACCCGCTTCTTCCCGATGCTGACCACCGCCGCGGGCACCGTGAAGCCGGCCACCGTGCTGGTGCTCGGTGTCGGTGTCGCCGGTCTGCAGGCGCTGGCCACGGCCAAGCGCCTCGGCGGCCGCACCACCGGCTACGACGTGCGCCCCGAGGTCGCCGATCAGGTGCGCTCGGTCGGCGCCCAGTGGCTCGACCTCGGCATCGACGCCGCCGGTGAGGGCGGCTACGCCCGCGAACTCACCGACGACGAGAAGGCCCAGCAGCAGAAGGCCCTCGAGGACGCCATCAAGGGCTTCGACGTGGTCATCACCACCGCGCTGGTGCCGGGCCGTCCCGCGCCGCGCCTGGTCACCGCCGCCGCTGTCGAGGGCATGAAGCCCGGCAGCGTGATCGTCGACCTGGCCGGTGAGACCGGCGGCAACTGCGAGCTCACCGAGCCCGGCGAGATCGTCGTCAAGCACGAGGTGACCATCGCCTCGCCGCTGAACCTGCCCGCCACCATGCCCGAGCACGCCAGCGAGCTGTACTCCAAGAACATCGCCGCGCTGCTGGAGCTGATGCTGGTCGACGGCAAGCTCGCGCCCGATTTCGACGATCAGGTGCTCGCCGATTCCTGCGTCACCCGTGAGGTGGAAGCCTGATGTACACCGAACTTCTCGCGAACATCGCGATCCTGGTTCTGTCCGGATTCGTCGGCTTCGCCGTCATCTCCAAGGTCCCCAACACCCTGCACACCCCGCTGATGTCGGGCACCAACGCCATCCACGGCATCGTCGTGCTCGGCGCGCTGGTGACGCTGGGCAACGTCAAGGACCCGTCCCTGCTGGTCCAGATCATCCTGTTCGTCGCCGTGGTGTTCGGAACGCTGAACGTCATCGGTGGCTTCGTGGTCACCGACCGCATGCTCGGCATGTTCAAGGGTAAGAAGAAGGCGGCCGAGTGATGCACGCAGTCGACAACATGACCTACCTGGTCAACGGCCTCTACATCGTGGCCTTCTCCATGTTCATCTACGGTCTGATGGGCCTGACCGGCCCGAAGACCGCGGTGCGCGGCAACCAGATCGCCGCCGTCGGTATGGCGATCGCGGTCGTCGCGACGCTGATCTCCATCCGGCACACCGAGCTGCTGAACTGGATCCTGATCGTCGGTGGCCTGGTCGTCGGTGTGGCACTGGGTGTTCCGCCCGCCGTGCGCACCAAGATGACCGAGATGCCGCAGCTGGTCGCCGCGTTCAACGGTGTCGGTGGTGGCACGGTCGCGCTCATCGCGTGGGCCGAGTTCATCGACAGCTCGGGCTTCTCGGCGCTGCACGACGAGCCGAACATCCACATCATCATCGGCTCGCTGTTCGCCGCGGTGATCGGTTCGGTGTCGTTCTGGGGCTCGATCATCGCCTTCGCCAAGCTGCAGGAGATCCTGTCGGGCAAGCCGATCAGCGTCGGCCGCCTGCAGCAGCCGCTGAACCTGCTGCTGCTCGTCGGCGCGATCGTGTGCGCCGTGGTGATCGGCCTCGGCGCCGACAACGGTGGCGTCTCGCAGCTGTGGATGATCGGCCTGCTGGTGCTGGCCGGTGTGCTCGGCCTGATGGTCGTGCTGCCCATCGGCGGCGCGGACATGCCCGTGGTCATCTCGCTGCTCAACGCGCTGACCGGGCTGTCGGCCGCGGCCGCGGGTCTGGCTTTGAACAACACCGCGATGATCGTCGCCGGCATGATCGTCGGCGCGTCCGGCACCATCCTCACCAACCTCATGGCCAAGGCCATGAACCGCTCCATCCCGGCCATCGTCGCCGGTGGTTTCGGTGGCGGTGGCGGTGCGGCCGGTGGCTCCGGAGACGGTGAGAACAAGCAGGCCAAGGCCACCTCGGCCGCCGACGCCGCGATCCAGATGGCCTACGCCAACCAGGTCATCGTGGTGCCCGGCTACGGTATGGCCGTCGCCCAGGCCCAGCACGCGGTCAAGGAGATGGCGTCCCTGCTCGAGGGCAAGGGTGTCGAGGTCAAGTACGCGATCCACCCGGTCGCCGGTCGCATGCCCGGGCACATGAACGTGCTGCTGGCCGAGGCCGAGGTCTCCTACGACGCCATGAAGGAAATGGACGACATCAACGGCGAGTTCAACCGGACCGACGTGGTCCTGGTGATCGGCGCCAACGACGTCACCAACCCGGCGGCGCGCGAGGACAAGTCCAGCCCGATCTACGGCATGCCGGTCCTCAACGTCGACCAGGCCAAGAGCGTCATCGTGCTGAAGCGCTCGATGAACTCCGGCTTCGCCGGCATCGACAACCCGCTGTTCTACGCCGACCACACCTCCATGCTGTTCGGCGACGCCAAGAAGTCCGTCGGTGCGGTCACCGAGGAACTGAAGGCGCTGTAACCCACACGGCTACGCACACGGGCCCCGCTGTTCTCCGAGAACAGCGGGGCCCGCTGCTGTTGGTGACCGCGACAATCGATGGTTGTGTCGCACACCACATTCCCGCTACTCTCTTGTTTGAGACGATGGCGTCTCAAAAGAGGCCGGGGAACCGGTGTGCAGAACGGAGTCCTCGATGACGAGGTCACTCGCCCGCCGACCACGCTCGCTGTTCACCGCTGTGCTGGCGGCGGTACTCGCCGTCGGCCTTCCCGGCCTCGCGCACGCGCAGGACATCACGCCCGGCGTCACCGCGCAGAGCGTCTTCGATCGGCCGGGACCGCACCCGGTGGCCACGCCGACGGTCACCAACCCCTGTCAGGAATCCGTCGCCGGGATGATCGCGCACCTCACCGTGCACCTGTTCGGCAACCGGGACGACGCGCGATGCACCCAGGCGTTCCCCTACGGCTTGCAGTCGCCGGTCGGCGTGAACACCTACTACCCGGCCGATCTCGCGGGTGCGGACAAGGCCCCGCTGATCCTGTTCGAGGGCGGCATCACGTCCAATCCCGGCATGTACGACACCCTGGCCCGGCAGTGGGCGGGCCATGGCTTCGTCGTGGTGATCACCTACGACTTCGTCAACTCGCTGGCCTACCTGCCCGCGATCGGCCTGGCCTCGGCGATCGGCCAGCACCGCGATCCCGGTTCGCCGCTGTTCGGGCGGATCGATCTCGGGCGCACCGTGCTCGCCGGGCATTCCGCGGGCGGGGGCGCCTCCCTGCAGGCCGCGGCACTGTTCCCGCCGATCGCCGGGGCGATCGATCCGGACTTCGCGGTGATCGGCGTGCTGGCGATCGAACCGGGACCGGTGGGCGTCGGTGCCCTCATCGGGGTGCCGACGCTGTTCCTCACCGGCTACAACGATTTCGTCGTTCCCGATTTCGCCTGGGTGCGCTGGTGGCAGTACAACCTCACCTTCCACGCCCCGGCCTGGATCGCCAATGCCCGTGGCGTGAGCCATTTCTCGCCGGTCGACGGCCCCGGCGCCTACCTGTCCGCCGGGACGGCGGTGGCCTGGCTGAAGTACATCGCCTTCGACGACGACACCGCCCGCCGGTTCTTCGTCGGCCCCGACTGGCTGCTGCGGGCGGATCGCACCTACTACAGCGTCGAGCGCAACGCACGGGCCGACAGCCTGCGATGAGCTACCGCACCCCGACGATCGGAAAGAGATCCACCATGTCCCGCCGCCTGTTCCGGCCAGCTGTCCTCGCGGCCGCCGCGCTCACCGCCCTCGTGGCGGCGGCGCCGGTCGTGTCCGCCGACCCGAGCGGCGAACACCGCTGCGCCGAGCCGGTACCCGGGCACGCGGCGCCCCGCGCGACACCCGAGGACGTGGGCATGGACGCCGCCGTGCTGACGGACGCGCTCGACTTCGGCACGCGCGCGGGCGGAATCGCGGTCCAGGTCTATCGGCACGGCTGCCTCGTCGGCGATCGCACCCCGACCGCGAACGTGCCACTGCCGCTGGCCAGCGCCACCAAAGGCGTCACCTCGGCGGTGGTCGGCAGGGCCGTGACCCTGGGGCGCCTCGGCGTCGACGACCCGCTCGGGAAATTCTTCCCCCTGGCCGACCCGGCGCACGCGAATCTCACGGTGCGCCAGGTCTTGACCCAGACGACCGGCCTGCATTTCAGCTGGCCCGCCGACCTCGCCGGACTCCAGACCGACGCGGTCGGGCAAACGCTCGCCGCGCCCGCCGACCACGCCCCCGACAGCACCTTCCAATACGCCCAGAACACCCCGATGCTGCTGGCGGAGATCATCGAGATCGCCACCGGCGTCGACTTCCAGGACTTCGCCCAGCGAGAACTGTTCGCGCCCTTGGGCATCGACCGCGCCAACTGGGTGTGGCTGCGCGACCGCAGCGGCAACACCGCCGTCAACGGTGGTCTGGCCATGCGCCCCGACGACCTCGCCCGCCTCGGCAGGCTCCTGCTCCAGGAGGGCCGCTGGGGTGGCGCGCAGCTCATCGCCGCCGATTACCTGCGTCAGGCGACCACCGGTACCGCCGCCAATCCGGGCTACGGATTCCTGACCTGGCTCAACTCCGGCGATACCTATCGGGGCACCGAGGTGCCGACCGCGGTCTCCTACGATCGTCCGCAATTCCCCGGCTCGCCGCGCGACATGTACTCCTACGAGGGCGCGCTCGGCCAGTTCCTGACCGTCATCCCGAGCCGCGACCTGGTCGTGGTGCGCCTCGGTGTCCCGCTGCGGGTCGACCTGGACAACCCGGTCGCCATGCTCACCGGCAGCGGCAACCCCGACAACAAGGAGCTGTTCCAGCGCGTCACCCGGGCGGTGACCGGGATCCCCGCCGAGCCCTATGTCGACCCGCTCGGTCTCGACCATCCGCCGCTGTCGATCCGCACCCCGGACGACCTCGCCCGGCTGGCGGACCCGGGCACCGCCGCGGCCATCCTGCTCGGGGTCGGGCCGTATGCCTCGACCGGCTGCAACATCCTGTGGTGCGACGGCTCGTTCGTCGCCGTCGACGTGTTCCGCCTCGTCCTCGATGTCGGCGGGCAGGTGGCGGCCGCGGTGCTCGCACTCGGCAACGCGCCGCGCTGAGGCGTCGGCTCAGTACGGCCGGTTGTGTTTGCGCGTGCCCGGGAGGTCCAGGTAGGGGCAGTCGGCGGAGCCGGTGCGCAGGGTGGCGGTGGGGTCGTCGGGGGCGATCCACAGGAGTGTGCCGTTGTCGAGCCAGGGCCGCAGATCGAAGTCGGGGCGGTTCGAGCCCCAGTTGTCGTCCCAGGCCGCGTATCTGCCCGGGGCCTGATCGACCTCGTAATGATCACTGCCCCAGACCGGTTCGAGCGCGATGCCGCGTGGCCGGCAGGTGGCGCAGTGATAGGTGATCGGCCAGCCGGTGTGCGGGCCGATCCGCACCTGGGTGATCACGGCCCGCATGTCGGGATGAGCGAGGACCTCGGGGAAGACGTAGGGCACATCGGGGCCGAGCACACGAAGGAACGGCGCGGGCGCCATCGGACCGTCGAGCCGCATCGCGCCGACCATCAGCAACCAGCTGCGCGGCACCGGGTCCAAGCGGCGCACCGTATGGAACGAGCTCCAGAACCAGCCGTCGACGTCGACGATGTCGAGCGGCCAGTACACCAGTTCATCCCGGAACGGGCACCGCGAGACCACGATGTCGGGCAGCAGCTCGCGGTAGCGGTCGTGCAGCGCACTGGCACCGTAGAAGGCGGCCCACCCCTCCTCGCACGCGCCCAGCTCCTTGTAGACCGCGCTGAGGCGGTTGCCCTCTTCGAGCAGCGCCGCCCGCTCGGTGATGAACGGCTCCAGGCCGACGATCTTGCGCACCGATGTCCCCCACTCCCACACGACAATCGCGGGTCCGACTGTGCCACAGCCGAACCCGCGTGCCAATCGTCAGGCGGTGCGCCGCTGTGCCTTCTCGGCGGCGGGCGCGGTGCCGAGCTGCTGGATCAGCTCCTCGGTCCCGGTGACCGCGCCGCAGCGCCGCGCGACGTAGTTCAGGGCCATCAGGTGCTCGTCGCGGCTGAAATCGGCGGTCGCGTCGAAGACCAGGAACGGCCGCACATCGCTCATGAACGCCTCGGCGGCACTGAGCATGCAGCCCATGTGGGTGTACACGCCCGTGATCAGCAGCTGGTCGCGGCCGTAGTAGCCGAGCAGTTCGCGCAGGTCGGTGCGCTGGAAGGCGGAGTACCGCCACTTGGTGACCTGGATGTCCTGCGGCTCGGGGGCGATGGCGTTGATCACCTCGGTGTCGGCGCCCTCGGCCATGCCCGTACCCCAGAAGTCGGCGAGGATGCCGCGCCGTGAGGGGTGCTGGTTGCCCGGCTGCATCGTGTAGATCACCGGGATGTCGAGTTCGTGGCAGCGGTCGCGCAGCCGCGCGATGTTCGCGATGAGGGTCCGGGCGGGGTCGCGGTAGATGTCGTAGGCGTCGAGGAAGTACTGCTGCATGTCGTGGATCAGCAGGGCGCTGCGGCCGGGTTCGACGGTCCAGGCCACCTGGTCGGCGGTGAACTCGTCGGCGCCGGGCATCGGATACGGCGCGATCTTGGGAATCGGCATGACGGCCTTTCGGTGGGGTCGGCGTCAGCCGACGGAAACGGGCAGGTCGGCGATCCCGAGCGGGGCGAGGATGCGCTGGAATTTGCCGGTGGTCTCGGCCAGTTCGGCCGCGGGATCGGACGCGGCGACGATGCCGCCGCCCGCGTGCGCGAGCAGGGTGGTGCCGTCGGCGGACAGTTCGGCGCAGCGGATGCTCACCATCCACTCGCCGTTGCCGTCGGCGTCGCACCAGCCGACCGCGCCCGCGTAGAACCCGCGTTCACCTTCGAGTTCGGCGATGAGCCGGGCGGCGGCGCCGGTGGGCGTGCCGCAGACGGCGGGGGTGGGGTGCAGGGCGATCGCGAGTTCGAGCGCGGAGGGACCGGCGAGCGGGACGGTCGCCGAGATCGGCGTGCCGAGGTGCCACATGGCCGGCGTCGCGGTGAGTTCCGGTGCGGACGTGTCGACCTCGGCGCAGCGGTCGCTGAGCACCGTCGCCACCTGATCGACGACATAGCGGTGCTCGGCGTGGTCCTTCGTGGAGGTGAGCAGCGCGTCGGCGGCGGCGCGATCGGCGGCGGGGTCGTCGGTGACGCGCCGGGCCGAGCCCGCCAGCGGGTGGCTCAGGATCTCGGTTCCGGTGCGGCGCACCAGGATCTCGGGACTGGAGCCGACGAGGTGGCGGCCGGGATAGTGGCCACCGGCAGCGGAGAGGTCGACCAGGAAACCGTTCGACAGCGGGTCCGAGGCCACCATCAGATCCAGGATGTCGGTCGCCCGCACGGGCTGCGGCGACACCGCGCGAATAGCCCTGGCCAGCACCACTTTACGTAGGGGGTGGCCGGGATCGGCGAGCAGCTCGACGGCATTGGCCACCCGCCGCTGGTGCTCGTCGGGAGCGGGCACCGCCGCGTCGATGGCGAAGTGGGGGAGTCGGGTGCCCGGTGCCCGGCGGTGGGGCGCCTCGGTGACGCGCACCGAGTCCGGCGCCCACAGTGCCGTCGGCGCACCGGGGGTGAAGGGCAGCGCGCCGACGATGTGGCTGATCCGGCCGCTGCGCAGCGCGGTCACCGCGTCGTGCGCCGATCGGAAGATCGTCCCGCCCGCGGACGCGGACACGGTCCGCTGCGGACGGGACAGGACGAAAGCGGGGTCTGAACTGTCGGTACTGATGGTGCTCACCCTTTCGGTTTCACATGTCGAGCGTCGCGCCACCGTCGACCCGCAGGTCGTGCATGGTGATGTGGCGGGCGCCGTCGGACGCCAGGAAGTGGACGGCCGCCGCGATATCGGCGGGAGCGGCGATGCGGCGCAACGGGATACCGAGCCGGTAGACCGCGGGGTCGCCGTCGAGGAGCGCGGTCTCGGCGTCGTCGTCGAGCGGCGTGCCGCCGAACATGTCGCGCAGCATGGCGGTATCGGTGGACCCGGGGGACACGAGATTGACCCGTACCCCGAGCGGCGCGACCTGCAGGGCCAGCGACCTGGTGAAGGCGGTCGCGGCCGCCTTGGCGGCGCCGTAGGCGGCCATGCCGACGCGCGGTGCGGCCGCGGCGTTGGAGGAGACCACGACGATCGACCCCCGGCCCGCGGCGGCCATGTCGGCGGCCGCGCGCTGGGTGACCAGCATGGTCCCGGTGGCGTTCACGCTCAGGCACCTCGCCCAGTCGGCCGCGTCGAGTTCGAGGGCGGTGCCGCCGACCATGACGCCCGCGGCGTGTACCACCACATCGGCCGGTCCGTGCGCGGCGGTCAGCTGGTCGAAGGCACGCCGCACGGAGTCGGCGTCGCTGACGTCCACCTCCAGGCTGTGCACAGAAGCCGTTGGGGGACAGTCGATGTCATCGCTCTCGGCGCCGTCCCGCGGTGCGGCGAGCGCGGCGGCGGTCGCGTGCACCCGGGGATCGAGGTCCCACAGGGAGACGACCCGGTCCTCGGCGGCGAACCGGGCGGCGATCGCGGCGCCGATACCCCCGGCCGCGCCGGTCACGACAACGTTCCGTCCGGTGAGATCACCATTTGACATGAGGTTAGCCTAACCTGAATTCATCGTCGGATGGTTACCTTCCCTCACAACATCCGACGGGAACGCCCGCAGGTCCGTTGGAAAGAGGTGCTCGACTTGACCGATCCCGTGCTCCCCGGCTTCACCCCGTGGCCCACTGAGCTGGCGCAACGCTATCGAGAGCAGAACTGTTGGACCGGTGAGACTTTCGCCGATGTGCTCGCCGCGCGCGCGGCCGCCGCACCCGACCGGATCGCCGTGCTCGACCCGGCGAACAGCTGGACCTACGCCGAACTCGACCATCGGTCGAGCGCGCTCGCCACCGGCCTGGCCCGGCTCGGTCTCGGCGCGGGCGACCGGGTGCTGGTCCAGCTGCCCAATCGCGCCGAATTCGTGGAGGTGATCTTCGCGCTGTTCAAGCTGGGCGCGCTGCCGGTGTTCTGCCTGCCCGCGCACCGCGGTGCCGAGCTGGTCCCGATCGCCACCGCCGCCGCCGCGACCGCGATGATCACCTGCGGCACCCACCAGCGCTTCGACTACGCGGCGCTGGCCGAATCGGTCCGCGCCGAGGTGCCGAGCCTGCGGCACCTGCTGCTGGTGCTCGACGAACCGGGGCGGGAGCTGTCCGACGATGTGCACGACATCGCCGAATTCCGCGACACCCCGGGCGAACTGGCGGGACCGTCGGCGAGCGCCGTCGCGTTCCTGCAACTCTCCGGCGGTAGTACGGGCATCCCGAAGCTCATCGCCCGCACCCACGACGACTACCTCTACAGCGTGCGGCGCAGTGCCGAGATCTGCGAACTCGACAGCGACACCGTGTATCTCGCGACGCTGCCGGTGGCGCACAACTTCCCGATGAGTTCGCCGGGCATCCTCGGCGCGCTGTGGGCGGGCGGCACCGTCGCGCTGACCCCCGACCCGACGCCGGCGACGGCGTTCCCGCTGATCGAGCGGTTCGGCGTCACCATCACCGGCCTGGTGCCGCCGCTGGCCCGGTTGTGGACCGAGCGGGCCGAAGCGGGTGACACCCCCGATCTGTCCAGCCTGCGGGTGGTCCAGGTGGGCGGGGCGCGCTGCCAGGAGGAGCTGGCCCGCCGGGTCGGCCCCGCCCTCGGCGTGACCCTGCAGCAGGTGTTCGGCATGGCCGAGGGGCTGGTCTGCTACACCCGGCTCGACGATCCGATCGACGTGGTGGTCGGCACCCAGGGCCGTCCGATGTCCGAGCACGACCGGATCGCGGTGGTCGACGACCACGGCGCCGAGGTGGCACCGGGCGCGACCGGCAACCTGATCACGCAGGGGCCGTACACGATTCGCGGCTACTACGACAATCCCGAGGCCGACGCCCGCAGCTTCACGGCCGAGGGCTGGTACCGCACCGGCGACATCGTCTCCGTGCGCCCGGACGGCAACCTGGTGGTCGCGGGCCGGGCCGGTGACTGGGTCAACCGGGGCGGGGAGAAGGTGTCGGCCGAGGAGCTCGAAGCGCATCTGCTCGAGCACCCGGACGTGCGCGACGCGGTGATCGTCGGCACCCCGGATCCGGTGCTGGGACAGCGCATCTGCGCGTTCGTCCAGCCCGCCGATCCGGCCGTGCGACCGTCCCTGATCACGGTGCGTTCGTTCGTCCGGGCGCGCGGTGTCGCGGCGTGGAAGATGCCCGACACCGTCGTCGTCGTCGACGAGTTCCCGGCGACCGGCGTCGGCAAGACCAGCCGCAAGGAGCTGCGGCAGCTGCTCGCCGACGGCGCGCTCGGGCAGTGACCGCGCCGGGGGCGGCGCGCTCATCGCGCCGCCCCCGGGCCGGTCAGGCCAGTTGCTCGATCCATGATCCGAGCACGGGATCGCCCGCCAGCGTGGGGAAGTCGATGTGGGCGTAGCCGTCCGACCGCCATTTCTCCACCAGCGACATGATGCGCACCGAATCCAGTCCGGCGTCGAGCAGATCGGTATCCGCGGTGAGTTCGGCCGGGTCCACACCCAGCGCCGTGGCGACATCGCCGATCACCTGATCGTCGGTCATGGTCATTCCTCTCGATCGAAGTCGGCGACGCCGCGCTTCCAGTAGCCGGCGATGAGCGAGTCCTTGGGGCCGATGCCCAGGTCGGTGCGGACCACCTTGCGGATGCCGCGCAGGCAGCCCGCCTCACCCGCCACCCAGGCGTAGACTCGCTGTCCGGCAGCCACTTCCACGGTGCGCACGGCCTGCTCCAGGATGTCGCTGGTGCCCGCCTCGGCCGCACCGCGATGCAGCCAGCGCACCTCGACGCCGTCGGGGGCGTCGATCGCGATCTGCTCGGCCGCGTCGGCCACCTCGATGAACGCCCAGCCCGCCGCGGTGCGCGGCATCCGCTCCAGCCAGCGGGCGATGGCGGGCAGCGCGGTGATGTCTCCGGCGAGCAGGTACCGGTCGTAGGAATCCGGGACGACGACGCCGCCGGGCGGACCGGCGATGTGCACCTTGGTGCCCGGGGTCACCGCGCTCGCCCAGTCGGAGGCGAGGCCGCCGGGGTGGAGGGCGAAGTCGATGTCGAGTTCGCCGTCGGGAATGCTGTGGCGGCGCACCGTGTACTCGCGCGAGACCGGGCGCGGCGTGCCCCATTCCAGCGAGGTGCCGTCGCGTTCGGGCAGCCGCAGCACGCCGTCCTCGCACGGGAAGATCAGGCGCACATGCTCATCCGGGACATAGCTGTGGAACGTCGCCAGTTCGGGCCCGCCGAAGGTGATCCGCAACAGCGCGGAGCCGATCCGCGCGGTGCGGATCACCTCCACTTCCTGCAGGCCGATCGGATAGGGGACCTTCGCGCCGTGCGCACCGCCGAGCACCTCGGCGATGTTCGCGGCGTAGGCACTGCGATCCTTCACCTCTGTTCCTTTCTGTGCAGCGGCCCGGCGGCGAGCGCCATCAGGCCGGTGAGTACCAAGACGACGACGCCGTAGAGCACGAGCGCGGTTCCCGGAGCGAAGAATTGGCCGACGGTTCCGGCCACCATGGAGCCGACCGCGGTACCGGTGACCGACTGCACCATCAGCAGTCCCGACATCCGGCCGCGCATGTGGTCCGGTGCGGCGCGCTGCAACATCGCGTAGCGCAGCACCATGTTCACGGCCCTGGCCAGGCCGAACCCGGCGAGCCCGAGGAACACCAGCGCCGCGTGCGACCACAGCCCCGCCGCGATCACGCCGAGCGGCATGAGCGCGAGCGAAACCAGCAGCGCCAGTCCGGTATTGGCACGGCTCATCCAGCCACTGGTGAGCGAGCCGAGTACCGCGCCCGCACCGGGTGCCGCGTAGAGCAGGCCCAAAGTGCCGGGGCCCGCGTGGAGTTCGACGTCGGCGAAGGCGGGCAGCAGCACCAGTGGTCCGCTGACCAGCATCGCGATCAGGCCGGTCAGCAGGATCAACCGGATGGATTCGTGGCGCACCGCGAAGGAGATGCCCGCGACGAGCTCGCGCAGGGGGTTCTGTAGATCCCGCTCCGGCGGCGGCGACGGGCCGATCGCGGTGATCAGCCCGACGGTCGCCGTGGTCGCGAGCGCGCACAGGAAATAAGCAGAGGCCACACCGGTTTTCGCGACGAGCAGCCCGGCGATCGCCGGGGTGATCATGGTGCCGAGGTCGGTGGTCAGCGACACCAGCGCGCCCGCGGCAGCGACCTTCTCGCGGCCGACGAGCGCCGGAACCATCGCCATCAGCGCCGATCCGCTGACCCCGCCCGCGAGGCCGTCGATGACGGCGGCGAGGTAGATCACCGGCAGCAGCGGGTCCGGCAGCACGGCGTTCACCCCGAGCAGCAGGAAGCCGACGCCCGCCGCACTGCGCGACCACTGGATCACCGTGCGCCGGTCGTACCGGTCCGCGACCACACCGCCGGCGAGACTGCCGGCGAACAGGGCCGCCGCGGTCGTGGTGGCGACCCCGGCGACCTGCAGACTCGACCCGGTCAGCTGATAGACCTGCAACGGCAGGGCCACCATGAGCAGCCCGATGCCGAGCACCGACACCAGCCGCGCCGCGAACGCGCACCGGAACGGGCGCGACGCCCGCAGCGGGCTGAGGTCGATGAGCAGGCCGCCGGTCGCCGTCACTGGAAACGATCCTTCAGCAGCTCGAGGGTGCTCATGACCGTGCGATAGTCCGGCCGCGAGCTGATCGCGGGCAGCTCGTACACCGTGTTCGCGGTGAACGACGGCAGCTTCGCGTAGAGCGGGTCGGTCCGCAGCTGCTCGAGTGAGCGTCCGCCGTTGATGGTGACCACGAAGGTCACCGGCGCGTCGACCACGGTGTTGAGCAGTTCCGGGCTCATCGAGAAGTAGTCGGCGGCCTCGGGCATCTCCGGGTTTCCGGCCTTGGCCTTCACCTGCGTGTCGAGGGCGAAACCGACCTCGGCCAGCAGTTTCGGCAGCGAGGCCGTCGGCACGAAGACGACCGGCTTGTCGCCCTTGGCCGACTGCAACAGCGTGGTGTTGCCCGCCGGGATCTTGATGGCGGACTTCACCTCGGCCAGCTTGGTGCGATAGTTCGCGAGCAGACCGTCGACCTGGTCGCCGCGGCCGACGAGATCGGCCAGGTAGCGCAGCTGCTCCTGCCAGTCGGTGGTGGTGGCGGGCATCAGCGCGGTCGGGGCGATGGCGCTGAGCTGGTCGTAGGCGTTGAGCGTCTGCTGGGCCGGGTAGCCCTGACCCCCGCCGATGATCAGATCGGGCCGCTGGGCGGCGACGAACTCGAGATTGATGTCCTCGCCGGTCGGGACAACCTGGGTGCCCTGCTCTTTCGCGTCGGCGGCCCACACCTGCGGGAATTCGCCCTTGGGGGTGGCGACGCCGAGCAGTCGCGGATCGGCCGCGACGACCGGGGCGTCCAGGTCGTAGAGGTAGCCGGCCAGCGCGCCGTTGAGTACGACGATGCGCTTGGGGTCGGACGGCACCGAGACGGTGCCGCGCGCGGTGGCCACCTCACGGGTGCCCGAGGCGGTGTCCTTCGCCTCGTCGGCGGACGTGCCGCAGCCGGTGAGCGCGGCGATCGAGGCGACGGCCAGGACGGCCAGGGCCGCGCGGACGCGGCCGGAGGGTCGGGTGAACACGGCCGGCCTCACTTGAAACGCTCGACGAGCAGGTCGAGGGTGCTCATGACGGTGCGGTAGTCGGGCCGCGAGCTGGTCGCGGGCAGTTCGAAGACCTCGTTCGCCTTGAACGAGGGCAGCGTCGCGTACATCGGGTCGGCGCGCAGTTCCTCGAGCGACCGGCCGCCGCTGAGCGGGATGGTGAACAGCACGGGCGCGTCGATCACGGTGTTCAGCAGTTCGGGACTGAAGCTGATGAAGTCGGCGCTCTGCTCCTTGGCCGGGTTACCGGCCTTGGCCTCCACCTGGGTATCCAGGGTGAAACCGACCTCCGAGAGCAGGGTCGGCAGCGCGGCGGTCGGCACGAAGAGCGTCGGCTTCTGGCTCTTGATCGACTGCATCACGACCGTCGTGCCGGCGGGGGCCTTGATCTTGCTCTTGGCCTCGGCCAGCTTGGCCTGGTAGTTCGCGATCAGGGTGTCGACCTTGGCCGGCTTGTTCACCGTCGCGGCGATGAAGCGCAGCTGGTCCTGCCAGTAGGTGGTCTCGGTCGGCAGCAGCACGGTCGGGGCGATGGCGGTGAGCTGGTCGTAGGCGTTCACCGACTGCTGGCCCGGGTAGCCCTGGCCGCCGCCGATGATCAGGTCGGGGCGCTGGGCGGCGATGAACTCGAGGTTGATGTTGTCCCCGGACGGCACGGCCTGCGTGCCCTGCTTCTTCGCGTCCTCGGCCCAGCCCGCGGGGAACTCGCCCGGCTTGTTGGGCACGCCGAGCAGGCGCGGGTCGGCCGCGACGACGGTGGCCTCGAGGTCGTAGAGGTAGCCGGCCAGATTGCCGTTGAGCACCACGATGCGCTGCGGGTCGGCGGGCACCTTGACCGGGCCCTTCGCGGAGGGCACCTCACGCGGGCCGGTGTCGGCGGACCCGGAATCCGAGCTACCGCAGGCGGTGAGCACCGCGACGAGCGCGAGAACCAGGAAGGCGAGGGCGGCGCGGAGGCGGCCCGATGAGCGGTTGGTGAACATGGACGGGGATTTCCTCATTTCTTCCGAACGGCGAACAGCGCTGGGCGGGAGGCTCATGCGCTGAGCGCCGGGTCTGTGTCGAGCAGTGCCGCGACCTCGGCCCAACCGGCGGGCGACACGATCTCGAAGTGGGAGTACGGCAGCCTGCGCACCACCAGCCGGGCGCCCGCCGCCTGCCATCCGGCGATCTGGGTATCGGTGCGGCCCGGCGTGGTTCCGGTGTCGCCGGCGTACAGGGCCATCGGCGCGTCGTAGGCCGCCGGGGTGGACGCGGTGACCAGGCCGAGCAGGGTGGTCGCCGCGCCGCGCAGGATCTCGGCCAGTTCCGGTGCGTCCTCGGGGATTTCGGGCAGCAGCCGGTCCAGCTCGGCGGGGTCGGCGGCGGCCCTGGCGGCCTGCCCGGCGAGATCGGTGAGCGCGAAGGCATCGATCAGCCCGGTGAAGGCGACCCGCTCGCCCGCGGCGGTCAGCGCGGCCGCGATGGCGTGCGCGATGGTGCCGCCGAGGGAGTAGCCGAGCAGGTGGTACGGGCCGTGCGGCTGGATCCGGCGGATCGTGGCCAGGTAGTGGGCGGCCAGGTCGTCGATGGTCTCGGCCTGGAAAGCGCTGTCGCTCAGGGTCGGTAGTTGGAGGCCGATGATCGGGCGGTCGGCGCGCAGAAGTGCCGCGAGCGGGCCGAACTGCCAGGCGGTGCCGCCGACCGGATGGATACAGAACAGCGGCTCGCGCGTGCCGGTGGCACGAAGCTCCAGGACATGGTCGAGGCGGGTTCCCCACGCGGTCGACTCGCCGGATCGGCGCGGGCCAGAAGTGGTGCCGTTGTCCTCGCGCGTGATTCGCGCCGCCAGCGCGACAGCGGTCGGCGCTTCGAAGATGTCGTCGAGGACGACGTCGAAACCCGCGCGGCGCAGTCGGCCGACGACCCTGACCGCGGTCAGCGAATGACCGCCCGCGGCGAAGAAGTCGTCGCCGTCGCCGAGGTCGGGGGCGGACAACACCACCGCCATCGCCGCTCGGATGTCGGCCACCAGGTCGGCCGCATCCGCACCGTTCGCCCTTGCGGCGGTGTCCCGCTGCCGGGATGCGTTGGCATCGTCGCGGACGACGGCTCCGCCCGCGCCGGACCTCGCGGCGCGATCGGCGGTCTCGCCCTGCGCTGTCGCGGGTGTGCGCACGAGACCGTCCGGCCCCGCGGTCGAGTCGTAGACCGGCACCGGCAGGGCCTTGCGATCGATCTTCTCGCTGGACGTCCGGGGGATACGGTCGAGCACGACGAAGGCCGCCGGGACCATGTAGGCGGGCAGGGCGGTGCGCAGTGCGGCGCGCACGGCCGCGATGTCGATCGCGATGCCCGCCTTGGCGACGAGGTAGGCGGCCAGGCGCTGGTCGCCGGGGGTGTCCTCGCGCAGGAGCACCGCCGAGTGCGCGACGCCGGGGGTGGTGAGCAGGGCGGCTTCGATCTCGCCCAGCTCGATGCGCTGGCCGCGCAGCTTCACCTGGCTGTCCGCCCGGCCGACGTAGTCGAGTTCACCGTGCGGACCCCAGCTGACCAGATCGCCGGTGCGGTACATGCGGTCGCCGGTGCCGCCGGGATCGGCGACGAACGAACCGGCCGTGCGGCCGGGACGGGAGAGGTAGCCGCGCGCCAATTGCGCTCCGGTGAGGTACAACTCGCCGATCTCGCCCGGCGGCACCGGGCGCAGATCGGTACCGAGCACGCGGACATCCGAGCCCGCCGCGGGCACCCCGATGGGCACGGTGCCGCCGTCGGCGTCGGACGTCTCGTGGTGGGTGATGCAGACCGCGGCCTCGGTGGGGCCGTACAGGTTGTGCACGCTCGCGCCGGTGGCCGTCCGGATCCGCCGCGCGGTGCCCGGCGGGAGCGGCTCGCCGCCGGTGACCGCGAAACGCAGTGCGGTGCAACCGCTCAGGTCGGCTTCCTCGGCGAGCACCGTCAGCATCGACGAGGTCATCTGCAGCATGCTCACCCGCTCGCGGGCCATGAGCTCGGCGATCTGGTGCGGATCGCGGTCCAGCCGTCCCTCGACGGGCGCCGCCAGCACCCGCGCGCCCACCAGCAGCGGCCAGAACAGCTCCAGCATCGAGGCGTCGAAGGTGGCCGCGGTGCGGTACAGGACGGTGTCGCCCGGTGCGAGCCGGTGCCGCCGCTGCATCCAGGCGAAGGTGCTGATGATCGCCGCGTGCGACACGCTCACGCCCTTGGGCTCACCGGTGGAACCCGAGGTGAACAGCAGATACGCCGCACCGTCTTGCCGCAGCGGTGCGAGCCGGTCGCGGTCGGTGACCGGGGTGGCCGGGAAGGCGGTGAGATCGAGGTCGTCGACCGCGACGACCGGCGCGCGCTCGGTGCCGAAACCGTCGGCGGTGGTGGTGAGGACCAGCGCCGCCTCGGCCGTGCGCAGGATGCGGTCGGCGCGCTGGGCCGGGCTCTGCGGGTCGATCGGCAGGTAGACGCCGCCCGCCCGGCAGATCGCGTGCGCGGCGACGATCGCGTCGATCCCGCGCGTCATCGTCACCGCCACCACGGTTTCCGGCCCGACGCCTGCGTCGATCAGCCAGTGCCCCAGCCGGGCGACCCGCGCGTCGAACTCGCGGTAGGTCAGGGTCACGCCGTTCGCGGTCAGCGCGGGCGCGTCGGGGTCGATCGGGGTGGTCGAGGTCCAGTCGGCCAGGGTGGTGCCGACCGTCTCCGGCGGCATCGCCACGGCGGTCACCTCGGCGACCGTGCGCCCGAGGTCGGTGGCCAGGGCGGCCAGGACCGCGCCGAGCCGATCGGTCAGGCGCGCGGCGACCGGCGCCGGTACGGCGACCGGATCGTGGTGCAGCATCAGGGTGAACTCGTCGCCGGGTAGCGCGGTGACGGTGATAGGGAAGTCCGTCAGCCCGTCCACCTCGACGTCGACCACCTGCACGCCCCGGGGGTCCGGTTGCAGCAGACCGGCTTTCGGGAAGTTCTGGAACACCACGAGGGAGTCGAACAGCCGTCCGAGGCCCACCGCCCGCTCGACGGTCGCCAATCCCAGATAGCCCCGTGTCTGCGCCTCGAACGAGGCGTCCTGCACGGCCGCGAACTGCTCGGCCACCGGCCGCCCGTCGGCGAGCGTGACGCGCATCGGCACGGTATTGCTGAACAACCCGACCATCGCGCCGACACCGGGCAGATCGGCGGGCCGCCCCGACACCACGGTCCCGAACACCACATCGGTGCGCCCGAAGTGCTCGGCCAGCACCATCGCCCACGCGCCGTGGAGCACGGTGCTCATGGTCAGGCCGTGGGCTCTCGCGGTGGCGGTCAGCGTTTCCGCGACGGCGGAGACGTGGGGGACCCGCAGCCCGATCGGGCGCAGACGTGAGCTGGCACCGTGCTCGGACGCCGTGCCCGCCGGTGTCCCGGACTCGTGCGTCGACTCGACGACGCGGTGCTGGAGCGGGGTGGCGAGCACGCTGGGGCAGGAGAGGCCGGTGAGCCGGTCGGTCCACCAGCGCAGGGTCGCGGTGGTGTCGCGGGCGGCCAGCCAGTCGAGATAGTCACCGAAAGACGGTGCGGGCGGCAGTGCTTCGTCGCGGTAGACGGCGAGGGTTTCGCGCACCATCGTCGGCACCGACCAGCCGTCGGCGAGCAGGTGATGGGCCACCAGGACCAGCCACTGGGTGGTGTCGGTGAGCCGGATCAGGCGGGCGCGGATCAGCGGCGGGCGGTCGATGTCGAGCGGTTCGGCGCCCGCGCGCCGAACCGCGAGGTCCGCTTGCGCTCGGGGATCGGCGCTGTCGCGCAGGTCCTCGACCGCCCAGTCGACTGCCGGAGTGCGCGGCACCACCTGGACCGGCTGGTCGAAGCGCTCGTAGCTGAAGGCAGCGCCGAGATTCGGATGCCGCCGCAGCACGGCCTCGAACGCCGCGCCGAGCCGAGCCGGCTCGAGCACGCCGTCGAGGGTGAACCGCGCCGTCATCGTGTAGATGTCGTCGGCGCCGTCGCGCAGGGCATGGAAGACCAGGCCCTCTTGCAGCGGTGACAGCGGCAGCACGTCG
Source organism: Nocardia sp. NPDC051833 (assembly GCF_040681225.1). Classification (NCBI taxonomy): domain Bacteria; kingdom Bacillati; phylum Actinomycetota; class Actinomycetes; order Mycobacteriales; family Nocardiaceae; genus Nocardia; species Nocardia sp. NPDC051833. Next base: position 3,905,950 of record NZ_JBFAYK010000001.1, read on the forward strand.
GTGATCGGGCCGTAGGTTTCCGCCAGCGCGTCGAGATCGGCCACGGTCAGCGACGGGATCAGGGCACCGGGAGTCCGCCGCGCCGTCTCGGCGGCCCGCGCGGAACGGGAGTCGGGCGTCGCCGCCGGGGCCGGGTCACCCGGCAGGGGTGCCGAGCCGCCGCGCGGATCACCGCCGGGTGCCGCCGCGGTGTCCGGCGTGGTCTGGGCGGCGGCCTCGGCCGCCAGGGTGGCGAGGCTGCGGCGGGTCAGGAGTTGCTGGGGCAGCAGGGGCAGGCCGTCGGCGCGCAGGGCGCTGCTGACGGTGATGGCGGTGATGCTGTCGCCACCGACGGCGAAGAAGTCGTCGTCCATGCTGAGCGCGTCGAGGCCCAGCGTCGTCGAGATCGCCTCGTGGACAGCGTGTTCGGCACGGGTCTCGGGAAGCCTGCCGACCGTGTCGGCGGCCGGGTCCGGCAGGGCGGCGCGGTCGAGCTTGCCGTTGACCGTGCTCGGCAGTTCGTCCAGGACGACGAGGCGGGCGGGCACCATGTGCTCGGGCACCAGGTCGGCCAAGCGGGTGCGGATCGCCGCGGTATCGAGACCGGGTGCCGCGACCACGTAGCCGATCAGGGCGGGCCGACCACCGATCTCGCGGATATCGGCGGCAGCGGAACGGATCTCGGGCAGTCCGGCCAGGGCCGCCGCCACGTCACCGAGTTCGACCCGGTGTCCGCGGATCTTCACCTGATTGTCGACGCGCCCCAGGTACTCGTAGCCGCGGCCGGGCACCCAGCGTGCCCGGTCACCGGTGCGATACATCCGCGCACCGGGTGGACCGTAGGGATCGGCGACGAAAGCGCCTGCGGTGGTGGCGAATCTGCCCAGGTAGCCCCGGGCCAGCTGAGGTCCGGCCAGATACAACTCGCCGACCTGGCCGTCCGCGACGATCTGTAAACCGTTGTCCAGCAGGTGCACCCGCGAGCCCGCCAGCGGCAGCCCGATGCGGGGCCCGTCGCCGTCGATCGGCGCGCCGAGCACATCGACGGTGGCCTCCGTCGGCCCGTACATATTGACCGCCGCGACCCCGGCCCGGTCCAGCGCGCTCCACAGCTCCGCCGAGCAGGCGTCCCCGCCGACGACGATCAGCGTGGGCCGCCGCGCCGAACCTGCCGGGTCGAGCACCGGTGCCACGGCGTGCGTCACTGTCGCGCCGGGTCGCCGCGCTGCGGCGCGGAAAGCCCGCGTCGATCCTCCGGCGGGCTCGCTGACGCCGATCGCCGGTCGCTCCGTCGCGGTGAGGTCGTCGGACATCATCGGAGTGCCGGGCGTTCGCGAGCTGTCGGGGGCGGGTGGAGTCGGGGCGAGCCCGTGCTCGAGCAGGGCCGCTACCAGCGTCGGGGTGCCGTCGACGACATCGATGCCGTCGCGCGCGAACGCTGCGACCAGCGCGGCGGGGTCGCGCCGGGTTTCGCTGTCGTAGAGGTGGATTCGATGACCGTCGAGCAGCCACAGCAGCGGGTCGAGGGACGCGTCGAACGCGAACGAGGTGGTGTGGGCGACGGTGAGCCGCCGACCGCCCGCCCGCCGCGCGGCCGCACCGTAGATGCCGGCGCGGTGGGCCGCGACGAGCCCGGCGAGCGCGCCGTGCGACACGACAACGCCTTTCGGCCGGCCGGTCGACCCGGAGGTGTAGATCACGTAGGCCGCGTGGTCGGGGCGCAACGCGACTTCGACCGCGAGGCCCTGGTGCCGATCGAACTGGTCGTCGAGATCGTCGAGGGCGACGACATCGTCGCCGAGCTCGGTCGCCAGTCCAGCCGAACCGAGGACCAGGACGGGTGCGGCATCGTCGATCGTCGCGCGCAGGCGCGCCACCGGATGCTCCGGATCCAACGGCAGATACGCGCCGCCCGCCCGCCACACCGCGAGCAGGGCGACCACGAACTCCACGTCGCGGGGGAGCGCGAGCCCGACGATCGTGTCCGGGCCGACGCCCGCGTCGTGCAGGTATCCGGCGAGCCGGTCGATCCGGTCCGCCAGTTCGGCCCCGGTGTAGCGGCGGGTCGCCGAGCTGAGCACGACGGCGGAGGAGTGGTCGGCGAGTGCCCGATCGAGCAGGTCCGTGATGAGTTCGGTCTGGCTCGGGGCACACGCGCCGTCGGCAACGTCCGGGCGCGACGGCTTGGTGTCGTCGGCAATGTCCGAGCACGGCGGCTGGGCGCCGTCGGCGATGTTCGGGCGTGATGGCTGGGTGTCGTCGGCGATGTTCGGGCGCGATGACTGGGCGTCGTCGGCGCGGGTCGCGGCCGCTGCGCCGCCGACTGCCGGGTCGGCCACCAGTGCCGCGAGATCCGGTCCGCTGCGCGGTGAATCATCCTGCGACGGAGCCGGATCGAGCCGCAGGGAGACCGCCCGATCCAGCAGCAACCGCTCCCGTTCCTCGGCATCGAGCAACTCCAGCGCCCCCACCGCGGTCTTGTCCGACCCGATGAAGCCCGTGATCGCCCGGGTCAAGCCGGTGATCCGCCGCCGCACCATCGCCGCGTCGTTGGACCGCGCGTCGGACTCGAAGCCGAGCAGCACCGTGCCGTCGGGCAGCGGGGTGACGGTCAGGCTCAGATCCTCCGGCGGGCCACCGGCCACATTGCGCAGCACGCCGCGCGCGCCGTCGAAGTCGAGGGTGAAGTCGAAGACCTTGAGGTTGATGCCGATGCCGTGCAGCAGCTCGCCCGCGCCGTGACCGTGGAAGTCGCGGGCCAGGTCGTCGCCGCTGTAGCGCTGATGGGCGCGGATCTCGCGCAGGGTGTCGGCGATGCGCGGGCCGAGCTCACCCAGCCGGTCACCGGCGGTTACCCGGACCCGCAGCGGCAGCACGTTGACCGCCATCGACGGCGTGCGCAGGGCGGCCCGGCCGACCCGGCCCATCAGCAGCATGGAGATCACCACGTCGCCGGTGCCGAGCAGGCGATGCAGGAAGGCGGCGTAGCAGGCGACGAGCGCGTCGGCCCAGGTGATGCCGTGCCGGTCGGCGGCCTCCCGCAGCTGGGTCAGTGTCTCGGCGGAGAGCGCCGTCTCGGCGCGGATGGTTCGCTCCACCGCGCCGCCGAGGTGGCGGCCGCGCCCGTCGAGATCGGGCCACGGGGTGAGCTGATCGCGCCAGTAGTCGCGGTCGGCGGTGAATTCGGGGCCGTCCCGATAGGTCCGTTCCTCCGCGACCAGCTCGGCGATGGTGCCGAAAGTGCGCTTCGGGGCGGGCTTTCCGCGCCGCAGCGCGGTGTAGTGCGCGGCGACCCGGCGCGACAGCAGCGCGGCGCTGTAGCCGTCGACGATGAGGTGGTGGTACAGCTGCACGCACCAGACGACCGAATCGGTGACCCGGATCAGCGTGTAGTTGTAGAGCTGCCGGTCGACCATGCCGCGGCACCGCTCGGCGGCCTCGTGCCGTTCCAGCGCGACGGCCTCGTAGGCCAGCGCCATCGGCTCGGCGGCTGCCCGCAGATCGACGGTCGGCCGCAGTTCCGCCGCGGCCTCGGTGACGAATTGCCGTGGGCCCTCGGGGGTTTCCCGGAACCGCAGCCGCATGTTCTCCGCCTCGGCGACGGTGCGCCGGATCGCCTCGGCCAGCAGCTCGACATCGATCGGGGTGTCGCCGGTGATCTCGAGTACCTCGCCGACCAGGTACCGGCCGGAGTCGGGGTCGAAGCGCTGGGCGTTCCAGATGCCGAGCTGTGGTCCGGTCAGTGGCAACCCGAGACCGTCGGTCATCGTGTCTCCCCGCTTCGCCGTCGGCACGGCAACTCCCTTCGCCCGCAATGACATTCGCCCGTGAGCCACCGAGTGATCCGGCGAATCCAGGCACAAAGAGATAGGTTAGCCTAAACTAACTTATTGTGGAATAGCTACGTCTGCGAACGATCTCGCCGCGCGGCGCTCAGCGCACCTGGGCGGCGTCCTCGGCCAGCGGAACCACCAGCGGTGTCCCGGTTTCCGGGTCGTCGACGATCCGGCAGCGCAGCGAGAACACCTCGTGCACGAGCTCGGCCGTGACGATCTCCGTTGGCACGCCGGTCGCCACGATCCGGCCGTCGCGCATGGCGATCAGGTGATCGGCGTAGCGGAAGGCGTGGTTGAGGTCGTGCAGCACGGCCACGACCGTGCGCCCCGACTCGCGGTTCAGCGTGCGGCACAGGTCGAGCAGCTGGATCTGATAGGCGATGTCGAGGTAGGTCGTCGGCTCGTCGAGCAGCACGATCGGGGTGTCCTGGGCGAGCACCATGGCGATCCACACCCGCTGGCGCTGACCGCCGGACAGCTCCTCGACCGGTCGCGCCGACAGTTCGGCGACGCCGGTGGCCGCCATCGCCGCCGCCACCGCCTCCTCGTCGGCCGTGGACCACTGCCGCAGCAGCGTCTGGTGCGGATAGCGGCCACGGGCGACGAGATCGGCGACCCGGATGCCGTCCGGCGCGGTCGAGGTCTGCGGCAACAGGCCGACCTGCCTGGCGAATTCCTTGGCCGGATAGCCGGTGATCGGCTTGCCGTCGAGCAGCACGGTGCCGGACTCGGGGGTGAGCAGCCGGGCCAGCGCGCGCAGCAGGGTCGACTTGCCGCAGGCGTTCGGGCCGATGATCACGGTGAACGCGCCGTCGGGGATGTCGACCGAGAGCTGATCGCTGATCGTGGTGCCCTTGTAGCCGAGGCGGACCCGGTCTGCGCGCAGTCGCGAGGCGTGAGAGTCGTTCATGTCGCTTTCCCTAGTTCCGTCGCGCTTCGGCGACCAGCAGATACGCCAGGTAGAGGCCGCCGACCGAGGCGGTGACGATGCCGACCGGCACGGTGGTCGGCGCGAACGCGTGCTGGGCGATCCAGTCGCAGGTGATCAGCAGGGTCGCGCCCATCACCGCCGCGGGCACCAGCGCGATCGACGGGGTGCGGGTGAGCTTGCGCGCCAGGTGCGGCGCGGCGAGGGCGACGAAGGCGATCGGCCCGGCCACCGCCGTCGCCACCGAGGTGAACGCGACGCTGAGCGCGATCAGCCAGCCGGTCGCCTTGCTCACGTTCAGGCCGAACGCGCGCGCGGTGTCGTCGCCGAGTTCGAGGATCTGCAACCGGGGCGCGGCGGGAATCAGCGCGAACGCCAGCACCGCCAGGATCAGCATCGTCGGCGCGACCTGCGGCCAGGACAATCCGTTGAGCGAGCCCGCGCCCCAGGCCGCCGCCGCGATGGCCGCGTCCAGGTCGGCGCGCATGATCAGCCAGGTGTTGACCGAGGCGAGCATGGCGCTCACGCCGATGCCGACGATGATCATCCGGAAGCCGGTCACGTTGTGCCGGAAGGCGAGCAGGTGGATCACCAGCGCGGCACCGAGTCCGCCGATGGTCGCGCCCGCCGCGGTCTGGAAGTTCCCGCCACCGAGGGTCAGGATGACGATCAGCGCGCCGGTGTAGGCGCCGGTGTTGAAGCCGATGATGTCGGGACTGCCCAGCGGGTTCCTGGTCACCGATTGCAGGATCGCGCCGCTCACGCCGAGCGCGGCGCCCAGCGCCAGCGCCAGCAGGATGCGTGGCAGCCGCCAGTCCCACACGACCAGCCGGTCGAACCGCTCGTCGCCGATGAACAGCGCGCGCAGCACCCGCAGCGGCGGGATCGGGTAGTCGCCGCTGCCAAGGGCCAGCACCGCGGTCGCGAACGAGATCACCAGCAGCACGGCGCACACCACGATCGTGCGCACCCCGATCCGGGCGGTGATACCCAGCTTGGGCGGGCGCACGACCAGCATGGTGCGGCCGAAATCGATTCCGGCGCTCATGCGGCGGCACCTACCTTCGCGCGGCGGGCCAGCCAGATCAGCACCGGCGCGCCGAGGAACGCGGTGATCAGGCCGGCGGGGACTTCGTCGGGACGGATGATGAGGCGGCCCAGCACATCCGCGGTGAGCACCAGGATCGGCGCCAGCACCAGCGAATACGCGAAGATCCAGCGCTGATCCGGGCCGACCAGCCAGCGGGCGATGTGCGGAACGGCCAGGCCGACGAAGGCGACCGGGCCCACCGCGGCGGTCGCGGTGCCGCACAGCAGCACCAGGGCGAGCGCGGTCCACAGCCGGGTCCGGGAGACGTGCACGCCCAGCGACTGCGCCAGATCGTCGCCGAGGGCGACCGCGTTGAGCGAACGCGCGCACAGCGCGGCGATCACCAGCCCCACCAGGATGAACGGCGTCGCGCCCGCGACGATCTCGCAGCCGCGACCGGCCAGCGAGCCGGAGTCCCAGCGGCGCATCTCGTCGAAGGCCTTGGGGTCCACCAGGATCAGGCCCCGGGTGAGTCCGCTGAGCACGGCGGTGGCGGCGACACCGGCCAGGGTGAGGCGGACCGGGTCGGTGCCGGTGCGCCCCGCGGTGCCGAGCCGGTAGACGACGATGGAAACCAGTGCCGCACCGGCGAATCCGAACCAGACATACGATGTGAGATCGCTCACGCCGAGCAGGCCGACCGCGATGGTGATGGCGAAAGCGGCGCCCGCGTTGACGCCGAGCAGGCCGGGATCGGCCAGTGGATTCCGGGTCAGACCCTGCATCAAGCAGCCCGCGACGCCCAGTGCCAGACCCGCGAGCAGGCCCAGCAGGGTGCGGGGGACGCGGTACTCGATCACCGTCACGTGGTCGGGTGTGGTGGAGGTCCCGGTCAACGCCAGCCAGACCTCGCCGACCGGAATCGATTTCGTGCCGATGAGCAGGCTGAGCAAACATGCCGCGACCAGCACGAATACCGCCAGCAACCACCCGCACAACCGCGGACTCTTCATCAGGGGTTTCTCTCTCGCGTCCAACTCTGTCTCACAGGAGGTTAGCCTAAGCAAGGTCTTGATAGGTGAGGCTTACCTAGCTATGGTCTCGGTTCGTTCGGTCCGCAGCTTCTGCGCCGCGCAGCTCACCACGAGGAACACGAAAGGCTCACCCCCGTGAAAATCACCAAGTTCGCCCTGTTGGCTTCCACCGTCAGCGTTGCCCTCGGCATCGCGGCCGGCACCAGCCACGCGGCACCGGCCGCGGACCCGAACGCGCCGATCAACTACACCGCGACCACGACCGAGACCGCCACGATCATCGGTACCGACGCGGGCTCGATGGTGGTCGAGGACGGCGTGTTCAAGATCAAGGCGGCGAACGGCGACACGGTCGCGGGCAGCGAACTGTCCTTCCGCGTCGACGATTTCGTCTTCCCGATCGCCGCCGACATCTCCGGCCGCACCGCCACCCTGACCCCGCAGTTCGACCTGGCGCACGCCACCTACAAGCCGGTCGCGCTGCCGTTCGAGGACAAGGCGCCGTGGAAGACCGAGTACGACCGTGAGCAGGCCGCCTGGAGCCGCATGACCGGCACCATCTCCCTGGGCGCCAGCATCGCGACCCTGGTCGGCGGCCTCGGCGGCGGCGCCGTCGGCTGCGTGCTCGGCGGCATCGCGGGCGCCACCATCGCCTCGGCCACCATCGTCGGCATGTTCGGCCCGTTCATCCCGGCCGCGGCCGTCGGCTGCATCGCGGGCATCATGGCCATCGGCGCCCTGGGCACCCTCGCCGGCCAGATCTTCATCACCGCCCCCGTCGCGATCATGGCCGCGGTCCAGTACTTCACCACCATCAACTCCCCGATGCCGAACCAGGCGCCCGCCAAGTAGGCGCACCGAGAACGCTCGTGGAGGGGACAACTCGACGAGACGACGAATCCCGCCCGATCTGCATCGGGCGGGATCCCGTCGTCTCCGGGACCGGCCGAAATCCGCTGGCCGCGAGAGATCCTCGACATCCTGCCCGCGGCGCTGGCCGACTGCGCCACGACTGTCCCCGACTCGGCCGCGGCCGCGGCCGCGGTGGCCTTCACCGACCTGGCCCGCATGCTCGCCGCCGACCGGGCCACCGAATTCTGGGTGCTGGACAAGGTCTACGAGATCGTGCACCGATCCGACTACGACGCGAGCATCCTGAACCTGCCGCTCGGCTGGATATACGAGCTCGCGGACGAGTGGACAGCGGGTTGGGGGCGACCGCGCGACCAGCTCGAACGTGAGATCCAGCAGGCTTGCCGAGCACAACTCGCCTCGGTGATTGTGCGCCGGACTTCCGACGGGTCCTGCTGAAACCGACGGCGGCCCGGCACAATCGGGAGATGACAGACGTCAGGAGCGAGCGCCACTGGAGACTCGCGGCAGTTCTGGCTTCCCGCAACGACTTCGAGCTCGCTGAGCTCGTGGATGCGGGCCGGGTCGTCGGTGTGGGCGTGGGTGGCGGTGCGGTGGTTGCCGATATCGACGGCGTGCCGGTGTTCGTCAAGCGGATTCCGTTGACCGATCGGGAGTTGGCGCACCGGGGTTCCACCGCGAATCTGTTCGCGCTGCCGATGTTCTGTCAGTACGGCGTGGGTGGACCGAGTTTCAACGCCTGGCGCGAGCTCGCCGCGAATATCGTTGCCACCGAAGGGGTGCTGGCGGGGGAGACCCAGGCGTTCCCGATGCTTCATCACTGGCGGGTGCTGCCCGGACGGGCGCCGGTCGCGGCCGAACACGCCGATATCGACACGGTGGTCGCCGCGCAGGGCGAGTCGCCCGAGGTGCGGAAACGTCTGGAAGCGCTGGTGGCGGCCACGTCGAGCCTGGTCCTGTTCAGCGAATACATCCCGTACGCGATGCCGGAGTGGCTTGGCGCGGATCCGATCGGCAAGGCCGTGGTCTTCGAGCGGCAGCTGGCGGAGATCGTGGCGTTTCTGCGCGACCGCGAATTGCTGCATATGGACGGACATCTCGGCAATCTGCGCGCCGACGGGGAGCGCGTCTATCTCACCGACTTCGGACTGGTCACCTCACCGCGGTTCGACCTGTCGCCCGCCGAGCGTGATTTCGCCCGCCGCCACGTCACGCACGACGGCGACTACGCCGCCATGCGACTGGTCAATTGGCTGGTGACCGATATCTGCGGCGTGACGACACCGGCCGGCTGCGCCCCGGTCGCCCGCAACGCATATGTCCGCCGGTGCGCCGCCGGGGATATCCCGGCCGACGTGTCACCTGTCGTCGCCGCCATTCTGGCCCGCCACGCACCCGCCGCGGCGAAGATGAACGCCTTCTACTGGAAGCTGTTCGGCGGGGACGTCCACGCCGAATACCCGGCCTAGGCGGGCTCGGTGTCCGGGGCGGACTTCGCTTCGTTCGGGGCGGGGAGGTGGCGGAGCAGGACCAGGACCAGGGTGGCGGCGATGGCGGTGAGGCCGATGCCGACGAGTGAATTCACCTGGAGGGCATGGGTGTAGGCCTGGCGGGCCACGGTGGTGAGTTCGGCGCCGAGGGCTTCGGGGAGGGTGGCGGCGACCTGGAGGGCGCCGGCCAGGGTGTCCTCGGCGGCGTGGGCGACCTCGGAGGGCAGGCCGGTGGGCAGGTTTCCGGCCATCTGGCCGCGGTAAACGGCGGTGCCGATACTGCCGATCACGGCGACGCCGAGGGCGGCCGAGAGTTCCTGGCCGGTCTCGGAGATCGCGGACGCGGCACCGGCGCGGGCCGGGTCCACCGCGCCGACGATCAGATCGAGGCCGAGGACGAACATCGGGCTCAGGCCGAGCGAGAACACCACCATGCCGGTGACGATCAGCGCGAGATCGTCGGCACCGGAGAGCTGGGTGAACAGCGCGTATCCGGCCATCGCGAGCACCAGACCACTCGCCATCAGATAGGCGGGCCGCACCCGCGGTGCGAGGGCACTCACCACCCCGGCGGCCACGACCATCGCCGCGGCCTGCGGCACGGTCCACAGCCCGGCTTCGAAGGCGGACAGCCCGAGCACGAGCTGGAGATACTGCGACAGCAGCAGGAACAGCCCGCCCATGGCGAGCATCGCCACCATCAGCGCGACCAGCGAACCACTGAACCGCACATTGCCGAACAGCCCCAGGTCGATCAGCGGATCGGTGAGCCTGCGCTGGCGCAGCACGAACACCGTGCCCAGCACCAGACCGGCCGCCAGCACGGCGAGCGCGTCGACGGCCCAGCCGTCCTTGGCCAGCTCCTTGATGCCATAGATGACGGCCATCACCGACAGCAGCGACAGCAGCGCGCTGAGCACATCGAGCTTGCCCGGGTTCGGGTCCTTGTACTCGGGCAGCAGGATCGGCCCGGTCGCCAGCAGCAGCACCATCGCGGGCACCGCGACCAGGAACACCGAGCCCCACCAGAAGTTCTCCAGCATCGCCCCGCCGACCAGCGGACCGATCACCATGCCGATCATGAAGCTGGTCATCCACACGCTGATCGCGGTGGTGCGCTGGCGGTCGTCGTGGAACATGTTGCGGATCAGCGCCAAGGTCGACGGCATCAGCGTCGCGCCCGCGATACCGAGCAGCGCCCGGGTGCCGATCAGCATGTTCGCGCTGGTGGAGTAGGCGGCGACGATCGAGGCGACGCCGAACGCGAGCGCGCCGATCATCAGCAGCTTGCGCCTGCCGATCCGGTCGCCGACGGTGCCCATGGTGATGAGGAATCCGGCGACCAGGAAGCCGTAGATGTCGAGGATCCACAGCAGCTGGGAACTACTCGGTTGCAGCGCCTCGCTGATCTGCGGGATGGCGAGATAGAGGACGCTCAGGTCCATCGAGATCAGCAGCGTCGGCAGCGCGAGCACCGCCAGCCCGATCCACTCCTTGAGCCCGGCCGTCGCGGTGGGTTCGGTTGCGGCCTGCTCGCGCTGCGTGGACGTCACGACCCCGACGTTACCGAGGAATCGACCGCATGTGCCAGGCGTTTTTCGGCGTCGCGGCCGATCAGCGGGCCCAGAAGTCATTGGACATTGCCGGGCCGGTGCCGCGAGGATGGGCGCGGTGTCCACACGTAACGAACAGCTCAGGCTCGTCGATCCGCCGCGTCAGCCGGACGATCCGGGCGAGCGGTTTCCGTGGTCGGCGGCCATCGACTCCACCTACTCCACCCGCGACGCGATCGACGCGCTGGCGCTCGCGCCGTTCCTGCGCGGCGACCAGTCCTTCGCCCGCCAGGCGCACCTGGACCGGGTGCGGCCCGACGCGCCACTGCGCCCGGCGGACTCGCGGATCGTGCGCTCGGTCGCCGACGACGACAGCAGCGCCCTGCTGGTCGAAGGCGACGGCTGGTCGCTGCGGGCGGTGCGCTGGGCGGGCGGGTCGGCCACGGTCGAGGTGACCGCGGTCAGCGACGAACTCGCCGTCGAGGTGCTGGCCGCCGCCACGGCCGACGCCGTGCAGCCCCCTGGCGCCGGCGCCACCGTGGAGATGGGCTTCTGGCACATGGATGTCCGCAGGCCGTTGCGCAGGCGCCGCCAGATCAGCGCGCCCGCGTGGGCGGAGATCCGGGGCAACTACGCCGCCCCGGTCGCGGCGAGCATGGATCGGCTGATGGCGCTCGAGGTCGCCGAGATCCGGGGCAGGCTGGTGCTGCTGCACGGCGAGCCGGGTACCGGCAAGACCACCGCGTTGCGCGCGCTCGCGCGGGCGTGGTCGTCGTGGTGTCAGGTGGACTGCGTCGTCGATCCCGAAGAACTGTTCAGCAATCCCGGCTATCTCATGGAGGTGGCCGCCGGCGCCGACGGTGACGACGGCAGCCGCTGGCGCCTGCTCGTGCTGGAGGACTGTGACGAACTCATCCGCGGCGAGGCGAAAGAGGCCGCGGGACAGAAGCTGTCGCGCCTGCTCAACCTCACCGACGGCATGCTCGGGCAGGGCCGCAATGTGCTGATCGCGGTCACCACCAACGAGGACCTGTCCCGCCTGCACCCGGCGGTCGTGCGCCCCGGCCGCTGCCTGGCTCAGATCGAGGTGGGCCGCCTCTCACCCACCGAGGCCCGCGATTGGCTCGCCGCCCAGGACTGTCCGCCCGGCGACCCGATCGGCCGTGCGGGCGCGACACTGGCGGAGCTGGTCGCCCGCCGCGACGGCGAGATCCAGATCCAGTCGGTCACCCAGGACTCGGCCGAGGTCGGCATGTACCTGTGACGGCTACGCCGGGATATGCGCCCTGATCAGTTCGGTGAGGTGGGCGCCGACGCGGTCGAGCGGCTCGGTGCTGTGCTTGGCCAGTGACATCACCACCGCGCCCTCGATCGTGGCGATGACGGTCGTCGCCAGCGATCGGGCGGTGTCGGGGGCGATGTTCTCCGCGCGCAGCCGGGTCGCCAGGGCCTGCTCCCAGTCCGTGAAGGCCTCGCCCGCGGCGTCGGCCGCCGACGGGGATTCCGAGCGGCCCAGCGCCGCGGCGACGACCGGGCAGCCTGCCAGGAAGTCGCTGGACTCCACGACGTGTTTCCACGCGTCGGCGAAGGAGGCGATGGTCGTCTCCGGTTTCGCGTTCGCGCTGAACGTCTCGATGAGCGTGGTCATCGCCCGCCCGGCGACCCGGGTGGCCTCGGTGATCAGCTCGGATTTGCCGCCCGGGAAGTTCAGGTAGATCGTCCGGCGGGAGAGCCCGCTGTGGTCGAGCAGCTGCGCGACGCCGGTCCCGGTCACGCCGTTGCGGCGGACCAGATCGATCGCGCTCTGCACGAGTCCGTCGCGTGCGGCCATTCGACGTCCTTTCGGTCGGTTCGATTGAAGTATACCGATCGGTGTACTACCGTTCGAGCAAGTACACCGATCGGTGTAGTGGGCGCGATCCGTGGAGGAACCGACGATGACAGCCCTGAGCGACCCGCTCGCCCTGCCCTGCGGCCAGGTACTCGGCAACCGGCTGATGAAGGCCGCGCTGAGCGAGGGCCTCGGCAATCCGGAGGCCGGGCCGGACGAACGTCTCGACCGGCTCTACCGCCGGTGGGGCACCGGCGGCTTCGGCCTGGTGGTCACCGGCAATGTCATGGTCGACCGCAGGCACCTCGGCGAACCGGGCAATGTCGTCGTCGAGGACGAGCGCCACCTCGACGACCTGCGCCGCTGGTCGGCCCATACGACCGGGGCGGGCGCCCGGGTCTGGATGCAGATCAATCACCCCGGCCGCCAGGCGAATCCGCTGATGACTGCGGCGCAGCCGGTGGCGCCGTCGGCGATCGGTCTCGGCCTGCCCGGCATTCCCGCGCCGCGCGCGCTCACCGACGCCGAGATCGTCGACATCGTGCACCGCTTCGCCACCACCGCGCGGATCGCGGAGCGGGCCGGCTTCGACGGCGTGCAGATCCACGGCGCGCACGGCTATCTCGTCTCGCAGTTCCTCTCGCCGCTGGCCAATCAGCGCGATGATCGCTGGGGCGGCGATCCCGAGCGGCGCTCGCGGTTCGTGCTGGAGGTGGTCCGCGCGATCAGGGCCGAGGTGTCGCCGACCTTCGCGGTCGCGATCAAGCTCAACTCCGCCGACTTCCAGCGCGGTGGCTTCACCGAGGACGAGTCGCGCGCGGTGGTGCGGCGCCTCGCGGCCGAACGGCTCGACCTGATCGAGATCAGCGGCGGCAGTTACGAATCGCCCGCCATGATGGGCAGGCCGGTGGCCCGCTCGGCGAGCACCGTGGCGCGCGAGGCGTACTTCCTCGAGTACGCGCGGTCGGTGCGGGCGGCCGCGGGCTCGGTGCCGCTGGCCGTCACCGGCGGGTTCCGGTCCCGCCTCGCCATGCTCGACGCGGTCGAGTCGGGGGAGTGCGATGTGGTCGGCCTCGGGCGGCCCAGCGCGGTCCATCCCGGCGCGGCCGCCGAGATCCTGCACCAGCGCACCGAGCGCCTGCACTCGCCGAGCATCTCGCTCGGTCTGCCGGCGCGGGTGGCGACGCTGCCCAATGTCAAGAGTCTCGAAGGCGCCCTCGACCTGCAGTGGCACACCGACCAGCTGCATCGGCTCGGCGCGGGCGCCGACCCCGATCCCGACCGCACGCCGTGGCTCACGGCGGCGGCCATGCTGAAACACCACGGTGTCGACGCGTTCCGGAGCAGAAGGAGTTCGACCGTGACCCAGCCATCGAAGGACCCGGCCCTGCGTAAGTTCCAATTCGAACGCGCGGTCGGGCGCTATCTCGCCAATCCGACGGTCCGCGCGCTGGGCCGGATCGGTATCCGCACCTCGTTCGCGACCGACCTGGAGACGACCGGCCGCAAGTCCGGCCAGGCCAGGGTGGTCCCGGTGTCGGTGTCGTTCGACGACACCGGCGCGTGGGTGATCAGCCAGCACGGCACCAGGTCGGGCTGGGCGGCCAATATCGGTGCCGAACCGAAAGTCCGTGTCCGGCAGGGAAGTCGGTGGCGCACCGGGGTCGCGGAGTTGCGCCCGGCCGACGATGTGGTCGCGCGGGCGCGCAGCTTCGCGCCGAACCCGGTCTTCGCCGGGCTGACGGCGGCGACCTTCCGCGCATTGCAGAGCACGCCGATGTCGGTCCGGATCACCTTCACCGACTGACGACCTCGGCCCGCGCGGCGCAGGCCAGGGTGAGCACGAGCGGCACCGCCAGCGCCGCGGTGAGCGGGACGAGCGCGGTCAGCCAGCCGATCACGGCGGGTCCGGCGAGCAGTCCGAGGTAACCGATGGTGAAGACCCGCGACATGTCGGTTGCGGCGGTGGTGCCACCGAGATTGCCTGCGGCGGTGAAGATCTGGGGCACGCCGCCGGCGAGTCCGAAACCGCACATCGCCCAGCCCGCCAGGGTCAGCGGCAACCACGGCGAGGCGATGACCACCGCGAAGCCGGCCGCGGCCAGCAGGCTGCCGTAGCGCAGGATGGCGACCGGGCCGATCGCCCCGCTCACCCGGTCGGCCAGGAACCGGCCCAGGGTCATGGTCGCGGAGAAGGCGCCGAACGCGAGCGCGGCGTCGGACTCGGACACGGCCAGGTGCTCGCGGGCCTGGAGGGCACTCCAGTCGGCCGCGACGCCCTCGGCGAGCAGCAGCACGAAGGCGATCACACCGAGGGAGAGCACTTTTCGGCTGCGCGCGGTGGCGTGCCGCGTCGGCTCGGGTGCCTGGCCCGTCGGCGTGATCGTCGATCGGGTGGCGTCGGTGCCTGCCGGTTCGGCGCGCACGGGCGAGGTTATGTCCGGGTGCCCGTCGCGGGTCACCGATTCGGTCGGGTGCGCAGGGTCGGCCGGGTCCGCGTCATGCGCGCGGTCGGAGTCGTAGTGCTCCGGCCGTGAGCCCGGATCCGACCGGTGGTGCGGAATCAGGTGTGGCACAAGCGCCGCGGTGACGGCGAGTCCCGCGATCCCCGCGATGGTCAGCGTCAGCTGCGGTGACCAGCCGAGGCGCTGGGTGGCGGCCCCGACCAGCGCGCCCGCGAACCCGCCGCCGGAGAACATGGCGTGGAACGCCGACATGATCGGCCGGTGATAGGCCCGTTCGACGTGCACCGCCTGGGTGTTCATCGAGACGTCCAGCGCGCCGTTGCCGAGCCCGAAACAGGCCAGCGCGATCGCCAGGCTCACCGGGCCGGTCGCCAGCGCGGGACCGAGCACCGTCACCGAGATGGCGGTCGCGGCGACCGCGACCAGGGTGCGGCTGCCGAACCGGTCGGCCGCCGGGCCCGCGAGCCGCATCCCCACGATCGCGGCCCCCGCCAGCAGCAGCACGAACATCCCGAGCAGCGAGGACGACACTCCGGTCCGGTCGGTGATCGCCGGAATGTGGACCACCCACATGGCCAGCAGGAAACCGTTCAGCGTGAAAACGCCGAACACCGCGGCCCTGGCCAGCCGGAGTTCGCGGTCGATCGTCGCCGGAGTCACCGATTCGACGGTACCCGCGCCCGATGCCGGACGCGGGCGGACCGAGATCACCACGCGCCGCGAGCGGTCGGCGCGTGGTGATCGGGCGCCCGGCTCACTCCTGGGGCGTCCAGATCCCGGTGGCGGCCGTTTCCTTGGCGTACTCGCTGAAATCGCGGGGCGCCCGGCCCAGGGCGCGCTGCACGCCGTCGGCGGTCGGGGTGTTGCGGCCGTCGAGGATGGTGCCGAACAGGTAGTCGAGCAGGCTGATCACGTCGTCGGGGACCTGGTACTCGCTCAGTGCCGCAACGAATTCCGCGCGCGTGGCCGGAATGAAGGCGATCTCGCGGCCACTGGCGGCGGCGATCTCGCCGACGGCCTCGGCGAAGGTCAGCGCCCGCGCACCGGTGATCTCGTAGATCTCGCCCGCGTGCCGGGGATCGGTGAGCGCGGCCACGGCGACCTCGGCGATGTCGTCGGCGTGCGCGAACGGTTCGGGCACATCGCCGTTGGGCAGCGCGACCGCGCCGGCGAGGACGTCGGGGAGGAACGCGCCCTCGCTGAAGTTCTCCGCGAAGAAGGCGCAGCGCACCACGGTCCAGGCCAGGCCCGAATTCTCCACGATCTCTTCGCATTCGCGCGCCTCGGGCTCGCCGCGGCCCGACAGCAGGACCACCGTTTTCACGCCCGCCGCCGTGGCGGCCGCGGTGAACGCGCGGATGACATCCGGCGCGCCGGGGACGGCGAGATCCGGCTGGTAGGACAGGTAGACGGAATCGACACCGGCGAGGGCTGGGGCCCAGGTGGCCCGATCGGTCCAGTCGAACGGGATATCGGCGGACCGCGAGCCGAGCCGGACCGGGTGGCCCGCGGCCTCGAGGAGCGCCGCGACGCGGCTGCCGGTCTTGCCGGTGCCGCCGGTGACGAGGAAAAGCTGCTGGTGGGAAGCGGTGTTTGTCATGAGATAAGTACATCGTCCTGCGGCCTCGGGCAACATCGTCGTGCCGCTCGCGAACATGCGCGGTCGTCTACTGTGGACGATGTGGATGCGTTGGCCGGACTGCTCGAAGGGCCGCGGGCGCGCGGCGCGTTCCTGATGTGCTCGCTGCTGAACCCGCCGTGGTCACTGCGGATCCAGGACGAGGCGCCGTTGACGGTGCTCGCGATGATCCGTGGAAAGGCCTGGGTCAGTACCGATTCCCAGCCACCACGGCAGCTCGGCGCGGGAGATGTCGCGATATTCCGTGGGCCGCAGCCGTATACGGTGGCCGACGATCCGGCGACCGACCCGCAGATCATCATCCAGCCGGGCCAGGTCACCACCACCCCCGATGGTGAGATCCTGTGCGAGACACTGAGTCTCGGTGTCCGGCAGTGGGGCACCGACTCCGACGGCGAGACCCTGATGGTCACCGGCACCTACGAGTCCGCCGGCGCGGTGAGCAGGCGGCTGCTGCGGGCGCTGCCGCAGGTCGCGGTGCTGCCGCGCGGTGATCTCGACACCCGCCTGCTCGATCTGCTCGTCGACGAGGCCACCAAGGACCTGCCCGCGCAGACCGCCGTGCTGGACCGTCTGCTCGACCTGGTCCTGATCGCCGCCCTGCGCGCCTGGTTCGCCCGCGACGACGCCCCCGCCTGGTATCACGCCTACAGCGATCCGCTGGTCGGCAAGGCCCTGCGCCTGCTCCAGCACAATCCGGCCCACCCGTGGACGGTGGTCGCGCTGGCCGAGGCGGTCGGCATGTCGAGGGCCGCGCTGGCCCGCCGGTTCACCGAACTGGTCGGCGAGCCACCGATGACGTTCCTGACCGAATGGCGGCTGTCGCTGGCCGCCGACCTGCTGGCCGAGTCCGACGCGACGGTCGAGGCCATCGCCCACCAGGTCGGCTATGGCAGCGCCTTCGCGCTCAGCACCGCGTTCAAGCGGCACTTCGGGGTGAGCCCGCGCGACCATCGGCAGGGGAACGTGGCCGCGCTGTCGTCTTCGGCGTGAGCAGGCCCATGCTGCATGATGGCAGCGTGAGCTATCCCGTCCTGTGGCCGATGCCGACCCGGTGGGCCGACAACGACCAGTACGGCCACGTGAACAACGTGACCTACTACTCCTACTTCGACACCGCGGTGAACGCCTGGCTGATGCGCGCCACCGGCATGGACATCACCGCGCTGCCCGCGCTCGGCGTCGTCGCCCAGACCGCGTGCCGGTTCCACGGCTCGGTGAGCTTTCCCGACCAGTTGCAGGTCGGGCTGCGCATCGCCCGCCTCGGCACCTCGAGCATCACCTACGACCTGGCGATCTTCAAGGAGACCGAGGCCGGGCTCGAGCTCGCCGCGACGGGCGATTTCGTGCACGTCTACGTCGACGCCGACACCCGCAAACCGGTGGCGATCCCCGAGGTTGTGCGGACCGCCGCGGCCGAGCTCGTCACCGAGTAGCGGCGCTCAGGAGGCGATGACGCCGACCTCCGGCCATTCGCTGGCGCGGCGGGCGCGCAGGATGATCTGGCCCGCCGGGCTGTAGCCGGGCGGGCCGGGTAGCGCCGAGAAGGTGGTCTTATCGATCACGAGCGAGGAATCGAGCTGGTCGCGGCTGGGGCCGAAATGGTACTCGACCTGCGTGGTTTCGTCGCGAACCTTCTTGAAGTACACCAGTGTTGCCATCGCCGGATCTCCGCGTAGATCTGCGCCGGTCAACGGATCGTGACCGGCGGCTAGGACCATCGTGGCAGGGATCGAGCGATCGCGCGGCTACCTCGGATGAATTTGTTCCGATCGATCTCCGGGCTCACCCGCGCAGCATCGCCTGGAACCGGCGCATGCCGGAAATCCACCGGTCGTAGTCGGAGCCCTTGTTGCGGTACATCTGCAGCACCTCCTGGTGCGGCAGGATCAGGAAGTGCTCGGCGGCCATCGCCTCGACGACGGTCTCGGCGACCTCCTCGGTCGAGAGCACCGCGCCCGCCGTCGTCACGGCCTTGATCGCCAGCGCGGCCGCCTCCGGCGCGTCGGGGATCAGATCGCCGCTGAGCAGCCGGGTGTCCACGCCCATCGGGCACAGACAGCTCACCCGGACGCCCTGGTCGCCGTAGGTGACCGAGAGCCATTCCGCGAAGCCGACGGCCGCGTGCTTGGTCACCGAGTAGGGCGCCGAGCCGATCTGGGTGAGCAGGCCGGCCGCCGACGCGGTGGAGACGAAGTACCCGCCGCCGCGTTCGACCCAGCCGGGGACCAGCAGCCGCGCGGCGCGCACATGCGCCAGCACGTTCACCTCGAGCGCCGCGGCCCACTGCGCCTCGGTGCTCTCCAGACCCGGTCCGCCGCCGATGCCCGCGTTCGCGAAATAGAGGTCGACCGGACCGAACGCGCGTTCCGCGGTCGCGATGAGCTCGGCGATCACCCGCTCGTCGGCCACGTCACCGCCGACCGCGACCGCGTTCGCGCCCAGCTCACCCGCGACCTTCGCCGCGGTATCCGCGTCGATGTCGGCGACGACGACCCGCGCGCCACCCGCGACGAGCCGATGCGCGAGCGCGGCGCCGATGCCGCCGCCCGCGCCGGTGACGATGCCGACCTTGCCTGCGATCTCCATGTCCGCACCCTAGCGGGCGCTCGTCACCGTCCGGCGGGAAATTCCGCCACCACGGTGTACAGCGCGGGATGGGCGACGGCGTAGCCGGGCGCGGTCGACAACCGCTGCTGGAACTCGGGGTTCGCGCCCGCGGCGTGCCAGGCCTGCTCGCCGTCCCAGTGCGCGATATTGATCAGCGGGAAGCGGACACCGGGGTCGATGGCCCGGTGCAGGCGGTTGTCCCGGAATCCGGGCGCGCGCGACATCAGCCCGGCGCGGGTGTGCCAGTGCCCGATGAACTCGTCGATCCGGGCCACGGGCAGGTCGAAGGCGTTGACGAAGACGATGCCCGGATCGGTCGCCTGCGTCTCGGCGGTGTACTGGGCGGCCACCCCGTAGCTGCCGGTCGCGGCCGTGACCGGCGCCGTGAACAGGGGCGTGGTGTTGTCCACACCGACGACGCCGACTGAGACGAGCTGATACGCGGTCCCCTTCGCGATCGCCCGCAGCAGCACGGCCGTGGCGACGCCCGGCACCAGATCGGGCCGCCACGCGGGGCGCAGCGCATCGGCTCGCGCGGCCGAGGTCTCGACGATGCTGATCTCGATCATGGTGCCCACCTGACGAATTCGGCCCGTTCCCGACGCGATGCCGCTGCGTCGAGAATAGGCCGAGTCGTGGTGTCGCGCCCGGTGTCAGCCGGTGACCGCGGCAGGCTGCGGTGGCACCGGTGCGGCCGGGGCGATCGCGGCGCGGGCCATGGTGCCGAGGCGGGTGTGATTGAAGATCAGGTTCAGCAGGAACGCGGCACCCGCGCCCAGCGTGACCCCGCTGTCGAGCAGGATCTGCGCCGAGGTCGGGAACTTGGTGAACATGCCGCTGGTCAGCTCGGGCAGCAGGCCGATGCCGATCGCGGTGGCCGCGATGGTCGCGTTCACCCGGTCGAGCAGATCGGCCTGGCGCAGCGTGTTGACCCCGACCACCGCGACCGTCGCGAACAGCACCAGCCCGACCCCGCCGACCACCGGCTTCGGGATCGCCGCGACGACCTCACCGATCCGTGGCACCAGCCCGAGCACCACCAGGATCGCGCCACTCACCGCGGTCACGTACCGGCTGTAGATCCGCGTCGCCGCCACCGCGCCGACGTTCTGGTTGAAGATCGTGTCGACGAACGCGGTGAAGACGCCACCGAGCACGCCCGAGAGGCCGTCGCCGACCAGGCCGCGGGCCAGATCGCCCTTGCCGATCGGCTTGCCGGTGATCTCGCTGATCGCGAGCATGCTGGCGGTGGACTCGGCGAACACCACGGCCATCACGATGCTCATCGCCACCACGGCGGTCACCGGGAACTGTGGCGCGCCGAAGTGGAACGGCTGCGGGATGCCGATCCAGTCGGCGGTGCCGATGCCCTTCGTCGTCACCAGGCCCATCGGGATGGCGATCGCGATCCCGGCGACCAGCGCGATGAGCACGCCGAGCTGCGACCACACCCCGCGCCCGAGGCAGACGAAACCGACCGCGATCAGCACGACGACCGCGGCCAGCCCGATGTTCGACGGCGCGGCGAAACTCGGCGACTTCGGGTCGGTGCCGATGATCAGGCCCCCGGCGACCCCGATCAGCGACACCCCGACCACCGTCAGCACGGTCCCGGTGACCAGCGGCGGGAAGAACCGAACCACCCGGGCGAACGGCCAGGCCAGCGCGATGCCGACGACACCGCCGATCAGCATCGACCCGTACACGGCGTCGAGTCCGTACTCCTTGGCGATGAGGATCATCGGGTTCAGGCCGACGAAGGTCGCGCCGCACACGATCGGCAGGCGCGCGCCTGCCAGCTTGCCGACGCCGAGGCTCTGCACCAGCGTGATGATCCCGGCGACCAGCAGGTCGGCGCTGATCAGCAGTCCGATGGTCGACCGGTCGAGGCCCGCCGCCGCGCCGAACACCAGCGGCACGGTGATACATCCCGTGTACATGATCAAGACGTGCTGGATGCCGAACACCAGCTGCCGCGCGAACGGCAGCCGGGTGTCGACGGGATGTAACTCGCTCATGCCCCCGTTTGTAGCCCGCCATTTTTACCGCCGATGGGCGTCGTGTTTCGGCGGTGTGACGGGTCGGGTATATCGCTCAGACGCGGCTGAGCAGCGTCAACGGGTCCTCGAGGAAGCCGGCGGTGGTCGCGAGGAAGCGGGCGCCGAGCTCGCCGTCGACCATCCGGTGATCGAAGCTCAGGCCCAGCGTGGTGACCCAGCGCACGGCCAGTTCGTCGCGGAACACCCACGGCCGCTTGCGGATCGAACCGAGGCACAGGATCGCGGCCTCGCCCGGATTCACCAGCGGCACGCCGCTGTCGACACCGAACACCCCGACATTGGTGATGGTGAAGGTGCCGCCGCGCAGATCGGCGGGCGTGGCGTTGCCCGACCTGGCGGTCTCGGCCGACCAGCCGATCTCCCGGCACAGCTCGCGCAGGCTCAGCGACTGCGCCTCCTTGAGATTGGGCACCAGCAGGCCGCGCTCGGCCGCCACCGCGATGCCCAGGTTCACGTAGTGCTTGGTGACGATCTCCTGGTTCTGTTCGTCCCAGGCGGCGTTGATCCCCGGGTACTCCGCGATCGCCGCCAGCACCGCCTTGGCCACCAGGGCCAGCGGGGTGAGGGTGAGGCCCTCGAAGGATTTGGTCGTGCGCAGGTGGTCGAGCAGTTCCATCGAGGCCGTGCAGTCGACGGTGACGAAGGTGCTGGCCTGCGGGATCGTGCGGGAACTGGCCTGCATCGCGGCGGCGGTGCGCTTGCGGACGCCGGTGATCGGGGTGCGTTCCTCGCGCGCGGTTGGCTCGATCAGCCCGCCGTCGGCGTCGCCGGAGTGCCCGTTGACCGGCGCGGGGGTGACCTCACCGGTGCGCGCGGGTGCGCGCGGTGCCGTCACCGGAACGGCCGAGCGCACGTCTTCCACGGTGACCGCGCCCTCCGGCCCCGACCCGGCGACGAACCACAGATCGATCCCCAGTTCCTTGGCCAGCTTGCGGGCCGCGGGCGTGGCCGCCGCGCGATGGGTACTCGGCGTGCTCGCCGCCATCGCCGCCGCCGGGGTGGCTTTGCGCCTGCGCGAGGTGGATTCGGCCTCCGGGCCGTAACCGACCA
This sequence comes from Nocardia sp. NPDC051833, assembly GCF_040681225.1. NCBI lineage: Bacteria > Bacillati > Actinomycetota > Actinomycetes > Mycobacteriales > Nocardiaceae > Nocardia > Nocardia sp. NPDC051833. The sequence goes on from NZ_JBFAYK010000001.1 coordinate 3,928,328, forward strand.
GGACATCGTTGCGGGTGACCTGCTCGGCGGTCGGCGGCGCGGTGACCTCGAGATCGTTACGTACCCGGATCAGCGGCGCGCCGACCGGCACGGTGTCGCCCGGCTGCGCCAGCAGCTCCACCACGACCCCGGAGAACGGCGACGGCAGCGCTACGACCGCCTTGGCCGTCTCCACCTCCGCGATGGTCTGGTTCAGTTCCACCGTGTCGCCGACGGCGACGGCCCACGACACCAGGTCACCGTCGGCGAGGCCCTCACCCAGATCGGGCAGGCGGAATTCGAGAACATGACCGTCGTCGGCGGCTTGTTCGGGCACTCCAGGCACCTTTCATCACGCGGCTAGACAGCGATCGACCGCCGCCAGAATGCGGTCGGGGTCGGGCAGGTGGTGCTTTTCGAGCTTAGCCGGGGGGTAGGGGATGTCGTAGCCTCCGACGCGCAGCACCGGCGCTTCCAGGTGATAGAAGCAGCGTTCGGTGATCCTTGCCGCGATCTCGGCGCCGAGCCCGGCGAAGACCGGCGCCTCGTGCACGATGACCAGCCTGCCGGTCTTGTCGACCGATTCGGCGATCGTGTCGACATCGATCGGCGAGAGGCTGCGCAGATCGATGACCTCCAGCGAATGTCCTTCCTCGGCCGCGATCTTCGCCGCCGTCAGCGCGGTGGCGACGGTGCCGCCGTAGGCGAGGACGGTCGCGTCCGCGCCCCGCGTGCACACTCTGGCCTTGTGCAGCGGGAGATCCGGTTCGCCGTCGAAATCTACGTCGGATTTGTCCCAATAGCGACGTTTCGGTTCGAAGAACACCACCGGATCGTCCAGCGCGATGGCCTGGCGGATCATCGAATACGCGTCGGCCGGGGTGCTCGGCGAGACCACTCGCAGGCCCGCCGTGTGCGCGAAATACACCTCCGGCGATTCCGAATGATGCTCCACCGCGCCGATGCCGCCGCCGAACGGAATGCGAATCGTCAACGGCGCCTTCACCTTGCCGCCGGTGCGGTAGTGGATCTTGGCGACCTGGGAGACGATCTGGTCGAAGGCGGGATAGACGAAACCGTCGAACTGGATCTCCACCACCGGCCGGTAGCCGCGCAGCGCCATGCCGAAAGCCGTTCCGACGATGCCGGATTCGGCCAGCGGTGTATCGATGACGCGGTTGTCACCGAAGTCCTTCTGCAAGGTGTCGGTCACCCGGAACACGCCGCCGAGCCTGCCGATGTCCTCGCCGAGCAGCACCACCTTGGCGTCGTCCTCCATGGCGCGGCGCAGGCCGGTGTTCAGGGCGGCGGCGAAGGTGGTGATCATGACTGCGCTCCTTCGGCGAGGTAGGCCGCGAACTGCTGTGCCTCTTCGGTGATCAGGGGGTGCTCGGTCGCGTAGACGTTGTCGAACATGCGCGCCGGGTCGGGGTCGGGCATCGCCAGCGTCGCGGTACGCACGCGGCGGGCGACGTCGTCGGCGGTGTCGGCGACCCGGCGGGCGAACTCCGGGTCGAGGTGGCCCTCACGGTCGAGCAGCAGGCGGATGCGTTCGATCGGGTCGCGGTGTTCCCAGTACTCGGTGTCGGCGGCGGTGCGGTAGCGCGACGGGTCGTCGGCGGTGGTGTGCGGGCCCATCCGGTAGGTCATCGCCTCGATGAAGGTCGGGCCGCCGCCGGTGCGGGCCCGCTCCACCGCCTGGCGGGTGACGGCCAGTACGGCCAGCACGTCGTTACCGTCGACCTGCACGCCCGGGATGCCGTAGCCGTCGGCCCGGCGCACCAGCGGCACGTGGCTCTGCACCGCGACCGGTTCGCTGATCGCCCACTGGTTGTTCTGGCAGAAGAAGACCACCGGCGCGCTCCAGGTGGCGGCGAAGCCGAGCGCCTCGGCGATGTCGCCCTGGCTGGTCGCGCCGTCGCCGAAATAGGTGATGGTGGCGATGTCGGCGCCGTCGAGATGGGCGGCGTAGGCGTAGCCGGTGGCGTGCAGGCCCTGCGAGCCGACGACGATGTTGGCGTTGGTCATGTTGACCGCGTCGGGGTCCCAGCAGTGGTGGGCGGCGCCGCGCCACAGCGTGGTCAGCTGCTCGGGTGGGACGCCGCGGACGTAGGCCACGGCGGTCTCGCGGTAGGAGCAGAACACGTAGTCGTCGGGGTGCAGGGCGTGCGCCGAGCCCACCTGGGCGGCCTCCTGGCCGAGCAGCGGTGGCCACAGGCCGAGCTGTCCCTGCCGTTGCAGGGCGGTGGCCTCGACGTCGATCCGGCGGGTCACGACCAGGTCCTGATAGAGCTGTCGCAACCGCTCGGCATCGATGTCGGCGACCAGTGCGGCGTGTTCGCGATCGAACACCCGTCTGCCGTCCGGCTGTACCAACTGGACCGGGTAGGTCTGCTTCTCCGACATCGAGATCGCCTCCTCACCATCGCGCCTTGTGGGCTGATGCAAGTACGACAATCGCTGAGTGCGATGTGTATCACTCAGCATCCACGATAAAGCCGACTGCGCAAGCGACCGACACGGCAGTGCGCAGAATGCACGGTCTGGACCCGTCGCGCGCTGTCATACTGCGTTGTATGACCAGTCGCGAACCCGACGCTGTGACTCTCGACGCCACCGACGCCCGGCTGCTGCGCGAGCTGGTCGCCAATCCCCGGGCCACCGGCGTCGAACTGGCCGCCCGCCTCGGCCTGTCCCGCAACACCGTCCAGGCGCGGCTGGCCCGCTGGGACAGCGGCGGCGTCCTCGGCAGCTTCGAACGCCGCGTCGAACCCCGCGCCCTCGGCTATCCGCTGGCGGCCTTCGTCGCGGTGGTCGTCGACCAGCACCAGCTCGACGCCGTCGTCGACGAATTGGCCGACGTCCCCGAGGTCACCGAGGTCTGCGGCATGACCGGCTCCACCGACCTCACCGTCCGCATCGTCGCCCGCGACGCCGACGACCTCTACCGCATCGCGGGCCAGATCCTCAAGATCCCCGGCGTGGAACGCACCAACATGGCCCTCGTCATGCGCGAACTCGTCGGCCCCCGCACCATCCCCCTCCTCGACCGCCTCGCCGGCCCGAACTGATCACGCTGCGTGCACAGCGAGGAAGATAACGCATGTCGTTATTAACGCCATGCGTTATGCTTGGCTGGTGATCAGGTCATTCGGAGACCGGGACACCGAGCGTTTGTGGCGTCGTGAGTACGTAGCGAAGTTCGACTCCCGGATACTCCGGGTGGCGTTGCGGAAGCTCGCGATCCTGGATGCGGTGGTATCCCTGGGGGAGCTTCGCGTACCGCCGGGCAACCGTCTGGAAGCGTTGAAAGGAAATCGCAAGGGGCAGTACAGTATTCGGGTCAACGATCAGTGGCGAATCTGCTTCGTGTGGACCGATGCCGGCCCCGAGGGTGTGGAAATCGTGGACTACCACTGAAGGAGGTGACGAGATGGGCAAGCTGGCGCCGGTACATCCGGGCGAGGTCCTGATGGAGGACTTCATCGAGCCGCTCGGAATCACCCAGCACCGAGTCGCCGTGGCAATCGGTGTGCCACCGCGCAGGATCAACGAGATCGTGCACGGGAAGCGGCGGATCACGGCCGATACGGCCCTGCGGCTCGGTCGATACTTCGGCACGAGCGATCTCTTCTGGCTGAACCTGCAGAATCGCTACGACCTCGAGATCGAGCGAGATGCGATCGGGGAGGCACTGGCGGCGATTCAGCCGTTGCGGGTCGCGTAGCTACTTGACGGACGGCAGGAAGCGGCGGATGAGGAGGCCGGCGAGGAGGGCCCAGAAGGCGCCGCCGATGCCGAAGAGGGTGGTGCCGGAGGCGGCTACCAGGAAGGTGACCAGGCCGGGCATGCGGTGGTCGGGGTCGGACAGGGCGCCGGTGAGGGCGGCGGCGAGGGTGGCCAGCAGGGCCAGGCCTGCGACGGTTTCCAGGGTGCCCGCCGGGGCCGCGGCGATCAGGGTGACCAGGGCGGCCGACGCGAGGCCGAGGATCAGGTAGGACCCGCCCGCGGTGGCGGCGGCGATCCAGCGGCGTTTCGGGTCGGGGCTCGCGCTGGGGGCGGCCGACAGGGCGGCGCTGATGGCGGCGAGGTTGATCGCGTGGCCACCCGCGCCGGCGCCGGCGATGGTGCCGATCCCGGTGACGAGCATCGACGCGCGCCACGGCACCTGGTAGTCGAACGAGCGCATCACCGCGACACCGGGAATGTTCTGCGAGGCCATCGTGACGATGTAGAGCGGCACCGCGATGCCGACGATCGCCTGCCAATGCCAGTGCGGCGCCGTCCATTCCAGCGTCGGCACCATGGCGGCGAGGTCGAGGTGACGGTCGCGGACCGCGATGTCGATCCCGGTGCCGACCGCCGCGGTGACGAAGGCGACCAGCACCGCCCACTTCGGCGCGTACCGCTGGAGCACCAGCCACACCAGGATGACCGGGACCACGACCGCGGGGGAGGTGCGCAACGCCTGCACCGGCGCCAGGCACAGCGGGACGAGCACACCGGCGAGCATGGCCTGCGCGATCGGCACCGGGATCGCCGCGACCAGCGACCCGAGCCGCTGCCACAACCCGGTGATGACCACGAGCACGCCGGTCACCGCGAACGCCGCCACCGCGCCGGGCCAGCCGCCCGCCACCAGCCCGGTGCTCGCCAGCAGCGCCGCACCCGGTGTCGACCAGGCCAGCGTGATCGGGATCCGGTACCGGAAACTGAGCAGCAGGATGCCGATGCCCTGCGTGAAACACAGGATCATCAGCCCGGATGCCGCCTGCGCCGGGCTCGCGCCGACCGCCCGCAAACCGCTGAGCACCACCGCGAACGAACTGGTGAACCCGACCAGCGCGGTGATCGCGCCCGCGCCGAGCGGCTGCGCGATGCCCGCCCTCGGCTCGGTGACCTCATCGGGCGTAGTGGTGGTGACCTGCGACATTGTGCCGATACTGCCTGCCCGAGCTGCCGCTGTCGCCTGCCAGTACCGGGAAAGTGGCCTGATCGGGGCGAGACCGCGCCGGTCCAGTTCGTGCCCCGCGCGCTCGATCCCGGTGCCGAGCCGAGGTCGCTGGCAGGTTCGGCACCGGTGCACCGCCACACTGCGTAGGGTGGCGACTGCGGGGGCTTCAGCGGGTACGACGTGGTGAGGAGTGGCAGTGGGCGCGGTATTGATCTCCCCGGAAGAACTCCGGGAAGAACTGGCGGACAAGAAGATCCACCTGCTCGATGTGCGGTGGGCGCTCGGTGATCCGAACGGCCCGCAGCACTATCTCGACGGGCACATCCCCGGCGCGGTCTTCGTCGACCTGGAGACCGAGCTCGCCGCCGCGCCCGCGCCCGCGCGCGGCCGCCATCCGCTCCCCGATCCGGGCACCTTCGAGAAGTGCGCGCGCAGTTGGGGACTGGGCGAGGGCGAACCGGTGGTGGTCTACGACGCGACCGGCGGGATGGCCGCGGCCAGGGCCTGGTGGCTGTTGCGCTGGGCCGGCGTCGCGGACGTCCGCATCCTGGACGGCGGCCTGCCCGCCTGGACCGCCGCGGACGGCGCGCTCGCCACCGGCGCGGAGCCGGACCCCGAGACCGGTGACCTGGTGGTCCGCCCCGGCGGACTGCCGGTGATCGACGCCGACGCCGCGGCGGGCTGGTCCGGCGTGCTCCTGGACGCCCGCGCGGGCGAACGCTATCGCGGCGAGGTGGAGCCGGTCGACCCCCAGGCCGGGCACATCCCCGGCGCGGTGAGCGCCCCGACCGCCGAGAACCTGGACGCCGCCGGACGTTTCCACACCGCCGACGCCCTGCGCGCCCGCTTCGCCGCCTTCGGCGAGGGCCCGGTCGCGGTGTACTGCGGCTCCGGCGTCACCGCCGCCCACCAGATCGCGGCCCTCGCCGTCGCGGGCATCCCGGCCACGCTGTACCCGGGCTCCTGGTCGCAGTGGTCCAACGACCCGAAGCGGCCGGTCGCCACAGGCGCCTGAGCCGGCGCTGACCCGGCGCGGCGATCCAACCGGGCGTCGCGGTCGGGTTCGGTGACGGCGTGCCGACACAGCGGACGCCGACTCGTCCGGCGCCGACCACCCGGTCCTAAGGGCACGCACGGGCGATGTCGTGGAGGGCGGCGTTGTCGGCGGCGGTGATCGGGAGGGCGTAGTCGACGGCGACGGTGAGGTATTTGGCGGCGTAGAAGCAGTGGTTGGCGCGGGCCGGGGGCAGCCAGTCGGCCGGTGTGTCGTCACCCTTGGACTGGTTGGTGGCGGCGCCGGTGGCCAGCAGGTTCACCGACAGGTCGTTGGCGAAGCGCAGGCGCCGTCCGGGCGGCCAGGCGGCGGCGCCCATGTCCCAGGCGGCGGCCAAGGGGTAGACGTGGTCGATCTGGACGCGCCCGCCGTCGGACTTGCGGAAGGTGATATCGGTGCCGGTATAGGGATCGCTGAGGACGCCCTCGACGACGACACAGCGACCGCGCAGCACCACCTCCCGCAGCTGGGCGGCGAGGACGTTGTTACGCGTATCGCAGCCGTCGTGGCCGCCGGGGGCCTCGGTGTCGTCGGACCAAGCGGTGCCGAACACGCACGCCTGCCCCGCCTTGCAACCACGTTCGTAACCGCCGGGCCGCGGGCGGGCCGCGATCACCCGCACCTGGTCGAGCAGGGCGGTCACTTCGGCACGCGTGGGACTGCCGGGTGCCGGGGTGACCGGTTCATCCGGGGTGAGAACGCCACAGCCCGCGACCGCGAGCACCATTACCAGCAGCCACGCCCGAGTCCGCATACCTGCAGGTTGTAGCCGGAGGCACCGACAACTACCCGCGCGGGGTCTAGAGCCAGGCGCGGGCGAGGATGTCGTCGGCGGCGACTTCGCTGGAATTCGGTGGGAACCGCGTCGCCGCGATCGAGGACACGTGCGTGCCGTCGTGGCCGACCAGCCAGGACCCGCCACGGTCCTCGCATTCGGCGATCTTGGCGAACACGGTCAACAGGAAGGTGATCGACTCGCGCGGATCGACCGTGTGCGCCAGACGCTGGGATTCGCCGGGTCTGGACAGGTCGAGCCACACACCGGATTGGCCGTCCAGGCGCATGCCGACGATCTTTCCGGTGTCGATGAAAGTGAATTTGCGCCGTTCCCACGGGGTTGTCGGGGTATAGCTCTGCTCGAGAACCTGGAGCAGAATCGTCATCACTGCCCTCCACACGCATTACAGGGGGTTCATCGGCCGAGCCGGAGCGAGCCCGGTTCGCCTGGGTCGTTATGCAGTTGTCGCCGGTGGATGGTCCGGCCCGTGACCAGGGGATATCCAAGTATGTTCCGGGATCGGCGAGAAATCCAGGGGGAGGAGGCGCCGCGCCGGTTGTCGGTGCCGACTGCTTGGATGGAGCCCATGCTGCACGGTCTGTGGTCCCCCGGGTCGGGCCTGCTGCTGTGGCACGACGGGGAGCCGGTGGCGGTCGGCTCGGTGCTGGGCGACATCCTCGAACGCGCCAGGTTCCGGCATCGCGCCGAGGTGCTCGTCGTCGATGCCGCGGGGCAGTCCGGTACCGCCGAGGTGCGCGCGCACGCGCTCGCGCCGCCGACGGCGGCCGTCGTGCTGCGCAGCAGGCTCGGGCGCGAGCACATCGCCGGCGATCTGCGCTTCCTCGGGCATGTCGCCCGTGGTGTCGAGCGGTGGGTGCGGGCGGGCCGGGTGGTGCCGCAGGTCGAGCGGGCCGACGGCCAGTGGTGGGTGCGCTGGCGGCTGGTCGGCGGGCAGCGGCAGCGGGCGTGGCTGGCCGAGCTGGCCGCCGCGATGCCCGCCGCGTTGCGCGTGGCCGGGTCGCCGTCGGCGGTGCTCGAGGACCTGGTCACCGAGCTCACCGACCCGATCGCGCGCGAATACCTCGCGCACCGCACACTCACGCACCCGCTGCTGCAGGCCCTGGTCGGCGACACCCCGCTGGAGGCGGGCTCCTACCGGCTGGCGGAGACGCTGGACCAGTGGCGGGCGGGCTACGCCGCCGACGAACCGGAACTGGTGCTGCGCCTGTGCGAACCCGACGGCGAGTTCGGCGCCGTCGACGAATCGGTGGCGCTGTGGCGGTTGCAGGTCTGCCTGCGCCCGGTCGACGACGCGCCCAAACCCGTTGTCCTCGATGATGATCCGGTTCTCGTCCGGACCGCGGCGGAGAAACTCGGCCACGCCCGCAAGGCGTATCCACGCCTGCGCGACCTGCCCACCGACCCGCGCGGGCTCGACCTGCTGCTGCCCACCGCGGTCGTCGCCGACCTGGTCGCGCACGGCGCGCACGCCCTGCAGGAAGCAGGCATCCGCCTGCTGCTGCCGCGTGCCTGGAACATCGCCGAACCGAGCATGCGGCTGCGGGTGAGCAGTCCGGCCGCCGCCGAGCCCACCGTCGGCCTGAGTGGATTGCTGTCCTACCGTTGGGAACTGGCGCTCGGCGACCTGGTGCTGACCAAGGCCGAGATGGAACGGCTGATCCGCAGCAAGTCCGATCTCGTGCAGCTGCGCGGGGAATGGGTGCAGGCCGACCACCGGGTGCTCGCCGCGGCCGCCCGCTACGTCGCGCTGCACGCCGACGATTCGCCGATCACGCTGGCCGACATGATCGGCGAACTCGCCACCGAACGGGTCGACGATGTGCCGGTCACCGAGGTCACCGCCGTCGGCTGGGCGGCCGAGTTGTTCGCCAGGGAGGGCGAACCCGAGCCGGTGCCGGTGCCGGTGGGCCTGAAAGCCGAGCTCCGGCCCTATCAGGAACGCGGCCTGAGCTGGCTGGCCACGATGAGCAGGCTCAGCTGCGGTGCGATCCTGGCCGACGACATGGGCCTGGGCAAGACGGTGCAGGTACTGGCATTGCTCGCGCACGAACGCGAGACGAACACGGTCGACGCCGGTCCCGCTGACGTCGGCCCCACGCTGCTGGTCTGCCCGATGTCGGTGGTCGGCAACTGGCAGCGCGAGGCCCAGCGATTCACCCCCGACCTGCGGGTGCTCGTCCACCACGGACCGGGCAGGCGCACCGGCACGGCCTTCGCCGCGGCGGTGGCCGACGCGGACCTGGTGGTGACGACCTACGCCCTGCTGGCCCGCGACGCGACCCTGCTCAGCGAGCAGCGGTGGGAGCGGATCGTGCTCGACGAGGCCCAGCACATCAAGAACGCCGCCACCCGCCAGTCGCGCGCGGCGCGCGCACTGCCGGCGCGACACCGGCTGGCGCTCACCGGAACGCCCGTGGAGAACCGCCTGGAGGAACTGCGCGCGCTGTTCGACTTCGCCATGCCGAAACTGCTCGGCAGCCCGCAGTCGTTCCGGGCCAAGTTCGCCGTGCCGATCGAACGCGAACGCGATCAGCAGGCCGTCGACCGGTTGCGGCTGATCACCGACCCGTTCGTGCTGCGCAGGCTCAAGACCGATCCGGCCGTCATCAGCGACCTGCCGGAGAAGCTGGAGATGACGGTGCGGGCCAACCTCACCGTCGAGCAGGCCGCGCTCTATCAGGCCGTCGTCGACGACATGCTGGCCAAACTGAAGGACGCGAAGGGCATGGCGCGCAAGGGCGCGGTGCTCGGCGCGCTGACCCGGCTCAAACAGGTCTGCAATCACCCCGCGCACTTCCTCGGCGACGGCTCGCCGATCCTGCGCCGCGGCAGCCACCGCTCCGGCAAGCTCGCCCTGGTCGAGGACGTGCTCGACGCCGTCGTCGCCGACGGCGAGAAGGCCCTGCTGTTCACCCAGTTCCGCGAGTTCGGCGACCTGGTGCTGCCGTTCCTCACCGAGCGCTTCGGCACCCCCATCCCGTTCCTGCACGGCGGGGTGTCCAAGAAGGGCCGCGACGAGATGGTGACCGGGTTCCAGACCGAGCACGGCCCGCCGCTGATGCTGCTCTCGCTCAAGGCGGGCGGCACCGGGCTCAACCTCACCGCCGCCAATCACGTGATCCACCTGGATCGCTGGTGGAATCCGGCGGTGGAGAACCAAGCCACCGACCGGGCGTTCCGGATCGGCCAGCAGCGCGCGGTGCAGGTCCGCAAGCTGGTCTGCGTCGACACCATCGAGGAGCGGATCGACGAGATGATCAGCGGGAAGAAGCAACTGGCCGAGCTCGCCGTCGGCGCGGGCGAGAACTGGATCACCGAACTGAGCACCGACGAACTGCGCGAACTGTTCACCCTCGGCGCCGAGGCGGTGGGCGACTAGTGGCCGATTTCAGTCAGTTCGGGCCGCGCAGGCCGGTCACCGGTGGTGCCGCGGCGCGCGGCGGTTTCGGCCGGACCTGGTGGGGCCGCTCCCTGTTGGACGCGGTGGAGCAGGTGGCCGACGCGGGCAGGCTCTCGCGCGGGCGCACCTACGCCAGGGTCGGCCAGGTGGTGAACTACCGGATCGAACGCGGTGCCGTCACCGCCGAGGTGCAGGGCAGCCAGCCGAGCCCGTTCACCTCGGTCCTGGCGATGCGGCCGCTGCGCGCGGAGGAAATCGACCTGCTGCTCGCCGAGATCAGGGCGGCGCCCGGGATGCTCGCCGAGATCGCCTCCGGCGCACTGCCGCCCGCGCTCGGCCCGCACCTGCTGCCCACCACGGCGTCCGAGCTCGACTTCTCCTGTAGCTGCCCGGACATGGGCTGGCCGTGCAAACACGTCGCCGCGGTCTGCTACCTGCTCGCCGAGCGCCTCGACGAGCAACCCGGCGAGATCCTCACCCTGCGCGGCCTCGACCTCGACACCCTCATCGGCGGCGTCGAGAAGTCCGCCCGCACCGACGAATCCGACGACCCCTACGGCGACGACCTGCACCTCCCCGAACTGCCCCGCGTCGAATTCCACGCCGTCATCGAAGATCTCGACCCGATCCCGCTGCGCCGCGCCCTGCGCATGTCCACCGAGGACGAACAGACCGCGGCGACCGGCCTGCGCGAATTACGTTCGCTGTACCAGGAATTCGACAGCTGACTCAGGGCAGCTCGTAGTCGAACCAGATGTGGTGGCCGCCGGTGGCGTCGACGTAGAGGGCGCCGGTGCCGGTGATGCCGGTGAGGTCGCCGGTGCCGCTGGCGGGGACGATGTGGAAGAACTCGTCGGTGCGATCGGTGCCGCCGGTGGTGGCGGAGTGGACGAAGTTGAACGCGCCGGACCTGCCTGCCAGGGCACCCTCGAACGACTCCATGGCGATGTAGGTGCCCGCGCCGGTGGACATGTCGAACGCCGCGGTGAACAGCGTCGCCGAGGTGCCGGTGATCTCGCCGGCGTAGACCTTCGTCATCAGGGTGACGCCGACCGGCAGCCCGGTGTCGATGGGCGGCTGCGGCCGCAGGTCGGTGGGGTCGAACGCGGTGACTTCGAACGTGCCGGTTGCCTTCATGCGGCGATGCTAAACCGGGCCACCGACACGGCCGTCACTCTGTCGCCGCCGTGTCGATGCGGTAGATCCGGACCGCATTGCCGCCGAACACCTTCCGCAGGTCCTCGGCGCCCACCCCCGCCTCGGTGAGTACGCCCGCGACGGTCTCGACCGCGCCGGTGAGGCTGGTGATCGGCTTGTCGACCGGGAAGTTCGACCCCCAGATCAGCCGGTTCGCGCCGAATACCGTCAGCGCGTGCGTGAGCATCGGGCGAATCCGGTCGATCAGGGTGGGCACCGGCGTCGGGACGCCGCGCGGCGGCACCGGGTGTCCGAGGACCGGCATCATCAGGCCACTGATCTTGGTCACCACATTGGGCTGGGCGGCCAGGTCGGTGAGGTCGTCGCGCCAGCGGTCGAACAGTGTGGCGCGCTGGGCGGCGGTGTGCCCGGTGTCCTTGCCGACCGGGCCGACGATGCCCGCGGGCGTTCCCAGGTGGTCGAGCACGATCGTGACCTCGGGGAATCGCTCGGCCAGCGCGGTCACCTCGGCCAGCTGCCCCGAATACACCCAGGCGTCGAAGGACAGGCCGCGCTCGGCGAGCAGGCCGAAGCCGTTCAGGAAGCCGGGGGAGGTCAGGTGGCCGTCGGTCGGCGCGAACGATTTCACGCCCGGATCGGGGTGGTGGGCGACCATGGACCTGATCCCGCGCAGCAGCGGCGAGGCCGATTGGTGCGCGTCGAGCACCGCGCCGAAGTCCGCGGCGGCGGGATCGGCCGCCCCGATGATGGCGGTCAGGGCCGGGGTGTCGACGCCGAACGGCAGGCTGGCCACCCAGCGGGTCTCGTCGGGCTTCCAGCCGGTCCATTCCACTTCGCAGTGCCCGATGCCGCGGACCGCCGTTTTCCCCAGGTCGTCGCGATAGTCGGCGGGCAGATACGGGCCGGTGTAGGCGGTGGGATCGCCCACGAATTCGCGGTCGCGCCGCGGCGCCAGCTTCGCCGCGACATCGATCGGCAGCGGCAGGTAGCGCAGCAGGGTGGCGAGCTTGCTGAATTCGCGCGGCGTCGCTCTCGGGTCCCATTGATGGATGTGCGCATCGATGATGTCGAGGTCGGTCAGGTCCATTGCTGTACGTCCCATCGCCGCCGCTGGCTGGTGTGGCGGCAATTGTCACACGCGCGCGCCGGGTGTGTACGGATTCGTGCTCGCGGCGATCGCTTCAGACGGTCCGTCGATACTGACCACCGACAGCGAAGAAAGCATCGGTGACTTGCTGTAGGGTGCACACCCGCGCGGCGTCCATCAGGACCTCGAAGATATTGCCGTCGGTATGGGCGACCTCGGCCAACCTGGCCAGCGCGCGATGGGATCGTTCGGCGTTCTCGTCGACGAATGTATGCAGGCGGTCCAGCTGGGAACGGCGCTCCTGCTCGGTGCCGCGGGCCAGTTCCAGCGGCCCGTGCGCGGCCTCGTCGTCGTGCCCACGGAAGGTGTTCACCCCGACGATCGGCAGGGACCCGTCGTGTTTGCGCTGCTCGTAGCGCATCGACTCGTCCTGGATGCGACCGCGCTGGTACCCGGTCTCCATCGCGCCGAGCACCCCGCCGCGTTCGCTGATCCGCTCGAATTCCAGCAGCACCGCCTCCTCGACCAGATCGGTGAGCTCGTCGACGACGAAACTGCCCTGGAGCGGATTCTCGTTCACCGCCAGCCCCCATTCCTTGGCGATGATGAGCTGGATGGCCAGCGCGCGCCGCACCGAATCCTCGGTGGGGGTGGTCACCGCCTCGTCGAAGGCATTGGTGTGCAGGCTGTTGCAATTGTCGTAGACCGCGATCAGCGCCTGCAGCGTGGTCCGGATGTCGTTGAACTGCATTTCCTGCGCGTGCAGCGAACGCCCCGAGGTCTGCACGTGATACTTCAGTTTCTGCGCGCGTTCGCCCGCGCCGTACCGGTCGCGCATCGCGACCGCCCAGATCCGCCGGGCGACCCGGCCGATCACGGTGTATTCGGGGTCCATGCCGTTGGAGAAGAAGAACGACAGATTCGGCGCGAAGTCGTCGATCGCCAGCCCGCGTGCGAGGTAGGTCTCCACATAGGTGAAGCCGTTGGCCAGCGTGAAAGCGAGCTGGCTGATCGGGTTCGCCCCGGCCTCGGCGATGTGATATCCGGAGATCGACACCGAATAGAAATTGCGCACGTCGTTGCGCACGAACCATTCCTGCACGTCGGTCATCATTCGCAAGCTGAACTCGGTGGAGAACAGGCAGGTGTTCTGGCCCTGGTCCTCCTTGAGGATGTCGGCTTGCACGGTGCCGCGCACGGTCGCGAGCGTGCGCGCCCTGACCCCGGCCGCCTCGTCCGGGGTCGGCGCGCGCCCCTCGGCCTCGGTGAACCGGTCCAGCGCCTGGTCGATCGCGGTGTTGAGGAAGAACGCGAGGATGGTCGGGGCCGGTCCGTTGATGGTCATCGACACCGAGGTGGTCGGCGCGCACAGGTCGAAACCGTCGAACAGCGTGCGCATGTCCTCGATGGTGGCCACCGAGACGCCCGAGGTGCCGACCTTGCCGTAGATGTCGGGGCGCTCGGCCGGATCGTGGCCGTAGAGGGTGACCGAGTCGAACGCGGTGGACAGCCTGGTCGCCTCGGCGTGCGCGCTGAGCACCTTGAACCGCCGGTTGGTCCGCGCCGGATCGCCCTCCCCGGCGAACATCCTGGCCGGGTCCTCGTTGTCGCGCTTGAACGGGAAGACCCCGGCGGTGAACGGGAATCGGCCGGGCAGGTTCTCCGCGCGCAGGAAGCGCAGCAGTTCACCGTCGTCGGTGTAGCGCGGCAGGGCGACGCGGGGAATGCTGGAGCCGGACAGGGATTCCCGCCGCAGCGGGGTGCGGATCTCGCGATCGCGGACCCGCACGATCTGCTCCTGGCCCGCGTAACTCGCGGTGACGGTGGGCCATTCGGCCAGCAGCGCGGTCGACGCGGGGGAGAGCGCATCGCGCGCGGCGGTCAGCAGGTCGGCGACGGCGGCGTCGCCGGGCAGTTCCTCGTGTACCAGCCGCAGACGCTGAACCCGCTGGGCCGCAGCGACTTCCGTGGCGGTGTCGGCGTGGTAGGAGCGCACGGTCTCGGCGATCTCGGCCAGGTAGCGGACCCGGGAAGGGGGCACCAGCTGGGCGAACCGGGTCGAGACCAAGGTGTCGACCCGGGGGAGCGCGCCCTGTTCGAGCGGTAGCCCGCGCGCGCCGAGGAGTCCGGTCAGGTGCTGGTAGAGGGCGGTGACGCCGTCGTCGTCGAAGGTGGCCGCGCTGGTGCCGTAGACCGGCATGTCGGCCGGCTGCGCGCCGAATTCGCCACGGTTGCGGATCAATTGGCGCGCGACATCGCGGACCGCGTCCGCCGCGCCACGGCGCTCGTATTTGTTGACCGCGACCACGTCGGCGTAGTCGAGCATGTCGATCTTCTCGAGCTGGGAGGCCGCGCCGAACTCCGGCGTCATCACGTACAGCGCCACGTCGACGTGGTCGACGATGCCCGCGTCGCCCTGGCCGATGCCGGGGGTCTCCAGGATCACCAGATCGTGGCCGGCGGCGCGGCAGGCGGCGATCATGGTGTCGATGTCGTCGGGCAGTTCGTGATTGCCCCGGGTGGCCAGCGAACGGAAGTACACGTGGTCGCCGTCGAGCGCGTTCATCCGGATGCGGTCGCCGAGCAGCGCGCCGCCCGCCCGGCGCCGGGTCGGGTCCACCGCGAGGACCGCGATGCGCAGCTTGTCCTGCTGGTCGGTGCGCAGCCTGCGCACCAATTCGTCGGTGAGCGAAGACTTTCCGGAGCCGCCGGTGCCGGTGATGCCGAGCACCGGCACCCGGCGCTTGGCCGCCGCGGCCAGGATCGCGGTCCGGTCCGCGGCGGGCAGCGCGCCCTGCTGGAGGCAGGTGATGGTGCGCGCCAGGGCGTTCCGGTCGCCGGTGTAGAGGGCGTCGAGGTCGGGCGGGGTGGCGGCCAGGTCGACGTCGCACTCCCGGACGAGTTCGTTGATCATGCCGGGCAGGCCGAGGCGCTGGCCGTCCTCGGGGGAGAAGATCCGCACCCCGGCGCGCGCCAGTCGCTCGATCTCCTCGGCGACGATCACGCCGCCGCCACCGCCGAAGATCCGCACGTCGCCCGCGCCCGCTTCGCGCAGCGCCGTGGCCAGGTACTCGAAGAATTCGATGTGCCCGCCCTGATACGAGCTGACCGCGACGCCCTGCACGTCCTCCTCGAGCACCGCGTCGACGATCTCGCGCACCGACCGGTTGTGGCCGAGATGGATCACCTCGGCGCCCTGGGCCTGCAGGATGCGCCGCATGATGTTGATCGCGGCGTCGTGCCCGTCGAACAGGGCCGCCGAGGTCACGAATCGCACGGGATGGACCGGCACATGCAGGGCGCTGGACTCGCTCATGACTGCCTCCGCAGCAGATAGTACGACCAATACTAGGACGTCCAACTAATTGTAGTATGAACTGCGTCACTCCGGCGCGAAACGCGGCGCGCGGGATTCGGCCGAATCGCATACCCCGGTCGACATACTCGACGGATGGTTCGCGAACACAGGGTGGGTGTGGCGCTGGAGCGGCTGGTGGCGGCGGGCGTGATCAGCGGCGACCAGCGTGGTGCGGTGCTGCGGGCGGTCGATGCCGAGGACCGGGCGGGCCGGGCGAGCGCGGGCCGGATGATCGCCGAGATCGTCGCGTATCTGGGCGCGGGCCTGGTGGCGGCCGGGGTGGTGCTGTTCCTCGGGCGGGCGTGGTCGGACGTGGCGCAGACCGGACGGGTGGTGTTGCTGCTGGTCGTGGCCGGGTGCGCGATCACCGGCGCGGTCTTGCTGGCCGGTGGGTGCGACGGGATCTTCCGGCGGGTGCCGATCGCGTCGGCGGGGCGCAGCCGACTCGCGGCGGTGCTGCTGGTGCTGGCCGCCGGCATGGTCTGCGGTGCGGTGGTCACGGCCTTCGGCGACGAGGCCGAGATCGCGGCCGCGGTCGCGGGGTTACTCGTCGCGGTGCTCGGGTATCTGCTGGTGCCGACCGTGCTCGGGATGGTCGCGATGGGCGGGTTCGGCGTCGCGAGCGCGGTGACCACCACCTCGGCGGTGTTCGACTACCGGTCCGCGTGGCCGGGCGTGCTGCTGATGCTGTTCGGCGCGCTGTGGATCGGGTTGGCCTGGACGCGGCTGTTCGTCGCCGACTGGGCCGGGTACCTGATCGGCGGACTGATCATGGTGGGCGGGGCGCAATCGGTGACACCCGGCGAATCGCTGTGGCGGCCCGCACTGACCGCCCTGGTCGGGGTGGCTTTTCTGGTGCTGTACGCGGCGCGGCGAGAGCCGGTCCTGGTGCTCGGCGGGGCGGCGGCGGTGGCGATCGCGGTGGGACAGACGGTGGCCGAGCGGACCGACGGCGGGCCGGTCGTCGCGAGTGTGGTGCTGGCGATCGGCGCCGTCGTGCTCACCGTCGGCTTGATCGTGCTGCTCGCCGGGCCGGGACAGCCGGACTGAGTCAGCGGATCAGCGTGGTCTCCTGCGCGCGGATCGTGCGGAAGAACCGTGGGCCCACGTCGGCGCCGTTGTGGTTGTAGCTGTCGATGATCTCGGCCAGTTCGTCGGCGAGGCGGCGCAGATCCGCGGTCGCGGTGGTGCGGTCGAACTCGTCGCACTCCCAGCCCCACGCGGGCGGGATGTCGGCGATGGTGACGACGATCTGATCGGCGAACGGTGTGCTCACCGCCACCGTGAGCGCGGCGGGCGCGGCCGCGAGCGGGCTGTGCACCGTCAGCTCGCCCGGCCCGCCGACCACGGCGAAGGTCCGGGCGAAGGCGATGTCGTCGCGGACCGACTCGACGATCGAGGCGGTGCTCGCGTGCCTGCCCGGCCGGTGGTGCCTGGCGCCGTAGACCCGATCCGGCGCCGCGGCGGAGACGGTGTCGCCGTGGGATTTCCGCAGAATCCGGTCGAGCATGCGCTGGGCCGTCGCCCGCTCGTCCGCGCCGGTGTTCTCGTGCTCGATCAGCGCGCGCAGCCGTGTGATCCGCGCGAATTGGTCGGTGGCCATGCCCCGATTGTGCCTCAGCTGTTCGGGCACACCGGGCATTCCGCCACCCCTACTAGCCGGTTTGCCCGCGTGGCCGAGGGGCGGCCTGGCTCGGTATCGTCTGCACCATCCGTGACCACTGAAGAACAAGAGGGTGCCTGGTGACCGATTTCGAGACGATTCTGCTGGAGCGCAAGGGCGGCGGCGAGGGCAAGGGCGCGGTCGGCTGGATCACGCTGAACCGGCCCAAGGCGCTCAACGCTCTCAACGCGCAGGTCCTCGAGGACGTCATCGCCGCGCTCGACGAGCTGGAGAACGACGACTCCATCGGCGCGGTCGTCATCACCGGCTCGGAGAAGGCCTTCGCGGCGGGCGCCGACATCAAGGAGATGGCGGACAAGTCCTACATGGACATGTTCTCCGCCAACGCTTTCGCGGGCTGGGATCGGCTGGCGAACTTCCGCAAGCCGACCATCGCGGCGGTCGCGGGCTTCGCCCTCGGCGGCGGCTGTGAGCTGGCGATGCTGTGCGACATCCTGATCGCCGCCGACACCGCCAAGTTCGGTCAGCCCGAGATCAAGCTCGGCGTGATCCCCGGCATCGGCGGTTCGCAGCGGCTGACCCGCGCGGTCGGCAAGGCCAAGGCCATGGATCTGATCCTGACCGGCCGCACCCTCGGCGTCGAGGAAGCCGAGCGCGCCGGGCTGGTGTCCCGGATCGTGCCCGCCGATCAGCTGCTCGACGCCGCGCTCGAGACCGCACAGACCATCGCCTCGATGTCGCTGCCGGTCGCGATGATCGCCAAGGAAGCCGTCAACCGGGCCTTCGAGACCACCCTCACCGAGGGCGTGCTGTTCGAGCGCCGGGTGTTCCACTCGCTGTTCGCCACCGACGATCAGAAGGAAGGCATGGCCGCCTTCGTCGAGAAGCGCGCGCCGAACTTCACCAACAGCTAGTTCTGTTTCAGCCGCAGCGAACCGTCGGTGAGCTGGGCAGTCGTCGGCGCGGTTCCCGGTTCGGGGGACCGCGCCGACGGGTCGTCGGTGCCGAGCAGGCCGGCGACCGTGCCGCCGAGCGTGGCCGTCACCGCCATCGCGGCGATGAGTTTTCGCCTGCCCGGCCGGGGGCGGGTCTCGCGCGCGACCACCGCGCTGCCCGCCCGCAGGCGCGGCATGCGCAGCCGGGCCGGTGGGCGCTGCGCGGCCAGCAGGACCGCACCGCGCGCGGAGACGTAGTCCGGCTCGGGGTCGTAGACGATCGGCAGCCCGATCCGCTGGGCCAGATCGGCGCGCAGCGAGGGATTGCGGGTGCACCCGCCGAGCAGTACCAGTGCGCCCGGCCGGACGCCCGTCTCCTCGACCAGCTGACGCACGAACGACGCCGAATGATGCAGCCCCGCCTCGCACAGCTCGGCCAGGTCGCTGCGGGTCACCACGGCGCGACCGCCGGTGTCCGCGTCGGTCGCCGTCACCACCCTGGCCCGGCTCAGCGACTCGCGATGCGCCCTGGTGGTGCGCGCGTCGGCCAGCACGCCGCCGCGGGCGAGCTGCCAGCGCAGCAGCGCGTCGTAGCCGTCGCCGCTGAGGACCGTGCTGCGCCTGCTGGCCAGGATCGTGTCGGTGCGGCAATCGGCATGGGTGACAGTGAGACCCGAGCACCCCAGGTCGTAGAGGATCACCGACTCGCAGTCGGGCAGCATCCCGGTGAAGCGCAGATAGCGCAGCTGCGCGAGCGGTTCGTCGACGATGCCGACCTCGGACCTACCGATCGCCGCCCGGATCGCGTCGGCGTGCGCCTCGCTGCGGCAGGTGACCGCCGTCGCGGTGACACACTCGCCGCGCGCCAGTGCCGCGACCCGCATCCGGCGGATCACCGACAACACCGCCTCGTCGACCGAGCCGCCCGCCCTGCGCGGTAGCCGGAGCCGGTCCACCGGGGGCAGATGCGGCTGATCGGAGTGGGTCAGCACGGCGCGGGCACCACCCGCACCCGCCGATACCCCCAGGACCAGCACCATGGGCTACATCGTGGACCAATTTCCGCTAGCTGCCAAGCGGGTCGGCCGGTGATTCGCCGGTCGGTTGCCAGGTCGCGTGGAATGCGAGGTTTTCCGTGTCGGGAACCTCGTAGTCGCCCGCCTCGTGCCGGAACTCGGCGAGCAGGGTCAGCAGGGCGCGGATCCGGTCCGGCGGCAGGCCTGGCTCGGCGAACACCTGCGCGTTGAGGGCCGCGGTCGCCTCGGCCACCGATGTCCTTCCCGCGTCGGTGATTTCGATCAGCGTCGCGCGCCGGTCGCTCGGATGCGGCACCCGGACCACCAGGCCGGCCGCCTCGAGCCGGTCCACGGTATTGGTCACGCTGGTCGGATGCACCTGCAGACGCGCGCTGGCCTTGGCCATGGGCAGCGCGCCGGTCTTGCTGAAACTGAGCAGTTGCAGCAGTTCGTAGCGGGAGAAGGTCAGGCCCGAGGGCTTCAGCGCCTCGTCGACCCTGGCCATGACGATCTGCTGCGCCCGCACCAGCGACGTCACCGCGGCCATGCCGTCGGCCACCGCGCCCCAGCCGTGCCCGGTCCATTGCCGGTGCGCTTCGGCGATCGGGTCATGCGGAAGCGGTCGTGGCCGAGACATGGCATTGATCATCGCATAGGGCCAGGTCGCTGCCGCCCAGTCGGCGCGACGGCATTTCGCTCACGGCGAGCGTAACTCTGGGCAACACCGGTCGAACCGGGCACTCTCTAGGGCGAGGCGGGCGTGGCTGAGTGGTTGAGGCAACGGTCTGCAAAGCCGTTTACGCGGGTTCAATTCCCGCCGCTCGCTCTGATCGAAGTAGGCGCTCCACCCACCCGGGTGGGGCGCCTATTTCGCGTAGGCCGTCCCGGTGCCTCGCACGGTCAGGCGGACGCGATCGCCGCGCGCCGGTGCCGCGATGCCGGTGCGGCGGACCGTGACGGTGCCCGCGCCCTCGACGAGGTCGATGGTGAGCAGGACATCGGGCCCGCGGAAGTCGACCTCGGTCACCGTCCCGCTGTGCTCGGCGGTGACGACCTCGGCGGTGAGCTGCTCGGGCCGCAGCATCAGGGTGGTCTCGCCGGTGGGGGCGTCGCGCTGGACCGGAACCGGGCCGAGCGCGGATTTGGCGATATCGGCCTCGCAGAGCGCGTCGAGCAGAATGCAGTCGCCGAGGAAACGGGCGGTGAACAGGTCGGCCGGGTGGTGATAGACCTGCTCGGGCGGGCCCACCTGGGTGAACCGGCCGTCGCGCATGACCGCCACCTGCGCGGCGAAGCTGAGGGCTTCCTCCTGATCGTGGGTGACCAGGATGCTGGTCATGCCCGCGGCGCGCAGGGTGTCGGCCACCGCCTGCCGGGTGGTGGCGCGCAGGCCGGTGTCGAGGGCGCTGAAGGGCTCGTCGAGCAGCATCAGATCGGGCTTGCGGGCCAGCGCCCTGGCCAGCGCCACCCGCTGCTGCTGACCGCCGGAGAGCTGATGCGGTGTGCGCTCGGCGTACCCGGGATCCAGCGACACCATCGCCAGCAGCTCGGCCACGCGGTCGCGGTCGCGGTGGCGGTGCAGTCGCTCGCCCAGGCCGCGCCAGCCGGTGTGCAGGCCGTAGGCGATGTTGTCGGCGACGCTCAGATGCGGGAACAGCGCACCGTCCTGCGCGACGTAGCCGATCCGCCTGCGCTGCGGTGGTAGGCAGATATCTTGGCGCACAACGGTTTCCGTGCCGAGCCGCACGGTGCCGGTATCGGGTGCCTCGAAGCCGGCGATCACCCGGAGCAGGGTCGTCTTGCCGCAGCCCGACGCGCCGACGACCGCCGCGGCGGTGCCGTCGGCGACGTCGAGATCGATGTGGTCGAGCACCCGGGTCGGCCCGAACGTCTTCGACACCGCCTGCACGAGAAGCCGACTCATGCTGTGTCCTTTCGGTCTGCGCGGGCGCCCTCCGTGGTCACGCACGCTGCGGCCTCGCTCATACCCCGGCCGCCTTTCTGGACTGGGTGAACAGCACATAGGTCACCGGGATCGCCGCGACGATCATGATCAGCGCGTACGGTGCGGCAGCGGCATAGTCGAGTTCGCCCGACAGGCCCCAGAACTGCATGGCCAGCGTGCGAGTCCCGTTGGGCGCCAGCAACAGTGTCGCGGTGAGCTCGGTGGACACGGCGACGAACACCAGTGCCGCGGCCGAGGCGGCGGCGGGCGCGGTCATCCGCAGGGTCACCCGGAAGAACGTGGCCGAGGCCGACTCGCCCAGCGAGCGCGACACCTCCTCCAGCCCGACCGGCACCTGCGCCAGCCCGGCCCGCACGCTCACCAGCGCGCGGGGCAGGAACATCAGCGCGTAGGCGATGACCACCAGCGTCACCGTCTGATAGAGCGGCGGGGCCCACCGGATGGTGACCGTCACCAGCGCGAGCGCGATCACGATCCCGGGCAGCGAGCTGGTGATGTAGTTCGCGCCCTCGATCACCCGGGCGAACCGGCTGGTCGAACGCACCGCGATCCACGCGACGGGAAACGCGCACAGCGTGGTGATCAGCGCGGCGGCCGCGGCCAGGCCGATCGTCTGACCCAGCGCCCGCCCGATCACCTCGGTATCCCACACCGCCGCGCCGCCCAGCCACAGCCAGCGCCCGATCGTCCACAGCGGCACGCCCAGCGCGCCGACGACCACCGCGACCAGCACACCGAACAGCGGAATCCGCCACCAGCCCAGGGCGATCGGGCGTGCCGCGCGCTGGGCGCCGCCGCCGAGCCTGGCGTAGCGCGCGTTGCCACGCAGCAGCGCCTCGCCGCCGAGCAGGGCCAGACAGCACAGGACGAGCACACCGGCCAGCATGCTGCCCGCCGGTCCGGCGAAACTGCTCTGGTACTGCTCGAAGATCGCGGTGGTGAACGTGTCGTAGCGCAGCATCACGAACGCGCCGTACTCGGCGAGCAGATGCAGGCCGATCAAGAGCGCGCCGCCCAGGATCGCCAACCGCAACTGCGGGACGACGATGCGCCAGAACACCTCCACCGGACCGGATCCGAGCGCGCGCGCCGACTCCTCGATCGCCGGATCGAGCCTGCGCAGCGTGGCCGCCACGGGCAGGTACACCAGCGGGAAGTACGACATCGTGGCCACGATGACCGCCGCCGACAATCCGTACATCGACGGGAACACGCTCACCCAGCCGTAGCTGTTGACGAACGCGGGCACCGCCAGCGGCGCGACCAGCACCGGACCCCACCACGCCCGCCCCGGCACGTCGGTGCGCTCGACCAGCCAGGCCAGCCCGACCCCGAGCGCCACACACACCGGCACCGTCCACACCACCAAAGCGATGGTGTTGGTGAGCAATTCGCCGACCCGGGGCCGGAACACCAGCTCGGCGGCCGCGCGCAGGCCGGTGTCGAACAGCACCGAGACGATGTAGCCCAGCGGGATGAACGTCGCCGCCGTCAGCGCCAGCGCGACGAGCGTGACGAACACCCCGGGCCTGCCGACCCGGGGTGTTGTCGTCGATGCGGTCCGCAGGGCCACCTACAGCAGTCCCGCCTCGGTCATCAGCTGGGTGACCTTCTTCGAATCGAGCTTGCTCGGATCGATCGCGGGCGCCTGCAGGTCGGCCAGCGGCGGCAGCGCGGGGTTGGCGGCGACATCGCTCGCCACCGGGTACTCCATCGAGGTGCCGTCGCGCAGGATCTCCTGGCCCCGCTTGCCGGTGATGTAGGCCAGGAACTTCTGCGCGGCCTCCTGCTTCTCGCTCGACTTCAGCACGCCGCCGCCGGACACGCTGACGAAGGCGCCGGGATCCTGGTTCTTGAAGTAGTGCAGCGCGGTGTCGGCGCTGCCTTCCTTGGTGTTGGCCTGGTCGCGGTACCAGTAGTAGTGGTAGATCACGCCGCCCTCGGGGTTGCCCGAGTTCACCGCCTTCATGGTCGCGACATTGTTCTGCAGCGAGGTCGCGTTGGCCTTCATGCCCTGCAGCCAGGAGCGGGTGACGTCCTCGCCCTTCAGCGCGAGCAGGCCCGCGACGATCGCCTGGAAGTCGGCGCCCGAGGTGCCCGCGCCCCAGCGGCCCTTCCACTGCGGCTGCGCCAGGTCGAGCAGCGAGGCGGGCAGGCCCGCGGTGGGCAGCTTGTCCTTGTTGTAGACGAACACGGTGGCGCGGGCCGCGACGCCGGTCCACTTGCCGGTCGACGGGCGGTACCGGTCAGGCACCTGGTCCAGCGTGGCCTTGTCGACGTCGGCGAACAGGCCCGCGTTCTCGACGAGTGCCATGGCGGGGGAGTTCTCGGTGAGGAAGGCGTCGGCGGGGGAGTTGGCGCCCTCGGCGACCAGCTGGTTGCCGAGGGCGGTGTCGCCACCCTGTCGCAGGACGACCTTGATCCCGGTCTCCGCGGTGAACGCCGCGGCCCACTCCTTGGTGAGGGACTCGTGCTGGGCGTTGTAGACGGTGATCTCGTCGGCGTCGCCCGAGGAGGACGAGCACGCACTGACACCGAGCGCCGCCACCGCGATCGCCATCAGCCCGGCCAGGGGTTTCCAACTTCGCGACGTCATCGGCGTCCTTCCACACAGGGTCCCCATCCTGTGATGAGGCTTACCTAAGGAAGATACCCCGCCTGACGTGCGCGGATCGGGTTACCGTTCGGTCAGTGTTTGGTGGCGGGCGCCGAGCAGATCTTCCAGGTGCCGTCTTCCTTCTTCAGGTGCTCCTCGGTGCTGTCCTCGGTATTGGGCTCCTCGCCCGCGACCGAGAGCGTCAGCTTGCCGACCACCGTCGCCTTGGCGGTGTCGCCGGTGATGACGATGTCCTCGACCTTGTCGATGGTCACCGAGACCGTCGCTGAATCGAACTGCTGGCGCTGCTCGGGAGACAGGTTGTCGATCTCGGACCGATCGGCCGCGCAGGCCAGCGCCGCGGCCGCGATGAAACCGTCCGAGTCGAGGGTGTCGTAGAAATCGCGGATCGCGACCTCGATCTTCTTCTCGTCCGAAGCCAGCGGGGTGCGCCCCTGCACCGTCAGCACCACCCCGGTGATCAGCGCCCCGATCACGACCAGCGCGACCACGCCGAGCGCGATGAACAACCCGGTCCGGCTCTTCTTGGGCGGCTGCTGCTGCGGCGGGAACACATCCGGCGATCCCGGCGGCGGTGGCGTCTGCCCCGGCCCGAACCCGGCGTGCGGGTATCCGGGCGGCCCCGAGGGCATTCCGGGCGGCTGCTGGCCGAACGGCGGCTGCTGACCTTCTGGCGGATTCGTCAAGCCTCGCTCCTGATGTCATCGGGGCGAGGCCCCGAAACCTGTGGAACCGTGCGTGAACAACCTGATTCAAACGAACGAGGCCCCGACCGAACGGACGGGGCCTCGAAAGGTGCCCTCGGCAGGATTCGAACCTGCGGCCTTCTGCTCCGGAGGCAGACGCTCTATCCCCTGAGCTACGAGGGCGGGATAGATGCCGGTCGCGGTGAGGCGATCGGGCAGCGACAGCGTATCGCATCGAGTGCGGTGCGCCAAAAACGGTGCCGGACCGGGCGGTTGACCCGGTCCGGCACCCGGGTCAGCTCAGCGGGAGCGGGCTGGCGCCGCGAGCGGCCAGCATGCTCTCCATCAGCTGGGACTCGCCCGCCTGGGTCTTCGACATCTGGGCCGCCAGGGTGCGCACCTCGGTGGTGTCGGCGTGCTCGGCGGCGTAGTCGAGCATCGGCACGCCGCCCTGGTGATGGCGCAGCATGAGTTGCAGGAACAGGGTGTCCATGGCGGCGCCGGTGGACTGCCGCAGCGTGGTCATCTCCTCCTGGCTGGCCATGCCGGGCATCGACGTCATCGGGCCCGACATCGCGTGCTCGGTGGCGGTCGCGCCGCCGTGGCCGTGCGCGCCCGCGCCGTGCCCGGTCATCCAGCCCATGTAGCCGTCCACGTTCTGGTTCGGCTGGCCCCACAGCTGCAACCAGCCCTGCATGCGGCCGATCTGGTTCTGCTGGGTGGTGAGGATGTCGTAGGCGAGCCTGCGCACGTCGTTGTCGGTCGAACCGATCAGCGCCGCGCCCGCCATGTCGACGGCCTGCGCGTGATGGGCCGACATGTCCTGGCTGAACCCCACGTCGACAGGGCCCGGCGCCGGAGTATCGGCCTCGTTCAGCGGCATCCGCAACAGCACGCCCGCCACGGCGCCCAGCAGCAGCAGGCCGATCGCGCCGAGCACGAGGATCGCCCCGGCCGGGCGGCGGGCGCCCGGTGCGGTGTGCTCCGGCTCGGTGGCGGTGTCGTCGGGGTCGACCGCGCTGTCGGTACCCACTACTGGCCCGCGGGCTGGGTGCCCGGCATCGGGAAGCCCTCGGGCAGACCCGGCAGACCGGCGCCGCCGGGCAGGCCCGCGCCCGCGCCCAGCTCGGACTGGTCCTGGGTCAGGCCCTTGCCGTCCATCGGCACGGCCTCGGGGCCGTACGGCGCCGGATCGAACGGCGGCGGGTTGTTGGCGTCGAAGATCGGGTTCGAGCAGCTCGCGCCGACCTCGGGGTAGGCGTACGGGTTCTCGCGCAGCGCGGAGATGAACTGCTTGATCCGCGCGTCGTCGGCGGAATCGAGCTTGAGCTGGTGACCCCACGACTGCAGCGAGATCGGCGCGTCGAGGCCGGGGTACGGCGACATCAGCGAGTACTGCCGGCCCTTGACGAAGTTCGACAGCTTCTCCACGCCCGCCGCGTCGACCTTGTCCGGGTTGTAGGCGATCCAGACCGCGCCGTGCTCGAGCGAGTGGACCGCGTTCTCCATCCGGATCGGCTTGGCGTAGACGGTGCCGGTGCAGTTGGCCCACGCGCCGTCGTGCGGGCCGCCGTAGGCGGGCGCCTTGTCATAGGCGACGCGCTGGGCGGCGGTCACGTGCAGACCGGCCGGGTACTCCTGCTTGACGACGCCGGCGATCTTCGCCGACGGGTCCTGGTTCTCCTTGGTGGGCACCCATTCCTTGAGATCGGTCTGGGCTTCCCGGATCGCGGCCTGGTCGAGGTACTTGGGCACCAGGCTGTAGGCCAGCAGACCGATCAGCGCGACGATCGCGACACCGGCGCCCAGCAGGGCCCATGGCACGTCGCGCTTCTTGTGCGGAAGGTTGCCCTTGCCGGGTTTGCGGGACGGAGACGACTTCCCCGCGGCCCGGACGGCCTTGGCTGATGTGGCGCTGGTCCTGCTCGGCATCGCTCGTTGTGCTCTTTCGACGTGTGGATCGGGACGTTCGTACCGGGCGGTCGTGGTTGCGAGGCGCCCAGCCAATAGGATAGAGACTCGTGACTCCAGCTGACCTTGCAGATCTCCTTCGCACCACCGCCGCGAAGGTGCTTGTCGAACGCGGACTGGACTCGTCGGTCCTGCCCGAGCAGGTCACAGTGGAGCGTCCGCGCAACCCCGAACACGGCGACTATGCCACGAATGTGGCCATGCAGGTGGCCAAGCGGGTGGGAACCAATCCGCGCGAACTCGCGGGCTGGCTGGCCGAGGCGCTCTCGGCGACCGACGGCATCGATGTGGCCGACGTCGCAGGTCCCGGCTTCCTGAACATCCGCCTCGCCGCCTCGGCGCAGGGCGCGATCGTCGCGCAGATCCTGGCCGCGGGCGCGACGTTCGGCACCGGCTCCGCGCTGTCCGGCACCAAGATCAACCTCGAGTTCGTCTCCGCCAACCCGACCGGCCCCGTGCACCTCGGTGGCACCCGCTGGGCCTCGGTCGGTGACGCGCTGGGCCGCATCCTGGCCGCCGAGGGCGCCGACGTGACCAGGGAGTACTACTTCAACGATCACGGCGCGCAGATCGACCGCTTCGCGAAGTCGCTGGTCGCGGCCGCGCTCGGCGAGCCGACTCCCGAGGACGGGTACGCGGGCGAGTACATCTCCGAGATCAGCGCGAGCATCGTCGCCGCGCACCCCGAGGCGCTCACCCTGCCCGCCGACGAGCGGCACGAGCTGTTCCGGCGCGAGGGTGTGCAGCAGATGTTCGCCCAGATCAAGCAGGATCTGCACGACTTCGGCACCGACTTCGACGTGTACTTCAACGAGAGCGAGCTGTTCGCCTCCGGCGCCGTCGAGTCCGCCGTCGAGCAGCTCAAGAACTCGGGCAACCTGTACGAGAAGGACGGCGCCTGGTGGATCGCGTCCACCGAGTACGGCGACGACAAGGACCGCGTCGTCCTCAAGAGCGACGGCAACGCCGCCTACATCGCCGGTGACATCGCCTACTTCCAGAACAAGCGCGCGCGTGGCTTCGACCTGGCGATCTACATGCTCGGCGCCGACCACCACGGCTACATCGGCCGGTTGAAGGCCGCCGCGGCCGCGTTCGGCGACAACCCCGACACCGTCGAGGTGCTGATCGGGCAGATGGTGAACCTGGTCAGGGACGGCCAGGCCGTGAAGATGAGCAAGCGGGCGGGCACCGTGGTGACGCTCAACGACCTGGTCGAGCAGATCGGCGTCGACGCCGCCCGCTACTCGCTGGTGCGCTCCTCGGTGAACTCGAGCATCGACATCGACCTCGACCTGTGGACCAAGGCCAGCAGCGAGAACCCGGTCTACTACGTGCAGTACGCGCACTCGCGGACCAACAGCATTCTCGGCAACGCCGCGAAGTACCCCGAGTTCGCCACCATCGCACCGGATTTCGCGCTGATGACCTCGGCTCGCGAGGGCGATCTGATCCGCACCCTCGGTGATTTCCCGCGCGTGGTCGCCACCGCGGCGGAGACCCGCGAACCGCACCGCGTCGCCCGCTACCTCGAGGAACTGGCCGGGGTCTACCACCCGTTCCAGTCCGACGACGACATGCGCGTGCTGCCCAAGGGCGACGACGCCGTCACCCCCCTCAACGCCGCCCGGCTCGAACTGGTCAAGGCCACCCGTCAGGTGCTGGCCAACGGTCTGGCCCTGCTCGGCGTCAGCGCACCGGAGCGCATGTGACCACCGGCAAGCTTTTCAGGAAGGACGCACCCCGATGAGTGCACACCCGGCCGGTCCCCGGCACGCAGAGATCCCGCACGCCCCGAGCCTGGCCGAGCGCCCGACCGACCCGAGCGAGATGATCGACCTCCCCGCCAACGTGTGGCCGCGCAACGCCACCAGGGGTGAGGACGGCGTCGTCCGCGTCGCCGGCGTGCCGGTCACCGAGCTGGCCCAGCAGTTCGGCACCCCGCTGTTCGTCGTCGACGAGGACGACTTCCGCTCCCGCTGCCGCGACATGGTGCGCGCGTTCGGGCCGAACGCCCGCGTGCACTACGCCTCCAAGGCGTTCCTGTGCGGTGAGATCGCGCGCTGGATCCGCGACGAGGGCCTGTCGCTGGACGTCTGCTCCGGCGGCGAGCTGGCCATCGCGCTGCACGCCGGTTTCCCGGCCGAGCGCATCGCGCTGCACGGCAACAACAAGTCGGTGCCCGAGCTGGAGACCGCGGTCGCCGCGGGCGTCGGCCACGTGGTCGTCGACTCGCTCTACGAGATCGAGCGGCTCGAGGCGGTCGCCGGTGCGGCGGGCGTGGTCCAGGACGTGCTGGTCCGGGTCACCGTCGGCGTCGAGGCGCACACCCACGAGTACATCTCCACCGCGCACGAGGACCAGAAGTTCGGCTTCTCGATCGCCGGCGGTGACGCCATGGAGGCGCTGGCGCGCGTCTTCGAGGCCGACAACCTGCGCCTGGTCGGCCTGCACAGCCACATCGGCTCGCAGATCTTCGAGCTCGACGGCTTCGAGATCGCCGCGCGCCGGATGCTCGGCCTGCTCCGCGAGGCCATCGACAAATTCGGTATCGAGCGCACCGCGCAGATCTCCACCCTGGATCTGGGCGGTGGCCTCGGTATCTCGTACCTGCCGAGCGACAACCCGCCGCCGCTGGACGAGTTCGCCGCCAACCTGCGCGGCCTGGTCGCCGCCGAGGCCGCCCGCGCCGGGCTGCCCGAGCCGACCATCGCCGTCGAGCCGGGTCGCGCCATCGCGGGCCCGGGTACCGTCACGCTGTACGAGGTCGGCACCATCAAGGACGTCGAGCTCGACGGCGGCGCGCGCCGCCGCTACGTCAGCGTCGACGGCGGCATGAGCGACAATATCCGTCCCGCGCTGTACCAGGCCGATTACGATTGCCGTCTGGTCTCGCGCTCGTCGGACGCGCACGCTGTCGTCGCGCGCGTGGTCGGAAAGCATTGCGAGAGTGGCGATATCGTCATTCGTGACACCTGGATGCCCGCCGACGCGGGCCCCGGTGACCTGGTTGCCGTCGCGGCGACCGGCGCGTACTGCTATTCGATGTCGAGCCGCTACAACCAGCTCACCCGGCCCGCCGTGGTCGCGGTGCGTGACGGTGTGGCGCGACTGATTCTGCGCCGGGAAACGGTGGCGGACCTGCTCAGCCTGGAGGTGGAAGGATGACCGTGGTGAACAACGGGACCAAGGATTCGGGGCGCCCGCTGGGTGTCGCCGTGCTCGGCATGGGCACCGTGGGTACCGAGGTCGTCCGCGTGCTGCGCGACCACGCCGAGGACCTGCGCTCGCGGGTCGGGGCGCCGCTGGTGCTGCGCGGCGTGGCCGTGCGCGACCTGGCCAAGGACCGCGGTCTGCCCGCCGAACTGCTCACCACCGACGCCGAGGCGCTGGTCGCCCGCGACGACGTCGACCTGGTGGTCGAGGTCATGGGCGGGATCGATCCGGCCCGCGCGCTGATCGGCGCCGCGCTGAGCGGGGGCAAGTCCGTCGTCACCGCCAACAAGGCGCTGCTGGCCGACTACACCGGTGAGCTGGCCGCGGCCGCCGAGCGCAGCCGCGCCGACCTGTACTTCGAGGCCGCCGTCGCCGGCGCGATCCCGGTGGTCCGGCCGCTGATCCAGTCGCTGTCGGGCGACCGGGTGAACCGCGTGGTCGGCATCGTCAACGGCACCACCAACTTCATCCTCTCCGCGATGGACGAGACCGGCGCCGCCTACGACGACGTGCTCGCCGAGGCCACCGACCTGGGCTACGCCGAGGCCGACCCCACCGCCGACGTCGAGGGCTTCGACGCCGCCGCCAAGGCCGCCATCCTGGCCTCGCTGGCCTTCCACACCCGGGTGACCGCGGCCGATGTGTACCGCGAGGGCATCTCCAAGATCACCGCCGAGGACCTGGAGACCGCCTCGGCCGTCGGCTGCACCGTGAAGCTGCTCGCCATCTGCGAGCGGGTCGCGGCCGGTCCGGGCGAGCCCACCTCCGCCGAGGGCGGCAAGGACCGCGTCTCGGTGCGCGTGTACCCGGCGCTCATCCCGCGCAAGCACCCGCTGGCCTCGGTCAACGGCGCGTTCAACGCCGTCGTCGTCGAGGCCGACAACGCCGGTAGGCTGATGTTCTACGGTCAGGGCGCCGGTGGCGCGCCGACCGCCTCGGCCGTGCTCGGCGACCTGGTGATGGCCGCGCGCAACAAGTTCTACGGTGGCCGCGCTCCCGGCGAGTCGGTCTATGCTGAGCTGCCGATCGCGCCGATCGGGGACACCCCCACCCGCTACCACGTGAACCTGCAGGTGGCGGACCGTCCCGGCGTGCTCGCCGCGGTGGCCGACACCTTCGCCAAGCACGGGGTGAGCATCTCCACCGTGCGTCAGCAGGGCCACGGCGACGGCGCCCGGCTCGTGGTCGTCACCCACCATGCGGTGGAGTCCTCGCTGGCCGATACTGTCGCGGCATTGGCGGACATGGATTCCGTCACCTCCGTGACCAGCGTTCTCAGACTGGAAGGCACCGAAGAATCATGAGCACCACTGGCATCGCCCCCCAGCTCGGCGTGCACTCGCGCTGGCCGGGTCTGATCGCGGCCTACCGCGACCGGCTGGCCGGTGCGGCCGATTGGGAGCCGGTCACCCTGTTCGAGGGCGGGACCCCGCTGGTCCCCGCGACGCACCTGTCGGAGCTGACCGGGTGCGAGGTGTACCTCAAGGTCGAGGGTGCCAACCCGACCGGTTCGTTCAAGGACCGCGGTATGACGATGGCGATGACCGACGCGAAGTACCGCGGTCAGAAGGCCGTGTTGTGCGCGTCGACGGGCAATACCTCGGCCTCGGCCGCCGCCTACGCGACCCGCGCGGGTATGGAGTGCGCGGTGCTGATCCCGCAGGGCAAGATCGCGATGGGCAAGCTGGCCCAGGCGGTGATGCTCGGTGCGAAGATCATCCAGGTCGAGGGCAATTTCGACGATTGTCTCGAGCTGGCTCGCAAGGTCACCTCGGATTTCCCCGAGGTCGGGTTGGTGAACTCGGTGAACCCGGCGCGGATCGAGGGCCAGAAGACCGCGTCGTTCGAGATCTGCGATGTGCTGGGCAAGGCGCCCGATGTGCATGTGCTGCCGGTGGGCAACGCGGGCAATATCACCGCTTACTGGCGTGGATACCGTGAGTACCACGCCGATGGTGTCACCTCGGTGTTGCCGCGGATGCTGGGTGTGCAGGCCGCGGGTGCGGCGCCGTTGGTCAACGGCGCGCCGGTGAAGGACCCGGAGACGGTGGCCACCGCGATCCGGATCGGTGCTCCGGCGTCGTGGAACGGGGCGATGGAGGCCAAGGAGCAGTCCGGTGGCGCGTTCCGCGCGGCCACCGATGAGGAGATCTTGGCCGCGTACCGCTTGGTCGCCGCGACCGAGGGTGTCTTCGTCGAACCGGCGTCGGCGGCGAGCGTGGCGGGTCTGCTGGCCGCCCGTGCGGAGGGCTGGCTGGATTCGGGTCTGACGGTGGTCTGCACGGTGACCGGTAACGGTCTGAAGGACCCCGATAACGCGCTGGCCGGGATGCCGGAGGTCAAGCCGGTCGCTGTCGACCCGGTGGCGATCGCCCACGAACTCGAGCTGGCCTGAGTTGAGCGCACGCGAGAGCAGGCTGATGACGGCCACCCTGCCCGCTGGTCTCGAGGTGACCGTGCGCGTGCCCGCGTCCACGGCCAACCTCGGTCCCGGATTCGATTGCCTGGGAATGGCATTGGGTCTCTACGACGAGATCGTGGTGCGAACCACCGAATCGGGTCTCGAGATCCGGGTCGAGGGTGAGGGCGCCGACGACGTGCCGTGGGGCCCAACGCATCTGGTGGTGCGGGCGATCGAGCGCGGGCTGGAATCGCTCGGCGTCTGGGCCGACGGTCTCGACGTGGTGTGCCGCAACGTGATTCCGCACTCGCGCGGCCTCGGCTCCAGCGCCTCGGCCGTGGTCGGCGGCCTGGCCGCCGGCGCCGGGCTGGCGGCCAAGTTCGATCCGGACCTGCGCCTCGGCGCCGACCAGCTGGTGCAGCTGGCTTCGGAGTTCGAGGGGCATCCCGACAACGCCGCCGCCAGCGTGCTCGGCGGAATCGTCGTGTCGTGGACCGAATCCGATGCCGAGCAGAATCGCGCCTACCGGGCCGTGCGGCTGACCCCGGCCGCTACGCTGCGCCCGGTGGTGCTGATCCCGCAGGAACGCTCGTCCACCGCGCACACCCGCGGGCTGCTGCCCGAGCAGGTGCCGCACGGCGACGCCGCGTTCAATGTGAGCCGGGCGGCGCTGGCCGTCGTCGCGCTCACCGAGCGCCCCGATCTGCTGATGCCCGCCACCGCGGACCGGCTGCATCAGACCCAGCGTGCTCCCGCGCTACCGCTGTCCACGGCCTGGATCGAGCGGCTGCGGGCCGCGGGTATTCCGGCCACCGTTTCCGGCGCAGGCCCGACGATCTTGGCGCTCGCGACCGACGATTTCCCCGCTGACCTGCGCAAACAGGCGGAATCAGACGGGCTGCGGGTGGTCGAACCTGGCATTGCCGACGGCGTCGTGATCGACTGACGGCGTGCCTGCCTTGCCGTTGTTCGCAATTGGCAGCTATTCTGTGCAAGTCCGTACATCGTGCGCATCAGACGCCGGTGCTTCATCAGGGCAATCGCTCCAGCAGGCTCCAGGCTCGAGCCTCCACACCATGGAGGTGCTGCGACGCCGAGAAGCCGCTCAACTGGAATGATCTCTCCTCACCACTGTCTTCTGGTGGCGAAGCCTCCGGTCCGGCGGGGCGGGTAGTACGGCACAGGCGTCCGGTCGGACGCATAATCCGAGCTCGGCACAGGGTGCCGGGTCTACGGAACGAACCCTCGATTCAGCACACGGCATTCGAGGGAAGGAAAGGATTTCCGTGACAGATACGGACCTGCTCGCGACACCCGGGGTGGAATCCAACCCTACGAACTCGGGCGGCCGCGAAAGTGAATCCGGACAGATTTCGAAAATGAGCGAACACACCGACGTCGCACGATCGGGGCTGACTGGAATGCTGTTGCCGCAGTTGCGCGCATTGGCGGGGGAGCTCGGTATCCGAGGCACCTCCGGTATGCGCAAGGGCGATCTCATCGCCGCTATCAAGGAGAATCAGGCCGGAGCGCCTGCGAAGGCGGGTAAGCCCGCCGAGGCCGCCGCCGTGACGGCCGACGCGCCCGCCGCCAAGAGCGAGGCGCCCGCCAAGGCCGAAGCGCCCAAGACCGAGGCGCCCGCGAAGGCCGACAAGCCGGCCAAGGCCGACAAGGCCGAGCCCGCCGAGAAGCAGGCCGCCGCCGTCGTGACCGAGCAGGCCCCGGCCGAGCAGGGGACGGCCGAGTCCAAGACCGCCGAGTCGACCGAGGATTCCGGTCGCGAGGGCGGTCAGCGTGGCCGTGGCAGGCAGCGTCGTGGCCGTGACCAGGCCCGTTCCGGCGGTGGCGAGAACGCCCAGGCCGAGAACCGCGCCGAGGAGACCAAGCAGGCCGACAAGGCCGAGGGCGGCGAGCAGGGCGAGCGCAGGCGTGAGCGTGGCGAGCGCAACGGCGGCGACCGGGGCGAACGCGCCGGTGGCGACCGTGGTGAGCGCAACCAGAACGAGCGCAACCAGAACCAGAACGGCAACGCCGGTAATCGCGGTCCCCGCGACGACCGCGGTGGCGACGACGAGGAAGGCGGCCGCGGCCGCCGGGGTCGCCGGTTCCGTGAGCGTCGTCGTGGTCGTGACCGCGACGGTGGCACCGGTGGTGGCGGCGGCGAGGCACGCGATTTCGAGATCCGCGAGGACGACGTCCTGCAGCCGGTCGCCGGCATCCTGGACGTCCTGGACAACTACGCGTTCGTGCGGACCTCCGGCTACCTGGCCGGCCCGAACGACGTGTATGTCTCGATGAACCTCGTGCGTAAGAACGGCCTGCGCCGCGGTGACGCGATCACCGGCGCGGTGCGCGCCCCGCGTGACGGCGAGCAGAGCAACCAGCGCCAGAAGTTCGACCCGCTGGTCCGCCTCGACACCGTCAACGGCGGTGAGGTGGAGGCGGCCAAGCGCCGTCCCGACTTCCAGAAGCTCACCCCGCTGTACCCGAACCAGCGGCTGCGCCTGGAGACCACCCAGAACAAGCTGACCACGCGTGTGATCGACCTGATCATGCCGATCGGCAAGGGCCAGCGCGCGCTGATCGTGTCCCCGCCCAAGGCGGGTAAGACCACGATCATGCAGGACATCGCCAACGCGATCTCGGTCAACAACCCCGAGTGCTACCTCATGGTCGTGCTGGTCGACGAGCGTCCCGAAGAGGTCACCGACATGCAGCGTTCGGTGAAGGGTGAGGTCATCGCCTCCACCTTCGACCGGCCGCCGGCCGACCACACCTCGGTCGCCGAGCTCGCCATCGAGCGGGCCAAGCGCCTGGTGGAAATGGGCAAAGACGTTGTGGTGCTGCTCGACTCGATCACCCGATTGGGCCGTGCGTACAACAACTCCTCGCCCGCCTCGGGCCGCATCCTCTCCGGTGGTGTCGACTCGACCGCGCTGTACCCGCCCAAGCGGTTCCTCGGCGCGGCGCGCAACATCGAGAACGGTGGCTCGCTCACCATCATCGCCACGGCGATGGTCGAGACCGGCTCCACCGGTGACACGGTGATCTTCGAGGAGTTCAAGGGCACCGGCAACGCCGAGCTCAAGCTCGATCGCAAGATCGCCGAGCGGCGCGTGTTCCCCGCGGTGGACATCAACCCGTCCAGCACCCGCCACGACGAGCTGCTGATGTCGCCCGACGAGATGGCCGTGGTGCACAAGCTGCGCCGGGTGCTCTCGGGCCTGGACTCGCACCAGGCGATCGATCTGCTGATGGATCGGCTGCGCAAGTCCAAGAACAACCTCGAGTTCCTGATGACGGTCTCCAAGACCGCACCGGGCGCGCTCGACGAGTGACGCGACGGGGGCCCCGCTTCGGCGGGGCCCCCGCTGCGTTTCCCGGCCAGGAACAAACCGGGGGCCGGGGGTGTTTTCGGAGGGTGCGGCCAGGTCTGGCATACTGGATCGCTGTGTGTCTGCGAGTTCGCAGACATCCCGCCTAGTCGGTTCCGGTTCACGTATCCCGCGCTCCAGCGGTGTACGACCCGGCGACCATTATCGAGAGGACGCCCATGAAGGCAGGAATCCACCCCACGTATGTCGACACCACCGTCGTGTGTGGTTGCGGCAACACCTTCCAGACTCGCTCCACCAAGGAGTCCGGCCAGATCACCGTCGAGGTCTGCTCGCAGTGCCACCCGTTCTACACCGGCAAGCAGAAGATCCTCGACACCGGCGGCCGCGTCGCTCGCTTCGAGGCTCGCTACGGCAAGCGCGCGGGCAAGAAGGCCGACGCCAGCTAGTTGCCTTACCCGACGCCCGGTTCTGCTTTCGCAGGCCGGGCGTCGGTGGTTTCTCGCCCGACCCGATCCCGCCCGCACCGCACATAAGGAAGCACACGTGACGCAGCCGTCCGCCATCGACGACATTCTGGCCGAGTACGCAGGCCTGGAGACGCAGCTGGCCGATCCGTCGTTGCACAACGACGCGGGCGCGGCCCGGCGGGTGGGTAAGCGGTTCGCCGAGCTGGCGCCGGTGATGTCGACCTACCGCAAGCTCGAGTCGGTGCGCGACGATCTCGAGGCCGCCCGTGAGCTGGCCGCCGACGACGCCGCGTTCGCCGCCGAGGTGCCCGGCCTGGAGACCCAGTTGGTGGAGCTCGAGCAGGCGCTGGCCGATCTGCTCGCCCCGCGCGACCCGCACGACGGCGACGACGTGGTGCTCGAGGTGAAGTCCGGCGAGGGTGGCGAGGAATCGGCGCTGTTCGCCGCCGACCTGGCCCGCATGTACATCCGCTACGCCGAGCGGCACGGCTGGAAGGTGGAGACGCTCGACGTCACCTATTCCGACCTGGGCGGCTACAAGGACGCGACGCTGTCGATCAAGAGCAAGGACGCGGCCCGCGACGGCGTGTGGTCGCGCTTCAAGTTCGAGGGCGGCGTGCACCGGGTGCAGCGGGTGCCGGTGACCGAATCGCAGGGCCGCATCCACACCTCGGCCGCCGGCGTGCTGATCTACCCCGAGCCCGACGAGGTCGAGCAGGTGCAGATCGACGAGACCGACCTGCGCATCGACGTCTACCGGTCCTCCGGCAAGGGCGGCCAGGGCGTCAACACCACCGACTCCGCGGTCCGCATCACCCACCTGCCCTCCGGCATCGTGGTGACCTGCCAGAACGAGCGCTCGCAGCTGCAGAACAAGGCGCGCGCGATGCAGGTGCTCGCCGCCCGCTTGCAGGCGCTGGCCGAGGAACAGGCCGAGCAGGAGGCCGCGGCCGGTCGCGCCAGCCAGATCCGCACGGTGGACCGCTCCGAGCGCATCCGCACCTACAACTTCCCGGAGAACCGGATCGCCGATCACCGCATCGGCTTCAAGGCGCACAACCTCGACGCGGTCCTCGACGGTGACATGGACGCGCTGCTCGACGCGCTCGGCAAGGCCGACCGCGACGCCCGCATGGCCGCCGAATAACCGGCATGAGCGCTCAGCGCCCGGCTCGGGCAACCCGCGTCACCACGGAGGACGCTCGCGCATGCCGGACCACGCGGTGACCGAACGGGTCCGGCTGCGTCCGCTGATCGTCGAGGCCGCCGGGCGGCTGGCCGCGGCGGGCGTGGCCTCGCCCCTGCCGGATGCGGAGAACCTGGCCGCGCACGTGCTCGGGGTCGACCGGATGCGGCTGGCGCTGCACCCGATGATCGAGCCCGCCGAAGCCGCCCGCTTCGCCGAGCTGGTCGACCGGCGGGCCGCGCGAATCCCGCTGCAGCACTTGACCGGAACGGCCGCGATGGGCGAGATCGACCTCGCCGTCGGGCCCGGCGTCTTCGTGCCGCGCCCGGAGACCGAGCTGCTGTTCGCCTGGGCGCTGGCCCGGCTGGAGACGCTGCCGCACGACCACGTGCCGATCGTCGTCGACCTGTGCACCGGGTCGGGCGCGCTGGCCCTGGCCATCGCGCACGCACGGCCCGACGCGCAGGTCCACGCCGTCGAACTCGATCCCGACGCGCTGACCTGGGCCCGCCGCAATGCCGACGATCGCATCGCCGACGGCGACACCCCGATCACCCTGCACGCCGACGACGCCACCGACCCGGCCCTGCTCACCGACCTGTCCGGCCGCGTCGACCTGGTGGTGTCGAACCCGCCCTACATTCCCGAGGCCGCGGTCCTGGACCCCGAGGTCGCCGACCACGATCCGCACCGCGCCCTCTTCGGTGGCCCGGACGGCCTCGACGTCATCCGCGCGATGGTCCCCGCCATCGCCCGCCTGCTGCGGCCCGGCGGCGCCACCGCGATCGAACACGACGACACCAACGGCGGGGGCGTCGCGGCCGCGCTGACGGCGGCCGGTCTGGTCGACGTCGTCGAGCATCCGGACCTCGCGGGCAAGCCCCGCTTCGTCGTCGCGGCGGCGCCCAGCAAACCCTGACGCGCCGGCATACGGTCGCGCCCCCGCCTCGCGCTCCGCGACCCGGTAGTACCAGCACATTCTCAGCATTCCGCGAACGCGCTGGTCGCGCCGCCGTGGCGAGCCACCCGCCGGACCCTCGGAAAGTCCCCGCGCAGGTGAACGGTGACGCGGGAGCTAGACTCTTGCCGCACACCGAAGACCGGCGAGAATCGTGGGACCCCGACACCTTGCCGCACCCCGATGACGGCGAGACCCGGGGCAGCGGCGGAAACATTGTCGCCCACCCGAAGACCGGCAGAATCGCGGAGAGGCGAATGTAGCGTGAGTACCGTCTACGACTGTGCTGAATCGGCGTCTCGGGCCGCGGGCCTCACCGCCGCCACCAGCGCGCTGAAATCCGGTCGGCTGGTCGTGATGCCCACCGATACGCTGTACGGCCTCGCGGCCGACGCGTTCGATTCCGACGCGGTGGGCTCGCTGCTGGCGGCCAAGCGCCGTGGTCGCGACATGCCCGTCCCGGTGCTCGTCGGGTCGTGGCACACCATCGATGGACTGGTGTTCTCGGTGCGCCCGCAGGCGCGCGAGCTGATCCGGGCGTTCTGGCCGGGTGCGCTGAGCCTGGTCGTGCAGGCCGCGCCCTCGCTGGCCTGGGACCTGGGCGATACCCGCGGCACGGTGATGCTGCGGATGCCGCTGCATCCGGTGGCGCTGGAACTGCTGCGTGAGGTCGGCCCGCTGGCCGTGTCGAGCGCCAATGTGTCGGGGCAGCCCCCGGCCAGCACCGTCGAGCAGGCGCGCGAGCAGTTGGGTTCGCTGGCGAGTGTGTATCTCGACGGTGGCCCGGCCGAGCACGCGCTGGCCTCCACGATCGTCGATCTGACCGCGGATCAGCCGCGGGTGTTGCGGGAGGGTGCGGTGGCGGTGGCCGATATCGCGGAGGTCCTCGGCATGGCGCCGGATGCCCTGAGCAGCCCCGCGCAGCGGTGATCGCACGCATCCGATGAGCACGGTCGTTCCCCTGCGCGAGCTGGTGCTCGTGCTGCTCGTCTCCGCCACGGTGACCTTCCTGGCCACCGGCGGCATCCGGGTGCTCGCCATCGCGTTCGGCGCGGTCGCGATTCCGCGTGAGCGCGATGTGCACGTGACGCCGATTCCGCGGATGGGCGGTGTCGGCATGTATGTCGGCGTGGTCGCCGCGGTCTTGTTCGCACACCAATTGCCCGCACTGCGGCGCGGTTTCGATTACGCGCCCGATATTCCGGCGGTGCTGGTCGCGGCGACCATCATCGTGCTGGTCGGCATCGTCGACGACCGCTGGGGCCTGGACGCGCTCACCAAATTCGCCGGGCAGGTGACCGCCGCGGGCGTGATGGCCGTGATGGGCCTGAGCTGGTACGTGATCTACGACCCGTTCAACGACACCACCGTCGTCCTCGACGCGTTGCAGGGCGGCCTGGTGACGGTGGGCATCACCGTCACCCTGGTGAACGCGATGAACTTCGTCGACGGCCTGGACGGCCTCGCCGCCGGCCTCGGCTTGATCTGCGCGGGCGCCGTTTTCGTGTTCTCCGTCGGTTTGCTCTACGACCAGGGCGGTTCGGTCGACACCTATCCGCCCGCGTTGCTGGCCGCCGCGCTGGCCGGCGCGTGCCTCGGATTTCTGCCGCACAATTTCTCGCCGGCCCGAATCTTCATGGGCGATTCCGGCTCGATGATGATCGGATTGATGCTGGCCGCGGTTTCCACCGGCGCCTCCGGCCGAATTCCGCTGCAGGGGTACGGCCCGCGCGACATTGTGGGTTTGCTCTCGCCGCTGCTGTTGGTGGGCGCGGTGATGTTCATTCCGGTGCTCGATCTGTTGCTGGCGATCGTGCGCCGTGTGCGCGCCGGGGTGAGTTTCTCCACACCGGACAAAATGCATCTTCATCACCGATTGCTACAGATCGGACATTCTCAGCGACGCGTTGTGCTGTTGATCTATTTGTGGGTCGGCGTGCTCGCCTTCGGCGCGGTGGGTACCTCGCTGATGGATCGGCGGCTGGTGGTACTGCTGGTGGCGGGTGGATTGGTGTTCGCCCTGGTAGTGACCGCGATCCCATCGATGCGCCGGGTGGAGTCGGCCAACCACTGAGAAGTGGCCGAAGGTAAAGTACCGGCCGTGAGCTTTACTCCGAACCCCGTGCCAGGCCCCGACGCCCCCCTGCGCACCGCGCTGCGCTACGGCCTGATCGGGCTCGGTGTCCTCGTGGTCGTCTCGGTGGCGATCGGCACCGCGGTGGCCGGGATGCCTGGCCTGTGGGGCGCGCTGCTCGGCGCGGCCATCGGTGGCGGGTTCATCCTCACCACCGTGGTGGCCGTGCTGCTCGGCGCCAAGCTGCCGCCGAGCACGGCGGGCCTGGTCATGCTGGTCAGCTGGGTCGGCAAGCTGCTGATCGCGCTGGTGATCGTCGGTGTGCTCAACCAGTTCGACTTCTACAGCAGGCCCACGCTGTTCTTCACCGTGGTCGGCGCCCTGCTGATCGTGCTCGGCGCCGAGACGTACGGCGTTGTGAGCGTGAAGGTTCCGTATGTCACGACACGCGCGGGAGACGACGAAACGGCTTCCGAGCAGGAATAATCCCACCCAGCTACACACTGTCGTAGATAGCTTGGTAAAGTGTTGGTAAGCAAGCACCCAAGCTGGAGGCGCTGCCCAGGATGACTCGGGGCAATGCCTCGGGTTACCAGGGGGGATCGCCAAGATCCTGCCCGGTGCCGCTATGCTTACTGCCGATCCGGGTGGAATGTGCCCGGTTGAAGCATGTCGACGATGTCGCCGACGCCCGAACAGAAGCCGATACGCGTTACACCGTACGAGCAACTGTCGAATTTCGAGCCGACCAGAGTCGACCCCATTGATCGTCAATGTCCGATCGAACCGCGGGAATGACCGTCGTACCCGCGGCCCGAACACGGGAGAGAACGCTGAGCGTCATCACTTTGGCGGCGGGCGAGTTCCACGCGCCATCGCTGTCCGACTTCTTCCCTCCAGCAGTGCTGTTCGAGGGTACGCCGTTCGAACTCGACCGCCTGATGCTGATCCGGCTGCTGATGACCGCCGTTGTGGTGCTCGTCTTCGTGCTGGCTTTCCGCTCGCCGAAGATCGTGCCGCGCGGCCTGCAGAACGTGATGGAAACCGCGGTGGTTTTCGTCAAGGAGCAGATCGCCGACGAGGTACTCGGCAAGGAAACCGGTAAGCGGTTCCTCCCGCTGATCGCGACGATCTTCTTCACGGTTCTGTTCCTGAACTTCTCCAGCATTGTTCCGTTCCTGAACATCTCGTCGAATGCGCGAGTCGGCATGCCGCTGGTGCTGGCGGCGATCGCCTACATCGCGTTCAACTACGTGGGTATCCGCAAGTACGGCTTCTTCAAGTACATGCGGTCGAGCATCGTCGTTCCCGATGTGCCGCCCGCGCTGCACGTGCTGCTGATCCCGATCGAGTTCGTCTCGACCTTCATCCTGCGGCCGTTCACGCTGACCGTCCGACTCATGGCCAACATGCTGGCGGGCCACATCATGCTGGTGCTGTTCTTCAGCGCCACCTGGTTCTTCCTCTTCGATGCCACCGCGTGGATGAAGGTCTTCACGCCCTTCTCGCTGCTGGCAGGCATCGGCTTCACGCTGTTCGAGCTGCTGGTCATCTTCCTGCAGGCGTATGTCTTCGCCCTGCTGACCGCGGTGTACATCAGCCTCGCGCAGCACGCCGCCGACCACTGACCTGAATCCACACCAGTACTGCCAAACCTGCTACACACGCCGACCGGCGGGTGAGCAACAGAAAGGGAAAGAAGACTCATGAGCCTCGCTTACCTGGCCCAGGAAGCCGCGACCACCGAGAGCACCTTCAAGGGCTTCGGCGCCATCGGCTACGGTCTCGCCGCGATCGGCCCCGGCATCGGCGTGGGTATCGTCGTCGGTAAGGCCATCGAGGGCTTCGCCCGTCAGCCCGAGCTGGCCGGCCAGATCCGGACCAACATGTTCCTCGGTATCGCGTTCACCGAGGCCCTGGCGCTGATCGGCCTCGTCGCCGGCTTCATCTTCTGATTCCGATGCGCGAACTCATCACGCTCGCTGCCGAAGGGGGAGAGGATGTGAATCCTCTCATTCCCGAAACGTACGACATCGTCTGGTCGATCGTCTGCGTCGCCATCATCGGCGTGCTCTTCTGGAAATACGTGATCCCGCGTGTGACCAAGACACTCGATGAGCGTGCCGACAAGATCGAAGGCGGTATCGCCAGGGCCGCAGCCGCTCAGGAAGAGGCACAGCAGACGCTGCAGCAGTACCAGCAGCAGCTTGCCGACGCCCGGCTCGAGGCCGCACGTATCCGCGAGGATGCGCGCACCCAGGGTCAGCAGATCCTCGCGCAGATGCGCGCGGACGCCCAGGCCGAAAGCGACCGTATCGTCGCCGCCGGTCACTCCCAGCTGGAAGCCC
The DNA here is from genome assembly GCF_040681225.1 of Nocardia sp. NPDC051833. Classification (NCBI taxonomy): domain Bacteria; kingdom Bacillati; phylum Actinomycetota; class Actinomycetes; order Mycobacteriales; family Nocardiaceae; genus Nocardia; species Nocardia sp. NPDC051833. The sequence goes on from NZ_JBFAYK010000001.1 coordinate 3,970,920, forward strand.
AGCGCCAGCAGATCCTGACCGAGCTGCGCTCCGAGGTCGGCCGCACGGCTGTCGACCTGGCCGAGAAGATCATCGGCCAGTCTGTCTCGGACGAGGCCAAGCAGGCGGCGTCGATCGACAAGTTCCTCAGCGAACTCGACGACACCACCGCCATCGGGGCCGGAAGGTAACGACGCGAAAGTGAGAAGCATGTACGCAGCGAGCCGCGAGGCCAGCTCCCGGTCTCGGGAGGCGCTTCGGGCCGCTCTGACCGGAAGCGAAACTGTTGCGGCCACAACGGGGTCGGAACTGTTCGCCGTTGTCGCCGTGCTGGACGACCAGCGTTCGCTGCGTGTGGCGCTCGCGGACGTGTCGGTGCCGGGTTCGGCGCGCGCTGAACTCAGTGAGCGGATCTTCGGCGGCAAGGTCAGCGCTGCCACGCAGGCAGTGCTGACCACCGCGGTGGCCCAGAACTGGTCGCGCACCCGCGATCTGGTCGACACCCTGGTGCTGCTCGGGCAGGAGGCTCTGCTCGAGTCCGCTGCCGACGGCGGCCGGCTGGAAGCGGTGGAGGACGAGCTGTTCCGGCTCGGTCGCATCATCGCCGACAACCCGGAGCTTGAGCAGGCACTGTCCGATCAGGGCAAGCCTGCCTCGGCGCGGCGGGTGCTGATCGAGCGGCTGCTGACCGGCAAGGCCGAGCCGATCACCCTGACGCTGGCCGAGCAGGCGGTGACCCGACTGCGGACCAACAACATCGGCGTCGCCTTCGGCGCCCTGTCCGATCTGGCGGCGGCCCGTCGTGACCAGATCGTCGCCCACGCGCATGCCGCGGTCGAACTGTCGGATCAGCAGAAGGAGAAGCTCTCGGCTTCCCTGCAGCGGATCTACGGCAAGGCGGTCACCGTGCACGTGCAGGTCGACCCGACGCTGCTGAGCGGCGTCGTCGTGCGCGTCGGAGACGACGTCATCGACGGCAGCGCCACCGGCCGACTGGAGAAGCTGCGCCGGGCGCTGTCCTAGCCAGCAGCTCTACTCCAACCCCCGACATTCGAGACCACAGCGAGAGCAGGAACAACATGGCGGAGCTGACGATCTCCTCCGACGAGATCCGTAGCGCGATCGAGAGCTACACCCAGAGCTACACCCCGGAAACCTCCATCGAAGAAGTCGGCCTCGTGACCGACACCGGCGACGGCATCGCGCACGTCAGCGGTCTGCCTTCGGCGATGGCCAACGAGCTGCTCGAGTTCCCGGGCGGCGTCCTGGGCGTCGCGCTGAACCTCGAGGACACCGAGATCGGTGCCGTCATCCTCGGCGAGTACGCCTCGCTGGAAGAGGGCCAGCAGGTCCGCCGCACCGGCGACGTGCTGTCGGTTCCCGTCGGTGACAAGTTCCTCGGTCGCGTCGTCAACCCGCTCGGCCAGGCCATCGACGGCCTGGGCGAGATCGAGGCCGACGATCGCCGCGTGCTGGAGCTGCAGGCCGCGACCGTGCTGGAGCGTCAGCCGGTCGAGGAGCCGCTGGCCACCGGTATCACCGCGATCGACGCGCTGACCGCCATCGGCCGCGGCCAGCGTCAGCTGATCATCGGCGACCGTAAGACCGGCAAGACCGCCGTCGCCGTCGACGCGATCCTGAACCAGAAGGCGAACTGGGAGTCGGGCGACCCCAGCAAGCAGGTGCGCTGCATCTACGTCGCGATCGGCCAGAAGGGCTCCACCATCGCGGGCGTCAAGACCGCGCTCGAGGAGCACGGCGCGATGGAGTACACCACCATCGTCGCGGCCCCGGCCTCCGACTCCGCCGGCTTCAAGTGGCTGGCCCCCTACACCGGCTCGGCCATCGGCCAGCACTGGATGTACCAGGGCAAGCACGTCCTGATCGTGTTCGACGACCTGACCAAGCAGGCCGAGGCGTACCGCGCCATCTCGCTGCTGCTGCGTCGTCCGCCGGGCCGCGAGGCGTACCCCGGTGACGTCTTCTACCTGCACTCCCGTCTGCTGGAGCGTTGCGCGAAGCTGTCCGACGAGATGGGCGGCGGCTCGATGACCGGTCTGCCGATCATCGAGACCAAGGCCAACGACGTCTCGGCGTTCATCCCGACCAACGTCATCTCCATCACCGACGGCCAGGTCTTCCTCGAGTCCGACCTGTTCAACAAGGGTGTCCGCCCGGCGATCAACGTCGGTACCTCGGTCTCCCGTGTCGGTGGCGCCGCCCAGACCAAGGCCATGAAGAAGGTCGCCGGTTCGCTGCGTCTGGAAATGGCGCAGTACCGCGAGCTGGAGGCGTTCTCCGCCTTCGCCTCCGACCTGGATGCCGCCTCGCTGGCGCAGCTGGAGCGCGGTGCCCGCTGGGTGGAGCTGCTCAAGCAGAACCAGTACTCCCCGGTCGCCGTCGAGGATCAGGTCGTCTCGATCTACCTGGTCGACGCCGGCTACTACGACTCGGTGCCGGTCGGCGACGTGCGTCGCTTCACCGCCGAGCTGCTGGAGCACCTGCACAGCGCGACCCAGTCGTCCTTCGACGCGCTCGAGGGTGGCCGCAAGCCGCTCGACGGCGAGGCCGCCGACGCGATCAAGTCGGAGACCGACAAGTTCAAGGAGGGCTTCCTGGCCTCCGACGGCAGCCGTGTCGTGAACGAGGCCGCGGCCGGCGATCTGGACCACGAAGAGGTCGAGTCGCTGTCGGTCACCCGCAAGCACGTCGACAAGTAAGCCGGGCAGGACTGATGTCGGCAATTACCGATCTGGCGAATGAAGGGAGTGTGAACCGCTAGTGGCAAGTTTGCGCGAATTGCGCTCCCGCATTCGTGGTGTGAATTCGATCAAGAAGATCACCAAGGCTCAGGAACTGATCGCGACCTCGCGAATTTCCAAGGCCCAGGCCAGGGTCGCGGCGGCCAAGCCGTACGCCGAGGAGATCACCAAGGTCCTCGGCGAGCTCGCGAGCGCTTCGAAGAACCTGTCGCACCCGCTGCTGACCGAGCGTCCCAACGCTCGTCGGGCCGCTGTCCTGGTGATCACCAGCGACAGCGGTATGTGCGGTGGCTACAACTCGAACGTGCTCAAGCGCGCCGAGGAGCTCATGACCACCCTGCGTGGCGACGGCAAGGAGCCGGTGCTGTACGTGATGGGCAACAAGGGCCTCACGTACTACAAGTTCCGCAACCGTCCCTTCCAGGCGTCGTGGACCGGCTTCTCCCAGCAGCCGAAGTACACCGACGCGTCGGCCGCGTGCCAGCACCTGGTCGAGGCGTTCATGGCCGGCTCCGACAGCGAGGTGCCCTCGCTGGACGGCCAGGGCACCATCGCGGGCGTCGACGAACTGCACATCGTGTACACCAAGTTCGTCTCGATGCTGACCCAGAACCCGGAGGTGCGCCGCCTGGCGCCGATCCAGGTGAGCTTCGTGGACGAGAAGTTCGAGCTCGGCGAGGACATCGTCTCGGATTCGCCGAACGCGGTGGTCACGGCGCAGTACGAATTCGAGCCGGACGCCGATGTGCTGCTGGGCGCGCTGCTGCCCAAGTACGTCAACACGCGTATCTACGCATCGTTGCTCGAGGCAGCGGCATCCGAGTCCGCGGCTCGGCGCACCGCAATGAAGGCGGCGACCGATAACGCCAACGAGCTGGCCAGTGTGCTCCAGCGCGAGGCGAACTCGGTGCGTCAGGCCCAGATCACGCAGGAAATCAGCGAAATCGTCGGCGGCGTGAACGCGCTGGCGTCGAGCTCGGACCGCGACTAGAAGCGCAGGAAGAGAACCAATCTAATGACCGCAGCTGTCACTCAGGACAACGCGAGCAAGGCGGGCGCAACCGCCGGCCGCGTCGTCCGTGTCATCGGCCCCGTCGTGGACGTCGAGTTCCCGCGTGGCGCCATCCCCGAGCTGTTCAACGCTCTCAACGCCGACATCAAGCTCGCGTCGGTGGCCAAGACCCTGACCCTCGAGGTCGCCCAGCACCTCGGTGACAACATCGTGCGCACCATCTCGATGCAGCCCACCGACGGTCTGGTCCGTGGTGCCACCGTCACCGACTCGGGCAAGCCGATCTCGGTGCCCGTCGGCGACATCGTCAAGGGCCACGTGTTCAACGCCCTCGGCGACTGCCTCGACTCGCCCGGCCTCGGCCGCGACGGCGAGCAGTGGGGCATCCACCGCAAGCCCCCGAGCTTCGACCAGCTCGAGGGTAAGACCGAGATGCTGGAGACCGGCGTCAAGGTCATCGACCTGCTGACCCCGTACGTCAAGGGCGGCAAGATCGGTCTGTTCGGTGGTGCCGGTGTCGGTAAGACCGTTCTGATCCAGGAGATGATCACCCGTATCGCTCGCGAGTTCTCCGGCACCTCGGTGTTCGCGGGCGTCGGTGAGCGTACCCGTGAGGGCACCGACCTCCACCTGGAAATGGAAGAGATGGGCGTCCTCCAGGACACCGCCCTCGTCTTCGGCCAGATGGACGAGCCGCCGGGCACGCGTATGCGCGTGGCCCTGTCCGCGCTGACCATGGCGGAGTACTTCCGCGATGTCCAGCACCAGGACGTGCTGCTCTTCATCGACAACATCTTCCGTTTCACCCAGGCCGGTTCCGAGGTCTCGACCCTGCTGGGTCGTATGCCCTCCGCCGTGGGTTACCAGCCGACGCTGGCGGACGAGATGGGTGAGCTCCAGGAGCGCATCACCTCGACCCGTGGTCGCTCGATCACCTCGCTGCAGGCGATCTACGTCCCCGCCGACGACTACACCGACCCGGCGCCGGCGACCACCTTCGCCCACCTGGACGCGACGACCGAGCTCTCCCGCCCGATCTCGCAGAAGGGCATCTACCCGGCCGTCGACCCGCTGACCTCGACCTCTCGTATCCTCGAGGCTTCGATCGTCGGCGACCGTCACTTCCGGGTGGCCAACGAGGTCAAGCGGATCCTGCAGAAGTACAAGGAGCTGCAGGACATCATCGCCATCCTCGGTATGGACGAGCTCTCCGAAGAGGACAAGGTCCTCGTCGGCCGCGCCCGTCGTCTGGAGAAGTTCCTCGGCCAGAACTTCATCGTGGCCGAGAAGTTCACCGGTCAGCCGGGCTCGGTCGTGCCGCTGGAGCAGACCATCGACGACTTCGATCGCGTCTGCAAGGGCGAGTTCGACCACTTCCCGGAGCAGGCGTTCAACTCCTGCGGTGGTCTCGACGACGTCGAGGCCGCTGCGAAGAAGATCGCCGGGAAGTAGTCCACCATGGCGGAAATGACAGTTGATCTCGTCGCCGTCGAACGCAAGCTCTGGTCCGGCCAGGCGACGTTCGTCAGCGCGCAGACCACCGAAGGTCAGATCGGCATCATGGCGGGCCACGAGCCGCTGCTGGGTCAGCTCGTCGAAGGCGGCACGGTGACCATCGTGTCGACCGACGGCGATCGGATCGTGGCCGCGGTGCACGGCGGCTTCTTCTCGGTCACCGCCGACACCGTGCGGGTGCTGGCCGAGTCCGCGGAACTCGCGGGTGAGGTCGACGTCGACGCGGCGCGCAAGGTGCTGGCCGACGCGAGCGCCACCGAGGTGGAGCTGCGCGTGGCGCAGGGCCAGGTGCGCGCGGTCGAGGCGACCGTGACTGCCTGATCTGGTCCCCGAACACCACACTGTCGGCGACGAACTCCGGTTCGTCGCCGACAGTGCTGTTTTCGGCGGTAATTCCGATCCCGCCGAAGTGGTCGACGACGGGCGTGATTGAATGGCGACGGGGGTGTCTTCGACACCAGCTGAGCGAAAGGGCGTACGGCATTGCAAACCGGGATGGTTCTGCTGATCATTCTGGTGCTGACGCTCGTGTTCGTAGCAGGTGCATCGACCTACCGGCTGGTGATGCTGCGCCGGGGCGGCACGGCCGCGCTGCTGCGGGTATTGCCCGCGCGCGGCGGCCAGGGCTGGCGGCACGGTCTCATCCGCTACGACGAGGATCGCCTCGTCTTCTTCAAATTGACCAGCCTCAAGTTCGGTCCGGACAGCACCGTGCACCGGCAGGGCCTCGAGATCGTCGAACGCCGCGCGCCCCAGGGCGACGAATTCGACATCATGAGCGAGGACATCGTGGTGGTAGCCGTCACCGATCCGCACAACAGCTTCGAGCTCGCGCTCGACCGCGGATCGATGGCGGCTTTTCTGTCCTGGATGGAGTCCCGCCCGTCCGACCGCGCGCGCCGCACCCGAGGAGGCCAGCCGTGAGTGTCCACCTCACCCGGATCTACACCCGCACCGGTGACGACGGCACCACCGGCCTGAGCGATTTCTCCCGCGTTCCCAAGACCGATCCCCGCCTGGTCGCCTACGCCGACTGCGACGAGGCCAACGCGGCGCTCGGCGTGGCCGTCGCGCTCGGCGCGCCGGAACCCGAGGTTCTCGCGGTCCTGCGCCAAGTCCAGAACGATCTGTTCGACGCGGGCGCCGACCTGTCGACGCCGGTCGTCGCCGAGCCGAAGTACCCGCCGCTGCGCATCACCCAGCCCTACATAGATCGGCTGGAGAAGTGGTGTGACGAGTTCAACGAGGGTCTGGCACCGCTGAATTCGTTCATCCTGCCCGGCGGCACGCCGATTGCCGCACTGTTGCACACGGCACGCACCGTGGTGCGACGCGCCGAGCGGTCGGCGTGGGCCGCGGTCGAGGCACACCCCGACGACACCAGCGTGTTGCCGGCCAAATACCTCAATCGCCTGTCGGACCTGCTGTTCATCCTGAGCCGCGCGACCAATCCCGAGGGCGATGTGCTGTGGCAGCCGGGCGGCGGAGCCGAGCGCTGAAAGCGACTCGGTGGCGCCAGGATCGGTCGGTTTGGCGTCGGGGGGCGTGTCGCCGGGCAACGGTCGATAAGCTGGCGGGGTGAGCGAACGGTTTCTGGTCTCCGGCGGTAATCAGCTCGTCGGCGAGGTCGCGGTCGGCGGCGCGAAGAACAGCGTGCTGAAGCTGATGGCCGCCGCTTTGCTGGCCGAGGGTACGACCACCATCACCAACTGCCCGGACATCCTCGATGTCCCGCTGATGGCCGAGGTGCTGCGTGGCCTCGGCTGCGACGTGACGATCTCCGACGACGAGAGCGGAGACCGCTCGGTCTGCACGATCGTCACCCCGCCGGAGCCCAAGTACCACGCCGACTTCCCGGCGGTGACCCAGTTCCGCGCCTCGGTGTGTGTGCTCGGTCCGCTGATGGCGCGCTGTAAGCGCGCGGTCGTCGCGCTGCCCGGCGGTGACGCGATCGGCTCGCGTCCGCTGGACATGCACCAGCAGGGCCTGCGCCTGCTCGGCGCGACCAGCGAGATCGAGCACGGTTGCGTCGTTGCCCGTGCCGACGAGCTGCAGGGCGCGCGCATCCGCCTCGACTTCCCGTCCGTCGGCGCGACCGAGAACATCCTGATGGCCGCGGTGCTGGCCGAGGGGGAGACGGTCATCGACAACGCGGCGCGTGAGCCCGACATCGTCGACCTGTGCAACATGCTGGTGCAGATGGGCGCGCGGATCGAGGGCGCCGGTTCCTCGGTGCTCACCGTGCAGGGCGTGAAGAGCCTGTCGCCGACCACCCACCGCGTGATCGGTGACCGCATCGTCGCCGCCACCTGGGGTATCGCCGCGGCGATGACCACCGGCGATGTCCGGGTCACCGGGGTCAACCCGAAGCACCTGGCCCTGGTGCTGGACAAGCTGCGCTCGGCAGGCGCGCGGATCTCCTACGAGCCCAACGGTTTCCGCGTCGTGCAGCCGGAGCGCCCGCGCGCGGTGAACTTCGCGACGCTGCCGTTCCCCGGTTTCCCGACCGACCTGCAGCCGATGGCCATCGGCTTGGCCGCCATCGCCGACGGCACGTCAATGATCACCGAGAACGTCTTCGAGGCGCGGTTCCGCTTCGTCGAGGAGATGATCCGGCTCGGCGCCGATGCCCGCACCGATGGTCATCACGCGGTGGTCCGCGGTATCCCGCGGCTGTCCAGCGCGCCGGTCTGGTCCTCCGACATCCGCGCCGGCGCCGGTCTCGTACTGGCCGGTCTGGTCGCCGACGGTGTCACCGAAGTGCACGACGTCTTCCACATCGACCGCGGCTACCCGAAGTTCGTCGAGCAGATGCAGGCGCTCGGTGGCCGGGTCGAGCGCGTCGATACGCCGAAATAGCCTGTCTGACCAGGCGATTTGACTTCGCGTTCGTCGGTGCGTAACTTTATTCGAGTCAGAGCGACGCGGTGACGCAGAGCGCCTGATTGATCATCTAGCCAGACTCACTCCTTCCGAATTTGCTTCGATTGGGTTGGCTGCGCTAGGTTGGAACAGTTGCCCTGCTGAAGCCCGTACGAAATGTTGCGGGTGGATGCTTGTGCGTGTGTTCTTTGAGAACTCAATAGTGTGTCGATGAATGTCAGTGCCAATATTATTATTGGTTCCGGCCTCTCATACCCCCCGGTTGACGAGGTCGGACATTTTGAATGTCAGCAAACTTTTGCTGGTGTTCGGCATTGCTAGGTTTTCGGACTCTAGTCTTTAGATTATTCTGATTCGCTCCTTCGGGAGTGTTTCGAGAGTCTTCAACGGAGAGTTTGATCCTGGCTCAGGACGAACGCTGGCGGCGTGCTTAACACATGCAAGTCGAGCGGTAAG